>NZ_SOBN01000001.1:1258750-2517500 GCF_004365705.1 Streptomyces sp. 846.5
CGGCCTGGGAGAGCGGTGAGCCGTCCCAGCCGATCACTGTGACCCGGTCAGCCATTGCGGCCGGTCCCCCTCGGATGCTTACGGTGCGGTGGTGTGCCGCGTGCAGCGTAGTCGTTCTGATCAGCGGTGCGGAGTCACCAGTTCGGGTCGTCCTCCTCGGTAGCCCCGTCCAGGTCCTCCGGCAGCAGGCTCCAGACGATCAGATCGCTGCGGGTCCGCCCGGCGCCTTCCCCGTCGCGGACGATCCAGGCGTTGCGGAGCACGCCCTCGCTGATGCAGCCGATCTTCTGGGCGACCTGCTGCGCGGCGGTGTTGCCGGCCGCGGTGCGCAGTTCGAGGCGCTCGAACTTCTGGTCCTCGAACAGCCAGTGGGCGACACCGAGCAGCGCCTCCCCGGCGTAGCCCTCGCCCCGGGCCCAGGGGCCGGTGACCACGGTCGCCTCGGACGCCCGCAGCCGCCAGTCGGTGCGGCGCAGCCGGACCGAGCCGACCAGGCGCTGGGTGAGGAACTCATGGACGCCCAGCACGATGCCGCGTCCCTGGGTGCGTTCGGCAGGGGCCCCGAGCGCGATCCAGTTCCTGGCGTCCTGCTCGGTGTAGGAGAGCGGAACGGTCGTCCAGGTGCGCACCAGCTCGTCGCTCATCAGGTCGGTCAGGGCCGCAACGTCCTCCGGTTCGAAGGCTCGCAGCACCAGTCGATCGGTACTGATCGAGATTTCGGGAAAGGTGGACGTCATCACCGGGCTCCTGCCTGTAGCCCCTCATCGACGGGGCTGATGGAACGATCATGCTCCAGGAAGGGGGCCGCCGTCACCCTTTCGGCGTGGCGGGCCGGTGGCACGGCGGCGCCGGACAGCCGAATCGCCCCCGCCCGGCGGAAAGGTCACACCGGGCGGAGGCGACGTGGGGTCAGGCCGTGGCTGCGAGTTCGGTGACGGGCTGGGCGGCCGGCTTCTCCAGGCCTATGAAGCTGAGGCTGCGGGTCACCTCCTCCACCTGCGTCTGACGGTAGCCCAGCCGCTGGTAGAGCCGGATGTTGCCGATGCTGCGGTGCCCGGTGAACAGCCGGTAGCTCTGCACCGGCCGGTCGCCCGAGGCGAGCAGCTGCTCCATGCCGCTGATCAGCCGGGTGCCCAGGCCGTGCCGCTGCATCCGGGGGTGCACGCAGAGGCGGCCTATCCGGCCCACCCCGTCGCTGTCCACCCAGCCGCGGACGCTGCCGACCACCTCGTCGCCGAGACGGGCGACCAGCACATGACGTTCCTTCAGCTCGGTCCGCAGGCTGTCCAGCGTCTGGGTCAGGGGCTCGATGGCCCAGTCCCCGTAGAGTTCGGCCTCGCTCTGGTAGCAGAGGTACTGGAGCTTGAGGATCCGCTCTGCCTCTTCCTCGGTGGCGATCGAGGTGGTCACGCTCATGCCCATGCGCGCATTCCTCCCTTTCTTGTGTACCCCGGCCGCGAGGATGAGGGGATGCGACCGGGTTGCCCTGACCGGAGGTGGGTCGGTCCCGACGGGTGACGTCGGGACCGGGCGTACGTTTAAAGCCCACTACCCATACCTTCACCCCTCTCAATCATCGATTTCCCGGCAGAATCGTTCACTGGTCGGCCGTCTGCTGACCGAGCAGCAGCCGGCGCAGGCAGGCCAGACAGCGCGAGCGGGTGGGTCCGATGCTGCCGCGCGGCATCGCGAGCTCCTCGGCCAGCTCCCGGTAGCTCATCGGCGGCAGTTCCAGCAGCGCCGCCAGCAGCGCCGGACAGCGCGCGGGCAGCCGGGCGATTGCCGCCCGCAGTTCGCGGGCCTCCTCGGCGCCCAGGGCCCGCTGCTCGGGCGAGGCCGCCTCGGCCGCCGTACGGGCCGCCGCCAGCCGCGCCACCGCCTCCAGCTCCCTGGCGCGGCCGCGCGCCTCCTCCCGCGCGCGGCGGAACTCCTGGACCGTCAGCGCCCGCAGCCGCGACCGCGGATCGGACCGGGGCCGCTCGGCCGCGGCGCGCAGCCACACCTGCTGCTCCAGCTCCTCGGCGTCGAGTCCGTGCGCGGCGGCGAGGCTGCGGAGCAGGGCCAGGAAGGACTCGCGCAGTGCGGGGTCGGCTGCGGTCGGCGGCATCGGCGCTCCCGGGTCGGCTTCCGGTGGATCGTCAGCACCGACGCCGGAACGTCGCCCTCCGGATCCGCGTCCTGGCGCGATCCACCCGCACGGGTGATCCGCCATCCGGCGGTACGGACGGTGCGGCCGGTAACCGACGGATCGACAGAATGTAACGGAGCCCACGCCCCAGGGCGTTTCTCCCGGTAACCCGGAACCGATAGCGTCGTCACCATTCCGCGACGCCCGCCCCCTGGAGGACTGTGGTGTTCTACTGGCTGCTCAAATGGATCCTGATCGGGCCACTGGTACGCGTGCTCTACCGGCCCCGCATCAGCGGCCTGGAGCACGTCCCCGCCCGTGGGGCCGCGATCATCGCGCCGAACCACCTGTCGTTCTGCGACTCGGTGTTCGTGCCGCTGCTCGCCCCGCAGCAGGTCCACTACGTGGCCAAGGCCGAGTACTTCACCGGGACCGGCCTCAAGGGGCGGCTGATGGCCTGGTTCTTCACCGGCGCCGGGGCCGTGCCGGTGGACCGCAGCGGCGGACGCGCCTCGGTGGCGGCGATCGACACCGGTCTGCGGACCCTGCGCGAGGGCAAGCTGTTCGGGATCTACCCGGAGGGCACCCGCTCCCCCGACGGCCGGCTGCACCGCGGCCGGACCGGGGTCGCCCGGCTGGCGCTGGCCAGCGGTGTCCCGGTGATCCCGGTGGGCCTGGTCGGCACCGACCGGGTCCAGCCCAACGGCCGGACCGGCTGGCGCCTGGGCCCGCGCCCCGAGGTGCGTTTCGGGCCGCCGCTGGACTTCTCCCGCTACGAGGGCCTGGGCGAGGACCGCTATGTGCTGCGCGCGGTGACGGACGAGATCGTCTCGGCGATCCTGGACCTGTCCGGCCAGGAGTACGTCGACATGTACGCCACCAAGGCCAAGGCGCTGGCGAACCGGGCGGCGGCCGCTGCGGCCGCCGCCGAGGAACTTCCCAAGGCGGCCTGACCGGCCGGGGATCAGCGCGCGGCGCCGGCCCACTCCTGCTGGGTCGCCAGATCCGCCTTGATCTCGGCGAGTTGCACCGCCACCGCCGACGGCGCCGTGCCACCGCGTCCGTCGCGGGAGGCGATCGCGCCGTGGACCGTCAGCACCTCGCGCACCTCGGGCGTCAACGTCGGTGAGATCTCCGCGAACTGTTCGTCCGTCAGATCCGACAGCTCAAGACCGCGCGACTCGCAGAACTTCACGCAGGCGCCGGCCACCTCGTGCGCGACCCGGAACGGCGTGCCCTGCTTGACCAGCCACTCGGCGATGTCGGTGGCGAGCGAGAACCCGGCCGGGGCCAGCTCCTCCAGGCGCTCGTCATGGACGGTGAGGGTCGCCATCATCCCGGTGAAGGCCGGCAGCAGCACCTCCAGGGTGTCGCAGGAGTCGAAGACCGGCTCCTTGTCCTCCTGGAGGTCCCGGTTGTAGGCCAGCGGCAGCGCCTTGAGGGTGGCCAGCAGACCCGTCAGGTTGCCGATCAGCCGGCCCGACTTGCCGCGCGCCAGCTCCGCGATGTCCGGGTTCTTCTTCTGCGGCATGATCGAGGAACCGGTGGAGAACGCGTCGTGCAGCGTGATGAAGCCGAACTCGCGGGTGTTCCAGATGATCACCTCCTCCGCGATCCGGGAGAGGTTGATGCCGATCATCGCGGTCACGAAGGCGAACTCGGCGACGTAGTCGCGCGAGGCCGTGCCGTCGATGGAGTTGGCGGCGCTGCCGCCCTCGAAGCCCAGCTCGGCCGCGACGAACTGCGGGTCGAGACCGAGCGAGGATCCGGCCAGCGCGCCCGAGCCGTAGGCGGACACGGCAGTTCGGGTGTCCCACTGCCGCAGCCGCTCCGCGTCCCGTCCCAACGCCTGGACGTGGGCCAGGACATGGTGGGCGAACAGCACCGGCTGCGCATGCTGGAGGTGGGTCCGGCCCGGCATCGCCGTGTTGGGGTGCGCCTCGGCCAGCCCGACCAGGGCCTCCTGGAGGTCCACCAGCAGTCCGCCGATGATCCGGGCGTGGTCCCGCAGGAACATCCGTCCCAGGGTGGCGATCTGGTCGTTGCGGGAGCGCCCGGCGCGGAGCTTGCCGCCCAGGTCGGGGCCGAGCCGCTCCAGCAGGCCCCGCTCCAGCGCGCTGTGCACGTCCTCGTCGGCGACCGTCCCGGTGAAGGCTCCTGACCGGACGTCGGCCAGCAGTGTCTCCAACCCGTCCAGCATCCGCTGGAGTTCGTCAGCGCTGAGGTGCCCGGCCCGGTGCAGCACCTTGGCGTGGGCCCGGGAGCCGGCGATGTCGTAGGGCGCGAGCCGCCAGTCGAAGTGCACGGAGGCGCTCAGCGCCGCCAGCGCCTCGGACGGGCCGTCGGCGAAGCGGGCTCCCCAGAGCCGTACGTTGTCGTTGTTACTCATGGTTGTAGTCCCCTCAGCGCCATGCATTGCCTAGAATAATTATGCATGACGCCGTATGAAAATCAAACGCATCGGGGACCGGAAGGGTGGTCCGGTTCAGCCGATGTGCCAGACGGCGCGGCAGGCCGCAGCGGTGAAACCGGGCCCGAGGCCGATCAGCACACCGGAGGCGCCCGGTCCGGGCGGAGTCGCATAGAGCCGGTCGAGCACGTCGAGAACGGCCACCCCGCCGAGGTTGCCGCGCTCGTGCAGACTGTCCCAGGAGTGCTGCAGCAGCTTGCGGTCGCAGCCGACGCCGTCCTCCAGATCGTTGAGGATGCGCGGCCCTCCGGTGTGCGCCACCCAGAAGTCGGGGGTGTCCCGCCCCGCCGAGCGCCGGTACCAGTCGAGCAGCGGAGGAACCAGCTCGCCCATGGACTTCAACGCCTCCGAGGTGGAGTCGAAGTGCTGGCCGGTCTCGTCGACCCGAAGCCGGTAGCGCTCGGTGGTGTCGGGCAGGGCGTACTCCCAGGTGTCCTCGATCGCCAGGCCCTCACCCAGAGGGGCGTCGCTGACCAGGACGGCTCCGCCGGAGTCGCCGAACAGCACCTTGTAGATCATGGCTTCGATGGTGTCGTCGGAGTGCTGGTAGACCGTGCTGAGCGCCTCGGCGACCACCAGCAGCACCCTGCTGCCCGGATGGGCCCGCACATGGTCGACCGCGCGGACCAGTGCCATGGCGCCGCCCGTGCAGCCGAGCTGGGACATCGGTATGCGTCGGACATCCGGGCGCAGCCCCAGGGTGTTCAGCAGGTGCACATCCAGGCCGGGGATGGCGATCCCGGTGCTGTGGCTGGTCACGACACAGTCCACCTGGCCGGGCTCGAGCCCCTGCCGGTCCAGCACCGCGCGGGCCGCCTCGGCGCCGAGCGTGCAGACGTCCGCGAAGGTGCGCCGGTTCCGCTCTTCCATGGACTCGCGCCTGCCGACCTCGTCCAGCGGCCGTGTGAAGCGACGGCTGCGGACACCCGTGCGACCGACGACGCGCAGGATCCGCCGCAGCTCCGCGTGGTCGGCATGGTGGGTCCGGATGTCGGCGAGGATCTCGTCGAGCTCCACCTCGTACGGGGGGAAGACGACTGCGGGTCTGCTCACGTGAACAGGCATTTCGGCCCTTCGGTCGGGGCGTCGGTGAATCACGGCTGCGCCCTGGTCCCCGGCCACCAAGCGTACAAACCTTCTGTCACTGGAGTGGCGTTCGCAACAGCCGTGGACGCTGATTGTGCCCACAGACGCCGCCCTTCGGGGGCGTCCGTCGGTCACAAGACGGCGAATCTCGGCCTTTCTCGGCGATTCCGGTGGATCGCACCGCCCGGGATGGGCTGCACGACGCGGGGTGGGGGCCGCCGCGGCGGCCCCCACCTGCGGTTATGACGACTTGACGGTGCAGGCGGTGCCGTTGAGGGTGGCTGCGGCCGGTGGGTCGTCTGCCGTGATCCAGCTCCCGTTGAAGCCGAAGGAGACCGAGCCGCCTACGGCGATCGTCGCGTTGTAGGAGAGGTTGGTCACCGTGACGGCAGAGCCGGTCTGTGTGTAGGAGCCGTTCCAGAGCTGGGTGATCTTCTGCCCGTCCGGGAAGGTCCAGGCCACGGTCCAGCCGTTGACGGCGCTGGTGCCGTGGTTCAGCAGCGTGACACTGGCGCCGAAGCCGCCGCTCCACTGGCTGCTGAGGGTGTAGTCGACCTCACAGGCGCCGGCCGAGGCGGTGGCGGTCGGGGTGGGGGTGGGCGTCGGCGTGGGTGTGGGGGTGGGCGTCGGCGTGGGAGTCGGCGTCGGGGTGGAGGTGCCTCCGGCGATGTCGCCGTACAGGATTCCCCGCCCGTTGCTGCTCACATACACCCGGCCGTAGGTCCGCATGTCGCCGGTGATCGCCGCGCCGGTCCAACCCCACTGGTGCTGGGCGTCGTTGATCCGCACCCAGGACACTCCGGCGTCGTCCGACCGGAAGATCCCGCGGACGCCGCCGACCTGCGCACTGCTGTACAGCGCGGGATAGCTGCTGCCCGGGGCCGCCTTGCCGAAGCCGATGCTGTCGGCCTGGCCCACGGCGGCGACCCGGGTGAAGCTCGCGCCGCCGTTGGTCGAGTGCCAGAGGCCGTAGGTACCCGCGCTCTGGCCGCCGGCGAACCACACATCACCCTTGGCCCCCGGCAGGGCCTTGAAGCGGACGTTGCCCGCGCTCGGCAGCCCGGTCGCCGCGGTGGCGGTGAAGGTGGCCCCGGCGTCGGTGCTGACGTAGAAGGTCCCGCCCGAGTAGCCGTAGAAGGTCTTGGGATCGGAGCGGTCGGAGGCCACGGACGCTCCCGCCGGGATGCCTGTCGAAGCGCTCCATGTGTTGCCGTAGCCGGTCGCGTGGTAGACCCCGGTCCCGGCCGGGCTCCACACCGTCGCGCTGCCGTCCGCGGCCAGCGCCACGGTGCCGCCGCCGGTCACCCCGCTGGGTTCGGAGGAGGCCGCGAACCAGTCCGCGCCGTCGTCGGTGGAGTAGCCGATGTGCTTCTCCGTCGAACCTGACGCGGTGTCACCGACCCGCATGGCCACGCTCGGACTGGTCTCGGCGTAGTCGATCCCGGTGGAGCTGGTGAAGCTCGGCGAGGAGAAGGTCCTGGCCGGGACGGCGGTGACGTCCGTGTGCCGGAAGCCGCTGAGGTCGCCGAGAGCGCTGAGCAGCGGAGCTCGGTCGGCGGGCTGATCAGCCCGTTGACGGCGGTCTCCTCCAGGCCCTGGACCACCGGGGCGATGGTGATCTTCTTCCCGGCGTCGAAGTCGGTCAGGTCGGAGCTGCCGAACAGGGTGGCCCCGGTCCCGTACATCATCCGGTTGGAGTTGAACGGGTCGATGGCCAGCGACTCGGTCATCCAGCCGAGTTTGGGGGCCTCCTCGGGCGGCGAGGGGTTGGCGTTCATGGTCAGCCAGGGCACCGGGGTCAGGTCGATGGTGTACTGGTCGACCCGGGTCGGGTAACTGGTGTAGGCCCAGAACGGCTTCCAGGTCGCGCCGCTGTCGGTGCTGCGCCAGATCTGGGTGTCCGGCCACCACGAGCTGTAGGCGGTGACCATCAGCGTGCCCGGGTGCTCCCGGTCCACGGTCAGGCCGCTGTAGCCGAAGTAGTCGTTGCTGGTGTCCGTGGACGGGACCGGGCTGACGTTGGACCAGGTCCCGGTACCGGTGGCGTACTTCCAGACGTCACCGTGCGCGCCGTCGTACGGGCCGCCGGTGTCGCTGTAGGTGATGAAGAGGTTGCCGCCGGAGGCGTCCAGCACCGCCTTGTGCGGGATCATGCCGGTCGGCTGCCCGGTGACGGCCGTCCAGGTGGAGCCGCCGTCGTCGGAGCGGTAGATGCTGTGCGCCTTGTCGGCGACGCCGACGTACACGGTCTTCGTCACCCCGCCGACGGTGCCGCTGCCCTTGTCGAAGACCTCCCAGAGCACGCCCTCGGGGTCGCTCTGGTAGCCGGTGGTGTCGCTGGGAAGGGGCGCGTAGGGCCCGGTGTCGGGGAAGGCGCCGACCTTGGCCCAGGTCACGCCGTAGTCGGCGCTGCGCCACAGGCCGTTGCCGCTCTCCGCGCCGAAGTACAGCACCTTGTCGTTGTTGGGGTCGATGGCCAGGCGCTCGCCCATGCCGCGTCCCGGCATGTTGCCGCCGACCTTGAACGGCAGCACTGTGCGCTGCCAGGTGGCGCCCTGGTCGTCGGAGCGCAGGACGGCGCCGTTGTCGGGGTCCCAGCTGTTGGTGTAGCTGCCCGCGGCCAGGTAGACCCGGTTGGGGTCGGCGGCGTCGGTGGCCAGACTGGCCACGCCGCTGAGGTTCCAGTCGCTCCAGCCGACCGAGTCCAGCAGCGGGATCCACTTCCCGGTCGCCGGGTCCTGCCGATAGGCGCCGCCGACATCGGTGCGCGCGTACACCAGCCCGGAGCGGCCCTCGTTGAAGACGATGCCGGGGACGAAGCCGCCGCCGCCGATCTGCACGTTGTTCCAGCTGTACGCCTGGCTGGTGGCCGCAGCGGTGACGGCCTCCGTCCGGGCCGGGAGCGCTCCCGGCAGCAGGCCGACCGCAGCCACGGCAGCGGCGGAGGTCAGCACGGTGAGCATGGATCTGGCCTTGGTGCGGTGGTGGCGCATCGGGCGGCTCCTTGGGATGTGCTCGGGTGGCCCGCCCATGAACGCAGTCGGCTGACGGTGCGTCAATCCGACCTATAGGACATGCAAGCGCTTCGCCTGACACCAGCACCGGACCGTCCGCCGGGCATGAAAGCTACATCGGCGGAGGGTCAAGCCGACTCGCGCAGCACCAGCGTCGTCTCCATCACGACCTGCCCCTCGGCCCGCCCCAGCAGTTCCGCGACGGCCCGCGCCCCCATCTCCTCCACCGGCTGCCGAACCGTGGTCAGCAGCGGCCGGATCCGGCAGGCGACCGCGTCGTCGTCGAATCCCACCAGGGCGACCTGCTCCGGCACCCGGATCCGCAGCCGCTGCAGGACCCGCAGCGCCCCCGCGGCCATCAGGTCCGAGGCGGCGAAGACCGCGTCCAACCCGGGGCGCAGCTCCAACAGGCGGATCATGGCGTGCTCCCCCGAGGCGACGGTGAAGTCCCCGTAGGCCACCGTCTCCCGTCCCGGCCCGTCGGCCTCACGCACCGCGCGGACGTAGCCGCGCAGCCGGTCCGCGCCGACCGACATGTCCGGCGGCCCGGCGATGGTGGCCACGGTGCGCCGGCCGGAACGCAGCAGGTGGTCCACCGCTCCGGCCGCGCCGCCGAGGTTGTCCGCGTCCACATAGGGCAGATCCCCCGGGGCCATCGGACGCCCCAGCGACACCACCGGCACGCCGGCGGCCCGGATCAGCTGCGGAAGCGAGTCGTCGCCACGCGGACCCACCAGCAGCACCCCGTCCACATGGCCCCCGCACAGATAGCGGAGCAGCGAGGGCCGCCGGGCCCGCCGGGACGCGGTCAGCACCACCAGCTCCTGCTCGCCGTGGGCGAGCGCGCGCTCGACGCCGACCAGCAGCCGTGAGTAGAAGACGTCCGACCAGTAGTGGATCATGTCCTCGAAGACCACCACGGCGAGGGCCCCGGTCTCCCGCGCCCCGACGCTCGGTGCCCGCTGGCGCACATACCCCAGCTCCCGCACCGCCAACTCCACCCGCGCAAGCGCGTCCTCGCTCACCGGCGCGGACCGGTTCAGCACCCGGGAGGCCGTGGCCGTGGAAACCCCCGCCCGCTGTGCCACTTCCGCGAGGGTGGGTCGCGAAGCGGCCGGGGCGGCGGGAGAAGCAACCATCTGCGGTCCCTTCGACTGTCGGCCACCTGTCAGGCACCCGTCACCGCGCACTACGGAGCGTCGGGCACCGCCGACCCACTGTCAAGACTCCTGCCCAGCAGGACCGTTGGCCTCAGGCCTCGAATCGCAGGACCGGTAGGTCGTGACCGGCACCGCCGACTCGGGCATCCTGCAACCGGGGCCGCGAATCACCTGTCGGAGACAAGGCGGGCCAGGTGGTGCAGCGAGTTGATCAGATGCTCCGGGCCGAACGGGGGGAACCTGATGCCGCGGTCCCGGATGTGCTGCGGCACCGCCGACCAGTCGTAGCCAAGGGTGACCTCGGTCTCGGACGGAGCCAGCGGCAGCAGGTCGTAGCGCCAAACCCAACCGCCGAACTCCAGATCTCCGTCGCCCCTGTCATGCCCCGTCAGCCAGCCGATGGCGCGCGGCGGGTCGAACACCTGGACCTTGTTGACTGTCTCGTAGTCAGAGTCACGGTCCGGATAGCCGGCGAAATGCATGCGCATGCGGAAAATCTGGCCGGCATCGGTCAACGACGCCCTGTCGACCGCTCCCGAGACCCACCCGGTGCCGTCGATCGCAGCATGCCTCACCGGGTCCGCCAGCACCGCGAACACCTTCGCGGCCGGCGCTGCCACCGTCAGGGTGGCACTCACCTTCTCCTGGTCCATGGTCTGCACCGCTCCTTGTCGTCATCACGTCCCTGACCCGCACGGACGCGGAAGCGGGACGCTCACGTAGAAAGACGACGCGGCGACACATAACTCATCGGTCGAACGGACGGAGCTGGCCGCGCCCGGTCAGGACTCGCCCAGGTCCAGCATGCGGGCGACCATGGCGCCGCCGCCGGCCCGCCTGCGCGGAGAGGTCCCTTGTTGAGCTGGCGATTTTTGACGCGTTGTCAAAACGTGATGCGTTGAGTGCTCCGCCTCAGGCTAGCCCGTTGCCCTGCTGCCCGTCAGGACTGGGCCAGCTCCAGGAGGCGGTCGGCGAGGGCGTTGCCGCCGGAGGGGTCGCGGGAGATGAGGAGGACGGTGTCGTCGCCGGCGATGGTGCCGATGATCTCGTGGATGCCGGACTGGTCGATGGCGGAGGCCAGGAACTGGGCGGCGCCGGGCGGGGTGCGCACCACCACCAGGTTGCCGGAGGCGGTGGCGGAGACCATGAGTTCGGAGGCCAGCCGGGCCAGCCGGCCCTCGTTGCCGAACTCGCCGCCGGCGGCCTGCGGGGTGCGGTCGCCGCCCTCGGCGGGGACGGCGTAGACCAGAGTGCCGTACTGGTTGCGGATCTTGACCGCGCCCAGCTCGTCCAGGTCGCGGGAGAGCGTGGCCTGGGTGACCGCGAGGCCGTCGTCCGCGAGCAGCTTCGCCAACTGGCTCTGCGAGCGGATGGGCTGACGGGTCAGCAGGTCCACGATGCGCCGGTGCCGGGCGGTCCGCGTCTGCGGAAGCTGGGACACCGGCCCCGTGGCGGCCTGGTCGGGCTGGACGTCTTCGGCCATGGGTCAGTCAGCCTCTCGTACGGAGCGCAGGATGCCGGGGAGCACGGCGAGGAAGGTGTCCGCGTCGCGCTCGGTGAGGATCAGCGGCGGGGCCAGCCGGACGGTGTCCGGTACGGCGGCGTTGACCAGGAAGCCGGCCCGCTGGGCGGCGGCCTGGATCTGGGCGGAGACCGGCCGGTCGAGGACGATGCCGAGCAGCAGCCCCGCGCCCCGGACGTGGTCCACCAGCGGATCGCCTATGGCCTCGATGCCGTTGCGCAGCCGCTCCCCCACCTTGGTGACCTGGTCCAGCAGCCCCTCGGCCTCGATGGTGTCGAGGACCGCGTTGGCAGCGGCGCAGACCACCGGGTTGCCGGAGAAGGTCGAGCCGTGGTGGCCCGGGTGCAGCAGTTCCGCCGCATCGCCGAAGGCCAGCGTGGCGCCGAGGGGCAGGCCGCCGCCGATGCCCTTGGCGAGGGTGACGATGTCCGGGTCGACGCCCTCGAAGGCCTGGTGGGCGAACCAGTGCCCGGTGCGTCCGATGCCCGTCTGGATCTCGTCCAGGACCAGCAGGGTGCCGGTGGCGCGGGTGATCTCGCGGGCCGCGACCAGGTAGTCGGCGGGCGGGACCACCACGCCGTTCTCGCCCTGGATCGGCTCCAGCATCACCAGGGCGGTGTCGGTGGAGACGGCCGCGCGCAGCGCCTCGACGTCGCCGAAGGGGACGTGGCTGACGTCGCCCGGCAGCGGCCGGAACGGGTCCTGCTTGGCGGGCTGGGCGGTGAGCGACAGGGCGCCCATGGTCCGGCCGTGGAAGCCGCCGTGGGCGGAAACCATGTGGGTGCGCCCGGTGAGCCGTCCGATCTTGAAGGCCGCCTCGTTGGCCTCGGCGCCGGAGTTGGAGAAGTAGACGCGTCCGGGCAGGGGGTGGGCGGCGAGCGCGACCAGCCGCTCGGCGAGCCGGACGGTGGGCTCGGCCAGGAAGAAGTTGGAGATGTGGCCGAGGGTGCCGATCTGCTCGGTGACCGCCGCGACGATCGCCGGGTGGGCGGTGCCGAGGGCGTTGACGGCGATGCCGCCGAGGAAGTCGGTGTAGCGCTTGCCGTCGGCGTCCCACAGGTGCACGCCCTCGCCGCGGACCAGCGGGATGCGCGGGGTGCCGAAGTTGTTCATCAGGGTGTGCTGCCACCGCTGAGTGAGTTCCTGATTGGCGGTCATGCGAGCCCCCCGGTGATGACGGTTTCGGTGTCTGATGGGTCGTCGGGCACGACCATGGTGCCGATGCCCTCGTCGGTGAAGATCTCCAGCAGCAGGCTGTGCTGCACCCTGCCGTCGAGCACGCGGGCGGTGCCGACGCCCTCGCGCACGGCGCGCAGGCAGCCCTCCATCTTCGGCAGCATCCCGCTGGCCAGCGTCGGCAGCAGCTTCTCCAGCTCGTTGGCGCTGAGCTGGCTGATCACGTCGTCGCTGGCCGGCCAGTCGGCGTAGAGGCCCTCGACGTCGGTGAGCACCACCAGCATCTCGGCGTTCAGCGCGACCGCCATCGCGGCGGCGGCGGTGTCGGCGTTGATGTTGTAGACATGGCCGTCGGCGCCGCGGGCGATCGAGGAGATGATGGGGATGCGGCCGTTGTCCAGCAGCGCGTTGACCGCGCCGGGCTCGACATGGGCGATGTCGCCGACCAGGCCGATGTCCACCTGGGCGCCGTCCACCTCGGCGTAGCGCTTGACGGCGGTCATGGTGTGGGCGTCCTCGCCGGTCATGCCGACGGCGAACGGGCCGTGGTCGTTGAGCATGCCGACCAGCTCGCGCTGGACCTGTCCGGACAGCACCATCCGGACCACGTCCATGGTCTCCGGGGTGGTGACCCGCAGGCCGGCGGTGAAGTGCGAGTCGATGCCCAGCTTCTCCAGCTGGGCGCTGATCTGCGGGCCGCCGCCGTGCACGATGACCGGGCGCAGCCCGGCGTAGCGCAGGAAGACCACGTCCTGGGCGAAGGCCGCCTTCAGCGACTCGTCGACCATGGCGTTGCCGCCGAACTTGATGACCACGGTCTTGCCGTGGAAGCGCTCCAGCCAGGGCAGCGCCTCGATGAGGGTGAGCGCCTTGGGCAACGCGGTGTTGTTGCGGGCCTGTTCGCCCTTGGGTGCGATCTGCACGGCCGTCGGGCCCCTTCAGCTGGAGTAGGCGCTGTTCTCGTGGACGTACTCGGCGGTGAGGTCGTTGGTCCAGACCGTGGCGCCGGCCGCACCGGCGTGCAGGTCAGCGGTGATGACGACCTGACGGTCCTTCATGCTGACCAGGTCGCGGTCCTCGCCCACCCCGCCCGACTTGCACACCCAGACGCCGTTGATGGCCACGTCCAGCGCGTCGGGGTCGAAGACGGCGGTGGTGGTGCCGATCGCGGACAGCACCCGGCCCCAGTTGGGGTCCTCGCCGTGGACGGCGCACTTGAGCAGGTTGTTGCGGGCGATGGTGCGCGCCACGTCGACGGCCTCGGTCTCGGTGGCGGCGTTGACGACGTCGATGCGGATGTCCTTGCTGGCGCCCTCGGCGTCGCCGACCAGCTGCAGCGCGAGATCGGCGCAGACGGCCCGGACCGCCTCCGCGAACGCGGCCTGATCCGGCGTCACCCCGCTCGCCCCGGAGGCCAGCAGCAGCACAGTGTCGTTGGTGGACATGCAGCCGTCGGAGTCGACGCGGTCGAAGGTGGTACGGGTGGCCGCGCGCAGAGCGGTGTCCAGCCGCTGCGCGTCCACGACGGCGTCGGTGGTGAGCACCACCAGCATGGTGGCCAGGCCCGGGGCGAGCATGCCGGCGCCCTTGGCCATGCCGCCCACGGTCCAGCCGTCGGCGTGGGTGACCACTGCGGTCTTGTGGACGGTGTCGGTGGTCTTGATGGCGACGGCGGCGGCCTCGCCGCCGTCCGCGCTGAGGGCCGCCGCGGCGGTGTCCACGCCGGGGAGCAGCTTGTCCATCGGCAGCCGGACGCCGATCAGCCCGGTGGACGCGACGGCGACCTCGGCGGCGTTGAGGCCGAGGACCTCGGCGGTGCGCTCCGCGGTGGCGTGGGTGTCCTGGAAGCCGAGCGGTCCGGTGCAGGCGTTGGCGCCACCGGAGTTGAGGATGACGGCGGAGACGGTGCCGCCCTTGACGACCTGCTCGGACCAGTGCACGGGGGCGGCCTTGACCCGGTTGGAGGTGAAGACCCCGGCGGCATCGAGCGTGGGCCCGTCGTTGACGACCAGGGCCAGGTCGGGGGTGCCGGAGGCCTTGATGCCCGCGGTGATCCCGGCCGCGCGGAAGCCCTTCGCCGCGGTGACGCCGATGCCGGTCGCGGCGGTGCCGGGGGTGGTGGAGCTGGTCACGGTGCGACTCCAGTCTGGGGAAGGCCGAGCTCCTCGGGCAGCCCGAGGGCGATGTTCATGCTCTGGACCGCGCCGCCGGCCGTCCCCTTGGCGAGGTTGTCGATGGCGCTGATCACGGTGATGCGTCCGACGCTCTCGTCCAGCGCGACCTGGACCAGCGCGTGGTTGGAGCCGAGGACGGCGGAGGTGGCGGGCCACTGCCCCTCGGGCAGCAGGTGGACGAAGGGCTCGGCGGCGTACGCCGCGGTGTAGGCAGCGCGCAGGCTGTGCCGGGTGGTGCCGGGGCGGGCTTTGACGCTGCAGGTGGCAAGGATGCCGCGGGACATCGGCGCCAGAGTGGGGGTGAACGAGACGGCGACCCGCTCGCCGGCCACCGCCGACAGGTTCTGCGTCATCTCGGGGGTGTGCCGGTGCACGCCGCCGACGCCGTACGGACTCATGCTGCCCATCACCTCGCTGCCGAGCAGGTGCGTCTTGGCCGCCTTGCCGGCGCCGGAGGTGCCGGAGGCCGCGACCACCACCGCCTCGGGCTCGGCCAGTCCGGCGGCGTAGGCCGGGATCAGCGCGAGGGTGACGGCCGTGGGGTAGCAGCCGGGGACGGCGATCCGCTTGCTGCCCTTGAGCGCGTCCCGGGCGCCGGGCAGTTCGGGCAGCCCGTACGGCCAGGTGCCGGCGTGCGGGGAGCCGTAGAACTTCTCCCACTCGGCGGGGTCGTGCAGCCGGAAGTCGGCGCCGCAGTCGACGATCAGCACGTCCTCGCCCAACTGCGCGGCGACGGCGGCGGACTGACCGTGCGGCAGGCCGAGGAAGACCACGTCGTGGCCGGCGAGGGTCTCGGCGTCGGTGGGCTCCAGGACCCGGTCGGCCAGCGGCAGCAGGTGCGGCTGGAGCTCGCCGAGACGGGTGCCGGCGTTGGACCCGCCGGTGAGGGCGCCGATCTCGATCCGCGGGTGGTTCAGCAGCATGCGCAGGACCTCGCCCCCGGCGTAGCCGCTCGCACCCGCCACCGCCGCCCGGAACGTGCCGGGCCGGGATGTGCTGGGCGCACTCGTGGGCGTGACTGCCATGACTCCTCCTCCGCTTCGGGATAACTATACGAAGGAAGGCACATTCATGCAATCAGCTATGCGGTCAACTGTGCACCCGCCCGAGCGGGTCCTCCTCGCTGTACGGGCGCAGCCGCAGCGTCCGGGCGTCGGTCTCGCTGATCCGGCCCGCCTGCTCCAGCAGTTCCGGGATGCTGTCCTGGCCCAGGTGCAGAAAGCGCCCGTGCAGCAGGTCCAGCCGGCCGCGCGCCGCGTCGGCGACGGTCGACACCAGCAGCGGAATACTGCCCCAGTGCAGCATGTCGGCGAACATCGGCATGCCCGCCGTCATCTCGGTGGCCACCGCGCCGGGGCTGATGTCCAGCACGGTCACCCCGTGCGGGCGCAACGGCCCGGCGACGTTGTCGCTCAGCCGCAGCAGCGCCGCCTTGGAGGTGGCGTACGCCGAATAGCGCCACTCCGGGCGCAGCGCGAAGCCGGAGTTGAGGTTGACCACCCGGCCGCGCTGACGCTCCACCATCCCCGGCAGCACGGCCCGCATCATATTGAAGGGCCCGCGCAGATTGGTCTCCACCACCGACCACCACTGCAGCGGGTCCGCCTCCCAGAGCGGCACCTCGGCGCGGTCGATCTGGCCGGCGTTGTTGACCAGCAGCCCGACCGGGCCCAGGTCCCGCTCCACGCTGCGCACCGCCTCCCGCACCGCGCCGGGGCTGGTGACGTCGGCCGCGACTGCGACGCATTTCACACCCTGCTTCACGCAGGCCCGCAGAGTGTCCGTCAGCGTCTCGCGATGGCGTCCGATCACGCCCAGGTGCATGCCTTCCTCGGCCAGGCCGAGCGCGATCTCCCGTCCGATCCCCCGGCCCGCGCCGGTGATCAGGGCGACCTCTCCTTCGAGCGTCCGCAGGGGCACCGTGGACTCCTCTCGTGGCGCCGGACTGCCATTGTTGATCACCGGGCGGCACCGGCGGCCTCGGACACGCGGGCCGTGACGGAGTAACGTCGGCTCGGTTGATCTGCGGGCTGACCAGTCAGCGGGCACGGACGAATGGACGAGAAGTGAGCGACATCGCGCGGGTAGGGGTCGTCGGCTGCGGGCTGATGGGGTCGGGGATCGCCGAGGTCTTCGCCCGGGCCGGACTGGACGTCAAGGTCTCCGAGGCGAGCGGCGAGGCCCTGGAGCTCGGCCGCACCCGGCTCACCGGCTCGTTCGACACCGCCGTCAAGCGCGGCAAGCTCACCGAGGAGGAGCGCGAGGCGGCGCTGGCCCGGATCTCCTTCACCACCGAGCTGGCCGACTTCGCCGACCGCGACCTGGTCATCGAGGCGGTGGCCGAGCGCGAGGACGTCAAGAGCGCGATCTTCCAGACCCTCGACCAGGTGGTGCAGCGGCCCGACGCCATCCTGGCGTCCAACACCTCCTCCATCCCGATCGTGAAGCTGGCCTCGGCGACCTCCCGCCCGGAGCAGGTCCTCGGCATACACTTCTTCAACCCGGCCCCGGTGCAGCGGCTCGTGGAGATCATCCCGACGCTCACCACCTCGGCCGAGACGGTGACCCGCGCCGAGGCCTTCACCCGCGAGGTGCTGGCCAAGGACCCGATCCGGGCCCGCGACCGGGCCGGCTTCGTGGTCAACGCCCTGCTGGTGCCCTACCTGCTCTCGGCCGTCCGGATGTTCGAGTCCGGCGTGGCCACCGCGGAGGACATCGACAAGGGCATGGAGGCCGGCTGCGCCCACCCGATGGGCCCGCTCCGGCTGTGCGACCTGATCGGCCTGGACACCATCGTCTCCATCGCCGAGTCGATGTACCACGAGTACAAGGAACCCCTCTACGCCGCCCCGCCGCTGCTCCAGCGGATGGTCGACGCGGGGCTCCTCGGCCGCAAGTCCGGCCGCGGCTTCTACCGCTACTGAGGGCCGTACGGCTCAGCCCGCGGCGCCGGACCACTCGCCCGGGTGGTCCACCCAGCAGACGCGTTCGGGGTCGGTGAGGTCGATGCCGGGGCGGTGCACCTCGACCAGGGCCTCGAACCGCTGCTGGCTGTCGCAGGACCGGGTGACCACGGTGCCGTCCGCGCGGACGATACGGATCTGCCGGGCAGGCTCGTCGGGGCAGTAGCCCAGGACGTAGACGGCGCAGGTGCCGGCGTCGGCGTCGGCGTCGGCGTCGGCGTCGGCGTCGGCGTCCTGATCATCGCGGTCGTCGCCGTCGAGGCCATCGAGGTCGTCCAGGCCGAGGTCAAGATCGAGGTCGTCGCTCATGGCCTGAGCCTCCCCCGGGATCGGCCGGCCCGCATGTCGGACGGCGGCCGTTCAGTCCTCCGGCCACTCGCCGGGGTGGCCGCCGGCCCAGTGCACCTGGGTCGGGTCGTTGAGGTCCACGTCGGGCCGGAACAGTTTCAATGCGGCCCTGAGGTCGTTCTGGGTGGAACATGCCTCCCAGAGCGGATCGCCGCCGCCGATGCGCTGCATACGCACATGGCGGTGGCGGTCCCACGGGACCAGCGGGCTTATCTCGACGGGGTGAACGCTGAGTATCGCCATGGCTACACCCTGACCCGGGACGGCCCGGCGCGCACCTCGGACGGATCCGGCGCGTCAGCCCTTCGGCCACTGCCCCGGGCTGCCCACCCAGTGCACCTGGGCCTCGTCGGTGAGATCGAGGTCGGGCCGGAACATGGTCAGCGCGGCGACGAGGTCGGCGCCGCTGGCGCATGCCTCCCACACGGGCGGCGAGCCCGGGCGCTCGATGCGAACGTGGCGGTGCCGGTCGCCGGTCACCAGGGGGCCGATCTCGACCGGGTACGTGGCGTTTCTTGCCATACCGCCAGCCTCACCCCAAGCGGCGCGAGCCGCACGTCGGGGCGTCCGGCCGGTTCAGCGCCCCGACCACTCGCCCGGATGGTCGGCCCAGTACACCTGTGCGGGGTCGGCCAGGTCGGTGCCGGGACGCTCCCGCGCCACGAAGGCCGCGAACTGGTCCTGGCTCGCGCACAGCAATCGGACCGTGTCGCCGTCCGGGCGCACGACATGGACATAGCGGTCACGGTCCTCGGGGACGTAGGCGCCCACGTAGACGGGCTTGTCGGACTCCGGGTGCTCGGTCATGGGCCCAGCCTCACCCGGGGTGCCACCGGTCGCACGTCGGCAGGGCGCTACGGCCCGACCGGCCAGACGCCCAGGTCCCCGTCCCACTGGACCCGGCTCTCGTCGTCCAGGTCGACGCTGAGGCCGAGCTGGACGAGGAACTCCTCGGCCTCGCGGCGACTGCCGCAGGCCCGTACCGCCGGGATGCCGCCCGGGGTCGAGGCGCTGACCTGCCGGGTGCTCTGGCTCGCGTCGAGCATGCCGATGAATACCGTCGTCTCGCTCATGGCTCCACCCTCGCCCGGCGGCGCGGACCGCGCACGGCGGGCGGACAGCACCGGTCGGCTCCGGTCTGGTAGAAGTAGACGCCGCCGCAAGAAGGAGCCCGCACCGTGACCCGGCCCGCCCCCGCCGTCGAAGCCATCCGCTCCCGTTACGCCGCCGGTGACACCGACCGGTGGGAGTCGGCGGACATCGCCGTCCTGCTGGCCGAGGTCGACCGACTGCACGCCCAGCTGGCCGGCGGCACCGTCGAGTACGCCGTACAGGCCGTCATCGACGGACAGCCACGGGAGATGGTCGAGTACGGCACCGAACGCGACGCCCTGGAAATCCGGCTCGAACAGCACCGCGACGAGCAACTGACCGACTACCGGCTGGTGGTGCTGACCCGTCACATCGTCCGCACCGAATGGATCGAACAGCCCGACCCCGCAGAGATCTGAGGGCTTCGGGCCTCGCCCGTAAGAATCTGCGGTGTCTCCGCGCGTGGAACGTGTCTTCCGCTGTCCTCGCGGCTTCCGGCCTGAGAGCATACGGCTCCAGAAGTACCAGTCCGTCCGCATAGCCGCCGCTGCGTGGGCAGGCGACAAGGAGACGACTGTGGAAAGGAACTGACATGCCGTCCGTGACCATGCGCCGGAAGCGTCCGGTTACCGTCCGCACGCTCCTGTGGACCGGCCTCAACCAGGAGGAGATGCGGGAGTTCTGCGGCGGCGCGTTTCGCGTCATCGTGCCGAAGGGCCCGAGCCAGGACTCCAGGATCACCGCCGAGGTCTTCGACGAACTGCACTCGACCTGGGTCGGGGTCTACACGGGACACCATGTGGTCCGTGGCGTCCGGGGCGAGTTCTACCCGATCGACGAGGCCGTTCTCAACGAGACCTACGAGCCGGCGGACTCCGACGCGTGAGTGCCCGGGCCGTGCCACATTACCCCCAGGTGACGGATGCCGGGTCACGACCCCCCGAATGCGGGATCCGGGGGCGGGACGCCCTACGCTGAGGCCATGTCAGATCCTCAACTGATCCGTATCGGGGCGCGCTCCTCCCCGATGTCGCTGGCCCAGGTGGCGCGGGTACGGGCCGAACTGGCCGCCGAGCACCCCGGGATCGCCACCGAGGTGGTGCCGTTCACGACCTCGGGCGACCGCTGGTCCGGCGCGCTGGTGGACCTCGGCGGCAAGGGCGCCTTCACCCGGGAGCTGGACGAGGCACTGCTCGCCGGGAGCATCGACCTGGCCGTGCACTGCGTCAAGGACGTGCCCGGGGACCGGCCGGTTCCGGCCGGAACCGTGTTCGCCGCCTACCTGAAGCGCGACGACCTGCGGGACGCCCTGGTCCACCCCGGTGGGCTGACCCTGGACCAGCTTCCCGCCGGGAGCCGGATCGGCACCTCGTCCGTCCGCCGGGTGGCCCAACTCGCGCAGCGCTGGCCCGAGCTGGAGCCGGTGCCGATCCGCGGCAACGCCAACAGCCGGCTGGCCAAGCTCGACGCCGGTGACGTGGACGCGCTGATGCTGGCCGTCTCCGGCCTGGAGCGGATCGGGGCGCAGGACCGGATCACCCAGGTCCTGACGGTGGAGCAGATGATGCCGGCCGTCGGCTCGGGCACGCTCGCCCTGCAGTGCCGCAGCGAGGACGAGGCCGTGATCGAGGCCGTCGCCGCGCTCAACGACGCGGAGACCTTCCGGCAGACCACCGCCGAGCGGATGCTGCTGCATGTGCTCCAGGGCCACTGCAACTCCCCCATCGCCGCCTTCGCGACCACCGAGCACGACGGCAGGCTGTCGCTGCGGGCCCGGGTGTTCAGCGCGGACGGGAAGATCACGCTGGACGCGCACGAGTGGGACCGCAACGCGCTGGCGCTGGGAACGTCGGTGGCGGCGACGCTGCTGCGCCAGGGCGCGCACGAGGTCATCAACGCCATTCCGCACTGAGGGATCCGTTGCGCGTCAGGACGGGTGGGACTGCCCGCCCTCCACGGTGAGCAGTTCCCCGCCGTCCGGTCCGTGCAGGTCGATCCGGGTCGGCGGGGTGCGGCCGTGGGCGGTGTAGTGGTCCCGGATCCGGGCCAGCACGCCGGGCAGGGCCGCCTCGGTGTCGGAGGAGACCGGGCCCCGCTGCAGCCAGTGCAGGCACAGGGTCCAGTCCTCCGGGTCGTCGGGGGCGACGGTCCGCACCGGCTTGGCGGACACGCCGATGGCGTCGAGGGCGTCGAGGATCGCGGCCATGTCGTCCGGGTCGATTCGCCCGGGGTCGTCCTCGACCAGTGCTTCGGTCATGGTGCCCACCTACCCCGCCTCCGGCGTCACATGCGCACCAGCACCAGCCTCAGCGGCTGAACCTCAGTGGCCGAAGATGCGCACCCCGCGGTTGCGGCGCTTGGTCAGCACCACCGGCATGGTCGCGGTGTCGCCGTCGCTCGGCTCCGTGGCGGTGCCGGTGCCGGCCGGGACGGTCTTCGCGGTGGCCTTGCGCTCGCGACGGGCGGCGCGCAGTTCGGCGTTGCGGCGGCGCTCGCGGCGGGCGCCGGCCGTGGCCATCACCAGGGCTGCGCAGAAGACCAGTGTCAGCGCCATTCCGGCGAGGAATGCGCCCAGCGTGTTGACGGTGGCGAGATGGTGGTCGAAGAGGGTGGCCGAGTACTGCGGCCCCCCGTCGAGGTTGTCGGCGATCAGCACCGTGGCGAAGGCGATCGTTCCGCCCATGAGCAGCAGTCCGAGCAGCAGCATGTCACACCTCATAGGTCCGGTTGGCGTCTGCTGCTGCGCGTACCCGGGATGCCGCCGCGCTAACGCGGATCAGGCCTCATGCCCCTGCCACAGTGTGACGGAACGTCAGAGCAGCCCGTGCACGCGGGCGCTGAGGCGGGTGAGACCCAGCAGCGCGTCGATGCTCGGGGTGGGCACGCCCAGCAGGCCGCCGATCTCGCGCACCGAGCCGACCAGGGCGTCGAGTTCGAGCCTGCGCCCGGCCTGGGCGTCCTGGAGCATGGAGGTCCGGGCGACGCCGAGCTTGCGGGTGACCTGGCTGCGGTCCTCGGGGGTCTGGTCGACGGGGCAGCCGATGCGGGCGCCGATCTCGGCGGCCTCCCGCATCGCGGCATGGCAGAAGCCCATGACCAGCTCGTCGTCGAGGATGAGGTCGCCGGTCGCGCCGGTGAGGGCGGAGACCGGGTTCATCGTCATATTGCCCCAGAGCTTGAACCAGACGTCCTTCTGGATGCCGGTGGACACGGTCGCGTCCACGTCCGCGCCGCGCAGCAGCGAGACGAGCTCCTGCACCCGGGCCGACCGGGTGGTGTCGGGCTCGCCGAGGATAAGCCCGGCGCCCTTGTGGTGGTGCACCAGGCCCGGCTCGGGGGTGCTGCTACTGATGTGGACCACGCAGCCGACGACATTGCCGACGGGGATCGCGGCGGCTATCCGGCCGCCCGGGTCGACCGTGTCCAGGTGCCGGCCCTCGCAGGGGCCGCCGAAGCCCTCGAAGAACCACCAGGGGACGCCGTTGAGGGCGGTGACCACCGCGGTCTCCGGTCCGACGAGGTGGGCGAGGCTGTCCAGGGCCGAGGGCACCGCATGCGCCTTGACGGCGAGGACCACCACGTCCTGGACGCCGAGCTCGGCGGCGTCGTCGGTGGCCCGGACCGGCGCGGAGGCGACGGTGGCGCCGCCGGGCGTCTCCGCGGACTCCAGCCGCCAGCCGTGCCGACGCAACGAGGCCAGCGTCGCCCCGCGGGCGACCGCCGAGGTCTCCACGCCCGCGAGGGCGAGCCTCGCCCCGATGAACCCGCCGACCGCCCCGGCCCCCAGCACACAGATCCGCATGGGGCTGACCGTACCCCGCGGGTGTCGGCCCGGGTCAACCCCGCACGTGCTGCAGCCAGGCGGGGCGTCCGGCCAGCGTCGCCGCCGTCCGCCTCGCCTCGCGCTCGGCCAGCTCCTCGGGGGTGGCGAAGCAGTCCGGCAGCCACTCGGCGGAGCGGCCCGCGCGGGCGGCGAGGTGGCTGACATAGGCCTCGCGCTGCACCTCGGGGGTGTCCAGGCCCGGCTCGGGCTCCAGCCACTCGTCCGGCACCAGTGCGGTCACCTCCCGCAGCAGCTCGACGGTGACCAGCGGCGCCAGCGCCCGGTCCGCCCCGGCTACGTCGGGGGCGTAGCCGCCGAGGGCGTGCTCGGACATCGGGTACTTCTTCCCGATCGCCTCCGGTGCGGCCGACCAGCGGTGGTGGAAGATCAGCGCGGCGCCGTGGTCGATCAGCCACAGCCGCCGGTGCCACACCATCAGGTTGGGGCTGTGCACGGTGCGGTCGACATTGCCCATCAGGGCGTCGAACCAGACGATCCGCCCGGCCTCGGCCGGCGACATGTCGACGTCCCTGACGACCTTGGGCGCGAAGTCGCGGGCGCCCGGCAGGTAGTCCATGCCGAGGTTCAGCCCGGCGCTGGCCCGCAGCAGGTCCTGCACCTCGGGGTCCGGCTCGTGCGCGGCCACCTCCGGGTCGAACCTGACCAGCACCATCTCCGGGACCGGCAGGCCCAGGCGTCGTCCCAGCTCAGCGGTGATGACCTCGGCGACCAGGGCCTTGCGGCCCTGTGCGGCGCCGGAGAACTTCACCACGTAGGTGCCCAGGTCGTCGGTCTCGACGACGCCCGGGAGCGAGCCGCCGGCGCGCAGCGGCTCCAGGTAGTGCAGGGCCGTCACCTCGGTCAGTCCGGTACTCGCCCGCACCCGCTCCACCTCTCGTCCGCCCCCCGGCCCGGCGAGCATCGGGGCTGCCCAGCCGCCGCCCAGCATCAGCTCCACCATCCGCCACTGCGCCTCCCCCAGCAGGTCAACCATGCCGGTCGGCCGCCGATTCCGGCCGTCTGCCGGACCTGCCCACCCTGGCGGCACCGGCACCGGCGTCGCCCTCCAGTGCGTCCAGCAGGGCCACCAGCGTGGCCAGCCCGCCGCCGTCCCAGACCTCGCCGGTGAAGACGTCTTCGGCGATCCCGGCCGCGGTCTGTTCCATCTCGTCCAGCCGCTTCCGCCCGGTGGGCGTCAGCGCCGCATAGGCCACCCGGGCGTCACGGGGGTCGGGCTCCCGGACGACCAGACCGATCCGCTCCAGCGGGATCAGGCCACGGGTGACGCCGGACGCGGACAGCCCCAGCGCCTGGGCCAGGTCCACCCGGCGCAACCGGCCGCCCTCCGCCTGCCCGAGGCAGCGCAGCACCGCGAGGTCGGCGAAGCTGACGCCGTGCAGCCCGGAGAGCCGGGCGTCGAACCGCTTGACCAGCGCCGCCTGGGCGCGGACCAGGCGCAGCGACGTCTCAAGTGCCTCACTCATAGGGTCAAGGTAGCAGAAGCTTGAGCACTCAAGCATTGGCGCAGTACCGTGCTCAGTCCTGTCAGTGGGTACTAACGGCTCCCGGACGGCCGCCCACCGCGACCACCGCCGCCGCCCCCAGCCGGCAGCCCACCGCCGCTGCCTCCGGCAATGAGCCGCCCGCCAGCAGCGCGGCGAGCAGGCCGCCGGCGAAGGCGTCACCGGCGCCGGTGGAGTCCAGCGGGACGACCTCGGGGGCCGGGACCGGGCCGAGCAGGGCACCGCCCTCGGCCAGCAGCGCACCGGCGGCGCCCAGCTTCAGGGCCACCCGGCAGCCGCAGTGGGCGCTGAGCGCCCGCGCCGCGGCGGCCGGGTCGGCCTGACCGGTCAGCACCCGGGCCTCGTCCAGATTGGGCAGCAGCAGGTCGACGCCACTGAACAGGACGCCGCCGAGCAGGGCGAGGAAGCGTTCCGCGCCGAACTCGCGCAGAAAGCCGCTGGACGCCGGGTCGACGCTGACGCCGATCCCCCGCGCGCGGGCCGCCCGCACCGCGACCACCGCGAGCTCCCGGCCCTCCGCGCCGAACAGCAGATAGCCCGAGAGGTGCAGTCGGCCGACCCCGTCCAGCAGCGAATCCTCCCAGTCGGACGGGCCCAGCGCGCCGCTGGCGCCGCGGTCGGTCACAAAGGTCCGCTCCCCCGCGCCGTCCACCAGGTCGATGACCACCGCCGTCGGCCGGTCCGGGTCCACCCGCAGCCAGGTCTCCACGCCGCCGCGGGCCAGCGCCTCGCGGTGCCAGTCGGCCGAGTCGGCCCCGACCCGCGCCAGCAGCCGCACCCGCGCCCCGGCGTGGGCGGCCCAGGCCGCCGTGTTGGCGGCGGAGCCGCCGGGGCGGACCGCGATCCGCGCGGCGGTGTCGGTGTCCGGGGTGAGCGGCTTGGCGTGCAGCGCGACCACATCGGTGACCAGGTCGCCCACCACCAGCAGGGACCGACTCGGCGTCATCTCACCTGCGGTCAACTGAGCGCCGCGTGGCTGCGGGCGATCTGCGCCGCCAGGGCGACGTTGCCGCGTACCGCGGCGAGGTTGGCCTCCAGCGAGGCGCCGTCGGTGTGCTCCACCAGGTAGCCGAGCAGGAAGGGGGTGACCGCCTGGCCGGTGATGCCCTTGCGCTCGGCCGCGCGCAGGGCCTTGGCGAGGACCCGGTCGTGCAGCTCGGGGTCGAGCTGCTCCGCCTCGGAGACCGGGTTGCCGACGACCAGCGCGGTGAGGTCGGCGCTGAGCTGCCAGCGGGCCCGCATCAGCTGCGCCACCTGCTCCGGGGAGTCCAGCGTCCAGTCGACCGGCAATCCGGAGCTGCGCAGGTAGAAGCCGGGGAACTCGGCGGTCCGGTAGCCGACCACGCCCACGTTCAGCGTCTCCAGGCGCTGCAGCGTCGCCGGGACGTCCAGGATGGACTTCACCCCCGCGCACACCACCGTGATCGGCACCCGGGCCAGCAGCCCGAGGTCGGCGGACTCGTCCTGCAGGGTCACCCAGTCGCGGTGCACGCCGCCGAGGCCGCCGGTGGCGAACACCGCGATCCCGGCCGAGTGGGCCAGGAAGGCCGTCCCGGACACCGTGGTCGCGCCACTCGCCCCGAGCGCGACCGCGGGGGCCAGATCGCGGAAACCCAGCTTGCGCAGGTCCGGGTCGTTGGCGACCCGCTCCAGCTCGTCCTTGCCGAGCCCGACCCTGGCCACCCCGTCCAGCACCGCGATGGTGGCCGGGACCGCCCCGGCGGCCCGGACGGTCGCCTCCAGCTCCCGGGCGACCTCCAGGTTCCGCGGACGCGGCAGCCCGTGCGAGATGATGGTCGACTCCAGCGCCACCACCGGGCGCCCCCGCTCGACGGCTTTTCGGACCTCGTCGGACAGACGTATCGGGGCGGGACTGGACGGCATGGGGCCTCCTGGAGCAAGAACGTTCCTGCCCTTGATCCTGTCGCCGACCGCCGCGCCTCAAACCGTCCGGTCCGAACCCACAGCACAACGGCGGCCCGCTCCCGGGAGACGGGAACGGGCCGCCGTTGTGCTGCCGTGAGTCAGCCGCGCGGGCTCGCGCCGGTGCGGGCGACGGCCTCGGCGATGGCGGCCTCGCGGGCCGCGGTCGCCTCCTCCGCCGTCAGGGTGCGGTCCGTCGCGCGGAAGCGCAGCGCGTAGGCCAGCGACTTCTTGTCCTCGCCGATCTGCTCGCCGGTGTAGACGTCGAACAGCCGCAGCGACTCCAGCAGCGGTCCGGCGCCGGACCGCAGCGCCTCCTCGACCTCGGCGGCCGGCACGCCGGCGTCCACGACCAGGGCGACGTCCTGGGTGGCGACCGGGAAGCCGGAGATCCTCGGGCCCTCGACCTGCCGGGAGCCGTCTGCCGTCAGCAGCTCGATGTCCAGCTCCATCGCGCAGGTGCGCTCCGGCAGGTGCAGCGCCTTGACGGTGCGCGGGTGCAGCTCGCCCGCGTGGCCGACCAGCCGGTCGCCCACGTAGAGGGCGGCGCAGCGGCCCGGGTGCCAGGGCGCGTGCTGGTCCTGGCGGACCGTCAGCTCGACCCCGGCGGCTTCCGCCACGGTACGGGCCGACTCGACCGCGTCGGCCCAGGTCGCGGCGCGGCCCTTGCCCCACCAGCCGTCGGGCTCGCGGTTGCCCGCGAGGACGGTGGCGACCCGGCGCGGCTGGCGCGGCAGCGCAGCGTTGAGCTGCGCGACCTCCTCGTCGGTGGGACGGCGGTCGACCGGCAGCCGCGGCGCCTTGAACAGCGACTCCGGGTCGGTGCCGTCCACCCGGAAGGCCAGGCCCTGCTCGAACAGCGCCACGTCCGTCGCGCCCCGGCCGACATTGCGGCGCAGCGCCGCCAGCAGGCCCGGCAGCAGCGTGGTGCGCAGCGACGGCTCCTCGTCGGAGATCGGGTTGGCCAGCCGCACCGTCTCCCGGCGCGGGTCGTCCGCGTCGAGCCCGAAGGCGTCGAGCACGGCCTCGCCGATGAACGGGTAGTTCAGCACCTCGACATAGCCGGCCCCGGCCAGCGCCAGACCGCTGCGGCGGCGCAGCCGCTGGGACTCGGTGAGGCCCGTGCCCGCGGGCGGCGTCGGCAGCGTGGAGGGCAGCTCGGCGTAGCCCTCCAGCCGGATGACCTCCTCGGCGAGGTCGTTGGGGTCGGTCAGGTCGGGCCGCCAGCTCGGCGGGGTGACCACCAGCACGTCCCCGCCGACCACGGTGCAGCCGACCTCCTGGAGCCGGCGCACCACGGTTTCGCGGCCGTACTCCTGCCCGGCCACCCGGTCCGGGTGGTCCGCGGCGATGGTGATGCTGTGCACCGGGTGCGGCGCGGCGATGTCGGTGACCCCGGCCTCGGCGGTGCCGCCGGCGACCAGCACCAGGAGGTCCACGGCGCGCTGCGCGGCGGCCTTGCCGGCCTCCGGGTCCACGCCGCGCTCGAAGCGCTTGGCGGCCTCGGAGGGCAGCTTGTGGCGGCGCACGCTGCGGGCGATGGCGACCGGGTCGAAGTGCGCGGCCTCGATGACGACCTCGCTGGTGCCGGTGACCCGGCCGGTCTCCGGGTCCTCGACCGCGGTGGCGATCTCGGTGCCGGCCCCGCCCATGACCCCGGCCAGGCCGATCGGCCCGGAGTTGTCGCAGATCAGCAGGTCCTCGGCGTCCAGCGTGCGCTCGACGCCGTCCAGGGTGCGCAGCTTCTCGCCCGCGCGGGCGCGGCGCACGGTGATCGCGCCGTCGATCCGGCTGCGGTCGTAGGCGTGCAGCGGCTGGCCGAGCTCCAGCATCACGTAGTTGGTGATGTCCACGGCCAGCGAGATCGGGCGCATCCCGGCCTTCTGGATCCGGCGCTGCAGCCACAGCGGGGACAGCGCGGTCGGCTCGATGCCGACGACGCTGCGGGCCACGAAGCGGTCGCACCCTGCCTGGTCCTCGACCTTGACCAGCGGGCCGTAGGAGTTGGCCGGAGGGACGTCCAGCAGGGCCGGGTCGCTCAGCGGCAGGCTGTAGGCGATGGCGGCCTCACGGGCGACGCCGCGCACCGACAGGCAGTAGCCGCGGTCGGCGGTGACGGCGATGTCCAGGACCTCGTCCACCAGCTCCAGCAGCTCGATGGCGTCGGTGCCAGGGACGTACTCGGCCGGCAGCACGATGATGCCGTCATGGTCGTCGCCCATGCCCAGCTCGCGGGCCGAGCAGATCATGCCCTCGGAGGTGTGGCCGTAGGTCTGCCGCGCCGAGATCGGGAACGGGCCGGGCAGCACCGCGCCGGGGAGCACCACGACGACCTTGTCGCCGACGGCGAAGTTGCGGGCGCCGCAGACGATGTTCTGCGGCTCGCCCGTCCCGTTCGCGTCGCCGACGTCGACCTGGCAGTAGCGGATGGGCTTCTTGAAGCCGGTGAGCTCCTCGATGGCCAGCACCTTGCCGACCACCAGCGGGCCCTTGAGGTCGCCGCCGAGCTGCTCGACGGTCTCGACCTCCAGGCCGGCCCGGACCAGCCGGTCGGCCACGTCGCGGCCGGTCTCACCTGCGGGCAGGTCGACGTACTCCCGCAGCCAGGAAAGCGGGACGCGCATCAGATCTCCATCCCGAACGGAAGGGTGAAGCGCACGTCACCCTCCACGATGTCTCGCATGTCTTCGACGTTGTGGCGGAACATCAGCAGTCGCTCGATGCCGAAGCCGAACGCGAAGCCGCTGTACTTGTTGGGGTCGATGCCGCAGGCGATCAGCACCCGCGGGTTGACCATCCCGCAGCCGCCCAGCTCGATCCAGCCCTCGGAGGAGCAGGTGCGGCAGGGGCGGTCCGGGTTGCCGACGGACTCGCCGCGGCAGTGGAAGCACACCATGTCCATCTCGGCGGACGGCTCGGTGAAGGGGAAGTAGTTGGGGCGCAGCCGGGTCTTCATGCCCTCGCCGAAGAGCGAGACCACCATGTGGTCCAGGGTGCCCTTGAGGTCGGCCATGGTCAGGCCCTCGTCCACGGCCAGCAGCTCGATCTGGCTGAAGACCGGGGTGTGGGTGGCGTCCAGCTCGTCGGAGCGGAACACCCGGCCCGGGCAGATCACGTAGATCGGCGGCTCGGAGGCGGCCAGCATGGAGCGGATCTGCACGCCGGAGGTGTGGGTCCGCAGGACCACGCCCTCGGTGGGATGTCCGGTGGCGTCCTTGAGGAAGAAGGTGTCCTGGGTGGAGCGCGCCGGGTGGTCCGGGCCCATGTTGAGGGCGTCGAAGTTCAGCCACTCGGCCTCGACCTCGGGGCCCTCGGCGATGGCGTAGCCCATGGAGGTGAAGATGTCGCCGAGCCGCTCGGAGAGGGTCGTCAGCGGGTGCCGGGCGCCGCGCGGAGCGCGGTCGTACGGGAGGGTGACGTCCACGGCCTCCTCGGTGAGCACCCGGGCGTCCCGCTCGGCCTCCAGGACGACGCGGCGCTCGGCGAGGGCCTTGTTGACGGCTCCGCGGGCCTGGCCGACCCGCTGGCCCGCCTCCTTCTTGGCCTGCGGCGGCAGCGCGCCGATCTCACGGTTGGCCAGGGACAGCGGGGAGCGGTCACCGGTGTGGGCGACCTTGGCCTCCTGCAGCGCGGCGAGGTCGGCGGCGGCCTCGAACGCGGCCAGCGCCGCGTCCCGCAGCCGCTCGATCTCTTCCGGCTTCAACGCCTCGACCTCGACCGGGTCGTAGGACTTGTTCGGTGCGGACATCCCTCTTCTTCCCATGCTCCTGCGTGGTTCAGCGCACGGCGCCAGAGGCCGAGTCTACTGAGGTTCTGGGGTCGGCAGCGCCCGCGTGCTCTCCGAGGCGGCCCGGGGACGTACCGGTCAGGCTGGGACGTACCGGTCAGGCCATGAAGTCGGGGATGCCCGCGGGCAGGATAAATCGGAACCTGGCCCCGCCCTCGGGCACCCGGTCCACGGCGATGCTGCCGCCGTGGGCCTCGACGATGCCCTTGACGATGTAGAGGCCCAGGCCGGTGCCGCCGCGCTTGCTGCCGCGCCAGAAGCGGGTGAAGACGCGCGGGATGGACTCCTCGGGGATGCCGGGGCCCTGGTCGCTCACCGTCACCGCCGTCCCTTCGCGCAGCTGACCGGAGGCGAGGACCGCCTTGTCCGGTTCGACCTCGATGGTGACAGTTCCCTCACCGTGGCGCACCGCGTTTTCCAGCAGGTTGCCCAGCACCTGGTCGAGCTTGTCGGCGTCCGCCCACAGCGGCGGCAGCGGCTCGTTGACCCGGATCACAAAGCGCTCGGGGGCGACCCCGGCGGCGATCTTGCCCTCCACATGGCGGCGCAGCGCCAGCGGCAGGTCGACCTTCTGCCGTCGGATCTCCAGCCGGCCGGCGTCGATCCTGGAGATGTCGAGCAGTTCGGCGATCAGCCGGGTGACCCGGTTGGCGTCGGCGTCGACCGTCTCCAGCATCAGTTTCTTCTGGTCGTCGGTGAACCGCTCCCACTTCTGCAGCAGGGTCGCGGTGAAGCCCTTGACGCTGGTCAGCGGGGAGCGCAGCTCATGGGCGACGGTGGCGATCAGCTCGGCGTGGCTGCGCTCGGTGCGGCGCCGGGCCTCGGTGCCGCGCAGCGCGACCACCACCCGGCGCACCGGCCCGGTGCCCTCGCGCAGGTAGCGGGCGGAGACCAGCACCTCGCGGCCGCCGGGCAGCAGCAGATTGCGTTCCGGCTGTCCGGTGCGTATCCGCAGCCCGCCGTACGGGTCCAGCAGCGGCCACCAGCGGCGGCCCTCCAGGTCCTCTAACGGCAGCGCCTCGGCCAGCGGGCGGCCCAGGGCCTGCTCCCGGCTGATCCCGCTGATCCGGGCGGCCGCGGAGTTGAAGCAGACGACCACCCCGTCGGCGTCCGCGACGACCAGCCCGTCCGGCAGGTCCTCCGGATCGAGGCCAGGCAGGACAGCGCGGGTTGACGCACGGACCTGCCGCGTGTCGGTCATGTGGCCGCCCTCCCCTCCGGATGCCGCCGTTGGTCACCCTAGCGAATGCAGAGCTAGGAGCGGCACCCGGTGGGGGCACGCTGTGCGCGGGCTGAGGCGTAGAGGCAGACGGCGGCGGCGGTCGCCAGGTTGAGGCTCTCGGCGTGCCCGTGGATCGGGACCCGGACCACCTCGTCGGCCAGGGCCCGGGTGGGCTCGGGCAGGCCCCAGGCCTCGTTGCCGAAGACCCAGGCGGTCGGGCCGCCCAGGGTGCCGTCGTCCAGCTCCTGGTCCAGGTCGCGCTTGCCGGCGCCGTCCGCGGCCAGGATCCGCACCCCGGCCGCGCGCAGTCCGGCCACGGCCTGCTCCACCGGCACCCCCACGGCCACCGGCAGGTGGTAGAGGCTGCCGACGGAGGCGCGGACGGCCTTGGGGTTGTAGAGGTCCACCGAGGCGTCGGTGAGCACCACCGCGTCGGCCCCGGCGGCGTCGGCCGTGCGCAGCACCGTCCCGGCGTTCCCGGGGTCGCGGACATGGGCCAGCACCGCGACCAGCCGGGGGCGGGCGGCCAGCACCTGCTCGAAGGAGGTGTCGACGAAGCGGCAGACGGCGACGACGCCCTGCGGGGTGACGGTCTGGCAGACCGCCTCGATCACCTCGTCGGAGGCGGTCAGCACCGGCACCCGGGCGGCCCTGGCGTCCGCCAGCAGCTCGGCATGGCGCTCGGCGGCGTCGAGTGTGGTGTAGATCTCGACCACGGCGTGCTCGCCGCCCGGCAGCGTCCCGTACGCCACGGCCTCACGGACGGCCTGCGGGCCCTCGGCGACGAAGCGGCGCTCCTTGCCGCGCTGGGCCCGGCGGGAGAGCCGGCGGGCGGCGGTGACCCGGGGCGAGCGCAGTGAGGTCAGCTCGGGGGCGGGAAAGGGCTGCTGGGGCATCGCTCGCTCTCACTTCGGCAACAGGTTCGCCAACCGGAACGGACCCGCAAGGGGAGATCCCCCTACGGGTCCGTTCTCGGAAAGACGCTTGCGGCGACAGAGTCCGACGGAGTCGGCTCAGGCAGTCGCTCAGGCGGCGACGCGGGGCGCGTTGACGTCGGCCGGGAGGGCCTTCTGCGCGACCTCGACCAGCGCGGCGAACGCGGTGGCGTCGTGCACGGCGAGCTCGGCGAGCATCTTGCGGTCGATCTCGACGCTGGCCAGCTTCAGGCCCTGGATCAGCCGGTTGTACGTCATGCCGTTCGCACGCGCCGCAGCGTTGATGCGCTGGATCCACAGCTGGCGGAAGTCGCCCTTGCGCTTCTTCCGGTCGTTGTAGTTGTAGACGAAGGAGTGGGTGACCTGCTCCTTGGCCTTGCGGTACAGGCGCGAACGCTGGCCGCGGTAACCGCTGGCGCGCTCGAGGATGACCCGGCGCTTCTTGTGGGCGTTTACTGCCCGCTTGACGCGTGCCACGTTGTTACTCCTTGGTGAGGACCACGGTCTGTCTCACGCGGTCCGGTTACGAATGGGTCGAGGGGATCGGCTGCGCGGGGCGCAGGATCACTTGCCGAGAAGCTTCTTGACCTTCTTGGCGTCAGCCGGGGAGACCTCGACCGTGCCGGCAAGGCGACGGGTCAGCGTGGACGCCTTGTGCTCGAGGTAGTGACGACGGCCGGCGCGCTGGCGCAGCACCTTGCCGGAGCCAGTGATCTTGAAGCGCTTGCTGGCACCGGAGTGCGTCTTGTTCTTCGGCATGTCGCCGTACTCTCCTCGTCGGTCCGCTCCCGCCCTGCGCCGGGGCGCGAGCGGGAGCGCTTGTGTCTCAGGGCCCTCCGGCGGGTGCCGGTGGGCCGGGGTGTGGATGCGGCAGCCTACTTGGCTGCCACCTCCGAAGCGTCCGAGACCTCGTCGCCGACGGGGGCGTTGACAGTCTCTTCCGCGGCCTCGGGGACTGCGGTCTCAAGGGTCGTGGCCACCGCGGACTCGGCTGCCTCCTGCGGCGCCTGTTCGGCGGCGGGGGCCTCGTCGTCCTCGGCGGGACGGCCCTGGCGGTCGGCCTTGCGGGCGGCTGCCGCCTCGCGGGCCTCGGCCATGGCCTCGGTCTTCTTCTTGTGCGGGCCCAGAACCATGATCATGTTCCGGCCGTCCTGCTTCGGGTTGGACTCGATGAAGCCCAGCTCCTCGACATCCGACGCGAGACGCTGCAGCAGCCGGAAGCCGAGCTCGGGGCGGGACTGCTCACGACCACGGAACATGATCGTGATCTTGACCTTGTCACCCTGCTTGAGGAACCGGACGACGTGACCCTTCTTGGTGTCGTAGTCGTGCGGGTCGATCTTCGGGCGGAGCTTCATCTCCTTGATGACCGTGTGCGCCTGGTTCTTGCGCGCCTCACGGGCCTTCAGGGCGGACTCGTACTTGAACTTGCCGTAGTCCATGAGCTTGCACACCGGCGGCCGGGCGGTCGCCGCGACCTCGACCAGGTCCAGGTCGTACTCCTGCGCAAGTTCCAGGGCCTTGGCAAGCGGCACGATGCCGACCTGCTCGCCGCTGGGACCGACGAGTCGCACCTCGGGGACGCGAATCCGGTCGTTGATGCGGGGCTCGGTGCTGATGGATCCTCCTCGGTTGCACCTCGTGGCTGCCGACGGCAGTCACGTGAACAGCGGACTTTTCACCGCCACACAGGACTTCATTCGTACCGCGGTGGGGATGCGCCGGGCGCAGCACCGCGGGCACGAAAAAAGCCCCGCATGACACACAGGCGGGGCTCCACGGAAACCGGGCGCGCAGCCGCGGAGCACATGTCCGCGATACGCGCTGAGCGATGCCGCATCCTGGGGAGGACGGGCATCACCGGACCGGAACCCGACGACCCTGGGGTCGATGCGGGTGGGAGGAGACTCCACTTGTGGGCCGGGTACGGTGTCGTCCGCCTTCGGGATTTCCCCTCGGGCATGGCAGTACCTGGCCGGTCAGTGTCCAACCATAGCAGCGTTCTGCCGTAGCGCAGAATTCCCCGGTGCGGGGGCGTTTTGGGTGCGCCCCCCGGTGATCAGGCAGACTGCGGTGCAGACATCCGTGTTCGACCGGTGAGACGAGTATCCATGAGCAGCCAGCCGGAGAGCCCTGAGGCTCCCGAGAACCCCGACTTCGACGACCTGACCCGTGACATCGCGGACGTCCCGGCGGTGGAGGTCATCACCACGGTGGCGGTGCACCTGATGAGCGCGGCGGCGGTCAACCTGGGGCTGGCCGAGGACGGGGAGAAGCACAAGGACCTGGACGAGGCCCGCAAGCTGATCACCGCCCTGGCCGGGCTGGTCACCGCCGGCGCCCCGGAGATCAGCAACTTCCACGCCGCACCGCTCCGCGACGGGCTGAAGTCGCTGCAGCTCGCCTTCCGCGAGGCGTCCCTTGTCCCGGACGAGCCGGGGACCGGCCCGGGCGAGAAGTTCACCGGACCGGTCTACGGATAGCACCAGCGGGTCGCTCGCCGGGGGTCCGGGGGTTGTCCCCCGGGTCGGCACAGTACCGGGCCTGTTTACGGATAGCGGGTGTAGAGGGGTGTGGCCGGCTCCGCGGAGGACGGGGGGACGACCGCGAGGTCGAGCCCGCGGTCCAGGCGGATGCGGAGCAGGTCGTCGGCGGCGAGGGCGGCCGCCAGCCGCTGGACCGCCGCGCCGAGCTCAGCGGGGTCCGTCGCCGGGTCGGGGATGAGCGCCAGCGTCGCGTCGGCCCGCTCGCTCGGCATCAGATGGGCGCGCAGCACCGCCGGGTACGGGGCCAGCAGCCCGCGCACCGCCTCGGCGACCTCCGGGTCGCGCAGCGGTTCGATCCTGGCCCTCCCCTCCGCGACGGCCCGCATCGCGGCGCCCGAGAGTTCGTAGAAGGCCGGCCCGGCCAGGTCGATGAGCAGCGCGTCGGCCTGCTCCGACCACGCGGCCTGGACCGCCTGGGGAGCCGGGACCGGCGCCGGGCGGGCGTCGGAGCGCCAGCGGGCAAGGGCCTCCAGCGAGGTGAAGGCCGGCAGTCCCCTGCGCCCGTCCGGGGCCTGGACCGTCGGGACCGCCATGTCGCTGGACTTCTCGTGCTTCAGGCCGTCCGCGCCGGTCTCGGCCTCGCCGAGGACCGCCACGATGGGCACCAGCAGCCGGGCGCCGACCAGGGCCGCCAGCAGCTCCTGCTCGGTCTCGGGCGAGGGCTCCGCCGCCTGGCGGGCGAGGGCCGCCGCGAGGCGGGGGTCGGCCGAACCGTCGTCGCCCGCGAAGCCCGGGTCGGGGATGTTCTTACGCTGCACCCGGCGAGCCTAGTCGACCGGACGGGCCGCGCCGGACCGGCCCGCACCCGCCCTACCAGCCGATTCCACGCTTTCTCCCAGGCCACGCGTAGACGCGATGCCTACGGTGCGGGACCATGTCGACGAGAAGTACGGACGAGCCGCAGGAAAAACATGAGCAGGGGCCGGGATCAGGCGGGCGCCTGGGCCTGCTGCGCAGCCGGGCCGCGATCGGCGCCGCCGTGCTGCTGGTCATCGCGGTGGCCGTGACGACCACGGTGCTGCACGGGCACCAGGCGACGGCGCAGGGCGCCGCCCTGGTCCCGGTGGGCTCGTCGTCCTCGGACGGCTCCTCGGATTCCGCCTCGGCCTCGGCGCCGGCGCCGGTAGGGTCGGAGACCGCCGCAGCGTCCGCGACCGCGTCGGCATCGGCATCCGCGAGGGCGTCGGCGAAGGCATCGGCCGAGGCGTCGGCGAAGCCCTCGGCGACCAGCTCGGAGGCAGCGATGGATCAGCTCAAGAAGGCGACGTCCGCGGCCGAGGGCGCGGTGGCCGTCGCCGCCACGGACCTGACCACCGGGGCCGCGCTCGACTACGGCGACACCGACCACGCCTTCGTCACCGCCAGCATCGCCAAGATGGACATCCTGGCCGCCCTGCTGCTCCAGGCCCAGGACGGCAACACGACGCTGACCTCCTCACAGCGCTCGCTCGCCACCCGCATGATCGAGAACAGCGACAACACCGCCGCCGACAGCCTCTACCAGGCCATCGGCGAGAGCAGCGGTCTGGACGCCGCCAACAAGCGCTTCGGCCTCACCGACACCGAGGCCGGCTCGGGGCTGTACTGGGGGCTCACCACCACCAGCGCCGCCGACCAACTGCGGCTGCTGCAGCAGGTGTTCACCAGCTCCTCGAAGCTGACGTCCGCCTCGCGCAGCTATGAGCAGGGGCTGATGAGCCAGGTCGAGACCGATCAGCGCTGGGGCGTCAGCGCGGCGGCCGGCGGCTCCGACTTCGCCCTGAAGAACGGCTGGCTGCCGCGCTCGACCACGGGGCTGTGGGTGATCAACAGCGTCGGCCGGGTCTCCCGCAACGGCCACACGCTGCTGATATCCGTGGTCTCCGACGGCAACACCACCGAGGCAGGCGGGATCTCGCTGGTGGAGTCGGTGGCGAAGGCCGCGGCCGAGGTGCTCCAGGGAACCTGAGCCGGACTCATGCCCGGCCGGGCCAACCCCCTACCGGCAGGTAGCGAGGGTGTGGCAGGCTTCCGGCATGGTGACACCTTCCGCTGACCGCACGCGCTACGACCGTGCCACGGCCCACCTCGACGCCCCGCTGGCGATCGTGGACCTCGAAGCCTTCGACGCCAACGCCGAGGACCTGGTCCGACGCGCCGCGGGCAAGCCGATCCGGGTGGCCAGCAAGTCGGTACGGGTCCGCGCGCTGCTGGAGCGGGTGCTGCGGATGGACGGCTTCCAGGGAATCATGAGCTTCACCCTGGCCGAGTCGATCTGGCTGGCCAGGGCCGGCTTCGACGACATCCTGCTCGCCTACCCCTCCGCCGACCGGGCCGGCTACGCCGAGCTCGCCGCCGATCCCAAGCTGGCCCGGGCGATCTCGGTGCTGCTGGACGACCCGGCCCAGCTGGACCTGATCGACGCCGCGCGCGGCGCGGGGACCGAGGAGATCCGGGTCTGCCTGGAGCTGGACACCGCGCTGCACCTGCTCGGCGGCAGGATCCGGATCGGGTCGCGTCGCTCGCCGCTGCGCACACCGGAGGCGCTGGCCGGGTTCGCCGAGCTCGTGCAGCGGCGGGACGGCTTCCGGGTGGTCGGGCTGATGGCCTACGAGGGGCATATCGCGGGCGTCGGCGACAGCATCGCCGGGCGTCCGTTGTACTCGCGTGTGGTGCAGGTCATGCAGCGCACGGCCCGCGCCGAACTGGCGCAGCGCCGGGCCGCGGTGGTGCGCGCGGTGCGGGAGGTCGCGGAGCTGGAGTTCGTCAACGGCGGCGGCACCGGCAGCGTGGAGAGCACCGTCGCTGAGGACGCGGTGACCGAGGTCGCCGCCGGATCGGGCCTCTACGTCCCCCGGCTGTTCGACAACTACCGGTCGTTCCACGGACGTCCGGCCGCGCTGTTCGCCCAGCCGGTGGTGCGCCGCCCCGGCGTGGGCGTGGTGACCGTGCTCGGCGGCGGGTACCCGGCCTCGGGCGCCGCGGGCGCGGACCGCTCCCCCGTCCCCTACCTGCCGCAGGGGCTGCGCTACGACTCCCAGGAGGGCGCCGGGGAGGTGCAGACCCCGCTGCTGGGGTCGGCGGCCGACGACCTGCTGATCGGCGACAAGGTGTGGTTCCGGCACGCCAAGGCCGGCGAGCTGTTCGAGCGCTTCGCCGAGGTGCAGCTGGTCGAGGGCGCCCAGGTGGTCGAGACCGTGCCCACCTATCGCGGTGAGGGCCGGACCTTCCTCTGAGCCGCTGACGACCCCGCATGGCTGTGCCCCCGCCGACCGGTCGGCGGGGGCACAGCCATGCGGGGTCGTCGCGTCAGGAGTTGCTGGTGGTCCCGCTGGAGGTCCCTGCGGAGGAGCCGGAGACGGTGGCGTCCTTGATGCCTCTGACGATGGTGTCCATCACCGACACGTCGGGGGCCTTGGCGGCGATGTCGAAGCCCAGGTGCAGGGACACCAGGCTCTTGTTGTCGCTGGTCGGGAAGACCACGGTCTCCACCGTGCCGTTGTTGCCGACCTTGGCGTCGACCTTCCAGCGAATCAGGTAGCCCGAGCGTCCGGCCACGGTGACCGCCTGCGACTCCAGCTCGGTGTGGCCGGTGATGGTGCCGTAGGCGTCCTTGACGGCGCCCGCGATGTCGGCCTCGGCGGCGGCCTTGGCGCCGGCGCTGACCGAGGCCTTGAGCGTCGCGGTGTTGGCGCCGCCGAGGGAGCAGGTGGAGGTGGAACCGGCACAGGTGTAGGAGCCGATGGTCAGGGCGGCGTAGCCGCTCTGGGTGGTGCCGCCGGTCCAACCGCTGGGAATGGGAAGGGATATGCCGTCGACTATGTCGTAGGCGGTGGTGCTGCTGGTGCCGGTGCCGCCGGTGCCGCCGGACGAACCGCCGGTCGAGCCACCGCCGCCGGTCGAGCCCGAGCCCCCGGAAGAACCCCCCGAGCCGCCCTCCCCGAACAGTCCGCCGTTACCGCCGCCGGGGGCGGTGCCGTTGCCCGGCGTGGACACGGCGGCCTTGGTCGTGCCGCTGTCGCGGCCGTCCATGATCAGGTAGGTGGTCAGGCTGCCGACGCCGAGACCGAGCAGCGCCGCCACCGTCCCGGCCACCACCGTGGCGCGCCGCGGGCGCGAGCGCTGTTTCGGGACGTCGGTCTCGACGGTCAGCGGTTCGTCCGTCTTGGTGCTGACGGTCCATTCGGAGCCGTTCCACCACCGCTGTCCGGGGTTGGCGGGATCGGCGGGCTTGGGGTCCGGGTACCAGCCGGCCGGGGTTGTCGTACTCACAGGCGCAATCTAAGGGTTGTTGGATAAGCATGTGGTCAATCGCCTGTGAGTATCAGCTGAGAATGAGGTGAGGCGCCGCCTACAGCGGGGTGACGTAGGCGCCGCCGATGCCGCCGTCGACCAGGAACTCATTGGCCGTCATGAAGGAGGAGTCGTCGCTGGCGAGGAAGGCCACCGCGGCGGCGATCTCCTCGGGGCGGGCGAAGCGGCCGAGCGGGATGTGCACCAGGCGGCGGGCGGCCCGCTCAGGGTCCTTGGCGAACAGCTCGCGCAGCAGCGGGGTGTCCACCGGGCCGGGGCACAGGGCGTTGACCCGGATCCCCTCGCGGGCGAACTGCACGCCCAGTTCGCGGGACATCGCCAGCACGCCGCCCTTGGAGGCGGTGTAGGAGATCTGCGAGGTGGCTGCTCCCATCACGGCGACGAAGCTGGCGGTGTTGATGATGGAGCCCTTGCCCTGATGCTGCATGTAGGGGAGGGCGGCCTTGCAGCAGAGGAAGACCGAGGTGAGGTTGGTCTCCTGGACCCGGCGCCAGGCGTCGATCCCGGTGGTCAGGATGGAGTCGTCGTCGGGCGGGGAGATGCCGGCGTTGTTGAAGGCGATGTCGACGCTACCGTAGGTGTCGAAGGCGGCCTTGAACAGGGCGTCGACCTGGTCCGCGTCGGTGACGTCGACCCGGACGAACAGCCCGCCGACCTCCTCGGCCGCCGCCTTGCCCGCGGTCTCGTCGATGTCGCCGCAGACGACGTGCGCGCCCTCGCTCGCCAGTCGGCGGGCGGTGGCCAGGCCGATGCCGCTGCCCGCGCCGGTGATCACAGCGGTGCGGCCGACCAGGCGGCGGCAGACGCTCTCGGTCGTTTCGTTGCTCATGTGGCTCTACTCCTCGGTGGCGAAGAAGACGTTCTTGGTCTCGGTGAAGTGGGCAAGGGCGTCCGGGCCCAGCTCGCGGCCCAGTCCTGACTCGTTGAAGCCGCCGAAGGGCGTCCAGTAGCGGACCGAGCTGTGCGAGTTGACGGACAGGTTCCCGGCGTTGACGCCGCGGGCGAGGCGGACGGCCCGGCCCAGGTCGCGGGTCCACAGCGAGCCGGAGAGGCCGTAGCGGGTGGCGTTGGCCAGCCGCAGCGCGTCGGACTCGTCGGTGAAGGGCAGCACCACGGCGACCGGGCCGAAGATCTCCTCGGTGGCGGCGCGGCTGTCCGGGTCCTCGGGGGCCAGCAGCGTCGGCGGGCACCAGAAGCCGGGGCCCGACGGCGCCTCGCCCTGGGCCAGGATCTTCTGGTCGGGCGTCAGGTAGGAGCGGACCCGGTCCCGCTGGTGCGCCGAGATCAGCGGGCCCATCTCGGTGGCGGGGTCGGCCGGGTCGCCGACGGTGACGGCGGCGACGGCCGGGGCCAGCTCGGCCAGGAAGTCGTCGTAGACCTCGCGCTGGACCAGGATCCGGGTGCGGGCGCAGCAGTCCTGTCCGGCGTTGTCGAGGAAGGACATCGGGGCGCTGGCGGCGGCCCGGGAGAGGTCGGCGTCGGCGAAGACGATGTTGGGGCTCTTGCCGCCCAGTTCCAGGGTGACCCGCTTCAGCTGCCCCGCGCAGCGGGACATGATCTCCTTGCCGACCGGGGTGGAGCCGGTGAAGACGATCTTCCGCACGCCGGGGTGGTCCACCAGGGCCTGCCCGGTGACCCTGCCGTGGCCGGGGAGCACCTGGAACAGGTGCTCCGGCAGTCCGGCGGCGAGCGCCAGCTCGGCCAGCCTGAGCGCGGTCAGCGGGGTGGTCTCGGCGGGCTTGAGCAGGACCGCGTTGCCGGCCGCCAGCGCCGGGGCGAAGCCCCAGGCGGCGATGGGCATCGGGAAGTTCCATGGCGCGATGACGCCGACGACGCCCAGCGGCTCGTGGAAGGTGATGTCCAGGCCGCCGGCGACCGGGATCTGCCGTCCGGTCAGCCGTTCGACCCCGCCGGCCGCGTATTCGAGCAGGTCGCGGACGTTGCCGGCCTCCCAGCGGGCGTTGCCGAGGGTGTGCCCGGCCTCGCGCAGCTCCAGCTGGGCCAGCTCCTCCGCCGCGCCGTCCACGGCGTCGGCGAAGCGGCGCAGCAGCCGGGCCCGGTCGCCGGGGGCCAGGGCGGCCCAGCGGCGCTGGGCGGCGGCGGCGCGGGTGACGGCCGCGTCCACCTGCTCGGGGGTGGTGACCGGGACGGTGGCGAGTACCTCCTCGGTGGCGGGGTTGAGGACCGTGAGGTGGTCGGTCAGGTGGTCGGTGGTCACTGGGGGCGGCTCACATTCGCTCGAAGGAGCGGAACCGCTCCCAGTCCGTGACGGCGGTGTCGTAGGCGTCCTGCTCGACCTCGGCCATCCGCAGGTAGTGCTGGACCACGTCGCTGCCGAAGGCGGATTCAGCGATCTTGCTGCCCGCCCACAGCCCGGCGGCCTCGCGCAGGGTGGTCGGCAGGTGCTCGAAGTCAGCGTCGTAGGCGTTGCCGGCGCAGGGCTCCGGCAGTTCCAGCTGCTGCTCGATGCCGTGCAGCCCGGCGGCGATCATCCCGGCGACGGCGAGGTAGGGGTTGACGTCCCCGCCGGGGGCTCGGTTCTCGAACCGCAGCGAGGGGCCGTGGCCGACCACCCGCAGCGAGCAGGTGCGGTTGTCCCGGCCCCAGGCGACGGCGGTGGGCGCGAAGGAGCCGGGGCGGAAGCGCTTGTAGGAGTTGATGTTCGGGGCGTAGAGCAGCGTGAGTTCGCGCATCGCGGCGAGCTGGCCGGCCAGGAAGTGGCGCATCAGGGTCGACATGTCGCCGTCCTCGCCGGCGCAGACGGACTTGTTCCGTTCGTCGCGCAGCGAGAGGTGGATGTGGCAGCTGTTGCCCTCGCGCTCGTTGTACTTGGCCATGAAGGTCAGCGACATGCCCTCCTGGGCGGCGATCTCCTTGGCCCCGGTCTTGTAGACGCTGTGCTGGTCGCAGGTGGTGAGGGCGTCGTCGTAGCGGAACGCGATCTCGTGCTGGCCCAGGTTGCACTCGCCCTTGGCCGACTCCACCACCATCCCGGCGGCACCCATCTCGTTGCGGATCCGGGCCAGCAGCGGCTCGATCCGGGCGGTGGCCAGCAGCGAGTAGTCCGCGTTGTACTGGTTGGCCGGGGTCAGCTCGCGGTAGCCGCTCTTCCAGGCGTCCTCGAAGGTGTCCCGGAAGACGATGAACTCCAGCTCGGTGCCGGCCCAGGCGGTGAGGCCGTGCTCGGCGAGGCGGTCCAGCTGGCGGCGCAGGATCTGCCGGGGCGAGGCGGGGACGGGCGTGCCGTCGTGCCAGGCGAGGTCGGCGGTGACCAGGGCGGTGCCGGGCTGCCAGGGGGTGCGGCGCAGCGTGGCCAGGTCGGGGACCAGGGCGAAGTCGCCGTAGCCGGTGTCCCAGGAGGCCATCGGGTAGCCGTCGCCGGTGTTGAGCTCGACGTCGACGGCCAGCAGGTAGGCGCAGCCTTCGGCGCCGTGGGCGAGGGTGTCGTCGAGGAAGAAGCCGGCCGCGAAGCGCTTGCCCTGGAGCCTGCCCTGCATGTCGGTGAAGGCCACGGCTACGGTGTGGATCTCCCCGGAGGCGACCAGGCGACGCAGGTCCTGGACACTGAGCGGGGGTTGACGTTCGGTCACGGGCGGGCCTCCGACTGCTTTCGATTGCTTTTCGAATGGACCGGCGGTCGAGCAAGCCAAAGGTATAGCCTTGTACCAATGAAAGGGAAGGGGGCTCGATGAGCGGGACTGCGGCGAGTACCCGTCCGACCGGCGCCGATCCGCTGGCCGCGGCGCTGCGGCCGGTACGGTCGGGCAACACCTTCGAGGAAACCGTTCAGCGGGTGCTCCAGCTGATCCGGCTCGGTCTGGTGCCCGTCGGCGAGCGGCTGCCCCCCGAACGGGAGCTGGCGGAACGGCTCCAGGTCAGCCGGGTCACGCTGCGCGAGGCCCTGAAGGTGCTCCAGGACACCGGACTGCTGGAGATCAGACGCGGCCGCTACGGCGGCGCCTTCGTCCGACACGCCGAGCAGGACGCCCCCTCGGGCGACGGCACGGAGCTGCGCCGGCGGGCCGAGCTGCTGGGCGACCGGCTGGAGGACACCCTGCTCTTCCGCGAGGTACTGGAGGTCGGCGCGGCCGAGCTCTGCGCCGCACGCGAGATCGCCGGCGAGGAGGAGAAGCGGCTGCGGGACTGCCTCGCCGCCACCGCGGCGGCCGGGCTCGACGACTACCGCAGACAGGACACCCGGCTGCACCTGGCCATCGCCGAGCTCAGCGGCTCGGTCTCGGTGGCCGCCCAGTACGCCGCGGTCCGCTCGACCGTCAACGAGCTGCTCGACTGCATCCCGCTGCTGTCGCCCAACCTGGAGCACAGCGAGCGGCAGCACACCGAACTGGTCGCCGCCATCCTCGGCGGCGAGCCGGAGCGCGCCCGCGAGGTGATGCGGGAGCACCTGGCCGGGACGGCCGCGCTGCTGCGCGGCTTCCTTGCCTGACCATCGCCCTGAATGGCGCCTTGACCATCGCCTGACCGTCCCTGACCCGCAGGACTCCGAAAATCGGGAGGCTGGACCCATGAACCGTCCGCTCATCGGCGTGACGACCTATCTCGTCCCGGCGGTCTGGGGGGTGTGGACCGAGAGCCAGGCCGCGCTGCTGCCGGTCCAGTACACCGCCCAGGTCCAGCGGGCCGGGGGCGTCGCCGCGATGCTGCCGCCCGGCGACCCGGCGACCGCCGACGACGTGGTGGCCCATCTCGGCGGACTGCTCGTGAGCGGCGGCCCCGACGTCGACCCGGCCAGGTACGGGGCGCCGCGCGACCCGCGCACCGACCCGGCGCCGACCGAGCGCGACGCCTGGGAGCTGGCTCTGATCGCCGCCGCCCTGGAGCAAGGCCTGCCGCTGCTGGGGATATGCCGGGGCATGCAACTGCTGAACGTCGCCTGCGGCGGCGACCTGGTCCAGCACCTGCCCGACCAGGTCGGGCACGAGGGCCACGCGCCCACCCCCGGCGCCTACGGAACCCACCCGGTGCTCCCGGTCCCGGGCACCCGGCTGGCGGCGCTGCTCGGCGACGGCCCCCTGGACGTGCCCACCTACCACCACCAGGCGGCGCAGCGCCTGGGCGCTGGGCTGACCGCGAGCGCCCACCACGCCGACGGCACGGTGGAGGCGGTGGAACGCGCGGACGGCTTCGCGCTGGCCGTGCAGTGGCATCCGGAGCAGGGCACCGACCTGCGGCTGTTCCAGGCGCTGGTCCAGGCCGCGATCGAGAGGACCGCGATCACCGAAGGGGCTGGCGTGTACACGGCACCTGTCCCAGGATGATCCCATGCCTGACGACTCCGCGCCCCGCAGCGCGTTCCACGATCTGGGGGCGTTCATCGCCCTGCCCCGGATCAACTCCCTCACGCTCTCGCCCAGCGGCGACCGGCTGATCGCCTCCGTCGCCGAACTGGCCGCCGACGGCGCCCGCTACGTCAGCGCGCTGTGGGAGGTCGACCCGGCCGGGCAGCGCCCCGCCCGCCGGCTCACCCGCTCCGCCAAGGGCGAGTCCGCACCGGCGTTCCGCCCGGACGGAACCCTGCTGTTCCTCTCGGCCCGTCCGGACACCGATCCGGCGAAGGACGCCCCGGCCGAGGAGGAGGCCGCGCTCTGGGCGCTGCCCGCCGGGGGCGGCGAGGCCTATCGGCTGCTCGGCCGCCCAGGCGGCGTCGAAGCCGTGGTGACGGCGCGTCAGTCCGACCGGACCGCCGTCGTCGCCTCGCTGCTGCCCGGGGCGCAGGACGTCGAGTCCGACGCGAAGCTGCGCAAGGCCAGGAAGGAGGCCAAGGTCAGCGCGATCCTGCACGAGGAGGCGCTGGTCCGGTGCTGGGACCACGACCTCGGCCCCGCGCTCCCGCACACCTTCACCCTGCCCGAGGCGTCCGCCGAGGCGGCGCCGGTGGACTGCGGTCCGCTCGGCCGGAACGGGGAGGCGCCGGCGCTGTCGCCGGACGGCGCGCTGCTCGCCCACACCCTGGAGATCTCCGACGACCCCGACCGGATCCGGTCAGCCGTCGCCGTCGTGGACGCGGCCACCGGCAAGCGGCTGCGGCTGGTGTCGGCGGCCGACGCCCAGTTCGGCGCGCCGGTCTTCGCCGCCGACAGCCGCACCGTCGTGTGCGGGCGGGAGACCCTGTCGACCTTCGAGGAGAGCTACGAGGTGACCCTGTGGTCCTTCGACGCCACCGACGAACAGGACCAGGGCCACGAGCTGCTGTCCGACCTCGACCTCTGGCCCACGCAGGGCGTCCCCTCCCCCGCCGGCGGCGCGGTGTTCTTCACCGCCGACCAGCTCGGTCACTGCCCGGTCTTCCGCCTCGACACCGCCGAAGGGACCGTCACCCGGCTCACCGCCGACGGCAGTTACACCCACCTCTCGGTCGCACCGGACGGCGGCACCCTGTACGCGCTGCGCGCCGCGATCGACGCGCCGCCCACACCCGTCCGGCTCGACAGCTCCACCGCCGACCAGCGGCCCGTCGAACTCCCCTCCCCGGCACCGGTCGGCACGCTCCCCGGCAGCCTCACCGAGGTCACCACGGTCGCCGAGGACGGGACGCCGCTGCGCTCCTGGCTGGTGCTGCCCGAGGCGGCGAGCGCCGAGACCCCGGCCCCGCTGCTGCTCTGGGTGCACGGCGGACCGCAGGGCAGCTGGAACTCCTGGACCTGGCGCTGGAACCCCTGGGTCGCGGCGGCCGCCGGCTACGCGGTGCTGCTGCCCGACCCGGCCCTGTCCACCGGCTACGGCCGGGAGATGCACCGGCGCGGCTGGCAGGACTGGGGCGGCAACCCGTACCGGGACGTCATCGCGCTGACCGACGCCGCCCTGGAGCGCCCCGATCTGGACGCCTCGCGCACCGCGATGATGGGCGGCTCCTTCGGTGGCTACATGGCCAACTGGATCGCCACCAGCACCGACCGCTTCAAAGCCATCGTCACCCACGCGAGCCTCTGGAACCTGCACTCCTTCGCCGGGACCACCGACGCTCCGCACTTCTGGCGGCGCGGCTTCGGCGACGTGCTGAAGACCACCGAGCGCTACGAGCGGTCGTCACCGCACCTGCGGGCGGCGGAGATCAGCACCCCGATGCTGGTGGTCCACGGCGACCGGGACTACCGGGTGCCGATCGGCGAGGCCCTGGGCCTGTGGACCGACCTGGTGCGCTTCGGCGTCCCGGCCAAGTTCCTCTACTACCCGGACGAGGGGCACTGGATCCTCAAGCCCAACAACGCCAAGGTCTGGTACGCCACCGTGCTGGCCTTCCTGGCCCACCACGTGCTCGGCGAGCAGTGGCGCCGCCCCGACCTGCTGTGACCGGACGTCAGTAGGTCACGCCGGTGAGGTTCTCCGACACCGCCCACAACCGCTCCTGCGCGGACCGGTTGTGGGCCGGCGCGGCGGAGGCCTTGAGGACCGGGAAGCCGCGCAGCTCGAACGGGCCGTCGGGGCCGTAGTAGTGGGCCCCCATGGCGAGCGGGTCGGTGGAGGCGCGCAGCGTCGGCAGCGCACCCTGCTCGACCGACTGGGCGAGCGGGGCGGCCAGCAGTGTGTTCAGCGGCTGCAGCGGGGCCGGGATGTGCCGGGTGAGCCCGGTCACCACGTAACCGGGGTGGGCGGCGAGCGCGATGGTCTTCGCGCCGGAGTCGGCCAGCCGGCGCTGCAGCGCGTACATGAACATCAGATTGGCCAGCTTGGACTGGGCGTAGGCGCCCACCCGGCGGTAGTGGCGCTCGGACTGCAGGTCGTCGAAGTCCAGGCCGCGACGCGCCGCCTTGTGGGTGAGGCTGCTGAGGACCACCACCCGGGAGCCCTCGGTGTCGCGGAGCAGGTCCAGCAGCAGTCCGGTGAGCGCGAAGTGGCCCAGGTGGTTGGTGCCGAACTGGAGCTCGAAGCCGTCGCCGGTGCGCCGGTGCGGCGGATGCATCACCCCGGCGTTGTTGATCAGCAGGTCGAGACGGGCGAAGCGTTCGTGCGCCTCCGCCGCGGCCGCCCGGACCGAGTCGAGCGAGGCCAGGTCCAGCGCCAGCAGTTCGGTACGGCTGCCGATCGACGCCGCGGCCGCCTTCGCCTTCACCGGGTTGCGGCAGGCCAGCACCACGGTCGCGCCGCGCTCGGCCAGCACGGCGGCGGTCCGCAGGCCCAGGCCGGAGTTGGCCCCGGTGACCAGGGCGGTCCGCCCGGTCTGGTCGGGGACGTCGGCGGTGGTCCAGGCCATGCGGTGCTCCCTGTGCGATCGATCGTGCGCGCTGCGCAGCGAGCCTGATGCGCCCCCGACGCGCTGTCAAGAATCGGCGGAACCGGCGGTTGTCGTACCCGTGCGGCATGATGCGACCCATGACCGCACCTTCGTCCGCGACCCCGCCCCGGCTGATGCTGCTGGACACCGCCAGCCTCTACTTCCGTGCCTTCTTCGGCGTACCCGACTCGGTCCGCTCCCCCGACGGGCAGCCGGTCAACGCCGTCCGGGGTCTGCTGGAGTTCATCACCCGTCTGGTCCACGACCACGCCCCGGACCAGCTGGTCGCCTGCTGGGACGCGGACTGGCGGCCGCAGTGGCGGGTGGAGCTGATCCCCACCTACAAGACCCACCGGCTGGCCGCCGAGCCCGAGACCGAGGGCCAGGAGGAGGTCCCGGACACCCTCTCCCCCCAGGTCCCGGTGATCGCCGCCGTCCTGGACGCCTTGGGCATCGCCCGCGTCGGCGTCCCCGGCTACGAGGCGGACGACGTCATCGGCACCCTGACGACCCGCCACCCCGGCCCGGTCGACGTGATCACCGGCGATCGGGACCTGTTCCAGCTGGTGGACGATGTGCGCGGGGTGCGGGTGCTGTACCCGATCAAGGGCGTGGGGACGCTGCAGATCACCAACGACGCGCTGCTGGTCGAGAAGTACGGCGTGAACGGCTCCCAGTACGTCGACTTCGCCGTCCTGCGCGGCGACCCCAGCGACGGCCTCCCGGGCGTCGTCGGCATCGGCGAGAAGACCGCCACCAAGCTCATCAACCAGTACGGCGACCTGGCCGGCATCCAAGCCGCCGCCGTCGACCCCGACAGCAAACTCACCCCCGCCCAGCGCAAGCGCCTGATCGAAGGCACCGACTACCTCGCCGTCGCCCCCAAGGTCGTCAGCGTCGCCACCGACGTCCCGCTGCCAACCTTCGACCCCACTCTCCGCGCCGAACCCCTCGACCCCGTCACCCTCGAAGAGCTCTCCGAACGCTGGGGCCTCGGCAACGCCCTCCAACGCCTCCTCGACGTTCTCGCGAAAGCCGACGGATAGAGCGGACGGCCGGTGGTCAGTCGAGGGCGACCGGTCCCGATACCGTGAGCTGGTAGCTGCTGTGGGTGAGGTCCGGGTCCAGAGTGAGGGCTGCGATGGTCTGGCCGATCTGGTCCGGCGTAGCCGTGGGGCCGAGTCGCTGGATGAAGTCGGCCTCCTCCACTCCGGATCGGGACGCATAGCCGGAGACTCCGGCGTCGCCGACGCGGGAGCCGGGAGTCATCGGCGGCAGGACGGACAGGAACCTGATCCCGAGCCCGCCTCGCTGGGACTCCTCGGCCGCGTAGGAGGCGAGGAAGCGGATGGTGGCCTTGGCCCCGGCGTAGCCGCCGCTGACCGGCGAGCCGCGCAGAGCGGCCCCGCTGGAGAGCGCGAGGACCGTGCTGCCCGGCGGCAGGGGCATCGTCAGGGCCAGGCGGGTCCAGTGGAAGACGTGCTGGACGTCGGTCCGCCAGTGCAGGCTGAATGACTCCCAGGTGTGCTCGTGGACGGGCCGGGCCAGCGGGACGGCTCCGGCGTTGAGCACCAGGACGTGCGGGGCGTACCGGGTCAGCAGCTGTTCGGCGACGGCCGGGTCGGTGGCGTCGGCCCTGACGGGCACGAAGGAGTCGCCGAGTTCGGCATGGACCTTCTCCAGGTCGATGGGGTCGCGGGCGATTCCGACGACGCGCCGGCCCGCTCGGCACAGTGCGGTGGCGGTGGCGCGGCCGAAGCCGCGTCCGGCGCCGGTGACGATCGCGGTCGGGGCCGGTTCGGAGCCGTGGGTGGATTCGGTAGGACGCATCGGTTCCATCTCCTTGGCACTGCAGGGACGAGTAATTCAACCTGTTGGTTGAATGTACTCGCCGCGCTAACATTCAGCAATATGGTTGAACGTGTGTCCGCTCCCCTGGACCTGACGTACATGGCCCTGGCCGATCCCACCCGCCGGGCGATCCTGCAGCGCCTGCGCACGGCGGAGGCCCGTGTGACCGAGATCGCCGAACCGCTGCCGATGTCCCTGGCCGCCGTTTCCAAGCACATCATCGTGCTGGAACGCGCCGGCCTGGTCCGGCGCGAGATCCGCGGCCGCGACCACTACCTCAGCGCGAACCCGCAGCCACTGACCGAGGCCGAGCGGTGGATCAGCGACTACACCGGCTTCTGGGAACGGCGCGCCGACGCCCTGGCCAACCACCTGGAACAGCACATCCAAGAAGGGCCCACGTCGTGAGCGAGACCGTGGTCAGGGTGACCCGCACCCTCAAGGCCAGCCCCGAGCAGGTCTTCGACGCCTGGACCGACGCCGACCGCCTCCAGCAGTGGCTCTGCCCCGACCCCGGCTTCGTCGCCGAGGCCACCTGCGATCCCGTGGTCGGCGGCCGCTACCGCATCGTCAAGATCCTCGACAGCGGCGCCGACGAGGTCACCGGCGAGTACCTCGTCGTCGACCCCCCGCACCGCCTCGTCTTCACCTGGGCCGCCGACACCACCCTGAACCGAACCACCCAGGTCACCGTCACCCTGCGCCCGGACGGAGACGCCACCGAGATGACCATCCTCCACGAGCGCCTCCCCACCCAGCCCATCCACGACGGCGCACAGCGCGCCTGGTCCAGCATCTGCGACAGGCTCGCCACCCTGCTCTCGGGAACCTGAGCACGCGGAGGCCTCGCGCGCCGTGTCGGTGCCTGCGGCTAACGTGGCCGTGTGTCTGAATGAAGGAAGTCGGGAGGACAAGCCATGTCACACGTACGGGTCCACAACTTCTCCGTCTCGCTGGACGGCTTCGCCACGGGAGAGGGGCAGAGCCTGGAGGCGCCGTTCGGGCATGCCGGGACGCGGCTGCACGAGTGGTTCTTCGGCACCCGCACCTTCCAGGAGATGGTCGGCGGGAAGGGCGGCGAGACCGGAGTGGACGACGCGGTCGCCCGCACCTGGGACGTGGGGATCGGCGCGGAGATCATGGGGCGCAACAAGTTCGGGCCTCAGCGCGGGCCGTGGGAGGACGAGAGCTGGAAGGGGTGGTGGGGCCCGAACCCGCCGTTCCACACGCCGGTCTTCGTGCTCACCCACCACCCCCGCCCTTCCATCGAGATGGAGGGCGGCACGACCTTCCACTTCATCGACGCGACGCCGCAGGAGGCGCTCCGTCAGGCGCGCGAGGCCGCGGGCGGCCTGGACGTGCGGGTCGGAGGTGGGCCGAGCACCGTCCGCGCGTTCCTGGCCGCCGACCTGGTCGACCACCTCCATGTCGCCGTCGTCCCGATCCTGCTGGGCCGCGGCGAGCGCCTCTGGGACGGCCTCGAAGCTATCGAGGCCCGCTTCCACACAGAGTCGGTGACGACCCCCAGCGGCGTCACCCACGTGACCTTCACCCGGGCCGAGCGCCCGACGGACCGGCCCGGGGACATCAGCTGAACATCAACGGCCCTGGAGGGACTTGACGTTGTCGCCGAAGGTCCAACCCAGTGAGCCGTCCCAGTTGACCGACCAGGTCATGAGGCCCTTCAGCGCACCGCCGAAGGCGTTCCACGACTGGCCGACCAGACTCGGCGTCATATAGCCACCGCCCGCGCCGGACTGGGCCGGCAGGCCGGGCACCTGCTTGTCATAGGGCACCTTGATCGTGGTGCCCTGGACGACCAGGCCGTTGTTCAGGCAGGTGGTCTGCGCCGTGAAGCCCTGGACGGTACCGGCCTGGTAGGAGTCGCCGGAGCAGCCGTACATGCTGCCGTTGTAGTACTGCATGTTGAGCCACCACAGCCGCCCGTTGTCGGCGTACTTCTTGACGATCGGCAGGTACGCGCCCCAGATCGACCCGTAGGTGACGCTTCCACCGGTGACGTATGCGGTCTCGGGGGCCATCGTCAGGCCGAAGCCCGCGGGCATCTGGGCCAGCACGCCGTCGATGATGCGCTCCAGGTTGGCCTGGGAGGCGGACAGGGTGTTGATGTTGCCGCTTCCGGTCAGGCCGGTCTCGATGTCGATGTCGATTCCGTCGAAGTTGTACGTCTTGAGGATCGGGACGACGGTTGCCACGAACCGGTCGGCGACGGCGCTGGAGCTGAGGTCGATGCCGGCGGCGGCACCGCCGATCGACATCAGGATCGTCGCTCCGGCCGCCTTGGCCTGGCACATCTCGGCGGGGGTGGCGACCTTGACGTTGGTGTCCATACCGTCCTGCCACTCGACGGTGCCGTCCGAGAGGATCACCGGGAAGGCGGCGTTGATGACGTTGTAGCCGTGCGCGGCGATCCGGCTGTCCGTGATGGGGATCCAGCCCAGGCCGGGGTGGACACCGTTCAGGGCGCCGTCCCAGTTCTCCCAGTAGCCCTGCAGGACCTTGCCCGACGGCCTGGGCTTGGTGGCGCAGGTCGCGCCCGGCGGCGTTGTAGTCGGCGGGGCGGTGGTGGGCGGGGCCGTCGTGGGCGGGGCCGTCGTGGGCGGAGCGGTCGTGGGCGGGGCCGTGGTCGGCGGGGCGGTCGTGGGCGGGGCGGTGCTGCCGCCGGGGCCGGTGAGCGACACGTCGTCCGCGTAGTACGCGGGCTGCGCGTACCAGCCGTGCAGGTAGACGGTCACCGAGGTGGTGTTCGGCCCGGTGGTGAAGCCGACGCTGAGCTGGCTGTACGACGGGCTGTTCGGCGTCCAGGTGGACGGGTCACTGCTGCCGCCGGTGCCGGTGGCACCGAGGTAGACGTAGCTTCCCTGGACATAGGCGCTCAACGTGTACGGGGAGTTGGGCTGCACGCTGATGGTCTGGGTGCACTGGGCGTCGTCCTGGCCGGTCGGCGTGGCCTTGAGCGCGGAGGCGCCGGAGTGGACCGGGCTGCTGACGGCCGCGCCGGAGCCGCTGGAGCAGGTCCAGCCGGAGAGTCCGCTCTCGAATCCGGAGTTGACCACCAGGTTGGTGGTGACGGCCCCGGCCGCGCCGGAGCCGGCCACGACGATGCCGGCACCGATGACAGCGACGGCGCTCACCCCGGCGAGGGAGCGCCTCAGAACGGTTGGTCCGCGCTCGGCGCGGCTGGTCCGGTTCAACTTCCGACGGAACATACGGTGCTCCCTTCGCGCCGAGCGTCATAGACATGACAGACGCGTGGGGGCGTGACGCCCGGCCCTGGGTGAGATGGGGACATGTGGGGGCTGTACCGGACCGGAGCGTAGAAGGGTTGGCGAGGGCTCGTCAATAGGTCTGGACCAATAGGTGAGGGGAAGGTGCGTCTCGGCGGCCTGACAGGCGACCTACCGATCCCCACCTTCCCCCATGTTCACGCGAAGCAGCAGATGTGCTACTTCCCGGCGGTGCCCGTGGACCACAGCGCGGTGCCGGTCGCGCTGTAGATCACGACGTTGCCGTCGTTCTGCACCTGGAGCTGGGCACCGTTGTTGCCGGTGGTCCTGGTGGACCACACGATCGTGCCGGTACTGGTGTAGAGCACGAGGTTGCCGTCGCCCTGCATGAGCGCTCGGCCCGCAGCCGTGTTGGCGGTGCCCGAGGACCAGAGTGCGGTGCCGCTGCGGTACATCACCAGGTTGCCGTCGCCCTGCAGATCGAGGCTGTAGGTGCCGTTGCAGGAGGCGAGCGACTGGCCGGGAGTCAGCTGCTGGTTGGCGGTCAGCGTGCCGCAGGCCGGGGTGGTGCTGCCGCCGCAGCCGACGGGCGCGGCGGTGCCGGACGGTATGGCTCCGGCCACGACCGACCACTTGGTCAGCGAGGCGGCCGTGAGGTTGGCGGCGGCGCAGATGCCGCCGGTGACCGCCTTCTGCGGGATCACCGTGCCGCCGGCGTTGACCAGGTGGTAGCTGCCTGCGGCCAGGCCCAGTCCGGCCGGGTTGACGGTGATCGCGTTGTTGTAGGCGGTGCTGGAGTTGATGTCGGCGATGGTCAGCTGCGCGCCGGTCTTCGCGGCGGAGACCACCGGGACGATCTGCACGATGCCGCTGTTGGCCAGGCTCGCATAGGCGGGGGCGTGCTGGGACAGCTGCGATGCGGCCGTCAGCAGGCTGCCGCCGGCGTTCTTGTACGCGGTCAGGTTCGCGTCCACGCCGTTGATCGGCAGGATCGCCCGGTACTGCGCGAGCTTGACGATCCCGGTGTCGACCTCCTCACTGGTGACCACGGTGAAGCCGCCCTGGTACTGGTCCCAGGCGGCGGCGATGGTGTTCTCCGGTGCGCCCAGGCCGGCACCGGAGGTGTTGCCGTAGGCCAGGGAGTCGTCCAGGTACACCGCGACCGGCTGCTGCGGGTAGGACCCCGACAGGCTCTTGAGGTTCGGCAGCCAGTTGGTGTAGATCGGGAAGGCGACCGTGTCCTTCTGCGTGCCGTCGTGGATGAAGAAGTCCGTGCCGCCGCCCTCGGGCAGCATCAGGCCGTAGTTGCCGATCCACTGCACCGCCTGGGCCGCCAGCTGTGTGCTGTCGGACGGCGCGGTCCACTCAGTGGCGACACTGACCCCGTAGGCGCGGCCGAGACCGGCGAACAGCAGGTCGATGCCGGTGGATTCCGAACAGTCCTGCAGGACGGTGACGTTGTACTTCTTCGCGAGCGCGAACAGCACCTCCGGAACGTTCTCGTAGGTCGCGAAGTTGCCCACGTGACCGCCGAAGTAGTAGTAGAGGGGCGTGCTCGCGGTGACCGCGCGCACGTCGGCGGCCAGCTGCCCGTAGACCTGCTCCACGCTCCAGAGCCGGAACGACTGGTAGACCCGCGCCAGGGGCTGACCCGCCTTCGCCGCCGGCACCTGCGAGAACGCGGTGTACGAGGTCTTGTTCGCCGTGTTGAACGCGCTGATGCCGCTGTAGGTCCGCGGCAGGTAGACGTTGTGGAACTCGTTGATGTCGGCCTGCGCCCAGCCGTCGACGGTGCCGCTGACGGTGCTGTCCCAGAACGAGTCCAGTCGTCCGTAGTCCAGGATGCTGCCGCCGTACCCCGGCTCACCCGCGATGTGCTTGACCGTGTCGGTGACATAGGTGAGGTAGGCCGGCTCGGCGGTCGGGTCCCACCAGGCCGGGGTGGCGCTCTGCGCACCGGTGTTGCTGATCTCGTGGCTGGTGACCCAGGCCGCGGGGCTGCCGCTCCACCCGGAGTACCAGAAGATGGGCACCAGGCGGACGCCGGCCGCAGCGGCGTTGGCCAGCTCCTGGTCCAGCTCCGTGAAGTTGAACCTGCCCAGCGCCGGCTCGACGGTGTTCCACGGCACATCGATCTCGGCAGTGGTCAGGCCGCGTGCCTTGAGCGCCGCAAAGCTGGCCTCCGACCAGGCGTTGCCGTGGTTGTCCCACATGAGCTGCGTGGACCACATCGGCGTGGACGCCACGGCCTGCGTCGCCGCGCCGGCGGTCAGGAACGGCGCCGTGATCAGGGCGCCGATCACGGCGAGGGCCGCGGCAACCGCGGCCGGAACCGGGATCGGAAGCTTCAACCTGCGCGACCGCCGCGCTCGTCCCGAATTCTTCTTGAATATCATCGCGTTCCGTCTCTCATGGCAGGCCGTGGGGCACTGCAAGGGGTGGTTCCGGGGTCAGGACGTGTAGGCCTGGAAGGCCGAGAGTTGGGCCGCCGGCCAGCCGGTGTTGCCGGTGAAGGTCAGCCGCAGATACCGGGCCCGGGCGCCGGACGGGAGGGTGATCGTCACGGTGTTGCCGGTGGCGGGGTCGAAGGTGTGGCCCGCCGAGGCGGACAGGTTGGTGTACGTGGAGTTGTCCGCGCTGCCCAGGACGGCGAAGGTCTCGGTACGGGTCGACCAGGCGGTGGCCGGGGGCAGCCTGAGGACCAGCCGGCCCACCGCGCGAGTCGTGCCGAGGTCGACGGTCAGGCTCTGTGGGAAGGCGTTGTCGGTGCTCTCCCAGTAGCTGTTGGCGTCTCCGTCGACGGTGTTGGACGCAGTGAGGTTCTGGGTGTGTCCGGTGTCGGACACCGCCGCATGCAGCGCCAGGTCGGTGGCGGCCGGCGGGGCGGTGGTCGGGGGGGCCGAAGGCGCAGGGGTGCTACTGCCCGGGGCCGGCCCGGTCGGGGGCAGTGACGTCGGCGACGGGATCGAGGTCAGTACCGGGGAGGTACTCCAACCCGAGTTCCCGCTGCCCCGGTTGATGACGAAGGTGCCCGCGGTCCTGTTGGGGTAGCCGTAGTCGTAGGTGCCCGCGACCTTGACGTTGGACGCGGTCAGTCCGCCGACCTGGGCGGAGCCGGTGGTCTCGGCCTGGAACACCGTGGTGCCGGTCCAGTTGACGGTGTTGTTGCTGAAGTTCAGGCCGCTCACCGCGTAGCCGGAGCCGCCGCCGGAGACCATCTCGAACGCCTCGTAGGGGCTGTAGTCGACCGTGTTGCCGCTGATGTTCACGGTGGCGTTGGAGAAGGCCGAGTTGTAGGAGTCGAAGCGGACGGCGCCCATCGCGTGGCCCCAGTTGGGGTTCAGCGCACCGGTCCGGACCAGGGTGTTGTCGGAGACCGTGGTGGTCCCGGACAGCGGGGTGAACGGGGACAGGAACGCCTGGTTGGAGATGGCGATGCCGCTGCCCAGCGCATTGGTGTCGGCGATGGTGTTGCCGGTGACGGTGTTGCCGGAGCCGCCGTAGACCGCGATGCCGTTGGCCAGGGTGGGCTGGACGATGGTGTTGTTGCGGAGCGTGTTGCCGGTGTCCGGGGCCGGCATGGACCACAGGGCCAGCGCGTCGTCGCCGGTGTTGCGCAGGAAGTTGTTCTTGACCGTGTTGTTGCGGGCGTTGCCGTTGAAGTTCAGGCCGTCCGCGTCCGTGGAGAGCACGATGCTGTTCTGGACGGTGATCCCGCTGTTGCCGTGCTGGAGCCAGAAGCCCACATTGGTGTCCTGGATCCACAGCCCGTCGACGTCGGAGCCGTTGCCGAGCGATCCGTTGACGGCGTTGGCGCTGCCGTCGTCGTGGCGGCCGACCGTGGAGCCGAGGATCGCGAAGCCGCGGAGGTTGACCGGGCCGGGGACCGCCGAGCCGTTGTTGATGAACTCGTTGGTGGCCAGCTGCGAGTACCAGCTGCCGGCGCCGACGATGGTGGCCTTGTCGACCTGCAGCGCGGAGGTGATCCGGAAGGTGCCCTGGGGTATCCACACCGGCACGCCTGCCGACGCGGCGGCGGCGATCGCGGTGCGGAAGGCGTTGGTGGAGTCGCTGTTGCCGCCGGCGTCCGCGCCCTTGCTGACCACCGAGATAGAACCGGCGGGCTGGGCCGCCGGGGCGGCGACGTCGAAGAAGTCGGCGACGTCGACGGTGTAGGGCAGGGCGGTGTCGCCCGGGTCCACCTGGAACTTCACGGTCGACCCGGCGGCGACCGAGGAGGGCAGCCGCAGTCGGACGTCGTCGTAGAGCTTGTGGGTCCTGCTGCCGACGATGTTGCCGGTGCTGATGTAGCTGTAGGCGGAGGTGAGCGACAGCTCGGCGCCGAGCTTGGACCCGTTGACGTAGACCGACAGCTTGCCGGCGGCGCCCTTGGGGACGGCGTAGTGCAGGTCCAGCGCGTTGGCCGGGGCGGTCAGCGTGAACTGCACGTACTGGCCCTGCCCGGTGAGCTGCACCGCCTGTCGGCCGGAGGCCTCGGTGGCCAGGTCGCCCTGGGTGTAGTCGGGCCCGATCAGCCTGCCGTTGGTGCTCGCCCGCGCGCCCTCGGCCTCGTACTCGGTCATGCCCGGGACGACGGCTCCGCTCGCGCTCGCGGCGGCCGCGGCGGCGGGCTTCGCGGGACTGACCGCGGCCCCGGCCGACTCCCAGGGAGCGGCCAGCAGCAGCCCCGTAGCGGCTGCGGCCAGCGCGGTCACCCCGGCCAGCGCCTTGGCCCGCCTGCTGGTTCGGTACTTGTGGCGTGAGGCGCCGGAGCCGGGCCCTGCGCCCCGCCCGTCGTATCTGCTTTCGGTCATGACTGGGGAGGGCCGCGGGGCGGCGTCGCGATAACACTAATGTCAGGCGTGTTTGCTGAGGAAGGCGTTGAGCCGGTCCGCGTCGGGTGCGGTCGCCGGGCCGTAGGCGGTGACCGCCAGGGCCGCAGCGGCGTTCGCGGTTCGAGCCGCCCTGACCGGGTCGGAGCCACCCGCCAGTACCGCGAGGAAGGTACCGGTGTGGGCGTCGCCCGCGCCGTTCAGGTCGACGGCGCGCACGACGAAGCCGGGGACGTGGACGGATGCGGAGGTCCGGCTCGGCGCGATGTGGCATCCGTCCGGGCCGGTGCGGACCAGGGCGCCGCCCCTTGCCATGGACCCCGCCAGCGCCTCGGCGGCAGGCCCGGGAGAGCCCTGCCCGGTCAGTTGGGCTGCCTCGCGGGCGTTGCAGCTCCACCAGTCGACGCGTGCGAGCAGCATGCGCAGCGTGTCCGCGGGGATGTCGCCGACCAGCGGGCCGGGGTCGAAGGCCACTGGTGTGCAGTCAGGAAGCGTGCCCAGCCAGGTGGTGAGGGCGGTGCGGTTGGCCGGGTGCAGCATGCTGTAGCCGGAGAGGTAGACCAGGTCACCCGCGCCCGGCCGGATGCCGGCGAGGTCGGCGGCGTCGAGGGTGGCCTCGGCTCCGGGGCTGGTGACGAAGGTGCGCTCCCCCTCGGCGTCCACCAGGGTGACGACCAGTCCGGTGTCCAGGTCGGGCTTGGGCGGCAGCAGGACGTCGATCCCCGCTTCGAGCATCGCGGCGCGTGACTGGTCTCCGAGCGGGCCGGTGCCGTGGGCGCCGCCGTAGGCGACGTCCAGGCCCTGCCGGGCGGCGGCGACCATGACGTTGAAGCCCCCGCCCGGTGTGGTCCGGGCGGGTCCGGCCAGGGTGTCTCCGCCGCGTTCGGGCAGCTTCGGCACGTCCAGCACCAGGTCGACGACGATGTTCCCGAGATGCAGCAGCCGGTCGTGGACGCGGGTCACGCGGGCCCCCGTCCGGTCGTGGCGCTGCGGAGCGCGAGCAGCCGATCGGCCGTCTCCGCCAGTTTCAGGCCGTTGACCCGGTCCAGGACGGCCCGGGAGTCGGCGGGGAAGGCGTCGACGCCGTGGCAGGCTCCGACCACGGCTCCGGTGATGGCGGCGATGGTGTCGCAGTCCCCGCCGACGGAGGCGGCCAGCCGGACCGCCTGCCAGGGGTCGTTCCTGCCGGCCCACAGGATGGCGAAGGCGGCGGGTACCGACTCCTGGGTGGCCAGGCTGGTGCCCACCAGGGTGTAGACGCGTTCGCAGGCCTGCTCGGGGGTGAGACCGTCCACCAGTCCGACGGCCCAGCGGATCCGGGCCGAGACGTCCGCCGCCGCGACCCAGTGCCCGCAGGTGGCCGCGATCGTCGCTGCCCGCTCGGCGACGTGCAGGGACTCGGCCACGTCGGCGCCGTCGATGCCCGCGCTGACGGCGGCGGCGACGGCGGCGGCGCCGGCCAGCGCCACTCCGGTGTCGTGGGTCAGTCGGCTGGCCTCGACCACGCGGTCCACCAGCGCCTCCAGGTCGGCGCAGCCGAACGCGATGCCGACCGGGGTGATCCGCATCGCCGCGCCGTTGGTGGTGCCGAACCGGCCGGCCTCCGCGATGTCCGCGCCGGCGAGCACCTGGGCGACGGCCTGCTTGGTGGACGGGCCGAGCAGGTCCAGGGAACCCCGGGCCCGCATGTCGTCCTCCCAGGCGATCAGGCGCCGGGCGAGTTCCGCCGGGTCGATCCGGCCACCGGAGTCCACCAGCAGGTCGGCGAGCAGCAGGGCCTGCTCGGTGTCGTCGGTGACGGACCCCGCGGGCATGCCGGCCGCGAGCGGGTGGTCCGGCGCGGCGGGGTGGAAGCCGTCCAGGACGGGCCCGTAGCGGGCGATGATCTGCGGGCGGGACAGCATCTGCGTGGGCATGCCGAGGGCGTCGCCGAGGGCGAGGCCGTAGAGGGAGCCCGCGGCGCGGTTCCGTTGTGCGCTGCTCATGAGTGCCTTTACCAGGGGTGCTTACGGGAACTGGAGCGAGAGGTGGAAGTGGTCGGGATCGAGCAGGCTGTCCACGTGCTCGGCGAAGGCTCCCTCGCTCGTCCAGCTGGTGCGCTGGGTGTTCAGGAACCAGGCCCCGGGCTCGCGCCGCAGTACGGTCGCCTCCCGTTCGTCGAGGCGGCGCCCGGAGAGTCGCTGCTCGCCGTGGTCCGGGTGAAGGCCGGCCAGGGCGAGCACGGCGGTGAGGGAGTCGCCGCCGAGGCCGTCGCGGGGCAGGTCGCGCACTCCGGCGACGTGCGGCAGGAAGCTGCGTTCGTAGGAGACCGCGGTGCCGTCGGCGAGTTCTCGGACACGTTCGACGAGGACGAAGAGGTCCAGCTCCAGGCCCAGACGTGCGGCGAGTCGGCCGTCGCCGGTGGCGGTCACGGCCAGGACGCGGGTGCGGCTGTCCACGCCCTGGGCGGCCAGGGCGTGGGCCCAGCCGAGGCGGTCGTCGAGGGGGTGTCCGTCGAAGAGGACATAGGAGCCCTTGCCGGTCCTGGTGGCGATCAGTCCGGCTTCGTTCAGTTCGGCGAGGGCCGCGCGAACGGTGGTGCGGCTGACTCCGAAGCGTTTGGCCAGGGCCATCTCGCCGGGGAGCTGTTCGCCGGGCGCGGCCGCGCCGCTGCGGATCTCCCGCTCCAACAGGGCGGTGATCCTCTCGTGCTTGAGGTGGACGGAGCGGACCGGTCGTCCCGGTGGGGTGCGGGTCATGAGGCCTCCTCCGGTGAGGCCCGGTGAACGGCTTCAGCGAGGACCTCGGTACGGGCCTCGGCTGCGGTGACCAGGCGGATCAGCGGGCCGTAGAGGCCCAGTACGTGGAGTGCCGCGCTGTGGGCGGCGTCGTCGACCCCGGCGCAGGCGTCGGTCACGATGCGCACGCTCACTCCGGCGTCGGCGGCCGCCAGCGCCGTGGAGAGCACACAGCAGTCGGTGGTGACTCCGGCCAGGTAGAGCCGGTCGGCTCCGCTTGTCCTGGTGGCCAGTTCGGGCGTCCACTTGCTGAACGTGGTCGCGTCGACCGTGCGTCCGGCGACCTCGTCGAACTCCTGCGTCAGCCGGTAGGCGGGGGCGTCCGGCGGTTGCAGGGCGAACGGCCAACGGGCGTAGTACTCGTTCCAGGCTCCGGACGGAGTCTTCGGCGCTACGAACCGGGTGAAGACGGCACGCGGTCCAAACACCGGCAGCAACTCGGCGATCGGAGCCGTGATCCGGTCGAATCCTGGGGTGAACCAGGGGCTGTCCGGCTCCGCGAACACCCGCTGCATGTCGATCACTGCCAGCCAGGAGGTGCTCATGACCGCACCGCCTCCACTCCCGCGTCCGATGACGGCACCGGTGCCAGGCTCTCCTGGGTCCGCACCCGGGCACGTCCCAGGGCGAGGGTGGCGGCGAAGCCCAGCACCAGCGCCGCCAGCACGCCGAGGTTGGCGCCGGCCCAGGCACCCGACTTACCGCCCAGGCCCAGCGGCCCGAGCAGGAAGCCCTGCCAGCTGAGCCAGCTGGCGGCGGAGTTGGTGACCAGTCCCCAGCCGAGCACCGTGCCCGCGACGGTGAGGACCATCGGCAGCAGCGGAACGCCGCCGTACCGGCCGCCCGGCCGGAACAGGTCGGTGTCGTCGTAGTCGGCACGGCGCAGCAGCAGGTCCGCCAGCATGATGCCGCACCAGGCGGCCACCGGGACGCCCAGCGTGGTCAGGAAGCCGATGAACTGGCCGAGGAAGTTGTCGGTGAGGAAGACGATGTAGACGGTTCCGGCGATCATGAGCACCCCGTCCACCAGCGCGGCGACGTGGCGCGGGACCCGCAGCCCGGCCGCCAGCAGTGCCAGGCCGGAGGAGTAGATGTCCAGCACCGCTCCACCGACCAGGCCGAGGACGGCCACCACCGCGAAGGGGATCAGGAACCAGACCGGCAGGATCGTGGTCAGCGCTCCGATCGGGTCGGCGGCGATGGCGGTGTTCAGGCTCGGGGACGATCCCGCGAGCAGCAGGCCGAATAGCAGCAGCACCAGCGGGGCCAGCGAGGCGCCGAAGGTCGTCCAGCCGACCACGCCCCGACTCGACGCGCGTTTGGGCAGGTAGCGGGAGTAGTCGGCGGCGGCATTGACCCAGCCCAGGCCGAAGCCGGTCATCATGAACACCAGGGTGCCGATGAACTCCTGGACCGATCCGGACGGCAGCCGGCTGACGGTGTGCCAGTGGATGTGGCCCGCGACCAGGACGATGTAGGCGACGGTCAGAACGCCGGTCACCACGGTGATCACCGTCTGGAGGCGCATGATCGCATCGAAGCCCATGACTCCGCCCGCGACGATGAGTGCACTGACCACGACCAGGGCGATGACCTTCGTCGAGGTCCCGCCGCCCCAGCCGAGCCTGGTGAACACCGTCGCCGTGGCCATGGTCGCCAGGGCAGCCAGCACCGTCTCCCAGCCGACGGTCAGGATCCAGGAGACCAGTGCGGGGACCCGGTTGCCGTGGACTCCGTAGGCGGCGCGGCTGAGCACCATGGTCGGAGCGGACCCGCGCTTTCCGGCCACCGCGATGAACCCGCACAGCAGGAAGGAGACGACGATGCCGATCACCCCGGCGGCCAGCGCCTGCCAGAAGGAGATCCCGAAGCCCAACGCGAAGGAGCCGTAGCTCAGCGAGAGGATGGAGATGTTGGCGCCGAACCACGGCCAGAAGAGCTGCCTGGGGGTGCCTTTGCGGTCCGTGTCGCCGATCACGTCGATGCCGTGGGCTTCGATCGAGAGCCGGCGGCCTTCCTGTCCCTGCTGGGTCTCAGCCATGTGTTCAACCTGTCTAGACGTGTTTATTAGGAATGTAGGCCCGCCCCTGACGTCGGTCAATACCCCGCAGCGGTAGGGTCGGGGACGCATGACCCGGTCAGCCATGGAGAACCCACATGACAGTCACCATCAGCAGCGCCGCCAACCCGCTCGTGAAGCGGGCCAGGCTGCTCGCTGACCGGAAACACCGTCGCCGCGAGGGTGCGTTCGTCGTCGAGGGCCTTCAGCCGGTGTGGCGCGCCGTCGAGGCGGGCTGGGAGATCGAGTCGCTCATCGTCGCACCCGACCTGCTGACCGGCGCGTCGGCTCAGCGCATGGTCGAGGAGCAGGAACGGTCGGGCGTGTCCGTGGCCCGGCTCAGCGCGGACCTGTTCAAGCGTCTCGTCGACCGTGACGGCCCCGGTGGCCTCGCGGCCATCGTGCGGAGCCGCGCCGACGACCTGTCCACTCTGACGGTCCACCCCGGCGCGGTCTTCGTCGCACTGCACCGGATCAGCAATCCGGGCAATCTCGGCACGATCATCCGCACCGTGGACGCGGTGGGCGGAGCGGGCGTCATCCTGATCGGGGACACGGTGGACGCCTTCTCCCCGGTCGCGGTCAAGGCCAGCATGGGTTCGCTGTTCGCCGTCGACGTGGTGCACACGCCCGGAGCCGAGGAGTTCTTCTCCTGGGCCTCCGAGCAGGGCGTCACCGTCCTCGCCACCTCGGGCACCGCGGACCAGGACCACTGGGACGCGACCTACAAGCCCCCGTTGGCCTTCCTGTTCGGCAGCGAGCGGGAGGGACTGCCGGAGGAGATGCTGGCGAGCGCGGACAGCCGGCTGCGGATCCCCATGGTGGGCACCGCGGAGTCACTGAACGTCGGCGTGGCCGCCTCGGTCATGCTCTACGAAGCGCGGCGGCACACCGTCCGCGGCGGGCGCTGACGCCGGTCTACCAGCCGTTCTTGTGCGCCCGCGCCTCGTACAGCAGGACGGACGCCGATACCGACACGTTCAGCGAGTCCGCGGACCCCAGCATCGGGATTCCCACCCGCTGGAACCCGGCCTCGTACCACGGCTGGGAAACGCCGTAACGCTCACTGCCGACCACCAGCGCGGTCCGCCCCCGGTAGTCCAGCTTCCGGTAGTTGACGCTGTCGTCGGTGTCCGCGATGTAGACCTTGAACCGATTCCGCTTGAGCCAGGCGATGGCGTCGCCGGCCTCGTCGAAGTCGAGGGACGGGACCTTGATGCTCATTCCCTGGCTGCTGCGCAGAACCTTGGGATGCGTCATCCGGGTCCGACGGTTCGTCATCACCAGGCAGTCCGCCTGGCAGGCGTCCATGGTGCGCAGCAGCGTGCCGAGGTTCCCGGGGATCTCCAGCGCGTCCGTCACCAGCACCAGCGCGTCATCGCCGAATCCAAAGGTCGCCGGGTCCCAGTCGGGCAGCTGGGCGATCGAGAGCAGCCCGTCCGGATTGGGTCGCTCGGCCAGTCGCGCCAAGGTCTTCTCGGAGATCCGGTAGGCCCGCCGGGCGCGTTCCACGAGCTGTCCCGCCCGCTTGTTCGCCTCGTCCGAGTAGGCGGCCTCGGGGCACCACAGGAAGGTCTCCACCGAGACGCCGGTCTCCAGAACGATGTTGCTCTCGAACAGCCCTTCGGCGACGAAGGTGCGGCGCGGGATGCCCGTGCGGTTGTTCTGGATGTCCCGGACGAGGCTCGCCGCAGGGTGCTGTAGGCCGATCTGCTGAAGTTCCATGCCGCCGCTCGTGTGTCGCCCGTGAAATGGTCTCAGCAGACGATACCCGGGGTTGCGGTGCGGGCCGGGAGTTGAACTTCGGCGGCGCCGGGGCCGACACTGGGCCATGGGCCCGTACCGGATCTTTCTCCTCGCGGCCGCGCTGCTGCTCTGCTCCGCCTGCGCCGCCCACCCCGGCACCGCCGCCCGATCTCCCTCTCCGACGGCGACCAGGGTCGACGCCCTCGAGGAGTGCGCGAGCTCGGTCGCGTACTGGGTGCGCTACCTGGTCACCCCCGGCAGCGACATGGGCCTGGACTACCAGGAGATGGGACTCTCCGGCGGCGAGAACGACATCGTCCGCGCCCTGCTCCCGGCCGCGGGGAGCACCGCGAAGGGTCAGGGCCTGCCCGCCGCCCAGGCCTACGCGCTGCAGCAGGCCCGCCCGCGCTGCCGCTCCTACCTCGCCCGGCTCGCCGCCTCCCCCAGTTCCGCCGCCGGCTGGCCGCAGTAGCGGGCGTGCCGTTCGTCGTGCGGGGAGCCGGGCGGTGCGGCAGGGTGGACGAGCAGGAGCCGCAGCAGTAGCCCGCCCAGAACGGAGTCCGCCATGACCGACCACACCTATCGGGTCACCGAGATCGTCGGGACCTCGTCCGAGAGCGTCGACGCCGCCGTGCGCAACGCGGTCGGCCGTGCCTCGCAGACCCTGCGCGGCCTGGACTGGTTCGAGGTGACCCAGGTGCGCGGCAGCATCGTCGACGGAGCCGTCAGCCAGTTCCAGGTGGGGCTGAAGGTCGGCTTCCGGCTGGAGGACCCGAACGCGTCGTGAGGGCCGCTGGGGCCGCCCCGGCGACGGGACGGCCCCCCGGATGACGACTGAATGACGCCCGGGATGACGTCCGGTCAGACGGACTTCTGGTAGGAGCGGAAGGTCCGCAGCGACAGCCAGACCGCGAAGGCCGCCAGCAGCAGCGTCCAGCCGCCGTGGCTGAGCACCGACCACCGGTCGGGGTGGGCCGACATCGCGGCGCGGCTGCACTCCAGGGCCCAGTTGACCGGGTTGAACCTGGCCACCACCTGCATCCAGTGCGGCATCAGGGCCGGCGGCATGAAGGCCGAGGAGAGGAAGGTCAGCGGCAGCAGCAGGAAGGTGTTGATGCCGATGATCGACTCGCGCTGGCGCACCAGCATGCCCAGGGCGTTGGAGAAGGCCCCGAAGACGGTGCCGAGCGCCGAGGAGACCAGGACCAGGATCAGCAGGCCCAGCACCCCGCCGGGGTAGTGGGCGCCGCCGGCCCAGCCGAGCAGGATGATGATCAGCGACTGGATCGCCGTGGTGAGCGACTGCGCCACCACATTGGCGTTCATCAGCGCGCTGCGGCGGACCGGGGTGATCAGGAAGCGGTTGAGCGTGCCCCGGTCGATCTCCTCCAGGGTGCCCATCCCCGCCCACATGTTGGCGGAGACCGCACTCATCACGATCACCCCGGGGACCAGGTAGTCGAGGTAGCTGCCGGTGCCGAAGCCCGGCAGTTCGACCACCTTGCGGAACAGCGCGCCGAACAGGAACAGCCAGATCACCGGCTGGATCAGGGTGATGATCAGGTAGGCGGGCTGGCGGACGAAGGCCATGAACTGGCGCTGCGTCATGAACCAGGTCTGGGCGAGGCCCTCGGCGAGCCTGGGTCCGGCAACCGCGGTGCGCGTGGTGGTGCTCATCGCGAGACTCCTTCGGCGTCGGCGAAGCTGCGTCCGGCATAGCGGAGGTAGACGTCGTCCAGGGACGGGCGGGCGACGGTGACGGCGGCCACCGGGCTGCCTGCCTGGTCGAGCGCGGCCAGCACGGCGGGGACGGCCGCGGCGCCGTCGTCGGCGCGGGCGCTGACGCGCCGTCCGTCCACGGTGATCTCGCGGATGCCGGGCACCCGGCCCAGCGCCTGGTAGATGTTGAGCGCGTCGTCGGCCGAGGCCGCAGCGAGCTCGGCGTGGACGGCGTCGCCGTGGAGCTCGCCCTTGAGGTCGTCGGGCGTGCCCTCGGTGACGATCCGGCCCCGGTCCACGATGGCCAGCCGGGCGGCCAGCCGGTCGGCCTCCTCCAGGTAGTGCGTGGTCAGCAGGATGGTCAGCCCGTCGTCCCCGGCGAGGCGGCCGATCTCCTCCCACATGGCGGTGCGCGCCTCGGGGTCCAGCCCGGTGGTGGGCTCGTCCAGGAAGAGCACCTCGGGGCGGTGGACCAGGCCGAGCGCCACGTCCAGCCGCCGCTGCATCCCGCCGGAGTACGTCTTGACCTGGCGCTTTGCGGCATCGGTCAGGTCGAAGCGGTCGAGCAGTTCGTCGGCGCGGCGGCTCAGCTCGGCGCCGCGCATGCCGTAGAGGCGGCCCTGCAGCAGCAGGTTCTCCCGGCCGGTCGCCACCGGGTCGGCCCCGGAGCGCTGGGCGACGACGCCGATGGCCCGGCGCACCAGCGCGGGGTCGGCGGCGATGTCCCGGCCGGCCACGGTGGCGCTGCCGCCGTCGGCGGCGGCGAGGGTGGTGAGGATCTTGACGGTGGTGGACTTGCCGGCGCCGTTGGGCCCGAGCAGGCCGAAGACGATGCCGGGCTCGACGCTGATGCTGAGGCCGTCCAGGGCCCGGACCGGCTCGGACCGGCCCTTCACCTGGTAGGTCTTGACGAGGCCGACGGCCTCGATGGCGAGCGGGCGGGCCGCTGCCGGACGGGCGCCGGGGTGCGGGACGGTTGCCGCCGTCCGCGCCGTGCCGCCGCTGGGGCTGGTCATGGTGGTGGTCCCTTCGGTCGTTGATCGTTCGGGTACTGATCCACGACGGGGGACTCGGGCTACGATGAGGGTGAGTGTTCCTCGTAGCGTCCGAGTCCTGTTCGCGCAGGCCGGTACCGAGGTTCCTGGCCCCGTCCGGTGTTGCCGCACCGGTCGGGGCCTTCTTCTGTGTGCTTCAGTCCTGCTGGTTCCTTGCCTCCAGCTCCTGCCACTCCCGGGGGGCCTCGCCGGTGGCGTGGTACTGCCGCCAGCCGTCCATGCCCTCCAGTGAGCCGTCGGCCATCTGCTTGAGCAGCTGCCGGGTCCAGTCGTTCTCGGCGACCTGCATGGCCAGGCTGTACTCGGTCTCCACCAGGAAGATCCTGGGCACGCCCGAGGCCAGCACCGCCGCCAACTCCTGGCGCCGGTCCGCGATCCGGGCGTCCTGCTCGGCCACCCGCCGCTCCAGCAGCTCCATCGCCTCGTCGGGCGGGAAGACGCCGATGAGCGACAGCGCAGACTCGAAGCGCGGGAACTCCTTGACCGGTTCGGCGACCAGCTCGGCGAGCCAGTCCAGCAGCTCGGCGCTGCCGGCCTCGGTGACGCTGTACAGCGTGCGCTCGGGCCTGCGGCCGTCGCGCTCGGTGCCGGACGCCTCGATGAAACCGTGCCGTTCCAGGCTCTGCACCACGGTGTAGAGCGAGCCATAGTTGATCTTGATGCTGTGCTCCTTGCCACGGGAGCGCAGCACCTGGGCGATCTCGTACGGGTGGCGCGGCTGCTCGCGGATGGTCGCAAGGACGGCCAGGGCCAGCGGATTGGTCATCTTCCGCTTCGCCATGACGTTCTCCCGACCGCTCGACCACACTACCCGTTCACGATTACTCGTAGCCGAGTATACGCAGCGAGGTATTGCTTCTGTCAACACGCTATATCGCGTTACTGAACGGCACAAGACCCGCCCCGAAGATCCTCCGGGACGGGCCCTGCCGGTTCAGCGGTACGGCGGTGCTCAGGTCGCGCCGAGCGTCTCCAGCAGCGCCGCCGAGGAGGCGATCGCCCCGAAGACCCCGCCCTGCATGGTCACCATCCGCAGTGCGGCCTCGTGGTTGGCCGGGTCGGTCGCGCCGGTGCAGTCGGTCAGCAGCAGGCACTCGTAGCCGCGGTCGTTGGCGTCGCGCATGGTCGTGTGCACGCAGACGTCCGTGGTGATGCCGGTGAGGATCAGATGGGTGATCCCCCGGGTGCGCAGCAGCAGGTCCAGGTCGGTGGCGTAGAAGGAGCCCTTGCCGGGCTTGTCGACGATCAGCTCCCCCGGCAGCGGCGCGGCCTCGGGCACGATCTCCCAGCCCGGCTCGCCGCGCACCAGGATCCGGCCGCACGGTCCGCTGTCGCCGATCCCGGCGCCGATCCGGCGCGACCGCCACAGCTTGTTGGGCGGGCAGTCGGCGAGGTCGGGCCGGTGGCCCTCGCGGGTGTGCACGACGGTGAAGCCCTCGGCCCGGGCCGCGGCGAGGACCTTGGCGGTGGGGGCGAGCGGGGCGCGGGTGAGTGCCAGGTCGTAGCCCATGGTGTCGACGTAGCCGCCGGGGCCGCAGAAGTCGGTCTGCCAGTCGATGCAGAGCAGCGCGGTGGTGGCGGGGCGCAGCACCCCGTCGTAGGGCCACGGGTAGGGCTCGGCGGCGACCGTGCCGAAGCTGCGCGTACTGGTAGTTCCGGTAGTAGTGCTGGTGCTGGTCATCCGGGGTGCACCTCTCGGGTTGGTCCTGCCAGGTTCAGTCGAGCCTCGCCATCCGGGCGATGGCCCGCAGCGCCCGTTCCTCGGCGACCTCCTTGGACTTGGCGAGGTGCGCCCGGAAGACCCGCTCCGCGGTGGAGGGGTCGTCGGCGGCGACCGCGCGCAGGATGTCCAGGTGCTCGCTGATGGTCTGTTCGATCCGGTCGTCGCTCAGGAAGTCATGGATCCGGATCACGCGGATCCGGGCGTTCACCGAGCGCAGCAGGTCCACCATGACCTCGTTGCCCGCCGAGGCGGCGAGGCGCACATGGAAGTCCTCGTCGACGGCGACGAAGCCGGCGTCCGCCGGGGGCTGCTCGCTGCGCAGGTTCTCCCAGTGGTCGCGCAGCTCGCCGAGCGCGGTCCGGTCGTGCCGGCGGCCGGCCTCGGCCGGGGCCCAGATGGCGCCGATCTCCAGGGCCCGGCGCGCCTCGTAGAGGCAGGTGATGTCCTCGGGGTCGGGGATCGCCGGGCGGTAGCCGCCGTCCTGGTGCCGGCTGACCAGGCCCTCGCCGTGCAGCCGGATCAGCGCGTGGCGCACCGGCGTACGGGAGACGCCGACCATGGCGGCGAGGCGTTCCTCGCCGAGTCTGCGGGTGAGCGGGAAGCCGCCGGCGAGCAGCCGGTCGCGCAACTGCCGGTAGGCGGCTTCGCTGGGCGTCTCGGGTTCGCTGACGGCAAGGTCCATTCGGCCATCCTCCGAAGTTGCTGTGTCGCGTTCGTTCCCCCGCTGTTACGGCAGCCTCCCCGGGCCTGACGCGCCCGAAGCGCGCTCTATGCTGACCGGCATGCCGCCCCAGCGCATCCTCCTCGTCCATGGTGCCGCAACCACCGCCGGGGTCTGGTCCGCCGTCAGGGAGCTGCTGGAGAGCGGCAGTCCGGCCTTCGCGGTGGAGGCCCCGGACCGGGCCTGCAGCGGGGATCTGCGGACCGAGGTGGACGCCCTCGCCGGCGCCGCCGCGGGCGCGGTGGTGGTGGGCGTGAGCGGGGGCGCGACGCTGGGGCTGGCGCTGCTCGCGGCCGGCGTGCCGGTGGCGGGGGCGCTGCTGCACGAACCCGCCGTGGGCTCGCTGGTCCCCGGGCTGCTGGCCAGGGTCGCCGAGGAGTACGCGGCGCACGGCGTGCCCGGGTTCGGCTCGGCGCTGTACGGGCCGGCCTGGGACCCGTCGATGGCCTCGGCCGATCCGGACGCGGTCCGCCGTGACTTCGCCATGTTCCGGGCCTTCGAACCGCCCGCACAGGCCATGGAGCTGCCCGACCGGGTGACCACCACGGTCGGCGCGCTCTCCCCGCCGCCGCGCCACCGCGCCGCCCGGGCGCTGCGGGCCGTGGCGGGGGTCCCCTACCGGGTGCTGGCGGGCTGCGGCCATGCGGTCCACCTGGAGCAGCCCCAGCAACTGGCCTCGGCTGTCAGGGAGCTGGTGGGGTAACGGCCGGCAGCCGAGCCGCCGGCCGTCACCCCCTCCCCCGGGCCGGACCCTCACACCGCGGGCTCCGGCTCAGCGGACGCGGGCTCGGGTTCGGCCGTCACGGACCCCTCCTCGGCGAGCAGCGCCTCGTCGGGGCCTGGCACTCTCGGCGGCACCTTGCGGAAGTGGAACAGCAGGCACACCACCGCCGCGAACAGGTATCCCAGGGCCACCTGACCGTCGACGTCCCAGCCGACCTTGGCCCCGTGGATCAGTCCGACGAAGGACAGCACGGCGCCCGCCGCACAGTAGATCGCCGCCTTCTGGAACTCCCGGTCGATCAGGAACACCACGATGGCGCCCAGGATCAGCCCGGCCAGCACCGCGCCGTCCCCGAGCAGCATCAGGCCCTTGTAGATGACGCCCGCGTTGACCAGCGCGCTCTCCGGCACCGAGCCGGGTGTGGAGCCGGTCGGCGGGACGAGCACCGCGTGGGCCGAGAAGTCGACGCTCTGGTAGCCGACCGCCGACAGCACGTTGGCCATCTGCCCCTGGGCCCAGGACGCGACATTGGGAATGATCGCGATCATCACCGCTGCCGCGTGCGCCCTGGGCACCGCCTGGAACGCCTGGGCGCCGATGAGCAGGCCGATGTAGAGCAGGATCGGCACGATCGCCGGCAGCGGCAGCACCGCGCCGAGCAGCCCGAACATCCCGGTGAAGCAGAGCACCGCGATCACGATGCCGCTGGCCATCGAGTAGCTGGTGCGTCCGCCGGCCGCCTTCCAGCCGGGGTGGCCGATGTAGACGGCCGGCGGGAAGGGCGAGCCCAGCGCCGCGCCGACGATGGCGCCGGTGCCGTCGGCGAGCAGCACCGACCGGAGGTTGTAGCTGTCCCCGGCGACCGAGGCGCTCTCCACGTTGGTCATGCCCTCGGTGAAGTTGTAGATGCCCAGCGGGATGGCCGTGGACAGCAGCGGCCCGATGTGGCTGATGCCGGTGAAGAGCATGTGGAACTGGAAGGTCGGCAGGCCGATGGCGATGTCCTTCGCCGCCAGCGAAACATCGGCGGTGTGCATGAAACCGCCGGCCCAGCCGATGGCCGTGCCCACCAGCAGCGCGGCGAGACCGACCGGGATGTTCCCGGGCAGCCGCAGGTTGGTGAAGAACCCGATCAGGATGATCATCAGCACCGGCAGCGCGATCCACGCCTGCTCCCACATCTGCCCGGCCGGGCGCATGGAGATGAAGGCGACCGAGATGCCCGCCAGCGTGCCGAGCAGCGCGGCCCTCGGCGTCCAGCGGCGGATGTAGGGGCCGACGAAGGCTCCGACGACGACGATCAGGCCGATCACGAACGCCCAGGCCAGGCCGGCCTCCCAGGCCCGGATCGGGTCCTTGGTGGCCAGATAGGTGGGCAGCATGATCACGAAGGTGACGATGAACATGTGCGGCACCGAAGGGCCGTAGGGCATCGCCGCGACGTCCGTGCGGTTCTCCCGGCGCGCCAACCTGCGCGCCAGGTAGGTGTAGTAGACGTTGCCGATCAGCAGCTCCACGCCCAGGGCCGGCAGGATGGTGTGGTAGACGCTGTGGCTGGGAATGTTGACGACGCCGATGACCAGGCCGGTCAGGACCAGCACGTTGACCAGGACGTTGAAGCCGAGGCCAAAGAACGCGTTGGTGTCGCCGGGCACCCACCAGCGCAGGGCGGGCGGTGGATCGGCTGCCGACGCGGAGGTCGGCGCAGGGGTCATGGTGGACATGGCAGACTCCGTGGGGTGAGAGGTGCCGTGCAGGATGTGACGGACGGTCAGCGAGCCACTGCCGCACGGCTGCTGAGCCGGGCCAGGGCGGCCAGGTAGTCCGCGGAGGAGGCGGTCCAGCCGAAGATCCCGCCCTGGGCGGAGATCATGGCCAGTCCGGCCTGCTGGAACTCGGGGAAGTAGGAGCCGACGCAGTCCGAGAGGACCAGGCAGTCGAAACCCCGGTCGTTGGCCTCGCGCACCGTGGTGTGCACGCAGACCTCGGTGGTCACCCCGGTGACCACCAGTTGGGTGACGCCCGCGACGGCGAGGACCTCGCCGAAGTCGGTGCCGTAGAACGCGCCCTTCCCCGGCTTGTCGATCACCGGTTCCCCGGCCACCGGGGCGAGTTCGTCGATGATGTCGTGGCCGTACTCGCCCCGGATCAGGATGCGGCCGTTGGGGCCCGGGTCGCCGATCCGCCGCGACGGCGCGCCGCGGTTGAGCTTGCTCGGCGGGCAGTCGGACAGGTCGGGCAGATGCCCCTCCCTGGTGTGCAGCACCGGGAGCCCGAGGCTCCTGGTCGCGGCGAGCACCGCCCGCAGCGGTTCGATGGTGCGCCGCAGCATGCCGACGTCATTGCCCAGGGACTCGCCGAAGCCGCCCGGTTCCAGGAAGTCGCGCTGCATGTCGATCAGGACCAGGGCCATCGAGGCGGGGTTCAGCGGGAAGGGCCCCGGGAGTGCGGCCACCGGCAGCGCTTGTGCGGAATGTGCAGGCATATGAGCCCTCCTGACGGAGAATCACGAGCCGTGCTGTTGCGACGACTGTCGGGGTGTCGGTTTTCCGAGAGGAGTCCGGGGCGTGAAGAACTGGTTACCGCTGAATCCAGGCCTGTATCCAGCCCTGGATTCGGGCCCGACAACAGACGGGACCGGCGCGCCTGACGCGCCGGTCCCGGTCCTGCTGCTGACGCTCAACCCACCGAGGAGTAGGCGATGATCCCGCGCCGGATGCCGTCCACGGCCTTGCGGGCGGTGGCGCGGACCGTGCCGCCCTCGGGGGCGGCGTTGGCGATCTGGCCCAGCACGTCGATCAGCTGCCTTGTCCAGCGGACGAAGTCGCCGGCCGGCATGTCGGCCTCGCGCAGCACCGCGTCCAGCGGATGCCCGGAGGCCCAGCGGAACGCCGTCCAGGCGAAGCCGAGGTCGGGCTCGCGCTGGCCCACGTTGTCCTCGGCGGCGAGTTTGTGCTGTTCCTCCAGCGCGTCCAGATGGCCCCAGAGCCGGACCATCTCGCCCAGCGCCTCGCGTGCGCCGCCGTCCGGGAGCTTGGGGGCGCTGCTCTCGTCGTCGCCGCGCCGCGACTCGTAGACCAACGCCGAGGCGCAGGCGGCCAGTTCGGCCGGGGTCAGCCCCTCCCAGACCTCCTCGCGCAGGCACTCCGAGGCCAGCAGGTCCAGCTCGCCGTAGAGCCGGGCCAGCCGTCGGCCGTCGTCGGTGACCGTGTCGCCGTGCAGATAGCCGAGGTCGGTCAGCAGCGCGCAGACCCGGTCGAAGGTCCGGGCGATGGTGTGGGTGCGGGACTGCATCCGGCGTTCCAGCTGCATGGTGTCGCGCTTGAGCCGCTCGTAGCGCTCGGCCCAGCGGGCGTGGTCCTCGCGGTCGTCGCAGCCGTGGCAGGGGTGTTGCCGCAGCTCGGTGCGCAGCCGGCCGATCTCCGGGTCGTCCGCGGCGGCGGCCCGGCCCTTGCGGGCCCGGGCCGGCTCGATGTGCCCGGCCTTGGTTCGCAGCGCCGAGGCCAGGTCGCGCCTGGACTGCGGGCTGCGCGGGTTGAAGCTGCGCGGGATCCTGACGCGCTCGATGGCCTCCACCGGCACCGGGAAGTCGATCATCGCCAGCCGCTTGACCTGGCGCTCGGCGGTGAGCACCACCGGACGCGGGCCCTCGCTGTGCTCGTGCCGGTGGCCGTGGCGGCTGCTGACCGGCGGGATGCCGGGGTCCAGCACCAGGGCCAGCCCGGCGAAGCGGCCGGTGGGGACGTGGATGACGTCGCCCGGCTTCAGCTTCTCCAGCGAGTCGGCGGCACTGGCGCGACGCTGGTTGGCCCCCTCGCGGGCCAGCGCGTTCTCCCGGTCCTTCAGCGCCCGGCGCAGCCCGGAGTACTCCTCGAAGTCCCCCAGGTGGCAGTTGACCGCCTCGCGGTAGCCCTCCAGGCCCTCCTCGTTGCGCTGCACCTGGCGGGCGATGCCGACCACCGAGCGGTCCGCCTGGAACTGCGCGAAGGAGGTCTCCAGCAGCTCGCGGGACTTGTGCCGGCCGAACTGGGAGACCAGGTTCACCGCCATGTTGTAGGACGGCTTGAAGGACGACCGCAGCGGATAGGTGCGGGTCCCGGCCAGGCCGGCCAGCGCCGCCGGGTCCAGGTTGGGCTGCCAGAGCACCACGGCGTGGCCCTCGATGTCGATGCCGCGCCGCCCGGCGCGCCCGGTGAGCTGGGTGTACTCGCCGGGGGTGACATCGGCGTGGGTCTCGCCGTTCCACTTGACCAGCTTCTCCATCACCACCGAGCGGGCCGGCATGTTGATGCCCAGCGCCAGCGTCTCGGTCGCGAAGACGGCCTTCACCAGGCCGCGCAGGAACAGCTCCTCGACGACCTCCTTGAAGGTCGGCAGCATGCCGGCGTGGTGCGCGGCGACCCCGCGCTCCAGCGCGTCCACCCACTCGTAGTAGCCGAGGACGTGCAGGTCCTCGCTGGGGATGCTGGCGGTCCTGGCCTCGACCAGGGCGCGGACCTCGGCCCGCTCGGCGTCGTTGTTCAGCCGCAGCCCGGAGTGCAGGCACTGCTGGACGGCGGCCTCGCAGCCGGCCCGGCTGAAGATGAAGGTGATCGCGGGCAGCAGGCCCTCGGAGTCCAGCCGGTCGATGACCTCGACCCGGCTCGGCGTCCAGGCCCGTCCCGGGCGGCCGTTGGACATGCTGCGGCCCCGGCCGCGCTTGTCGAAGCGGTCCCGGCCGCCGTAGCGGCGGTCCTGCTCGGCGCGGGCCAGCCGGACCAGCTCCGGGTTGACGTCGGACTCGCCGCCCCGGTTGCCGCCGCCGTCGCGCTTGCGGCCCGAGGCCCGCTCCTCGGCCACTCTGGTCGTGAACAGGTCGTACATCCGGTTGCCCGCCAGCACGTGCTGCCACAGCGGGACCGGGCGGTGCTCGGAGACGATGACCTTGGTGCCGCCGCGGACGGTGTCCAGCCAGTCGCCGAACTCCTCGGCGTTGGAGACCGTCGCCGACAGCGAGACCAGGGTGACCGACTCCGGGAGGTGGATGATCACCTCCTCCCAGACCGCGCCGCGGAAGCGGTCGGCCAGGTAGTGCACCTCGTCCATGACCACGTAGCCGAGGCCGTTGAGGGTCTGCGAGCCCGCGTAGAGCATGTTGCGCAGCACCTCGGTGGTCATCACCACCACCGGGGCCTCGCTGTTGACCGTGTTGTCCCCGGTGAGCAGGCCGACCTTGTCCGGGCCGTAGCGCTTGACCAGGTCCGCGTACTTCTGGTTGGACAGCGCCTTGATCGGGGTGGTGTAGAAGCACTTGCGGCCCTCGGCCAGCGCCAGGTGCACCGCGAACTCGCCGACGATGGTCTTGCCGGACCCGGTCGGAGCGGCCACCAGCACCCCGGAGCCCGCCTCCAGGGCCTCGCAGGCCTCGATCTGGAAGGCGTCCAGCGGGAAGTCGTACAGGTCCCGGAAGGCGAACAGGGCGGTGGCCTGTTCCTTGGCCAGGCGCCGGGAGGCGGCGTAGCGCTCGGAGGGGCTGAGCTCTTCTACAGCGTGGTCATCAGGAGCGGCGGAGGTCATCGCGGCACCTTCCTCCCGGGTCGGGCGCACGGGAGCGCGGTCGGCGGTGCCTGCGTCTGCGGCGCCTGAACTGTGGTCGTGGGTCTGCATCTCCCCCAGAGGCTACCCGGAGGAACTGACACTTGACCCAGTCATTTGTTTCAGCCGGACCAGGTCCGGATCAGGTGATGTCGTCCATGCGCTCGCCCCTGGCGGCGGGGACCCCGGCGGCCTCGTCCTCGTCCGGGTGGTAGACCATCGGCTCGGCGTGCGCGAACTCCTCGGCGGAGACCGTCTCGGCACGGACGTCCGAGGGGGTCAGGTCCAGCGAGGAGGCGACATCCGCGTCCAGCAGGCTGTCCGGGTCCTCGACGGCCTTGCGGCGGGCCTTGGCCCGGTCGTGCAGCGTGCAGACGCCCAGGGCCAGCAGGAACAGCACGCAGATCGGGACAGCCAGCACGCTCATGGTCAGCGGGTCGCCGGTCGGGGTGGCCACGGCCGAGAACACGAAGATGATGAAGATGATCCCGCGCCACCAGCTGCGGAGTTTCGCGGCGCTGAGGATGCCGAGGAAGTTCAGCGCCACCAGCAGCAGCGGCAGTTCGAAGGAGAGGCCGAAGACCATCACCATGCGGATGAAGAAGTCCAGGAACTCGGCGCCCGAGAAGGCCAGCGAGAAGCCCGGCGGGTTGAAGCTGACCAGGATGCCCAGGGCCTTGGGGAAGATCCAGTAGGCCAGGTAGGCCCCGACCAGGAACAGCGGCACCGCGGCGGCAGTGAAGCTGAGGCCGTACTTCTTCTCCTTCTTGTACAGCCCGGGCGCGACGAACGCCCAGAGCTGGTAGGTCCAGACCGGGCTGGCCAGGATCAGGCCGGCCATCATCGAGACCTTGAAGGTGAAGGACAGCGGTGCGAGCACGCCGTTGTTGACCAGCAGCCCGTTCGGGCAGGCCTTGGTGAGCTGGCCGTATCCGTGCACACCCTTGATCGCGCAGGCGGGCCCGGTGAGCTGGTTGATCAGCCAGTTGTGGATGACCCAGCCGAGCACCGTGGTGACCAGCAGCGCCGCGAGACAGATCAGCAACCGGTTGCGAAGCTCACGGAGATGATCCGAGAGGGGCATGCGTCCCTCGTTGTCCTTCGGCTGCTTCTGACGTCCGACCGACGGACGGCTGCTGCCCTGGGTGTCGCTCACCGTGCGGCTTCAGTCCCTGCGAGATGGGTGGATGGAGAGGTCGAGCGGGAGCGCGGGTCAGGCCTTGGCGGTGGTCGTCGGCTCGGGCACGGCGTCGGCCACCGGACGGGCGGTCGCGGCCTCGCCGGGCGCGGCCTGGATGGTCTTGGGGACGACGACGGACTCGGCCGTCGCGGTCTTGGCCTCGGCCACCTTGTCGTCCGACTTCATCGCACCGACCTCGGACTTGAGGATGCGCAGGGACTTGCCAAGGGCGCGGGCGGAGTCGGGCAGCCGCTTGGCTCCGAAGAGCAGCAGCACGACGACCGCCAGGATGATGATTTCAAGTCCGCGGTTCTCGAGCATGGGTATCCCTCTTCGTCGTGGTCTCTGCGCCGATAATACGCAGGGGACCTGTGGGCAGGTCCAGAGCCGGAGCATAAGTCGAGGTCTGGCTACCTCGCCCTCATCCTACGCGGGCACAGCCGATCACAGTATGAACGGGAGCCTACGGATCGGGAACTACGCGTGGGGCACCAGGTTCCCGGCCCGGCGGGCGACCGGGTCGGCGGCCCGCTCCAGGTTGGCCGCCGCCCCCGCGATGCGGCCCGCTCCCCGGTCCAGTTCGTGCGAGAGTGCGAGCACCTGCCGGTACACCAGCAGCGCGCACCAGCCCAGGACGAGGAGCCCTGCGGTGCACAGGCCGACGGCGGCGACGATCATCCAAGGCATGCCCGCCATCCTAGGGCCGTGGCGGCAGTCGGCCGGTCAGCGGACCACGTGCAGCCGCAGGGCGGGCACTCCGGCCCCGGTCAGCGCCTCGACGATGCGTTCCCCGGCCCGTTTGCGGACCTGGGCCTCGCAGCTCGGGCAGGTGAACGAGTAGTAGGTCCGCTCGCTGGTGCGCCCCAGCGAGAGGCGGAAGGCATCGGGGCGCAGCTCGACCGTGCTGCGGCACTCCGGGCAGTAGGCCCGGAAGCGGGTGGCCGCCCCGGTCACCCCTGCGCCCCCGCTTCGGCATAGCGCGCCAGGGCGCCGGCGGCGATGCTTCGGGCCCGCTCGGCGAGGTCCGGCGGCTCGGTGATCCGGCCGTCCGCGCCCAGCCGGAGCGCCAGCCGTAGCAGCCCGGTGGGGTCCGGGGTGCGCAGGGTGATCCTCAGCCCGCCGTCGGGCAGCTCCATCGCGTTTTCGTATGTGTAGTACTCGGTGACCCAGCGACCGCCCGGACCCACCTCCAGGACCACCTGCGGGTCGTCCTCGGCCGGGCGGACCAGCCCCTCGGACAGGTCGCGCAGCACCAGCGGCGGCGGGTCGGAGGGCACGTCGAGGACCTTGATGTCGGCGATCCGGTCCAGCCGGAACATCCGGCGGTCCTCGGACAGCCGGCACCAGCCCTCCAGGTAGGTGTGGCCCTCGGTGACCAGGCGGATCGGGTCGACCTCGCGCTCGGTCATCTCGCCGCGGCCCGAGGAGTAGTAGCGCAGCCACAGCCGGCGACGCTCGGTGATGGCCCGGTCGGCGTCGGCGAAGACGCTGCCCTCGGCCTCGAAGGTCACCCCGACCCTGGCGCTGCCCTCGGCCGCGTCCCCCGCCGCGGCCTCCAGCTTGGCGACGGCGCGGGTCAGCGCGGCCCGGTCGCGCTCGCGCAGGCCGGGCAGCCCGGCCACCGCGCGGGCCGCGACCAGCAGTGAGATGGCCTCGTCCGAGGACAGCCGCAGTGGCTGGGCGACGTCGTCGGCGTTGTGCCACCAGATCCGCTCGCCGTCGGTGTCGATGTCGAGCAGGTCGCCGCCGCGGAAGCTGGTCCCGCACATCGGCAGCACATTGAGGTCGCCGACGAGCTCACGCTCGGTGATGCCGAAGGCCCGGGCCACCTCGCCGACCCGGGCGCCGGGGCGCTCGCGGAGATAGGTGACCAGGGACAGCATCCGACGCGTCTGGTCGATGGCGTTGCTCACTGCGTGAACCCTCCTGAGACAGACACTGTCGTACCCGCCACGGCGCGCAGCCGGGCGATGACGTCGGAGCGCAGTTCCGCCGGGCCGACCACGACCACATCGGCGCCGAACTCGGTGAGGTCGGCGGCCAGGCCGTGCCCGAACGGGATCTCCAGCTCGTCCCAGTCGGCATCGACCGGCTCGGCGTGCAGCGCCTTGGTTCGCAGCGGGAAGGCCGCGCCGCGGCGCAGCCGGATCCTGGCGGTGGCGGTGGCCCCCTCCCCCGCGAACCGGGCGACGTGCTGGCGGACGTCGACGTGGTCGGGGACCTCGGCCTGGAAGGCGTCGTGGCGGGCCTTGACCCGGCCGGTGATCCGGCTCAGCCGGAACACTCGGACGTCCTTGCGGTCGCGGTCCCAGCCGGCCAGGTACCAGTGGCCGTGCCAGCACTCCAGGGCCCAGGGCTCGACACCGCGCTGCTCGGGCTGGGACGCCCCGGACTTGCGGTAGGCGAAGGAGACCGGCCGGCGGTCACGGGCGGCGGCCAGCAGCGGCTCGAAGGCGGCCTCCCGGGCCGGGATACGTGGTTCCAGGGCCGAATGCGCCTCTGCGCCGTCCCCCTCGGCGAGTGCGCCCCCGGCGCGCAGCTTGTGCAGCGCGCCGCTGGCCGCTCCGGCGAGCCGGGCCTGGGTCCAGACCCCGGCGGCGAGGCTCAGCGCGGCGGCCTCCTCGGCGTCCAGGGAGATCTCCGGCAACCGGTTGCGGTCCCGCCGGGCGAGGTAGCCCAGCTCGCCGTCGAGGGCGTTCTCGTCCACGTCGATGACCAGGCCGAGCTCGCGCAGATCGTCCTTGTCGCGCTCGAACATCCGGTTGAAGGAGTCCTCGCTGGCGCTGTCCGCGGCCTCCCGGTACGCCTCGATGGAGTCCCGCAACTCCCGCTTGCTCAGCGGTCGTTTGGTGTTCATCAGACACAGCGCGAGGTTCATCAGACGCTCGGACTTGGCGATGGGCATCGCACACCCTTCCCTGGGCTCGGACATCAGATATGCCCGGCGCACACGACCGTACCGGTACCGGGCCCGACCACAAAAGCGCGGCCCCGCCCCACCACGACTGTGGTAGAGCGGGGCCGCGCGGAGCTGCCTCGGCGGGACTGCCTCAGACGCCCAGCAGGTCCACGACGAAGATCAGGGTCTCGCCCGGCTTGATCGCGGGGGTGGGGCTCTGGTTGCCGTAGGCCAGGTGCGCCGGGATGACCAGCTCGCGCCGGCCGCCGACCTTCATGCCCACGACGCCCTGGTCCCAGCCCTTGATGACCCGGCCGCCACCGAGCGGGAACTTGAACGCGGAGCCGCGGTTCCAGCTGGCGTCGAACTCCTCACCGGTGCTGAAGGACACGCCGACGTAGTGGACGCTGACGTTGTGGCCGGGCTTGGCCTCCTCGCCGTCACCCACCCAGATGTCCCTGATCTGCAGCTCGGCCGGCGGCTCGCCGCCCGGGAAGTCGATCTCCGGCTTCTCGATGCTCAAGGTTGCTTCTCCTCGTTGCTGTCCGGGGTCGTCCCCCCGGCTCAGGATGTACGTTACGCCCAGGGCAGCACGGCGGCGGGCTAGGCGGCGGCCAGGATGTCCACGACGAACACCATGTCGGCGTTGGCCGCGATCCCGCTGTTGGCCGGCGGGGAGGCGCCGTAGGCCAGCTTGGACGGGATGGACAGCAGCACCCGGCTGCCGACCGTCTGGCCCACCAGGCCCTGGTCCCAGCCGGTGATGACCTGCTGCTGGCCGATGACCGTCGCCATCGCGCCGTTGTCCTTCCAGGACGAGTCGAACACCTTGCCGTCCGCCAGGGTCGCCCCGGTGTACTGGACGATGATCGTCTGACCGCTCAGCACCTTCGCCCCGGCGCCCTTGATCAGCACCCCGGTCTCCAGCTTGGCCGGCTTCTTGGCCGCGTCCGGGATGGTGAAGGTCGCGGCCTTGCCCGCGGTGGCGACCACCGTCGGCATACCGGCCGGGGAGGCCACCTGGGTGCCGGTCACGTCGTCCTTGGCGCCGACCACCTGGTTGATGTCGATCACAAAGACCAGGGTGTCCTTGGCGGTGACCCCGGTCGGCTCGGAGGAGGCCATCTGCGCCGAGGCCGCACCGGGCGGCGCGACCACCACGACCCGGCTGCCGACCTTGTGACCCACCACGGCCTTGTCCAGCGCCGGGATCATCGTGTCGGTGGGCTTGCGCACCGCCGGGGCGCTGGTCTTGCCGTAGGCCGTGTTCAGGGTCTTGCCGGTGGTCCAGTCCTCGACCGTGAAGTTGAAGATGGCGAAGTTGGCGGTGGTCGCCGTGGCACCGGTGCCCTCGGTCACCGTGTGCACCACGAACTTGTCCGTCGGCGTCCCGCTCGGCAGCGTCAGCGTGATGTCCTTGCCGAAGGTCCCGCCGACCGTCGGCAGGCCCACGGTCGTGTCCACCACCGCCGGCACCGGCACCGCCTTGGCGGACGCCGACGCGGACGCGGAGGCTGTGGGCGTCGTCGCGTCCGCGGACTTCGACTTGGAGCCGCTACTGCACGCGGTCAGCAGCAAGGCGGGCACCAGGAGCAGCGCGGCGGCAGTGGCGGTTCGGCGCACGATCGTCCTTAGGGTGGAGAGAAATGGAGCAGCGGTCCGTCCGCGCCACTCTACGACCTCTCCTTACCCGCACCACAATCACCAGGCCCCCGTGCCGTCACAATAGGGACACGGGGGCCTGCGTATTTCCCGGGAAAACGGGACTCACATTCCGGCGATCAGCTTCTCCACCCGCTCGTCCACCGAGCGGAACGGGTCCTTGCAGAGGACCGTGCGCTGCGCCTGGTCGTTGAGCTTCAGATGCACCCAGTCGACGGTGAAGTCGCGGCGCTGCTCCTGGGCCCGGCGGATGAAGTCACCGCGGAGCCGGGCCCGGGTGGTCTGCGGGGGGACCGACTTGGCCTCGAAGATCTTCAGATCGTCGGTGACCCGCTCCGCCTGGCCCCGGTTCTGCAGCAGGTAGTACAGGCCCCGGCGGCGGTGGATGTCGTGGTAGGCGAGGTCGATCTGGGCGACCCGCGGGTGCGACATGCTGATGCCGTTCTTGGCCCGGTAGCGCTCGATCAGCTGGTACTTCATCACCCAGTCGATCTCGCGGTCGACCTTGGAGTAGTCCTCGGCCCGGATCGCCTCCAGGGTGCGGCCCCACAGGTCCAGCACCCTGGCCACGGTGCCGGTGCGGATGCCCTTGGCGTCGGCGAAGGCGCTGGCCTTGGAGAAGTACTCCTCCTGGATGTCCAGCGCGCTGGCCTCCCGGCCGTTCGCCAGCCGCACCTGCCGGGAGCCGGTGAGGTCGTGGCTGACCTCGCGGATGGCCCGGATCGGGTTCTCCAGGGTGAGGTCGCGCAGCACCGTGCCGGCCTCGATCATCTTCAGCACCAGGTCGGTCGCGCCCACCTTGAGCAGGGTGGTGGTCTCCGACATGTTGGAGTCGCCGACGATCACATGGAGCCGGCGGTAGCGCTCGGCGTCGGCGTGCGGCTCGTCCCGGGTGTTGATGATCGGACGGGAGCGGGTGGTCGCCGAGCTCACGCCCTCCCAGATGTGCTCGGCCCTCTGGCTGACGCAGTAGACCGCGCCGCGCGGGGTCTGCAGCACCTTGCCGGCGCCGCAGATCAGCTGCCGGGTGACCAGGAAGGGGATCAGGATGTCGGCCAGCCGGGAGAACTCGCCGTGCCGGCCGACCAGGTAGTTCTCATGGCAGCCGTAGGAGTTCCCGGCCGAGTCGGTGTTGTTCTTGAACAGGTAGACGTCGCCGGCGATGCCCTCCTCGTGCAGCCGCCGCTCGGCGTCCACCAGCAGGCCCTCGAGGATCCGCTCCCCCGCCTTGTCGTGGGTCACCAGCTCGGCGACGTCGTCGCACTCGGGGGTGGCGTACTCAGGGTGCGAGCCCACGTCCAGGTAGAGCCGGGCCCCGTTGCGCAGGAAGACGTTGCTGCTGCGGCCCCAGGACACCACGCGGCGGAACAGGTAGCGGGCCACCTCGTCCGGGGACAGCCTGCGCTGGCCACGGAAGGTGCAGGTCACCCCGTACTCGTTCTCCAGTCCGAAGATTCTGCGGTCCATGGTGTCTCCCCTTTGCCGGGCCGTACCTCACTCAGAATGTGCACGCTCGGACACAGTCCGAAACCGAAAAGGAGCCGGAGGGCACACCATCGCCATGCCCTCCGGCGTGAACGGAACTGGTATCACTCCTCGGACGAGGTATCGGTCGACTCCTCGACCGACTCCTCGACCGCGGCCTCCGCCGGGATGTCGTCCTCGTCGCCGACGGCGGTCTCGTCGCCCGCCAGCAGACGGCCGAGCTGGCCGCCCACCAGGCGCTTGAACTTGCGCTGCTGCCAGCGACTGCGGTCCAGGACCGCGACCTCCAGCTGATCCTGGGTCAGCGTGCGGGCCTGGCCGCCGTTGGGATCGCGGGCCAGGCCGTCGACCGCGAGCTTCAGCGCCTCGGGGAGGGTCAGGCCCTCGGCGTGGTGCTGCTGGAGGTAGGTGCTGATGGATTCGGAGTTCCCGCCGACCGCGACGGTGTGCTGCTCGTCGACGACCGAGCCGTCCGGGGTGAGCCGGTAGATCTGGTCGTCGTCCGGGCCCTTGCCGACCTCGGCGACGATCAGCTCCACCTCGTACGGCTTCTCGCCGGTGGAGGAGAAGATGGTGCCCAGGGTCTGGGCGTAGACGTTCGCCAGGCCGCGGGCGTTGACGTCGGCCCGGTCGTAGGAGTACCCGCGCAGGTCGGCGTAGCGGACGCCGCCGATCCGCAGGTTCTCGAACTCGTTGTAGCGGCCGACCGCGGCGAAGGCGATGCGGTCGTAGATCTCGGAGACCTTGTGCAGCGCCCGGGAGGTGTTCTCCGCCACAAAGACGATGCCGTCGGCGTAGGTGAGCACGACCACGCTGCGGCCGCGAGCGATGCCCTTGCGGGCGTACTCGGCGCGGTCGGCCATGGCCTGCTGGGGTGAGACGTAGAACGGCGTCGACACCGGCTGTCGCCCCTATCTGGAGTCGATGTGGAGTGGTGGTAGGAGAGATGAGGGCTAGAGAAGTCCGGCCTGCGGGCCGTTGGGGAACTCCAGGCGGTGGTCGAGGATGCTCCGGGCCAGCGCGCCGACCTCCTCGTCGGGGAGGCGGCGGAAGCCGTCCTCGGTGATGACGCCGACGATCGGGAAGATGCCCCGGGTCAGGTCGGGACCGCCGGTGGCGGAGTCGTCGTCGGCGGCGTCGTAGAGCGCCTGGACGACCGCGGTGGTGGCCTGTTCGGCCGTCAGGTCGGCGCGGTAGAGCTTCTTCAGGGAGCCCTTGGCGAACAGCGAGCCCGAGCCGGTCGCGGCGAAGCCGACCTCCTCGGAGCGGCCGCCGGTGACGTCGTAGCTGAAGATCCGGCCCCGGCCGAGGTCGAGGTCGTAGCCGGCGAAGAGCGGCACCACGGCCAGGCCCTGCATGGCCATCCCGAGGTTGCCGCGGATCATGGTGGTGAGGCGGTTGGCCTTGCCCTCCAGGGAGAGCTGGGTGCCCTCGATCTTCTCGTAGTGCTCGAGTTCCAGCTGGAACAGGCGCACCATCTCCACGGCGAGGCCGGCCGTGCCGGCGATGCCGACGGCGGAGTACTCGTCCGCGGGGAAGACCTTCTCGATGTCGCGCTGGGCGATCAGGTTCCCCATGGTGGCCCGGCGGTCGCCGGCCAGGATCACCCCGCCGTCGAAGGTGACGGACACGATGGTGGTGCCGTGCGGAGCCTCCAGCGGTTGCAGCCCGGCCGGGAGGGTCCGGCGGCCCGGGAGCAGCTCCGGCTGATGGTCCGCCAGGAATTCGACGAAGGACGACGAACCCGGCGTCAAGAAGGCAGCCGGTAGACGCCCGGTGCCACGAGTGTTGGCTTCCACACGTTCCCTTCCAGATAGTCGGCCCCACGGCGGAGCAGGTCGGGCCGGTCCTTGAACTGCCCCAGTCCGCCATTGCAGTTGAAGCAGAGGATGGCTCGGACCCTACCCGTTTTATGGTCGTGATCCACATGTTCCGGGCCCGGAGTCAGACAGATCGCACAGACACCCATCTGGGCCTGGAGCATGGCGTCACGTTCAGCCTCCGTCAGTCCATAGGTGCGCTTGAGGTGGTCCCTCCGATGATCCGCTTTCCGGCATGCCTTGCATCGAGCGGCCAGGCCGTCCTTGCTGCGGGAGTGCCGATGCCAGTCACCGACTGGCTTGACCTGCTCACAACCTGGACAACGCTTCATCCCCTCAGGAGCGGATTCCGGAACGCCCTTGAGGGCGCGCCTTTCGGCACGTTTCCGAGCGTTCCACGCCTTGGCGTAGTCAGCGGTGCACTGCCGACAATAGGTCTGCAGGCCGTCCGACTGCGACGTGCATCGAGCGAACATCTCCCGAGGCTTCACTCGTGAGCATCGGGGGCATTGCTTATCCATGACCTTGGATTCCATGATCCCTAAGGTCACTGACCCCCTTTTTGTACGTACGACCTTACGAACGACTCGGCGTCCGACTCCAGGATCTCGTCGATGTCGTCGAGTACCGCGTCCACGTCGTCGTCGAGCTTTGCCTTGCGCTCCTTGAGGTCGGAGGCTTCGTTCGCCTCGGCCTCGGTCTCTTCGACCTCTTCGGAGGAGCGGTTCGCCCGCTGCTGCCCACCGCCGGTGTCCTTGGTCGCCATGTCCCTCACACCCCGCTCGATCGTGTCCGGTGTCCGGTACTGCTGGTCAGACCCTATACACGAGGGGTGACAAACGCCCTGTGTTTTCGGTCTGTCACTACAACGACTGGTGCTGTCCCGATGATGCCCACGCCGCCGGGCTTCACCCTTTGTAGCCCGCCGTCACCCTCCGGTTACGCCGGAAGCGGACAGATGTTCAATCCGGTTCTCGGCGCGGTCACCCGCCGGACAGCACCCGGACCAGCTCCTCCGCCGTGCGGCAGCGGTCCAGCAGGGCCTTGACGTGCTTGCGGGTGCCGCGCAGCGGCTCCAGGGTGGGGACCCGCTGGAGCGAGTCGCGGCCCGGGAGGTCGAAGATGACGGAGTCCCAGGAGGCGGCGGCGACATGGTCGGCGTACTGCTCCAGGCAGCGGCCGCGGAAGTAGGCGCGGGTGTCCTCCGGCGGCTTGTGGGCGGCCCGCAGCACGTCCGGCTCGGTGAGCAGCCGCTCCATCCGCCCGCGGTCCACCAGGCGGTTGTAGAGGCCCTTCTCGGCCCGCACGTCGGCGTACTGCAGGTCGACCAGGTGCAGCCGCGGGTTGTCCCAGTCCAGGCCGTCCCGCTGGCGGTAGCCCTCCAGGATCTCCCGCTTGGCGATCCAGTCCAGCTGCCGGGACAGGCTCATCGGGTCGCGCTCCAGCCGGCCCAGGACGTCCTCCCAGCGGTCCAGGATGTCCCGGGTCTGCTCGTCCGCGTCGGCGCCGAAGCGGTCCTCGACGTACTTGCGGGCCAGCTCGCAGTACTCCATCTGGAGCTGTACCGCCGTCAGTTTCCGTCCGCTGCGCAGCGAGAGCAGGTAGCCGAGGTCGGGGTCGTGGGAGACCCGGTGCAGGGTCCGCACCGGCTGGTCGACGACCAGGTCGACCCCGATGAAGCCGTCCTCGATCATGGACAGCACCAGTGCGGTGGTGCCGAGCTTGAGGTAGGTGGAGACCTCGGAGAGGTTGGCGTCGCCGATGATGACGTGCAGCCGGCGGTACTTCTCCGCGTCCGCGTGGGGCTCGTCGCGGGTGTTGATGATGGGCCGTTTGAGGGTGGTCTCCAGGCCGACCTCGACCTCGAAGTAGTCGGCGCGCTGGCTGATCTGGAAGCCGTCCGCCGAGCCGTCCTGGTTGATGCCGACCCGGCCGGCGCCGGTGACCACCTGCCGGGAGACGAAGAAGGGGGTGAGGTGCCTGACGATGTCGGCGAACGGGGTCGACCGCTTCATCAGGTAGTTCTCGTGGGTGCCGTAGGAGGCGCCCTTGTTGTCGGTGTTGTTCTTGTACAGGTGGATCGGGTGGGCCCCGGGGACCTGGAGGGCGCGGTTGGCGGCCTCCTCCATGATCCGCTCGCCGGCCTTGTCCCAGAGCACGGCGTCCCGCGGGTTGGTGACCTCGGGCGAGCTGTACTCGGGGTGCGCGTGGTCCACGTAGAAGCGGGCGCCGTTGGTCAGGATGATGTTGGCGAGGCCGATGTCCTCGTCGGTCAGCTGGCTGGCGTCGGCGTTGTCCCGGGCCAGGTCGAACCCGCGGGCGTCGCGCAGCGGGTTCTCCTCCTCGAAGTCCCACCGCGCCCTCCGGGCCCGGTGCATCGCCGCAGCGTAGGCGTTGACCACCTGCGACGAGGTGAGCATGGCATTGGCGTTGGGGTGCCCCGGGACGGAGATCCCGTACTCCGTCTCGATTCCCATTACGCGCCGTACAGTCATGCGGCCCTCCTTCGAACTGCCGCTGACGACTCACCGCCTGCGGTCGGCCCGGTTCGGTAACCCGAGCCTAGAACTGCGCACTGACAACCGGGAGATCACTCACCGAGGTTGTTCAAACAGGGTCCGGACGCGAACCGTCCGGCTACGGGTGGAGATACTCACCCGCAGCCGGACGGAGGCGGCCTTCGTCCTACAGGTACTGCCCGGTGTTGGCGACAGTGTCGATGGAGCGTCCGGAGTCGGCGCCCTGCTTGCCGGTGACGAGGGTGCGGATGAACACGATCCGCTCGCCCTTCTTGCCGGAGATGCGGGCCCAGTCGTCCGGGTTGGTGGTGTTCGGCAGGTCCTCGTTCTCCTTGAACTCGTCCACGCAGGCGGCGAGCAGGTGGGAGACGCGCAGACCGCGCTGTCCGTGGTCGAGGAAGTCCTTGATGGCCATCTTCTTCGACCGGTCGACGATGTTCTGGATCATCGCGCCGGAGTTGAAGTCCTTGAAGTACAGGACCTCCTTGTCACCGTTGGCGTAGGTGACCTCCAGGAAGCGGTTCTCCTCGGTCTCGGTGTACATCCGCTCGACGACGGCCTGGATCATGGCGTCGACGGTGGCGTCCACCGAGGAGCCGTGCTCCTTGACGTCGTCCGGGTGCAGCGGCAGGGAGCCCTTCAGGTACTTGCTGAAGATGTCCTTGGCCGCCTCGGCGTCCGGGCGCTCGATCTTGATCTTGACGTCGAGCCGTCCGGGCCGCAGGATCGCCGGGTCGATCATGTCCTCGCGGTTGGACGCCCCGATGACGATGACGTTCTCCAGCCCCTCCACGCCGTCGATCTCGGCGAGCAGCTGCGGGACGATGGTGTTCTCCACGTCCGAGCTGACACCGGATCCGCGGGTGCGGAACAGCGACTCCATCTCGTCGAAGAAGACGATGACCGGGGTGCCCTCGCTGGCCTTCTCACGAGCCCGCTGGAAGACCAGGCGGATCTGCCGCTCGGTCTCGCCGACGTACTTGTTGAGCAGCTCGGGACCCTTGATGTTGAGGAAGTAGCTCTTCCCCTGGGGCTGTCCGGTGACCTCCGCCACCTTCTTGGCCAGGGAGTTGGCCACCGCCTTGGCGATGAGGGTCTTTCCGCAGCCGGGCGGGCCGTAGAGCAGGACGCCCTTGGGCGGGCGCAGCTCGTACTCCTTGAAGAGCTCGGCGTGCAGGTAGGGGAGCTCGACCGCGTCGCGGATCATCTCGATCTGCTGGCCGAGGCCGCCGATCTGGTTGTAGTCGATGTCCGGGACCTCTTCGAGGACCAGGTCCTCGACCTCGCTCTTGGGCACGATCTCGTAGACGTAGCCGGAGCGCGGTTCGAGCAGCAGGGCGTCGCCGGGCCTGAGCTTGACGTCGCGCAGCGGTTCGGCGAGCCGGACCACCCGCTCCTCGTCGGTGTGCCCGGTGACCAGGGCGCGCTCGCCGTCCTCCAGGACTTCCTTGAGGGTGACGATGTCCCCGATGCTCTCGAACTCCATCGCGTCGACGATGTTGAGCGCTTCGTTGAGCATCACCTCCTGGCCGCGCGTGAGCTCGTCCAGGGGCAGGCTGGGGCTGACGTTCACCCGCAGCTTGCGGCCGCCGGTGAAGATGTCGGCGGTCCCGTCCTCATTGGCGGACAGGAACGTGCCGAAGCCGGCCGGCGGCTGGGCGAGCCGGTCCACCTCCTCCTTGAGGGCCACGATCTGGTCGCGGGCCTCCCTCAGGGTGGAGGCGAGCCGCTCGTTCTGAGCGGTGACTCCGGCCAGGTTGGTCTGCAGTTCGACGACACGCTCTTCGAGGATCCTCGTGTGGCGCGGCGATTCTGCGATCTTGCGGCGCAGGACAGCGATCTCCTGCTCGAGAAAGGAAACCTGGCTGAGGGCTTCCTCAGAACCCCGTGCGGGCCTGCCGCCGCGGGTGTAGTCATCGTCGTGGGCTGCCACGGTCCTCACCTCCTCCGGGGGAGCTGAACGTGTCCCGACCCTACCCGGGCCGGGATGCGTTACAACCCCTAGATCAGAAACTCGGAAGGGGTGTGTCTGATCTTCACCCTTGCGCACGTCCCCTCGGTAGTGGGATACCCACTCGGCGACGTTCGGAAGCGACCAGTTGTATTGTCGAGCGGGTCAAGTTCGATCGCGTTGACCGGACAGGGTCCCAGCCCTGTACCGATGGCGGGAATAATGGGGTCGCGGGACCGCGGTCCCGCGACCAGGAACGGCGGGCGGTATGTCCTCGCAGGACGAGCCACTTGAGGTGTGGATCGACCAGGATCTCTGCACCGGGGACGGCATCTGTGTGCAGTACGCGCCAGAGGTTTTCGAACTGGACATCGACGGTCTCGCCTATGTGAAGGGCGACGACCAGGAGCTGCGGGACGCCCCGGGCGCGACCGTGCCGGTGCCGCTGACGCTGCTTCAGGACGTGGTGGATTCGGCCAAGGAGTGCCCGGGCGACTGCATCCATGTGCGCCGCAGCAGGGACCTGGTCGAGGTGTACGGGCCTGACGCCGTGTGAGTTAGATCACGTCTGGGCCAAGGGGACGTTGCCGCTGAGCGCATAGCCGCCGCCCTGGGGGGTCCAGGTCTCGGATTCGTGCAGGTCGGCGCAGCAGCGGGGGACGTCCGGCGAGGAGTAGCCGTCGACGGTGGCGTGGATGCTGCCGTCGCCGCGGATGGCGGCGGTGCGGACGGTGAGGTTCTGGGCGGGGGCGATCAGCGTGGCGGCGATCCGGGGTTTGCCGTCCGGCCCGAACGACAGTACGTAGAGCCCGTCGGGCGGGGTGCCGTTCGGGGCGGCGCAGCGGGCGGCGACGACGGTGACGATGTTCCCGTGGCCGGTGGTGTCGGCGCTGAAGCGCTGGGTTATCCGTTCTGGCAGACCGTCACAGGCCAGCGGCAGCAGGAACCCTACGGGGTTCGGGGCCTGTGCGGCGGGGACGCTGTGCGGGCCGTCCGCGGTGAGGGTCCCGGCGTCGGCCGGGCTCACCGCAACGGCGCCGGCCACGACGGCGCCCAGGGCTGCGGCGGTGCCGAACCAGTGGACGGCGGTGGAGCGGGAGTGTTCAGCCACGCGCGAATGCTCCCACAGCGTGGATCTTCCGATCGCACCGGGTCCACCTACAGACCTCAGGGGCGCGGGGCCCGTGCACGTGGCGAGCCATGCACAACCTCAGGGGCGCGGGGAACTGCGCGACCAGCCGTGCAGGAGGTGCATGGTTGGCAGCGCAGTTCCCCGCGCCCCTGTTGGTTCTACTCGTCTGCCTCGGCTTCTTCGGCCATTTTGAGGAAGCGGCCCGTCTTGGGGGCTACCGGGGCTTCGACCTCGCCGTAGGCGCCCTTCGCGGGGCGGCGCCGCCGTAGCGGGGGCTCAACGCCGTCGGCGAGGCGACGGGACGTCAGCAGGAAGCCGGTGTGGCCGATCATGCGGTGGTCGGGCCGTACGGCCAACCCCTCCACGTGCCAGTTCCGGACCATGGACTCCCAGGACTGCGGCTCGGTGAAGTTGCCGTGCTCCCGCAGCGCCTCTACCGTGCGCGAGAGCTGCGTCGTCGTGGCCACGTAGCAGCAGATCACGCCGCCCGGGACGAGGGCCTTGGCGGCCACGTCCAGGCATTCCCAGGGGGCCAGCATGTCCAGGACCATCCGGTCCACCTCGATCTCCACCAGGTTGTCCTGGAGGTCGCCGAGGGTGAGCTTCCAGGCCGGGTGCGGGCCGCCGAAGTAGCGTTCGACATTGCCCTTGGCGATCTCGGCGAAGTCCTCGCGGCGCTCGTAGGAGGCCAGCGAGCCGCTGTCCCCCACCGCGCGCAGCAGCGAGCAGCTGAGCGCGCCGGAGCCGACGCCGGCCTCCACGACGCGGGCGCCGGGGAAGATGTCGGCCATGGTGACGATCTGCCCCGCGTCCTTGGGGTAGACCACCGCGGCGCCGCGCGGCATGGAGAGGACGTAGTCGGAGAGCAGGGGGCGCAGCGCGAGGTACTGGGTGTTCCCGGTGGTACGCACCACGGAGCCCTCAGGGGCTCCGATCAGCTCGTCGTGCGGGAAGGCGCCCTTGTGGGTGTGGAACGCCTTGCCGGATTCGAGCGTGATGGTGTGGAGGCGTCCCTTGGGGTCGGTGAGCTGGACCTGGTCCCCGACCTGGAAGGGCCCGCGGCGGCGGGCGGCGCCGGTCGGTTCTGACATGCGGACCAGTCTAGAGGAGCCGACAGGGGCCGCCGACCACCCGACGGGGTCAGGCGTTCGAGGGCTCGGGGGCGGGTGAGCGGCCGGACATCGCCAGGGCGAAGGCCTCCTCGACGTCCACCGCGGCCAGGACTCCCAGCATGGATCCGTCCGGTTCGACCACCAGGTACTCGGGGGCCGGGTTGGCCCTCAGTTGGTCCAGCAGCTCCTCGCCGACCAGGTCGGCGGGGATGCGCAGACCCGGTTCCAGGACCCGGGCCACCGCGCTGGTCGCGGTCCAGGGGCGGCGGTGGTCGGGGACGGTGCGGACGGCGCTCTCGCGGACCAGGGCGACCGGTTCCCCGGCTCCGTCGACGACCACCAGGCCGCGGGCCCCGGCCAGCTCCAGCCGCCGCAGCGCCTCGGCCAGCGGGGTGTCGGCGGCGACCGCCACGGCGGGCCGGGCGAGGCTGCGGGCGCGCAGTTCGGGCAGGTGCTCCCGGAGCCGGGCGACCCGGACGCTGCTGCCGGCCCCGTTCCAGATGATGGCGGCGAGCACCGCCCCCAGCACCGCGTCCATCAGCACCGACGCGGTGCTCTCGGAGGCGCCGGCGCGGGCGGCCCAGGCGGGCATGCCGACCAGCACCAGCAGGGCGAGCCCCTTGCCGACCCAGGCGGCGACGACGGTCCCGGTCATCGGGTTGCCGGTGAGTTTCCAGACCACCGCCCGCAGCATCCGGCCGCCGTCCAGCGGCAGGCCGGGCAGCAGGTTGAAGACGGCCACCACGAAGTTGCTCAGCATCAGCGCGGCCAGCAGCACCCCGGGGACGGTGGCGGTGCGCACCGCCTGGAGGCCCAGCAGGAACACACCGCCGAGCACCAGGGACAGCAGCGGTCCGGCGAAGGCCAGCCAGAACTCGCGTCCGGCGGTCTCCGCCTCCTTCTCGATCTCGGACACCCCGCCGAAGAACTGCAGCTGGATCCGGCGCACCGGCAGCCCCAGCCGCAGGGCGACCACGGTGTGGGCGAGCTCGTGGATCAGCACCGAGCCGTAGAAGGCGACCGCGAAGAACAGCGCGACCAGGTAGCGGGCCCGGCCCAGGCCCGGCAGCACCAGGTCGATCTGGCCGCCGAAGATCCAGGTGATCAGGGCGGCGATGAGGAACCAGGTGGGGGTCACATAGACCGGCACGCCGAACGGCCGGCCCATCAGCAGGCCGCCCCTGGGGCGGTCCCCCTTGGCGTCACTCACGTCGGCCCCCTCGTGGTCGATCACCTGTCCGCCCTCGCGGAGGCGTGTGCCACGCTACGCGGTCCACGGGCGGAACCGCGCGCGGCATGCGGTCCCACCTCTACTTGTACCCAGGCTCAACCGACTGTCAGTCCCTGCGCATAGGGTTCGGACATGCACCCGCCCGGCTCCGAACCTCCCGCCCGCCCCGTCGCGGCGCCGGTGGCGCTCTCGCCCTCGCGGGCGGGGGACTTCATGACCTGTCCGCTGCTCTACCGTCTCCGTGTGATCGACAAGGTCCCCGAGCCGCCCAGCGCCGCGGCAACGAGGGGCACGGTGGTCCACGCGGTGCTTGAGCGCCTGTTCGACGCCCCGGCGGCGCAGCGCACCCCGGAGGCCGCGCGGGCGCTGCTGCGGCCCGAGTGGGAGCGGCTGCTGGAGAAGCGACCAGAGCTGGCCGCGCTCTTCCCCGGCGACGCCGACGGCGCGGAGCTGGCCGGCTGGCTGGCCGACGCCGAGAAGCTGGTGGAGGGCTGGTTCCGGCTGGAGGACCCGACCCGGCTGGAACCGGCCGAGCGCGAGCTCTACGTCGAGACCCAGCTGGAGTCGGGGCTGCGGCTGCGCGGCTATGTCGACCGGGTGGACGTGGCGCCGACCGGTGAGATCCGGGTGGTGGACTACAAGACCGGCAAGGCCCCGTCCAGGGACTTCGAGGGCCGGGCGATGTTCCAGATGAAGTTCTACGCGCTGGTGCTGTGGCGGCTGCGCGGGGTGGTGCCGCGCCGACTGCAGCTGGTCTACCTGGGCGGCGGCGGCCAGCTGGTCACCTACGACCCGGACCCGGCGGACCTGCGGGCGGTGGAGCGCAAGCTGCTCGCCCTGTGGGAGGCCATCCAGCGGGCGCTGGAGACGGGCGAGTGGCCCGCCAACCGGAACCGGCTCTGCGACTGGTGCTCGTTCCAGTCGCTGTGCCCCGCTTTTGGCGGCACTCCCCCGCCGTACCCTTTGCCAGTACTGAATGCCGGGATCTGAGTCTCCGGTCCCGGAACCGATGAGTGGAGCGAGTTGTGGCGATCCGAGTGCTGCTGGTCGACGACCAGCCGCTGCTGCGTACCGGATTCCGGATGATCCTGGAGGCCGAGGCGGACATCGCGGTGGTCGGCGAGGCCGGTGACGGCCAGCAGGCGCTGGACCAGGTCCGGGCGCTGCAGCCGGACGTGGTGCTGATGGACATCCGGATGCCGCGGATGGACGGGGTGGAGGCGACCCGGCGGATCGCCGGGCCCGGCCGTGACGGCCCGGCCAAGGTCCTGGTGCTGACCACCTTCGACCTGGACGAGTACGTGGTGGAGGCGTTGCGCGCGGGGGCCAGCGGCTTCCTGCTCAAGGACGTCCCCGCCGAGGAGCTGGTGCAGGCGATCCGGGTGGTCGCGGACGGCGCCGCGATGCTGGCCCCGAGTGTCACCCGGCGGCTGCTGGACATGTACGCGGGCCGGCTGCCCTCCGGCGACGAGGCGCCGCCGCAGTCGCTGGCCACGCTGACCGAGCGCGAGGTCGAGGTGCTGAAACTGGTGGCCCGGGGGCTCTCCAACGCCGAGGTGGCCGGGGAGCTGTTCGTCAGTGAGACCACGGTGAAGACCCATGTCGGCCATGTGCTGACCAAGCTGGGACTGCGGGACCGGGTCCAGGCGGCGGTGTTCGCCTACGAGAGCGGCCTGGTCCGGCCCGGGAACGGCTGAAGCGGCGCAGGGCCCGATCGGAGTGGATCCGATCGGGCCCCGTGCTCGGGACTAGTTCTTGCCGATCATCCAGAAGCGCATGATCGAGGCGATGTCCAGGGTCAGCGGTACCCCGGTGATGTTCGCCTGGGTGGCGATGTACTGGTTGTCCTGCCACAGCGGGATGTACGCCGCGTCAAGGGCGAACTGCTTCTGGATCGCCGCGAAGGTGTTCGCGGTGGTCTGGTCCGCCCGGTCGGCCTCCTTCAGGCTGAGCGGGTGCAGGTCGTTCATGATCGTCGACGGCGCGTAGTTGTTGCCGAAGGTGTTGTTCTTGCCGACGAACGGCGAGACGAAGTCGTCCGCGTCCGGGTAGTCCGCCTGCCAGCCGGTCATCGACGCGGCGAGCTTGCCGCTGGACCACAGCGGGACCAGGGCGCCCAGGTTGGGCACGGACTTCAGGGTGACCTTGAAGATCCCGCTCGCCTCCAGGGTCGACTTGATCTGCGCGGCCTCGGCCGGACCGGCCGCGGAGTTGGCGGCATAGGTCAGGGTGAAGTTGATCGGCAGCGTCACGCCGGACAGCGAGGACTTGACCTGGTCGGCCTTGAGCGGGTCGTTGCTGTAGGGGGACTGCTCGAACGGCCGGGTCTGGTCGCCGATGCCCTGCGGGATCACCGAGTACAGCGGGGTGACCGTGTTCTGGTAGACCTTGTCCGCGATGGCCTGGCGGTCGATCAGCTTGGCGATGGCCTGGCGCACGGACTGGTTGTTGAAGGGGGCGACGTCGACGTTGAGCACCATCATCCGGATGCTGGAGCCGGTGCCCTGGACCACCTGGAGGCCCTTGCCGAGCTGCTGCGCGCCCTGCAGCGCGACGATGTCCGCCGGGGCCAGGTCACTGCCCGCGTTGAGGTCGATGCTGCCGTTCACCAGGGCGGTCTTCACCTCCGCCGGGGTGTCGTAGAAGTTCAGCGTGGTACCGGCGTTCAGCGGCTTGGTCGAGCTGTAGGCGCCCTTGTAGGTCGGGTTGAGCACCAGCTTGAGGGTGGCCGGGGCGGGCTTGCCGTCGGAGCCGGTCCTGGTCGTCGCCGAGGCGACGGTGTAGATACCGGAGCCGACCGCGCCGGTGCCGTCCAGCAGCTTGGTGTCGGAGTAGACCTTCGGGTCCACGATCTCGCCGACGCCGGAGGCCAGGCGGTCGGGGAAGGTCGCGTCAGCGGTCTTCAGGTGGAAGGTGACCTGCTGCGTCCCGCTGGTCTCCACCGACTGGAGCGTGTCGAGCAGCACGCTCACCCCGGAGCCGTTGTCGGCCCCCTTCTCCGAGCCGATCTTGAGCACCCGGTCGAAGGAGAACTTCACCGCGGCCGCGTCCAGCGCGTCGCCGTTGGAGAACTTCAGGTCCGGCAGCAGGGTGCAGGTGTAGGTCAGGTACGAGGAGTCGGTGAACTTGCAGCTCTTCGCGGCGTCGGGGCTCGGTGCGTTGGCTCCCGGCAGGTAGGTCATCAGCCCCTGGTAGACGTTGTAGAACACGGTCCAGGAGCCGGTGTCGTAGGCACCGGCCGGGTCGAGACTGGTGTACGCGCTGACCGTCCCCAGGGTGATCGTGGAGTTGGCCCCGCTCTTGCTCCCCGACGAGGTGGAGCCGCAGGCGGCGGTGGCCGTGAGGAGGCCGACACAGCCGATCGCCGCAAGTCGTTTCGCTGCTGACATGACTTCCTTCGTGTCCTGGCCGACGCTGTGGACGCCGGGCCGGAGGTCGTACGACCTCGCCACTGCCCCATGACGAGGTCGACCGCAGGCTGCAGCAGCGTGGCGTGAGGGTCCGCGCGCCAGGGCGGGACACCACCGCTCGGGGTGTCGCACAGGTCTCGCGGTGTTCGATCGTCTGTAGCGTGCCATACGACCGCCCCGGCTCGCACTGTGCCCTAACTTTGGGTTCGAGAAGGAGTCGATTTATTGCCTGGACTTCTCCACAGATGTCCGATTTGGCGTTAGCAGCTAGTTACCTTGACTGACTGTCAGGTTCCGGAACCAGGCTGCGCAGCAGTGCCACGTCCAGTTCCGCCAGCGACGCGAGCACGATCCGCCCCGGGGCCTCCTCGATCGGGGTCACCGAGGGCACCGCGACCACCCTGCAGCCCGCCGCCTCACCCGCCCGGACCCCGGTGGGGGCGTCCTCGACCACCACGCAGCGCTCCGGGTCGGCGCCCAGCCGCGCGGCGGCGAGCAGATAGGGGTCGGGGAACGGCTTGGTGCGCTCGACCTCGTCCCCGGCCACCGAGAAGGCGAAGCGTTCGGAGCCCAGCGTCTTCAGCACCAGGTCGATGATCCGGCGGTGCGAGGCCGAGACCAGCGCCGCGGGGATGCCCTCCGCGGCCAGCTCGTCCAACAGCTCCATCGCGCCCGGGCGCAGCGGCACACCCCGGCCGACCAGCTCTACGAAACGATCGTTGATCATCCGTCCGAGCCGGTCGGCGGTCAGCGGCGCGCCGCTGACCGCCAGCAGGTAGTCCACCACCCGGGTCATCGGGCCGCCGACGACGATCTGGCGGTCGGCCGCGGTGAGCGTGCAGCCGTACTCGGCCAGCAGCTCAGACTCCGCCTCCCACCAGAAGTCCTCGGTGTCGACCAGGGTCCCGTCCATGTCCAGCAGGACGGCCTGCAGGCCACTGGGGCGGCGGGCAAGGACGGCAGAGGCGGCAAATGTGGTCACCAGCACACAATAGCCACCACTATCGGGCGTTGAAGTACTTCGCCTCCGGGTGGTGGATCACAATGGCGTCGGTCGACTGCTCGGGGTGGAGCTGGAACTCCTCCGACAGTTCGACGCCGATCCGCTCCGGCCGGAGCAGCTGGGCGATCTTCGCCCGGTCCTCCAGCTCGGGGCAGGCGCCGTAGCCCAGCGAGAAACGCGCGCCGCGGTACTTCAGCGCGAACATCTCCTTCATCTCCGCCGGGTCCTCCCCGGAGAAGCCCAGCTCGGCGCGGACCCGGGCGTGCCAGTACTCCGCCAGTGCCTCGGCCAGCTGGACCGAGAGGCCGTGCAGCTCCAGATAGTCCCGGTAGGAGTCGCCGGCGAACAGTTCGTTGGCGGCCTCCGAGATCCGGTTGCCCATGGTCACCACCTGGAACGCGACCACGTCCTTCTCACCCGACGCCTCGGGCCGGAAGAAGTCCGCCAGGCACAGCCGGCGGCCGCGGCGCTGCCGCGGGAAGCCGAACCGGGTCCGCTCCTCGCCGTCCTCGCCCAGCACCACCAGGTCGTTGCCCTGGGACACCGCCGGGTAGTAGCCGTAGACGACCGCGGCCTCCAGCAGGCCCTCGGTCTGCAGCCGGTCCATCCACATCCGCAGCCGCGGACGGCCCTCGGTCTCCACCAGCTCCTCGTAGGAGGGGCCTCCGGAGCGGGCGGCCTTCAGCCCCCACTGGCCCTTGAACAGCGCGTCCTCGTCCAGCCAGGAGGCGTAGTCGTTGAAGCTGATCCCCTTGACGATCCGGTCCCCCCAGAACGGCGGCACCGGCACCGGGTTGTCCAGGGCCACGTCGGAGCGCTCCGTGGACTCCTCCGGCTCGTCCACCTCGACCTTGGCGTGCCGGCGCTGCTTGAGCTCGGGCAGCACCGCGCCGGGGACCCCGCGCTTGACCCCGATCAGGGCGTCCATCAGCCGCAGGCCCTCGAAGGCGTCCCGGGCGTAGCGCACCTCGCCCTGGTAGATCTCGTGCAGGTCCTGCTCGACATAGGCCCTGGTCAGAGCCGCGCCGCCGAGGATGACCGGGAAGTCCGCCGCCATCCCCCGCTGGTTCAGCTCCTGCAGGTTCTCCTTCATGATCACGGTGGACTTCACCAGCAGCCCGGACATCCCGATCACATCCGCCCGGTGCTCCTGGGCGGCCTCCAGGATGGTCGAGACCGGCTGCTTGATGCCCAGGTTGACCACGGTGTAGCCGTTGTTGGTCAGGATGATGTCGACCAGGTTCTTGCCGATGTCGTGCACGTCGCCCTTGACGGTGGCCAGCACGATGGTGCCCTTGCCCTCGTCGTCGGACTTCTCCATGTGCGGCTCCAGGTAGGCCACCGCGCCCTTCATCACCTCGGCGGACTGCAGCACGAACGGCAGCTGCATCTGGCCCGAGCCGAACAGCTCGCCGACCGTCTTCATGCCCTCCAGCAGCACCGAGTTGACGATCTCCAGGGCCGGCATCACGCCCAGCGCCTCGTCCAGGTCGGCTTCCAGGCCCTTGCGCTCGCCGTCCACGATCCGCCGCTGCAGCCGCTCCTCCAGCGGCAGCGCCGCCAACTCCTCGGCCTTGCCGGCCCGCACCGAGGCCGCGCTGACGCCCTCGAACAGCTCCAGGAAGCGCTGCAGCGGGTCGTAACCCTCGCGGCGGCGGTCGTACACCAGGTCCAGCGCGACCTCGCGCTGCTCCTCGGGGATCCGCGCCATCGGCAGGATCTTCGCGGCGTGCACGATCGCCGAGTCCAGGCCGGCCTCCACGCACTCGTTCAGGAAGACCGAGTTGAGCACCATCCGGGCCGCCGGGTTGAGGCCGAAGGAGATGTTGGACAGGCCCAGCGTGGTCTGCACGGCGGGGTGACGCCGCTTCAGCTCCCGGATGGCCTCGATGGTCTCGATGCCGTCCCGGCGGGACTCCTCCTGCCCGGTGCCCAGGGTGAAGGCCAGACAGTCCACCAGGATCGACGACTCGTCGATCCCGAACCGCCGACCCAGGTCCTCGATCAGCCGCTCCGCGACGGCGACCTTGGTCTCCGCGGTCCGGGCCTGCCCCTGCTCGTCGATGGTCAGCGCGATCAGCGCGGCGCCATACTCCTGCGCCAGCGCCGCGGTGCGCCCGTACCGGGAGTCGTCGCCGTCCCCGTCCTCGAAGTTCACCGAGTTCAGCACGGCCCGGCCGCCGAGCATCTGCAGCCCGGCCTCCAGCACCGGGGGCTCGGTGGAGTCCAGCACGATCGGCAGGGTCGAGGCGGTCGCCAGCAGCCCGGCGAGCTTCTTCATGTCCTCGACGCCGTCGCGCCCTACGTAGTCCACGCACAGGTCCAGCAGGTGCGCGCCCTCGCGGATCTGCTCACGCGCGATCTCCACGCAGGCCTGCCAGTCCGCCGCCAGCATGGCCTCGCGGAACTTCTTCGACCCGTTGGCGTTGGTCCGCTCGCCGATCGCCAGGTAGGAGGTGTCCTGGCGGAACGGCACCGCCTGGTACAGCGACGCGGCGGAGGCCTCCGGCCGGGGGTCGCGGGGGGTGACCTGCTGTCCGCGCACCCGCTCCACCACGGCCTTCAGGTGCTCCGGGGTGGTGCCGCAGCACCCGCCGACCAGCCCGAGGCCGTACTCCCGGGTGAACACCGCGTGGGCGTCCGCCAACTGCGACGGCGTCAGCGGGTAGTGCGCGCCGTCCTTGGTCAGCTCCGGCAGCCCGGCGTTGGGCATGCAGGACAGCCCGATCCGGGCGTTCTTGGCCAGGTAGCGCAGGTGCTCGCTCATCTCGGCCGGACCGGTGGCGCAGTTCAGGCCCACCAGGTCGATCCCGAGCGGCTCCAGCGCGGTCAGCGCCGCGCCGATCTCCGAGCCCAGCAGCATGGTGCCGGTGGTCTCCACGGTCACCTGCACGATCACCGGGAGGTCGACCCCCGCCTCGCGCAGCGCGGCCTTCGCCCCCAGCGTCGCCGCCTTGGTCTGCAGCAGGTCCTGGCTGGTCTCCACGAGCAGCGCGTCGGCGCCGCCGGCGATCAGCCCCGCCGCGTTCAGCCGGAACCCCTCCCGCACGGTCTCGTACGGCAGGTGCCCCAGCGTCGGCAGCTTGGTGCCCGGCCCCATAGACCCCAGCACCCAGCGGGGGCGGTCCTCGGTCGCGAAGCTGTCGGCGACCTCCCGCGCGATCCGCGCCCCGGCCTCGGACAGCTCGAAGATCCGCTCGGGGATGTCGTACTCCCCCAGCGCCGAGAAGTTCGCCCCGAAGGTGTTGGTCTCCACACAGTCGACACCCACCGCGAAGTAGGCCTCGTGCACGCCCTTCACGATGTCGGGGCGGGTCACGTTGAGGACCTCGTTGCACCCCTCCAGCCCCTGGAAGTCCTCCATGGTGGGCTCCTGCGCCTGGAGCATGGTGCCCATGGCACCGTCGGCCACCACCACCCGGGAGGCGAGCGCTGCTCGCAGATCGTCTGCGCGGGACTGCTGGGGAACGGTCATCGTTCTACTCCCTGGGGTGCGACGGCTGTCGACTGGCGCGGGTGACGCGCGGGGCAAGCATAATCCCTCAGCTTCTGCCAACGGGTTCCCGTGAGTCGAGCCGCGCCACCTCAGGGTTTCGTGGGGGTCCGGGGGGTCGCTCCCCGGATAGCTGGAGCCGTCGCCGCCGGATTGCCTTTCCGATATCCACCGACCGGACGCGTCCGTGATTCGTACGGAACCGTAAGAGCCGGGAATGAGTCCGATCTTGGTATGGGCATAAGGGTGTGGGCCCTCCGAACCGTCATGACCGCGCTGCTGGCGCTGGTCGGGTGTGTTCTCGGGGCCACCGGCGGTCTGTGGATCAATGATCTGGGGACGCCGAGCGCGGACGCGAGGACCAGGCTGGGGGACGCCGTCTGGCTGGGCCACGCCTGGGTCGACGGACACAAGGGGCCCGCCGACGTGGACGCGCTGGTTCGGCAGATGGGCGGCGGCGTGCACGATCTTTTCGTCCATTCGGGTCCGCTGCGCCACGACGGCACGCTCGACCCGGCCCTCTACCCCAGGGCATCCTGGCTGGTCACTGCGCTGCACCGGGCGGTGCCCGGGATCCGGGTGCAGGCCTGGCTGGGCGATGTGGTCGACTCCGAGGGCCCCGGGCTGGACCTGACCCGCACCGACCGGATCGTCGGCTCCTTCCGGCAGGCGCTGGACGCGGGTTTCGACGGCATCCACGTCGACTTCGAGCCGGTGCACTCGGGCGACCAGGACTTCCTGAACGTCCTGGAGCAGGCCCATCTGCTGACGACCGAGCGGCACGCGGTGCTCTCGGTCTCGGTCCCGCAGACCGAGCCGGTCCCCGGGATCCATCTGCTCGGCGCCGCCCTGGCCGACCACCCCAAGTGGTGGACGGCCGGCTATCTCTCCGACGTCGCCGACCGGGTCGACCAGGTCGCGGTGATGGCCTACGACTCCGCCCTGCCGCTGCGGAGCCTGTTCTCCGGCTACGTCCAGCAGCAGACCCGGCTGGCGCTCCAGTCGGTCCCCAGCTCCGTCGACCTGCTGATCGGCCTCCCGGCCTACCACGACGACAACGCCTTCCACCACGCCTCCGCCGAGACCGTCGCCGCGGCGATCCGCGGCGTACGCCTGGCGGACCACGGGCGGCTGAAGTTCGGCGTGGCCCTGTACGTCGACTTCGCCGCCACCGCCGCGGACTGGGCGGCGTACCACCGCGACTGGCTCGACCCCTAGGAGGGTGCTGACGGCACCGCAGCCGCACCGCGTCGGGAGCGGAACCGGCGGTTACACGCCGTAGGCTGGGGCACCTATCAAGACGTGCAAGAGCCCGCCGTTCAACGGCGTCTGTGGAGGGAGGCCCTGATGATCGAGCTCGAGGACATGCCCGAGCTGATCGACCCGGTCATGGTGGCCGCGTTCGAGGGCTGGAACGATGCCGGCGACGCCGCATCGGCGGCGGTGGCGCATCTGGACGAGATCTGGGACGGGAAGGTGTTCGCCGCGCTGGACGCGGAGGACTACTACGACTTCCAGGTGAACCGCCCGACGGTGTGGCTGGACGAGGGGGTGCGCCGGATCACCTGGCCCACCACCCGGCTCTCGGTGGTCCGGGTGACCGAGCCCAAGACCCGGGACATCGTGCTGATCCGCGGGATCGAGCCGAGCATGCGCTGGCGGTCGTTCTGCCAGGAACTGCTGGCCATCGCCCATGAGCTGGGCGTGGAGATGGTGGTGATCCTGGGTGCGCTGCTCGGGGACACCCCGCACACCCGCCCGGTTCCGGTCAGCGGGGTGACCTCGGACGCCGAGCTCGCGCAGAGCCTGGACCTGGAGGAGAGCAAGTACGAGGGGCCGACCGGGATCGTCGGGGTGCTGCAGGAGGCCTGTGCGCACGCGGGCATCCCGGCGGTGACCTTCTGGGCCGCGGTGCCGCACTATGTGGCGCAGCCGCCGAACCCCAAGGCGACGCTGGCCCTTCTGAACAAGGTGGAGGACCTGCTCGACCTGCGGATTCCGCTGGGCGAGCTGCCGGACGACTCCCGGGCCTGGCAGCTGGGGGTGGACCAGCTGGCCGCGGAGGACAGCGAAGTCGCGGAATACGTGCAGCAGTTGGAGGAGGCCAAGGACACCGCCGAACTGCCGGAGGCGTCCGGCGACGCCATCGCGCGGGAGTTCGAGCGCTATCTGAAGCGACGGGACAACCAGCCGCCGCGCCACCCCGGGGAGTGACGGTCACGCTTCGCGCCCGCCGGATCGGGTGAAGACGGGGCAGATCCGCCGTTCGATGGGCCAAACGGTCGACGGAACGGGAGTTCGGTTAACGTTCCGTGAAGATATCGCACGAGCTGGGCGCGGGGCGATGGTCGGATCTGACCTTTTTTCATACTTTCGACCAGCTGGGCAGTTCGAAGCGGAGGGAGGCCGTGGAAATCCCTCCCGTGACACTCTCCTCAGCAGGCACATTGTGGGCTTACCGTATGCGTCATGACCTCCCCTCGCGCCTACGACGGAGTCAGCTACTACGCTCCGTCCTTCGCTTCGGACACGCCGATCTACGACAGCCTCGTGGCTGAGCGGGGCGTACCGCAGATCGCCCCGATCAACGTCCCCGCGGCCCTGCCTCCGTCCTACGACACCGGCTTCCGCTACGAGCCCGCCCAGCCGATGCCGATGTCCCGGCTCGCCCTGGGCCCGGGGCCCAGCAGCCCCAGCTACGGCCAGCAGCAGTACGCGCAGCCGCAGTACGCCGCGCAGCCGGCCCCGCAGCCGTTCGCGCCGCAGCCCTTCGCCCCGCAGCGGTTCGTCCCGCAGCCGGGCATGCCGCAGCCCGGCGTGCCGCAGCAGCGGTACCCGGAGCAGTACGGCGCCCAGCCGCAGCGCCCGGTCGCGCCCGTCGCCCCGCTGCGGCCGGTGCAGTACCAGGAGCAGTACCCGCAGCAGCGCGGCGGTTTCCAGGGGTTCTGACCGTCCGGGGGGACGTGCAGGTCATGGGGCCGGTCAGCCATGGGCTGACCGGCCTCCGCTTATGGTTGGACCATGCGTTTGACCGATCTTCGGATCTATCCGGTGAAGTCCTGTGCCCCCGTGCCGGTGCGGCAGGTCGAGATCGAGCCCTGGGGGCCGGCCGGGGACCGGCGCTGGATGGTGGTCGACGCGGCGGGCAAGATGGTCTCGCAGCGCGAGGACCCCAGGCTGGGACAGATCACCGCGTCGCTGCCGGAGCCCGGGGTGCTGCAGCTGGAGTCGGGCGGCGAGGTCCTGCGGCTGTCGGAGCCGGACGGGGCGCTGCTGCCGGTGTCCGTGTTCGGACTCGGCTTCGAACTGGTGGACGCCGGGGACGAAGCGGCCGCGTGGCTGCACAAGGTGCTGGGCCGGGAGCTGCGGCTGGTGCACCAGGACCGTCCGGAGCGCAGGCCGCTGGAGGTCACCACCAGCCTGGCGGACGCGTATCCGCTGCTGGTCACCAGTACCGCCTCGCTGGACGCGCTGAACGGGCTGATCGCGCAGGACCACCCGGACGACCCGGTCAAGGGCGCCGCGGTGCCGATGGGCCGGTTCCGCAGCAACCTGGTGGTGCGGGGCGCGGAGGCGTGGGCGGAGACCGGCTGGCGCCGGATCCGGGTCGGTGAGGTCGAGTTCGAGGTGGTCCAGCAGTGCGGGCGCTGTGTGATGACCACGCTGGACCCGGAGACCGGCGAGCGGCGCGGCCCCGAGCCGCTGCGGGCGCTGGGGAGGCACCGCAAATTCGGGCGGACACTGGCCTTCGGGATGCACCTGGCCCCGGTGGGGTCCGGGGTGGTCCGGGTGGGTGACGAGGTGGAGGTGCTCGCGGAGGGCCCGGTGCCCGAGCCCGAACCGCTGAGCCCGAACCCCTGACCGAGCGACCGTTTGCTGTCTGAGTCGTTGAGAGGGGAGAGGTGCGCAGCGGGGTGCCGGAGCAAGTAGCGTGGTCGGGGCGAGGGGGGCGGCGAATCACCATGGGAGCAGGCGTGGTTAGGGTGACGCTGGACGGGGCTTCCCGGTGGCGGAGACGCTCCGGGGAGTACTCGACGATGTCCGAGGCCCTGGCGGCCGCCGAGGCCGGTGACACGGTGACCATAGGGCCCGGGGTGTTCCGGGAGAACGTCGTCGTCGACAAGCCGCTGACGGTGCGTGCGGCCGAGGGCCCGGGAACGGTCCGGTTCGAGCCGCCGACCGGGACCGCGCTCACCCTGCTGGCCGCCGCGTCGGTGCAGGGGCTGGTGCTGGAGGGCCAGGACGGCTCGGCCCCGGCCGTACTGGTGGGCGGCGACGCCGAACTGACGGACTGCCGGGTGGTGACCCGGTCGTCGGTGGGGATCGAGGTGTACGGGGGCTCCCGTCCCACCGTGCGGCGCTGCACCGTCGACAATCCGGGCGGCCTCGGGATCCGGGTCGCCGACGCGTCGGTGGCGCTGTTCGAGGAGTGCGAGGTGGTCGCCGCCGGCCAGACCGGCGTGGTGGTACGGGCCGGCGCGAGCGTCCGGCTGGAGCGCTGCCGGGTGCACCATGCGGCCGGGGCAGGGCTGGTGCTCACCGGTGACGGCAGCGTGGTGGACGCCGTGGGCTGCGAGTTCTACGAGATCAACGGCAACGGGGTGCAGGCCGAGGACCGGGCGGTGGGGCGGCTGGCGGACTGCGCCGTGCACCGGGTCACCGACAACGCGCTGACGCTGGACAGCGAGGCCCGGCTGGAGCTGGCCGACTGCCGGATCCACGAGGTGCCGGAGAACGGCGCCGATCTGCGCGGCCGCGCCCAGCTGCTGCTGGAGCGCACCACGCTGCGGTCGTTCGGCCGCAACGGCCTGTCGGTGTGGGATCCGGGGACCTCGGTGCGGGCCGTGGGCTGCGAGATCCGCGACTCCACCGGCGACTACCCGGCGGTCTGGGTCAGCGACGGCGCCCAGGTGTCACTGACCGACTGCCGGGTGCACGACGTCCCCGACGCCCTGTTCGTACTGGACCGGGGGTCCGCCGCGGAGGTGGTGGAGTGCTCCTTCACCCAGGTCCGCAACACCGCGGTGTCGGTACGCGACGGTGCCACGGTCCGGCTGGACCGGCTCCGGGTGCAGGACGCCAACACCGGGCTGTGGTTCCGCGACCACGGCAGCGGCGGGCTGCTGACGGGCTGTGAGATCGCGGACGTGACCACCGGGGTGATCGCCACCCGCGGCGCGGACCCGGTGCTGCGGCAGTGCTCGGTCCGCGGCAGCAGCGAGGCGGCGGTCTATGTCTCGGCCGGTGGCCGGGGCACCTTCGAGGAGTGCACCGCCACCCATGGCAAGGGCTTCGGCTTCCATGTCATCGACGGCTGCGCCACGGTGCTGACCCGCTGCCGGGCCGAGCAGAACGCCCGGGGCGGCTTCGAGTTCCCCGAACCGGGCCCGATCGCCGAGGGCTGCGTCTCCGACGACGCCAAGGCGCCCGCGGCCGAACCGGTGCGGGCCGTCTCCACCGCCTCGGCCTGGGAGGCCGCGGCGCCGGCGGTACCCGCCGCGCGCAGCCAGCCGCTGGTGGACGCGGCGGCCCGGTCGGCCGGCCCCCAGACGATCGCACCGCTGCCGGAGTGCCGCCCGGCGGAGGTGGCCCTCGCCGAACTGGACTCGCTGATCGGGCTGGACACCGTCAAGCAGGAGGTCCGCACCCTGATCGACCTGATCTCGGTGGGCCGGCGCCGGCAGCAGGCCGGGCTGAAGGCTCCGTCGCTGCGGCGGCACCTGGTGTTCACCGGCTCCCCCGGCACCGGCAAGACCACGGTGGCCCGGCTCTACGGGGAGATTCTGGCCTCGCTGGGCGTGCTGCAGCGCGGCCATCTGGTCGAGGTCGCCCGGCTGGACCTGGTCGGCGAGCATGTCGGCTCGACCGCGCTGCGCACCTCGGAGGTGTTCCAGCGGTCGCTGGGCGGGGTGCTGTTCATCGACGAGGCGTACGCGCTGGCGCCCGAGGACGGCGGCCGGGACTTCGGCCGGGAGGCCATCGACACCCTGGTCAAGCTGATGGAGGACCACCGCGACGAGGTGGTGGTGATCGTGGCCGGCTACACGGCCGAGATGGAGCGCTTCCTGGCCTCCAACCCCGGCGTGGCGTCCCGGTTCTCACGGACCGTCACCTTCGCCGACTACTCGGCGGCGGAGCTGCTGGAGATCACCCGGCGGCAGGCCACCGAGCACGAGTACGAGCTGGCCGAGGAGACCGCGCAGGCGCTGCTGGAGCACTACGCGGTCATCCCCAAGGGCCCCTCCTTCGGCAACGGGCGCACCGCCCGCCAGGTGTTCGAGACCATGGTCGAGCGGCACGCGGTGCGGCTGGCCCAGGTCGTGGAACTGACGACGGAGCAGCTTCAGCTGCTGCTGCCGGAGGACCTGCCGATCACCGGGCCGGTCACAGCTGGGTCAGCAGGTCGTCGCGCTCCTTGATGAACCGGGGGTCGGCGCGGTAGTTGGAGTGGGCGTTGATCGGGACGGGCAGCGGGTGCTGCTGGTCCCGGTCGAAGACCAGCGGGTCGACGAACGGGGGCGCGTCCACCGGGTGCGCGCCCTCGGGGACGGCCACCCGGACCGGTCCGCCGATGGGGTCGGTGACCCGGAAGAGGTTGCGCCAGTAGGGCGCGTCCGCGTGCAGCCGGGACAGGTCCTCGGGGCCCATGAAGCCGGGGAAGAAGCGGCTGTACAGGCGGCGCAGCGGGCAGCCGTAGGTGAGCAGGGCGACCCGGGCGCGGGTCTCCGGGTCGAGCTGCCAGACCGCGGCGGCGGCCAGCACGGTGCCCTGGGAGTGACCGGAGAGGACCAGCCGGCGGGTGGTGTCGTCGTCCAGCCAGGTGCGGATCCGCCAGTCGAGGTCGGGGACGGCGCGCTCGGCGTAGCAGGGCGGCGCGAACGGGTGCGCGGCCCGCGGCCAAAAGGTGCCGATGTCCCAGAACACCCCGATCGTGCGCCGGGTGGTGATCTGCTTGTAGGCGGCGCGGCCGACGGCCACCAGCATCAGCATGAACGCGCCGACCAGCCAGCCGCCGACGGACTGCAGCGTGGTCGCGGCGTAGGAGATCAGGGTGGGGTCGCCGTGGGCGGCCAGTGAGGGCGTCTTCGCGGTCGCCAGCGCCCCGGCGAGGGAGCCCGCGGCGAGGGCGAAGGCGAGCGCGGACAGGGTGCCGATCAGCACCGGCCCCGCGTCGGTGAGCCGGGCCCTGGCGAGCACTCCGGCGATCTGCGCGGTCCGGGTGGCCGCGTCGTCGCCCTCGACCTCGTAGGCGGCGTTCACCTCGGCCTTCAGCGCCGACTTCTGACGCATCATCCGGACCGCCAGGGCCAGCAGGAGCGGCAGCAGCAGCACGGCCAGCAGCGGTACGCCGCTGCTGTGCCAGACCAGCAAGAGCGGCGGTCCGGGGAGGGTGACCCCGAGGGTGCCCTTGCCCATCAGCCACTGGGCCGCCCAGACGGTGACACCGGCGGTGAGCAGATTGCCCAGCCCGGCGCCCAGCATCGCGGTGGCCGGTCCGGCGAAGCCGCCCAGCGCCGGCCCGTCCGGTCCGCCGAAGCGGACGTCGCCGTCGGGCACCGGGCTGTTCGGGCCGGGAACGGTGATGGTCGCCTGCTGCTTCGGGAGCCGCTCCTGCGTGCCCCGCAGCAGCTGCACCGCGAGGGCGAGCACCAGCACCAGGACGAGCTGCACCAGGCAGAGCACCGCGAAGAGGCCCGCGGCGCCGGGCAGCCGTCCGGCCGAGTGCCAGCCGTGGCGGGACCAGGCGGCGTAGAGCACGGTCAGCGCCAGCAGGGCCAGCGAGGACCAGTGCAGCGCGCGCATGGCCAGGGTGTCCGGCCGGTCGTCCTGCTCGGTCTCCCGGCGGCTGGTGTTGACCAGCGCGACGACCACCCCGACGGCCAGCACCACCAGCCCGGCCAGCAGGATCCAGCCGGGGACGACCAGGGGTCCGTCCGTGGAGCGGTCGTGGTCCAGCACCGGCAGTAGCAGGGCCAGCGCGGCGGTCAGCAGGCCGGCGGCGACATGGGTCATCCGGAGCCGGCGGACCACCCGCATGCCGTACCAGAAGCCGGGCATCTCCATCGGCGTGAGGTCGGTGCGGCTCCCGGTCGCGGCCGGCCGCTGGGACTCGTAGCTGGTCCAGGTGAGGTGCGAGAGCCACCACAGCACCGTGACCAGGGCCGCGGGGGCGGCGGTGGCCAGCGCGAGCCGCCGTCCCGGCTGGCTCCACCAGCCGCCGTGGGCGGCGGAGAGGAAGCCCAGCCAGCTGTGGTGCGCCGCGCAGGCGGCGGTGCCCGCGCACTGCCAGGCCGTCAGGTCCAGCGCGGTCTCGCAGGCGGCGGCGGTGAGCAGCACGGTGAGGCTGACCGCGGCGAGGCGGACCGCCATGTCGTAGAGGCCCTGCGCGCGGGCGTCGCGCCGGGCCGGCGGCCGCATCCAGTGGGCCAGGTTGGCGAACATGAACGGGAGCAGCAGCAGCCACAGGGCGCGCATGCCGCTGCCCGAGGTGAGGCCGGACCAGGAGTACGCCTCCTCGACGGCCCCGCCCCGGTAGCGGTCCGGCTCGGCCTCGGCGTCCTGGTCGGTCCAGCGGCGGTAGGTTCCGGCCACGCTGTCGCCGGTCAGCTGGACCAGGTGCGGATCGGTCAGCATGGCCTCGGGAGTGGTCCCGCCGACGCCGTGGACCAGCAGCTCCAGGGCGATCGTCGGCTCCCCCGGGACGGGCTGCCGCGGCTGTGCCGGCAGTGCCTGCTCCTGCTGTGCCTGGTCCGTCATCGTCGCCCCCGGGTGGTCACGTTTGTGCTGATGAGCAGCATCCTGCCAAGTGTGCTGCCCGCGCGGTCGGATGCGTATGCCTGCGGCGCCGACGGCGTGCGAGGATAGCGGGAAAATCAGTGGAGCGGTGAAGGGGCACGGGTGGCCGAGAACAGCAATCTCCTGGCGGAGCAGCGGCGCGCGCTCATCCTGGACGAGGTGCGTCGGCGCGGCGGCGTGCGGGTCAACGAGCTGACCCGGCGGCTGAACGTCTCGGACATGACGGTGCGTCGGGACCTGGACGCGCTGGCCCGCCAGGGTGTGGTGGAGAAGGTGCACGGCGGCGCGGTGCCGGTGCTGGAGGCCAGCACCCATGAGCCGGGCTTCGAGGCCAAGTCGGCGCTGGAGCTCACCGCCAAGGAGGACATCGCCCGGGAGGCCGCCCGGCTGGTGGTCCCGGGCAGTGCCATCGCCCTGTCGGGCGGGACCACGACCTACGCGCTGGCGCACCACCTGCTGCAGGTCGAGGGGCTGACCGTGGTGACCAACTCGGTCCGGGTCGCCGATGTGTTCGAGAACGCCCTGCGGCACGGCGCGGCGCCGGCCACGGCGGCGACGGTGGTGCTGACCGGCGGGGTGCGCACCCCCTCCGACTCGCTGGTGGGGCCGATCGCCGACCGGGCGATCCGCTCGCTCCACTTCGACCTGCTGTTCCTGGGCAGTCACGGCATCTCGCTGGAGGCCGGCCTGTCCACGCCCAACCTGGCCGAGGCCGAGACCAACCGCAGCTTCGTCGCCTCGGCGCGGCGGGTGGTGGCGGTCGCCGACCACACCAAGTGGGGCACCGTGGGCCTGTCCACCTTCGCCTCGCTGGCCGAGGTGGACACCCTGGTCACCGATGTCGGGCTGCCGCTGGAGATCCGCTCGGCGGTGTCCGAGCAGGTCCGCGAGGTGATCATCGCGGGCGGCGACCTCGCGGCGGACCACCAGCCCGAGCAACCTTTTTGACGGCGCGTCAACTAGACTGCTCCCCTTGCATCCTGAGCGATGGAGGAAACCGTGGCGAAGCGGCTGCGTCCGGTGACGGCGGAGTTCCCGGCGGAGGCGCCGACCCGGCTGGTGTCCACCGCGCGGCTGCGGGCCGAGCCCGGGGCGGTGTTCGCGCAGCTGACCGACGACGCCTCGACCTGGCCGCTGTGGTACCGGGAGATCCGCTCGGCCGCGTACACCGGGCCGCCCCCGTACGGCGTCGGCGCGGGACGCGCGGTGACGCTGCGCGGCGGTGCGCACTTCGTCGAGAACGTGATCGCCTGGGAGGAGCCCCCGCCCGGCGGGCCCTTCCGTTTCGTCTACCGGGTCGAGGAGACCAACGTCCCCGGCTTCCGGGCCTGGGCCGAGGAGTGGCTGCTGGCCCCCTCGGCCGACGGCGGCACCGAGCTGCGCTTCACCATCGCCGTCGACGCCGCCCCGGCCGCCCGCGCCGTCCTGCTGCTGGCCCGCCCCGGGGTGGCCCGCTCCATCCGCCGCGCCGCCGCCCGACTGGACGCCCACTGCGGCACCAAGGAGCGCTGACCCGGGCCCGGTCTCAGTCCTCCCACACGCCCGTCTCCAGGAACGCGTCGAGCGCCGCCTGGTACGGGCGGATGTCGATGCCCTGGTCGGCCAGCCAGTCGTCCGAGTAGTACTTGTCCAGGTAGCGGTCGCCGGGGTCGCAGATCAGACCGACCACGCTGCCGTGCTCCCCAGCGGCGAGCATCTCGGAAATGATCTTGAAAGCACTCCACAGCCCCGTCCCGGTGGACCCGCCCGGCTTGCGGCCGATCACCGCGTCCAGCGCCCGGACCGAGGCGATCGAGGCGGCGTCGGGCACCTTCATCATCCGGTCGATCGCCCCGGGGACGAAACTGGGCTCCATCCTGGGCCGCCCGATGCCCTCGATCCTGGAGCCCTTCTCGCAGGTCACCGAGGTGTCACCGGTCACCCAGCCGTCGAAGAAACAGGAGTTCTCCGGATCCGCGACGCAGATCCGGGTGTCGGCCTGGATGTAGTGCACATAGCGGGCCAGGGTGGCCGAGGTGCCGCCGGTGCCGGCCGTCGCCACGATCCAGGCCGGGACGGGATAGCGCTCCAGGCGCAGCTGGGCGTAGATCGACTCGGCGATGTTGTTGTTGCCGCGCCAGTCCGTCGCCCGCTCGGCATAGGTGAACTGGTCCATGTAGTGGCCGCCGGACTCCGCGGCCAGCCGCGCGGACACCTCGTACAGCGTGCGGGTGTCGTCCACCAGGTGGCAGCTGCCGCCCTGGGCCTCGATCAGGCTGATCTTCTCGCAGCTGGTGGTGCGCGGCATCACCGCGACGAACGGCACGCCGATCAGCTGGGCGAAGTACGCCTCGGAGACCGCCGTGGAGCCGCTGGACGCCTCCACCACCGGCCGTCCTGGCCGGATCCAGCCGTTGCAGAGCGCGTAGAGGAACAGCGAGCGGGCCAGCCGGTGCTTGAGACTGCCGGTGGGATGGGTCGACTCGTCCTTGAGGTAGAGGTCGATGCCCCACGCCTCCGGGAGCGGGAACCGGAGCAGATGGGTGTCGGCCGATCGGTTGGCGTCCGCCTGGACCTTGCGCACGGCCTCCTTGAGCCAGGCCCGGTATTCGGCGTCGCTGCGGTCCACATCCACGGTCTTCATTGGTGCTGCTTTCTTTTTCCGGAATTCCCCGCGCACCGGGCGCTCCCGCGCATCGTAGCCGTGGGGCCATTCCCGATTTTTCTTGGAATATGCCATACGGCGGCGCATGTTCCGCAACTCACCGTGCCCAGCCGGTTACGCTGCGACCCACAAGCGTGCAGCATGGAGCCCGAGGTCGCCCGCGCGTTGCGAATGCCATCGAACGGGGTGATTCTGGACATGTCTCGGAATGTAGCCACGTGGTGACTCTGCGCGGTTGTCTCATCGGGCGTGGAGTCGGTCTCCAGCGAAGCAGGAGGAATCGACGCGTGATGGAGTCTGACAAGCAGTACGAACTGAGGCTCACAGCGGAACCCCAGCGCCTCGCGGTTGTCCGCAGGATCGTCATGGCGCATCTGCGCCACTGGAAGATGGCGGAAGCCGTCGACCTCTGCCTGCTGGGTGTCACCGAACTGCTCGCGAACGTCCACCGGCATGTCGGCCCCGGCGCGGAGTGCCTGCTGCGGCTGACCGCCGGCGCGGACGGTCTGCTGCGCTGCGAGGTCCACGACACCAGTACGGCGCTGCCCCGGGTGCTGACCCCCGACGAGGAGGAGATCAACGGCCGGGGGCTGGCCCTGGTCGCCGCGCTCAGCGCGGACTGGGGCGCGCAGGTCGAGGAGGGCGGCAAGGTCGTCTGGTTCGCCCTGAAGACCGTTCCGCACCTCGCCGAGGTGCAGCTCGCCGAGGTGCCGCCGCCCGCACCGCTGCGGCTCGCGCCGCTGCGGGTGGCCTGGACCGGCCCGACCCCGCCGTCCCGCTCGCCGGCGACATGCAAGCCGGCATCCGAGAGCGGGAAGCAGCGGGGCCGGGAACCGGTCCGGTTGCGGGCCTGACGCCCCCTCACGGAGCCGCAGGCCCCGCGTCCTTCGGGGCCGCCTTCTGGAGGGACGGCTCGGGCAGGCCAACCGTGAGCAGGTCGTAGCGCTCCCGGTACTCGAACTCGTCGATCTGGCCCTCCGCGTAGCGGCGGTTGAGGGTGTCGACCGGCGAGGGCGCCGGGGCCTGCCGCGGCCCGAAGGCGGCGCCGAACTCGGCGCGCGGCCCGCGGAACCGGCGGCCGCCGAGGACGACCCTGCGGACGAAGACGACGGCGCTGATCCAGAACAGCGGCACCAGCAGGATCCACGGCCCGGGGCCGCCGTTCCAGCCGTCCGCCAGCAGGGTGGTGTTCATGTCGGGCTCCTCGGTTGCGATCCGTCGGCCGCCGCGGTGCGGCGACCCACTACCGAGAATCCCGCCGGAGGGGGGTCCGGGGCGTCGTGCCGGGGCGGGCACTCGCCCTGCTCCCCCGAGAGTACGCGGACCGGGTCAGCCCTGCTCCCCCAGCACCGCCAACGGGTCGTCCAGCAGGGGGGTCCAGGCCAGCTCGGCGGCGCCGGCCAGTTCGGAGCGCTCCAGCGCGGCCGCCCTGATCGGGATGCGGCCGCAGCGCCCCCAGTAGGAGCGTTCGGCGACCACCCGGGTCAGCCGTTCGGGGACGGCCGCCAGCAGCGCGTTGTGGAAGGCGCCGAGGACCACCCGGTCCGGGTTCAGGATGTTGATCACACCGGCGATGCCCAGTCCGAGCCGGTCGGTCACATGCTCCACCGCGGTCTGGGCCCGCGGGTCCCCGGCTGCGGCCTCGGCGAGGATCTCGTCCGTCTGCTCGAACAGCGGACGCCCCGGGTCGGCCTCGCGCCCGGCCGCGGCGAGCAGGGCGCTGGGGTCGGCCTCCACGTCCAGGCAGCCGCGGCTGCCGCAGGGGCAGCGGCGTCCGCCCGGGTCCACCAGCACCTGTCCGACTTCCAGTGCCAGCCCGGCGCTGCCGGTGTGCAGCCGGCCCTCGACCACCAGGGCGCCGCCCACGCCGCGGTGGCCCGAGGTGACGTAGAGCAGATGCCGGGAGCCGCGACCGGCGCCGTGCCGGTGCTCGGCGAGGGCGGCGAGGTTGGCGTCGTTGGCCACGTCCACCGGCAGCTCCAGGCCTGCGGCGACGGTCTCCCGCTGGAGCAGGTCGGCCACCGGGGTCCCGGACGGCCAGTCCAGGTACATCGCCGCGACGGCGACCCGCTCGGGCAGCGCGACCGGAGTCGGGACGGCCAGCCCGAGGCCGACGCAGCGGCGCGGGTCGGCGGCGATCCGCCGGGCCGCCTCGGCGACTACGGCGCGCAGCACCCGCTCCGGGGTCGCCGGCTCCGGCAGCGGAAAGTCCTCGGGCGTGTCCAGCACCCCGCCGAGGGTGGCGAGCGCCACCGAGAAGCCGTCGGCGTGGATCTGCGCGGCAAGCACCACCGGTCCCGACGGGCCGACGGCGAGCCGGTGCGAGGGCCGGCCCCGGGTGCCGCCGGCGGGTCGGGCGTCCACCGTGATCAACCCCAGCGCCTGCAGTTCGGCGGTGACCGCGCCGGCGGTGGCCCGGGTGACACCGAGCGCGCCGGTCAGCACGGAGCGGGTGGGCGCCGCCCCGGTGTGGACGAGGGCGAGCGCCGGACCCAGGGCCGCGCGGCCCCGCTCGGGACTTGTGTGAGTTGGCTGCACACTTCTATTCTGACTTTGTGCCGCAAATAAACAAAACACCTGCCAGTACATCCGGCACCACCGACACCCCTGAGACGTCCGGACCCTCCGAGACGGCCGAGACGGCCGAGACGGCCGAGACGTCCGGGACCACCCGACCGGCGGGCGCCTGGCCGCCGGCCCGGGTCGCCCTCACCGCCTTCTTCGCCCTGGACGGCTTCCTGTTCGCGGGCTGGGTCGTCCGCATCCCCGCCATCAAGGCCGCCGTGCACGCCTCGCCGGGGGAGCTGGGGCTCGCCCTGCTCTGCGTCTCGGCCGGCGCGGTGCTGGTGATGACCGGGGTCGGCCGGCTCTGCCTGCGCTACGGCAACCACCCGGTGACCGTCGCCTCCGCTGTGCTGCTCTGCGCCTCCGTCGCCCTGCCGCCGCAGACCCACTCGGTGTGGTCGCTCGGCGGGGTGCTGCTGCTCTTCGGTGCGGGCTACGGCGCGATGAACGTCGGCATCAACAGCGCCGCCGTCGACCTTGTCGCCGCGGCCCGACGCCCCGTCATGCCCGCCTTCCACGCCGCCTACAGCCTCGGCGGCCTGATCGGCGCGAGCCTGGGCGGGCTGCTGGCGACCCAGCTGTCACCGGCCCGGCACCTCGGCCTGATGGCCGTCTTCGGCCTCGCCGTCACGGTCGCGGCGGGCATCCCGCTGATCCGGCACCGGGTCACCGCGCCGGAGCCGCCGACCGCAGCCCCGGCCTCGCCGTCGTCGTCCGCCACCGCAGCGGTCCGGGGCCCGATGCTGCTGGTCCTGCTGCTCGGCGTGGTCGCCCTCTGCGATGCCTACGGTGAGGGCGCCCTCGCCGACTGGGGCACCCTGCATCTCAGCGCGGACCTGCACGCCACCGCCTCGGTCGCGGCCGGCGGCTTCGCCGCGTACTCGCTGGCGATGACCACCGGGCGGCTCAGCGGCACCAGGCTGGTCGAGCGCTTCGGCCCGACCCGGGTCCTGGTCACCGGCGCGGGAGTGGCCTGCGGCGGGATGCTGGTCGCCGCGCTCAGCCCCTGGCTGCCGCTGGCCCTCGCCGGCTTCCTGCTGGTCGGCCTGGGCCTGGCCAACATCTTCCCGCTCGCGATCGACCGCGCGGGGGCCCTGAACGGCCCGAAGGGCGTGGCCACGGCGTCGATGCTCGGCTACGGCGGGATGGTGCTGGGGCCGCCGATCATCGGCTTCCTGGCCCAGGGCGTGGGTCTGCCGACGGCGCTGGTGTCGGTGGCGGTGCTGGCCGGACTCGCCGGGGTGGCGGCGATGGTGGTGCGGGGGGCTTCGGCAGGGTAGTCACCCGGGTGCGGCGTCTGCATGGCTGGGCGCGCAGTTCCCCGCGCCCCTATCCAGGTGCAACTTGCCCACAGTGGTTCAGTTGCAGCCCCCAGGGGCGCGGGGAACTGCGCGAACAACCATGCACCGCCCGCACCTTTACGCCACCGGATCCGCGTCCGGCTCCTTGGGCAGTCGCAGGTCCCAACCGATCAGCGCGACCAGCTGCTCATGGGTGATCCCCTCCGGGATCGGTTTCGGCGCCACCGTGCGAATCGGCGGCTGCCACCCCTCCCCCGGCGTGAAGCGACGGACGACCCGTGCGGGCGCGCCGGCGACCACGCTGTGGTCCGGCACCTCCCCCCGCACCACGGCGTTGGCCGCGACGACGACATTGCGGCCGATCCTGGCCCCCGGAAGGATCACCGCACCGGTGCCGATCCAGCTGCCGGAGCCGATCGACACCGCCTCGTTCCGGGGCCACTGCTTGCCGATGGGCAGGTCCGGGTCGTCGTAGGAGTGGTTCTCGTCGGTGACGTAGACACCGGGCCCGGTCCAGACGTCGTCACCGAAGGTGATCGAGTGATGGCCGACGATATGGCTGTCCCGGCCGATCACGCACCCGTTGCCGATCCGCACCATCGGCTCGGGGCCCAGCTCCAGACCGGGGAGGAAGCCGGCCGACATCGAGACGCCCTCGCCGATGATGCAGTGCGTGCCCAGATGGATCCACTGCTCGTTGAAGACCGACCCCAGCGGGAAGGTCAGCCGGGTGCACTCCCCGATCGCCCCGAAACGCAGCCGCCCGGGGCGGTCGGCGCTCACCGAGCCCGCCTCCTGGACCCACTGCCAGCCCCGATGCACCAGCGACGTCGCCGCCCGCCGGGCCCGGGCCCGCGCGGCGGTGACTGTCTTCTCGGCGAAGGACGGCATCGGCATCGGCATGCGGACACGGTAACCGGAAGGACCTCAGGTGATCCTCCCGGGGTTACCCGTGAGTTCGTTCGCCCGGTCAGGTCAGTAGTAGAGCGACTCGTGCAGCGGCAGCCAGGCCGCCCCCGCGCAGCGCTCGGCGACCTCCGCCCGCTCCACCCACTCCGCCGCGGCGCACTCCGACGCGGGGTCGGGCCTGGTCGGCAGGCCCCGGTGGTCCAGCCGGACGACATGGAAGGCCATGAACCCCAGCGCCGGGTACGGGTACCGGGCGGGTGGGGTGACCAGGATGGTGATCTGCTGCCCCCCGACGAACTCCACCTGCTCCGGACTCACCACCAGCCCCGCCTCCTCCTCCAACTCCCGGACCGCAGCGTCCAGGGCCGACTCCCCCGGGTCCAGATGCCCGCCCGGCACCTCCCACCCCCGCCCGGGCCGGTCCACCAAGGTCAACAGCGTCCGCCCGTCGGCGTCCAACGCCAGCACGAACGCCGTGCTGGCCCGATACCCCTCCGGCAGAGCGGTCCCCCGCACCACATCCATCCGATGCGGCAGGGTGATCCAGGGCACGGTCAGGGTCGAAAGCACGGTCGTCTGCGTCGTCATGCCCGGCATCCTTTCAGCACCCGGCCGCATGACGCTCCGTCAGGTCTTCACTCCGCCCAGTTCGGCGGTCGGCGTTCCAGGAAGGCGCGCATGCCCTCGCGGGCCTCGTCGGAGCCGAAGAGGAGGGCGGACTGGGCGACCATGGACTCGCCGTCGCGGGCGAAGGTGCGCAGGATGTCGGCGGTGACGAGGCGTTTGGTCTCGGCGAGGCCCTGGGGGGAGGCCAGCCGGAGGGCGTCCAGCAGCGGCTCCAGCGCCGCTGCGGTGTCGTCGGCGGCCTCGGTGAGCAGCCCGATGCGCTGGGCCTCGGCTGCGTCGAAGACCGAACCCGTGAGGTACCAGCGCGCCGCGCCGCGCGGGTCCAGGCGGGGCAGCAGGGCGAGTGAGATCGCGGCGGGGGCCAGTCCGAGGCGTACCTCGGTGAAGGCGAAGGTGCCCTTGGGGCCGGCGACGGCCAGGTCGCAGGCGCCGAGCAGGCCCAGGCCGCCGGCCCGGACGTGGCCGTCCACCTGGGCCAGGACGGGCTTGGGCAGTTCGACGATGGCACGCATCGCGGCCACCAGGCGGCGCGGATTGGCCGTGGGGTCGCCGCTGGTGGCCTCGGAGAGGTCGGCGCCGGCGCAGAAGGTGCCGCCGGTGTGGGTGAGGACCACGGCTCGCACGGCCGGGTCCTTGGCCGCGTCGGCGAGGCCCTGTTCGAGTTCGGCGACCAGGGCCGCGGAGAGGGCGTTGCGGTTGTGCGGCGAGTCCAGGGTGAGGGTCGCGACGGCGCGGTCCACCCGGTAGTGGACCAACGGCTCGGTGCTGGCGGTCATCGGCTTGCTTCTCCTCGACGAGGGTGGCGGGAGGGCGCTGCTGCGGCGACGTTACCGCGCGCACTGCCCTGCCTGCCCACCTGCCGCTACCAGATGTAGATGTACTTCCCGTAGCTGTTCTTCGCCGGGTTGACCGTCATGCACTGGCTGCTGTCCGCCGCGTTCTGCGAGACCGTGGTGCTGGGGACCGTGCCCGCCTTCGGGAGGGTCTTGGCGTAATTCGTCCCGCTGGTCCAGTCGGTGCCGATGACCAATGTGAGCGAGGTCGCACTGCCGGACGACTTGAGCTCCGCGGCCTGGAGCCCCAGCGCCGACGCGACGGCCTGGGCCTTCACCTTCTGCCCCGAGGGGTACGTGAGCGTGGTCGCCGTCGCCGTGACGTTGGTGGTGTCGACGGCGGCCTCGGTGAAGCCCTTGCCGTTGAGGTACTTGGTGATCGCGGTGCCGCGGCCGACGACCGTGCCGCCGTTGCGCACCGCGATCTTCACCTTCGACTTGTCCACGGCCGCCGCCGCGGCACTCGCGCTCGCGGAGGCGCTCGCCGCAGCCTGCGCCGCGGCCGAGGCGCTGGCGGCGACGCTCGCGCTCGCCGTCTTCGACACGCCGGTCGAGGTCAGCGAGGTGTCGTTGCGGATCATCGAGAAGAGCTTGTACGCCTCGCTGGTCGGCTGGACGTGCGCCGGGTCGGAGGTGATGTAGGAGAACGGCATGGTGGTCATGGTGATGTTCTTGGTCGGCACCTTGTTGATGTCCACCGCCAGCGACGCGAGTTTGGTGATGCTGGCGATCTCGTTGCTCACCGTGAGCGCCTTGGTGGCGGCCTCGGCGAGCGCGTCGACCTTCAGCGGGTTGGCTATGGTGTTGGCCGACTTGAGCTTGCGTATCAGCGAGTTGAGGTACAGGTGCTGGGCGTGGGTGCGGCCGATGTCGGTCCCGTCCTCGAAGGCGTGCCGGGTGCGCAGCCACTCCAGGGCCTGCACCCCCTTGATCGTGGTGGTGCCGGCCTTCAGCTTCAGGTGCGATCCGGCGGTGTCCTGGACGTTCTCCTTGGTGCACACCGGAACCCCGCCCACGGCGTCGGCCATCTGCACCACGCCGGAGAAGTCCACGGTGATGTAGTGGTCGATGCTGATGCCGGTCAGCTTCTCCCAGGTGCCGACAGTGCAGCCGGCCCCGCCGTGCTCCATGCTGTCGGTGATGATGTCGTAGCTCGCCGCGTAGGACTTGGTCCCGGTCGAGTCCTTGCAGGCAGGAATGTCGACCTTGGTGTCCCGGGGGATGCTCAGCACCGTGGCGTTGCTGCGGTCGGCGGAGACGTGCAGCAGCATCTCGACGTCGGCGTGGCCGTACCCGGAGTCGCCGCAGGAGCCGCCGAGCTTGCAGTCGGCCGCGGTGGCGCGGGAGTCGGTGCCGAGGATCAGGATGTTGATCGCGCTCTGCCCGGCGGCGTTCGCCTTGGGCTTGGCCACCGTCACCGTGCTGGTGTTCAGCGCACCGTGCTGGATGTTCTTGTTCAGGTGCTGGTAGTAGGCATAGCCCGCGCCGGCGCCGACCACCAGCGAGACTCCCAGGACGCCGGAGGTCCACCGCAGCACCCGGACCGAGCGGCGGGCGCGGCGGGCGCGCTTCCCGTGGCGGCCCCGCCGCACCTGCTCGTGCGGGTGCGTTCCGTCGTGGGGGTCGTCGGGGTCCTGCAGCTGCGCTTCGTCGTCCGCGGGCAGTTGAATGGGCATCGGCATGGGAGTCTTTTCGCCGTCGGTGTTACGGTCCTGGGAAACCATAGGCGATGAAATGAGTGCGGGAAGCTTTGAATTTCCCATGATTTCCGAGCCTTTGACTTTCGGGTGAGATCGCATTGAAATAAAATTCAGCTGAAACTCACAGCTGAATGTCAGAGCATCCAGCCGTGACCACCACCTGCACCATCACCGCGCCCGCCGCCTCAAGACCCCAGGCGGGCCTGCGCTACAGCCGCCCGGCCCTCCTGGTGATCGCGGCGCTCGCGGCCCTCCTGTACGGCTGGGACATCGGCGACTCCCGGTACCACGCGTTCTACGCCGATGCCGTCCGCAGCATGTCCATGAGCTGGAAGGCGTTCTTCTACGGCTCGTTCGACCCGAGCAGTTCGGTCACGCTGGACAAACTGCCCGGCTATCTGTGGCCGCAGGCCCTGACCGTCCGCCTGCTGGGCTTCCACACCTGGACGCTGCTGCTCCCGCAGGCCGTCGAGGGCGTCCTCTCGGTCCTGGTTCTGCACCGCGCGGTACGGCGCTGGGCCGGGGAGAACGCCGCCCTGGCGGCGGCCGCCGCCTTCGTGGTGACCCCGGCGGTGGCCGGGCTGTTCCGCACCGTGACCGAGGACGCGCTGTTCACCCTCCTCCTGCTGCTGGCCGTCGACGCCGTGCAGCGGGCGGCGGCCTCGGCGCGGCTGCGGCCGCTGCTGGCCGCCGGGGCCTGGATCGGCCTCGCCTTCCAGGCGAAGATGATCGAGGCCTGGGTGGCGCTGCCGGTGTTCGGCCTGGTCTACCTGGTGTGCGCGCCGACCGCGCTGCGCCGGCGCCTGCTGCACACGGCGGCGGCCGGGGCGCTGGCACTCACCGTGTCGCTGTCCTGGATGACCGCCGTGAGTCTCACCCCGGCCTCCGACCGTCCCTATGTGGACGGGACCACCGACAACTCGGTGTTCAGCATGGTCGTGGGCTACAACTTCCTCAGCCGGTTCAGCGGCCTCGGCCTGAGCGCCGCCAGCACCGGGAGCGTCGCCGCCGTGAGCGGGACCAGTACCGGCACCCCCGACAGCACCAAGACCCCCGAGCCCAGAACCGGCGGCCAGTACGGCTGGACCAAACTGTTCGTCAAACCCCTCGGCTCCCAGGTCGGTTGGCTCTACCCGTCGGCCCTGGCAGGCGTCGCCCTCGGACTCCGGCGGCGGCGGAGCCGACCACGCACCGACCGGCAGCGATCCGGCTACCTTCTCTGGGGCGGCCTGGCCGGCGTCTTCGGGCTGGTGTTCAGCGCCGGCGCGGTCGACGGCCACACCTACTACATGGGGGTGGTCGCCGCCCCCCTCGCCGCACTCGCCGGTGCCGGGTTCACCCTGCTGTGGCGCAGCTACCGGGCCGGCGGACGGGCCGCCCTCGCACTGCCCGCGACCCTGGCCGCCAGCCTCGCCTGGGCCTTCGCGATCTCCCGGGAATTCCCCCGCTTCCTCCCCTGGGCCTGGCCGTCCGCGCTCGCCCTGGGCCTGCTGTCGGCCGGGCTGCTCCTGTGGGATCAGTGCCGTCCGACCCGCCGACTCGCCGTCCTCGGCCTGGTCGCGGCGCTCGCGGCCAACCTGTTCACCCCGGCCGCCTGGTCCGCGACCGTGCTCTCGCACCGCTACGGGCACTCCTGGCTGGGCACCGTCGGGCAGCCCGCGCTGAAGTCCGGCAAACCGGGCTCCACCAGCGGCAGCGGGGTCTCCGGAACCCTGACGAAGCGACAGCGGCAGCTGTACGCCTATCTGACCGCGCACCGCGACGGCGCCGAGTACCTGATGGCCGTGTGGAGCTGGGAGCAGGCCACGCCCTACATCCTCGCCAAGGACGCGCCCGTGCTCGCCGTCGGCGGGTACACCGGCCTGGCCCCCACACCCACCACCACCGAGCTGGCCAGGCTGGTCGACGCCGGAAAACTCCGCTTCGTGCTGCTGAAACACAGTGCCCGCGAAACCGCCCCGCGAGCCGCTGTCAGCACCTGGGTGCACACGAACTGCACCCTGGTCCCGGCCGCCGACTACGGCGGGAAGCCCACAGGGAGTTCAACGGATCTGTACAGCTGCGCAAACAAGATCTAGGCGTATCCACAGACTTGGAAATGCCCCTGCCAGCCGTTCTTAACAATTTATAAAGAATGCATCCATACCTTCATGGGCATGCCGATGATCAATCCGCCGCGGCGCGTCGCCGTACTGGCCGACTCGGACAGCCGTTGGAAGTGGGGGGCCGCTCTGGCCCGCAGAATCGCCGCTGAGGCGACCCTGGACGCCTACTTCCTGAACGGCCGTGCCACGCCCACCGAACGGCAGCTCGCCGAGGTCGGCGTCGTCCCCGACTCGTCCTGCGAGGTGACCATCGCCGAGTTCCTCGCCGACCCCCGGGTCGGCGAGGCGGACGTCCTGATCCTCGCCCTGGTCGGCGGGGGCGCGCAGGCGCTGCTGCACGGGACGGCGCGGGCCTGGTCCGCACTCCCCCGACGGCCCGTCGTGATCACCGGCTACGTCGGCGTCGTCTACGAGAAGCTCACCGACGGACTGCTGCTCAGGGCCGGCTCCGACATCGTGCTCGCCAACACCACCGCGGACGCCGAACGCTTCCGCGAGGTGCTGGCGGGCGTCGGCGCCGATCCGGGCAGCGTGGTGGAGACCGCCCTGCCGTTCCTGGGCGGTGCGCAGTACGTGCCGGCCCCCGAGGAGCGCCGTTTCACGGTGTGCTTCGCCGCGCAGCCCTCGGCGCCGCGCAGCCGGTCGGCCCGTCGGCAGCTGCTGGAACGCGCCGCCCAGCACGCCCGGCGCTACCCGGACCGCGACGTCCTGGTGAAACTGCGCAGCCTACCCGGCGAGCAGACCACCCATGTCGAAGACTTTCCTTACCAACGGCTGCTGCATGAACTCACCATCCCGGCGCCGTTCAACCTCGACCCGGTGTACGGGCACATGAGCGATGTGCTGGACCGCACCGACCTGCTGGTCACGGTGAGCTCCACAGCCGCGCTGGAGTCGCTGCACCGCTCCATCCCCACGGCGGTGCTCACCGACTTCGGCGTCCGCGAGCCGCTGGGCAACCACTACTTCATCGGCTCCGGCTGCCTCGCCTCCTGGGACGAGCTGGACGCCGGGACCGTCCCGGTCCCGGACCAGCGGTGGCTGCGGCGGCACGGCGTGCTGTCCGACGAGCCCTACCGGGCCCTGCGGGAGCGGATCGGCGAACTCCGCAGCCTCCCGGAGATGCCCTCGATCGTCCCCTACTACTCCGAGTCACGCGCCAGCGGCTACCAGCCGGCCCTGCTGCGGCGCTACGGCCTGGATCCCAAGGGCGCACCGCTGGTCGACGTGCCCGCACCGGACCGGCGCGCCGGCGCGCTCAACCGAATCGTCCGCCGCACCGTCCGCCGTTCCGCCCGCAGCTGCTACCGGCTGGGCGCGCAGCGGGTGGCGCCCGTCATCCGCCGCTGGGGGCAGCTGTGACTCCTGATCAGCCCGACACGCAGCCCGACGTCCTGGTGGTGATCCCCGCCCGCGGGGGCTCCAAGGGCGTCCCGGGGAAGAACCTCGCGCCGGTCGGCGGCGAGCCGCTGGTGGCCCGCGCGGTCCGGGCGTCGGTGCAGGCGCGCCGCACCACCCGGGTCGTGGTCTCCACCGACGACGTCGGGATCATGACCGCCGCCGGGGCCGCCGGTGCCCAGGTGGTCCGGCGCCCGGCCGACATCGCCGGCGACACCTCCAGCAGCGAGAGCGCGGTGCTGCACGTCCTGGACGAGCTGGCCCGAGCGGAGGTCCCGGACCCGGAGGTGGTGGTGCTGGTGCAGTGCACCAGCCCGTTCCTGACGCCGGAGGAGATCGACGGCGTGGTCGCGGCCGTGCTGGACGACGGGGCCGACTCGGCCCTGACGGCCGCGCCGTTCCACGGATTCCTGTGGCGGACCGACAGTGTGGGGGCTCCCTCCAGTCACGGCGTGAACCACGACCACGCCCACCGGCCGCGACGGCAGGACCGCCCGGAGGACCTGCTGGAGACCGGAGCCGCCTATGCGATGCGCACCGACGGCTTCCGGGCCGCCGGGCACCGCTTCTTCGGCAGCGTCGCGCTGGTGCGCACCGATCCCGCCCGGGTGCTGGAGATCGATGAACCCGACGACCTGGCCCGGGCCCGGGCGCTGGCCCCGCTGCTGCTCACCGACCCGGCCGCCGCCGACCCGACCGTCCAGGAGCAGGACCTGACCGCCCCGGTGCGGCTGCCCGGCCGGGAGGACATCGACGCCGTGGTGCTGGACTTCGACGGCACCCAGACCGACGACCGGGTCTGGATCGACGCCGACGGCCGGGAGACCGTGGCGGTGCACCGCGGCGACGGCCTGGGCGTGGCCCGGCTGGTGCGCGCCGGGCTGACCGTGCTGATCCTCTCCACCGAGGCCAACCCGGTGGTGTCGACCCGGGCCCGCAAGCTCAATGTCCCCGTCCTGCAGGGCATCGCCCGGAAGGACCAAGCCCTCGCCCTGTGGGCCGAGACCCATTCGATCGACCTCAGAAGGGTCCTCTACCTGGGCAACGACGTGAACGACCTGTCCTGCTTCAGCCTTGTCGGCTGGCCCACCGCCGTCGCCGACGCACAACCGGAAGTGCTCGACCGCGCCCGCTCCGTGACGGAACGTCGCGGCGGCCATGGCGCCGTGCGCGAAATAGCCTCCTGGCTCCTTGGAAAGGAACTACTCCACCCATGATCACCAACCGTACCGACGCCAAGCCTGCTCCTGCTGAGACCAAGCTCGCGGACACCGCCCGGCTGCGTCCCCTCGGCGACAAGCTGGCCGGCCCCGGCCAGCCCGTCTACGTGGTCGGCGAGATCGGCATCAACCACAACGGCGAGCTGGACAACGCCTTCGCGCTGATCGACGCCGCCGCCGACGCCGGCTGCGACGCGGTCAAGTTCCAGAAGCGCACCCCGGAGATCTGCACCCCGCGCGACCAGTGGGACATCGAGCGGGACACCCCCTGGGGCCGGATGACCTACATCGACTACCGCCACCGGGTGGAGTTCGGCGAGGACGAGTACCGCGCCATCGACGCACACTGCAAGAAGCGCGGCATCGCCTGGTTCGCCTCCCCGTGGGACGTCCCCAGCGTCGACTTCCTGGAGCAGTTCGACCAGCCCGCCTTCAAGGTCGCCTCGGCCAGCCTCACCGACGACGACCTGCTGCGCCGGCTCCGCGAGACCGGCCGGACGATCATCATCTCCACCGGCATGTCGACGCCCCGTCAGATCCGGCACGCGGTCGAGGTCCTGGGCAGCGAGCGCATCCTGATGTGCCACACCACCAGCACCTACCCGGCCCCGACCGACCAGCTCAACCTGCGGATGCTGGAGACCCTGCGCCGCGAGTACCCCAATGTGCCGATCGGCTACTCCGGCCACGAGATCGGCCTGCAGACCACCCTCGCCGCGGTGGCGCTGGGCGCGGTCTTCGTGGAGCGGCACATCACCCTGGACCGCGCCATGTGGGGCTCCGACCAGAGCGCCTCGGTGGAGCCCGGCGGCCTGGAGCGCCTGGTGCGCGACATCCGGGTGGTCGAGGCGGCCCTGGGCGACGGGGTCAAGCGGGTGTACGACGCCGAGCGCGCCGCCATGGCCAAGCTGCGCCGGGTGCCGGGCAACCTCAGCGCCCTGCCCCAGCAGCGCAACGGCGAGGGCAGCACCGGCCCGCAGAGCACCGAGTCGGCAGTCGCCTCGTGACCTCACCCGCGCTCGCGCTGGTGGAGAGCCCGGCCCAGCTGCTGAACGTGCTGGAGTGGGCTCTCGGCGACCGCCGCGGGGCGGACGAGGGGCCGGTGTCCGTCGCCGTCCTGCTGCCCCAGGACGAGCCGACCCGGCGTCAACTCGCCGCCGTGTCGGCGCTGGCCCGCTCCGCCGGGCTGCGGGTGAGCGCGTACGAGGTACGCGGCCGTGCCGCCGCCCTGGCCGGCTGCTGCGCCCTGCTGGCGCCGCGGCTGGCCGGGGCCCGCCGGCTGATCCTCGGCGACCCCTTCTCCCGGCTGGTCCAGCTGCTGCTGCCGCTGTCCCCGGCCGGGGAGCTGGTCCTGGTCGACGACGGGACGGCGACGCTGGAGCTGTCCGAACTGCTCCTGGCCGGACGCCCGCTGGTCCGCTGGCACCGCAGCGGGACCGGGCGCGCCTCCGGGGCCGCCGGGCGGACCACCCGCCGGCTCACTCCGCGCCGGGGGCACCGGCTGGAACTCTTCACCGCGATGGGCGGTCCGCTGGCGCTCCCCCCGGGCACCGTCGCCGGCACCAACCAGTACAGCTGGGCGCGCGACCGGTTCGGACCCCCCACCGTGGTCCCCCTGGTGGACCTGGCCGGCTGCTCGCTGGTGGAGACCGGCCTGGTCACCGTCGAGCGCTATGTCCAGGGAGTGGCCGAACTGGCCCGCCGCCGCGGCGTCTCCCGCTATCTGGCGCACCGCCGGGAGGCGCCGGAGAAACTGCGGCAACTGGAGCTGGCGGCGCAGGTCGAGGTCGTCCAGCCGCGGCTCCCGCTGGAGCTCGCCGTGCTGACCGAGCCGATCGGCGGCACGGTGCTGAGCTTCCCGTCCACGGTCCTGCACACCCTCCCCCGGATCCTGCGGGGCCACCCGGTCGAGGTCACCGCCTGCGAGTCCATCCGCGACTGGCTGCGCCCGGACGCCCCCGCGCACGCCTCGGTCTTCCTCCGGCGCGTCACCGGCGGCGCCGGGGCACCGGCAGTCAGCCCCACCGCAGCGGTCAGGAGGCCGCACTGACATGAGCAGCCAGACTCTCGACGCGGGCCCGGCCCGCCCCGAGCGGCTCGCCGAGCCGACCTCCGCCGAGCTCGCCGCCCGGTACGGGCTGACCGTTCCCGGCCAGCGACCGCCGTTCTGGGAGTACGTGGCCTCGCTGGTGGCCTACCGCAGTTTCACCTTCGCCTACGCCCGGGCGCGGGTGGCCAGCGTCTACTCCTCGGCGCGGCTGGGGCCGCTGTGGAACGTGCTGACACCGCTGCTGCACATCGGGGTCTACTACTTGGTGTTCGGCTGGATGATGGACCGCAAGGCCGGGTCGGGCGAGAGCTACATCGGCTTCCTCTCCATCGGCGTGTTCGTCTTCAGCTACAGCCGCGAGGCCTTCGCGGTCGGGACCAAGTCGGTGGCCGACCGGCTGACGCTGATCCGGGCGCTGTCCTTCCCCCGGGCGCTGCTGCCGCTGGCCACGGTGGTGCAGCAGCTCATCATCCTGGGCTTCTCGCTGGGGATCGTGGTCTGGATCCTGGTGGCCGTGGGTCAGATCCCCTCGTTCCGATGGCTGCAGATCCTGCCGGCCCTGTTCCTGCAGACCCTGTTCAACATCGGAGCGGCACTGGTCATGGCCAGGATCGGCGCGGTGCTGCGGGATCTGCGCGAGCTGGTCCCCTGGGTGCTCCGGGTCTGGATGTACACCTGCGGCGTGATGTACAGCCTCAACAAACTGACAGCACACGCGCCGGACTGGGTCCGGCTGATGCTGGAGCTCAACCCCGGCGCGATCTACATCGAGCTGTCCCGGCACGCACTGCTGGACGGCTACGGACAGACGACGCCGCACGCGTGGTCTGCCGGGTTGTTCTGGGCGGTGCTGTCGCTGGGGACGGGGTTGGTGTTCTTCTGGCGGGCTGAGCATCGGTATGGGCGGGGGTAGGTTCGGTTTTTGGGTGCGGGCGCTGCATGGCTTGTCGCGCAGTTCCCCGCGCCCCTAGGGGTCTGCAACTGGCTCAGTTGCACTTGCTAGGGGCGCGGGGAACTGCGCGAACAACCAGCTACGGTCCGCACCATGGTCCCGTCACCCCAGCCACCCCGGACGAACCAACCCCGACTCATAGGCCAGCACGACCAACTGAGCCCGGTCCCGAGCCCCCAGTTTCACCATCGCCCGGCTGACATGCGTCTTAGCAGTCAACGGACTGACCACCAACCGCCCGGCGATCTCGTCGTTGGACAGGCCCAGCCCGACCAGCGCGACGACCTCGCGCTCACGTTCCGTCAGCCGATCGAGCGGCGCGGACGCGTCGGGCTCCTTGGAGCGTGCGGCGAACTCCGAGATCAGCCGCCGGGTCACCCCCGGTGACAGCAGCCCGTCGCCGCCGTGGACCGCCCGCACCGCGCGGACCAGCTCGGCCGGCTCCGTGTCCTTGACCAGGAACCCGGCCGCGCCGGACCGCAGCGCCTCGAACACGTACTCGTCCAGCTCGAAGGTGGTCAGCACGACCACCTTGACCTGGGCCAGCGCCGGATCGCCGGAGATGATCCGGGTCGCGGCCAGCCCGTCCTGCCCGGGCATCCGAATGTCCATCAGCACCACGTCGGGCAGTAGTTCACGGGTCAGCCGGGTCGCGGCAAGGCCGTCGTCGGCCTCGGCCACCACCTCGATGTCGGGCTGGGCGTCCAGCAGCGAGCGGAAGCCTGCCCGGACCAGCACCTGGTCGTCGGCGAGCAGAACACGGATCATGGCATCTCCAACGGCAGCTCGGCATGGACGCGAAAGCCTGTTCCCGCCGCCGCGGCGCTGACACTGCCGCCCAGCGCGGCGACCCGCTCCCGCATCCCGGTGAGCCCGCTGCCGGACCCTCCGGCCCGGGGGCCGCCGGTGGTGGAGAGCGGTCCGGGGTCCTCGATGTCGAGGGTCAGCGCCTCGTCGGCGAAGGCGAGTTCGACCTGCGCGGTGCGGGCCGAGGAATGGCGGATGACATTGGTCAGCGCCTCCTGGACGATGCGGAAGGCGGCGAGCTCGACGCCCTGCGGCAAGGTCCTGGGGGTGCCGGTGGTGCGCAGGGTGACGTCCAGTCCTGCGGTACGGGCCTGCGCGACCAGCTCGTCGAGCCGGTTCAGGCCGGGCGCCGGGGTGCGCGGCGCCGCATCGGCCCGGCCCGGGGTGCGCAGGGTGCCGAGGACCTGGCGGACCTCGCCCAGCGCCTCCTTGCTGGTCTGCTTGATCGTGGTGAGCGCGGTCCTGGCCTGCTCGGGGTCGCCGTCCAGCAGTTCCAGCGCCACCCCGGCCTGGATGTTGATCAGCGAGATGCTGTGCGCCAGTACGTCGTGCAGCTCGCGGGCGATGGCGAGGCGCTGCTCGTCCGCGATCCGCTGCTCGCGTTCGGCCCGGACCTGGCGCCGCTGCTCGCGCTGTTCGACTCGGCTCCGGATCACCTCGGCGGCCAGCACCACCAGCAGCAGCCAGGCGATCGTGCCCAGTTCCCGGGCCCAGTTGCCGCCGTGGTCCCACCGCAGCTTCCCGGTCGCCAGTGACAGCGTCAGATGGGCGAGGTAGAGACCGGCGATGGAGATCCAGGCGGCCCTGCGGTGCCCGGCGAGGATCGCGTTGACGAAGCCGACCACGACGCTGAGGAAGATCGGCCCGTACGGGTAGCCGATCAGCAGATAGACCACCGCGACGGCGGCGGTGCCGGCACAGGCGACGACCGGCAGGCGGTTGCGCAGCAGCAGGATCAGCGGACCGAGCACCAGCAGCGCATAGCCGAGGTGGTCCAGCTGGTGCGCCTCCGGCTGACCGTCCTGGGTCGCACGGGTGCCGGCCACCTGGATCAGGGCCAGCCCGATGCTGCTGAACAGCACGGCGCGGGAGGGCCGGCGGCGCCCTCCGGCGCCCCACCGGCTGCTCTCTCCACGGGCTCGGGGACGGTCCATGCCGTCACCGTAGGTCATCACCGGGCCCGGCGGCGTCACCCCCGGGCGGACAGCCGCGCTACTCCCCGGGAAGTACGCCGCACCCTGCTGACCTCAGGAGCGGGTGAGCAGGTCGATCGTCGGGCGGCCCAGGCCGTGCGAGCGGGCCAGGCCGGCGAAGGTGGTGTGGCCCTGGGTGACCCGGGCGAAGGCCCGCCAGGCCGGGCGCAGCCCCAGCGCGGCGAAGTGGAAGGCCCGGGGGCGGCTCTCGAACGCGGTCATCAGCTTGCGTCCGATGCGCATCTCCTCGCCCAGGTCCGCCTTGATGGCGAAGGCGTAGTTGAGCGCCTGACGGCGTACGTCCACGGCGTCCGGGGCCGCGGCGAGCTTCGCGGCCCACTGTCCGGCCAGCCGTCCGGAGCGCAACGCGTAGGAGATGCCCTCGCGGGTCCACGGCTCCAGCAGTCCGGCGGCGTCGCCGGCGACCAGGACCCGGCCCTTGGCCAGCGGTGAGCCCTCGGAACGGCAGCGGGTGAGGTGGCCCGACTCGATGGACGGGGTGAAGCCGGACAGGCCCAGCCGGGCGATGAACTCCTTGAGGTAGGCGCGGGTCTCCGCGCCCTGCCCCCGGGCGGCGATGACGCCGACGGTGAGGCTGTCGCCCTTGGGGAAGACCCAGCCGTACGAGCCGGGGACGGCGCCGCCCCAGTCGAGCAGCACCCGGCCGCGCCAGGCGGCGGCCACCTCGGGCGGGACCGGGATCTCGGCCTCCAGGCCCAGGTCGACCTGGTCGAAGCTGACGCCGACATGGGCGCCGATCCGTCCGGCGCTGCCGTCGGCGCCGACTACGGCCAGGGCCCGCACCGCGCGGCCGTCCTGGAGGGTGAGCACCGCGCTCTGGTCGTCGTTCTGCCGCACCCCGGTGACGGTCACTCCGGTGGCGAGCACCGCGCCGGCCTTCTCCGCGCACTGCACCAGCCGCTGGTCGAACTCGTCCCGGTTGACCAGCCCGAACAGCATCTTCTTGGAGCGGCGGGTGCGCTGGTAGCGGCCGTCCAGGGCAAAGGTGATGGCGTGGACGCGGTCCTTGAGCGGCAGCACGAAGCCGGGCGGCAGCGCGTCGCGGGAGGGGCCGATGATGCCGCCGCCGCAGGTCTTGTAGCGGGGCGGAGCCGCCTTGTCGAGCAGCAGCACCCGCGGCGAACGGCCGTTCCCGTCGGTGGACGAGGCGGCCTCGTAGGCGGCGGAGGCGCCGGCCGGACCCGCGCCGACGACCACGACGTCCCACACCCCGCCGAGCTCGCCGGCGTCCTGTTCGGTCGGCTCAGCGCTGCTCGGTACGCCGGTGGCCGACGTGTCGCTGCTGGGGGCCTGGTCGCCGCTGGGGCGCTGCGTCTGCGTCACACTTCCTCATATTAGAGGGCATCGTCGCGGTGGCCCGCACCAGCCAGCCGTGCCTGCTCCGGACGGGTCGTCAGCCGGACGGCCAGTGCCACTGCGGCGGCTCCGACGGCCGCTCCGGCGCCCCCGCCGAAGGAGGCGGCGGCGACCAGGTGGGCCGGGGAGAGCCGGCCTCCGGTCTTCGGCCGCTCCCGGGCGGTCCGGTGCACCGCGCCGAGGACCGCGGTCGCCGCGACGGCGGCAGCCGCGCACCTTCTGACGCCGGGTCGCAGGGCGATCCGGCGCGGCTGCGGCATCTGCTGCCGCCGCAGCGCGGCGGCCCCGGACGCGGCGATCAGGCCCAGCCCGGCGGCGGAGGTCCCCCACTGGAGCGCGTGGTAGACCGGCATGCCGCCGATCTCCCGGCGCAGCGCCGGGACCATCCGCACCCCGGCCCGGCCGTGGTGGGTGAAGGCGTCCCAGCCGACATGGCTGAACGCGCCCAGGGCCGCCGACGCGGCGAACCAGGCGGCGTCCGCTGCGTCGGTGGAGCCGGGTCCGCGCTTGCGCCGGGGGGCGGTGAGCGAATCGGCGCGGTCGGCCCAGGGGTCGGGCAGCAGCGCGACCATCGGTTCGCGCAGCAGCCCGTGCCAGCCGGCGACCAGCCCGGCGGCGATGGCGACGTTCAGGGTGGGCACGGCCCACGCGCGGTGGGCGACGTCGCCGAGGCCGTAGCTGCCGGGCAGCACCGTCTCCAGGAAGAAGGGGACGTCCGGCGCCAGCGATCCGGCGACCAGGGCCGAGGCGATCAGCGGCCCGCGACCGCGGCCTTGGCCGATGAGGGGCAGGACGGCTGCGGGATGGCTGAAGGTGAAGGGCACGGGGACATCCTGCCGGGCCCGGCCCCTTTCGTCACAATGGCCCGGGGAGCGGCCAGCGCTCCCAGCAGTGTCCCGGTCAGGGCCAGGGCCATGCCGCCGAGCTGGACCGGGGTCAGCCGCTGGTCCAGCAGCGCCCAGCCGATGACCGCCGCGGAGAGCGGGCTGAGCAGGCCGAGGAAGGCGACCGAAGGAGCCTCCAGCCTGGCGATGCCGCGGAACCAGAGCCAGTACGCGAGCGCTGTGTTGGCGGTGGCCAGGTACGTGTAGCCGAGCAGTGCGGTGCCGCCCAGTGCGGGGAGCGCGCCCTCGACGACGAGCGCGACCGGGAGCAGCAGCAGTCCGCCGGCGGTGAGCTGCCAGCCGGTGAAAGCGAGCGCGCCGACGCTCTCAGGCCGGCCCCAGCGCTTGGCGAGGACGGTGCCGGTGGCCATGCAGGCCGCGCCGCCGAGACCGGCCAGCACGCCGACCGCGTCCAGCCTGGCGGTGGCCTGGAGCACCACCAGGGCCACCCCGAACAGACCGGTGACCCCGCCCAGCAGGGCCCGGCCGCTGGGCAGCTGCCCGAGCAGCGGGATCGCCAGCGCGACGGTGAGCAGCGGCTGCACCGCGCCGAGGACGGCGGCGATGCCGCCGGGCAGCCGGTAGGCGGCCAGGAAGAGCAGGGCGAAGAAAACCCCGATGTTCAGCGTGCCGAGGACGGCGGCGCGCCACCACCAGGAGCCGTGCGGAAGCCTGCGGGTGGCCAGCAGGAGCAGCAGTCCGGCCGGGAGCGCGCGCAGGGTGGCGGCCAGCAGCGGGCGGTCCGGCGGGAGCAGCTGGGTGGTCACGGCGTAGGTGGATCCCCAGGCCAGCGGGGCCAGAGCGGTGACGGCGAGGGTGGTGGCGACGGAGGTGCGAGGCATGGCGGCGACTCCTGATTAGCTCGACACTCATTAGCTTAGCACTAAGCTACTTAGGGGCAAGTCACTTCCGACCAAGCGATCCTCTGGCACAATCGGCACATGGACAGCGAGGCATCCGACCGCGACCGGGTGGACGCGATCATCGACCAATGGGCCGTCGAACGCCCCGACCTGCGGACCGGCCCGATGGCGGTCTTCGGCCGGATCAACCGGATCTCCGGCGGCATGGGCCGACGGATGGAGGCCGCCTTCGCCCGGTACGGCATCAGCCGGGGCGAGTTCGACGTGCTGGCGACCCTGCGCCGGGCCGGCGAACCGTACACCCTCTCCCCGCGCGAACTCACCGCCACGCTGATGCTCACCACCGGCGGTATGACCGGGCGGCTGGACAAGCTGGAGAAGGCCGGCCTGGTCCGCCGCAACCCGGATCCCACCGACCGCCGAGGGCTCCGCATCTCCCTGACCATCCCCGGACTGCGCCTGATCGACGAGGCAGTGGGTACAGGACTGGCGATCCAGACGGCGGCACTGGCTACGCTGGAACCGGCCGACGCCGCAGAGCTCGACCGGCTGCTGCGGCTGCTGCTGCCCGCCTGCGAGGACTGAAGCGGAGGCCCAGGCCCGATGAGCGACTTCACCTATCCCGAGGTCGGAGCGACCCTGGAGGGCCCGCCCCTGCCCGACGGCTACTCCCTGCTGGGGCACCGTTCCCCGCTGGGCGCCGGACCCGAGGCCTTCGCCGCCGCCGGCGAGGCCGTGCTGAGCTGGCGGCTGCACCGCGCCGCCGGCGTTGCCGTCCTGAACAGTCGCAGTAGTGCCACGGCAGACCGGGCCGCGCCCGGCGTCCGGGTCAGGGTGCTGCTCGGCGTCGGCCGGGTGGGGCTCGCCGCCCCCTGCGAGGTGGTGTGGACGCTGGAGGAACCCACCCGGATCGGCTTCGGCTACGGCACCCTGGACGGCCACCCCGAGCGCGGCGAGGAGTCCTTCCTGGTCGAACTCGCCGACGACGGCGCGGTCTGGTTCACCGTCACCGCCTTCAGCCGCCCGGCCGCCTGGTACACCCGCGCGGCCGGCCCCCTGGTACCGCTCTTCCAGCACCTCTACGCCCGCCGCCTCGGCCAGGTGCTGCGCCGGATCGCCGGACAGGCGGAGCGGAAGTAACGCGGTCGGGCCGGGGAGCCAAGTAGGGGTGTAGACACTCCGTCAGCCCCTACCGCTCCGAGGAGTTGCTTGTGCCCCCGGATCCGTCCCAGGCACCACCTGTGCGCGACCCCGCCGGTTTCTCCGCCTTCTACGCCGCCCACTTCGACACCGTGCTGGGCTTCGTCACCAGGCGCACCGACGATCCGCACCTGGCGGCCGACCTCACCGCCGACATCTTCGTCACCGCGCTCGAACACGCCGCCGGCTACGACCCGCGGCGCGGCGCGCCGGTCGCCTGGCTCTACGGCATAGCCCGCAATGTGCTCGCCGCGCACTTCCGCGGCAGCGCCCGTGAGTCGCGGGCGGTGGCCAGGATCAACGGCCGACGGCTGCTGGACGACCAGGACATCGCCGCGCTGGAGGAGCGGATCGACGCCTCCCGGGCGGCCCGGCACCTGCTCGCCGCCCATGCCGCGCTGTCCGAACCGCTGCGCGCCGTCCTCGACCTGGTCGCCGTCGACGGCCTCACCCCGGGCGAGGCCGCGCAGGCCCTGGGCATCAGCCCCACCGCCGTCCGAGTCCGCCTGCACCGCGCCCGACGGCTGCTCCGGCACGAGGCCGCGACCCTCCCCATGCTCTCCCCCGACCACCATGTCCTGGAGGCCGCCCCGTGAACACCCTGACGCACTTTCAGCAGAGCCTGGACGCCGAACTGCGCGAGCGAGCCGCCCTGCTGCCGACCCCGGAGCCGCCCGCCCGCCGGGCCCGCCCGCCCCGCCGACTGCTGCTCGCCGCCGGCACAGCGGCAGCCGCGGTCGCCGTGGCGGTGGCCGTCCCGCTGACCACCGGAGGCGGCGCGGACCCCGCCTTCGCGGTCGCCCAGCGCGCCGACGGGACGGTCGCCATCCGGCTGTTCACCCCCAGCGGCATCTCCGGGCTGCAGACGGAACTGCGCAGGCTGCACATCCGGGCGGTGGCACTGCAGGCCACCACAAGCTGCAAGGTCAAAGACGCGGGGAGCACTCCGGCCCTGGAATCGGTGATCGTCCACGACCGCAATGCGGGCGGGTTCACGGTCATCCGTCCGAGTGCCATCCCCAAGGGCCAGACCCTGCTGATCTCCGTCTACACCCTCCAGGCGACCCCGCCGAACGGGAGCGGCGTCGCTGCGGCCATCAGGCTGCAGACGGTGAAGCACGTTCCATCCTGCGTCGACATCCTCGACGTCGGCGTGGCGACTGCCCCCCACCTGCCGAGTCAGCCCGCCGGGGTCGGCTCTCCCTCCTCCAAGTAGCCCACAACGCTCTCCCGGCGACAGCGCAGGGCCGCGTCCAGGCGGTCGCGCTTGTTGGCCGGGAGCAGCGCCGTCCACTCCTCTCGGGCCATGAACCGCCAGCCGCGCAGCTCGTCCTCTGGGAGGGTGAGCTGCGCGCGCTGCTCGGCGCTGAGCGTCCCGCCGTCGAAGACCAGCCGCAGGCCGCCGGAGCGCGGGCCCCGGTGCGGCTCCCAGTCGGTGAGCAGCAGCCGCAGCCGCACCGCCGGGACGGCGAGGCCCAGCTCCTCGGCGACCTCCCGCACCGCCGCGCTCCGCGGCGACTCCCCGTCCTCCACCACCCCGCCTGGGAACTCCCACCCGGGCTTGTAGACCGGGTCGACCAGCAGCACCCGGTCCTGCTCGTCGAAGAACAGCACCGCCGCGGCCACGGTGTCGCGGCTGCCGGCCACCTGCTCGACGATCCGGCAGCGCGCGGCGCCCGACCGCACCAGCTCCTCGATCCGCTCGGCTGCCTGACGTGGCGTCAGCTCCGTGGTGTCCACGGTCACGGCGTCCTGCTCCAGCCAGACCCTGGCCTGCCGGTAGTCCTCGATGTCGTCCAGCCGCCACTGCCGGGCCTGCCGTTCGACCTGGTCACCCTCGATCCGCTTCCGCAGGATCGTTTCCTCAGCATGGAGCAGCAGATGGTGCACCGGGATCCGTCGTGCGGCCAGCGCGCCGAAGATCTCGTCGCGGTAGTCCTGCCGCAGCAGGGTCATCGGCACGATCAGCACCCCCGGCTGCTGGGCCAGCATCGCGGCCGCGACATCGGGGACGAGGCTGCGCCAGGCAGGGAGGTCCTGGAAGTCGGACGCCGAGGCGAGGGCCTCCTCGCCCAGCACCAGGCGCAGATACTCGGCCGCCGACTCCGGATCGAACACCGTGCTGTCGGGGAGGAGTTCCTGCAGCTCCCGAGCCGTGCTGGTCTTCCCCGCGCCAAAAGTGCCGTTGACCCAGACGATCACTCTGCCCCCGTTCATGGACTGCTCGGAGCATCGTACGCAGAGCCCACGGGCCGCCGTCGAGGGTGCGGGACCCGTCAGAGCCAGCCGTCCAGCCCCAGTTCCTGGGCCGCCGCCGCAGCGGCGCCCACCAGGCCGGCGTCCGTGCCCAACTCGGCCGGGCGCAGCTCCAGATGCCGGACGAAGGGCAGCGTCGCATAGTCGTGCAGGGCTTCGCGCAGTGGCGCGAAGAGGGTCTCGCCGGATTTGGCGACCCCGCCGCCGATGACCACCACGTCCAGCTCGACCAGGGTCGCGGTGGCCGCGATCCCGGCCGCCAGGGCCTGCGCGGCGCGGGCGAAGGCGGCGAGGGCGATCGGGTCGCCCTCTGCGGCCGAGGCGGCCACGGCCCCGGCCGATGCGTCGTCACCACGCGGCAGCCAGCCGTCCCGCAGTGCGCGCCGGGCGATGGACGTGCCCGAGGCGATGATCTCCACGCAGCCGCGCGAGCCGCAGGGGCACGGGTCGCCGTCCAGGTCGACGCTGATGTGGCCGATGTGGCCGGCGTTACCGGTCGGGCCGGGGTACAGCGCGCCGTCCAGGACCAGGCCGCCGCCGACGCCGGTGGACACCACCATGCACAGCGCGTTGCGGAACCCCCGGGCGGCGCCCTGCCAGTGCTCGGCCGCGGTCATCGCCGGGCCGTCCCCGGTGAGCACCACTGGAAGGTCGCCGGCGAGGTGCTCGCGCACCGCGTCCACCAGCGGAAACCCGCGCCAGGCCGGGATGTTGACCGGGCTGACCGCGCCCTTGGGCGCGTCCACCGGTCCGGCGCTGCCGATGCCGACGCAGCGTACGGCGGACCACTCGGGGGCGGCGGCAAGCTCGTCGAGCACCTCGGTGACCGCGCCCAGCACCCGCGCCGCGTCCTCCTTGGCGGGGGTCGGCCGCTGGCACTGGGCGAGCATCCGCCCGCCGCGGTCCACCAGAGCGCCTGCGATCTTCGTTCCGCCGATGTCGACGGCTGCCACCATCTCGTCCATGCCGGGAAGTCTCTGCGGACGCGGCGGCGTTTGTCCAGTTCAGCCGAGTGGTTCAGCCCAGCTTCGCCTTGACGACCTTGCCCATCGCGTTCCGCGGCAGATCGTCCACCAGCACCACCCGGCGCGGCCGCTTGTGGACCGAGAGCCGCTCGGCGACGAAGGCGGTCAGCTGCTCCCCCGTCACCGGCCCGGCCGGGATCACATAGGCGACGACGACCTGTCCCAGGTCGGGATCGGGCACGCCGACGACGGCCGCGTCGGCGACGGCGGGGTGGTCCCGCAGCGCCGCCTCGACCTCGCCGGCGCCGATCCGGAAACCACCGCTCTTGATCAGGTCCACCGAGGCCCGGCCGACGATCCGGTGGAAGCCGTCCGGCCCGATCACCGCCACGTCGCCGGTACGGAACCAGCCGTCGGCGGTGCGCGACTCCGCGTCGGCGTCGGGTCGGTGGAGGTAGCCGTCGCTCAGCATGGGTCCGCTGACCTGCAGCTCGCCCAACGTCTCGCCGTCCTGCGGCACCGGTCCGCCGTCCTCGCCGACCAGCCGGGTCCGCACCCCGGCCACCGGCAGGCCGACGCTGCCGGGACGACGCTCGCCGTCGGCCCGGGTGCTCAGGGTGATCAGCGTCTCCGTCATGCCGTAGCGCTCGACCGGGGCGTGGCCGCTGAGCGCACGCAGCCGCTCGAAGACGGTCACCGGGAGCGGCGCGCTGCCCGACACCAGCAGCCGCGCCCCGGCCAGCGCCTTGGCACTCGCCTCGTCGGCGGCCACCCGCGACCACACCGTGGGCACCCCGAAGTACAGCGAGCCCCCGGCCTCGGCGTACGCCTGCGGGGTGGGACGGCCGGTGTGGACCAGGCGGCCCCCGGTCCGCAGCGGGCCGAGCACTCCCAGGATCAGGCCGTGGACGTGGAACAGCGGCAGCCCGTGGACCAGGGTGTCCTCGGCGGTCCAGGCCCAGGCCTCGGCCAGGGCGTCCAGCCCGGCGGCGACGGCGCTCCGGCCGATGACGACGCCTTTGGGCGCCCCGGTGGTGCCGGAGGTGTAGAGGATGAACGCCGCACCGCCCGCCGGCTCCTCCGGAGCGTCGGCGCGTTCGCTCGGATCCACCGTCAGCACGCGCGCCCCGTAAGCCTCTGTGTCGCGGTCGGCAGCGGCAACGGCCATCAGCGGCGCCCCGGAGTCCCGCAGGATGTGCTCCCGCTCCTTGGGCCCGGCATCCGGCGGCACCGGCACAACGGGCACTCCGGCCAGCAGCCCCCCGACGGTGGCGACCACGGTCTCGACCCCGGCCCGCGCCAGCACCGCCAGCGCGGGCGCCCCCGCGACCTGTCGCGCGACTACACCCGCCGCACCGAGCAGTTGCTCCCGCGAGAGCGCGACCCCGTCGATGACCAGCGCATCCGCGCTGTCCCCATACCGACCGTCAAGAGCTTCAAGCAGCACTTCGCCCACCTCCCGTGCCATGCAACACATAGGGGCGCGGGGCTCTGCTGATTGAACAGCATGCGCGACCAGCCCCCTACGCACGTAGATGGTTGGCAGCGCAGTTCCCCGCGCCCCTAGAGGCTACTCAGCCCTTGCGGGACTTGATCTCCGCGGTCAACTGAGGAACCACGTTGAACAGGTCACCGACCACGCCGTAGTCCGCCAGCTCAAAGATGGGCGCCTCGGCGTCCTTGTTGACGGCGACGATGGTCTTGGAGGTCTGCATCCCGGCGCGGTGCTGGATCGCGCCGGAGATCCCGTTGGCGATGTACAGCTGCGGCGACACCTGCTTGCCGGTCTGCCCGACCTGGTTGCTGTGCGGGTACCACCCGGCGTCGACGGCCGCGCGGCTCGCGCCCACCGCCGCGCCGAGCGAGTCGGCCAGCTCCTCGACCACGCCGAAGCCCTCGGCCGCGCCGACCCCGCGGCCGCCGGAGACCACGATCGCGGCCTCGGTCAGCTCGGGCCGGCCGGTGGAGACCCGCGCCGTGCGCGAGGTGACCTTGGTGCCGGTCGCGCCCGCGCCGAAGGCGACGCTCACGGCCTCGACCGCGCCCGCGGCCGCCGCGGCCTCGGGGCTGGTCGCGTTGGGCTTGACGGTGATCACCGGCACCCCGCGGGAGACCCGCGAGGTGGTGGTGAAGGAGGCGGCGAACGCCGACTGCGTGGCGACCGGGCCGCTGTCGCCGGCGTTGACGTCCACGGCGTCGGTGATCACACCGGAACCGAGGCGCAGCGCGAGGCGGGCCGCGATCTCCTTGCCCTCACCGGACGAGGTGACCAGCACGGCGGCGGGCTCGCCGACGGCCTTGGCAATCTGCTCCAGCGCGTCCACCTTGGGGACGACCAGGTAGTCGCTGAACTCGGCGGCGTCGGCGGAGTACACCTTCGCGGCGCCGTACTCGCCGAGCTTGGCGGCGATGTCGGCGGCGGCGGAACCGGCGCCGAGGAGAACGGCCGAGGGCTCGCCGATACGGCGGGCCAGCGTCAGCAGTTCGAGGGTCGGCTTGCGGACGGCACCGTCCACGTGGTCGACGAGGACGAGGACTTCACCCATTGCTCAGCTCTCCAGAAGAAATCAGACGTGAAGGATGTGGTGAGCGCCGGGCTCAGATGAACTTCTGCGAAGCGAGGAACTCGGCAAGCTGCTTGCCGCCCTCACCCTCGTCCTTGACGATCGTTCCGGCGGTGCGGGCCGGACGCGCGGTGGCGCTGTCGACGGCGGTCCAGGCGCCGGCCAGGCCGACCTCGTCCGCCTCGATGCCCAGGTCGTCCAGGTCGTAGGACTGCACCGGCTTCTTCTTGGCGGCCATGATGCCCTTGAAGGAGGGGTAGCGCGCCTCGCCGGACTGGTCGGTGACGGAGACCACGGCCGGGAGGGAGGCCTCCAGCAGCTCGGTGGCGGCGTCGCCGTCGCGGCGGCCCTTGACGGTGCCGCCTTCGACGCTGACCTCGGAGAGCAGGGTGACCTGCGGGACGCCCAGGCGCTCGGAGAGCAGCGCGGGGATGACGCCCATGGTGCCGTCGGTCGAGGCCATGCCGCAGACCACGAGGTCGTAGCCGGTCTTCTCGATCGCCTTGGCGAGGATCGCCGAGGTGCCGATGACGTCGGTGCCGTGGATGTCGTCGTCATTGACATGGACGGCCTTGTCGGCGCCCATGGACAGCGCCTTGCGCAGCGCGTCCTTGGCGTCGTCCGGACCGACGGTGAGCACGGTGACCTCGGCGTCGCCGGAGGCCTCCGCGATCTTCAGCGCCTGCTCGACGCCGTACTCGTCCAGCTCCGAGAGGAGCCCGTCCACCGAATCCCGGTCGGTCGTGTTGTCATCCGCGAAGCGACGGTCACCGGTCGCATCGGGCACGTACTTCACACAGACAACGATCCTCAAGCTCACGGCCTGTCTCCTGTACTGGTCACGTCGGTGAAAATTTGCAGCACGAGTAGCCGCGTTGTTGCTACTCGCCAGTAGCTTACGCCCTGGCTCAGGTCCCTTTGCCGCTCCGGCATGCTCCCAAACCAGTGGTGCACCGCCGTCGCCCCATACTCCCCCACGCAAGAGCATCAGGAGCCGCACCGCAACGCGGAGTCACTGTGACGTTGCACCTATTGACCTCGGGCCCGGCAGGCCCGGACAGTCAGGCGACGGCCTCGCCCAGGGCGGCGATCACGTCCGCCCGGCGCGGCTGGCCGACCGCGCGCCGCACCAGCGCGCCGTCCGCGTCCAGCACCAGCACGGTCGGGGTGCTCAGGATGCCCAACTGCCGCACCAGTTCCAGCCGGGACTCGGCGTCGATCTCGATGTGCGCCACGCCGTCGACCATCCCGGCGACCTCGCCCAGCACCCGCTTGGTCGCCCGGCACGGCTGACAGAAGGCCGAGGAGAACTGCACCAGCGTCGCCCGTTCCCCGAGCTCCGCGCCCAGCGCGCCCGCATCCAGCCGCACCCCGCCGTCCCGCCCGCGCATCCGAAGCCTTCCCCGCCCACGCATGCGCAGCAGCCCGAAGGCGCCCGAGAGCGCCAGCACCGCCAAGCACACCACCAGTCCTGTCATGCCTCCAAGCATGCCTGCTCGCCGGCCCGAAGTGCGCGTAGCATCTCGAAGCATGGACCCCAACGGACGGAACGAGGCCGCAGGCCTCACCCGGCGCCTGGTCATCGACCTGTGCCGCGCCGCCGCATCGCGCTGTCGCTGACCCCTCGCGACCCGCCCGATCCGACCTGTTCCCGTCCCGCAACATCCCCCTGGAGTCCGCCATGCCCGGTCCCGTGACCACCCCTGCCCGTATCGATCCACGCGGCCCCCGCTTCGCCGCCTCGCTCACCACCGTGGTCCTCGCCGTCGTCCTGATCACCGGCAGCGGCTGGCTGCTGGCCGCGCAGGCGGTCGTGTTCGCCCTCGGCGCCCTGGCCGGGCTCGGCCGCTCGCCGTACGGATGGCTGTTCCGGACCTTCGTCCGGCCCCGGCTCGGCCCCCGACCGAGCTGGAGGACGCCGCCCCGCCGCGCTTCGCGCAGGGCGTCGGACTGATGTTCGCCCTGGTCGGAACGGTCGGCTACCTCTCCGGCGCGACCTGGCTGGGGCTGGCCGCCACCGGCTGCGCGCTGGCCGCGGCCTTCCTCAACGCCGCCTTCGGCTACTGCCTCGGCTGCGAGGGCTACCTGCTGCTGCGTCGCGGCCAGGACCGACTTCGGACCGTCACCGCAGGTGGGAGCGGCACGGAACAATAGAGCCGCAGAACGTAGGGTTGGAGACGGCGATGTGACCGCCGTCTCCTCAAGTGCTGGCGCTCCCCGGAGTGACACGGTGCAGTCGGGCGGGGGACGATACATCGACATACCGTCGGACCGGGCGCCAGCCCTTGGGAAGTAGGACAAACCGTGGCTGATCTCGTGTACCCGCCGGTCATCGGGGCGGCGCTCACGCTTTTCCGGGCGCTCGACCTCAAGATCGACATCATCGGGGCGGAGAACGTGCCGCGGACCGGCGGGGCCGTTCTGGTCAGCAACCACGTCAGCTACCTGGACTTCATCTTCGCCGGATGGGGCGCGCTGAAGGCCGGGAAGCGCAAGACCCGCTTCATGGCCAAGGACGACGTCTTCCGGCACCGGATCTCCGGCCCGCTGATGCGCGGGATGAAGCACATCGCGGTGGACCGCTTCGACGGCCAGCCCGCCTACGAGGCCGCGGTGCAGGCGCTGAAGTCCGGCGAGGTCGTCGGCGTCTTCCCGGAGGCGACGATCAGCCGCTCCTTCGTGCTGAAGAAGTTCAAGACCGGCGCGGCCCGGATGGCCGCCGACGCGGGCGTGCCGCTGCTGCCCGTCGCCGTCTGGGGCACCCAGCGGCTGTGGACCAAGGGCCGGCCCAAGACGCTGACCCGCCGTCACACCCCGATCACCATCATCATCGGCGAGCCGATCGTGCTCACCCCCGACGACAAGCCGGTGATGGTGACCCGGCGGCTGCGCGCCGCCATGACCGAACTGCTGAACCGCGCCCAGACCACCTACCCGGACGCCCCCAGCGGCCCCGAGGACACCTGGTGGCTGCCGGCCCACCTCGGCGGCAGCGCCCCGACCCTGGAGGTCGCCGAGGCCGAGGACGAGAAGGAGACCGCGGAGAAGGCCGCCCGCCGCGCCGCCCGACTGGCCTGAGAACGGGTCGGCGTGAGGACGGTTGAGGACGTGCCTCGGACGGGTAGCTGGTAGACGCGTCGAGGCACGGGGGAACTGTTCGCATGCCGGAAGCAGTGCAGCAGCAGGACCCGCCGGAAGCCGCCGAACCGCGGCGGCCCCGGCGGCGGTTCCGGGCGCTGCTCGCGCTGTTCGGCGGGGCCGGGGCCGGCTATCTGCTGGTGCTCCAGCTCACCAGCCCCAACAACAACCCGCTGGCCGCCCTGGTCCGGGCCAAGCCCGAGTGGTTCGCGCTCGCGCTGCTCTGCGCCGTCGGCGGCCTGGTGGCCGCCGCCATGAGCTATGTCGGCTTCGTCCCCGAGCGGCTCGATCCGTGGCGGGCCTTCCTGATCCAGGTCGCCGGGGGGTTCGCCAATGTGGTCACCCCCAGCGGCTTGGGCGGACTGGCCATCAGCGCCCGCTTCCTGCAGCGGATCGGGATCTCCCCCGGGCAGGCGGTGTCCAGCATCGGCGCCTCCCAGGCGGTCGGCCTGGTGCTGCACCTGCTGCTCACCGCGGTGTTCGGCTATCTGACCAGCGTGCACTACCAGGCCTCGACGCAGGTGTCCCCGCTGCTGGTCGACATCGTCCTCGGCGTGCTGGCCGCCGCCGCCCTGGTCGTCCTGCTCGCGCTCGGCGTGCCCCGGCTGCGGCACTGGCTGGTCGCCCGGACCGCACCGCTGCTCAGCGGCGTGCTGCCCCGGCTGCGCGCTCTGCTGCACCAGCCGGGGAAGCTGGCCGTCGGCGTCGGCGGCCAGCTCCTGGTGTCGCTGGCCGCGTCCGGCTGCCTCTACTGCTGCATCGTCGCGCTCGGCCACCGTGCCGACTTCGCCGCCGTCACCCTGGCCACCCTGGTCGGCGGCGCCCTGGGCTCGGCCGTCCCGACACCGGGCGGGATCGGCGGAGTGGAAGTCGTGCTGGCAGGGGCACTGGCGCAGACCGCCGGGCTCTCCTACGACAACGCCCTGGTGGCCGTACTGCTCTACCGGCTGCTGACGCTCTGGCTGCCGGTGCTCCCCGGCTGGCTGGCCTTCGTCTGGCTGCAGCGGCACGAGGAGCTCTGAGCCGGAGCCCGCCGGTCGCTCGTCAGGGCATGTCGACCCGGAACGGGTCGTGTTCGGCGAGGAGCTTGTCGAGGCGGGCCTGGTCGACCCGGGAGACGACCTGGTCCTCGTCCTGCCGGTCCCTGATCACCTTGGCGAGGGTGAAGGCCGAGGTGACGACATAGAGCAGGCCGAGGGCCAGGAACGCACGGATCCAGGCACCGGCCGACAGGTAGGCGATCCCGATCCCCATCGCGAGGACCGAGACGCCGAACGAGATGATCGCCTGCGCGTAGTAGGCGGCGGTGGTGCTGCGTCTGACGGGAGCAGTCATACCGCCATCGTCCCCGCCGCGCTCCGTGCCCGGCATGAGTACGGATACTCAGATCCGCTGCTCGGTCCGGGATCTGATGCCCAGTCAGGCCAATAGTCGGGCCGTGTGCAGCCGGCTGGCGTGCTCCACCAGCTCGACCAGCACCCGTTTCCCGGACTCCCGCTCCCGGGCGTCGCACAGCAGCACCGGGGTCCCCGGGTCCAGGTCCAGCGCCCGGGCCACCTTCTCCCTGGCGTGCTGCCGCGACCCCTGGAAGCAGTTGACGGCGACCACGAACGGGATGGCCCGGCGCTCGAAGTAGTCCACCGAGGGGAAGCAGTCCTCCAGCCGGCGGGTGTCGGCGAGCACCACGGCGCCGAGCGCGCCCAGCGCCAGCTCGTCCCAGAGGAACCAGAACCGGTCCTGCCCGGGGGTGCCGAAGAGGTAGAGCGACAGGCCTTCGCGGATGGTGATCCGGCCGAAGTCCATCGCCACCGTGGTGGTGGTCTTCTGCTCCACTCCCCCGGTGTCGTCCACGCTGCGGCCCGCCTCGGTGAGGCGTTCCTCGGTGCGCAGCGGGCGGATCTCGCTGACCGAGCCGACCAGCGTGGTCTTGCCCACCCCGAAACCGCCCGCCACCAGGATCTTCAGGGCGAGCGGCGGTTCGCCGCCGTCGACGGTTCCGGGGGCGCGCCGCACCGGGACTTTGTCGCCCGGCGTCGTGTCATGAGGTGCCGTGTCATGAGGAGTCCGGTCGTCAGGTGTCTGGTCAGAGTGCACGGAGGCCATTGATCACTTCTCGCAGGATGCGCTCGTCGGGGAGCAGGGCGGGGGAAACCGGACGGCTGACGCGGATCAGTCCCGCGTCCAGCAGGTCGCCGAGGAAGACCCGGACGACTCCAACGGGCAGGTCGAACTCGGCGGCGATCTCGGCGACGGACTGGGTCCGGCGGCGGCACAGCTCCAGGGCGGCGGCGGGCTCGGGGGGGAGCCCCGGGACCGCGCCGTAGGGGCCCGTCCCGGCGTGGGCCGGGTGGGTCGGGTCCGCGGTGATCAGCGCGATCAGGTCGAACGGCTCCCCCGCGGTCCTGGTCCGCCCCCGGGTGAGGGCATAGGGGCGGACCACGGGCCCGGCGTCGTCGTCGTACCAGCGGCTGTCGTCGCCGTGCTCGACCGGCTCCTGCTGCTCCCACCCGTGCAGCGGCTCCCAGCCGGGCGCCGGGTCCCACCCCTGCGGCGGATCCCAGCCCTGCAGTGGAATCGGATAGTCGTCCATGTCCAGGTACCGTTCCGGGTCAGCCCGCTGCGGGGTCGTCGGCCGCGTCGGGGCCCGAGCGCGGCGGGGTGTGCAGGTGCTCGCCGACCCGGCGGACCATGCGGGCCATCTCGTAGGCGACCAGGCCGATGTCGGCGTCGGCACCGCTGAAGACGGCCAGGCAGGTGCCGGACCCGGCGGCGACGACGAAGAGGAAGCCGCTGTCGAACTCGATCATCGTCTGGTGGACGTCACCGGCCTCAAAGTGCCGGCCGGCCCCCTTCGCCAGGCTGTGGAAGCCCGAGGCGACGGCCGCCAGGTGCTCGCCGTCCTCGCGGGTCATCCCGGCCGAGAGGCCCAGCGCCAGACCGTCCCCGGAGAGCACCACCGCGTGCCGGATCTGGCCGACCCGGGACACCAGCTCGTCCAGGAGCCAGTTGAGCTCACCGGAGTAGTTCATCGTCACGGGCATCGGTTGTCTCGCTCTCCTGCTGGATTCTCAGATGGCGCCGGGGCGGCGCGACATGGTGCGGCATCGGGGAGTTCCGGCCCCTGGTCCAGCCCTCGGCGAGGGCGGTCATGGTGGCCCGGGCGCCTTCGGGGCTGCGGGCGGTCCCGGTCGCGCCGACGCTCCGGGACGGACGGTCCTTGGGGGCCTCCCGCAGCTGGCTGGCCAGGCTGGCCTGGCGGACCCGGTGCGGCAGCTCGTCCTCCCCGGTGGGGGCGGCCGCGGCCGCGGGACGGGGGGTCGGCGGCTGGGCCGGGACCGGCGCGGGGCCGCGCACCTCGGCCGGCCGGGGAGCCGGCTCGGCCGCCGGGTCCGGCACCGGCCTCGGCACGGAGCCGCCGCCGGGCGCCGCCCGGCCGGGGCCACGGCCGCCCGGAACGGGACCGCTCGGCGCCGGGGCGCCCTGCGCGGACTCGCGCTGCGGCGGGCCGCCCGCCGAGACCCGGCCGGGGCCGCTCTTCGCAGTCCGGCCCGGCGCGGAGCCGACCGGCACCGGGCCGCTCGGACCGGTGTGGCCCAGGTGCGAACCGCCCGGCGCGGCGCCGCCGACCATCGGGGCCGGCTCGGACCGCACCCGCATCCGCTGCGGCGGCCGCTGCTCGGGCGCCGCGCGCCCGCTCGGCCCCACCTCCTCCAGCAGCGCGTTCGGCAGCAGCACCACCGCTGTGGTCCCGCCGTAGGCGGAGGTCCGCAGCGAGACCTGGATGTCATGGCGCTTCGCCAGCCGGCTGACCACGAACAGGCCGAACTGGTCGGTGTCGAACAGGTCGGCCTGCCGTGCGTCGGCGATCCTGCGGTTCGCCTCGGCCACCGCGTCCCGGCCCATGCCCAGGCCCCGGTCCTCGATCTCCAGCACATAGCCGGTGCCCACCTGCTCGCCGCCGAGGACCACCTTGGTGTGCGGGGGCGAGAAGCTGGTCGCGTTCTCGACCAGCTCGGCCACCAGGTGGGTGAGGTCGGCCACGGCCTTGCCGACCACCGAGGCCCCCGGCAGGTCGCGCACCTCCACCCGGGCGAAGTCCTCGACCTCGGCGACCGCCGAGCGGACCACGTCCAGCAGCGGGACGGCCCGGCGCCAGGCCCGTCCGGGGACCGCACCGGACAGGATGATCACGCCTTCGGCGTGCCGGCGCATCTGGGTGGTGAGGTGGTCCAGCCGGAACAGCCCCTCCAGCTCGGCCGGGTCGTCGGCCGCCCGCTCCATCCCGTCCAGCAGCGAGAGCTGACGGTGCACCAGCACCTGGCTGCGCCGGGCCAGATTGACCAGCACCCTGGCCACCCCGGCGCGTTCGACGGCGGCCCGGAGCGCGGCCCGGTGGACCGTGCTGAGCGCCTCGCCGACCTGGCCCAGCTCGTCGCTGCCGGCCCGGACCTGCGGCGCCTCGGCCTCCACGTCCACCTCGCCGCCCGCGCGCAGCCTGCCCAGCGCCTCCGGAAGCCTGCGCAGGGCCAGGTCGAGCGCGGAGTTGCGCAGCCCGACCAGCTCCTGCACCAGGTCGCGGCCGATCCGCACCGACACCACCAGCGAGACGATCACCGCCAGCAGCCCCAGCAGCATGGCCGCGCCGTTCCTGCTGAGGAAGACGATGCGGTACGGGTCGGCGCCCGCGGTGGCGCTCGCGCCCGCCGCGGTCTCGACGGCCGCCAGCTGCTGCCGGACCGAGTGCGCCGCGGCGGACCAGCTGCCCGCGGGGACCTGCCGTACCGCTCCGGTGCCGGCTCCCTGCGTCTTGACGGTGGCCTCCAGCTGCGCCAGGGCCTTGGCCTGACTGCCGTTCAGCACCGCCAGATAGGCGTCCCGGTCGGCCGGACGCAGGTCGGCGACGGCACCGCCGACCAGGGCCTGCCGGGCGTAGAGCGCGCCGGTGAACTCCGCGTACTGGTCCTGGCTCATCCGCCCGGCCGCCTGGGCCGCCTGCACAGCGGTGTCCTCGCGGGCCAGCAGTTCATCGGCCCTGGCGAGCTGCAGCAGCACCCGGGCGTCCGAGGCGACCGCGGCGTCCTGCGCGTTCCCCTGCTGGGCCTCGGCGAGCGCGCCGTCGACGCCGAAGGCGGCCTCGATCACCGTCCCGTACCCGGTGATGACGGACTGCCAGCCGACGATGCGGCCGGTGACCTGGCGGCGCAGCTCGGCGAGCCCGTCGCTCGCCGAGCCCAGGGCGTCCAGCCTGGACGGCAGCGCGGCGCTGAGCCCGGCACTGGCGGCGGCGCCGACCCGGATGTCGCCGTCCAGCATCGCCATCGTGCGGTCGGTGGCGCCGGAGGCCGCCGCGAGCGCCGAGGCGCGGGCCTGATCGGGGTCGGCGACGTAGGCGGCGGCCGCGGTGCGCTCGCCCTGGAGCGCGCCGACGGTGGCGGCGACCGGCGTGAGCAGGGTCGCGTCCACCTGCTTCAGCCGCACCAGGGCGTCGACGTTCTGCGCCGTGGTGACGGTGGCGAAGCCCCACAGCGCGATCAGCGACACCACCGGGACCATCAGCAGGCAGATCACCCGGGCGCGGACCGACCTGGGCGCCAGCGACCGGCCCGGAGCGTCGTCGGCGGACTCCGGGGAGCGGGACGGCAGCGGCGGCTCGTCGGCGGCGGGCGGGCCGGCGTGGGCGGGGCGGGGACGACCTCCACGGTCACGGCCCGCGTCGGTGACCGGGGCAGCCCCCCGTGGTCGGCGCATACGATCCTCATTCCGCTTCATCGGCTGGTCTGCCGGCTTTCCCTCGGATGGCTTTTGCTCAGAGCGACGGCGAGGCCGGGGCCGCCGCGGGCGCGGCCTGCGCCCGCAGTTGCTCGGCGCCTACGGCGGCGGCCCGTTCCTGCGCGGTGGGTGACAGCGCGACGAACGCCGCGGTCAGGAACAGGAACGAGCCCAACCCCACCACCAGCGGGAAGACGAACTGCATCACCGTCGCCCCGGGCAGCGTCGCCTGGTCGGGACGGACCACGACGGTGACCGCGGCCATCCCGGTGTAGTGCATGGAACTGACGGCGACCCCCATCACCAGCGCCGCCGCGCCGGCGGCCACCGGGCCGCGGATGTTCAGCCCGGCCCACAGCGCGGCCGTCGCGGCCACCACCGCGATCAGCACGGAGACCGCGACCGTCGCCGGGCGGTAGCCGACGTCGCCGTGCAGGCGCAGCGCGTACATGCCCAGGTAGTGCATGGCGGCGACGCCCAGCCCGGTGGTGAACCCGCCCACCAGCAGCGACCGGCCCCGGTGCCGTCCGTAGCCGACCGCGAAGACGCCCAGGGCGACGAAGAACACCGCCACCAGCAGGCTGAGCACGGTGAGCGGGACGTCGTAGCGGATCTCCGAGCCGGTGACGGTGAAGCCGAGCATGGCGACGAAGTGCATGGTCCAGATCCCCGACCCGATCGCCGCGGCGGCGGTCAGCAGCCAGTTGCGTTTGGAGCGGCCCTCCGCGGTCAGCGCCCGGACCGTGCAGCGCAGGCCGAGGGCGGAGCCGAGGAGGGCCATCGCATAGGACAGGATCGGGGTGAGCCAGCCGTAGCCGAGCTCGGTCATGCTTCCCATTCCGGGCATGGCACCTCCCTGCGTCGTGGGCGTACGCCGGTTCAGCAATCCGCTCACCGGGCGCCGGGGACGCTACTCGCTGTGTTCGCCCGATTACCTGAATTCCTGCGAAAGTTCGGCACTCCCGCTCCGCATGTGCTGCACTGGTGTGCTTCCGTCCGCCTCGCTCCGGAAGCGGTGCCACTAGGCTCGTGCAGGTGAGCGACAGACCGGCGCACCCCCAGCGTGAGTTCCGTACCGAGGACCTGGCCAGGGAGGCCGGAATCCCGGTACGCACCCTGCGCTTCTACCGCGAGAAGCGGCTGCTGCCCCCGCCCCGGCGCGAGGGCCGGATCGCCTGGTACTCCGAGGACCACCTGGCCCGGCTGCGGATCATCGGCGACCTGCTGGAGCGCGGGCACACCCTCGGCGGGATCGCCGAGCTGCTGGCGGCCTGGGAGAGCGGCCGCGACGTGGCCGAACTGCTGGGCCTGGAAGCGGCGATAGCGACTCCGTGGTCGGAGGAGACCCCGGTGCCGATGACACGCACCGAGCTGGACCAGGCCTACTCGGGACAGGCCGACGCCGAGGCCCTGGCCGAGGCGGTCGCGCTCGGCTATCTGACCGTGGAGGGCGACCGGGTCAGCCACATCAGCCGCCGGCTCCTGGACGCGTCCGCCGAACTGGTCGCCGAGGGCATCCCGCTGGTCGCGGTGCTGGAGGTCGCGCATGGCGTCAGGGCCAGCGCGGACGCCCTCGCCGACCTCTTCGTCGATCTGGTGAACAAGCAGCTGCTGGGCAAGCTGGGTTCACGGCTGACGACGGGTGAGACGGCACGCCTCGCCGACACCCTGGCCCGGCTGCGGCCGGTGGCCAGGACCGTGGTCGACGTGGAGTTCGCGCTGGCGATGGACCGCAGGGTGCAGGGCGAGCTGGGCGCGGTGCTGAGCCGCGCAGCCCGCGAGGACCCGTCGCACTGACTTCCGATCTGTCCGGTCGGTCCCCAGCGGGCGTCAGGCCTCGGGGAAGTCGCCGACCGGCATCCGCAGTCCCATCGACTCGGCCACCCGCGCGCCCAGCGGCGCGGCCAGCTCGTGCAGCCGGCGGCAGCGGTCCGGTCCCAGGGCCCGCCAGGGCGCGGCGGCCAGACGGTCCGTCATCGACTCGACCTGCTCGCGCAGGGCGGCGCCGTCCGGCGTCAGTTCGCCCTCCGGGGTGAGCAGCCCGCGCGCGGCCAGCCGCTCGGTCCCGGCCTGCCAGGCGGCGTCGTCCCAGCCGCGCCGGGGCTGCAGGCTCCTCCTGCGCTCGGCTCCGGTGGCGACGATGCTGGTCAGCGCCTCGACCGCGTCCAGTTCGGCCGCGAGCAGCGCGGTGTTGTGGCCGTCCCCGCGCCACTCGCGCAGGGTGGTCGCCGCCTGCCACAGCGCCAGATGCGGCTGGTCCGGCACCGGGAGCGCCGCGTTGGCCGCGCCGAGCGGCCGTCCGTAGGGCGCCGCGGCGCAGGCCGCCGCAGCCTCGACGGCGAGCTCCGCCGCCTCGGCCAGCTCCGGCGAGGCGAGCAGCTCCGCCCCGAGGGCGTCGCGGAGCCCGGCGTCCACGGCTTCGAGGCGCAGTGCGAGCAGCTTCTCGGCGCCGCAGTCGCGGACGTGGGACAGCTCCAGCGCGGTCAGCGCGGGGTCGAAGTGGTAGAAGATCGCGTCGACCACGGCGGTGGCGGCATCGCCCAGCGGCGCGATCCGCCCGGCGAAGTAGGGGCTCCAGGGGCGGTCCAGGCCGGCCTCCTTGAAGACGGCGAGCGTGGCGGGCGCGAAGACCACGGCCAGGTGGTAGGGCTCCAGCAGGTCGCGCATCGAGCGGGTGATCCGCAGCTCCAGGGGTCGCATGCGCTCAGCGTAGGACAGGTGCTTCGGAGTGTGAACACTTGCTGCACTGAACCTTTTAACTTGACTACCTAAAGCATTGGGCCTAAGGTCTTCGTTATTGCTTGATGAACTAAAGCATCCAGTACCTGAACCTTTCGAAGGACCGCTGCCACACCATGAGCCACGCCGTCTCCTCATCAACCGCCCCAGCGCCGGCGTCCGCGTCCGCGCGGCGCGGCAGCACCCCGCTGATCGCCGCGCTCGGGCTGGCGGCTGTGGTCGTCGCCATGGCGCAGACCCAGGTCATCCCGATCCTCACGCTGCTCGGCACCGACCTGCACGCCAGCGCCGCGGGCGTCAGCTGGGTCACCACCGCCACGCTGCTCTCGGCCGCCGTGTTCACCCCGCTGCTGGGCCGCGTCGGCGACCAGTACGGCAAGAAGCGCACGCTGCTGGCCGTCCTGGTGGTCATGGTGATCGGCTCAGTACTGGCCGCGGCCACCACCTCGCTGGCGCTGCTGATCGTCGCCCGGGTGCTCCAGGGCTCGGCCACCGCGATCTTCCCGCTGGCGCTGTCGATCATCCGTGACGAGGTCCCGCGCGAGAAGCTGCACGGCGCGATGGCGCTGGTCAGCAGCACCCTCGCGTTCGGCAGCGGTCTTTCCCTGGTCGTCACCGGGCTGCTCACCCAGGGCGCCCACCCCGACTACCACTCGGTGTTCTGGTTCTCCACCGGCGTCTCGGCGCTGGCCCTGGTCGCCGTCGCCTTCCTGGTCCCCGACGGCGGCGTCCGCACCGGCGGCCGCATCGACTTCCTGGGTGCGAGCACGCTGGCCGTCTTCCTGGTCCTGCTGCTGCTGGGCATCTCCCAGGGCCACACCTGGGGCTGGCCCTCCGGCCGGATCATCGGCTGCTTCGTCGGCGCCGTGGTGATGGCGGCGGTCTGGGTCCTGGTCGAACGCAAGGTCGCCAACCCGCTGGTCGACATGAAGATGTTCGTCCACCGCCAGGTCGCCTTCACCAACGTCGCCGGACTGTTCGTCGGCTTCGCCTCCTTCGCGATGTTCATCGGCGTCTCCTACCTGGTGCAGATGCCGGCGCAGCTGACCGGATACGGCTTCACCGCCTCGGTGCTGCGCGCCTCCACCGAGTACCTGCTGCCCAGCACCCTGGTCTCGCTGGTCGCCGCACCGGTCGGCGGCATCCTGGTCCGCCGCATCGGCGCCCGCTACACCCTCGCCATCGGCTCCCTGGTCGGCGTCGCCGGCTTCGCCTGGCTCGCCTGGGGCCACGGCTCCACCCCGAACGTGATCGCCGCCGGCATCCTCGCCGGTATCGCCATCGCCTTCGGCTACGCCTCGATGCCGGCCCTGATCGCGGCCAGCGTCCCGGTCGAGCAGACCGGGATCGCCAACGGCATCAACTCCATCTCCCGATCGGTCGGCAGCTCCATCGCCTCCGCCGTGGTCACCTCGCTGCTGGCCTCCAAGCTGATCAGCGGACTCCCGGCCGGCGTCCCCCCGCTGCCCGCCGAGAGCCAGTTCACCACCAGCTTCGTCCTCGCCGCCGGGGCCCTGCTGCTCACCATCGCCGTGGCCCTCTTCGGCCTCACCCGCCACAGCCGCCCCATGGCCACCACCCCGGTGGCCACCGCGGTCCTCGCCGAGGCCAAGGCCGAACTCAAGGCCGAGGCCCGGGCCGAAGCCCTGGAGGACGCCCGGGTCCAGGCCGACGCCAAGGCCTGACCCCGCGACACCCCCCGAAGCCGCTGCCCGCCCCGGTCCTGCACGGACCCGGGCGGGCAGCGGCTTCGTGTGCGGGCACGCGGCTCAGTACTGGCCCTTGATCACAAAATAGGAGCCGCGGATCACGCCGGCCAGCTTCGACTTCTGACGCGCGAACTTGAAGCGCGTGGCCAACTCCTCGGGAACGTCCATGCCCTCCGAGAGCTTGAACCCGACGGCGCGCTTCGCTCCTTCTTCGATGCCGTACATCACGTTGACCGACAGGCCGGACTCGTAGAACACGTAGTCCATCCGAAGACCGTCCACCTCGAAGGAGGTCACCTCCAGCGGGCGGGCGGAGACGACGATCTCCCGCTCCTCGGCGAGAATGCGGTTCACCCGGTCAAGCGTCCCGGGCGCCTCGCTCGCCGGGCTCACGGTGAAGACGTGATCGTACTTGTTCTTGAAATACCGCGCCTCGTTGGCGCGCAGTCCAGCCAGGGAATCGGCGACGGGGGACGATTCCAGACCGACAGTGGACACATTCACGAAGTCGACGACGTACGCCATGGATCCTCCAGGAGACGATCTCTCAAGGCGACTTTAGTGCCACTCCCGGCGCCAGGCACGGAGCAGATCCTCCGGGCCGTAGCCGGCCTGAAGCCCGGAGCAGCTGATCCCGTTTCGGGAGACCGCGACGAGTGGGACGGGATCGTCGGTGAGCGCGGCTCGGTGCTTGTGCAGTGCGGCCAGGTCATGGGCATCGAACGTCGACGTCTCCAGCCACTTGACCGATCCCAGGAACAGCAGCCGTTTGGCCACCGGCTGACGGTCGGCGCCGACGAGATCGATCTCGACGTCATTGCTGCGGGTCCAGTAGCCGCCGACGACAGGTGCGGCCGGCAGATCGCCGTCCGGCAGGAGACGGGCGAGCGACTCGCGGATCAGTGGTTCGACGGCGCGGCCTCGCCAGCTTGTCCACTGTTCCCTTGTGCGGGCCAGGGCGAGGTCCCCTCGCATGCGTTCGATCTCCGCCATGTGCGGGCCGAGGAATGCCAGCCAGAAGCGCAGATAGGGATCCGCCACCCGGTAACGGCGCTCCTTGGAGGGGTGCAGGGAGATCGGAAGTTCTGCCGCGACGACGCGTTTGTCGATCAGCAGGTCGGCTGCCCGGGTGAGGGTGCTGTGGGAAATGCCACCGGCGGCCCGGGCGATATTGGTGAAAGTCCGCTCACCCGACCCGATCGCCCGCAACACCTCCCTGCTCATCGCCTGCGAGGGGAATTCCGCGGCCAGCGACCGTTCCGCCGAGACCAGCAGGGCCGAGATCGGATTCTGCAAGGCCGTGTCGAGGAACTCCCACATGGACGTCCCGGCCTGCCATTCACGGCAGATCAGGGGAAGCCCTCCCGTGATCAGCGCGGCGTCGAATGCGTCGGCGGGCTCCAGATCGAGCATCTCTGCGATGTCAGCCGGATTGAGCGGGCCCACGACCATCTCACGCCCTCGCTGATGGAACGGACGGTCGTAGCTGTCGAGAGCCTCCATCATCGACAGGTCCGAGCCGACCAGCAGCAGCAGGACGGGCTTGCGGCTGAGCAGCCGGTCCCAGGAGCGCTGCAGCATGCCCTCAAAGGCGTCGATGCGCTCCATGAGATAGGGCACCTCGTCGATCACCACCACACTCGGGGTGTCGTCGGGAAGGATCTCCGCCAGCAGCCGGAAGGCCGCGTTCCACTGGCTCGGCGTCTCCTCGGCGAAGAGGGCACGGTCCGGCAGGGTGGAACTGAGGACGGCATCGAGCAGCTCTGCCAGTTCATCCTCGGTGGAGCCGCCGGCAGCGGTGAAGAACAGGTTGGGCACCGCCTCCTGCCGGAGGAACTCCTCGACCAGCGTCGACTTGCCGACACGCCGTCGACCGCGCATCAGGACGCACTGGCCGGGCTGGGCATCGCCGACGGCTCCACGAACCTCACCGAGCGCAGCACGCAGCGTACGCAGCTCGCGATCCCGACCGATGAAGCGTTGCATGAGAGGAGATCCCGTCGCTGGAGATAGTATCGCAAGAGATACTATCTCCAGAGAAAGCATAGGCGGTCATGACTCGCTCATCAGTCGGTCCGGTGACAGCGGACGACCTCGGCCTTGCGGTGCGGCTTTCGGTGGACCTCCTCGGTCAGGCGCAGGCGGATGTCTGGGACCGGGCGGCCGGGTCGCTGGAGTGGAGCTGTTGGGAGACGGTCGAGCATCTGGCGGACGATCTGTTCGCGTATGCGGCACAGCTCGGGCTCCGTACGGCGCCGTTGGGGCGGGAGGTGCCGTTCGTGTGGGAGCGGAGGCGGGCGGAGGGGCCGGCGAATGTCGTGTTCGCGGATCGGGCGGCGGGGCCGGACGGGCTGCTGCAGGTGCTGGAGGCGAGCGGGGCGCTGCTGGTGGCGATGGTGCGGGTCACGCCCGCGACCGTGCGCGCCCACCATGTGTTCGGGAGCGCGGACCCCGAGGGGTTCGCCGCGATGGGGATCGTGGAGACCCTGGTGCACACCCACGACCTGGCGGCCGGGCTCGGCCTGGACTGGAAGCCTCCGGCGGAGCTCTGCGCGCGGACACTGGCCCGACTCTTCCCCGACGCCCCCGAGGACGCCGACCCCTGGACCGCCCTGCTCTGGTGCACCGGGCGCGCCGAAGTCCCCGGCCGCCCCCGGCTCACCACCTGGCGCTGGTACGGGGAGCCCAGGGACTGAACGGTACGGAGCCCGTTGTCAGTGGCGGTTGTTACTGTCGTTGACCATGCGACTGCTGCACACCTCCGACTGGCATCTGGGGCGGACCCTCCATCGGGAGGACCTGCTCCCGGCGCAGCGTGCCTTCCTCGATCACCTGGTCGCCACGGTGCGGGCCGAGGCGGTGGACGCCGTGCTGGTGGCCGGGGATGTGTACGACCGGGCCATCCCCGGACTGGGTGCGGTGGAGCTGTTCGACCGGGTGCTGCGGGAGCTGGCCGGGCTGGGGGTGCCGGTGGTGCTGATCGCCGGGAACCACGACTCGGCGCGGCGGCTGGGGGTGGCCGCCCGGCTGATCGAGCGGGCCGGGGTGCATCTGCGGACCGAGCCGGAGCGGTGCGGGGAGCCGGTGCTGCTCGCCGACGCGCACGGTCCGGTGGCGGTGTACGGGCTGCCGTATCTGGAACCCGCGCTGGTCGGGGCCGGGCTCGGGGCCGAGAGGGTGAGCCATGCGGCGGTGCTGGCGGCGGCCATGGGGAGGGTCCGCGCTGATCTGGCGGCCCGTCCTGAGGGAACGCGCTCGGTGGTGCTCGCGCATGCCTTCGTGGTGGGCGGTGAGGTCAGCGACAGCGAGCGGGACATCGCCGTGGGCGGGGTGCCCAGCGTCCCCGCCTCGGTGTTCGACGGGGTCGACTACGTGGCGCTGGGGCATCTGCACGGCTGTCAGACCATCAGCGAGCGGGTGCGCTACAGCGGTTCCCCGCTCGCCTACTCCTTCTCCGAGGCGGCACAGCGCAAGAGCATGTGGCTGGTCGATCTCGGCCCGGAGGGCGAGGTCGCGGCCCGCCGGATCGACTGCCCGGTGCCGCGGGCCCTCGCCTGCCTGCGCGGGCGGCTGGACGAGCTGCTGGAGGATCCGGAGCTGGCCCGGCACGAACAGTCCTGGGTCCAGGCCGTGCTGACCGACCCCGGTCGTCCCGACCGGGCCATGGAGCGGTTGCGGGCCCGGTTCCCGTACGCGCTGCAGCTGGCGTTCGAGCCGGAGGGCGAGCTCGGCGACGGGCTGCCCTCCTATGCCGCACGGACCCGGGGGCGCAGCGACACCGAGATCGCGCTGGGCTTCGTCCGGCATGTCCGGGGCAGCGGCCCGGGACCGGACGAGGAGCTGCTGCTGCGCGAGGCGACCGAGGCCGCCGGTGCGGCCGCGGTCGCCGAGGGGGGTGGGCGCTGATGCGGCTGCACCGGCTGGCCGTCACCGCGTTCGGCCCGTTCGCCGACACCCAGACCGTGGACTTCGACGCCCTGGCGGCCGGAGGTCTGTTCCTGCTGCGCGGTGCGACCGGCGCGGGCAAGAGCAGCGTCCTCGACGCCGTATGCTACGCCCTGTACGGGACGCTGCCCGGCAGCCGCCCCCGGACCCGGCTGCGCAGCGACCACGCCGCGCCGGACGTGCGGACCGAGGTGGTGCTCGAACTCACCCTGGGCGGCCGCCGGCTGGAACTCACCCGGAGCCCCGAGCAGGTGCGGGCCAAGAAGCGCGGCCAGGGAGTGACCACCGACAAGGCGCAGACGCTGCTGCGCGAGTGGACGGTCGACGGCGGCGATGCAGCAGGGGGCTCCTGGCGGGCGAGCAGCAGCGCGCACCAGGAGATCGGCGCCGAGATCCAGCAGCTGCTGGGCATGAGCCGGGAGCAGTTCTGCCAGGTGGTGCTGCTCCCCCAGGGCGGCTTCGCCCGCTTTCTGCACGCCACTGCCCCGGAGCGGGCCGAGCTGCTCGGGCGGCTGTTCGACACCGCGCGTTTCGGTGCGGTGGAGGGCTGGCTGACGGAGCGTCGCCAGCAGGCGGAGAAGGCCTGCCAGGCGGTGCGCGGGGAGATCGGCTCCCGGCTGGAGCGGCTGCGCGAGGCGGCCGGCACCGACGAACCGGCGCCGGTGGACGTGGACGCGGACGGCCTCGGTTGGGCGGCCCAGCTCCGGGTGGAGGCCCGGGAGCAGCTGGCGGCCGCCGAGTCCTGGCACCGGCTCGCGGTCGACCGCCGCGATCTGGCCGCCGAACGGGCCCGCGCGGTCGAGGTGCTGGCGGACCGTCAGCACCGGCACCGGCGCGCGGTTCGGCAGGCGCACGAGCTGGAGGCGCGGTCCGGGCAGCAGTCGGCGGCGGAGGCCCGGCTGGAGCGGGCCCGCCGCGCCGAGGCCGTGGCCCCGCTGCTGACGCTGCACCAGCAGGCGCTGCTGACCCAACGTCGACTGGAGGCCGCCGAGCAGCGGGCCCGCGCCGCGCTGCCCCTCGGCACGGACGACCTGCCCAGCGCCGAGGAACTGGCGGCGGCCGAGCATGCGACCCGCGAGGAGCTCGGCGGCCTGCGGGCGCTGCTGCCGGCCGAGGAGCAGTTCCAGGGCAATGAACGCGCCCGCCTGCACCTGGAGGCCGAGCGCGACGACGCAGAGGCCCGGCGGGCCGACGCCGTGGAGTGGTTGGAGCGGTGGCCCGCGCTCCGGGAGCAGGCCACCGCGTCGCTGGACCGGGCGAAGCTGGCCACGGCGCGGGCCGAGCAGCTCGACGGCCGACTCGCCGAGCTGCGACAGCGCTGCGAGGCCGCCGAGCGGGCCGAGTCGCTGGGAAACCGGCTGTCGGCCTTCGAGCAGCGCGAGCTGACCCTGCGCGAGAGCGCCGCGCAGGCCCACGAACGCTGGCTGGAACTGCGCGAACGGCGGTTGCAGGGCATGGCGGCCGAGCTGGCGGCACGGCTGACCGAGGGCAGGCCCTGCCCGGTCTGCGGCTCCGCCGAGCACCCCGCACCCGCCCGGCCCGGCCCCGGACAGGTCACCCGGGAGCAGGAGCACCAGGCCGAGCAGGCCCACCGGGACGCGGCGGCCCGCGTCGAGACCGCCCGCGAGGACGTCCAGGAGCTTCGCCGGCAGATCGGTTCCCTGGCCGCCGTCGCCGGAGACCGACCGGTCGCCGAACTGCGCGCGGCCGCCGAGCAGGTGAGCGCCGAGCACGCCGAGGCCCAGCGGGAGGCGGCGGTCGGGCTGCGGGCCCAGGAGGAGCTGGACCGGCTGCAGCACGAGCAGGCCCTGCGCAGCGAGGCCGCCGTGCAGGCCGCCTCGATGCTGGCCGCCCGCACCGCCGGCCTGGACGCCCTGGCCGTCGAACAGGCCCGGCTGACAGCCGAGTTGGAGCGCGGCCGCTCCGGTGCGGTGTCGGTGGCCGCACGGGTGGCCGAGCTGGAGCCGCGGGTCGAGCGGCTGAACCAGGCCGTGGCCGCGGTACGGGAGGCGGCGGCCGGGGCGCAGGCGCTGGCCCGGGCCGAGGCCGGGGTTCGGGCCGCGGCCGAGCGGGAGGGCTTCGCCGATCCGGGCGAGGCCGAGCGGGCGGCGCTCCCCGCCGCCGAGGCGCTGCGGCTGCGCAACCAGGTCGAGCAGCACCGCGCCGAGCTGGCCCGGGTCCGTACCGAGCTGGCCGACGCGGACCTGCTGGCCGCCGTACGGCTGCCGGAGGCCGACCCCGGGGCCGAGCAGGCCGCCGACCGCGCCGCCGAGCAGCAGCTGCGCCAGGCCTACGCCCGGGTGCAGACCGCCGGCGACCGCTGCGCCGCGCTGGACCGGCTCAGCGGCGGGCTCGCCGACGAGCTGCGGCGGCTGGGGCCGCTGGCCGCCGAGCACGCCACCGTCGCCGGACTGGCCGGGCTCGCCGCCGGGACCAGCAGCGGCAACCGGTTCCGGATGTCGCTGGAGACCTATGTGCTGGCGGCCCGTCTGGAACAGGTCGCCGCGGCGGCCGGGGCGCGGCTTGCGGTGATGTCCCAGGGCCGCTACTCGCTGGCGCACACGGACCTGCGGGCCAGGGGCGGCGGCCGTTCCGGTCTCGGCCTCAGCGTCCTGGACGCCTGGACCGGCCAGGAGCGGGACACCTCCACGCTCTCCGGCGGCGAGAGCTTCTTCGCCTCGCTGGCCCTGGCCCTGGGCCTGGCGGACGTGGTGACCGACGAGGCCGGCGGCATGCCGCTGGACACCCTGTTCATCGACGAGGGCTTCGGCTCCCTGGACGAGGACACCCTGGAGGACGTCCTGGACGTGCTGGACCGACTGCGCGAGCGGGACCGGGCCGTGGGCATCGTCAGCCATGTCGCGGACCTGCGCGGGCGCATCCCCACCCAGCTGGAGGTCCGCAAGGGACGCGACGGTTCGACGTTGCGGCAGCATGTCCCCGGGTAAGGGGGACAGCAGGATCCCGACCTCGGGCATGGAGGATGACGAAATTGACGGAGCAGTCGACGGGGAGTCAGCCGTGGTGGCGCGGCGCGGCCATCTTCCAGGTGTACCCACGCAGCTTCATGGACGGCGACGGCGACGGCACCGGTGATGTCGCCGGGATCCGCAGCCGGCTCCCCTACCTGGTGGAGCTGGGGGTGGACGCGCTGTGGATCTCGCCCTGGTACGTCTCACCGCTCGCGGACGGCGGCTACGACATCGCCGACTACCGCGACATCGACCCGGCCTTCGGCACCCTCGCCGAGGCCGAGGCGCTGATGGCCGAGGGCCATGAGCTGGGGCTGCGGACCATCGTCGACCTGGTCCCCAACCACTGCTCGGACCAGCACCCCTGGTTCCGGGCGGCGCTGGCGGCGGCTCCCGGCTCGCCGGAGCGCGCGCTGTTCCACTTCCGCCCCGGACGCGGACCCGGCGGCGACCTGCCGCCCAACGACTGGCAGGCGCACTTCGGCGGCTCCGCCTGGCAGCGCACCACCGACGCCGAGGGCCGGCCCGGCGAGTGGTACCTGCACATGTTCGCGCCCGAGCAGCCGGACTGGAACTGGGACAACCCGGCGGTCCGCGCCGAGTTCGAGTCCATCCTGCGGTTCTGGCTGGACCGCGGCGTCGACGGCTTCCGCATCGACGTCACCGACCACCTGGTCAAGGAGCAGGGCCTGCCCGACTCCGCCGGGCACCACGGCCGCCCCGACCCCTGGCGGGACCAGGAGGGGGTGCACGAGATCTACCGCAGCTGGCGCGCCGTCATCGACTCCTACCCCGGCGAGCGCGTGTTCGTCGCCGAGCTGTGGGAGACCAACCCGGCCCGCTTCGCCCGCTACCTGCGCCCCGACGAGCTGCAGACCGCCTTCAACTTCCCGCTGCTGAAGTCCGGCTGGGACGCGGCCGAGCTGCGCGGCGTGATCGACGACACGCTGTCCTCGCACGCGCTGGTGGGCGCCCCGCCGACCTGGGTGCTGTCCAACCACGACACCACGCGCCATGTCACCCGCTACGGCCGCGCCGACACCACCTACGACTTCGACCGGGCCGGACGCTTCGGCCGCCCGGTCGACCTGGACCTGGGCACCCGCCGGGCCCGCGCCGCCGCGCTGCTGACCTTCGCCCTCCCCGGGGGCGTCTATGTCTACCAGGGCGACGAGCTGGGCCTGTGGGAGGTCGAGGACATCCCGGACGAGCTGCGCCAGGACCCGACCTGGGTGCGCTCCGGCCATGTCGACCGGGGCAGGGACGGCTGCCGGGTCCCCATTCCGTGGAGCGGCACCGAGCCCCCGTTCGGCTTCAGCCGACTCCCCCACGGGGTGTCCGCACACATAGGCGCGCCGACCACAGGTTCCCGTGGGGGTGCGGGGGGTCGCCCCCCGAAGGATTGGAGTAGCGCCGGCGACGGGGACGCGCCTCCGTGGCTGGACGTCCAGCCGGCCGCCTGGAAGGACCGCACCGCGGCGGCCGAGTCCGGCGCCGCCGGATCGCACCTGGAGCTCTACCGGACCGGCCTGCGGCTGCGCCGCGCGGAGCCCGGGCTCGGCGACGGACCGATGGAGTGGCAGCCGTCCGCGCCGGACGTCCTGGACTTCACCCGCCCCGGCGGCTTCCGCTGCGTGGTGAACCTGGGGGCGGCCCCGGTCGCCCTGCCCGGGCAGTCCGAAGTGCTGCTGGCGAGCGGGCCGTTGCAGGGTGAACTGCTGCCCACGGACACGGCCGTCTGGCTGCGCCTGACCGAATAGTCCCCGGCTGCAAACAGCGGAAGCCCCCTTCCGCACGGGGGAGCGGATGGGGACTTCCTTGGATCATCGTACGAGTGCAGAACCGGACGCCCGGACCATTGGCGCACCAGGATCCACTGTGCCATCAGCTGATGGCACAGTGGCCCCGGTCAGCGGGTCAGACCCGCCCTGCGCAGGGCGTCCGCCATCGCGCTGTTGGCCGCCGGCGCCGGGGCGCCGCCGCCGCGCGGGTTCTCCCGCCGGGGCTGCGGCGCCCTGCGGTCCTGGCCCTGGCCCTGCTGCCGCCGACCCTGACCCTGGTCCTGACCCTGCTGCTGACCGCGAGGCCCGCGCTCCTGCTTGGGCTTGGCCTCGTCGTCCAGCCGCAGCGTCAGCGAGATCCGCTTGCGCGGGATGTCCACCTCCAGCACCTTCACCCGGACGATGTCCCCGGACTTCACCACCTCGCGCGGGTCCTTGACGAAGGTCCTGGACAGCGCCGAGACGTGCACCAGGCCGTCCTGGTGCACGCCGATGTCGACGAAGGCGCCGAAGGCCGCGACATTGGTGACGGTGCCCTCCAGCAGCATCCCCGGCTCCAGGTCGGAGAGCTTCTCCACGCCCTCCTTGAACGCCGCCGTACGGAACGCGGGACGCGGGTCACGGCCCGGCTTCTCCAGCTCCCGCAAGATATCGGTGACCGTCGGCACACCGAACTGCTCGTCGGCGAAGTCCGAGGGACGCAGCCCGCGCAGCACCGAGCCGTTGCCGATCAGCGTCTTCAGCTCCCCACCGGTGGCGGTGAGGATCTTCCGCACCACCGGGTAGGCCTCGGGGTGCACGCTGGAACCGTCCAGCGGGTCGTCGCCGCCAGGGATCCGCAGGAAGCCCGCGCACTGCTCGAACGCCTTCGGGCCGAGCCGGGCCACCTCCTTGATCGCCTTGCGGCTGCGGAACGGGCCGTTGGCGTCGCGGTGCGCCACGATGTTGTCGGCCAGGGTCGCGCCGATGCCGGACACCCGGGTCAGCAGCGGCGCGGAGGCCGTGTTGACGTCCACGCCGACGCCGTTGACGCAGTCCTCGACCACCGCGTCCAGCGAGCGGGACAGCTTGGCCTCGGAGAGGTCGTGCTGGTACTGGCCCACGCCGATGGACTTGGGGTCGATCTTGACCAGCTCCGCCAGCGGGTCCTGCAGCCGCCGGGCGATGGAGACCGCGCCGCGGATCGACACATTGAGCTCGGGCAGTTCCTGCGAGGCGAAGGCCGAGGCCGAGTAGACCGAGGCGCCCGCCTCGGAGACCACGGCCTTGGTGAGCTTCAGCTCGGGGTGACGCTTGATCAGGTCCCCGGCCAGCTTGTCCGTCTCCCGCGAGGCGGTGCCGTTGCCGATCGCGATCAGCTCGACCCGGTGCGCCGCGCACAGCTTGGCCAGGGTGTGGATGGACTCGTCCCAGCGGTTGGCGGGGACGTGCGGGTGGATGGTGTCATGGGCGACGACCTTGCCGGTGGCGTCCACCACGGCGACCTTCACGCCGGTGCGGAAGCCCGGGTCCAGGCCGAGGGTGGCCCGGGTGCCGGCCGGGGCGGCGAGCAGCAGGTCGCGCAGGTTGGCGGCGAAGACCCGGACCGCCTCGTCCTCCGCCTCGGTGCGCAGCCGCAGCCGCAGGTCGATGCCGAGGTGGACCAGCAGCCGGGTGCGCCAGGCCCAGCGGACGGTGTCCAGCAGCCAGCGGTCGGCGGGCCGGCCGCGGTCGCTGATCTCGAACTTCTGCGCGATCCGGGACTCGTAGCCGCCGGGGGCCTGCGCGTCGGCCTCGTCGGCGTAGGGCTCCATGGTGAGGTCGAGGACGTCCTCCTTCTCGCCGCGCAGCATCGCCAGCACCCGGTGCGAGGGCAGTTTGACGAAGGGTTCGGCGAAGTCGAAGTAGTCGGAGAACTTCGCCCCCGCCTCCTCCTTGCCGTCGCGGACCTTCGCCGAGAGCCGGCCCCGGCCCCACATCCGCTCGCGCAGCTCGCCCAGCAGGTCGGCGTCCTCGCCGAAGCGCTCGACCAGGATCGACCTGGCCCCCTCCAGCGCCGCCGCGGTGTCGGCGACGTTCTCGCCGAGGTATCCGGCCGCCTCGGCCTGCGGGTCCCGGGTCGGGTCGGCGAGCAGCAGCTCGGCCAGCGGCTCCAGCCCGTTCTCGCGGGCGATCTGGGCCTTGGTGCGGCGCTTGGGCTTGTAGGGGAGGTAGATGTCCTCCAGCCGGGCCTTGGAGTCGGCGGCGCGGATCTGCGCCTCCAGGGCCTCGTCCAGCTTGCCCTGGCTGCGGATCGACTCCAGGATCGCGGCCCGGCGCTCCTCCAGCTCGCGCAGGTAGCGCAGCCGCTCCTCCAGGGTGCGCAGCTGGGCGTCGTCGAGCTCGCCGGTGGCCTCCTTGCGGTAGCGGGCGATGAAGGGCACGGTCGCCCCGCCGTCGAGCAGGTCGACCGCCGCCTGAACCTGCCCGGCCCGTACCCCGAGCTCCTCGGCGATGGTCTGCTGGATGGACGCTGTCTGAAGGGTCACGCGCGGTTACCACTCTCTCGCAGGGATGCCACCTGCATTCTGCCGCGCCGGGCGCACCGGGGAAAACCACCGACCCGGCGGGGTAGAGGGTTTCCCCTTGCCCGAAGCCTGTGAACCAGCTGTCATCCGAGGGAGAAATCGTCAAGAACGCCGCACATTTGTGACGCGCACGTAAATCCCGGTGAACGCACCTTGTTGTTGGTGCTTCGTCAACCTTAGCTTCAGGGCGATTCAGCACGGCCCCCGGTTCCCCCGAGCACAACTCCTGGAGGCAGCGCCTTGCGCAAGCTAGTGACCACCCTGATCGGTGCGGTTGCTCTCACCGTGTCCGCTCTCGCCGTCTCGGCCCCCGCCGACGCCGGCACGATCGCCGCAACTCCCAAGATCGGCGTCAGCTGGACCAACGTCTGTGCCGCCACCCCGGCGGCCGGGTACGCGTCCTGCAACGCCAAGCGCGTCACCGGCGGCACCACCGCCTTCATGGCGGCGAAGGCCGCCGGCCAGGGCAAGAGCGTCGCGCCCCTGGCCAGCACCTCCAGCCCGTCCGGCTTCGGCCCGACCGACCTGCAGAGCGCCTACGGCATCGCCTCCGCCGCCGCCAGCAACGGCTCCGGCGAGACCGTGGCCATCGTGGACGCCTACAACGACCCCAACGCCGCGTCCGACCTGGCCGCGTACCGCTCCTACTACGGCCTGTCCGCCTGCACCGTGGCCAGCGGCTGTTTCAAGCAGGTCAGCCAGACCGGCAGCACCACCTCCCTGCCCAGCGGCAACACCGGCTGGGCCGAGGAGATATCGCTCGACCTGGACATGGTCAGCGCGGCCTGCCCGAACTGCAACATCCTGCTGGTCGAGGCCAAGTCGGCCTCCTACGCCAACCTGGGCACCGCGGTGAACGAGGCCGTCAAGCTCGGCGCCAAGTACGTCTCCAACAGCTACGGCGGCTCCGAGTCCTCCTCCGAGACCAGCTACGACACCTCCTACTACAAGCACGCCGGTGTCGCGATCACCGTCAGCTCCGGTGACTCCGGCTACGGCGTCGAGTACCCGGCCGCCTCGCAGTACGTCACCGCCGTCGGCGGCACCAGCCTGGTCAAGGCCACCTCCACCACCCGCGGCTGGACCGAGAGCGTCTGGTCCACCAGCAGCACCGAGGGCGCCGGCTCCGGCTGCTCCTCCTACGAGACCAAGCCCACCTGGCAGACCGACACCGGCTGCACCAAGCGCACCGTCGCCGACGTGTCCGCCGTGGCCGACCCGGCCACCGGCGTCTCCGTCTACGACACCTACGGCGTCAGCGGCTGGTACACCTTCGGCGGCACCAGCGTCGCCTCGCCGTTCATCGCCGCCGTCTACGCGCTGGCCGGCACCCCGTCCACCAGCTCCTACCCGGCGTCCTTCCCCTACGCCCACACGTCCTCGCTCAACGACGTGACCAGCGGCTCGACCACCACCTGCTCCCCGGCGTACCTGTGCACCGCGGAGACCGGCTACGACGGCCCGACCGGGCTCGGCACCCCGAGCGGGACCACCGCCTTCGCGGGCTGACGGTCCGTCACTGACAGGGGAGGGCGCCGACCGCCGGGTCGGCGCCCTCCCCCACGTCGTGTCAGGCCCGCACCATCACGCCAGCCCTGTCAGGCCGGCCGCGGCACGACCGCCAACTGCCGGGACTGGGCGACCAGTCGGCCGGAGGCGTCCCAGACCTCGGCGTCCTCCTCCAGCAGTCCCCCGGCCAGGTTCCGGGTGGAGTGCATCACCCGCAGCCAGCCGGGAACGGGACGGGCCCGGACGTGGGCGGTCAGTTCCAGGGTCGGGGTCCAGCCGTACAGGCCGAGGTCGAAGGTGACCGGCGGGAGCGCGTCCACGGCGAACAGCAGCATCAGCGGGTCGGGCTCGCGGCCGTCCGCGAGCCGCAGCCAGCCCTGGATCCGGCCCTCGCCGGAGGGCTGGCCCAGCGCCCAGCCGACGCAGGCCGGGTCGAGCCGCAGCTCCAGGCGCTCCAGCAGTGCCGCCTGGGTGAGGAAGTCCGGAGGTGCGTGCTCGGAGCTGATGCACTCCTCCGGCGGCGGCATCACCGGCGGGGTGGCGCTGGTGCGGATCTCGCCCTTGGCGGCGTCGAGGTCGCCGTAGGAGGCGAGCACCCGCAGCCGCTCCACCGTGGCGCCCTCGTCGTCCTGCTGCAGCAGGGTGGCGGCGGCCGTGGTGAAGGTGCGTCCGCGGCGGACCGCCTCGGTCCGGATCTCGCCGGGGCCGGGGCGAGTGGCGGAGATGTAGTAGGCGCTGATCGAGAAGGGGTCGCCGTGGTTGTTCACGGCGCCCAGCTCCTGCCGCAGGGCGTTGCCGACCAGGGCGAGCAGCAGGCCGCCGTTGATGCCGCCGCCGATGCGCCAGCCCGGGTCCAACGCGGCGTCGTACACCGAGGGCACACCGGGGCGGGCCGTGACGGCGATCCCCCGGTCGAACTCGGACGCCTGATCCGCTGCCGTCATACCGGCCACCCTCCATAAGTTACTTGTCGGTAGCTAACTGCACTGTCGCTTCCAAAGTCAAGGTGACGCTGGTAGGCATCGATGCCATGACGGTTAGTGAGACCGGTACCGACAATTCTGACCCCTTCGGCCTGGCCGACCGGGTCGCCGTGGTCACCGGCGCGGGCAGCGGCATCGGCCGGGCCACCGCGCAGGTACTGGCCGCCGCGGGCGCGTTTGTGGTGTGCTCCGACGTGAACGGGGCGGCGGCCGAGGCCACCGCCGAGGGCATCGGCAAGTCGGCAGCCGGGGCGGCGCTGGACGTCACCGACCGGGCGGCGGTGTTCGCCCTGATCGAGAACACCGCGGCCGAGCACGGCCGGCTGGACATCCTCTGCAACATCGCCGGGATCATCCGCACCGGCCGGGTGGTGGACGTGCCCGAGGCCGACCTGGACGCGGTGCTCGCGGTCAACTTCAAGGGCACCTTCCACGCCTGCCAGGCGGCGGCGCGGGTGATGTGCGCCAACGGCGGCGGCTCCATCGTCAACACCGCCTCCGGGGCGATCGACACCGCCCAGCCCGAGATCATGAGCTACTCGGTGTCCAAGGCCGCAGTGGTCCAGCTGACCCGCAACCTCGCCGCCGAGGTCGGCCGCTACGGCGTACGGGTGAACGCGGTCGCACCCGGCCTGGTGCGCACCGCGATGACCGGACGGCACTACCTGCGGCCCGACGGCAGCGTGGACGAGGCCGCCCGCGCCGCCGCCGAGAAACCGTTGCGCCGACTCTCCCCGCTGGGGATGATCGGCGAACCCGAGGACATCGCCTACGCCGTCCGCTACCTGGTCAGCGATGCCGCCCGGTTCGTCACCGGACAGATCCTGCGTCCCAACGGCGGCGTGGCGATGCCCTGGTGAGGACGGGCGGGGGCTAGCGTCCGCGCAGGGTGCGGTAGCGGGTGGCCAGGGTGGCGGTGGACGAGTCCAGGGCGTCGAAGCCCTGGCCGTCGACCAGCACCGGCTCGATCTTCTTGGCCAGCACCTTGCCGAGCTCCACGCCCCACTGGTCGAAGGAGTCGATGTTCCACACCGCGCCCTGGACGAAGACCTTGTGCTCGTAGAGGGCGATCAACTGCCCCAGCACACTCGGCGTCAGCTCCTGGGCCAGGATGGTGGTGGTGGGGTGGTTGCCCTTGAAGGTCTTGTGCGGCACCAGCTCCTCGGCCACGCCCTCGGCGCGCACCTCGTCCGGGGTCTTGCCGAAGGCCAGCGCCTGGCCCTGCGCGAACAGGTTCGCCATCAGCAGGTCGTGCTGCGCCACCAGCCCGGGGGCGAGATCGGCGACCGGCCTGGCGAAGCCCAGCAGGTCCGCCGGGATCACCTTGGTGCCCTGGTGGATCAGCTGGTAGTAGGCGTGCTGCCCGTTGGTGCCCGGCGTGCCCCACACCACCGGACCGGTCTGCCAGCGCACCGGCTGCCCGTCGCGGTCCACCGACTTGCCGTTGGACTCCATGTCCAGCTGCTGCAGGTACGCGGTGAACTTGGACAGGTAGTGCGAGTACGGCAGCACCGCATGCGACTGCGCGTCGAAGAACGCCCCGTACCAGACCCCGAGCAGGCCCAGCAGCAGCGGCACGTTCTGCTCCGGCGGCGCGGTCCGGAAGTGCTCGTCGACCAGGTGGAACCCGGCCAGCATCTCCCGGAACGCGTCCGGGCCGATCGCGATCATCAGCGACAGGCCGATCGCCGAGTCGTAGGAGTAGCGGCCGCCCACCCAGTCCCAGAACTCGAACATGTTGGCCACGTCGATGCCGAAGTCGGAGACCCCGGCGCCGTTGGTCGACAGCGCGACGAAGTGCTTGGCGACCGCGTCCTTGCCGGCGCCCAGCTCGGTCAGCAGCCAGTTGCGGGCCGAGGTGGCGTTGGTGATGGTCTCGATGGTGGTGAAGGTCTTGGACGCGACAATGAACAGCGTCTCGGCCGCGTCCAGGTCCCGCACCGCCTCGTGCAGGTCGGCGCCGTCCACGTTGGACACGAAGCGGACCGTCAGGTCCCGGTCGGTGAACGAGCGCAGGGCCTCGTAGGCCATGGCCGGGCCCAGGTCCGAGCCGCCGATGCCGATGTTGACGACGTTGCGGATGCGCTTGCCGGTGTGGCCGGTCCACTCCCCCGAGCGGATCCGGTCGGCGAAGGACGCCATCTTGTCCAGCACCGCGTGCACGGCGGGCACCACGTTCTCGCCGTCGACCTCGACCACCGCGTCGCGCGGGGCCCGCAGCGCGGTGTGCAGCACCGCCCGGTCCTCGGTGATGTTGATCTTCTCGCCGCGGAACATCGCGTCCCGCAGCTCGAACACCCCGCGGGAGGCGGCCAACTGCCGCAGCAGCCCCAGGGTCTCGTCGGTCACCAGGTGCTTGGAGTAGTCCAGGTACAGGTCCCCCACCCGTAGCGCATAGCGCTCCCCGCGCTCCGCGTCACCGGCGAACAACTCCCGCAGATGCACCTCACCCAACTCGGCCCGGTGCTTTCCCAGCTCCGCCCACTCCGGCGACCGATCCAGCGGCAGCCGGTCGGAACGGGTTCCCTCGGACATCGCGTTGACTCCATTCCTGCTGAGGTTCGGTACGCGCCCGAGCCTATCCCGCGCGCCCCTCGTCGGACGGAACGGCGATCGGCAGGCTGAGCCGTACGGCGAAGCCTCCGTCAGCCGTGGCGCCGCTGGTGAAGCTGCCGCCGAGCAGGGTGGCCCGCTCCCGAAGGCCGATCAGACCGTGTCCGCCGCGCGGCAGGTCGGACAGGTCGGTGCCGTCCCGGACCAGCGCGGGCGGGCCGTTGACGACCGAGACCAGCAGCCGTTCCGCGACCGGCGGGTCATCGGTCGGGCAGACGCAGTCCAGCTGGACCTCGGTGCGCGCGCCGGGAGCGTGCTTGCGGACATTGGTCAGCGCCTCCTGGACCGTCCGGTAGGCCGCGCGCTCCACCGGTTCGGGCAGCGCAGGCGGCGACGGGACCGGCATCCGCAGCTCCGCGTCCACCTCCGACTCGGCCACCAGCCGGGCCAGATCGGCCAGCCGGGGCTGCGGCGCCAGCTCGGTGGGCCCGGCGCCGGCGGCCCGCAGCACCAGGATCATGCTGCGCAGTTCTTCCAGCGTGGCCACCGCCAGGCCGCGCAGGGTGCCCGCGGTGGCGCGGACCTCCGGGTCCCTCGCGGTGACCTGGAGCGCGCCGGCCTGCACCGCGATCAGCCCGGCCTGGTGCGAGACCACGTCGTGCATCTCCCTGGCGATCCTGGCCCGCTCCCGGGCCAGCACCGTCTCGGCGTGCAGCTCGCGCTCGTGGTCCCGCAGCGTCGCCAGCTCGGCGACCCGCTCGGACAGCGCCTCGCGGGTCCGCGCCAGCAGGCCCAGCGCCGCCGGTCCGGCCGCCAGCATCACCGCGTAGATCAAGTCCTGGGTGTGGTCGCTCAGCGTCTCCACCGTGAACTGGTGCAGCGGCCAGGGGACGAACAGGCCCAGACCGACCAGTCCCCCGCCGAGGTGGACCTCCCAGCGCGAGCGGTCGGTCCGGGCCAGGCTGTAGAGGGCGGCCATGGCCGCCAGCACGGCCGTGCCCGCGTAGAGGCCGGGCAGGACCACCAGCAGCACCAGCCGCGGGAACCGGCGCCAGAACAGCAGCGAGACGGCCGACACGATGGAGACGGTGAAGGTCCAGTCGCGCGGCGGCGGGAAGTTCAGCAGGGCGTCGACGGTGGACGCGGCGACCAGGCCGAGGGTCACCACGGCGTGGCGCACCCGCTGCGGCAGCCGGCGCCAGAGCGAGGGCAGGCCGCTGAGCTGCGGACGTCTGCGGCCGCTCATTCGAGCATCCCGGCCCGCTCGGCCAGGACCGCCGCCTGGATCCGGTTCGCCACGCCGAGCTTGGTGAGCACCGCGCTGACGTAGTCCTTCACCGTCGCCGCACCCAGATGCATACGCGCGCCTATCTCGATGTTGGACAGTCCCTGTCCCAGGAAACCGAGCACCTGCAGCTCCCGCTCGCTCAGACTGCCGACGATCTCGGCGCCCCGCGCGGCACCGCGCCGTTCGGCCGCGCGCAGCCGCCGCAGCAGCGGCGCCGACAGGCATCCCGCGCCGGTGGCCACCGCCCGGACCGAGCGGGCCAGCACGTCCGGCTCGGTGTCCTTGAGCAGGAAGCCGCTCGCGCCGAGGCGCAGCGCCTGGTCGAGGTGCTCGTCGGTGTCGAAGGTGGTGAGCATGGCGACCTCCGGCGGCTCGGGCAGCGCCCGCAGCCGGCGCAGCAGGGTCAGCCCGTCCACGTCGGGCATCCGGATGTCCAGCAGGACCACGTCCGGGCGCAGCTCCCGGACCGCGTTCAGGGCGTCCGTCCCCGGGCAGGTCGCCACCACCTCGATGTCCGGGGCGGAGCCCAGGATCATGGCGAGGCCGGACCGGATCAGCGCCTCGTCGTCGACGATGGCGATCCGGAGGGGGCTGCTGGCTGGCTGTAGGGGCAAGGGGACCTGTCCTGGACGTCGCTCTGGCTGGTTCCCCGGGGCGCACCGGTCCGGTGTCGCTTCAACAGTGCGTTGACCAGGGAACACCGCGTGACCGTACCCCAGGCTCCAGCGCGGGGCGAATCCGCGGCGCCCGGAGCCGGTCCCCCGGCCGACTCCGGGCCCGACCCCCGTTCGGAGGGCGGACAACCCCTGGTCGGGGGTGGTCCGGAGGTTCGAGTACGACCAGGATGGGCCCCTGGCGCCGGAAACGGCGCGTCGGCGGGCACCACGGGGGGGTGCCCGCCTTTTGCGTGGGTCCGGGCCCGGACCGTGCCATGCTTGGGCGGGAAGCAACCCGGGTAAGGCACGAAGGACAGCTCATCACACGGCCGGAGCATGGCAGCCAGTCATGCGGACCGAATCCCGACGAAGGAGCTCGGCATGCGGCAGACGACACGCACGGTGGCGCCGAGGATGCCCGTCCCTGCGGAACTGCCCCAGATCCCCGCAGCGGCGACGGTCTCGCCCGAGAACGCGAAGGCCCTGTCGAAGCTGCTCTTCCACCGGCTGGAACAGCTGGAGGAGGGCACCCCGCAGTACGCCTACGTCCGGAACACCCTGGTCGAGCTGAACATGGCACTGGTGAAGTACGCCGCGTCGCGGTTCCGCACCCGCAGCGAGCCGATGGCGGACATCGTCCAGGTCGGCACGATCGGACTGATCAAGGCCATCAACCGGTTCGAGCCCGGCCGGGGCCTGGAGTTCCCCACCTTCGCGCTGCCCACCATCACCGGCGAGATCAAGCGCTTCTTCCGCGACACCAGCTGGGCCGTACGGGTCCCGCGGCGGCTCCAGGAGCTGCGGCTGGCCCTGGCCAGGGCCACCGACGCGCTGCAGCAGGAGCTGGACCGGACGCCGACCGCCGCCGAACTGGCGGTGCGCCTGAGTCTGACCGAGGCCGAGGTGGAGGAGGGGCTGCGGGCGGGCATGGCCTACACGGCCGGTTCGCTGGACGCCCCGGCGGAGGACGGCGCCGAGTCCCGCGCGGAGCGGATCGGCTACGAGGACGCCGCCATCGCCCTGGTCGACGACCGCGAATCGCTCCGGCCGCTGATCGCGGAGCTGTCGCCGCGCGACCGGGAGATCCTGTCGCTGCGGTTCGGCTCCGAGCTGACCCAGTCGGAGATCGGCGCCGAGCTGGGGCTTTCGCAGATGCATGTCTCCCGGCTGCTCACCCGGGTGCTGGGCAGGCTGCGGGCGGGGCTGCTGGCCGAGGACTGACGCCGGGCTGTACGACAGGACGAGGGCCCCGAACCGCATCAAGCGGTTCGGGGCCCTCGCTGTTCTGTCCTAGGCCGCGCGGCTGGGGCGCTGGCCCTGGCCGGAGGGACGGCGCGGGCGGCGACCGCCGTTGCCGCCGTTGCCACCGCCGCCGCTGCGGCCGGAGCCGCCGCGGGGACCGCGCTGGCCCTGGGACGGCACGGCGGGGGCGGGCGCGGCGATGACCACCGGCACGCCGCTGGGCTTGCGGGCACCGGTGATCCGGGCCAGCTCGGCGTCACCGGCCCGGACCCGGTCGTTGTTGGGGGTGATCCCGGCGTCGGCCATCAGCCGCGCCATCTCCCGGCGCTGGTTGGACAGCACCAGGGTGACCACGGTGCCGGACTCCCCCGCGCGGGCGGTGCGGCCGCCGCGGTGCAGGTAGTCCTTGTGGTCGGTCGGCGGGTCGACGTTGACGACCAGGTCGAGGTTGTCCACGTGGATGCCGCGGGCGGCGACGTTGGTGGCGACCAGGGCGGTGATGTGGCCGTCCTTGAACTGCTCCAGCACCCGGTTGCGCTGCGGCTGGGACTTGCCGCCGTGCAGCGAGGCCGCGCGCACGCCGTTGGCGAGCAGCTCCTTGGCCAGCTTGTCGGTGGCGTGCTTGGTGTCCATGAACATGATCACCCGGCCCTCGCGGGCGGCGATCTCCACGGTCACGGCGCGCTTGTCGGTGTCCGCGACATAGAGCACGTGGTGCTCCATGGTGGTGACGGCGCCGGCCGAGGGGTCCACCGAGTGGGTGACCGGGTCGCTGAGGAAGCGGCGGACCAAGCGGTCCACATTGCGGTCCAGGGTGGCCGAGAACAGCATCGTCTGGCCGTCCGGACGGACCTGCTCCAGCAGGTTGGTGACCTGCGGCAGGAAGCCCATGTCGGCCATCTGGTCGGCCTCGTCCAGGACGCTGATCGCGACCCGGTCGAGCCGGGCGTCGCCGCGGTCGATGAGGTCCTTGAGCCGGCCCGGGGTGGCGATCAGCACCTCGACGCCCCGGCGCAGCGAACCGGCCTGGCGGCCGATGGACATGCCGCCGACGACCGTGGTGAGCCGCAGGTTCACGGCGGTGGCGTACGGGGTGAGCGCGTCGGCGACCTGCTGGGCCAGCTCACGGGTCGGCACCAGCACCAGGGCCAGCGGGGCCTTGGGCTCGGCGCGGCGGCCCGCGGTGCGGGCCAGCAGGGCCAGGCCGAAGGCCAGGGTCTTGCCGGATCCGGTTCGGCCCCGGCCGAGGACGTCCCGTCCGGCCAGGGCGTTCGGCAGGGTCGCGGCCTGGATCGGGAACGGCTCGGTGACGCCCTCGCGGGTCAGCGTCGCCAGCAGGCCGCTGGGCATGTCCAGCTCGCTGAAGGCGGCGACCGGCGGAAGCGAAGGAGTGGTGCTGACGGGCATCTCGAACTCGCCCTGCGGGGCGGTGCTCTGACGGCGGCGCGGGGCACCCTGCTGCGGGCGGCCACGGAACTGCCCGCCGCCGCCACCGCTGCGGGCGCTCGTCCCGGTGGGACGGCCGAAGCGGGTGGCGGGACGCTGGTCATTGGTACGGCTGGTGCGATGGTTCACAGAGAACCTTCCTCGTAGCGGCACGCTTCGAGGAGAGCTCCGCAGCGCTGGGCGCGGAGGATCGCAAGAACGAGCCAGGGGGCGGCGGAGAAGTCTCCGCAGGGGCGTGATCTGAGTCACACGCAAAACTCTGCAGGCCCAGCGAGAACGCCGGGCCTACAGAGTTCAAGTAGCGGGGACAGGATTTGAACCTGCGACCTCTGGGTTATGAGCCCAGCGAGCTACCGAGCTGCTCCACCCCGCGTCGGTGACTCAACTGTACCAGAGTGGGACGATCAGCTCGGAGCAGGCTCAGTTCGAGCCGGCCCCGGGTGCGGGCAACGGCGGCAGCGCCGCGATCACGTCGCTGACCGGTGTGTCCGGCGCCACACCCCGGGGGTCGGCGAAGAAGACCTGCCGCAACGGGCCGCGCGGAGTCGTCACGTCGGCCTGGGCGCTCATCCAGGCCTCCAGGGTCTCCCCGGCCCGCATCCCGTCGGCGGGCGACAGCTCCCCGCGGGTGAGCCGGACATAGGCCTCCCGGTGCGCCGGGTCCTGGCGGATCGTCAGGTCGGGGAAGCGGGCGGCCATCGCCTCGGCCGCCTCGTCCGGGATGGGACGGCACCACTCGACCGGGCCGTCCGAGTCCTCGTCCACCTCCCCGTGGTAGATGAAGAAGGGCGCGCCCTCCATTCCGGTGAGCGAGGGGACGGTGCCGTCGCCGAGGCGGACCACCATCCCGACGGTGAACTCGTTGATCTCGGCCGAGGTGACATGGCGCAGCGCGCAGAGCATGGTGCGCGCCGGCATCTCGCGTACCGCGACAGGCAGCATGGTGGATCCTTCCGACAGTGTGTCGACGAGGAAACGGACGATGTCGCGGCGCTCCTGCTGTTCCGCTTCGACGTCGTCCCAGTAGGCGGCCACGGCCTTGGCCGCCTCGCCGCGCGGCAGGTCGCAGACCTGGCGGATGCGGGCCAGCGGCATGCCGATCCGGCGCAGCCTGGCCACCAGCCGGGCCCGGGCCAACTGGTCCTGGCTGTAGCGGCGGTAGCCGGACACCGGGTCGGTGTGCGCGGGGACGAGCAGCTCCAGCTCGTCGTACAGCCGCAGCGCCTTCGGTGACAGGCGGGCCGCCTTGGCGAAGGCGCCGATGGTCCAGAGCTCCATGGCTGTCCACTTCCTCGTCCCGGGCGTTCTGCCCGGTCACCACGATGCTGGGCCTTCCCCCTGGGACAAGGTCAAGGCCGTCAGGACAGCATGCCCGCACCGAGGAAGTCGGACGGGCCCTGGACTCCGGGCAGGGCGAAGAAGTAGCCGCCGCCGGTGGGGCGGATGTAGTCCACCAGCGGCTCGTCGGCCAGACTGGCCTGGACCGCCTCGAACTGGCGGACCACGTCCTGCTGGTAGCTGCAGAAGAGCAGGCCGACGTCCAGGTTGCCGTTGACGTCCACGCCGCGGTCGTAGTTGTAGCCGCGGCGCAGGATCTGCTGGGCGGCGGTGGCCCTGGTCCGGGGGTTGGCCAGCCGGATGTGCGCGGTCATCGGGACGGCGATGCCGTGAGGGTCGGCGGCGTAGTCGGGGACGTCGGTCTCGCGGTTGCCGTCGAGCGGGGCGCCGGTGTCGCGGCGGCGGCCGATCATGGTCTCCTGCTCGTGCAGCGAGACCCGGTCCCAGAACTCCACCAGCATCCGGATGATCCTGACGACCTGGTAGCTGCCGCCCTCGGTCCAGGCGGGTTCGCCGCCGGCACCGCCCCTGGTCCAGAGCAGGGCGTCGGCCACGGCGGCCCTGGCCACGTCCGGGTTGGCGATGCCGTCCTTGAAGCCGAGCTGGTTGCGCTGCGCGCCGGTGGGGCGCGGGGCGGCATGGAAACCGTCGGCCTTCCAGGTGAGCTGCATCCCGGAGCGGGTGTGCCGGGTGATGTCGCGCAGGGCGTGCATCACGGTGTCCCGGGAGTCGGCACAGAGCTGGATCGACAGATCGCCATGGAGCTCTGTCGACCCGGCCAGATGGTCGTTGGGGAACACCGGCATCGGCTTGAGCCGGGCCGGCCGGCGGGCCGCGAGGCCGTAGCGGGCGTCGAACAGCGAGGCGCCGACACCGACGGTGACGGTCAGTCCGTCGGCCGGGACGGCGGGGCCGAGGGTGGCGCTGTCCGGGGGCACCGAGGCGACGCCGACGTCGGGAGGGGTACCGCCGGCGGTGAGGAAGCGGATCCGGTCGGTGAGGGTCTGGAACAGCTCGCGCAGGGCGGTCCGGTCGGCGGCGGTGACGTCGAAGGAGGCGAAGGTGGCGGCGGCCTGCTGCGGGGTGGCGATGCCGGCCTGGTGCGGCCCCCCGAAGGGGATGCGGCGCCCGGCCGGATCCACGCCGCCGTCGGACCCGGCCGCGGCTGCCCGTTCCACGCCCAGCGCGCCGACCCCGACGGCGGTGCCGACCGCCGCACCGCGCAGGAACGACCGGCGGCGCAGCGGCTCGGCGGAGGGGCTCATGCAGACGGCCTTCCCTGCAACAGGTCGGGGACGGTGGACAGTTGCTCCAGCAACCCGCCCAACGCGCTGTCGAGCTGCTGATGCCGGGTCAGGGGCAGTGCGTTGGGGGCGATCCAGCCGCTGGGGGTTCGGCAGGCGGCGAGGTCGGCGTCCAGCGTGGACAGGCCGGAGTCCAGGGCGGGCAGCAGGGCGGGGTCGCGCGGGGTGATCAGCGCGGCGAGGGTGCCGAGCACCGCCCTGGTCCCCTGCACATTGGCCTGGAGCGTCGCCAACGCGGTACCGCTGCCGTAGTCGGAGTCGCCGGTGAGCTGGAACTGCAGGGCGTTCTCCAGGATTTCGTGGCTGCGCAGCGGCAGGTCGGCCGGATCGGTGTCGGCGCTGGGGAAGTCCGCGATCATGTCCTGAACGTCCTTGACCAACTCGCCGCCGAACGGGCGCAGTTCGGCGGCGCCCTGGCCGTGCCACAGGCCGTACTCGATCCGGTGGAAGCCGGTCCAGGAGGGGTCCGCGGTGCCGCCGGGCAGACCGTCGGCGGTGCCGTTGACGGCCGCGTCGAAGTCGCCGAAGGAGTTGTAGGCGGCGCCCAGCCGCTCGTAGTCCAGATGCGCGGGCAGCCAGTCGGCGCGGGCCCGGGCCAGGTCGCCGGCGGCGAGGTCGGCGTCGAGCCTGCGGCTGTCGGCGAGCAGTCCGGGCAACGCGCCGGTGACGTAGGCGCGGTAGGCGGCGACGGGGGCGGCGAGGTCCAGGTCCGGCAGCGGCAGGACGCCGGCCACTGCGCCGGCGGCGGTGCCGCCGAGCGTCCGCGTCGGGGAGGTCCGCACCTGGCCGTCGGTGAACACACAGCGCAGGGCATAGCTGCCGCCGTCCAGGGTGGTGGACAGCGTCCTGGGCACCCCGGGCAGCAGCGACAGCACCTCGGCGTAGACCTCGCCGCTGCCGGGGGCGATCAGATAGACCTCGGCCGGGTCCCGGGCGGTGTCGCTGAGGCGCAACACCACCTGCCCGGCATGCCTGATCATGGACGCGGTCCACCCCGCGCCGCAGCCGTTCTCACTGACGGTGATCACGGGTGCGGCGGGGCGGCCGTCCGGGGCGTCGGAGACGGCGACGCCGAGCAGGGCGATCACCGTCGCCGCGGTCAGGGCGGCCGCTGCGGCGCGGAGTGGCGGTTGACGCATGGTCAGGTGCTGTCCCAGCTCTCGGGGTACGGGTGGGCCGGAGCTCAGTCCCAGATGTCGGTGATGGCGGTGGCGGAGGCGCTGTTGCCCACCGCCGTCAGCCCGTACATCTGCTCAAGGGTCGCCAGCAGGTTGTAGTGGTCGACGGTCTCGTCGTAGGTCCCGGGACTGACCGACTGGCCGACGATGATGGTGGGGATCTGGTTGCTCTCGGTGTAGTCGTCCTCGTCCCACGTGACGATCAGCAGGCTGTTGTTGGCCTGGGCCCAGGTCGCGTAGGCGGACAGGTTGGTGTTCAGCCAGGTGTCGGCGGTGGCGATGGTGCCGTCGTGCATGTCGTTGTTGAGGTTGGGGATCACGAACGACAGCGTCGGCAGGTTCGCGTAGCCGGAGGTGGTGGTGGGGAAGGAGCTGAACGGCAGCGAGTCGGCGCTGGGGACGTTGCTGAAGTTGACCCAGGGCGAGTGCTTCCGGGCGTACTTGCCGGAGGTGCAGGCGGTCGAGCCGGTGGAGGGCAGGCCCTCGGAGTAGCCCTTGAAGGTGTCGCCCGCGGCGAGCAGCTCGGAGCCCAGGTTGGCCGTGGTGCCCTCGCTCACCGGGCACTTGTCGCTGCTCAGACCGAAGGTGCTGCCGGCGAACAGCGCCAGGTAGTTGGGCTCGCTGGGGTGGGTCACCGCGTACGAGGAGGTGAGCAACGCACCCTGTCCGGCCAGGGAGTTGATGTAGGGAGCACTGCTGTTGCCGATGATGTCGGAGTAGGAGTGGTTCTCCTCCATCACCACCACGACATGGGCCGGTGTGGGCACGGTGCCGGCCACGGCCTTGGCGGCTATCGGGGTAGCGGCGGGCGTGGCGTGGGTCTGTACGGCGGCCACGCCGAAGGCGACGGCTGCGGCCGTCGCAACGGCGAGCGGGGCGAGCGTGCGGGACCTCAGACGCATGACGGACTCCACAGTGAGGGGCTGGGTGGCGGCAGAGCGCTGCTTCGCGGGTCAGCCTAGAAATGCGGGATGACCGGTAGCGGTACGAACAATCCGAATAAGATGAACTGGACATGTCATCTTAGGGATGGGAGCGCGCATACGGCAATGCTGCGGGAACGTCACCCGGGAACCGTCCTCCGGGCGCAGCGATGCGGCCGGAGGCCGTGACTGCCTCCGGCCGCGTCGCTCCCCCGTGCCCCCTCGCCCTTCCCCCGCGCGAGGGACGATTCAGCCGGCTTGGCGGCTGGAGCGCCCCGTGACGCTCCAGGCGGTGCGGCGGCGCTCGCCGGGCCGGTCGCCGGCCGGTCCGGAACTCCCTGCCGCAGAAGCAAAGTTACGCGCGTCATGGCCCCGGCCGCGTCAGACCGGGGTAGGAACACCGGCTGCAACCGGAGGATGTGCTTCTCCCGGGCGTCTGCAACCAGCGTGGTAGGACGGCACCGGCCCAGGGGTGGACGCCGCCGGGCGCGGCGGAGCCGTATGGTTCGCCCATGTCGGCGCTCCTCCGCCTCCGCGTCCCGCGACGGTCCCTGCCGCGGATCCCGCCGCTCGCCGTGGACGGCGCCGTGGCGCTCGCGCAGATCGCCGTCGGACTCCAGCTCGGACTGCACCCGCAACTGCCGTGGCAGCCGCTGGACTTCCTCGGCACCGCGCTGACCTGCCTGATCGGGCTGGTCACCGTGGCCCGCCGACGGGCGCCGCTGCTGGTCCTGCTGGCCTGCTGCGCCCTCTGGACGCTCTTTGTGGCGCTCGGCTTCTGGCCGGTGGTGAACAGCCTGGTGCCGATGGTCGCCCTCTACACCCTGGCCTCGCTGCGACCAGCGCGCCAGGCCGCCCTCGGCGCCGTGCTGATAGCCGCGGTCTGGATCTTCGCGGGGCTGCGCACACCGGGCTCGCAGATGGACGGCGTGGTCATCCAGGCCCTGGTCTTCCCCGCGGTGATCTGGCGCTTCGGCTCCTCGGCACGGCAGTTGAGTCTGAGCAATGAACAACTCGCCCGAGCTGCGGAACAGTTGCTCAACGACCAGGAGCAACGCTCCCTGCTGGCCCTGTCCGACGAACGCACCCGGATCGCCAGGGAGCTGCACGACGTGGTCGCCCACCACATGGCGGTGGTGTCGGTGCAGGCGGGCCTGGCCCGCTACGTCCTGGACAGCGACCGGGACACGGCGGCGCTGGCCCTGGACACGGTGCTGGAGACGGCGAGCGAGGCGCTGGAGGAGCTGCGGCACGTCCTGGCACTGCTGCGCACCCAGCCCTCACCGGATCAGACGCAGGGGGAGAACGGGGACGACGGCACCGTGCCGTACGCCCCCGCCGCCGGACTGGCCCAACTCCCGGAGCTGACCGACCGGGTGAGCTCCGCCGGGATCCCGGTCCGACTGGACGTGACCGGTACCGTGCGGCTGCTGGCGCCCGGCCCCGACCTGTGCGCCTACCGGGTGGTCCAGGAGAGCCTGACCAACACCCTCAAGCACGCCCCTGGCGCAAAGGCGACGGTCGCGCTGCACTACGGCAGCTCCGAACTGACCCTGCGGATCAGCAATGACGTCTGCCCGCACGACTCGCCCGCGCCGCTCAGCTCCAGCGGCAGCAGCGCCGGACTGGTCGGGATGCGCGAGCGCGCCCGGCTGTACGGCGGTCAACTGGAGGCCGGAGAACGCGAATCGGGCGGATTTGAGGTGACCCTCACCCTCCCGCTCCCTGGTGCTCAGCCCGCCCGTCGCCAACAATGACCACACGGGCCGAGCACAGGGAGACACTGCGTGACGAGCGTGCTGGTCGTCGACGACCAAGTGCTGATCCGCGCGGGCCTGTCCGCCCTGATCGCCGCCGCCCCGGGCCTGGACGTCGTCGGCCAGGCGGCCGACGGGCACGAGGCGCTGGCCCTGAACGAGCAGTGCCGCCCGGACGTCGTCCTCATGGACGTGCGGATGCCCGGACTCGACGGGGTCGCCGCGACCCGGCGTCTGCTCGCCCCGGAGTCGCCGCACCGGCCCAAGGTGCTCATCCTCACCACCTTCGACCTGGACGAGTACGTCTATGCCGCGCTCAGCGCCGGAGCCAGCGGCTTCCTGCTGAAGGACACCCCGCCGACCCGGCTGCTGGCCGCCATCGGCACCGCCGCCCACGGCGACACCCTGCTGGCCCCCAGCGTCACCCGCCGCCTGGTGGAGGCCTTCGCACCCCGGGCCGCAGCCGCGGCGCGGACCGCCGACCCCGCGCCGTCCACCGCGCTGCGCTCGCTGACGGGTCGTGAGAACGAGGTGCTGCGATTGGTGGCGCGCGGTCTCGGCAACCCGGAGATCGCCAGGACCCTGCGCGTCAGCGAGGCGACGGTGAAGACGCATCTCAACCGCACCATGAGCAAGCTGAGCCTGGCGAGCAGGGCCCAGGCCGTGGTTCTGGCCTATGAGACCGGGCTGGTGACGCCAGGTCAGGACGAGCCCGACGACCCACCGGGGCCGGCGGTCGCCGCCAGGTAGGCGCGCCAGCCGCCGTAGGCGGTGATGTCGGGGGCCTCTTCGGGCTGCCGGACGGCGGCGGGTTCGCAGAGGAAGCCGGCCACCGCGCTGCCGTCCGCGAGTCGCACGCTGCCGATGGCCATCGGCGCGGGCAGCCCCGCGACCAGCCGCCCCAGGCCCGCCGCGGGCAGCTCCCAGACCTCGGCCGCGACGGTGGCGCCGCCCTCGTCGACCCGGACCAGGCCCGGCTTGGGCGGGGTGGTGGCCAGGGCGTGCAGCCGGTACTCCGCCGCCGTGGTGGTGACGGACACCAGTCGTGCGCCCAGCTCCAGGAGTTGGCCGTTGAGCGGTTCACCGCTGAGGTGCGCGCCGACCACGGCGAGGCGGACCGGTGCGGCGGGGGCCGACTGCCGGGCGATGGCGCCGAGCCGGGCCTCGGTGTGCGGACGGCCGATCAGCATCACCCCGAACGGCAGCCCGGACGCACCTGGCACCGACCCGGCCGGGACGGCCAGGGCGCACAGGCCGAACAGGTTGGTCGAGTTGGTGAAGCGTCCCATCCGGGAGTTGGTGCCGACGGGGTCGGCGGCGACCTCGGCCAGGGTGGGGTGCCCGGGTGTGGTGGGCAGCAGCAGGGCGTCGGCGTCGCCCAGTTCGGCCAGCGCGGCGGCGCGCAGCCGGGCCAGCTCCTCCTGGTCGGCGAAGAGCCGGTGGGCCGGGATGTCCCGGGCGGCGCCGATGATGCCGGCGACGACAGGGTCGACGCCCGCGTCGGGGTCGCCGGCGTGCTTGTCGATGAAGGCGCCCACGGCGGTGTAGCGCTCGGCGACGAAGGCGCCCTGGTAGAGCAGTTCCGCCGCGCGGCTGAAGGGCTCCAGGTCGATCGGCAGCAGCTCGACCCCGGCGGCGGCGAGGCCGTCGACCGCGGCGGCCCAGGCGTCGTCCCAGCCCGGGTCGAGCTCGCCGAGCTGCGACGCGTCCGGCACCGCGACCCGCCAGGGGCCGGGACGGCGCACCGACGGCTCGGGCGGGTTGTCCAGCAGCAGCGCATGGGCCTGCTCGGCCTCGGCGATGGTGCGGGCGAAGACGCTGACGCAGTCCAGGCTGCGGCAGGCGGGCACGACCCCGGTGGTGGGGACGGTTCCGGAGGTCGGTTTGAGGCCCACGATGCCGTTGAGGGCGGCGGGGACGCGTCCGCTGCCCGCGGTGTCCGTGCCCAGGGCGAGGTCGGCGATGCCCAGGGCGACGGCGACGGCGGAGCCGGAGCTGGAGCCGCCGGAGATCCGGTCGGGGGCGAGGGCGTTGCGGACCGCGCCGTACGGGCTGCGGGTGCCGACCAGGCCGGTGGCGAACTGGTCCAGGTTGGTGCTGCCCAGCACGATCGCCCCGGCGGAGCGCAGCCGGGCGACCGCGGCGGCGTCCTGCTGGGGCTGGTAGGCGTAGCCGGGGCAGCCGGCCGTGGTGGGCAGGCCAGCGACGTCGATGTTGCCCTTGACCGCGAGCACGGTCCCGGCCAGCGGCAGCCGCTCCCCGGCGGCGGTACGGGCGTCCAGCGCGCGGGCCTCGGCCTCGGCCTCCGGCTGCGGACGCAGGTCGATCCAGATCTCCGGACGGTCCACCTCCGCATTGCGGCGGTAGGCGGCCCGGATCCGGGCGAGTGCGGGTCCCTCGGTCATGCGGCGTCTCCGATCGTGGCCTCGACTGTCTCCCTGACCTCCGCCGGGACGAGCAGCAGCAGGGGCGCCCCGGCCTCCACCTGGTCGCCGGCGCGCACCAGCAGCCGTTCCACCAGTCCGTCCTGGGGTGCCGTCAGTACGGACTCCATCTTCATGGCCTCCACCGCCATCAGCCGCTGCCCCGCCGTGACCAGCTGCCCCGGCTCGACGTCCACCTTCCAGACGCAGGCCGTGAACTGGGCCTCGATCAGCCGTCCGCCCTCGGGGACGGTGATCTCCTCGGCGGGCGGAGCCGCGACCTGTTCCTGTTCGGCCCGGTCGAACTCCCCGGCCAGCTCCCAGGCCTGGCGCTCGGCGCCGAAGGCGGCGCCCTGCCGCTCCCGGAAGGCCGCGATGTCGGCCGCGTTCTCGTCCAGGAAGCGGAGATGGTCGGCGAGCGCGAACTCGCCCTCCTCCATGGTGACCGCGAGCCGGCCGGCCGCCATGTCGGCGCGCATCTCCAGCAGTTCGTCCGCCTCCACCGGGAACCATTTGATCCGGTCGAAGAAGCGCAGCAGCCAGGGCTTCCCCGGCTCGAACGGGCCGCGCTGCTGCCAGCCGGACCAGACCTGGACGGTGCGGCCGACGAACTGGTAGCCGCCCGGGCCCTCCATCCCGTAGACGCACAGATAGGCGCCGCCGATGCCGACCGAGTTCTCCGCGGTCCAGGTCCTGGCCGGGTTGTACTTGGTGGTGACCAGCCGGTGCCTGGGGTCCAGCGGGGTGGCCACCGGCGCGCCGAGGTAGACGTCGCCGAGGCCGAGGACCAGGTACTCGGCGTCGAACACGGTGCGGTAGACGTCCTCGACCGTGTCCAGTCCGTTGACCCGGCGGATGAACTCGATGTTCCACGGGCACCAGGGCGCGTCGTCGCGCACCCCGGCCATGTAGCGGGCGATGGCCTCGCGGGTCGCCGGATCGTCCCAGGACAGCGGCAGATGCACGGTCCGGGAGGGGACCCGCAGCTCGCGGGTGGGCGGCAGGAGCCGCTCCGCCTCCTGCACCAGCGGCAGCAGGTCGGCGAGCGGCAGCACGGCCGGGTCGGTGTGGATCTGCAGCGAACGGATGCCCGGGGTGAGGTCGACCACGCCGGGCAGGTCCAGGGCGGCGAGTGCCTCGGCCAGGGCGTGCACGCGCATCCGCAGGGCCAGGTCGAGCTGCATCGGCCCGTACTCGACCAGCAGGTTGTCGTCACCGCTGCGGCGGTAGCCGACGGCGGGGCGGTCGAGCTCCTCGGGCGTGCGGGCGAGGATGCCGCCGTCCACGATGGCCGGTCGGTCCCGGCCGTCCACGGTGACCGGGCGGAAGGAGACGGTGTCCCCCGGGCGCAGTTGCCCGAGCTTCCAGCGGTCGCCGGTGAGCACGGTGGCCGGGCAGACGAAGCCGCCCAGTGACGGTCCGTCAGGTCCCAGCAGCACCGGCATGTCGCCGGTGTAGTCGACCGCGCCGACGGAGTAGGGGGTGTCATGGATGTTGGACGGGTGCAGCCCCGCCTCCCCGCCGTCGCGGCGGGCCCAGGCCGGTTTGGGACCGACCAGCCGGACACCGGTTCGGGCGCTGTTGAAGTGCACGCTCCACTTCGCGGCGTAGAACTCGGCGATGTCGTCCTCGGTGAAGAACTCCGGTGCGGCGTGCGGCCCTTCGGCGGCGTCCAGGGTCCACGCGTGGGTGAGGACCGGGCGCTCGGCGAGCGGCACCGGTTGGGTCCCGGTGACGGTCCGGCCGCCGTGCAGGACGTCGCCGGCGCGCAGGGTGCGGCCGCCGTGGCCGCCGAAGCGGCCCAGGGTGAAGGTGGCCGCGCTGCCGAGGAAGTCCGGCAGGTCCAGGCCCCCGGCGACCAGCAGATAGCTGCGCAGCCCGGCCTCCTCCGGTGCTCCGACGGCCAGTTCGGACCCGGCGGGAACCGTCAGCGGCTCCCACTGCGGCACCGGCGCCCCGTCCAGGGTGACCTCCGCCGGGGCCCCGGTGACGCAGACGGTGGTGGCGGCGCTGAAGCGGAGGACCGGTCCTTCCAGGGTGCACTCCAGGCCGGCCGCGCCCTCGGGATTGCCCAGCGCCCGGTTGCCGAGCCGGAACGACAGGTCGTCCATCGGCCCGCACGGGGGGACGCCGACATGCCAGTAGCCGGTCCGCCCGGGCCAGTCCTGGACGGTGGTGAGGGTGCCGGCCCGGACCACCTCGATCCTGGGCAGCGGGTCGGTGATGCCGGCCAGGGTGGCGGTGGTGTGCGCGGCCGCACGGACGGCGGGCGCGGCGGTGGCGGCGCGGAGCAGCCCCAGATTGGTCTCGATGCCGTCGACCCGGCTGTCGGCCAGGGCCGCGTCCAGGCGGTCCAGGGCGTCGGCACGGTCCTCGCCGTGCACGATGACCTTGGCGAGCATCGGGTCGTAGCTGGTGCCGACCTCGGTCCCGGTCTCCACCCAGGTGTCCACCCGGACGTCCGCGGGGAAGGCGACCCGGGTGAGCAGACCGGCGCTGGGCCGGTGGTCCCGGTTCGGGTCCTCGGCATAGACCCGGGCCTCGACGGCGTGGCCGCGCGGCGGGCCGACCGGCCGGACGATCTCGCGGTCGCCCTGCGCCAGCCGGAGCATCCACTCGACCAGGTCCACCCCGTAGACCGCCTCGGTGACCGGATGCTCCACCTGCAGCCGGGTGTTGACCTCCAGGAAGGACGCCTCCTGGCGGGCCGCGTCATAGACGTACTCGACGGTGCCGGCGGAGCGGTAGCCGATGGAGGCGCAGAGCGCGGCGGCCGATTCGGCGAGCCCGGCCCTGACGGCGTCGGGGAGTCCGGGGGCCGGGGCCTCCTCGATCACCTTCTGGTTGCGCCGCTGCAGCGAGCAGTCGCGGTCGCCCAGGGTGACCACGCGCCCGGTCCCGTCACCGAAGACCTGCACCTCGACATGGCGGGCCTGTTCGACCAGTCGCTCCAGGAACATCCCGGCTCCGGAAAAGCTGGCCGCCGCGACCCGGCGGACGCTCTCCCATGCCTCGGCCAGCTCGTCCGGCCCATGGCAGGCCCGCATCCCTATGCCGCCGCCACCGCCGGTGGCCTTGAGCATCACCGGGTAGCCGAGTCCCTCCGCGGCCGCCAGGGCTGACGCGAGGTCAGGAAGCAGGCCGGTCCCGGGAAGCAGCGGCACCCCGGCGGCCTCGGCGGCGGCGCGGGCGGTGTGCTTGGCGCCGAACACCTCCAGCTGCTCGGGCGTCGGGCCGACGAACACCAGCCCGGCGTCCTCGACGCTGCGGGCGAACTCCGCGTCCTCGGACAGGAATCCGTAGCCGGGGTGGATCGCCCCCGCGCCGCTGTCCAGCGCCGCCTTGAGGACCAGGTCGGCGCGGAGATAGCTGTCCTTGGCGGGCGCGGGCCCGAGGCGGACGGCGTGGTCGGCGAGCCGGACGTGCGGCGCGCCGCGGTCCGGGTCGGAGAAGACCGCGACGGTGCGCAGGCCGAGGCGGCGGGCGGTGCGGATGACGCGTACCGCGATCTCGCCGCGGTTGGCGACCAGCAGGGTGTCGAAGACCATCTCAGGGCGCTCCGTCGGTGATCGTCATCAGGACCGGGGTGGGGTCGAAGCCGTTGCAGGGGTTGTTCACCTGCGGGCAGTTGGAGACCAGCACCAGCACGTCGGTCTCGGCGCGCAGCGTCAGCGAGAGTCCGGGCGCGGACAGGCCGTCGACAATGCCGAGGGTGCCGTCGGGCTCCACCGGGACGTTCATGTACCAGTTGACATTGCCCACCAGGTCGCGCTTGCCCAGACCCCAACGGGAGCCCTCGGCGAGGAAGTTGTCCACGCAGGCGTGCTGGGTCCAGGTGTGGTGGCCGTAGCGCAGGGTGTTGGACTCCCGGCTGCAGGCGCCGCCGATGGTGTCGTGCCGGCCGACCTGGTCGGCGCTGACGGTCATCAGCGGGGTGTGCTCGTTGGAGAGCAGCACGCTACCGGTGGTGAGGAAGATGGAGCCCTGGGCCTGGATGGTGTCGGCGGCGCTGTAGCGGACCGAGAGGTCGTGCCGGTCGTACACCAGGAAGTCCACGGCCTGGTTGCCGGCCAGGTCGGTGACGGTCAGCGACTGTCCGGCGCGCAGCGCGGCGGACCAGGCGGCCCGGGCCGGGACGGTGGCGGTCGAAGTCGGGGTCGAAACGTCGGTGGTCGTCATGTCACAGCCCCCGTGCGGCGCAGAATTCGGCGGTGTTCAGAAAGGCGCGGTGTCCCTCGGGCGTCGCCTCCCACAGTGCATCGCCCGGTCCGGTGGGCCGGCCGCGCCAGGCGGTGACCTCCAGCGGGCCGCAGTGGTAGTCGGTGCGCGGGTCCAGCGGATGCGGGACGTTGGCGATCAGCACGGTCAGCGGCTGTTCCGCGCGCAGCGTCACCGCCGTGCCGGGACCGGCCGAGCCGGTGTACTCCAGCGCGCCGTCGTCGGTGACCCGGACGCCCTGGAACAGCGAGAGCGAGGGGGCCAGGTCGCGCCGGTCGAGACCGTTCTTGGCTGCGGCGAGCAGCAGCAGTTCGCGTCCGGCCGGGGTGGCCGACTGGGGCGCGCCGTCGCCGTAGCGCGCGGTGTTGCGGGCCAGGGTGGAGGTGCCGCACAGGGCGTCGTGCCGGCCCGAGCCGTCCTCGGTGATGCTGGCCAGGACCCGGCCCTGGTCGGAGAGGAGCAGGCTGCCCGGGCCGAGGTAGGCGTTCCACTGGACCTTGGTGGTGTCTGCGACGTTCAGCCGCTCCCAGGGCCGGTCGGCGACATAGAGCAGCAGATGGGCACAGGCGTCGCCGAGCGGGTCGGCGAGCCGCAGCGAGGTGCCCCGGGCCAGCACCTTGTGGGTGTAGTTGCCGCCGGGGACGGTCTCGGCCCAGACCAAGTCCTCGGCGGGAACGCCCGGCGGTGCGGCGGGCCGGTCTACGGGGGCGGCCTGGGCGCGGGCGTGGTCCCGGGCGGCATAGGTGGTGTCGGTCGCCGAACGCACGGTCAGCCTCCTGGTGCGGGAGCGGATTCGCTAATTTCTGTCGCTTGACAGAAATTAAGCGAGCCGCGCTTCCGGGCCGTTGCCCGGACGTTTCGAGGCGGTAACACGCCTCGGCGGGTGCACCACCGCGGGGTTCCGCAGGGGCACGGGGAGTCGCTCCCCGGGAGGCTGCAGCGTGCCGGTAACACGCCTCTACCGGTGTGCGAGGATCGCTGCATGTCCACCAGCGCCCGCACCTCCGGTTCCAGCGCCTCGAGTCAGAGCCGCGCCCCGGGCCCGAAGCGCGGACGGGTCGGCCGGCCCCGGGTCCAGGGTCCCGCCGCCGACGGCCTGGAGCCCCGGGACGGCGTCCTGGCCGCCGCCGCCGAGCTCTTCACCCGCCTGGGCTACGCCGCGACGACCACCCGGGCCATCGCCGAACGCGCCGGGCTGCGCCAGGCGTCGATGTACCACTACTTCGCCGGCAAGGAGGACATCCTCGCCGAGCTGCTGGAGGGCACCGTCCAGCCCTCGCTGGACCTGGCCCGGGTGCTGGTGGCCCGTGACGAGCCGAGCGCCGAGGCCCGGCTGTGGGCGCTGTGCCGGGCGGACGTCGCGCTGCTCTGCGGCGGGCCGCACAACCTGGGGGCGCTCTATCTGCTGCCCGAGGTGGGCGCGGAGCGGTTCGCCGCCTTCCACCAGGTACGCGCGGCGCTGAAGGCTTCGTACCGGGAGCTGCTGGCGGCCGGCACGGCGGGCGCCGCCCTCGGCGGTCCCGAGCTGGAACTCCGCGGCGACCTGCTGTTCGGGCTGATCGAGGGCGTCATCCTGATCCGGCGTCAGGCCCCCACCGAGCCCGCCGAGGCGCTGCCCTCGGCGGCGGCCGACGCCGCCCTGCGCCTGTCCGGAGCGCCGGAGGCCACCGTCGCCGAAGCGGCCGTGCAGGGCGCCCGGTTGCTGGGCGCCCTGCACGTCTCCGGTTGACCGGGGTTGCCAGGGCCTGAGCCCTCCGCCCCCGCTTACGCTCCGGGTCGCTCAGCCTTGCTCGGCGGTTCCGTCGACGCCGACCACCTGCGGGGTTCGTGGGGGCGCGGGGGGTCGCTCCCCGGAGGATCGCAGTGCCCGGTGCGCGAACACGCCGAGCAGTAGCGCCCCCGCCAGGAACAGCAGGGTGAAGTACTGCAGGTACCAGTGCCCGCCCTGCGGGTCGTAGACCGCCAGCCGCGGCCAGGCCAGGTTGACCGCCATCGCCAGCCCGTACACCACCGCCAGGACGTTGATCGGCAGCCCCCAGCGGCCCAGTGAGAACACCGGCCGCCCGGTCTCGTCCGCGCCGTCCCGCCCGCCCAGCGGCACACCGCGCAGCCGACGCAGCAGCATCGGTCCGGTGACCATGGCGTAGGCGATGTAGACCAGCACGATGCAGGTGGTGCCCAGGGCCAGGTACACCGACGGGGAGACCAGGCTCATCGCCATCGCCGCCGCTGCGAGCACGCCGACGACCACGGCGGGCGCCTTGGGGGTGCCGGTACGCGTCCCCACCGCCGCCAGCCGGCGGGAGGCCGGCAGCGCGCCGTCCCTGGCCATCGAGAAGACCATCCGCGCACCGGCGGTCTGGATCGCCAGCGTCGCCACGCACACCGCGACTGCGACGTCGGCGAGCAGCGCCTTGCCCAGGCCGCTGCCGAGTCTGCTGGTCAGCACATAGGAGAGCCCCTCACCGGCCAGATGGCCGTCGGTCAGGCTGGGCGCCGCGAGCACCCCGCCGAGCAGGATCAGGCCGCCGCCGAGACCGGCCGCCGCCACCGCGCCCAGGATGGTGCGCGGAGCGGTGCGCCGGGGCGAGCGGGTCTCCTCGGACATCTCCCCGGCGCTGTCGAAGCCCACCAGGACGTAGGCGGCGCTGAACGAGGCGATCAGGAACACGCCCAGGTAGCCGCCGGCGACATGGCCGGTGTGCAGGGTGACCCCGGGTCCCCGCTCGGTGTGGGTGAACAGCAGCACCGCCATCAGCGCGATGCCGATCAGCTCGCAGGTCACCCCGACGCTGTTGATCACGGACATCACCCGGATGTCGACCACATTGACCACCGTGGTCAGCACCAGCAGCACCAGGCCCAGCAGCACCGCGTTCTGCGCGCCGGTGTGGGTGGTCGGCGAGGGGTCGCCGCCGACGATCTGGAAGCCGGACCAGATCGCCGGAAGCACCACCTGCAGCGCCAGGGCCGCCGCGGAGACCACGACGATCTGTCCGATGACCATCAGCCAGCCGGCGAACCAGCCGAAGGTGGGGGTGCTCAGCCGGGTCGCCCACTGGTAGACGGCCCCGGAGATGGGGTAGCGCGCCGCGAGTTCGGCGAAGCAGGCCGCGACGGCGAGCTGGCCGACCAGGACCAGCGGCCAGGTCCAGACGAACGCGGCCCCGCCGAAGGAGAAGCCGAACGCGAAGAACTGGAACACGGTGGTGAGTACCGAGATGAAGGAGAACCCCGCGGCGAAGGAGGCGTAACGGCCGAGTCTGCGGTGCAGTTCCTGCCGGTAGCCGAAGGCGGCGAGGGCGACCGCGTCGGTCGTGCCGTCGGCGCCGGGTGCGGGAGGCGCGTCGACGCCCAGAGTCGGGGTGGTGGTGCCGCTGAGAGCGGGATCGGGCATGGCTGTCCCCTGTCGCTTCCGTGAGTGACTGGGACGCGGCGGCGGACGCCGGCGCGCCGCGACAGGCGGGTACGGCCCGATGGCGGCGGGCGGTTGACTGGGCGGGCTGTTGATTGCGAGCCAGGGAACCGGCCGGTTGTTGCGGGAGCGCTAACAGCGCGTTACGAGCGCAGAAATCCCCGCTTCGACCGGCGCGCGAAAGCGCCCCTTACGGCGCCGACACGGGCGCGATACGGGGCGGAAACCTGCCGTCCCTAATTTCTGTCACGCGACAGGTATTAGAGATGACCGTTGCGGTCGTGAGGGCCCCCGGTGGCGGCCGGGGGCTCGGCACGGGTCGACCGCAACGCAACGCGCTACCGCTCAGCCCTCACTTCCCCCGCGTACACGCTCAGCGTGAACGCGTTGCGGAACTTGCCGTCCGGGTCCTGCCGGTCCATCAGCTCGCGGAAGTCGGAGGCGCGTTCGTACAGGTCGGCAGCGGCCCCCGGGGTCGCGGTGAAGAGCTTGCCCCAGTGCGGGCGGGCGCCCAGCGGGGTCAGCGCGGACTCCACGGCGGCCAGCACCGGGGCGACGGCCTCCGGGGCCTTGTGCCAGGTGAAGTGCAGCGCGACGCAGTCGCGGCCGTAGGCCGGGCTGAGCCAGAGGTCGTCGGCGGCCACCGTACGGATCTCGGAGACCTGCAGGACCGGGGCGATCCTGGAACCCAGCTCCCGCAGCGCGGCGAAGGCCGACTGCGCGGCGGCGCGCGGCAGCAGGAACTCGGACTGCAGCTCCTCCCCCGCGCTCGGGGTGAAGTCCGGGCGGAAGTGCGGCAGCCGCTCGTGCCAGGGGCCGGGGACACCCAGTTGCTCGGTGCAGTGGGTGCCCGGGACCCCGGGGATGGGGTGCTGCGGCTGATCGGCCGGGACCGCGCCGAACCAGTCGAGCCGGGGCGCCGCAGCACCGGCGTCGACCCGGTGCTTCAGCCAGAGCTGCGCCCGGGGGGCGTGCCAGTCGGTGAAGACGCTCACGCTGTACGCGGCCGCGAGCATCGCCGCGACCTCGTCGGCGTCACCCTGCGCGAGAGCCTCCAGCGGCAGCCCGGTCAGCACGTGCTGCGCGATCCGGTACGTCGGCTCCACGTCCAGGGTCACCGCCGACAGCACGCCGAGCGCGCCCAGATGGACCACCGCACCGGCGAAGTCGGCGCTGCCGCGGTCCAGCTGGACCAGGTCGCCGCCGGGGCCGACCAGTTCCAGCCCGGCCACCGAGGAGGCCAGGCCGCGGTTGCCGACGCCGGAGCCGTGCGTCGCCGTGGCGACCGCCCCGGCCACCGAGATGTGCGGCAGCGAGGCCAGGTTCGCCAGCGCCAGCCCCTCGGCCTGGAGCAGCTCGGCCACCTGCGCATAGCGCATGCCGGCCGAGACGGTGACCGTCGACCGCTCGCGGTCGGTCTCGCAGCTCGGCGGCAGATCCGCCAGCGAGACCAGGGTCCCGGCGGTGTCGGCGATCCGGTTGAAGGAGTGCCCCGTGCCCAGGACCCGCACGGCGTCGCTCTCCGCGACCGTGCGGCGCAGCTCGTCGACCGTGTCGGGACGTGCGACGCGCGCCGCCCCGAAGGTGACATTGCCGGCCCAGTTGGTGCGACCCGCCTCGGTGGTAGTGCCCGACATTCCCGCTCCTCGACTAGCCCCGCCCCGTGTTAGCGATCACAACCCTAGTCCCGGCCCGGAACGGCCTCGCGGGCGCTACCGGTCCGGTCAGGAACTCCCGGCCGCGGCCGCCACCGCTTCCTGGATCGGGACCTCTCCGCCGATGAGCTCCAGGGTGAGACCGCTGGTCGCCGGGGTGTCCAGCAGGGCGGCGAGGACGGCGGCGACGTCGGCGCGCGGGACGCTGCCTCGGCCGGTGCTCGGTGCGAGCCGGACCCTGCCGGTGGCCGGCCCGTCGGTGAGCGCGCCCGGACGGAGGATCGTCCAGTCCAGGCCCTTGCGGGCGGTGATGTCGGCGTCGGCCGCGGCCTTGGCGCGCAGGTAGCCGGCGAACACCGGGTCGGTGCCGGGCGCGGGCTCGCGGTCGGCGCCCATCGAGGAGACCACCACGAAGCGGCGCACCCCGGCCAGTTCTGCGGCGTCCGCGAACAGTACGGCGGCGGCGCGGTCCACCGTCTCCTTGCGGCCGGCCCCGCTGCCGGGGCCCGCCCCGGCGGCGAAGACCGCGGCGTCGGCCCCGGCCAGGGCCGCCGCCACCTCCTCGACCGTGGACGACTCCAGGTCGCGCACGACCGGCTCGGCCCCGGCGGCCCGCAGGTCGTCCGACTGGGCGGGATTGCGGATCAGGCCGACCGGTGTGTGGCCGCGGGCGGCGAGCAGGCGTTCCAGGTGCAGGGCGATCTGGCCGTGTCCTCCGGCGATGACAGTACGCATGCCTTCGACCCTACGGCTGCCCTCAGCCGACCCGCAGCCCGAGCGCGGCGGCTATCACCGCGGCCTGCGGCAGGTCGATCATGGCCCCGCGCAGCTCCACGGTGAGCGGATCCAGCGCGGACAGGTCGCTGCCGCGCAGGTCGGCGCCGGTGAGCTTGGCGCCGTCCAGCATCGCGCCGGACAGATCCGTGCCGGTGAGCACTGCCTTCTCCAGTCGGGCGGCGCTGAGGTCGACCTCGCGCATCCGGACGTTCTCGATCGTCGCCTGCCGCAGGTCCGCGCCGGGCAGCCCGACATAGGACCAGTCGCCGCCGGAGACCTGGAAGAGGTTGAAGGTGCAGCGCTGGAACGCGCTGCCCACCAGCTTGCAGTCGGTGAAGCGGGTGTCGAAGAAGGTGCAGTTGCGGAAGGTGCAGTTGGTGAAGGCCGCACCGGTGTGCCGGGAGGCGTTGAAGCGCACCCCGGCGAAGGTGCACTCGTCGAAGACCGTGCCGCTGCTGGCCACCTCGGTCCAGTCGGTGTCCAGGAAGCTGTATCGACTGAAGCGGTCCTCGGCGGTCAGCTCGCGGGCGTACCAGTCCTCGTCCCGGACCATCAGCTCCGGATCGGGAACCGGGGGCCGGTGCGGGACGGGATCGTGGTTCGCGCGGGGACGGTTCGCCATGCGGCTCATTCAACACCGGGGGTCTGACAACGGCCCGGGAGAGCCGATCGGGCTGGCGCCGGGCGCCGGCTCAGCACTGGGTGAACGTCCGGCGGTAGTCCATCGGGGTCACCCCCACCGCGCGGCGGAAGTGGTGCCGCAGCAGCGCCGCGCTGCCGAAGCCGCAGATCCTGGCGATCTCGTCGACGCCCCAGCCGGTGTCCTCCAGCAGCCGCCGGGCGTGCGACACCCGCTGCGAGGCCAGCCAGCGCTGCGGCGTGGTGCCGGTCTCGGCGGCGAAGCGGCGGGCCAGGGTGCGGGTGGACAGCTGCGCCCGGCGGGCCAGCGAGGCGACCGTGTGCTCGGTGTCCAGGGTCTCCAGCATCCAGCTGAGCAGCGGCTCCAGGCTGTCGGCCTCGCACTCGGGGATCGGGGCGGCGATGTACTGGCGCTGCCCGCCGTCCCGCTGCGGCGGGACCACCATCCGCCGGGCGATGGCGGTGGCCGCGGCGGTGCCCAGCTCCCGGCGGACCAGGTGCAGGCAGGCGTCGATGCCGGCGGCGGTGCCGGCGCTGGTGATGATGTCGCCCTCGTCGACGAAGAGCACGTCCGGGTCGAGCTTGGCCTCCGGGAAGCGCTTGGCCAGCGCCTCCGCGTGCCGCCAGTGGGTGGTGCAGCGCAGGCCGTCCAGCAGCCCGGCCGCCCCCAGCACGAACGCGCCGCTGCAGACCGAGAGCAGCACCGCGCCCCGGGCGTGGGCCGCGACCACCGCGTCCAGCACGGCCTGCGGGTACTCGTCCCGGATCAGGGCGGCCGGGAGCGCGACCAGGTCCGCGTCCTCCAGCGCCTCCAGCCCGTACTCGGGCACGAGCTGCGCGCCGACGTTGAGCCGTACCGGCCGGCCGGCCTGCTCGCCGCAGACCCGGAAGTCGAACGGGGGAACGCCGTCGTCGGTGCGGTCGATCCCGAACACCTCACAGACCACGCCGAACTCGAACGGGGCGGAATCGTCGATCAGTATCACCGCGACGGTCTTCAGCATGCCGCCAGCATAGCTGGCAGGATTTTGCTGGTACAGGGCCCTCCTGCCACTTATGGCAGGAATCCGATGAGAGAACAATTACTGCCATGACCACAGCAGCCATCGCCCTCGTCCTGATCGCCCTCCTCGTCTACGCCCTGGAACGCAACCACCGCCGCCAGCAGGGCCCCTCCGCACCCCTCGCCGGAAGCCGCGTCGGCCCCCCGGACCGGGACCTGCAGCGGGTCACGGCCGAACTGGCACACCGGCGTTTCGACGCCGAAACCCACCGGTAATCCCCTGTGCTCCGAGCGCCTTACGCTCGAAGGAGCAGCAGGAGGTGGGCCCGTGTTCGACATCCCCAGGGAACTCCCGACCCGCACCGGGCGGCTCCGTCCGGTCGCCGACGCTGACGCGGAGCTCCACTACCACGTGGTGCACGGATACCGCCGGGCCTACCGGATCGCCGGTTCGGGTCCGGCCGTCCTGCTGATCCACGGGATCGGCGACTCCTCGGACACCTGGGCCGAGCTGATCCCCGGGCTCGCCAGGAAGCACACCGTCATCGCCCCCGACCTGCTCGGCCACGGCGCCTCCGACAAGCCGCGCGCCGACTACTCGGTGGCCGCCTACGCCAACGGCATGCGCGACCTGCTCGGGGTGCTCGGCATCGAGCGGGCCACCCTGGTCGGGCACTCGCTCGGCGGCGGAGTGGCCATGCAGTTCGCGTACCAGTTCCCGGAGCGCACCGAGCGGTTGGTGCTGGTCAGCACCGGCGGCGTGGGGCGCGAGGTCAATCCGGTACTGCGGGCCGTGTCGCTCCCAGGTGCCGATCTGATGCTCTCCGCACTGAAACTGCCCGGGATGCGGCTGCAGACCAACACGGTGATCCAGCTGATGCAACTGCTCGGCACCGACCTGGGCCTGGACGCCCCCGACCTGCTCAACCTGGTGGACGGGCTGCCCGACGCGACCGCGCGCAGCGCCTTCATCCGCACCCTGCGCGCGGTGGTGGACTGGCGCGGGCAGGTCGTCACCATGCTCGACCGCTGCTACCTGGTGCAGGGCATGCCCACGCTGCTGCTCTGGGGCGCCCGCGACAGCGTGGTCCCGGTCGAGCACGCCCACCGCGCCCACGCCGCCATGCCCGGCAGCCGGCTGGAGGTCTTCAACGGCGCCGGGCACTTCCCCTTCCACAGCGACCCGCGCCGCTTCCTGGAACTGGTCGAGGACTTCATCGAGACCACCCCGCCCGGCAGTTGGAGCGCCGACCAGTGGCGCGAGCTGCTCCGCAGCGGCCGCGACGGCGGGCTCCCCGACACCGCCGAGGCAAGCGAACGCAGCGCGACCTGACGAGCCGTCAACCCGGCCGGACGTCCAGGACGTAGCCCTGACGGGCCAGCCCGACCTGGCTGTCACCGCACCGCACTGTGCTCAACTCGTCCTGTAACAGATCGAGTTGGCCATCCGTCCGGGTCGGCGCGTGATGGGTGAGCACCAGTCGGCGGGCGCCGCAGCGGGCTGCGAAGGCGACGGCGTCCGGGACCGTGGCGTGGCCGTAGCCGTCGGCCAGGGCCCGCTCCCCGGCGAGGAACTGGCCGTCGTGGAGCAGCAGGTCCGCGTCGGCCGCCAGCGCCTCCGCAGCCGCCGAGCCGCCCGCCGGGGCGTGGTCGGGCAGATAGGCGAGCACCGCGCCGCCGGACTCGATCCGCAGCCCGTGGGTGAGGCCGCCCTTGTGCCGGATCTCGGCCGTGGTCACGGTGAACTCCTCGACCTGGCGCGGCCCCTGGACGGACCTGAGGAAGCGCCAGCTGCCGAGCAGCCCCTCCGGGCCGATCGGGAAGTGCGGCGGCGACATGGACCGGGCCAGCAGTTCGGCCGGCCCCGGCCCGCCTACCGGGGCGGGCAGCAGCAGGTCGACCCTGGCCTGCTTGCGGTCGACGGCCGGGCAGAACGGCAGGCCCTGGACGTGGTCCCAGTGCAGATGGGTGAGCAGCACGGAGCCCTGGAACGCCTCCGCCCCGCCGAGCCGGGCGCCGAGATCCCGCAGACCGGTCCCGGCGTCCAGCACCAGAGTCGGGGCCTCGGCGCCCTCCGCCAGCACCGCCACGCAACTGGTGTGGCCGCCGTAGCGGTGGAACGCGGGCCCCGGCGCCGGGGTGGAGCCGCGCACGCCCAGCAGGATCACCCGCATCCCGCCCCGCCCTCCTCGCGGCGGTGCCCCTCCGAGAGCGCCCGCAGGGCGGCGGTGTCCACGGTCTCCGCCGCAGCCTCGGCGACCCGGACCGGGGTGACCGCGGTCAGCGTGGAGGTGCGCAACCCGCCCTCCAGGACCGCCCGTTCGCCGACCACCGCACCCGGGCCCAGCTCGGCCAGGCCGCTGCCGTCGACGTCCACCGCGACGATGCCGTCCAGCAGCAGGAACAGCGAACGCCCCGGGTCCCCCTGACGGACCAGCACCTCACCGGCGGCCAGCTCGCGCACGGCCGGGCGGCGTCCGCCGCGCATGATCAGCGTGGACAGCTCGCGCTCCAGGGCCGTCTCGGCGGCGGTGACCAGTACCGGGGAGTCCTCGTCACCCCACGGGGTGTGCCGCCAGGAGTCCTGCCCGCTCCAGGCCTGCCAGTCGGCGACGCCGGCCTTCAGGCAGAGCCGGTCCTCCCCGTCGTACACCCAGTGCCTCGGGAACGGGCTGGCGCCCGCCAGCATCGGCACGGCCCGGCCGTCGGCGTGAAGGGTCAGCGTCAGGGTGGACCAGACGAAGGGGGCCTGCAGCCGGACCAGCGGGCGGCCCGGGATGCGGCGCGGCAGCGGAACGCCGGTGCGGCCGCCCACGGTCTGACTGAAGCGGACCCAGCCCTCCCCGCGTTCCGGCTCGCCGCGCAGCTCGGGCATGACCACGGCGGCGAAGGTCGCGCCGACCGGGCCGAGCCGCACCGTGGTCGAGCCCATCAGCAGCCCGCCGCCGGCCCCGCAGTCCAGCAGGGCGCCGTCGGCGTCGAACTCGGCCCAGCCGGTGAGCTGGTTGGCGAAGCGGAAGCCGTCCGCGGCCCGCAGCTTGTCGAAGTCCCTGATGACGTCCGGCGGCGGGTCGTCGTAGTGGCTGACGCCGGCCGTGAAGGCACCGCGCATGACCCCCTTCACGGCCTCGGAGGGTATCCAGGACAGTGAGGTGGTCCGTGACTCGATCCGCATCCCAGGCTCCGATCCGATCTGAGCTTCCGTCAGGGTCTTTTCACACCGAAGACGTTAGGAGTCCGAGCCGGAGACCCCCAGGAGTGCTGCCCGACCGGGCCAGGGGTGCCAGCACCCTGTGAAGCCAGGCCGCGACACTGTGTAATGGTCCGTCATGGAGAGCATCACGGTGCTGCTCGCCGACGACAATCTGATCGTCCGCGAGGGTGTGCGCGCACTGCTGTCCCGCGACCGCAGTCTGGAGGTGATCGGCCTCGCCGCCGACTACGACGAGCTGGTCGACCGGGCCGAACGGCTGCGCCCGCAGGTGCTGGTCACCGACATCAGGATGCCGCCGGACTTCCAGGACGAGGGCATCAGGGCGGCGCAGCAGGTACGGAAACAGCTGCCCGGTACGGGTGTTGTCGTCCTCAGCCAGTACGACGACCCGGACTACGCGGTGCGGCTGCTGGCCGAGGGGCAGGCCGGGTACGCCTATCTGCTCAAGGACCGGATCGCGGACGCCGGGCTGCTCGGCCGGGCGATCCGCGCGGTGGCCGGCGGCGGCTCGATGATCGACCCGCAGATCGTCCGGGAGCTGATGGAGCCCGCCAGGCGCGAGGGCGAGCTGTCGGACGCGCAGGAGGACCTGCTGCGGCAGGTGGCCGAGGGACGGCCGGTGAAGGCCATCGCCGCGGGCCTCGGCCAACCGCCGGCCGCCGTCAACGACGCGGTGGAGAGCCTGTTCCTACGCCTGGCCAAGGACGCGGGCGGGGACCCCGGCGGTGGCAGGGACGGCGCGCTGCGGCGGTTGCGGCTGCTGCACACCGCGATCCTGCGCCGCGAGGAGCAGGGCGAGACCCTGTCCCGGCTGCTGCCCGGCGGCCTGGCCGAGAAGCTGCGCGCCGACCGCGGCGCGGCCACCCGCACCGAACGGCTCACCGTGACCGTGCTGATGTCGGACGTCCGGGGCTACTGCGGGATCGCCGAGCGCACCGATCCGGCGGACCTGGCCGGGCAGTTGGGGGCGCACCGGCGGGCCATGAACGCGGCGATCCTGGGCGAGGGCGGCACCGTGATGCAGTACGTCGGCGACGCGGTGATGGCGGTCTTCGGGGCGCCCGAGCCGCAGCCGGACCACGCCCGACGGGCCGTCAGGGCGGCCCGGGGGATGCACCGTCGCCAGCGCGAGCTGGACCAGGAGTGGGAGGCCCTCGGCCTGGTCCCGTTCGGACTGGGCATCGGGCTCAGCACCGGCGAGGTCGCGGCGGCGCTGCTGGGCAGCGCCGAGCGGCTGGAGTACACCCTGGTCGGCGACACCGTGAACCTGGCCCAGCGGATGCAGGACCTGGCCCGTCCGGCCGGGACCACGGTCGCCACCGGCAGCACCGTGGACGCGGTCGGGGCCGCCGACGAGACCTGGCCCTGGTCACCGCTGGGGCCGTGCCGCGTCAAGGGCCACACCGCACCGGTGGTGGCCTTCCGGCTACCGTCAACAGCCAATCGGGGGACAGAAGATGAGTACCGGTCAGACAGAGGCTGAGGAAGCTCCGGCACCCGCAGTGCGCACCCGGGGCGCGCGCCGGGTGTTCACCGCGGAGCTGGCCCCGGTACGGGCACTGCGCGGGGTGGACTTCGAGGTCGCGGAGGGCGAGTTCGTCGCGGTGATGGGCCCCTCCGGCTGCGGCAAGTCCACCCTGCTCAATGTGATCGCCGGGCTGGACACCGTGGACGAGGGCACCGTGGAGGTGGCCGGGGAGCGGGTGGACGGCCGGGACCAGGACTGGCTGGCCCGGTTCCGGCGGCACCGGATCGGCTTCGTCTTCCAGTTCTTCAACCTCCTCGACGGGGTGTCGGCGCTGGACAACCTGGTGCTGCCCGGCGTCCTCGGCGGGATGGGCCGCAAGGCCGCCGAGTCGCGGGGCCGGGACCTGCTGGACATCCTCGGCCTGGGCGACCGCACCACCCAACTGCCGTCCATGCTCTCCGGCGGCCAGCGACAGCGGCTGGCCATCGCCCGCGCCCTGGTCAACAGACCGGGACTGCTGCTCGCGGACGAGCCGACCGGGGCGCTGGACAGCGACGGCGGCGCGGAGGTGCTGGAGCTCTTCCGGCGGCTGCACGAGGACGGCCAGACCATCGTCATGGTCACCCACTCCCCCGAGGTCGCGGCCGGCGCGGACCGCGCGGTGCGGATGCGGGACGGCCGGGTCGTGGACGCCGGCGTGACCGGGGACGGCGGCGCGCCATGACCTTCACCGCCCTGTGGCTGCGCATGGAACTGCGGCGCAGGCTGCGCTCCCTGATCGTGCTGGCGCTGCTGGTGGCGCTGGCCACCACCGCCGTGCTGGCCTCGGTGGCCGGGGCCCGGCGCGGGGACACCGCGGTGGCCCGGCTGGCGGCGCGGACCAGCCCGGCCGACATCACCGTGCTGCCCAACCAGCCCGGTTTCGACTGGGACAGGATCAGGGCGCTGCCCGAGGTCGCGGCCGTCACCACGTTCGTGATCTCCTCCTTCCAGATCGAAGGCATCCCGGACCACTCCACCGGCTTCGCGGTCGGCGACGACGCGAGCATGCGCACCATCGAGCGTCCGATCGTGCTGCAGGGCCGACTCGCCGACCCGACCCGTGACGACGAGGTGGTGGTCAGCGCGCACTTCCCGGGGGCGTTCCACGAGGGCGTCGGGGACTACCTGACGCTTCGCCTGTTCACCCCCGCGCAGATCGACGCCTACGTCACCGGGGCCGACCCGGGAGCCGCCAAGGGGCCCTCGATCCGGGCCCGCATCGTCGGCGTCGTCCGCTCGCCGTGGTACCACGACACCATCGGCGACCAGGGCAGCGTCGCCGCGTCGGCCGCGCTCTACCTGGACCACAAGGCCAACTTCCTCGGAAACACCCAGCAGATCTACCTCAATGCCCTGGTCCGGCTGAACGGCGACGAGAAGACGATCCCGGAGTTCCGCGCCGACCTGGCCCGGGTGTCCGGTCGCACCGACATCGACATCTGGGACAACACCGACATCCAACGCCACGCGAGCCGGGTCGACGCCTTCGAGGGCGACTGCCTGTACGGCTTCGCGGGCGCGGCACTGATCGCCGCGCTGTTCCTGGTCGGCCAGTCGGTGGTGCGCTACACCACGGCCACCGTCTCCGACCTGCAGACCCTGCGCGGGGTCGGCCTGGGGAACCGGCAGGCGCTCGCGGCGGCATCGGCCGGGCCCTTCCTCGCGGCCGTCTGCGGCGCCACGCTCGGGGCCGCCGCGGCGGTCGGGGTGTCCCGGTGGATGCCGATCGGCGCCGCCGCGCTCTACGAGCCGAGCCCGGGCTTCGACGCCGACTGGACCGTACTGGTCGGCGGCTGGTTCGCGGTGCCGCTGCTGGTGCTCGCCGGGGCGGCGTCCGCCGCCGCGCTGGCCCTGGCCGCCGCCCGGTCGCGCACGCTGCCCCGGCGCTCCGCCGTGGCCGTGGCGACCGCCAGGGCGGGGCTCCCGGTGCCGGTCGTGGTCGGCACCCGGTTCGCGTTGGAGCCGGGACGGGGACGCACGGCAGTGCCGGTGCGCCCCGCACTGCTGGGCGCGGTAATCGGGGTCCTGGGCGTGCTGGCGGCCTTCACCTTCGCCGCCGCCGTCACCGACGCCGCCGCGAACCCGGCCAGGTTCGGCCAGACCCACCAACTGGAGAGCTTCATCGGCCTCAACAGCGCGGACTTCGGCAAGGCCGACCCCGTGCTGGCGAGAATCGCCGCCGATCCCGCGGTGACTGCGGTGAACGACGCCAGGATCGCCGTCGCCGAGTCGGCGGACACCTCCGTCACCACCTACACCATCGACCCGGTCGGCGGAAAGCCGCTGTCGGTGGTCACCGTCGCGGGCCGACTGCCGCAGGCGGCGGACCAGATCCTGCTCGCGCCCACCAGCGCCCGGCTGTTGCACGCCGGCGTCGGATCGCGGATCACCCTGACCGGCGCCGCTCGGGCCCGGCGGGAGTTCACCGTGACCGGCATCGGCTTCGTCCCCGAGGGCTCGCACAACGACTACGACGCGGGGGCCTGGGCCACCACCGACGGCTACCGCGCGCTGTTCGGCACGACCTTCAAGTTCCATGTCGCCGAGATCGCCCTGCGTCCCGGTAGCAGCACCACCGGGATGATCAGGCAGTTGCAGCGCGACGTGGCGCCGCTGACCGGCGGCCATCCGGTGAGCCTGGACCCGGTGACCGCGCCGCAGCAGCTCGCCGAGATCCAGGACGTGCAGACCCTCCCGCTGTTCCTCGGCGGCTTCCTGCTGCTGCTCGCGGCCGGGGCCGTCGGCCATGCCCTGGCCACCGCGGTGCGACGGCGACGCCATGACGTCGCGGTGCTGCGAGCCCTGGGCATGACGAGGCGTCAGTCCCGGCTGGTGGTGGTCGTGCAGGCCACGGTGCTGGCCCTGGTCGGGCTGGGGTTCGGGATTCCGCTGGGCCTGGCGCTCGGGCGCACCCTGTGGCGCCAGGTCGCCGACAGCACCCCGCTGGCCTACCACCCGCCGCTAGCCCTGCTGGCGCTGGTGCTGGCCGGACCGGTCGCGCTGCTGCTGGCCAATCTGCTCGCCGCCTGGCCCGGACACCGCGCCGCGCGGCTCCATGTCGGACACACCCTGAGAGCGGAGTGAGCCGATGGCCTCCAAGTCGTCGCGGCTGCTGGTCGTCCTGGCCGCCCTCGCCGTGCTGGCCACGGCGGTGGACGCGGTGCGCCGCCCGGACGGCCTGCGCACCGCCTCCACCGTGGTCGCCGTCGGCTGGCTGCTGGCGGCGGCCGGCTGCGGACGGGCCGGACTCGCGGCTCCCGCCCGGCTGGCCGTTGTGCTGACCATCAGTCAGGCAGCGGCCTCGGTATGGCCGTCCTGCGCGCCGCTCACCCTGGCGGCCTGGACCTGGGGCGGCCTGGCGCTGCCCGACGGACGGCTCGGTCACCCCCGGCGGCGCGTCGCGGTCGGTCTGGTCTACGCCGTCGCCACCGCCTGGACCGTCCTGGCCTGGCACTCCACCGCCGTCCACGGGCCCGCCGCCGGTCCCACCGCGGCCGGCGTGCTCGCCGCCACCGCCGTCATCGTGGCCGGGGTCGCCCGCCGCTGCCGGCGCTCCGGGGCCGCGCGCCGACGCGTGCTGCAGTGGGTCGCCGCCGGCACGGTGACGGCGGGCGCGGCCGACGCGGTGCTGCTGGCGCTGCACGTCCTGGTCGGCATTCCGGCGGCGCTGGCCCCGTGGGCGCTGGCGGCGCTGGTGCTGATCCCGGTCGGCAGCCTGCTCGGCCAGCTGCCGGGCAGCGCCCGGCTCGCCGAGCGGGCGCTGCTGGAGGCCGTCACCACCTCCGGCCTGGCCTGCCTGGTGGTGGCCGTCTACCTGGTCACCGTCGTCGGCCTGGGCCGCGCCCCGGTCGGCCGGGAGCGCGACGTCCTCGCCTACAGCGTCACCGCCGCCCTGGTCTGCGCCGCGCTGGCACTGCCGGCGCGGGTACGGCTCAACGGCCTGGGCCGCTCAGTGCTGCGGCTGGGCGAGCTGGCCCCCGAGGAGGCGCTGTCCGGCTTCGGCGCGCGGATGACCCGCTCCGTGCCGTTCGACGAGTTGCTGCTCCAGCTGGCGGAGTCGCTGCGGGCCACCCTGGGCCCGGCCGGGGCCGAGATCTGGGTCGGCGGCGACGGTCTGCTCACCCGGACCGTGAGCGTCCCGGACCGGCCGCAGCGGCGGATCAGGCTGACCGAGCACGAGCGGGCCGTGGTCGGGCGGACCAGGATCGGCGGGGCCGGCTGGACCGGGATCTGGATGGCGGAACTGCTGGCCGACCCCGACCCCGACCCGGACTCAGACCCGGACGCAGACCCCGACACGGGGCCGGGACGGGACGGCGAGCCGCTGGTCCGGGTCGCCCCGGCTGCCCACGGCGGAGAGCTGCTGGGCCTGCTGCTGGTGCGCCGGCCACCCGACGGCGCGCCCTACTCGGAGGCCGACGACCGGGTCCTGGTCGAGCTGGCCCGCCAGGTCGGCCTGGCCCTGCACAACGTCCGGCTGGACTCCGCGCTGCAGGCGTCGCTCCAGGAACTGCGCTCCCGCAACCAGGAGCTGCGGGACTCCCGGCTGCGCCTGGTGACCGCGGCCGACGCCTCCCGCCGGGAGATCGAGCGCAATCTGCACGACGGCGCGCAGCAGCACCTGGTCGCCCTGTCGGTGAAGCTCGGGCTGGTACGGGAGCTCGTCGACAGCGGAGACACCGGCGACGGCGGCGCCGAGGACCGGGCCACCGTCGCCGCGCTGCTGGAGGAGCTGCGCACCGACGTCCAGGGCACGGTCGCCGCCGTGCGGGAGCTGGCGCACGGCATCTACCCGCCGCTGCTGCGCAACCACGGCCTGGGGCAGGCGCTGCGCTCGGCGACCCGGCGCTCGGTGCTGCCCTGCACCGTCTCGGTCGACCTGCCCGGACGCTACCCGGAGGCCGCCGAGGCGGCGGTCTACTTCTGCTGCCTGGAGGCGCTGCAGAACGCGGGCAAGCACGCGGGCCCGGACGCCTCGGTGTCGGTGCTGGTGGAGGCGGGCGACGGGGTGCTGCGGTTCCGCGTCAGCGACGACGGCCGGGGCTTCGCCTCGGACGGCGCGGCGACCGGCAGCGGCTTCGTCAACATGGCGGACCGGCTCGGCGCGATCGGCGGCCGGCTCACGGTGGAGTCGCACCCCGGTCAGGGCACCTCCGTCGGCGGCGAGATCCCGGTCTCCGCCCCGCCGCAGACCAGCTCGCGCAGCAGCGAGGGGGTCAGGTCGTCCTTGTGGACGTAGCCGACCGCACCGCAGTGCGCCGCCTCGGCCGGCAGGTCCCCGGCGGCGTAGGTGGACAGCAGCACCACCGCGGTGCCCGGCTGCCGCTCCAGGATCCGGCGGGTGGCCGCGATCCCGTCCATGCCGGGCAGGTTGATGTCCATCAGCACCACCCCGGCCCCCGCCGCCCGGGCCACCGCCTCCTCGCCGGAGGCCGCCTCGGCCAGGATCCGCCAGCCCGGGATCCTGGCCACGATCATCCGGGCCACCGACCGGAACAGCGGCTGGTCGTCAACGATCAGCACGGTACGCTCCATGCCGCCAGGATCATCCCTGCGCCGCACCCGTACCAGGGGTGCCAGCACCCGGGTGTGCGGCGAGATACAGCAGCACCGCCTTCACCCTCCGGTTGACGTCCGGCTCGGAGGTCAGCCCGAGCTTGGCGAAGAGCACATTGATGTGCTTCTCGACGGCGCGCTCGGACAGGTAGAGCGCGGCGCCGACCGCGGCGTTGCTCTTGCCCTGGGCGATCTGCGCCAGCACCTCGCCCTCCCGGCGGGACAGCCCGGCCAGCGGCGAGCTGCGCTCCTGCACGGCGTCGGCGACCAGCGCCTCCACCACCACCGGGTCGATGAAGGAGCCCCCCACGGCCACGCTGCGCACCGCCCCGGCCAGCTGGCCCGGCTCGCCGACCCGCTCCTTCAGCAGATAGGCGCGGCCGGCGCTGCCCTCGGCCAGCAGTGGCGTGGCGTAGGCGGGTTCGGCGTACTGGGAGAGCACCACCACGCCGATCGCCGGGTGGCTGCGGCGCAGCCGGACGGCCGCCCTGATGCCCTCGTCGGTCGAGGTGGGAGGCATCCGGACGTCGGTGACCACCACATCGGGACATTCGGCGTCGACCGCGGCCAGCAGACCGGGAAGATCACCGCAGACCCCGACCACCTCCAGGTCGTGCTGGCGGTCGAGCACTTGGCGCACACCCTCGCGGACCAGGAACGAGTCCTCCGCGATGACGATCCGCAGCGTCACGGCCGGAGTCTAACGGCGGAAACCGGCCGGAAGCAGTCGATCAGCCGCACAATCCGGCGAAGATCACGGGCAGTTGTCCGATTTGCCGCCTGCGCACCGTAGCCAGGCGAACGCGCATCCGATACCTTTCCTGGCAGCAGTCGTGGTTCCGAAGTCTCATGTGCCCACGGTCAAAGCACCGTGGGCGCTGTGCTGTGCACCAGTCGGAGGACCAGGGCGATCACCTCAACCCTGAGGGCGGGCACCAGGCACGCCCCTTACTCCTGACAGAGGGAGCAGCATGGCCACCGGCACCGTCAAGTGGTTCAACTCGGAAAAGGGCTTCGGCTTCATCGCCCAGGACGGCGGCGGCGCCGACGTCTTCGCCCACTACTCCAACATCAACGCGACCGGCTACCGGGAGCTCCTCGAGGGCCAGGCCGTGGAGTTCGAGATCGCGCAGGGCCAGAAGGGCCCGCAGGCGGAGAACATCCGGGTGATCTGACGCCACCCGGCGCCGCTGTGCCCCGTACCGGATCCGTTCCGGCACGGGGCACAGTCATGATCAAGACCCTCCTCCAACTGGGTGAACCCGCAGCCACAGCTATTGAAGCTTTTACAAACTGACGCGCCGTCGATATCACCGGATGACTCCACCGGGCTTTACCATCCGGCCATGACGGCGCGTCAGTTCCTTTCCCGCCGTTTCGCAGCCAGTCACCACGACCGCGAGAGGCAGGGAACCCGCAGATGACCACACCACCCACCGCCGGCACCTTCCAAGCCACCGGCTCCGGAGCCGGGGAGAAAGGGCTCAAGGGCAACGCCCTCGGCCTGTTCTCCTCCGTCGCCATCGGCCTGGCCTCCACCGCCCCCGCCTACAGCCTGGCCGCCACCCTCGGCATCATCGTGGCCGGGGTCGGACTCCAGGCGCCGATCATCACCATCCTCGCCTTCATCCCCATGCTCCTGATCGCCTACGCGTACAAGGAGCTCAACGAGGTCGACCCGGACTGCGGCACCACCTTCGTCTGGGCCGCCCGCGCCTTCGGGCCGCGCACCGGCTGGATGGGCGGCTGGGGCATCGTCATCGCCGACGTCATCGTGATGGCGAACCTGGCGCAGATCGCCGGCTCCTACGGCTTCCAGCTCTTCGGCTTCGGCGGGCTGGCCGGAAGCACCCTGTGGACCACGGTCGCGGGGGTGGTCTGGATCATCGTGATGACGGCGATCTGCTACGTCGGCATCGAGGTCTCGGCGACCCTGCAGCGCTGGCTGCTGTGCGTCGAGGTGGCGATGCTGGCGCTGTTCTCGGTGACCGCGCTGGTCAAGGTCTACTCCAACAGCGCGCCCAGCGGCTCGCTGCACATCTCCGCCTCCTGGTTCAACCCCTTCAACGTCCCCTCGGCGAGCGCCCTCACCGCCGGCATCCTCTCCGCCGTCTTCATCTACTGGGGCTGGGACACCGCCGTCTCCGTGAACGAGGAGACCGCCGACAAGGAGCGCACCCCGGGCCGGGCCGCGGTGCTCTCGACCGTGCTGCTGCTGATCATCTACGCCCTGGTGACCACCTCGGCGCAGGCCTTCGCCGGGGTCGGCGACAAGGGCATCGGCCTGGGCAACCCGGACAACTCCGGCGACGTGCTGTCCGGGCTCGGCAACGCCGTCTTCGGCGGCAAGGGGCTGGGCTGGTTCCTGGCCAAGCTGCTGATCTTCATGGTGCTGACCTCCTCGGCGGCCTCCACCCAGACCACCATCCTGCCGACCGCCAGGACCACCTTCTCGATGGCGGCGCACAAGGCGATCCCGGCGAAGTTCGGCCGGGTGCACCGCCGCTTCCTCACCCCGACCTGGTCCACCGTCGCGATGGGCCTGGCGTCCATCGCCTTCTACGTGCTGCTGGTGAAGATCAGCACCAATGTGCTCACCGACTCGATCGCCTCGGTCGGCCTGGGCATCGCCTTCTACTACGGCCTCACCGGCTTCGCCTGTGTCTGGTACTTCCGCAGGGTGCTCACCCGCAGCGCCAGGGACCTCTGGTTCAAGGGCATCCTGCCGGGGCTGGGCGGGCTGATGCTGCTGTTCTTCTTCTGCTACGCCGCCTTCGACGTCTATGCCGCGCCGGACTACGGCTTCACCTCGGTCAACCTGCCGTGGGTCGGACGGGTCGGCGGGGTGACCGTGATCGGGCTCGGCGCACTCGTCCTGGGACTGGTGCTGATGCTGGTGCAGTGGGCAGCCCAGGGCAGCTGGTTCCGCGACCCCGACGTACCGGTGAGCGCGGCGTCCCGCGAGCCACTCCCGGCAGCACCGGCGGAGTGAGGCGCGCCACAACAGGCCCTACCGTCCGAACATCCTACGTATGATTCACAGAAGGCACACAAAATGGTGCATACCGGCAGAAGCCCCTGATCGAGCCCTCGACCCCAGCGGAGAGTCACCCCGGCATGGAGTCCCAGCCCCAGCAGGAGCCCCAGCAGTGGGCAACCGTCGACCCGACCGAACCCCGTCTCGCCGTTGCCGCCCGCGCTGCCCGCGCCGGCGCCTACGAGTGGGACCTGGCCACCGGTGACATCCTCTGGGACGACGCCGCCTGCCGGATGGTCGGCACGGCCCCCGACGCGTTCGCGGGCCGTGCCGAGGCGTTCTTCTCCGCCCTGCACCCCGACGACGCCACCCGGATATCCGCCGCCACCGCCGCGGTCATCGAACGCGGCGGCACCTACCGCAACCGCTACGAGGTCATCCACCCCGACGGCAGCGTCCGGCAGCTGGAGGAGCGCGGCGAGGTGCTGATCGGGCCGGACGGACGTCCGGACCGGGTCACCGGGCTGCTGCTGGACCGCACCGACGAGGCCGGCGACCCCGGCCGACCGCTCGCGCCCACCCCGGTGGTCCGACCGCGCACCCCCTGGTTCCGCAGCGCGCTGCCCTGGCGCGGCGGCAGCACCCCCGCGAGCTCCGCCGACTCCTTCCTGCTCACCCTCTCCCGGGCGCTGTCCAGGGCGGCCAGCGTCGCCGAGGTGACCCGGGTCATGACCGACATCGCCCGCCCCGCGCTGAACGCGGACCACCTGCTCATCGAGGCCGACGCGAACAACCCGGAGCACCCCTGCGTCGTCGTCGGCGCCGCGGCGACCGAGGCGATGCGCCGCGCGGTCCAGGACGAGGAGCCGCTCTTCCTGGAGGGCGCCGCCGTACCCCCCGACGACGGCGGGCCCGCCGTCGTCCGCTCCTGGGCAGTGCTCCCGCTCACCGGCGCCGACGACGGCCGCGGCGCCTGCCTGTTCGACTTCGCCGGCGCCAGGACCTTCGATGACGGGCAACGGACCCTGTTCACCGCCGTCGCCGGCATCCTCGCCCACGCGCTGGCCCGGGCCCGGCTCTTCGACCGCGAGCACCAGTGGGCGGCCGAGCTCCAGCGCGCCATGCTGCCCCGCGGAGTCCCGACCGTCCCCGGCCACGCCACCGCCGTGCGCTACCTGCCCGGCACCACCGGGATGGCCGTGGGCGGCGACTGGTACGACGTGCTGACGCTGCCGGACGGCCGGGTGGGCCTGGTCATCGGCGACGTCCAGGGCCACAGCGTGGAGGCCTCCGCCGTGATGGGCCAGCTGCGGATCGCGCTGCGCGCCTACGCCGCCGAGGGCCACTCCCCCGGCACGGTCCTGGCCCGCACCGGACGGCTCCTCGCCGACCTGGACACCGACCTCTTCGCCACCTGCTGCTACCTCTCGCTGGACCCGGCCACCGGCGCGATCGAGGCGGCCAGGGCCGGCCACCCGCTCCCGGTCCGGATAGCCGGCAGCCCCGGCGCCGCCCTCGACACCGACGACCTCCGCACGGCCGTCGAGCTGGACCTGCCCGGCGGCCCGCCGCTCGGCGTGGACCCGCAGGCGCACTACCCCGCGACGGCCACCGCCCTGGCCCCCGGCGAGACCCTGCTGCTCTACACCGACGGCCTGATCGAGTGCCGGGGCGAGTCCATCGACACCTCGCTGGACCGCCTGCTGGCCACCGTCACCGACTGGACCCGCGACGCCGACGCCGATCCGGACCTGGACCTGGACCTGAACCGGCTGGAGCGCCTCGCCGACCACCTGGTCCGGCCTTGCCAGGCACAGAGCCCGCGCGCGGACGACGTCGCCGTCTTCCTGCTGCAGCGACGTTCATAACACGCGGATCCGGGAAGACACAGTCGGCGAGCAGCTGACGACGGCGCCGCGGCCCGGAACCACCCGCGCCCGGCCCGTCGTCGTCAACACTGCCGGGAAACCGACGATCTGACGATACGTGAGCGGAGCTGGCGCGTGAGTCGAACCAGGAACGGCATAGGCATAACCCTGCTGGCGGGCGTGGTACTCGCCGGGGCAGTGGCCTGCAGCGGCAAGTCTTCCCAGGCGCAGTCCTCCAACTCATCTGGAGCCGCCAAGAGCGGTGGCCCAAGCGGCAGTTCATCGCCAAGCGCCAGCCCGTCCCCCACCGGCCCACCCATGCAGGTGGACTCGATCGCCCCGGCCGCCGGCGCCACCGTCGGGGTGGCCATGCCGATCTCGATCGTCTTCACCAAGCCCGTCGCCGTCACCGCCCGCAAAGCGATCGAGCAGCACCTCAGCGTCTCAACGTCCACCCCGGTCAGCGGCGCCTGGCACTGGTTCAGCGACCGCCGGGTCGACTGGCGGCCGCAGAGCTTCTGGAAGACCGGCACCGCCGTCACCGTGAAGGCCGACTTCACAGGAGTACCCGACGGCAACGGCGACTTCGGCACCCATGCCTACACCCACAGCTTCACCATCGGCGCCGACGTCGAGACCACCATCTCCGTGACCGGCCACTCCATGCAGGTCACCAACGCCGGTGCGGTCGTCCGGAAGATGTCCATCGACGCCGGCAGCGCCGGCTTCCCGTCCTGGGACGGCACCATGGCGGTCATCGACAAGTCCAAGAACGTCCACATGACCTCCTGCAGCGCCGGAATCACCTGCAACAAGAGCAGCCCCGACTTCTACGACGAGAACCTCCCCTGGGACGTCCACCTCACCTTCTCCGGCACCTACGTCCACTACTCCGGCGCCGACCCCAACCCCGGCCACAGCTTCGGCTCCCACGGCTGCGTCCACCTCTCCCTGGCGGACGCCACCTGGTTCTACGACTACTCCAAGCAGGGCGACCCCATCACCATCACCGGCTCCCCCCGCGGCAAGGCCGACGGCGACAACGGCTACGCCGACTACGACCTCACCTGGCCCCAATGGCTCGCCACGAGCGCAACAGGCGCCACAACCACCAAGACGGCCTGACGGGGGCGACGCCCCACGCCTGCAACGGCAGCGTGTACTGGAGCGAGTTTGTCCGCCGTCTCCCGGGCTCCGCCCGGACAGAAGCGGCTCCGCAGCGCGACAAGGGCCGGGGGCGGCCCCGGTCCGGCGCGGAGCGCTCGCCGGGGGCACGGGGCGGGGGCTGACACGCCCTCGTGGGCGGAGCCGCATCTGTCCGGGCGGAGCCCGGGACCGACCGGCGTGCCCCACGGAGGCAACGGGCGGTCACCGGGAGCGAACGCGCACGTCAGACCCGGCGACGGGACGGGGGCTCGGCCGCGAGACGGACTCCGCCGTCGCAACGGCAACGGTCCGCCTCCCCCGCCCTGTGAGCACGCCCAGCCACGCGGTGTAGCCTCACGCGCGAACCGGGGCGGGGGTGCCCGAGGTCTGCCGAGGAGGAGGATGTGATGGGGGAACAACAGTTGCTGCCCGACGGGGTGCAGCGCACCGCCGTCGGAGTGGCCAGGGTACGGGCGGCCGAGAGTCGGCGGGAGGACCGGCTGTTCACGGATCCGTACGCGAAGGCGTTCGTCCGCGCCGCGACCGGGTCGCGGTCGAATGCGGAGTACGTGGCGCCGAGGGATCGCAGCGCGGGCGGGGCCGCGCTGGCCGCGCGGATCGTGCTGCGGACCAGGTTCTTCGACGACTACCTGCTGCAAGCCACCGCGGCGGGCTGCCGTCAGGTGGTGCTGCTGGCAGCGGGGCTGGACAGCCGGGCGTTCCGGCTGGCCTGGCCCGAGGGGACCCGGGTGTTCGAGCTGGACCTGCCGCCCGTGATCGCCTTCAAGGAGCGGGTGCTGCGCGAGGAGGGCGCCGTACCGGCCTGCGAACGCTCGGTGCTGGCCGCCGACCTGCGCGGAGACTGGCCCCAGGCGCTCAAGAGCGCCGAGTTCGACCCGGCGGCGCCGACCGCCTGGCTGCTCGAGGGGCTGCTGGTCTATCTGGAGGCCGAGCAGGCCGACACCGTGCTCTCCACCGTGACCGAACTCTCCGCCGCAGGCAGCCGGCTCTCGCTGACCGAGGGCCGCACCCCGGCGCGGCCGATCCCCGGCATCGGCTCCGACGAGCGCCTCCGGGCCCTGGCCGACCTCTGGAAGGGCGGCCTCGGCGAACCCGCGGCCGACTGGCTCGCCCGCCATGGCTGGCAGGTGACCCTCCACGGCAAGGACGAACTGGAGTCGGCCTACGACCGTCCCGTACCGGACGCCTACAGCGAGGGATTCCTGGTCGCCGAGCGCGGCCGTCCCGGGACACCGGGCTGACGGACTGACGGACTGACAGGCGATGCCGACTGCCTCACCATGAGTACATGCTCGATCACGTCTCGATCCAATGTGCCGACATCAAGGCCGGCACCGCGTTCTACGACACCGTGCTGGCGACGCTGGGCGGCTCCCGGTTGATGGACTTCGGGGAGGTCGTCGGCTACGGCTGCGGCACCGGCAGCAGTGCGATCCCGGACTTCTGGGTGGGGGCCCAGGCCACCGGCGACGGCTTCCGCGAGTCGCACATCGCCTTCAGCGCCCCCGACCGCACGTCGGTCACGGCATTCTTCGACGCCGCCGTCGCGGCCGGCGCCGAGGTGCTGCACGAGCCCAGGCTGTGGCCGGAGTACCACGAGAACTACTTCGGGGCCTTCGTCCGCGACCCTGACGGGAACAACGTGGAGGCCGTCTGTCATCGCCCGGAATGACCTGCCGACACATGTACCTGTCTTGACAAGAATATTTGTCGGTGTGACCCTGGAGGCATGCTTGATATAGCCGTGATCGAGGACGCCGCGGCAGCAGCGTCCTCGCTCGATCCGATCAGAAGCCGTCTGCTGGCTGAGCTCGCCGAGCCGGCCTCGGCGACGATGCTGGCCGCCCGGGTCGGACTGGCCCGGCAGAAGGTCAACTACCATCTGCGCGAGCTGGAGTTGCACGGGCTGGTGGAGCTGGTCGAGGAACGCCGCAAGGGGAACGTCACCGAGCGGATGCTGCAGGCGACGGCCGCCTCGTATGTCATCTCGCCCCAGGCGCTGACCGTGATGCGCCCTGATCCCGACCGCTCCCCCGACCACCTCTCCGGACGATGGCTGCTGGCGCTGGCCGCACGGATGGTGCGCGAGGTGGGCGAGTTGCTCACCGGTGCCTCCCGGGCCGGGAGGCCGCTGGCGACCTTCGCCATCGACACCGAGGTGCGCTTCGCCAACGCCGCCGACCGGGCCGCCTTCGCCGAGGAGCTCTCCGGCGCGGTCACCGCACTGGTCGGCAAGTACCACGACGAGAGCGCTCCGGGCGGACGCAGCCACCGGTTCGTGGTCGCCGTCCATCCGAGCGCCGACAACCCGTCCACGAAAGAGGCCTGACCATGGGTCATGACTATGTGATCCGGCATCAGGCCGAGGCCCCGGCCGAACCGGAGCAGGTCTGGGAGGCAATCGCCTCGGGCCCCGGCATGGACTCCTGGTTCATGGGGAACAACGAGGTCGAACCCGGACCCGGCGGGCTGATCCGCACCCACACCAGGCGAGGCCCGCTCGACTCGACGGTGACCCGCTGGAACCCGCCGCGGCTGCTGGAGCACCGCACCGCGACCGCGCCCGACGGCCGTTTCCTCGCCTATGAGTTCCTGGTCGAGGGGCGGGACGGCGGCAGCACCGTACTGCGACTGGCGACCAGCGGATTCCTCCCCGGCGACGACTGGGAGGGTGAGTTCGAGGCGATGGGCGATGGCATCAGACTGTTCTTCCGCACCCTGGTCGAGTACCTCACCCACTTCGCGGGCCGCACCGCCCGCCCGCTCACCCTCTTCGGCGGCCCGGACCTGCAGTGGTCCGGGACCCGGGCGCGGCTCCTCCAGGAGTTCGGCCTTCGTGCCCCGGTTCGCCCGGGTGCTCTGACATCTGCGGCTTCCCCGAACTTCCCGGCCCACACCGGAACCCTCTACCACGCCGAGCCCGCCGCGCTGGCGGTGCGCACCGACGAGGGCCTGTTCCGCTTCCTGTGCCTGTTCCCCGAGAACGGCGTCATGCTGGCGCACCACCTGTTCAACCCCGCCGTCGACCTGGACCGGACCACCGCCGAGTGGCGCTCCTGGCTCGACACCGTCAACGATCGAACCATCTCCAGGGAGTCGTCATGACCTCCACCGACAAGACCACCACCACCGCCATCACCGCCGCCGCCACCACCTCCAAGGACGGCACCGTCATCGCCTACGAGCGGACCGGCATCGGCCCGGCCGTGATCCTGTTCGACGGCGCTCTCTGCTACCGCGAGTCGGGACCGGCCCGTCCGCTGGCCGCCGCGCTCGCCGGGCAGTTCACCGTCTACACCTACGACCGGCGCGGCCGGGGCGAGAGCGGCAACACCCTCCCCTACGCGGTCGACCGCGAGGTCGAGGATCTCGCCGCCGTGCTGGAGGCGGCCGGGGGCACTGCCCATCTCTACGGGATCTCCTCCGGCGCGGCCCTGGCACTGGAGGCGGCGAACGTCCTGTCCGGCTTCGTCTCGCTGTCGCTCTACGAGTTCCCGACGGCCGTGGACAGCAACGGACCGGTGCGTCCGGCCGACTACATCCCGACCATGGACGCCCTGATCGCGGCGGACGAGCGCGGTGCCACCCTGAAGATGTTCATGCGCACCGTCGGCGTACCGGCGCCCGTCCTGCTGGTGATGCAACTGCTGCCGGTGTGGTCGAAGTTGAAGCGGGTCGCGCACACCCTGCCGTACGACATGAGGGTGCTCGGCGACACCGGCTCGGGCCGTCCGCTGCCGACCGACCGCTGGACCTCGGCGACGCTGCCGACGCTGGTCATGGACGGCGGCAGGAGCCCGCAGTCGATGCGCGACGGGATGCGCCAACTGGCCGGCGTCCTACCGGACTCCGACTACCGCACGCTGCCGGGGCAGACACACATGCTCAAGCCGGACGCGGTCGCGCCGGTGCTGACGGAGTTCTTCCAATCGCACCAGCGCTGAAGCATTTCCGGACGGTGCGTCAGCTGTCGCCGCCCGTACCCGCACTGGTACCTCCGACGGTACCGCCGCCGGTGCCGGTGCTCAGCGAGTCGACCACATCGTCCGCGGAGACCGGCTCGTCGCCGACCGGGGAGGGCAGTTCGTGCTCGGCCGGCGCGCCGGCCCTGACCGGCTTGACGCCGCCGGTGACCGCCGACGCCACGGCCGCGATCAGACAGGCGGCCAGGGCGAACCAGAACGCGACGCTGAGCCCGTCCTGGAACGGCCCGGTGACCAGGTGCGGGAAGAAGCTGCGGCCGGTGAGGTAGCTCGCCTTGTCCGCCGGGATCTGGTGCAGCACCGGGCCGAGCAGCTGCTGCATCGGGTTGTAGCCCAGGAACGCCGCGAACAACACGGCCAGCGGCGGCAGTTGCGAGATCGACTGCGCCGAGGCGCTCGGGACCCCCTGCGCGGTCAGCCCGCTGTACATCGCGGAGGGCAGGTTCTGCGACAGGCCGATCACGATCAGGCTGAAGAAGATGCCGATCGACAGCACCATCGCCGCGTTCTGGAAGGTCGCCGTCATGCCCGCGCCCACGCCGCGCTGACGGCCCGGGATCGCGTTCATGATCTGCGCGCGGTTCGGGGACGCGAACAGCCCGGCCCCGAGCCCGTTCAGCACCAGGATCGCGGCGAAGGCCCAGTACGGGAAGTTCACCGGGAGCACCATCAGCAGCCCGAAGCTGAGCGCGTTGAGCAGCGCCCCGGCGACGGTGAAGATCCGCGAGCCGAAGCGGTCGGAGAGGATGCCGGAGATGGGCGCGGCGACCAGCAGACCCACCGTCATGGGGATCATGTAGATACCGGCCCACAGCGGGGTGTCCTGGAAGCTGTAGCCGTGCAGCGGGAGCCAGATGCCCTGGAGCCAGATGATCAGGATGAACTGCAGCCCGCCCCGTCCCAGCGCGGTCAGCAGGCTGGCCAGGTTGCCGGCGGTGAACGCGCGGATCCTGAACAGCGAGAGCCGGAACAGCGGGTCCTCGACCCGGGTCTCGATCCAGGCGAACAGCAGCATCACGATCACGCCGCCGACCAGCGCGCTGATCACCCAGGGGTTGCCCCATCCGGTGGTGCTGCCGCCGTAGGGCTGGATGCCGTAGGTGATGCCGACCAGGATGGAGATCAGGCCGACGGCGAAGGTGAGGTTGCCCCACCAGTCGATGGTGGCCGGCTGCCTGGTGCCGGTGTCCTTGAGCTTGAGGTAGGCCCAGACGGTGCCGAAGATCCCGACCGGGACCGAGACCAGGAAGATCCAGCGCCAGCCGACCGGTCCCAGCACGCCGCCGAGGATCAGGCCGATGAAGCCGCCGGCGATACCGGCGATGACATTGATGCCGAGCGCCGTGCCGCGCTGGTTGACCGGGAACGCGTCGGTGATGATCGCGGTGGAGTTGGCGAAGATCAGCGCGCCGCCGATGCCCTGGACGATGCGCCAGCCGATCAGCCACAGCGCCGCCTGGCTCCCACTGCCCCAGGTGAGGGAGAGCAGGATGGAGCAGACGGTGAACAGCAGGAAGCCCATGTTGTACATGCGGACCCGGCCGAACATGTCGCCGAGGCGGCCGAAGGAGACCACCAGCACCGCGGTGACCACCATGAAGCCCATCATCATCCAGAGCAGGTAACTGGTGTTGTGGGGGTCCAGGGGGTTCAGCTTGATGCCGTCGAAGATGTTGGGCAGGGCGATCAGCACGATCGACTGGTTGATCATCACCATCAGCATGCCGAGGGTGGTGTTGGAGAGTGCGATCCACTTGTAGTGCGGGGCATCGCCGACCATGCGGAGAACTCCATTTCGGTGGTTGCTACCTACAACCTTCCCAGGCAGGGTATCGATTGTCACCTGATCGGATCAGCGCACCCCCAGGAGTTGCAGCGTGCGCGGGCACCCGCCGCTCCGGCGCACGCCGGAATCTTTCTCGGATTTCTTCCCGGGTGATGTAGAGAACCCCGGCCCGGCTCCGACTGGGGAGCAGGAGAGTGAGAACAATCGATCCGTCAGGGAGAACACCATGAAGTACATGCTGTTGATGCAGTTCAGCCAGGTCTCCGCCGGCTTCCCGTCCATGGACCAGTGGACGCAGGACGAGATCGCCGCGCACATCGCGTTCATGCGGGACGCGGACCAGGAGATCGCCGCCCGGGGCAAGCTGATCGACGCTCAGGGCCTCGGCTCCCCCGACCAGGCCAGGATCGTCCGGGCCGGAGCGAACGGCGGCGCGGCGGTGATCACCGACGGCCCCTACCCGGAGACCAAGGAGTTCCTGGCCGGGTACTGGATCGTCGACTGCCCCACCGCCGACGCCGCCTACGACCTCGCCGCCTACCTCTCCACCGCCCCCGGCCCGGGCGGACGCCCGCTGAACATGCCGATCCACGTCCAGCCGGTGCTGGATTCGGCGCCTCTCAATGAGGGCTGACGAGGGCTGAGGCGCACGGATCGGCAGGCCGCCGGCCCCCGCCGTCAGCGCGTCGCCGGCTGCCGGTCCTTCGGCGTCGTCGGGGTGAGGATGACCGAGGGGGTGCGGCGGGGGCCGGACCAGGCGGCGGGGACGGCGTCGATGTCGTAGGCGAGACGGTAGGCGAGGTTCTCGTAGTTGACCCGCCAGCCGCGGAAATGCAGCCACGCCTCCTCGGGGCTGCGCTCCATCGGGAAGCCCTGGTCGCGCATCCGGTCCACGCCCTGCAGGAAGGACGCGTAGTCGAGGTCGATCGGGTCCTCCGGCGTCGGGTCCGCGCTGTACGGGATGCCCCGGACGTCGGCGAGGTCGCGCAGGCAGACGTAGCCGGCCCGCAATGCCATCCGGGCCGGGGTCTGCGGCCGCCGCGAGGGGTTGAAGGCCAGCTGGAGAGCGGCCGCGTCCAGGACGGACAGCATCGAGACCATCCAGTTGCGGGTGGCGCGGGCCGAGCGGAACTGGATCAGCACCGCATAGGTGGTGTGGCTCTCGTTGACCTGCGCGGCCCAGCGCTCCCAGTTGCTGAACAGCTCGTCGAGCGAGTCCAGCAGTTCGGCCTGGGCGTAGCGGGCCAGGATCTCCGGCCCCCAGGGCGGGCTGCCGGAGCGTGACTGGAGCAGGGTCACCTCCGCCTCCCGGGCGGCGTAGGCGCTGTAGAGGGCCGGGAGGTAGCCGATCTGCAGGGCGATGACGATGGGGCCGGTGGCCGCCGCACAGAAGTCGACGGCGGTGAGCGCGCTGCGGTTGCTGCTGGCGAAGCCCAGGGTGAACAGCGAGGACCCGGCCTCGTCGATGGCCGCCTTGGCGCCGAGGTCGCTGACCGCGGCCTCCAGCAGGGCGTAGCCGATCAGGAAGGAGAACAGCCACAGCACCAGCGTGACCAGCAGCGACAGCGGTGCGACGGGGGCCAGCACCCTGTCCTTGCGCTCCACGCTGGAACAGCGGTCGGCCACCAGCTGGAACGGCACGAACAGTGCGGAGAGCACCACCCGGGTGAAGCCCGAGCTGGAGGGCCGGGGCATCACCAGGGTCCGCACCACTGACGAGAACACACCGAGGACGACGAGGACGCCGATCACTCCGAGCAGGGGCCGCACGTGGTTTCCTTCCGTCCGCGCCGCAACACGGCGGCACCGGTGGTCACCCTACGCGGCCCCTGCGGCGGACGCCGCTCCGTCGCCTCAGCCCAGCTGGACTCCGTGGGAGGCGAGCCAGCTGATCGGGTTGATGTCGGAGCCGTACTGCTCGGTGGTGTCGACCTCGAAGTGGAGGTGCGGGCCCGTCACATTGCCGGTGGCGCCGGAGAGTCCGAGCTCGGTGCCGGCGGAGACGGTCTCCCCGACGTGGACGTCGATCTGCGAGAGGTGGGCGTAGAGGCTGTAGCGGCCGTCGGCGTGTCGCACCACGACCATCCTCCCGTAGGCGCCGCCCCATTCCGCCTTCACCACGGTGCCCGCGCCGACCGCCTGGACCGTGGTGCCGACCGGGACGGCGAGGTCCACGCCGGTGTGGTGGCCGGCCGCCCAGGGTCCGGGGACGCCGTAGCCCTCGGAGATCACGTAGTGGGCGCTGATCGGTGCGACGAAGCCGCTGGCCACGGGGGTCGAGGTGTGGTGGACGACGCTGGTGGCGAAGGTGACCTCGGCTGCGGGCTTGGCGGCCGTGGCGGAGCCCGTCCAGGTGAGGCGTTCGCCCGGAAGGATGAGGTTCGGGTCGCTGCCGACGACGGAGCGGTTGGCGGCGTAGAGGGCCTGCCAGCCACCGGTGAGGTGCAGGCTCTCGGCGATGCCGGACAGGGTCTCGCCACTGCGGACCGTGTGCTCCTGGGTCTTGGCGGACGACTTGGTCGCGGCGGGCTTCTTTGCCGCCGGCTGTTTCACTGCGGCCGTCTTCGCCGCGGGTTTCGCCGTCTTCGCCGCGGCCGCCGACGCCTGGGCGCCGTTGCTGCGGGTCAGTCCCGCGCGGACCGAGCAGACCGGCCAGGCCCCCGGCCCCTGGCCCTGCAGCACCCGCTGGGCCACGGTGATCTGCTCGGCCTCCGTCGCCCGGTTCGCAGTGCTCGCGTAGTGCTCGCCGCCGTAGGCCGCCCAGGTGGAGGCGGAGAACTGCAGCCCGCCGTAGTAGCCGTTGCCGGTGTTGATCTGCCAGTCGCCACCCGACTCGCAGGCGGCCACCTTGTCCCAGACCGAGGACGAGGCGGCATGGCCGGGTGCGGCCACGAGCACCGGGAGCGCGGCGCCGACGGCGGTCGCGCCGGCGGCCTTGGCCAGGGTGGCGCCGGCAGTGGTGGGCGGTTGCGGTCTGCGGTGACGTCCGTTCGAGGGGTTCATCCGTGGGCTCCTCACAGTGCTGACGGGTCAGTGGGACCGGGGGCCGGGTCTGCGACGGCGCGTGGGCCGCAGCCGCCGCCCGGTGATCGAGCTGAAGAGTTCGAGCGTCTCGGGTTCGTAGTCGAGGCATCCCAGGGCGTCGTTGACCTGGGCGAGCCGGGTGATGGTGGCCGCGACGCGGTCGCCCATCCCGGAGGTGGCGTACAGGCGGATCAGGCCGCGGTGCAGGATCTCGGCCTCGGGGACGGCCGCCAGCCCGCTGTGGAGCGCGGTCTCGCAGCCGATGGAATCGCCGGCGGCGAAGCGGCGTTTGGCCAGTTCGTGGGAGGCGTCGATGATCGCCGAGACCATGTCCTGGCGGTACGGTTCGGCCCAGGGGTAGAGGTGGTGCGATCCGGCGAAGGGGCCGCCGCGCACCAGGTCCAGCGCGCGGCGCAGCGCCGCGTCCTCGGCCGGGCCGCGGGCGTTCATGCCGTGCCGGTAGAGGTCCTGGAAGTCGGTCCAGTCGCAGGTCACGGCAGGGTGCAGGCGTCTGGCCGCGGGGTCGAGGTAGGGGGCTCCGCCGGGGGCGACGCCCAGCCAGTCACGCAGCCGCGACAGCGCGGCGGTGCGGATCTGCTGGGCTCTGCGGCCGACCGCGGCCGGTCGCTGGGCAGCGTAGGGGACGGGGTGGATCACCGCGTCCACCAGTCTGGGGTCGGGGTCCGGATGGGCCGCCAGCAGGGCGGCGAGGGCGGTCAGTTGGCTGGTGAGCGCGGGCTCGGCGAAGCCGGTGGCGCCGATCAGCCGCACCGGCCCGAGCAGCAGGATGCGCGGAGCCGGAGCCAGCGGCCAGCCGTCCTCGCCCAGGGGCGGGGAGCTCGTGTGCTGCTGCTCCTGCCCCGGCGGCTCCTGTGCGTTCTGCGCGTCCGCGGCCCGATGCGCCCTCAGGCCGGTGCTCAGCGCCGGGATCAGCCCGCCCCGGTGGCGCGCACCGGGCAGGTCCGGGTCGAGCAGGGGGACAGAGGTCGCCGAGGCGGGGGCACCGCCACCGGTGGCCCGGGAGCGGGTGGCCAGCACCGGGATGAGGAACGGGTCGTCCCGGTCGGGTTCGGCCTCCGGGTCGTGGCCGGTCCAGTCCGGCGCCGGCTCGTCGGCGGGGCGACGGCTGGTGGCGAGCAGGCTCAGCGCCGCCGCGTACTCGTCCTCTGTCAGCCGTTGCAGCTCGACGGCGTAGGGCAGCCCGTCGGGCGACCAGTGGTGGCCGGGACGGGCGTCGACATGCAGCCCGGGGCCGGGCGTCGCCGGGGTGACCGCAGCGACGCAGCGGTGTTCCGCTCCGGCCAGGGCCCGGCCCAGCTCTGCCAGTTGACCCTCAGTCAACCGACGGTCGGTGCAGAACAGGGCCGGCACCCAGAGCTCGGTGGCCACGCCCTGGGAGCGGGCCGCACTAGGATGAGCTACCTGACACTCCGTCAACGAGGCTTCCAGCGCTGTTCGGTGTTCGGCGAGGCCGGACAGGGCCTGGTCGACGCTGTCGCAGACGGCCATCCGGTCGCTGCCGAAGGCCTCGTCGGCCCCGGTGGGCCCGGACCGCCCCGGACTGCCGAGGGCGAACAGCCGCATCCGGTCCGCGAGCGGACTCGCCGCGAGCTCCGCCGCCAGGGCACGGCTGACGGCGGCGACCTCCTCCGGACTGCCGTCCAGATGAAGCTGCCGCACGCTCTCCAGGTCCACCAGGACGTGCACCCCGTCGAGGGTCCGGCCGAGGGTGACCAGGGCGGGGTAGGGGGCCGGGACGTCGCGGGCCCGCTCAGGGGCGATCAGTTCGGCCTCGTCCGCGCGGCAGCGCCAGACCCGTCCGTCCGCAGCGGCCGCGAAGGGCGCGAGCGGCAGGGCCGGAGCCGCCAAGTGCAGATCGACGGTGCCGCCCGGGCGCAGGGTGACGGCGGTCAGCCGGGGCAGCTCGGCCCCGGTCTCCAGGCAGGTCATCCCGAGGGTGCGCAGCGTGCGGTCGAGCAGGTCCAGACTGGTCGGGTCGGCCACGGCCCGGAGGAACGCCTCGTACTGCTGCTCCTCGACGCCCGGCATGGGGATGCGTCGGCGCGGGGGTCTGCGGCGCTGCTGGCGCACGCGGTTGCGGACGAGCAGCCCGACCAGACCGGCGGCGAGGAGCGCGGCGGCGCCGAAGGCGGGCAGCCTGACCGGATCGCCGGTGTGCGGGGCGGCCGACGCGGGGGCCGCGGAGGTCTGTGCCGGTGACGCTGTCTCCTCGGGGACGGATCGGTGCGCGGCGGGGGTGCGGGCAGGGGTCGTCGAAGTCGGCGGCGCGGCAGGGTGCGCAGGGGCGGTCGCCCCCGGGAGTCTGAGCTGCTCCCCGGGCTGGATCACATCCGGGTCGGCGCCGATGACCTGCCGGTTGGCGGCATAGACGGACTCCCAGCCCCCGCTGACATGGTGCTCTGCAGCGATTCCGGTGAGCGTGTCGCCCTGCTGCACCGTCACCTTCGCCGAAGCGGCAGGCATGGCCAGCTGCCAGCCCGGCGAGAGCGGCGCGTCCGCCTGGAAGACCGCTCCGGTCGCGTCCATCACCCGCCCCTGGTTGAGCCGGGCTATCTCCTGCCAGCGGTCGCCACTGCCGAGCCGGGCCTCGGCGATGGACCACAGCGTCTCGGCCGGGCGGACGGCCCGGACGGTGTGGACCGTGTAGGCGGCAGCCGCAACGTTTCTTCCGGCGGCTCCGTTCGGCGCGACAACCGGCGGCGCCGTCGCCGAAACCGCCGCGACCGGCGTCGGGAGCGCCGCCGCGAGGGCACCTCCGGCCGGCAGCAGCGCGAACACCGCGCCGAGCAGCGCGGCGGCGGACCGCTGCGACCAGCCCAGCGCCGGGATACGGCGCGGGGCCCGCCCAGTGATCCGCGCCGCGAGCTCGACCAGCACGCCCAGCGCGAACGCCGCCCAGGCCAGCCAACCGATCGCGGCCAGCACCCAGACCAGCAGCTGTCCCTGATCGGGGGCTCTCAGCAGCGCGTCCAGCCCTCGCCCGGCGAACGGTCCACCGTCCCGGGCCAGCGCCAGCGTCCCGTACAGCAGCGCCAGCGGCAGCCCTGCCAGCAGCGCCGGCAGCAGAACCAGCCCGGCGCAGCCACGCACCAGCGCCGATCGCCATCCGGGCAGCGCGCCGTGCCGCCGCCGCATCGTCCGCCTGGCGGCGGAGGCGGAGGCGGGAGCGGCGTCGCGCGACTGCGGGCCCATGGCCCTCCCCCTCGGGCGCACCGACGCGGCACGCCTGCACCTAGAGTGACGCCTCGTCACTGTGATCGGTAGGGGACATGGCAGATCCATAGGTCACATCCGACCGTCGAACGGTGTTCTAGGATCAGGAGAGCGATCAACCGGAGCTTCGGAAGGGGCCTGCACATGGCGGACGGCACCGGTCCGACGGAGGTCACCTCGGCCGAGGAGCTGCGGGAACTGCTCGGCCCGCCCAGCGACCGCGACGCCGGAAAGGTCCGCACCCGCCTGCACGAGCACGACCGCGCCTGGCTCGCGGCCTCCCCGTTCTGTCTGCTCTCGACCTCGGGCGCGGACGGGAGTTGCGACACCTCGCCGAAGGGCGACCCGCCCGGCTTCACCCTGGTCCTGGACGACACCACCATCGCCGTCCCCGAGCGCAAGGGCAATCGCAGGGCCGACAGCTTCCACAACGTCCTGCAGAATCCGCACGTCGGACTGCTCTTCCTGATCCCGGGCCGCGGCGACACCCTGCGCATCAACGGCCGGGCCCGGCTGGTACGCGAGGCGCCGTTCTTCGACCGGATGGCGGTGAAGGGCCAACGGCCGGTGCTGGCCCTGGTGGTGGACATCGACGAGGTCTTCTACCACTGCTCGAAGTCGTTTCTGCGCTCCGCGCTGTGGCGACCGGAGACCTGGGATCCGGAGTCCGCCCCGTCCCGGGCCAGGATCGCCAAGTCGATGGAGCGCCAGGACGAGCCGCTGGAGGAGCTGGAGCGCTACTACGGGCCGCAGTACGGCGGCGACCTCTACAGCTGAGCCGGCCCATCACCGGCGGCCTCGGGTTGGCGCAGGAAGACCCCGAGCCCCAGGGCCACCAGCGGCACGGCGCAGATGACGGCCAACACCGCCTGCGGGCCGTGCGCGTCCGCGAGCACGCCGAAGGCCGGGGAGATCAGTCCGCCGATGCTGACGCTCAGGCCGAGGGTGACCCCGGCGGCGGTCCCGGGGCGTGCGGGCAGGTAGTCCTGCCCCAGCTTGACCAGCACCGCGAAGGGGATGTTCAGCGCGACCCCGGACAGCAGCGCGAACGGCAGCGGCAGCATCCCGCCCGGGGTCAGCCGCAGGCCGACCAGCAGCGGGACGGCCAGCACGGCGCCGAGCTGGACGGTGCGGACCATGCCGATCCGGTCGGCGATCCGCCCGCCGAGCAGGGTGCCCAGCACTCCCCCGCCCAGGAAGCAGGCCAACGCGGTCCCGGCCAGGGCACGGCCGGTGTGCAGCTCGCGCAGCCAGTACAGCTCGATGAAGGTGTTGACGCCGAAGAACGCGACCGAGCGGACCACTTCGATCGCGGTCAGCACCAGGAACGGGCTCCACTGGTCGCGGCCGGACCTCGCCGGGGCGCCCGCGGTGAGTTCGCCGTGCCTGCGGCGGTTCCGCAGCAGGGCGAAGGCCATCAGCACGGCCGGCGGGATGAACAGCGCGGTGGCGCCGACACCCCAGGCCACCAGCGCCGGGGTGGCCAGCACCGGGGCGAGGAAGAAGCCGACGCTGCCGCCTGCCGCGAAGATGCTCATCGCACCGGCGCTGTCGCCGGCCGCCTCCCGCGCCGAGCGCCCGGCGGCGGGGTGGAACATGGCCACGCCGAGCCCGGAGAGCAGGATAAGCGTCCACACCGCCGGATACGTCGGAGCCAGGCCGGACAGCCCGAGCCCGACCCCGGCCAGGGCGACCCCGGCGGCCGCCAGCCAGCCGGGGCGCAGCCGGTCGACCAGGACCCCGATGAACGGCTGCGGCACCGAACTGCCCAGCGTGGCGGCCATGGTGAGCCCGGCGGCGGCGACGTAGCCGTAGTGCCGGTCCAGGACGAAGTAGGGCAGGCTCGCGGGCACCAGGCCCTGGTAGAGGTCGTCGACGGCATGGGCGGCGCCCCACAGGCGCATCCGCTGCCAGTTGGTCGCCCCTGCGCGGGGGTGCTGCTCAGCGGGCCGGGAGGAACGGGTTGAGCTGGGAGAACTCTGCATGGAGCCAGGATTTCGCCGACACCCGAGTGCGGGCTACCGGTATCCTGCCTACATATGTCGGTAACCCGCCTTCATCTGCCCGGCCCGGACCGGAGGTCGCTCACCCACCGCGAACGGGTCGAGTGGCACGACCATGACGTCCACCAGCTGATCTACCCGAGGTCCGGGGTGCTCCAGGTGTCGACCGGTCTCGGTTCCTGGGTGGTGCCGCCGCACCGCGCGGTGTGGGTCCCGGCCGGAGTGCCGCATGCACACCAGGCGCACGGCCCCACCCAGATGTACAACCTGATCTTCGACGCCTCGGTCAACCCGCTACGGGTGGACCAGCCGACCGTGGTCGCGGTCGGCCCGCTGCTGCGCGAGGTCATCACCGCGCTGATCGAGGACCAGGGCGCATCCGAGCAGGCACGGGCCAACCTGGAACAGGTCGCCCTGGACCAGCTGCGCCAGGTGCCGGCGCTTCCGCTGCACCTGCCCTCCCCGGCCGACCCCCGGCTGCGGGACATCACCGAACTGCTGCTCGCCGACCCCGCCGACCCGCGCACCCTGGCCCAGTTCGGCGCCGCGATCGGGGCCGGCGAGCGCACTCTCAGCCGACTGTTCCGCGAGCACACCGCGATGACCTTCCCGCAGTGGCGCACCCAACTGCGGCTGCACCACTCCCTCAAACTGCTGGCCGCCGGCGCCTCGGTCACCGCCACCGCCACGGCCTGCGGCTACAGCAGCACCAGCGCCTTCGTGGAGTCGTTCCGGCATGCCTTCGGCAGTACACCCGGACGCTACCGGCGCGCCGCCGAACGCTCCTGAAGCGTTCCGGCCCGTACGGACCCCCTGGAGCGCGGGGCGGCCTCCCGTCTGCTAAAATTGGTCTATACCATAACTCTCTGGTGACTTCTCTTGTGACTATGCCTCGACTGTGATGGGACCAGCATGGAAATTGTGATCGTTCCCGACGCCGCCGCCGGCGGCGAGCTCATCGCGGCGGCGATCGCCGACCTGCTGACCCGCAAGCCCGACGCCCTGCTCGGCGTGGCCACCGGCTCCACCCCGCTGCCGATCTACCAGGCACTGGCGGGCAAGGTCCGCAGCACCGACCTGGACGTCAGCCGGGCCCGGATCTGCCAGCTGGACGAGTACGTCGGCCTGCCCAAGGGCCACCCCGAGTCCTACCGCTCGGTGGTGCTGCGCGAGGTCGTCGAGCCGCTGGGCCTGACCGAGTCCTCCTTCATGGGCCCGGACGGCAGCGCCGAGGACATCGCCGCCGCCTGCCTCGCCTACGACCAGGCACTGGCCGCGGCCGGCGGCGTCGACCTGCAGCTGCTCGGCATCGGCACCGACGGTCACATCGGCTTCAACGAGCCCTGCTCCTCACTGGCCTCGCGCACCCGGATCAAGACGCTGACCGAGCAGACCCGGGTCGACAACGCGCGCTTCTTCAACAACCTGGACGAGGTCCCGCACCACGTCATCACCCAGGGCATCGGCACCATCCTGGAGGCCCGCCACCTGGTGCTGCTGGCCACCGGCGAGGCCAAGGCCGACGCCGTCGCCCTCACCGTCGAGGGACCGGTCTCCGCTCTAGTGCCCGCCTCAGCACTGCAGCTGCACCCGCACGCGACCGTGGTCGTCGACGAGGCCGCCGCGTCCGGCCTCAAGCTGGCCGACTACTTCCGGGCGACCTGGGCGGCCAAGCCCAGCTGGCAGTCGATCTGACGGTTCCTCAACCGGCCGCCGCCACAGCACCACACCGCCACGCCGGCCCACACGGCCCTGCCCCGGACACCCCGGGCGGGGCACCGCCCGGTTCAGGAGGCGGAGCTCGGTGCCGCCAGCGCCGTCAGCGCCTCGCGGTGGGCCCGGTCCAGGGCCTCGGCCGCCGGGACCTCGATGTCGGGCTGCACCCCGACGCCCTCCCAGTCCGTCCCGGACACCGGGTTGACGGAGCGTCCGGTGGGGACGGTCGCCTCCAGGTGCGGGTGGACGGTGTAGCCCTCACGGGGATGGGCACCGCCCCGGCTGCGCTCGCCGACGACAACGGCACGGCCGAGCTGCTGCAGGTCGTAGGCCAGCTCCTCGGCGCCGGAGAAGCTGCTGCCGCTGGTCAGCACGTACAGGGGCTTGCTGCCGCCGAAGCGGGGCCCGGGAACGTAGGCCGGCGACCAGGACTGGGCGTAGCTGTCGCCGTCGCGCCAGTAGGTGGTGTTGACGTGGGTGGACTCGTCCAGCAGGTAGCCGCAGATGAAGGCGACGGTGTCCGGGCTGCCGCCGCGGGTACGGCGCAGGTCGATGATCAGTGCCTCGGCGCAGGCGACCAGATTGAGCGCGGCACGCAGGGTCTCCCCGGTCGCACCGTCCTTCAGCGTCATCGGGAAGATGATCGGCGCCAGCTCCAACAGCGCCACCCCGCCGTCCAGCCGACGCACCAGCGGCACGCCGTTCATGGAACCGTCGGCCTCCCGGGTGATCTCGGCCAGCACCGCACCGCCCGGCTCCGCCGGGACCTCCTCCGCGTGGTACTGCAGCCGCAGGTGGCGGTCGCCGTTGACGGACTGCAGGTCCTCGGTGACCAGCGCGCCCAGCTCCTCGGCGATGCCGGCGGCACCGTAGTGGCCTGCGGCGAGCCGGTCGGCGAGCAGCGCGGACAGCTGCTCGGCGATGTCGGGGAAGACGTAGTGATCGGCTATCAGTTTGGCGGTTTCGGTGACGATCCGATCGGTGTCGAGCGCTGTCATGGAGACTCCCCCGGGTGTGTTCCCGCTGCATTCCTGCTGTTGTCAGCAGGAGTAGAGCACGCCTCTTGAAAAAGCGTCAAGAGACATAGACACTTAGGATCCATGGAGCCCTTGCAGTCACGCGATCTGCCGCCCCCCGAGGAACTGCTCGAGGTCGACAGCGCGGTCCAGTTCAAAGCCCTCTCCCATCCGCTGCGGCAGCGACTGCTCTTCGCCCTCGCCCGCCGCGCCACCATGAGCCAACTCGCCACCGCACTCGGCGCCCAGAAGGGCAACGTCGCCCACCACCTCCGCGTCCTGCGCGACGCCGGAATGGTCCGCGTCGTGGAGACCCGCCAGGTCCGGGGCGGAACCGAGCAGTACTACCAGCGCACCGCCCGCCGCATGACCTTCGCCGGCCACCAGGCCGCCGCGACCACCGCGATGTTCGGCGCGGTCGCCGAGGAACTCGACGAAGCCACCGGCGAACCACTGCTGATCCTCCGACACGTCCGCCTGACGGCAGCTCAGGCCAAGTACCTGAGCGCCGAGTTGGAGCACCTGGTGGAGAACGCCGAGGAAGCCGGAACCGACGAGGCCGTACACGGAGTGCTGGTCGCCCTGTACGCACAGGGACCGGCAGCGGACAGTCGGCGAGGTGGCCCGACCAGTTGACCGAGCCCGCCTCTGCCTGGAACCCGGCCACCCCCGGCGTGCTCCGCCTGCCCTCGGGTCGGCTCGTCCGCGGTCGGGCCCTGCGCCGACCCCTCCCGACCGGACCCGTGCCCGACTTCGCGCTCTACCTGTTGGGCCGCCGGCCACCCCAGGTCGACTGGGAGGCGCGGTGGCTGCAGTGGCCCGACTTCCGACTACCCACCGACCGTGAGGCAACCGCCGAGGCGCTGCGCGAGGCCTGGCGCCGAGCCGAGACGGAACGCGTCGAGATCGCCTGCGCCGGCGGCCAAGGCCGCACCGGCACCGCCCTGGCCTGCCTCGCCGTCCTCGACGGAGTCCCGGGGAGTGAAGCGGTCGACTACATCCGCACCCACTACGCCGCCGGCGCGGTGGAGACACCCTGGCAACGCGCCTTCGTCCGCCGCTTCGGCTAGGCAACCGTCAGCGCTGGTCGGGCTCGGCTATCAGTGCCGTGCCCACCCGGCGAAAGCCGAGTCGCGCGTAGACGCGGGCAACGTCCTCGTCACCCGCCGACAGGAACACGGTCCGTACGCTCCGGGATCGCGCGTCCGCGACCAGGGTCGCGGTGAGCGCCTGCCCGAGCCCGCGGCGGCGTGCGGACGGGAGGGTACCTACCCCGACGATCTCGCTGACCTCACCGACCGGCTGATGCCGCCCCGAGCACAGCGCCCGCCCCGACTCGACGGCTGCTGCGACGACGGTCAGTCCACGTCGGATCCGATCCGCCGTCAGCTCCACCGCCCGGTCACCGCTCCGGCTGCGCACCGCCTCGTCGAGCTCCGCCACCCCCGCCGCACCGACTCCCGTCCCGGGCTCGCCGAACGCCACGTGAAGCAGGGCCAGAGCGCTCGGCAGCACGGGATCGTCCGCTCCGACGATCCGCAGCACCACCCCGTCCGCACGCTCCGGCACGACCGGCGTCGGCGTCTCCGAGTCCAGCACCATCAACGGGCACTCGTGCACCACGAGCCCGGTTTCCTCAACGGCCTCCCGTAGCCCCGGCGTGGTCTCGGCCACCCACTCGAAGCTCTCGGGCACCCCCAACTCCCGCTGCCGGTCGCGCACCCGGCGCACATCGTCAGCGGTCACGTCTGTGACCGTTGACGCGGCGCGGGAAGGCCGCGCGTAGTAGGCGAAACCCTCCCCCTCCCGTACGAACAGAGTCAGTGGTCCGTACTCCTCAATCCGCGCGGCCGTCCGGGGCACGGCGTCGTAGTAGTGCTCAAGCCGCTCCAACAGGTCGGACCGCGCTTCAAGATCCACATGAGTCACGCCGCACATCCAACCGCATGCCTCAGCGGTCCAATGAAGCGGGGTCCCTCTCGCGACCGAACTCCCCCGCCGCGCGCTAGCGCCGCCGCCCCGGCAATGCTGCGGCAGCAGACTGCAGGGCTCCGGCCAGGACTGCGCTGCCGGTCATGTCGAGGGCCTGTTCGCTGGACTGCCAGGAGCGGACGTCGTCCACGTACTCGCCGCCGTGGCCGGTGAAGGCGGTGAAGGCGTCGTGCTCGCACTTCTTCATGCCGGTCTGCAGGCTGCCGAGGCCTCCGCTGAAATTGGAGGTGCCGTTGGGGCCGTTGACGACCGAACCGGTGTCGATCGGGGCGGAGCCGTTGGTGGAGCCGGAGAGGTTGGGGATCTGCGAGCCGGTGCAGTCGGGGAAGGTGGTGCCGACGCCGACCATGAAGCTGGTGCCCCAGGCGTTGCCGCCGAGCAGCCAGTCGCGTTGCGCACCGGCGAAGGCCGCGTACTGGGTGTCGCCGCTGGCCTTGCGGTAGAGGGCCTCGGTGGAGATGAAGCCGAAGGTGTGCGCGTCGACGTCGAAGTTGGTGTAGTCGCCGCCCGCACGGAAGATGTCGGCCGCGGAGGTCCTGGCCGCCGAGGCGACCTGGGCCTTGAGATTGGCGACCAGGTCGTACCTGCCGACGGCCAGGCCGCTCGGTCTGCCTGCTGCCGCTGTCGCGCTGATCAGGTCGGCGTGCGCGAGAGCGCTGACGTCGTAGAGGTTGAGGGTGTCCTTGCCCGAGTCGCTCGCGATGTAGTCCTTGGCCCAGGTCGCGGCCTTGGTGAGGTAGGGCAGGTAGGTCGCGCGGGGCCTGCCGAGGGCCTGCTGGGCGAGGGCGATCTCGGTCGCGCCCAGTTCCATGGCGTCGTGCCAGATGGACTCCGGGTAGTAGGCGTTGGGGGCGGCCGTCTCCAGAGTGCTGCCCGGGCTGGTGTTGGCCTGCGCGTAGAGGGAGGTCGCGTCGGCGAGCTGGGTGGTGGCGCCCGCGGTGTCGCCGGAGGCGGCGTCGGCCTGGGCGGCGAGTGCGAAGGCGGCGGCGACCCGGCCGACGATGTCCGGGTCGATCCTGGCGCCGGGGGCCGCAGCCTCGAAGACCGGACGGTGCTTGGCCGCGTACCGGTCGGCGCTCGCGTTGTCGGAGTCGTCCGCCTGCGGCAGCCGCCAGAGATCGTGGTCGCCGAGGAAGGAGCCCGAAGCGTTGCCGCTGCCGATGCCGACCTGGAGGTAGAGCGTCTTGGTGGAGGGGTTCCACATCTTGTTCAACCAGGCGGTGCCGTACTTCGCCTCGGCCGGAAGGGCGGCCGGGGCGCTGCTGCCCAGCGCGCGGGCCGAGGCGTAGAGCAGGTCGTCGGCGTAGGCGGTGGTGAAGGTGAACTTGAGGTAGTCGCCGGCGTCGAACCAACCGCCGGAGACGTCGACCGGGCCGCCGATCCTCGTCAGCGCGGTGTCCTTGATGATGTCGCCGTTGTCGCTGCTGGTGTCGAAGTTCGGCAGCTTGTAGACGGTCGCGGACTTGTCGTTGAGGTGCGACGGCTTCCGGTTGAGCGCCCCGGGGATGACGTCGGAGCCGTCCCGCTGGTTCCGGTAGAAGTTGACGCCGTCCGCGACCAGGGTGCCGTACAGCGCGGAGGCACTCTCGACCTTGAAGGTCGGTGAGGTCGCGGCCGCCGAGCCGCTGGTGACGATGTGGTAGCTGCCGGCGGTGTGCACCGCGGAGAAGTCGATGGGGTAGACGTCGGGATAGGCGGAGTTCCACGTGCCGCGGCTGGCGCTGCCGACGGTTCCACTGGCGACGGTGCTGCCGGCGGAGTTGAGGACCTTGTAGGTCTCCTTGGTGACGGCCGTACTGGTCATCAGATAGGCGATCTTGGTGTCCCCGGGTGCGTAGCCGAGCTGGTCGACGCGCAGCAGGCCGGTGGTCGCCGCCTGCGCGGAGGTCAACGGCACCAGGGCCGCGGTCAGACCGGCCGTGGCGACGGCTGCCAGCAGGGCTCTTCTTCGGGTCGGCGATCCCATGCGGAGCTCCTCGGGGGTGCGGACAGCCTCTGAGCCAGGCCCAAGTTAGTTAACTTTCCTTACTGGGACGGAAACGGTACTGAGCCCTGCCAGACCCGTCAAGAGGATCCCCCGAAGCCGGCGGCCAGCCCCGCACCGGCCTCGCGCAGCCAGTGGGCCGCCTCGACCCGGGCCCGCTCCGGCGACCCCGACAACTGACTGAGCGTCAGCAACACTGCGACATCCGCGTTCTGCTCCGCATCGGGTGCGGCGGTCCCCGCCACCACCGCCAGCGGGACTCCGGCTGCCCCGGCCCGGCGGGAGACTTCGCCGACGACCTTGCCCTGCAGGCTGGTCGCGTCGAAGCAGCCCTCACCGCTGATGACCAGGTCCGCCGAGGCCAACTCCTCCCCCAGACCCAGCAGTTCGGCGACGGCCGCCGCTCCGGGAACCACTTCGGCGCCCCAGGCGGCGCACAGCCCGTAGGCCGTGCCGCCCGCCGCACCCCCGCCGGGGGTCGATGGATCGCCGCCCAGCAGATCGGCCAACCGGGACAGCCCCTGCTCCAGCACAGCGATCTGCCCGGCGTCCGCGCCCTTCTGCGGACCGTAGACGGCGGCTGCCCCGTCCGGTCCGAGCAGCGGGTTGACCACGTCGGTGAGCACCTGGACTCCGCCCGGCGGCGCCGGCCGCAGCCGGGAGCGGTCGATGCTCGTGGCCCCCGCCAGCACTCCACCGCCGTCGGGCAGTGGACGGCCCTGCCCGTCGTACAGCTCCAGGCCGAGGGCACGGAGCAGACCCGCGCCGCCGTCCGTGGACGCCGAGCCGCCGACGCCGACGACCAGGCGCTCGGCCCCGTGGTCGAGCGCGGCTGCGATGGTCTCGCCGGTGCCCCGAGTGGTCGCGCCCAGCGGATCGGGGGCGGAAAGCAGCGGAAGCCCACTGGCGGTGGCGAGTTCGACCACTGCGGTGCCGTCCGGAAGCAGCGCGAAGCAGCCGGTGACCGGGCGGCCGTCCGGTCCGGTGCAGCCCGGGACGGAGTGGGTTCGCGCACCGGGACTTGCCCTGAGCACGGCGGCCAGGGTCCCCTCGCCGCCGTCCGCGAGCGGCAGCAGCCGCAGTGTGTCCTGCGGCCTGATCCGCCGCCAGCCCTCGGCCAGCGCCTCGGCCGCCTCGGCGGCGGTGACGGTGCCCTTGAAGGAGTCGGGGGCGATGACCACCCTCACGGCAGCGCTACATGGGCGAGATGACGATTGATCATCCGACGGAGGGTCAATTCGCCAGGGGTGTCCCAGACTTCCTGATTGAACAGCTCCACCTCGATCCAGCCGGTGTAGCCGGCCTCGGCCACGGCCCGGCTGAGCGGCGGGAAGTCGATTACGCCGTCGCCGACATGCCCACGGCCGAGCAGCGCGTCGGCGGGCAGCGGCACGGTCCAGTCGCAGACCTGGTAGGCCGCGATCCGCGTACCGGCGCGGGCGATCTGCCGGTACAGCTCCGGATCCCACCAGACGTGGTAGCTGTCGACCACGACGCCGACCTGCTCCTGCGGGAACTGCTCGGCCAGGTCCAGGGCCTGGCCGAGCGTGGACACCACCGCCCGGTCGGCGCAGAACATCGGGTGCAGCGGCTCGACGGCCAGCCGCACACCATGCTCCCCGGCGTAGGGGGCCAACTCGCCGAGGGCGTCACGGACCTGCTCGCGGGCGCCGACCAGGTCCCGGCTGCCCTCCGGCAGCCCGCCGCAGACCAGCACCAGCGTGTCGGTGCCCAGCGCGGCGGCCTCCTCGATGGCGCGGCGGTTGTCCTCGATCGCCCCCGGGCTGGTGAAGAACCCGCCCCGGCACAGGCTGCTGACGGCCAGTCCGGCATCGTGGACGAGCTTCGCCGCAGCGACGGCGCCGCCGGCCTCCTCGACCTTGTCGCGCCAGACCCCGATCCCGCCGATGCCCGCCTCCGCGCAGCCCCGGACGGCCTCAGCCAGACTCCAGCCCCGCGTGGTCATCTGGTTGAGCGAGAGACGCTCGATGCCCTCGGTCGTGCCCTCGCTCATCGGTGGACTCCCATCAGCTCGCAGTACTGCCGCAACCGGGCGGCGGCCAGGTCCTCGTCCGGGAGGATTCCGGCGGCCAGGGCGAGGCGGTGCAGTTCCAGCAGATGGATGGCGGACCGTCCGCTCTGCGCGCCGGCGACCATCCCGAAGTGGTCCTGGTGCCCGGCCAGCCAGGCCAGGAAGACGATGCCGGTCTTGTAGTGGAAGGTCGGCGCGGCGAACAAGTGCCGGGCCAGCGGGACGGTGGGGGCGAGCAGCGCCTCGTAGCGCTCGGTGTCGCCCGCGTCGAGGGCCCGCAGGGCCGCGGCGGCCGGGACGGCGATCGGGTCGAACACGCCGAGCAGGGCGTCGCTACCGCCCAGGATCAGCTCCGGGTAGTGGAAGTCGTCGCCGGTGTAGAGGCGGACGCCCGCGGGCAGCGCGGCCCGCAGCGCGATCTCGCGGTCGGCGTCCAGCAGCGAGACCTTGATGCCGTCGATCCGGTCGGCGTGCTCCTTGATCAGCGCGAGCACGCTGTCGGTCGCGGCGTCCAGGCCGGCCTCGGGTCCACCCCAGTAGCCGTCGAGGGCCGGGTCGAACATGGTGCCGAGCCAGTGCAGGATCACCGGCTGCCTGGTCTGCCGCAGCAGCGCGCCGTACACCTGCTGGTAGTCCTCGGGTCCGCGTGCGGTGGCCGCGAGTTGTCGGCTCGCCATGAGGATCACCCGGGCCCCGGCGGCCTCGACGGCCTCGATCTGCTGCTCGTAGCCGGCCTGGACGGCCGCGAGGCCGTCGGTCGGGCGGGCCGGGAGGTGGTCGGTACCGGCGCCGCAAGCGAGCAGGCCGCCTACGGCCCTGGCCTCGGCGCCGCTGCGGGCGATCAGCTCGCTGGTGGCGGCCCAGTCCAGGCCCATGCCGCGCTGGGCGGTGTCCATGGCGTCGGCGACGCCGAGGCCCAGCGACCAGAGGTGGCGGCGGAAGGCGAGGGTGGCGTCCCAGTCGACGGCGGCGGGCGCGCCCGGCGCGTTGCCGCCGTAGGGGTCGGCCACCACATGGGCGGCGGCGTAGGCCGTACGGGAGGCGAAGGAACCGGAGGAGTGGGTCATCGCGGCCTCACAGCTCCAGCGCGGGGACGTCGAGGCGGCGGCCCTCGCGGGCGGAGCGCAGGCCCAGCTCGGCGAGCTGGACGCCCTTGGCGCCCTCCAGCAGGTCCCAGCGGTAGTCCGAGCCGGTGACGACATGGCGCAGGAACAGCTCCCACTGCACCTTGAAGCCGTTGTCGAACACCTCGTTGTCCGGCACCTGGTGCCACTGCGAGCGGAAGTCCTCGGTGGCCGGCAGGTCGGGGTTCCACACCGGCTTGGGGGTGCCGACCCGGTGCTGGTAGCGGCAGTTGCGCAGCCCGGCGACGGCGCTGCCCTCGGTCCCGTCCACCTGGAACTCGACCAGCTCGTCGCGGTCCACCCGGACCGCCCACGAGGAGTTGATCTGGGCGACGATCCCGCCCTCCAGCTCGAAGATCCCGTAGGCGGCGTCGTCCGCGGTGGCCCGGTAGGCGGCGCCCTGCTCGTCATGGCGCTCCGGGATGTGGGTGCTGCTGTGCGCGTACACCGAGCGGACCGGGGCGACGATCTCGTCCAGCACATAGCGCCAGTGCGGGAACATGTCGAGGATCATGCCGCCGCCGTCCTCGGCGCGGTAGTTCCAGGACGGGCGCTGGGCCGACTGCCAGTCGCCCTCGAACACCCAGTAGCCGAACTCGCCCCGGACCGAGAGGATCCGGCCGAAGAAGCCGCTGTCGACCAGGCGCTTGAGCTTCAGCAGGCCCGGCAGGAAGAGCTTGTCCTGCACCACGCCGTTGCGGACCCCGGCCTCGCGGGCCAGCCGGGCCAGGTCGAGCGCGCCCTCCAGGGACTCGGCGGTGGGCTTCTCGGTGTAGATGTGCTTTCCGGCGGCGATGGCGGTGCGCAGCGCCTTCTCCCTGGCCGGGGTGACCTGCGCGTCGAAGTAGACCTCGGTGCTCGGGTCGGCGAGGGCCTCGTCCAGCGAGGTGGTCCAGCGTTCCAGACCGTGGCGCTCGGCGAGGGCCCGCAGCCGGGCCTCGCTGCGACCGACCAGCACCGGCTCGGGCCACAGCAGGGTGCCGTCGTCGAGCGGCAGGCCGCCCTGCTCCCGGATGGCCAGGATCGAGCGCAACAGGTGCTGCCGGTAGCCCATCCTCCCGGTCACGCCGTTCATCACGATGCCGATCGTCCTACGGGTCATCTCTGTCCTTCCGCATGTCCGGATGCTGGAAAGCGCTCCACCAAGCGCTCTTCCGAGCACCGTGCCGAGCATCTGGAAAGCGCTTTCCACACGTTGAACCTAGAGCGGAGAGCCGTGGAGGTCAAGGGCCCCCGAACCGGTAGCCTTCCCCTCACACAGCGATTCTTCGGATCGGAGAGGTGGACCATGGCGGTGACTCTGGGCCAGGTGGCCCGCCATGCCGGGGTCTCCCTGGCGACGGCCTCCCGCGCCCTGAACGGCTCCGCCCGCACCGTGGGCGACGGGCTCGCCGCCCGGGTCCGGGCCAGCGCCGAGGAGCTCGGCTACCTCCCCAACGCCCCGGCCCAGGCCCTGGCCAGGGCCAGCACCGCGACCATCGGGGTGCTGCTGCACGACATCGCCGACCCCTACTTCGGCGCACTCGCCAAGGGCGCCACGGACACGGCGGCCGACGCCGGGCTGCTCACCATGGTCCTGAACACCGGGGGCGACCCCGAGGTCGAACTGCGCTGCATCCGGATGCTGCACGCCCAGCGGGTGCGGGCGATCGTGCTGGCCGGCTCCGGCTACACCGACCCCGCCGCCACCGCTGCGATCGACGCGGCGCTGTCGCTCTACCGTGCCGAGGGCGGGGCGGTCACCGCCGTGACCGACCACGGCGACGGGTACGACACCGTCCTGCCCGACAACCGCGGCGGCGCGGCGGCGCTCACCCGGGCACTGCTCGGCCAGGGCTACCGCCGACTGGCCGTGATCGCCGGGCCCGCGCGGTTCCGGGTCTCGGCGGAGCGGCTCGCCGGCGTCACCGACGCGCTGGCGGAGTTCGGCATGACCCTTGGTCAGATCCTGCTGGAGCAGGCCGAGTTCAGCCGAGCCGGAGGCCGGGAGGCGGTCGGCCGACTGCTGGCGGCGGCCGGCCCGAACGGGGAGCGGCCGGAAGCGGTGCTGGCCCTGTCGGACGTCTGCGCCGTCGGCGTCCTCGCGGAGCTGCGCGAGCGCGGGATCGACGTCCCGGGCGAGATCGCCGTCGCCGGATTCGACGACATCCCGCTGGCCGCCGACCTCGCCCCGGCGCTGACCACGGTGCGGATGCCGCTGCTGCAGATGGGCGCCGAGGCGGTCGGCCTGGCCCTGAGCCGCCAGGCCGCGGCCCGGTCCGAGCCGGTGCGGATGGTGCGGCTGCCGGTCGAACCGACCCTGCGGGCGAGCACGGGGACGCCTTGACCGCCCGGCGGAGCACTGCTTAGCCTGAGCTTTCGGAAAGCGCTTCCCAGCTGATCCACCCATGCATCTGGAGCCGTCCCCGCCATGTCGCCCCTCCGCCGCGTCCTGCTGTTCACCCGCACCGCCGGCTTCCGCCACGACTCCATCCCGGCCGGGATCGCCGCGCTCGGTGAGCTGGCCGCCGGGCAGGGGCTGGAGCTGACCGCGACGGAGGACCCGGAAGCCTTCACCGAGGCGGAACTGGCCGCTACCGGAGCCGTGGTCTTCCTCTCGACCACCGGCGAGGTGCTCACCGACGCGGGCCGACGGGCCCTGGAGCGGTTCCACGCGGCCGGAGGCGGCTTCCTCGGCATCCACTCCGCCGCCGGCACCGAGTACGACTGGCCCTACTACGGCGAGCTCCTCGGCTCGCGCTTCCACAGCCACCCGGCGCCGCAGCCCGCGATGGTCACCGTCGAGGACCGGGACCACCCGGCCACCGCGCACCTGCCCGAGCAGTGGGCCTGGACCGACGAGTGGTACGACTTCCGCAGCCCGCCCCGGGCCGCCGGGGTGCGGGTGCTGGCGACGGTCGACGAGAGCCGGTACCAGGGCGGGCGGATGGGGGCGGACCACCCACTGGTCTGGTGCCAGGAGCCCGAGGGACGGGGCCGCAGCTTCTACACCGCCCTCGGCCACTTCGACGAGGCCTATGCCGACCCGGCCTTCCGGGCGCATCTGCTGGGGGCGCTGCTCTGGGTCTGCCGGCTCAAGGACTGAGGCATCATCCCGGTCGGACCAACCGCTTAGGGTGGACCCGTGACCAGCAGCCCCGCCCCCAGCTCCAGCCCCTTCGCCGACCAGGTGGTCGATCGCGACGCCGCGCCGCAGTTCGTCCTGCCCCTGGTGGTCCGGATCGAGCGCACCGACCCGCCCGCCCACACCGACGCGCTGGAGACCGCCGCCCGCGCCGTACTGACGCTGCTCTCGGACGAGCGCACCACCGCGGCGGACGGCGAGTGGGCCGAGCGCGTGCACGCCTGGGAGGACGCCAGGATCCGCAAGGTGGTCCGCCGGGCCAGGGGCGGCGAGTGGCGCAAGGCGCAGGAGCTGGACGGGATCACGGTGACCGGCAAGTCCGCCGAGGTGCGGGTGTTCGTGCCGGTCCCGCTGGACGGCTGGCCGAAGGAGCTGGCGAAGCTCCAAGTGTCCGGCACCGAACTGGAGGATCCCGAGCCACCGGCCCCTGCCGACCCCGGGGTGCCGGTGCTGTGGTTCAACCCCGAGGTGGAGATGTCCACCGGCAAGTCCATGGCCCAGGCCGGCCACGGCGCGCAGCTCGCCTGGTGGGCGCTGACCGCCGATCAGCGCGCGGAGTGGCGCGACGCGGGCTTCCCCCTCGCCGTCCGCACCGCCACTCCGGAGCAGTGGGCCGGCCTGGCCGCCACGGAGCTGCCGATGGTGCGCGACGCGGGCTTCACCGAGGTCGCCCCGGGCTCCTGCACGGTGATCGCCGACCACCCGGCGCTGCGCCGGAGCTGACGGCCGCACGGCTGCCTGGATCAGCACTCGGCGACAACACTCGGTCGGCGAAAGCTGACTGACGCCGAGTCAGAGTCGGCCCGCCGGTATGCCTCCCGCAGCCGGGCCAGCGCCCGCGCCGGGGCGCCGAGATGGTCCAGGCCGAGCAGTGCGGCGCCGGCCACCGGGGGGACGTCGGCGTAGCGGGGCAGCGCCGAGGGGGCGTGCCGGCGTAGCCGGGATTCGACGCCCTCGGTGATCAGCGGATGGCGGCTGGCGAGGATGCCGCCGCCGAGCACCACCTCCACGTCCGTCCCGGTCAGCTCCAGCCGGTCCAGGACCGAACGGGCCATCAGGAACACCTCTTCGGCCTGGCGTTCCACCAGGGCGAGGGCGACCGGGTCCCCCTCTTCGGCGGTGGCGAAGAGCACCGGGGTGAGCGCGGTCACCACCTCCCCGCCGATCCCGCCCTGGTGCACGGCGACGGCCACGTCGTGCATCGAGCTCTCGCCGCAGAACTCGGGCACCCGCTGCCGCAGCAGGGTCTCCGGGCCGCGGCCGTCCTCCGCGCGGATGGCCGCGTACATGATCTCGTTGCCCAGCCAGCGGCCGCCGCCCCAGTCGCCGGTGAAGTGGCCCAGCGCCAGGAAGCGGGCGGTACGACCGTCCGGGCCGACCCCGGCGCAGTTCATCCCGGCGCCGCAGACCATGGCCACGCCCCAGGGCCGCTGCGTGCCCGAACGCAGCAGCGCGAAGGTGTCGTTGAGCACCTGGGAGCTCTGCGACCAGCCCCGCTCGGCGAGTTCGGCGGAGAGCCGCTGCTCCTCCTCGGGCAGGTCGACATTGGCCAGGCAGGCCGAGGCGTGGCGGGCGATCGGACCGCCCGGGTCGAGGCCGGCCAGCGCGGCCAGCTCGGCGACCATCGGGGCCAGGGTGGAGCCGTTCGGCGCGCTCGATCCGGGTCCGCGCACGGCGGCCAGCAGGCTCCCGTCCTCGGCGATCAGCGCCAGGTCGGTCTTGCTGTTGCCGCCGTCGACGGCCAGGACCGCGGGCAGCGCCCCCGTGGTGCCGATCGTCATCCTGCGTGCTCCCTGGTGGACGGGACGGGGACGGCGACATGGCAGGCGGCCGAGTGGTCCGGGCCGAGCAGCCGCAGCTCCGGGGTGACCGAGGCGCACTGGGCCACGGCGACCGGGCAGCGGGCCCGGAACCGGCAGCCGGGGCGGGGGTCGACGACTTTGGGCGGCTCGCCCCGGTCCGCCCCGGCCAGGTCGGCCAGCGGCGCCCTGGGGTCGGGGACGGTGGCCAGCAGCAGCTGGGTGTAGGGGTGCCTGGGCTCGGCGAGGACGGACTCGATCGGGCCCTGCTCAACGATGTGCCCGGCGTACATGACGATCAGCCGGTCGGCGGCGTAGCGGGCGCTGGCCAGGTCGTGGGTGATGTAGAGGAAGGAGACCCCGGCCCGGTCGCGCAGCTCGGTCATCAGGTTGAGAAGCCCGATCCTGATGGAGACGTCCAGCATGGACACCGGCTCGTCCGCGATGATCAGCCTGGGCCGGGACGCCAGCGCCTGGGCGAAGCCGACTCTTTGACGCTGGCCCCCGCTCAACTCGTAGGGGTACTTGGCCAGGTACTGGTCGGCCGGGGTCAACCCGACGGAGGTCAGCAGCCGCTGGGCCTCCGCGGTTCGGCCGGCCTCGTCCAGCTCGGGGCGATGCAGCTTGAGGGCGCGCAGGATGCCGTGGGAGATCCGGTAGACCGGGTTGATGGAGCTGAAGGGGTCCTGGAACACCATCGGGGCCTGGCCGTGGTAAGCGAGCACGTCCTTGCGGGAGCGCAGCGCGGACAGCGGCCGGCCCTCGAAGTAGATCTCTCCCCTTGTCGGTTTGTAGACCATGGACAGCAGCCGGGCGATGGTGGACTTGCCACTGCCGCTCTCCCCCGCCAGCGCGACGATCTCCCTGCGGCCGATGCTGAAGTCGGCGCCGTCGACAGCGTGCAGGTGCTTCTTGGAGAAGATGCCGCCGATCTGGAAGTGCCTGGTCAGGCCCTCGGCCCGGAGCAGCGGCCCGTCCTCGTGGGATTCGGTGGTCATCGGGGCACCTCCGCGGTGGCGTGGAGCAGGCAGCGGACCTGGACGCGGTCGACGTCGTACAGCTCGGGCCGGACCCGGGTGCAGGCGTCCATCACCTGCGGGCAGCGCGCCGCGAACCGGCAGCCGGGCGGCAGCTCGGCCAGGTCCGGCGGGGAGCCCGGGATGCCGAGCAGCGGCACCCTGGGGCCGCGGATGGACGGGAAGGCGTCCAGCAGGCCGCGGCTGTAGGGGTGCCTGGGGGTGTCGAACACGGTGCGGGTGTCGCCCAGTTCGGCGATCTGCCCGCCGTACATCACGATCAGCCGGTCGGAGAAGTGGCTGACCAGCGACATGTCATGAGTGACGAAGACGATCGCGAAGCCGAGTTCCCGCTGGAGCTGCTTGATCTGGACCATCAGCGAGCGCTGGGCGACCACGTCCAGGGCGGAGGTGGGCTCGTCCATGATGATCAGGTCGGGGGTGAACAGCAGCGCCATGGCGATCATGGCGCGCTGGCGCATCCCGCCGGAGAGCTGGTGCGGATAGCTGCCCAGGTGCACCGGGTCGACCCCGACCAGCTCCATCACCTCGCGGGAGCGCTGCCTGATGTCGGTGGCGTAGCTGTGCGCCCGCAGCACGTCGCGGAACTGGGCACCGATGGTCTTCACCGGGTTGAGCGCGTTCATGGCGCTCTGCATCACCACCGACAGCTCGGACCAGCGGACCGTGTTGAGCTGCTTCTCGGTCAGGGTGACCAGGTCGCGGCCCTTGAACTCGACGCTGCCGCCGGTGATCCCGGCGGGCGGGCTCAGCAGCTGGGCGATGCCGAACAGCAGCGTCGACTTACCGCAGCCGGACTCCCCCACGATGCCGAGGAACTCGCCTCGGCGCAGGGTGAAGCCGACCCGGTCGACGGCCAGGGCGGAGCCCCGGGCGGTGGCGTACTCGACGGTCAGATCGCGGACCACCAACAGGTCTGCTGTGGGCGTCGGTTCGGGCTCGGGACGGATCTCAAGCGGCGGCACGGAGCCTCCTGACCGGACGCAGTGCGGGGTTGCTGATCTCGTCGAAGGCGTTGTTGAGCAGCGCGAAGGAGGCGCCCAGCAGGGCGATGCACAGCCCGGGGACGGCGGCCCAGATGTAGGAGCCGGTCTGCAGTGCGGACTGGTTCTGCGCCCAGTAGAGCATGGTGCCCCAGTCGTAGGTGTTGATGTCGCCGAGGCCCAGGAACTCCAGGCCGGAGGCGGTGAGGATGGCGAACAGCGCGGCGCCGAGGAAGTTGGCGACGATCAGCGAGGTCATGTTGGGCAGCAGCTCGAAGACGATCACGTAGGAGCGCCGCTCACCGCGCACCCGGGCCGACTCCAGGAAGTCCCGGTTGCGCAACGACAGTGCCTGCGAACGGAGTTGGCGGGCCCCGTAGGACCATCCGGTGAGCACCAGGGCGGCCACCATGACGGTGATGCTGTGGTGCGAGAAGTACCCGGCGATGACCACCACCAGCGGCAGGGTCGGGATGACCAGCACCACGTCGGTGAAGAGGTTGAGGATGTCGTCCCAGATCCCGCCGAGGTAGGCGGCGGACACCCCGATCAGCACCGAGAGCGCGGTGGCCAGCAGCCCGGAGACGACGGCGATCAGCAGCGCGGGGCGGGCTCCGTGGACGACCTGGACCAGGATGTCCTGGCCGAAGGCGGTGGTGCCGAGCGGGTGGGTGCCGGAGACGCCCTCCGAGACGTTGTCGGTGATCCTCGCCGGGTCACCCGGCGCGATCAGGTCCGGCACGGCGGCCAGGACGACGAAGAACAGCAGGATGAGCAGGCCCGCGGCGGCTTTGCCGTTGTGCCGGACCGCGCGGAACAGGGTTGTCATGGGGTGGCTACCTCGTCAGCGGGCGTTGCGGGTGCGGGGATCGAGCAGCGCGGTGACGATGTCGGCGATCAGCACCGACACCAGCACCGCCACCGTGATCGTCAGGAACAGGCACTGCATGACCGGGAAGTCCTCGTTGTCGACCGCCTGCACCAGCTGGAAGCCGACGCCCGGATAGTCGAAGACGTACTCGACCAGGACGGCGCCGCTGACCACGAAGCCCAACGACATCGCGAAGCCGGTCAGGTTGGGCAGGATCGAGTTGCGGGCGGCGTAGTCGAGCATGATCCGGCGTGCCGGCAGGCCCTTGGCCCTGGCCATCCTGATGTAGTCCTCGGCCAGCGTGGTGACCATGGTGTTGCGCATGGTCAGCACCCAGGTCCCGACGGAGGCGAGCAGGATCGACGCCGCCGGGAGGACGGCGTGCTGCAGCACCGAGCCGATGAAGTCGGTGTTCCAGCCCTCGATATAGCTGCTGTCACTGCCGAAGGCGGACGGCAGCCAGGGGTTGATGTCGGCGAACACCATGATCAGGACGATGGCGATCCAGAAGTAGGGCAGCCCGGTGCCGATCACGAACAGCGGCGGCAGCACGCTGTCCAGCTTGCCGCCGCGTTTCCAGGCGGCCAGCGTGCCGATCCCGGTGCCGAGCAGGAACGCCAGCACGGTGGTCACCCCGACCAGGCCCAGAGTCCAGGGGATGGCGTTGCCGACGATGCTGCCGACCGAGGCCGGGAACTCCTGCACCGAGGTGCCGAAGTTGAGGGTGGCGCAGTTGCCCAGGTAGGTGACGTACTGGGACAGCAGGCTCGCGTGGGTGTCGATGCCCAGGGCCGCCTCGACCGCCTTCAGCGAGTCGCCGATGAGCCGGCCGTGGTAGCGGGCCATCATCGCGGTCACCGGGGAGCCCGGGAGCAGGTGCGGGATAGCGAAGTTGATGGTGAGTGCGGCCCACAGGGTGAGCACGAAGAACCCCAGGCGGCGGATCAGAAATCTCACCCTGTGGACCTCTCTTCTCGTCGTGTCGTCTTCGTCTTCTTGGCTTCTCGGTCCGGAAGGACCTGCTGCGGCGGCTACTTGGGCTGCAGGTGCAGCAGGACCTGGCCGATGTCCGGGTAGTTGAAGGCGGCAGGCAGGGCGTAGGGGTCCTGCTGAGTGGGCCAGCCGGTGAACTTCGCGGTGTTGTACTGGTACCAGGCCACCGACTCGGTCACCGGGATGACCGGGACGTCCTTGAGCATCAGCTGCTCCAGCTGCCCGATGATGACCTTCTGCTCGGCCGGGTCGCTGGTGGCCGCGTACTGGTCGAAGAGGTTGTCAGCGGCCGGGTTCTCGTAGCGCTCGAAGTTCGAGGTGGCCGGCTTGCCGATGGGGGCGCTGTTCTTGGAGTAGAGCCACTGGCGCAGCTCGTAGTACGGCGCGGGGCCGCCGGTCTCGCCGTAGTAGGCGAGTTGGAAGTTGCCGTTGAACAGCTTGTTGTCGTAGTCGTCGGCGCTCAGGTTGTCCAGGGTCAGGCCGATGCCGGCCGCCTTCATCCCCTGCGCGACGACCTGCAGGGTGGCCACCCAGTCGCCGTAGCCGCCCTGGTTGACCACGCTGAAGCTGAGCTTCTTGCCGTTGAGGACGTAGATGCCGTCCGAGCCCATCTTCGCGCCGATGCCCTCCAGCAACTGCTTGGCCTTCTGCGGGTTGTAGGTGTAGTCGTCGGCGGCCTTGGCGGCCGGGTCCACCCAGTCGGAGTAGGTCTCGGTGACCACGCCCAGCTGGTGGCCGGGCGGCTCCTGGCCGCCTTCGCCGATGCTGGAGGCCTGCTGACGGTCGGTCGCGTAGGAGAGCGCCTGCCGCACCACCGGGTTGTCCAGCGGGGCGACCTTCTCGTTGAGGAAGAGCGAGACCGAGGTGATCGGCGGCGACCAGGTGTGGTTGTCCTTGCTGCGCGCCGTGTAGAACTTGGCGATGTTGGGGATGAACTGGCTCCCCCACTGCGCCTGGCCGGTCGCCAGCTGGTTGTTGGCCGGGTCGTTGGAGGTGTACGCCGGGTACTTGACCGTGGTCACCTTGGGCAGGCCGGGCTGCCAGTAGGCCGGGTTCGCGGTGAAGGTGATGTTCTGCGGGGTACAGGGGTTGACCAGGTAGGCGCCGGTGCCGATCGGCTGGTCGTCCTTGTAGGAGACCGGGTCCTTGACGGTGGACCAGATGTGCTGCGGGACGATGGGGACCTGGTCGGCGATGTAGTAGAAGTACGGCAGCGCGGGCGACTTGAAGTCGACGGCGATCTGGTCGCTGCCGACCTTCCTGACTCCGGTGAGCACCGCCCAGACCGAGTTGAGGTCCAGCGCCGGGTTCGCCTTCAGCAGGTCGAAGGTGTAGAGCACGTCGTCGGCGGTCATCGGCTGGCCGTCGCTCCACTTCACCCCCTGGCGGATGGTGAAGGTCAGCGTCTTGTTGCTGTTGCTCCAGGCGTACTTGGTGGCCAGCCACGGCGTGGTCTTGTCGTTCTGCAGCGCGTTGACGAAGACCAGCGGCTCGTAGACGGTGCCGGCGGACAGGAAGTTGTCGGAGTTGTTGAACGGGTTGAAGGCGCAGGTCCACAGCCCGCCCTGCTCGTTGGCGATGGTCAGCACCCCGCCGCGTTTGCCGCCGCTGCCGCCGGAACCGTTGTCGCCCTGCTTGGTCCCGCCCGAGCTGCAGGCGCTCGCCAGCAGGAGGGTGGAGGCGGCCACGGCGATGGCGCGGGCTGCCTTTGCTCTCTTCGGGGAGGGCCGTCTGGTCTTGAGGGTCATGAGGGTCAGGCCTTTCGCTGAGGGTTCACTCGTGCCTGGTTCGTTTGCCTGGGTTGGGTGGTGCCCTGCGCGCCTCGCCCGTCTCGCCACGGGCTTAGTTAGGCAGATTTACTAACTATTGATCCGTAAGGGTGGCGACGAATCGGAAGGCTGTCAAGGTCGGCGCGGCCATCGGCAACCGTCCGCTTTCCGCCAGGAAACCTCGACGCAACACCACGGTCGTCCAATGGCAACTGACAGATACTCAGAGTTGGTTGGAGGCAAGCCGGATGACTCCAACGGCGGACTCCGAGAGCTGTTCCGAGAGCTGTTCCGACGGCTACGAGGTCGCGGTCGTCGGCGCCGGACTGGTCGGCGCGGCCACCGCCTGGGAGCTCGCCCGGCGCGGCGTCTCCACGCTCCTGGTCGAGGCGTTCCGCCCCGGACACCGACAGGGCAGCTCGCACGGCAGCGCCCGGATCTTCCGGCGCAGCTACGCCGACCCGCTGTACGTCGAGCTCACCGGGCAGGCGGCGGCCTGCTGGGACGAGCTGGAGTCCGACGCGGGGACGCGGCTGCGCCACCACGTCGGCATGCTGGACTTCGGCGCCCGCCGCGACCCGGCCCGGCTTGCCGAGCAACTGGCTGCCGCGGGCGTGCCGCACGAGCTGCTGTCCGCCCGGGAGGCCGCCGAGCGCTGGCCGCAGCTGCGCTACGACGGCGGCCCGGTCCTGCACCACCCCGACGCCGGCCGACTGGACGCGGACGCGACCGTGGCCGCCTGCGTGGAGCGCGCGATCGCCTACGGGGCGGAGCTGCGCAGCGGCACCAGGGTGAGCCACCTGGAGCGGCTGCCGTCCGGACAGGTCCGGCTGCACGGCCCCGGCCTCGACAACGCCGCGGTGCATGCCGAGCGGGTGGTCGTCGCGGCGGGGGCGTGGCTCCCGGGGTTCGGACTGCCGTTCCGGCTACCGCCGTTGACGGTCACGCAGCACGAGGTCTTCCACTTCCGACGGCGGGACGGAGGGGGCTCCGGCCCGGAATGGCCGGCCTTCATCCACGCCGCGGGGCCGTTGGAGGCGTACGGCGTGCCGTCGGGCGCGGACGGCGGAGGCAACGGGGATGGGGGTGTCTTCACGGTCGGACTGATCGGCCGTGGCCGGACCACCACCGCCGGGATGCGCAGCGGCGTCGTGGAGCCGCTGGTCCGCCACGCGGTGAGCGAGTACGTCCGGCACCGCCTCCCCGAGCTGGACCCGGTGCCGGTCGCGGAGTCGTCCTGCCTGATCACGTCCACCCCCACCAGGGACTTCGTGCTGGACCGCGCAGGCTCACTGGTGATCGTCTCGGCCTGCTCGGGCCACGGCGCCAAGTTCGCCCCGCTGCTGGGCCGCATGGCGGCCGACCTCGCGCTGGGCAAGACCGAGGCCCACCCGCGTTTCGCCCTGTCCGGATCGCGAGTGGCCGCTCAGTACCAGGCGTAACTGCCGCCGTGGGCCTGGCGGGGTACGTCCTGCGGCCGAGCCCCCTCCCAGCGGCCGGGTGACCGGTGCGCGTTCGCTCCCGATGACCGTCCGCCGCCTCCGCGGGGCACGCCAGTCGGTCCCGGGCTGAGGTGGCTCGGCTCCGCCTCGCGGCAACCACGACGAGGGGGAGGTCAGCGGGGCGTGCGTTGCCTGGTGGCGCGCCGGTGCCTGGGCTGCAGAAACGATTCGCCGGGCAAGTTTGCCAGGTTTTGGGGTCACTCGATCTACTTTGGGGTCACTCGTCCAACGATCCTGCCCGCTATGTCCGATATGGCGTCAGATCAGTGACCCAAAAGCAGGGTGAGTGACCCGAAAACCGTGAGCTCGGCCCCCACGCGCCTCCGGCGGATCGTTTCTGCAGCAGGCGGCAACCCCGCGCCCGCCCGCCGCCCGGCAACGGTGCCCCGCCAGCCTGCCCCCTCCGCGTAGTTGGCCCGCGAGGCGGAGCCGAGCAAGAGCAACAAGGCACCGGTGGTCGGTCGGCATCGGTGGGCAACTTAAGCCCACCAAGGGACCCCGATCCCGGCGGCTGCGGCGCCCCGCCTCCCCCGCCTCGCAAAAAGGCGACCATCGGTAGCCCGATCTGCGGATGAGTGTCGCAACACTCTGATCATCCCTCAACTCCCGCCCTCTCCTCCGCCACAGATGTCCGTGATGCGCTTCCCGGAACCCTGTGCGATCCATTGACGGAGCCATGGCGTCTCTGTAACTTCCTGCTCATTGGCTGCAAAATACTGTCACTACTACTTCAGGCATCAGGACAGGCTCTGCAAATTCCGATTGGCCGGTCCCGATCCTGCACCCTCCTCCCCCACCCATGTGCGACTGCACAAGCAGAGGACGAGCATGCGCAGAAGAGGAAGATCCCTGCGGTTCAGGACTGTGGTCCTGACCCTGATCGGGTTGCTGGTGTCCATGGTTCCGGTGCTGAACCTGGTGCCGGCATCCGCTGCGGGCAGCAACCTGGCCCTCGGGAAGACCGCCAGTGCCAGCAGTGCCAACGGCCAGTACGTCGCCGGCAACCTCAATGACGGCAACCAGGACAGCTACTGGGAGAGCTCCGGCTCGTTCCCGCAGTGGGCCCAGATCGACCTGGGTTCGGCGACCTCCGTGAACCAGGTGGTGCTGAAGCTGCCGAGCAGCTGGGGTGCCAGGAGCGAGACGCTGTCCGTGCAGGGCAGTACGGACGGGTCCGCCTTCGCCACGGTCGTGGCCTCGACGGGGTACACCTTCGACCCGGCCAGCTCGAATGTGGTGACCATCAACTTCGGTGCCACCAGCACCCGTTACCTGCGGATCAACATCACCGCCAACACCGGCTGGGCGGCCGCGCAGCTCTCCGAGCTGGAGGTCTACGGCAGCGGTACGGGTGGGACCTCGGCGAACCTGGCGCTCGGGAAGACCATGAGCTCCAGTGGGGTCAGTCAGACCTACGTCGCGAGCAACGCCAACGACGGCAACCAGGCGACCTACTGGGAGAGCACCAACAACGCCTTCCCGCAGTGGCTGCAGGTGGACCTCGGCGCTTCCGTGAGCGTCAACCAGGTCGTGCTCAAGGTTCCGGCCGACACCAGTTGGGCGACCAGGACGCAGACGCTGACGGTTCAGGGCAGCAGCGACGGGTCGACCTTCTCCACCCTGGTCCCTTCCGCCGGCTACACCTTCAACCCCAGCACCGGGAACACGTCGACGATCAGCTTCACGGCGACGACCACCCGGTATGTGCGGATCACCATCACCGCCAACACCGGATGGCCGGCCGGGCAGATATCCGAGTTCGAGGTCTACGGGCCGACGAGTGGGGACACCACGCCGCCGAGCGCTCCGACCAACCTGGCGTACACCCAGCCGCAGACCGGGCAGATCGCGCTGACCTGGGGCGCGTCCACCGACAACGTGGGAGTCACCGGGTACGACATCTACGCCAACAACAGCCTGCTGACCAGTGTTGGGGGCAGTGTGCTCTCCTACACGGACACCCAGCCGGCCAGCGCGACGGTGAGCTACTTCGTGCGGGCGCACGACGCCGCCGGGAACCAGTCGGCCAACAGCAACACCGTCACCCGGACCGGGCAGAGCGGGGACACCACGCCGCCGACGGCACCGACCAACCTGGCCTACACCCAGCCGCAGAGCGGGCAGATCGCGCTGAGCTGGGGCGCGGCCACGGACAACGTCGGGGTCACCGGGTACGACATCTACCGCAACGGGGCGCTGGCGACCACGGTCGGCGGCTCCACGCTGACCTACACCGACGCGCAGCCGGACACCGCCACCGTCTCCTACTACGTGAAGGCGCACGACGCGGCCGGAAACCAGTCCTCCGCGTCCAACACGGTCACCCGTACCGGCAGCGGCGGCGGGACCGGTAGCAACCTGGCGGTGGGCAAGCCGATCACCGGTACCGCCAACACCTTCACCTACGCCCCGGCCAACGCCAACGACAACGACCTGACCACCTACTTCGAGGGCTCGACCTACCCGAGCCAGCTCACCGTGAGCCTCGGCGCCAACGCCGACGTGTCGTCGGTGGTGGTCAAGCTCAACCCGGCCGCGGCCTGGTCGACCCGTACCCAGACCATCGCGGTCCTCGGGCGGGAGCAGAGCGCTACCGGCTTTACCACCATCGCCGCGGCGCAGACGTACACCTTTGACCCGAGCACCGGGAACAGCGTCTCCATCCCGGTCAGTGCGCGGGTCTCGGACGTCGAGCTGAGCATCACCAGCAACAGCGGCGCCCCGGGCGGGCAGGTCGCCGAGTTCCAGGTCATCGGGGTCCCGGCGCCCAACCCCGACCTGGTGGTCAGCTCCTCCTCCTGGACGCCGACATCCCCGGTGGAGACCGACCCGGTCACCGTGTCCGCCACGGTGGCGAACACCGGTACGGCCGCCTCCGGCGCGACCAACGTCAACTTCTACCTGGGCAGCACCAAGGTCGGCACCGCCGCCGTCGGCGCGCTGGCGGCCGGCGCCTCCAGCAGCGTCTCGGCGAACATCGGCACCCAGACCGCCGGCAGCTATGCGCTGACGGCCAAGGTCGACGAGGCCAACAGCGTCATCGAACTCAACGAGGGGAACAACAGCTACACCAACCCGACCAGCCTGGTCGTGGCCCCGGTGCAGTCCTCGGACCTGGTGGCCTCGTCGGTAAGCTCCAGCCCGGGCACGCCGTCCGCCGGAAACACCGTCACCTTCTCGGTGACGCTGAAGAACCAGGGCACGGTGGCCACCGCCTCCGGCGCCCATGGCATCACGCTGACCCTGCTGGACAGCAACAACAGCGTGGTCAAGACGCTGACCGGCTCCTACAGCGGCAGCCTGGCCCCCGGGGCGACCGGGGCGCCGGTGTCGATGGGCACCTGGACCGCCGTCAACGGCAAGTACACCCTGCACACGGTCATCGCCATCGACGCCAACGAAGTGGCGGTGAAGCAGGGCAACAACATCAGCGACACCCCGTTCTTCGTCGGCCGCGGCGCCAACATGCCGTACGACGTGTACGAGGCCGAGAACGGCATGATCGGCGGCGGGGCGGCTGTGGTCGGGCCCAACCGGACCATCGGCGATCTGGCCGGTGAGGCGTCCGGCCGTAAGGCGGTCACGCTCGACACCACCGGCGCCTACGTCCAGTGGAACACCACCAACCCGACGAACACCCTGGTCACCCGGTTCAACATCCCGGACGCGCCCGGCGGTGGCGGCACCACGGCCACCCTGGACGTCTACGTCAATGGAACGTTCCTGCAGACGATTACGCTCAACTCCAAGTACGAGTGGCTGTACGGGGCCGAGACCGGTCCCGGCAACGACCCGAGCGCCGGATCGCCGCGTCACATCTACGACGAGGCGCACATCGTGCTCAACCAGACGGTGCCCGCCGACAGCGTGATCAAGCTGCAGAAGGACGCCGCCAACACCTCCCAGTACGCGATCGACTACATCAACACCGAGATGGTCGCCCCGGTGGCCAACCCCAACCCGGCCACCTACGTCACCCCGGCCGGCTTCGGCCAGCAGGACGTGCAGAACGCCCTGACCCAGGTCGCCAACGACACCACCGGCAAGCTGGTGGGCGTCTACCTGCCCGCCGGGCAGTACCAGACCACCAGCAAGTTCCAGGTCAGCGGCAAGGCGGTCAAGGTCGTCGGCGCCGGTCCCTGGTACACCCAGTTCAACGCCCCGACCACGCAGGACAACACGGACGTCGGCTGGTCCGTGCAGTCCAGCGCCAACGGGTCCTCGTTCAGCGGCTTCGGCTGGTTCGGCGACTACACCTCCCGCATCGACGGGCCGGGCAAGGTCTTCGACCTGACCGACGTCTCCAACCTCACCATCGACAACATCTGGATCGAGCACCAGGTGGTCGCGATCTGGGGCACCCATGTCACCGGCCTGACGGCCACCAACATGCGGATCCGCGACACCTTCGCCGACGGCATCAACCTCACCAACGGCAGCTCGGGCAACCTGGTCAGTAATGACGAGGCGCGGTCCACCGGCGACGACAGCTTCGCGCTGTTCGCGGCCCAGGACCACAACTCCTCGGACCTGACCAACAACACCTTCCAGAACCTGACCGCGGTCACCCCCTGGCGCGCGGCCGGCATCGCCGTCTACGGCGGTGAGAACAACACCATGCAGAACCTGTACGTGGCCGACACGCTCACCTACGCGGGCATCACCATCAGCTCGCTGAACTTCGGCTACCCGTTCCAGGGCTTCGGCACCCAGCCGACGACCATCCAGAACGTCTCGCTGGTGCGCGACGGCGGGCACTTCTGGAACGGCCAGGTGTTCCCGGCGATCTGGGTCTTCTCCGCGACCCAGCCGTTCCGGGGGATCAGGGTGAACAGCGTCGACATCACCGACCCGACGTACTCCGGGATCATGTTCCAGACGGACTACTCGGGCGGCACCGCGCTGAACCCGGTGACCGACACCATCTTCACCGACGTGTCCATCACCGGCGCCCAGCAGAGCGGTGACGCCTACAACGCCAAGTCCGGCTACGGGATCTGGGCCAACCAGCTGCCCGAGGCGGGACAGGGCCCGGCAGTGGGCACGGCGGTGTTCAACCACCTCACCGAGAGCAACAACTTCGTCAACATCCAGAACACCACGTCCACGTTCACCATCACCGTGAACCCGTAGGCGCAACCGCGCCATGACCGGTGCAGGGGTACCTCCGTCCGGGGGTGCCCCTGCACCATTGCTTATACCAACTAAGATTCATAGGATGATCGGATGCGTGTATCCGACATCCTTCCCCTGAGCCCCCGTTACAAGTGGGTAGCGCTGTCCAACACCACCCTCGGCGTCTTCATGGCCACCCTGGACGCCTCGATCGTGATCATCGCCATGCCGGCCATCTTCCGGGGCATCGGACTGGACCCGCTCGCCCCCGGCAACATCAGCTACCTGCTCTGGCTGATCATGGGGTACCTGCTGGTCACAGCGGTGCTGGTGGTGGCCCTCGGCCGGCTCGGGGACATCTACGGGCGGGTCAGGATCTACAACCTCGGCTTCGCCGTGTTCAGCGCCACCTCGCTGGCGCTCTCGCTGGACCCGCTGCACGGCGCAGGGGGCGCGCTATGGCTGATCGGCTTCCGCATCCTGCAGGCCGTCGGCGGCGCCATGCTGATGGCCAACTCCGCCGCGATCCTCACCGACGCCTTCCCCACCGAGCAACGCGGCATGGCCCTGGGCGTCAACCAGATCGCCGGCCTGTCCGGACAGTTCCTCGGCCTGGTCGCCGGCGGGCTGCTGGCCACCGTGGACTGGCGGGCGGTCTTCTGGGTGAACGTCCCGATCGGCGTCGTCGGCACCGTGTGGTCCTACCGCAGCCTGCGCGAGATCGGCGCCAGGCGCTCGGCCCGGATCGACTGGGCCGGGAACCTGACCTTCACCTGCGGCGCGCTGGCCCTGCTCGCCGGGATCACCTACGGCATCCAGCCCTACGGCGGCCACCCGACCGGCTGGACCAATCCGTTGGTGCTCGGCATGCTGGGCGGCGGGGTGCTGCTGCTGGTGGTGTTCGGGCTTGTGGAGACCCGGGTGGCCGAGCCGATGTTCCATCTGGGGCTGTTCCGGATCCGGGCCTTCTCGGCCGGGAACGCCGCCTCGCTGCTGACCGCGATCGCCCGCGGCGGGCTGCAGTTCATCGTGATCATCTGGCTGCAGGGGGTATGGCTGCCGCTGCACGGCTACGCCTACGAGTCCACCCCGCTGTGGGCCGGGATCGCGCTGATCCCGCTCACCGTCGGCTTCCTGATCTCCGGGCCGATCAGCGGCTACCTCTCCGACCGCTTCGGCGCGCGCACCTTCGCCAGCAGCGGCCTGCTGCTGATGGCCGGCTCCTTCGTCGGACTGCTGTTCCTGCCGGTCGACTTCTCCTACCCGGTGTTCGCCGTCATCGTCTTCGCCAACGGAATCGGCCAGGGCATGTTCTCCGCGCCCAACACCTCCGCCATCATGGGCAGCGTGCCGCCCGAGCGGCGCGGCGCGGCCTCCGGGATGCGGGCCACCTTCCAGAACTCGGGGGTGTCGCTGTCCATCGGCATCTTCTTCTCGCTGATGGTCACCGGGCTGGCCGGATCCCTGCCGCAGACCCTGAGTTCGGGCCTGCAGGCGCAGGGCGTGCCGGCCTCGGTGGCCGGTCCGGTCGCCTCGCTGCCACCGGTCTCCACCCTCTTCGCGGCCTTCCTCGGCCAGAACCCGATCGGCCATCTGCTGGCCCCCTCGGGGGTATTGAAGACCCTCCCCCGGCACAACGCCGACACCCTGACGGGCACTCAGTTCTTCCCCCATCTGATCTCGGGGCCGCTGCACCACGGACTGACGGTCGTCTTCGTCGCGGCCGCGACCATGGCCGTGGTCGCCGCCACGGCGTCGCTGCTGCGCGGCCGCGACACCCGGCGGGACGGCGGGCGCGACGGACGGCGCGGCGCGGACGGATCCCCGCGACCGGCGCCGATCCGGGATGATGCTGCGCACCAGGCCTGACGGCCTGACCGCGCGCATCAGCAGGAAGGGCCCTCAGCGATGTACACCCCCCACGTCCCACCCGACCCGGCGACCGAGCACCATCCCGTCGTACTCGCCCACGAGGCGAAGCGCGCCTCCGACCTGCAGGTGCGGATCGCCGACGGGATCACCCGATTCGCCGGGTCGATGCTGTTCGTCTACCTCCATGCGGTGATCTTCACGGTGTGGATGCTGTGGGTGGAGCGCAGTCCCTGGCCGACGCTGACCCTGGTGGTCTCGCTGGAGGCGATCTTCCTGTCCACCTTTGTGATGATCGGTCAGAACCGGCAGGCCTCCTTCCAGCAGGCCAAGGCCGACCACGACTTCGTCGAGCAGGAGCTGGAGCTCAAGACCAACACCGAGCTCACCCGCGCCATCCACGCCATGACCACCGAGCTGCACCGCCGCCTGGTGGACCAGCAGCCGGACGGCGGGTGACCCGCCGTCCACAGCGTCGGCCCCGGGATCAGCCCTGGCCCAGGACGGAACCGACCAGGTCCCGGGCCTCCTGCTGGACCCGGGCCAGGTGGTCCGGGCCCTGGAAGCTCTCGGCGTAGATCTTGTAGACGTCCTCGGTACCGGAGGGACGGGCGGCGAACCAGGCGGACTCGGTGCAGACCTTGAGGCCGCCGATGGCGGCGTCGTTGCCGGGGGCGCGGGTGAGCACGGCGGTGATGGGTTCGCCGGCCAGCTCGGCGGCGGTGACCTGGTCGGACGAGAGCGCGGCCAGGGCCGCCTTCTGGTCGCGGGTCGCTGGGGCGTCCACCCGTGCGTAGGCGGGGGCTCCGAAGCGGCCGGTGAGCGCCGCGTAGTGCTCGGAGGGGGTACTGCCGGTGACCGCCGTGATCTCGGAGGCGAGCAGCGCCAGCAGGATGCCGTCCTTGTCGGTGGTCCAGGTGGAGCCGTCGCGGCGGAGGAAGGACGCGCCCGCCGACTCCTCGCCGCCGAAGGCGACGCTGCCGTCGGTCAGCCCCTCGACGAACCACTTGAAGCCGACCGGTACCTCGTCCAGCCGGCGGCCCAGGTCGGCGGCAACCCGGTCGATCATCGAGGAGGAGACCAGGGTCTTGCCGATGCCGGCGCCCTGCGGCCAGCCCTCGCGGTGGCGGTAGAGGTAGGAGATGGCGACGGCCAGGTAGTGGTTGGGGTTCATCAGCCCGGCGTCCGGGGTGACGATGCCGTGGCGGTCGGCGTCCGCGTCGTTGCCGGTGGCGATGCGGTACTCGTCCCGCTTGGAGATCAGTGAGGCCATGGCGTACGGGGAGGAGCAGTCCATCCGGATCTTCCCGTCCCAGTCCAGGGTCATGAACCGCCAGGTCGGGTCGGTCTCCGGGTTGACCACGGTGAGGTCGAGCCGGTGCTGCTCGGCGATCCGGCCCCAGTAGGCCACCGAGGCCCCGCCGAGCGGGTCGGCGCCGATGCGGATGCCGGCGTCGCGGACCGCGTCCAGGTCCAGGACCGAGGGGAGGTCGGCGACATAGGAGCCGAGGAAGTCGAAGCGTCCGGTGGTGTCGGCGGCCAGCGCCCGGGTGTAGGGGATGCGGCGGACCTCCGACATCCCCTTCTCGATCAGCTCGTTGGCGCGGTCCTGGATCCAGGAGGTCGCGGTCGAGTCGGCGGGGCCGCCGTGCGGGGGGTTGTACTTGAAGCCGCCGTCGCCGGGCGGGTTGTGCGAGGGGGTGACCACGATGCCGTCGGCCAGGTCGGAGGTGCGGCCCCGGTTGTGGGCGACGATGGCGTGCGAGACGGCGGGGGTGGGCGTGTAGCCGTCCCCGGTGTCGATCAGGACGGTGACGCCGTTGGCCGCCAGCACCTCCAGGGCGGTGGCCCGGGCCGGCTCGGAGAGGGCGTGGGTGTCGATGCCCAGGAACAGCGGCCCGGTGGTGCCCTGCCTGGCCCGGTAGTCGCAGACGGCCTGGCTGGTGGCGGCGATGTGGGCCTCGTTGAAGGCGGTGTTGAAGGACGAGCCGCGGTGGCCCGAGGTGCCGAAGGCGACCCGCTGGGCCGGGTCGGCGAGGTCGGGGGTGAGCGCGTAGTAGGCGGTCACCAGTCGGGCGACGTCCACCAGGTCCCCGGGCTGGGCCGGCTGACCGGCTCGGTCGTGCACCATCGCTGCTCCTTCGTCCGTGCTGTCGGTCGTCCATGCTGCGGTCGCGCGTCGTGAACCGCTCCACCATGCTCGCTCAGAGCGGGATGTGATGCCCCCGATTCTCCGGATCGACGACGTCAGCGTCCCGACCGGCGCATGCCCCGGGACTGACCTGCACATTTCCCCTCATCTCGACCCGAGTGCAGCGCGTTGCACAGCGAGGGGAGAAGATACGCGGGTGTCTACTGACCTGCCGGTACCGCCCGGCCCCGATGAAGCTCCCGTGAACTCGCGGGAGAGTGCGTCAAACGGCGCGCGAACCCCGAAGGTCCGGCGCCTCAGATGGCGCTGGCGCTCGACCTGGCAGTGGGAGATCCTCCTGGTCGTCTACGCCGTCTACGACGGCAGTCGGCTGCTGGTCAACGACAAGCAGGACGTGGCGGAACGGCACGGCCGGGACCTGCTCTCGGCCGAGCGGCACGTCGGGCTGAGCCCGGAGCACTGGCTCAACCACAGCTTCTACCACCATGCCTGGCTCGGCATACCCGCCGACTACATGTACGCCACCCTCCACTACATCCTCACCGTCGGCGTGCTGTTCTGGCTGTGGAAGTTCCACCGCGAGCACTACCGCCAGGCCCGGACCTGGCTGGGCCTGACCACCATGTTCGGCCTGGTCGGCTTCATCACCTTCCCGACCGCGCCACCGCGGATGCTGGACGGGTCGTACGGGTTCGTGGACACCCTGGCCGAGCACGCCTCGATCGGCTGGTGGGGCGGCGGCGGTGGCACGCCGAAGGGATTCGGCGATGTGACCAACGAGTTCGCGGCGATGCCGAGCCTCCATGTCGGCTGGGCGCTGTGGTGCGGGCTGCTGCTGTTCCGCTACAGCGGGTCGCGGGTGGTGCGGGTCCTGGGGCTGCTGTACCCGGCGGTGATAGCCCTGGTGGTGATGGGCACCGCCAACCACTACCTGCTCGACGCCGTCGCCGGCGTCGGGGTGACGCTGCTGGGGCTGTGGGTCACCGGCCCGCTGCTGCGGCTGACCGGCCGCCTGCGCCGCCGCGGGGGCGGCGCAGGCAAGGTGGCGGCAGCCCATCTGCCGTCGCAGCGGTCGCCGCTGGAGGACGAGGAGAACGTGCAGGCCGCCGGGCGCCGCGGCTGAGCGGAACTCAAGAGCGGGGGGACCTCAGCGCAGTCTGCGGGCCCGGGCGTCCAGGTAGCGCTGCTCCGGCAGGCTCCTGGTGCGCCGCGCCGCCGCGCGGTAGGCCTCCCTGGCCGCGTCCGGCTCGCCCACGGCCTCCAGCAGATGGGCGCGGACGGCGTGCAGCATGTGGTGGTCGGCGAGGGCCGCGCTCTGCTGCTCCAGCGCCGCCAGCAGGTCGAGGCCGGCGCGCGGACCGTGCACCTCGGCCAGGGCGACCGCCCGGTTGAGGGTGACCACCGGGTTGGGTGCGAGCCGCTCCAGCGTCTCGTACAGGGCCAGGATCTGCGGCCAGTCGGTCTTCTCCGCGGACTCCGCCTCGGCGTGCACGGCGGCGACGGCGGCCTGCACCTGGTACGGGCCGAGCCGGGTGGTGGTCAGCGCGTTGGTGACCAGCGCGACGCCCTCGGCGATCAGCCCGGCGTTCCACTGGCTGCGGTCCTGCTCCGCGAGCGGCACCAGGTTCCCCCGGTCGTCGGTACGGGTCGCCCGGCGGGCGTCGGTGAGCAGCATCAGCGCCAGCAGGCCCTGGACCTCGCCGTCCAGCGGGGCGAGGGTGCGCAGCTGCCGGGTCAGCCGGATCGCCTCGGCGGTCAGGTCGAGCCGTTGCAGGCTGCTGCCGGCCGAGGTGCCGTACCCCTCGTTGAACACCAGGTAGAGCACGTGCAGCACGGCCTTGAGCCGTTCCGGGCGGTCCTCGGGCCCAGGCATGGCGAAGGTCGCGCCGGCGTCGCGGATCCGCTGCTTGGCGCGGCTGATGCGCTGGGCCATGGTGGCCTCGGGGACCAGGAAGGCCCGGGCGATCTCCGCGGTGCTGAGCCCGCCGACGGCGCGCAGGGTCAGTGCGATCTGCGAGGGCGCGGTGAGCACCGGGTGGCAGCAGAGGAAGAGCAGCGCGAGGGTGTCGTCGGTCCCGTCGTCGGCCCGTTCGTCCGGCGCCGGGGCCAGCAGTTCGGCCGCGGGTGTGGCCGCCACGATGCGCTGCTCGCGCTCGCGGCGGGCGCTCTCGCTGCGGATCTGGTCGATCAGCCGGCGCGAGGCCACCGTGAGCAGCCAGCCCTGCGGGTTGTCCGGCACGCCCTCGTCCGGCCAGCGCAGCGCGCCGGCGAGCAGCGCCTCCTGGACGGCGTCCTCGCAGGCGTCGAACTGCCCGTGGCGGCGCACCAAGGCGCCGAGGACCCGCGGCGCGAGCCGCTGCAGCAGGTCCTCGACGTGCCGATCGCCGGGCCGGGCCGTGGTCACAGCTGGGGAACCGCCTCGTCCATGACCGGCCACAGCGGCCGGCACCCTGCCGGGAAGCCTGTCACAGCGGGGTCGGCGGCGCACCGCAACTCTCCCGCGTCAGTCCCGCATCCGGTCGATCTGGCGGATCTTGTTGGTCGCGTCCAGCGCCGCGACCTTGTAGGACTCGGCCAGGGTCGGGTAGTTGAACACGGCGTCCACCAGGTAGTCCACGGTGCCGCCGCAGCCCATCACCGCCTGGCCGATGTGGATCAGCTCGGTCGCCCCGGTGCCGAAGCAGTGCACCCCGAGCAGCCGCCGGTCCTCCGGGGAGACCAGCAGTTTGAGCATGCCGTGGGCGTCGCCGATGATCTGGCCCCGGGCCAGCTCGCGGTAGCGGGCGACGCCGACCTCGAAGGGGACGCAGTCCTCGGTCAGCTGGTCCTCGGTGCGGCCGACATAGCTGATCTCGGGGATGGTGTAGATCCCGATCGGCTGGAGCTCGGGCATCGGGTTCACGGGCTCGCCGCAGGCGTGGTAGGCCGCCGTGCGGCCCTGCTCCATCGAGGTCGCGGCCAGGGCCGGGAAGCCGATGACGTCGCCGACGGCGTAGATGTGCGGGACCGCGGTGCGGAAGTGCTCGTCCACGGGTATCCGGCCGCGCGCGTCCGCCGACAGCCCCGCCTTCCCCAGGTCGAGGGCGTCGGTCAGCCCCTGCCGTCCGGCCGAGTACATCACCGCGTCGGCGGGGATCTTCTTGCCGCTCTCCAGGACCGTCAGGGCCCCGCGCGGATGCCGCTCCACCGCCGCGACCTTCTCGCCGAAGCGGAAGGTCACCGCCAGGTCCCGCAGGTGGTACTTGAGCGCCTCGACGACCTCGACGTCGCAGAACTCCAGCATCCTGGCGCGCTGCTCGACCACGGTGACCTTGCTGCCCAGGGCGGCGAACATGGAGGCGTACTCCAGCCCGATCACCCCGGCGCCCACGATCACCATGGAACGCGGCACCCGCTCCAGGTTGATCACGTTGTCGGAGTCCAGGATGGTCTGCTCGTCGAACTCCACCAGGTCGGGGCGGGCCGGGCGGGTGCCGGTGGCGATGACGATGTTCGTGGCCGTCAGCAGCCGTTCCTGGCCGGTCACATCGCACACCGAGACGGTGTGATCGTCGACGAAGCGGCCGGTGCCGGCCACCAACGCCACCTGGTTGCGGGAAAGCTGACTGCGGATCACATCCACTTCCCGGCCGACCACATGCTGGGTCCTGGCGGTCAGGTCTGCGACGGTGATCTCGTCCTTGAGCCGGTAGCTCTGCCCGTAGAGGTCGCGCTGGGTCAGCCCGGTGAGGTAGAGCACCGCCTCCCGCAGCGTCTTGGACGGGATGGTGCCGGTATGGATGGACACCCCGCCGACCCGATCGGGGCGTTCGACGACGGCGACCCTGCGGCCGAGCTTGGCGGCGGCGATGGCGGCCTTCTGGCCGCCGGGTCCGGAACCGATCACGAGCATGTCGAATTCGGGCACAATGTCGAGTCTGACAGCGGATCATGTTCCAGCGGAAGAACGGGCTGTTACGAGTGCTCGTCGGACGGTTGCGGATTCAGCACCGCCGAGTAGGCCTTGTCCTCGGAGCGCTCGCTCAGCCGCCAGCCGTCCGGGGTGCGCACCAGCGTGTCCACGTACCAGAGCCCGCAGAGCAGCACCGACTCCGACTCGGAGACGGCCATCGGGTTGTGGCACATGGTGCGGGCCGTGGCGTGGTCGCCGTCCAGGGTGACGGCGCAGTTGGCGACCAGGTGCTGGGTGGCCGAGAACAGCGGCATGGTGAGCTCCAGGAACGATGTGACCTCGTCCACGCTGCCGCGCGGGCCGCCGAAGGCGGAGTAGTCGATGACGGCGTCGTCGGTGAACAGCTCCTTGAAGAGGGTCCACTCGCGGGTGTCCACGGCGTGGGCGTAACGGACCATCAGATCCTGGATCTCCAGCCGGTCGGAGATCTCCTGAAGTGTCAGCATGGCCGCCAGTGTGCGGACGGCGGCCGAAGAAGTGAAGGGCGAGGAGACGGGAACCGGAGCCGGCTTACCGCGCCTCGCCGCGGTAGGTGCCAAAGGACCAGCGGTTGCCCTCCGGGTCGCGGGCGGCGAAGTCCCTGGAGCCGTAGTCGGTGTCGTGCAGCTCGGCGGTGATCTCGGCGCCGGCCGCGCGGGCACGGGCGCACAGCCCGTCCGGCTCGTCGGTGACCACATAGGCGCCGAAGCCGCCCGGACGCAGCGACCAGTTGTCGGCGTCGTCGTCCGGGCGGGCGGAGCCGAGCATGATCCCACCGCCGGGCGGCCAGGCCAGCTCGGCATGGTGCACGATGTCGCCCTCGCCGTAGCGGCAGCTGACCTCAAAGCCGAAGGCGTCGACCAGGAAGGCGATCAGGGCGGGGGCGTCGGTCGCTCGCAGGGTCGGCCAGACCTGGGGCGGGGGTGTCTTGTCGGTTGCAGTCATGGTGGGGACCTCCTCGTCGAGTGTCGGTCCCAGTCTGGCCCCCGCAGGCCGTCACTGCAGGACGCGGTCCAGGAACGCGCTGCTGAACACCCCGGACGGGTCAAGCGCCTTCAGAGTCGCCACCGCGGCGTTCCAGCCGTCCCCCGAGGCCTGGCCGGCCCGGTAGGAGTCCGGGATGGCGCCGCTGATGACCGACGTGTCGGTCCAGGCGCCGGAGGAGGTGTTGGCCCACTCCTTGGACCACTCGGCGTGGACCTGCCCGTAGGCGCCCATGTTGCTGCGGATGAATGCCTCCATCTCGCCGGCGAACTGGTGGTCGTTGGGGGTCGCCGGGATGGTCGTCATGTCGAACCAGACCGCGGTGTCCCACTCGGGGTGGTCCGGGCGCGGGCGCAGGGTGGAGAGCTGGGCCCCCAGCGCGCCGGTGACCTGGCAGTCGGCCGGGTCGTCCAGGCCGGTGACCCGGATCTCCAGCGGCCCGTTCATCGGGTACAGGCCCTCGGCCGCGTACGCGGCGAGCTTGGCCGTGTAGGCGGCGTAGAACTCGCTGACGGCGCGCTGGACGTTGGCCCGGCTGGTGACCACGTTCCAGCAGGTCGAGGTGATCCGCAGAGTGGTCGGGCGGACGTAGAGCAGCACATCGCTGGACCATCCCCAGATGTCCCAGCTGGCGGTGGAGATCAGCCCGGCGCTGACGCCGGCCATCTGCGCGGCGGTGAAGCTGGGGGTGGCCGCGGCGTCGCCGCCGATGATCTGGGCCAGCAGGTCGGAGATGCTCTTGGGGACGATGTCGTTGAACGGGAAGTTGTAGGGGCCGGTGACCGCGCGACTGGTCCACGGCTGGGTGGGGGTGGGCGTGATGACCCGCAGCCAGGGCGAGTCGGTGTTGGGGAACCAGATGCAGACCACCCGGCCGGAGCTGTTGACGTAGCTGGCCAGCGACTGCGATCCGGCGCTCGCGGGCGCGGCGAACAGGTTGGCGGCGGTGACGTTGAACCAGCTCTGGCAGCGCAGCCGCTGGTCGGAGCCGACGCGCAGGGTGACCTCGGTGACGAAGGCCCGTCCGACATGGGTGATCAGGGCCTGGATCTGCGGGTCGGTGCGCTGGAAGGTGCGCAGCACATAGGCGGCGGAGGCCGCGTCCCAGACCACCGCGGTGAGGCTGGTGACCAGGTTGCCGACCGAGCCGTAGGTGTGCCCGGGCACCTTGGTCTCACCGGTGGCCGGGACGCCGGTGCCGCGGCCGCCGGTGGCCAGGACGCCGCCGAGGGTGGCGGCGCCGAGCACCGGGAAACCGGTGAGGCCGTAGCCCGCGGTCTTGAGGGTGGCGAGGAAGGTGTCCATGGTGACGCCGGGCTGCGCGGTGACGCCGGCCGGCGTGCTGCCGCTGGCGGCGTGGACGGTGACTGCGGTGAGGTGCTGGGTGCAGTCCACCAGCAGGGTGTTGGCGGCCGGGGTCGCCGGGTCGACCACCACCGGCGACCAGCTGTAGGCGGCGCCGAGCGGACGCAGCCGCCAGCCCTGCGCGTGCGCCCAGTTGGCGAGGGTGACCACGTCCGCGGGGGTGGCCGGGGCGCAGCTCCACAGCCCGTTGACGGTGACCTCCTCGGACCAGTTCTGGAAGGTCTGCTGGTAGAGGCTGATGCGCGAGGGGAAGGACGGCGGCGTCGCCAGAGTGCTGGCCGCGCTGGCTGCCGGTATGCGTCCGAGCGGCGTCCACTGCACGGCGGTCGCGGCCAGTGCGGCCGCCGCCCCGCCGAGTAGCGTCCTGCGGCTCGGACCGGTGGCGTCATGGCTGGTCAGGTCCATTGCTGCGGCCCTCCGGGCGTCAGTGGCACCGTTTCTGACGGTACGTCAGCTGACAACCTGGAACCTCGACCCTGAGAAGTCAAGGCATATGCGGAGGGCCCTGCTGCACGGTCGCCGCGCCGTACTAGACGTTGCTCCCCGGCGTGCTCTCGTCCAGGGTGATGCGGATCGCCACGGTCCCCTCCGCGCCCCGGCGCAGCCTGCTGCCGAGCAGGGTCGCCCGGCCCAGCAGGCCGTACTTGCGCTTCAGCAGGTCGCGGTAGTGCCCGGTCTGCTCATGAGGGAGGATCTCCGCCCTGGCCGGAACGTCCTCCCCGCTCCGGTTGCCGCGCACGTCGCAGGGCGCCACCAGCACCTCGGCCCGGTTGCGGATCCGCTTGACCTTGCCCGAGTCGGCGGTCGTCCACACCCCCAGCGCATCGCCGTCTCGCACCGCCCAGACCGGCGTCGGCACGGTCCTACCGTCCTTGCGATAGGTGGTGACCAGCAGGTACTTGCCGGATCCGAGTCGGTCGAGGGTGCTGGAGTCAGTCATGCCGACAGCCTAGAGGGACGCGGCGCGCAGAGCAGGACGGCGCGGAGGTCGGTCAGGTCGGCGACATCGGACCATCCGCATAAGCGAGGGCAAAGTTCACCGCAGCATGGTGGATGCGAGGCGGATCGGCGCATATCCCTCTTGGTTGATTCACTGAATCCGCTGCCGGATGATCGTGGTCTCCGACAGTCGACGCCCGTAACAGGGCGCTGATTCAATCGGCTGGGTCGGGCCGGACAACGGGAGAGGAGCGGGCGCCGGATGGATCTGCACACCGTGACCGAGGCCGGGCCGGTCCACTGGGCCGAGCCCTGGCGGCCCGGTGACGCCTGGCTGGGCGGGGGCACCTATCTGTTCTCCGAGCCCCAGCCGTGGCTGCGCCGGCTCCGGGACCTCTCCACGGCAGGCTGGCCCCCGCTGACCGAGCACCCGGACGGCCTGGAGATCGCCGCGACCTGTACGGTCGCACAACTGTCGCGACTCGTGCTCCCGGAGCGCTGGGCACACAACCAGCGACTGGTCGAGCAGTGCTGCCGGTCCTTCGTCGCCTCGTTCAAGATCTGGAACATGGCCACCATCGGCGGCAACCTCGCCAACGCGCTCCCGGCCGGGCCGGTGATCTCGCTGACCGCCGCCCTGGACGGGGTCTGCACCCTGCGGGCCATGGACGGCTCCGAGCGCCGGCTGCCGGTCACCGAGCTCGTCACCGGCGACGGCCGCAACGCCCTCGGCGAGGGCGAGCTGCTGCGCGCCGTCACCCTGCCGGACGCCGCGCTGCGGCAGCGCACCGCCTTCCGGCGGGCCTCGCTGCACGAGCACGGCCGCTCGGCCGCCCTGCTGATCGGCCGCAGCGACCCGGCGGACGGCTCGCTGACGCTGACGATCACCGCGTCGACGGTGCGGCCGGTCCGGCTGTGGTTCCCGCTGCACCCCGGCGCGGCGCAGCTGCGGGCAGCCGTGGAGGCGGCCGTGCCGCCCGGGGACTGGTTCGACGACATCCACGGGCTCCCGGAATGGCGGCGCCACATGACGCTGCGGCTGGCCGAGGAGATCCGCCGGGAGCTGCGGGGCGCAGCGGAGGAGAGGGGCGCCGCATGCGGCTGACCGTCAACGGCGAGGAGTCCGACCTGCCGGTGCGTCCGGGCCAGTGCCTGCGCACGCATCTGCGCGAGCGCGGCTGGTTCGGCGTCAAGAAGGGCTGCGACGCCGGCGACTGCGGCGCCTGCACGGTCCATGTCGACGGCGAGCCGGTGCACAGCTGCCTCTACCCGGCCTTCCGGGCCGAGGGCCGCTCCGTCACCACGGTGGAGGGCCTGGCCAGGCCGGGCGGCGAGCTGCACCCGGTGCAGCAGCGGTTCCTGGACGCCCAGGGCTTCCAGTGCGGCTTCTGCACGGCCGGCTATCTGATGACCGCCGCCGCCCTGGACGACGAGCTGCGGGCCGACCTGCCCCGCGCCTTCAAGGGCAACCTGTGCCGCTGCACCGGCTACCGGGCCATCGAGGACGCCGTCCGCGGCCGCTGCAACGTCGAGGAACCGGAGGCCGGCGAGGCGGTCGGCCGCGGTCTGGCCGCGCCGGCCGGACCGGAGGTGGTCACCGGCGCCGCCCGCTACACCTTCGACCTGGAGGTCGAGGGCCTGCTGCACCTGAAGCTGCTGCGGTCACCGCATCCGCACGCCAGGATCCGCTCCATCGACACCGCCGCCGCGCTGCGCGTCCCGGGCGTGGTCGCGGTGTTCACCCACGAGGACGCCCCGGAGCGGCTGTTCTCCACCGCCCGGCACGAGCACCCGGACGAGGACCCCTACGACACCCGGGTCCTCGACGACACCGTCCGCCACGTCGGCCAGCGGGTCGCCGCCGTGCTGGCCGAGAGCGAGGCCGCCGCGGAGGAGGGCTGCCGGCGGATCGAGGTCGCCTACGAGCTGCTGCCGTTCGTGGTCGACCCCGAACTGGCGATGGCGCCGGACGCGCCCGTGATCCACCCGGTGTCCGGAAGCACCGTGAACGCCGTCGGCGAGGTGCACGGCGAGGTCGGCGACGTCGCGGCCGGGTTCGCGCGGGCGGCCGTGGTCTACGAGGAGGAGTTCAGCACCCAACGGGTGCAGCACGCCAGCCTGGAGACCCATGGCGCGGTCGCCTGGTTCGAGGAGGACGGGCGGCTGGTGGTCCGCTCCAGCACGCAGACCCCCTTCCTGACCCGGCGCGCCCTGTGCACCCTGTTCGACCTGCCCGAGGACCGGCTGCGGGTGCTGGCCGGACGGGTCGGCGGAGGCTTCGGCGGCAAACAGGAGATGCTGGTCGAGGACATCGTGGTGCTGGCCGCGCTGCGGACCGGACGGCCCGTCAAGCTGGAGTACACCCGCACCGAGCAGTTCACCTCGGCGACCACCCGGCACCCCTTCACCGTCCGGGTCAGGGCGGGCGCCTCGGCGGACGGGGAGTTGACCGCCCTTCAGGTGCGGGTGGTGTCCGACACCGGCGCCTACGGCAACCACGGGCCTGCCGTGCTGTTCCACGGCTGCGGCGAGTCGCTGTCGGTCTACCGCTGCCCCAACAAGAAGGCCGACGGCTTCGCCGTCTACACCAACACCGTTCCGGCCGGGGCCTTCCGCGGCTACGGGCTGGGGCAGGTGGTGTTCGCCATGGAGCAGGTCATGGACGAGCTGGCACGCCGCCTGGGCATCGACCCGCTGGAGTTCCGGGCCCGCAATGTGATCGGCCCCGGCGAGCCGATGGTGACCGCGGGCGGCGAGGAGGAGGACCTGCAGATCGCGTCGTACGGCCTGGACCAGTGCCTGGACATCGTCCGCACGGCGGCGGCCGAGCCGGTGGGCGGGTCCGAACTCCCGGGCGACGGCTGGCTGGTCGGTGAGGGCGCGGCGCTGGCGATGATCGCTACGAGTCCACCCGGCGGCCACTTCGCCGACGCGACCCTGAGCCTGCTCCCCGACGGCCGCTACGACCTGGCCGTGGGCACCGCCGAGTTCGGCAACGGCACCACCACCGTGCACAAGCAGATCGCCTCGGGCGCGCTGGGCACCGTCGCCGAGCGGATCACCGTCCGCCAGTCCGACACCGACGTGGTGCGCCACGACACCGGCGCTTTCGGCTCCACCGGCACCGTGGTGGCCGGAAAGGCCGTGCTGCAGGCGGCCGGAGGGCTGGCCGAGGCGCTGCTGGCCTTCGCCGCGGAGCACACCGGCAACCCGCTCTCCGACTGCCGGCTGGAGGCGGACTCGGTCCGCTGCGGCAGCAGCCGGAGGCTGGCGCTCAAGGACCTGCACGCCGCCATGGTCGCGGCAGGGCGGGAGACCTCGGCGGCGGGCCACTGGGGCGGCAGCCCGCGCTCGGTCGCCTTCAACGCGCAATGGTTCCGGGTCGCCGTCCACCCGGACACCGGGGAGCTGCGGATCCTGCGCAGCGTCCACGCCGCCGACGCGGGCAGGGTGATGAACCCGATGCAGTGCCGGGGCCAGGTCGAGGGCGGCATCGCCCAGGCGCTGGGCGCCGCGCTGTGGGAGGAGGCACGGATCGACGAGCGCGGCGCGGTGGAGACCGCGTCCTTCCGCCGCTACCACCTGCCCGCCTTCGCCGACGTTCCGCGCACCGAGGTGCACTTCATGCAGACCTCGGACGCCATCGGTCCGCTGGGCGCCAAGTCGATGAGCGAGAGCCCGTTCAACCCGGTCGCCCCGGCGCTGGCCAACGCCCTGCGGGACGCCACCGGGGTCCGCTTCACCCGGCTGCCGCTGACCCGGGACCGGATCTGGCGGCGGCTCGCCGAGGCCGGGGTGACTGCTGAGTCCGCTCAGTCGGCCGAGCCCGCGACGGAGGGGCGCTCCGGCGGCGTGCAGTAGGGCAGCGCATCGATCGGACAGTCCGTCAGGAAGTGCGCCAGCAGGTCGGTGAACTCCTCGATGCGCTCCATGTGCACCAGGTGGTCGGCGTCCTTGACGGTGGTGAACACCGCGCCGGGGAGCACGGCGGCGACCCCGCGTCCCATCCCGGGCGGGGTCAGCGAGTCGTGCTCGCCGGTGAAGACCAGCGTCGGCACCGCGGGGACCGGCTCGGGCCGGTACCACTCGTGGCGCATCAGTCGGCGGTTGTGGTCGGCCACCGCCATCTCGAACTGACGGGGCGTCTGCTCCAGGAACTGGCGGTGGATCAGCCGCCCGATCGCGGCCTGCCTGCGGATGGTCCCACTGCCCGGCGGGGCCATGAAGCGGGACACCAGCTCCCTGGCCATCTCCTCGTAGCGGCCCTCGTCCAGCATGCCGAGCCAGCGGGTGGCCGCCTGCTCGTACTCGGGCGGGACCGTGGTCGTCATGCCGACCAGCACCAGGCGCTCCACCAGCTCCGGGTAGTGCTGGGCGAAGCGCAGCGCGATGGATCCGCCGAAGCAGCCGCCGAACAGGTTCACCTCGCCCAGGCCGAGGGCGTCCACCATGTGCCGGGTGGCGGCGGCCAGGAAGTCGGTGCCGTAGCGGGGCGGCAGCTGGTCGGCGTCCCCGTAGCCGGGGAGGTCGACGGTCACCACGTCGCACAGCGGCAACAGCGCGGCCTGGTGCCGGATCCAGGAGAACCGGTCCTGGGAGGAGCCGCCGAGCAGCAGCAGCGGCGCCGTGACGCTGTCGCCCTGCCGGACGACCCGGGCGACGTAGCGGAAGCCGTCGAAGGTCAGGGTGTGCTCGGACACCACCACCGGGGGCGCTTCCAGCTCGACCTGCGGCGGCAGGGCGGTGTCGATGGACATGTCGTGAAGCTCCCCGTGGTTCGCGGACGTCGAATCCGAAGATGTATCACCGCGAAACAGGTCCTCCCCGGCATTGTCACTCAAACGTGGTCGCGCCCCGGGCCCGCCCTCGAACTCCCCTGCGGCAGCCGCGCGGGCCGACCTGTCGGCCGGTGGGTCAGGCGCGGTGGACGGCGTCGAGGCGGGCCAGTTCGTCGTCGGAGAGCCGGAGGGCGCCTGCGGCCACATTGGCCTCCAGATGCGCGAGGTTGCCGGTGCCCGGGATGGCCAGCACGTGCGGGCCCTGGTGCAGCGACCAGGCCAGCCGGATCTCGGGGGCCGACACGCCGTGGGCGGTCGCCACGGCGAGGACCTCGGCGTCCTCGGCGGCGCCGGCCGCGCCGCGCTCACCGCCCTGCCCGGCGATGGCGAAGAACGGGACGAAGGCGATGCCCTGCTCGCCGCAGGAACGCAGAAGGGCGTCGCTCTCCGGAGTCCCCACGCCGAGACCGTACCTGTTCTGCACACAGACCACCGGCGCGATGGCCTGGGCCTCGGCGAGATGCTCGGGGCCGACGCCGGACAGACCGAGGTGGCGGATCAGGCCCGCCTCGCGCAGCTCGGCCAGTGCGCCGAAGTGCTCGGCGATCGAACCGGGCCGCTGCCGACGGTAGTTGACCACGTCGAGGTGGTCCCGGCCGAGCTGGCGCAGGTTCTCCTCCACCTGCCCGCGCAGCTGGGCCCGGGTGGCCGGGTTGGTCCAGTCGCCGTGCGGGTCCCGGCCGGGACCGACCTTGGTGGTGATCACCAGGTCGTCCGGGTAGGGCGCCAGCGCACTGTTGACCAGCTCATTGGCGGAGCGCAGCCGGGAGAAGTAGAAGGAGGCGGTGTCGATGTGGTTCACCCCGAGCTCCACCGCCCGGCGCAGCACGGACAGCGCCCGGCCGCGGTCGCTGGGGACCGACTCGGTGTTGAAGGCCGCACCGTACTGGGTGAGACGCATGGTGCCGAAGCCGATCCGGTTGACTGTGAGGTCGCCCAGCTTCCAGGTGCCGGCGGCCGTCGCGGTGATCGTCTCCGAGAGTGCGCGCTCGAAGCAGAGCGAGCGCTCCGCGCCGACGTAGGCGCCGAAGTTGGGGATGCGCCCATATCCGGCACGCGTGTAGAAGCGGACGGCATCGGGCTGTGCGTCACCGGTCTCCAGCCGGAGGCTGGTCCACCCCTGTTCCCGCGCCCAGTCCTCCAGCGTCCGCAGGATGCTCAGCGCCACACCCGAACCACGCCGCTCGGGCGCGACGTACATCCGCTTGATCTCACCGACCCCGTCCCCGAGCCGCCGCAGCCCTCCACACCCCACCGCGGTGCCGTCGCCGTCCCGTGCGACGAAGAACACCGTGATATCCACTGCCGAGGGCGGCGTCCCGGGCTCGCTGTCCGGGGTCCCGTACCGCTGGGCGATCTCGGCCCGCTGCTGTGCGCGAAGCGCGGCAGCGTCGGGATCCGCCCAGGAGGTCTGTTCGATCTTCATAGCCGCCATTCTGGCAAACACGTCCGCTCCGGTGCGTAAACCCGGTGAACGTCGCTGGTCAGACGGCTACTCTCGGGCCATGGACGATCTCGTTGCGGAGCCCGGCCTCGTCGTCCTCATGTGCGGGATCGCAGGCTCCGGGAAGAGTACCTACGCCCGAGCCCTGGAGCGCCGCGGCTTCGTCCGGCTGTCAATCGACGAGGCGGTCTGGCAGCGCCTCGGCCACGACGCGGCGGAACTGGCCCCCGAGGAGTACGAGCGGCTCAAGGCCACCGTGGAGGCGGAGCAGTGGCAGGAGCTGATCCGCCTTGTCGACTCCCGCCAGCCCGTCGTCGTCGACTACAGCTTCTGGAGCCGGGCCCGCCGCGACCGCTACAAGGCCCTGATCGAGAGTCACGGCTGCAGCTGGGAGCTCGTCCACCTCAAGGCGGACCCGGACACCCTGCGGCGGCGCCTCGCACTTCGCAACCAGCAGCAGGGCGCCGACAGCGTCACCGTCTCCGCGGAGCTGCTGGAGCGCTACCTCGCCGGCTTCGAGGAGCCGGACGGCGAGGGCGAGCGCGTCGTCGTCCAGAACTGACGCCCGGTCCGCAGCACTTCGTTCACGTCTGACGACTCCGTGGCCCACACCACCATCAGCGCCAACGGCGCAGGCGCGCACGGCGCGGACGCCGACGTGGCCGCAATGCTGAAGCCGCCGCCCTACCAGTTCGCCTACGACGAGTTTCTGGGCACGGTCTACACAGTGGACCACCGACCCTCCGAGGGCCGGGTCACCTACCACTCGCCCGAGGAGAGCTGGGAGCAGTCCTTCGCCGCCTTCACTCCCGGATCGCGCACCGTCACCCTCGGTGCCTCGTAACCGGCGGCCTGCCGTCGCTTCACCAGCTGTTCGTTACGCCGTCAGCTTGACGGGTTGTCCGGAAAGGGTGCGCCGGGGAAGCGTTCAATCATGACTGCCACGCTCTCCATCGCGCATCTCAGTGACCCGCACATCACCACAGGCCCCCTGGGCGCCGGTCCGGCCGCCGGCCTGCAACTGGCGCTCGCGCGGGTGCTGGCGCTGGAGCCGCAGCCGGTGGCGGTGGTGCTCAGCGGGGACCTGGTGGACCAGGGACGCCCCGAGGAGTACGAGGAGCTGCGGCACGTCATCGGACGCTTCCCGCTGCCCCTGCACCTGGTCGCGGGCAACCACGACAGCCCGGACGCCATGCTGGCCGCCTTCGGCGGGAGCGGGCTGCTCGCGGCCGGCGATCACGGGGTCCACTACGCGGTGGAGCACGAGCGGGCCACCGTGGTCGTGCTGGACTCCAACCTGCCGGGCAAGCCCAATGGCCTGCTCGGCCCGGAACAGCTCGGCTGGCTGGACGCGGTGCTCGGCGAGCGTCCGGACGTCCCGGCCTTCGTCGCCGTGCACCACCCGCCGATGGCGGTCGGCATCCCCTTCCTGGACGGGATGCGCCTGGAGGACGGCGACGCCCTCGCCGAGGTGGTCGCCGGCCACCCCCGGGTGGTCCGGGTCCTGGCCGGGCATGTGCACCGGCCGATCACCTGCGCCTTCGCCGGCAGCACGCTGGCGGTCGCACCCAGCACCTACCGCCAGAGCTCGCTCACGATGATCGACGGCGCCCCCATGGGCTATCTCGACGAACCGACCGGCTTTCTGCTGCACCTGCTCACCGCCGACGGCGGCTGCGCCACCCACACTGTCCAGGTCAGCCACGCGGCCGCGCTGCTCGGGGCGTTCTGACGTTTCCATCCGCACAGCGAAGTTGCGTGATTTCTTCCATCGCCGGGGCCGATGGCCAAGAATGGCTCCATGCTCGACGCTATCGACCGGGGCCTGATCCATGCCCTGCACATCGACGGCCGCGCCCCGTACGCCAGGATCGCTGCCGCCCTCGGCGTGTCCACGCAGACCGTGGCCCGACGCTACCGGAAACTGCGCGGCACCATCGCGCTGCGCGTGGTCGGCCTGCCCGACCCGCACCGCGCCGGACAGGCCCAGTGGCTGGTCCGGATCACGGCGGTCCCGCACCAGGCACAGAACGTTGCCGACGCGCTGGCCAGACGCAACGACACCTCCTGGGTGAAACTCGCCTCCGGCGGCACGGAGATCGTCGCGATCATCCACACCCCCACCGGGGCCACCGCGAGCAGCCACTCGCTGCTGCTGCGGGACATACCGCGTACGGCCAGCGTCACCTCCGTCTCCGCGCACTACGTCCTGCACACCTACTTCGGCGGCCCCACGGCCTGGCGCGGACGCACCGGGGCGCTGGACGAGAAGCAGCAGGAACTGCTGCGCCCGGCGGCGCCGACGCCCGAGGGCGACGCCGCGATCACCGACGCCGACGGTCCGCTGCTGGCCACGCTCCAGCACGACGGCCGCGCCGGCAACGCCGAGCTGGCCGCCGCCACCGGCTGGACCCCGGCGGCCGTCGCCCGCCGGCTGGCCGAACTGCGGGCCAGCGGCGCACTGTTCTTCGACGTCGAGCTGGACGTCGCGGTCTTCGGAGCGGGCACCCAGGCCCTGCTCTGGATGGCCGTCGCCCCGGCCCAGTTGGAGCGGATCGCGACCACCCTGGCCGGCCACGAGGAACTCGCCTTCGTCGGCGCCACCACCGGCCCCACCAACCTGGTCGCCCAGGCCCTCTGCCCCGACCCGGCCTCACTCCACCGCTACCTCACCCACCGCCTGGGCGCCCTCGACGCCATCCACACCCTGGAAACGGCGCCGGTACTACGCACCATCAAGGCCGCAGGCCCCCTCGTGACGTACCCGGCCGACACAGGCCAACCCCGATGAGCCGCACGACACCGGCGGCAGCGGGTCACCCCGCCCGCCGACCCGTCACCACCAGGAACGGCGGGAGCCCCTCCCGGAGGGGCTGTTCGGCGCGGACCGGTTCGGGTGGGGCGGGTTCGGCGATGGCCTCCAGGGCGAAGCCCTGGGCCAGGAGGGCGCTGAGGTAGGTGGAGAGGGTGCGGTGCTGGTTGCCGGCACGGCGGACGCCCTCGGGGTTGGCGGAGCGCCAGAAGCCCTCGGTCAGGTAGTCGCCGACGGTGCGGCGACGGCGGCGGGTGTCCGGGGGGTCGTCGTCGACCGCCTCGGGGGCCCAACTCGCGCCCGGGGCCTCGAAGCAGGGGTGCGGGATGGTGAACACCAGCCGCCCGCCGGGGAGCAGCACCCGCGAGACGGCGGCGAGAGCCGCCTTGAGGTCACGGACGTTGTTGAGGGAGAGCCCGGCGGTGACGCAGTCCGCCGTGCCGTTGCCGATGGTGGCGAGGGTGCAGCCGTCGTCGACCGTGTAGACGGCGCCGGTCGGGCGCTCGGCCTCGGCGATCCAGGCGTGCGCGATCATGCGCGGGGCGAGGTCCACGCCGCGCACGCCCGCTCCCCTGAGCGCGAGCGCGCGGGCCACGATCCCCTCGCCGCACCCCAGGTCCACGATCCGGAGCCCGGTCAGGTCGTCCGGCAACTGCTCCAGCAGGATGTCGCGCGCGAACTCGTGCATCGCGGAGCCCTTCCGCAGGCGCTCCGCGTACGAGTCGGCGATGGTGTCCCAAGTGTCAGTCATCGAGAACTGGAGCGTACGCGACAAGAGGGAGAGCGGACCAGGAAATCCGAAGGCTCGGCGGCCGCCGAAGCGCGGACCGGATGCGCGATCTGTCGGTCCGCTACGGCAGACTGCGCGCATGCGTGATCTCGGAAAGGGCCTCGGACACCTCCTCAAGGGCCAGCGGTGGGTGGTGCGGCACGGACGCTGGTGGGGGTTCGGGCTGCTGCCCGGGCTGGTGGCGCTGGTCCTCTACATCGCCGCTCTGGTCGCACTCGCGACCTACGCGGGCGATATCGCCACCTGGGCCACCCCGTTCGCCGACAGCTGGTCCACCGACTGGCGTTCGGCGGTCCGCACGCTGCTCGCCGTGCTGCTGGTCTGCGGCAGCCTGCTGCTCGCGGTCGTCACCTTCACCGCCGTCACCCTGCTGATCGGCCAGCCGTTCTACGAGTCGCTGTCCGAGCGGGTGGAGGAGATCGAGGGCGGCGCCCCGGATGCGCCGAGCCAGTCGCTCTGGCAGCAACTCGGGTTCGCCGCCCGGGAGGGCGTGGCCTCGGTGCTGCTCACCGCCGGCATCGGTCTGCTCCTGCTGGTGCTCGGCTTCGTCCCCGCGGTCGGGCAGACGCTGGTCCCCGCTGCCGCGTTCTGCGTCTCCGGCTTCTTCCTGACCGAGCAGCTTGCCGCAGTCGCCCTGCAGCGCCGGGGCCTGAGCTTCCGTCAGCGGATACGCAAGCTGCGGAGTCGGCTCGCCCTCACCCTCGGCTTCGGCGTCCCGCTGGTGCTGCTGTTCCTCATCCCCTTCGTCGCCGTGGTCGCCATGCCCGGCGCGGTGGCCGGAGCGACCCTGCTGGCCCGGGAGTTGGAGCCGGCCCTGCCGCCCGCAGCCGACTAACCCGTTTCCGCAATCGCTTGCGCCCCACATGCACCACGGGAAACACTGAGGCCGGGGCGGGAATCAGAGGTACGAGGAGACGTGCGTGGTCGCGACCGAGGTCCGACCAGGTGGGGGCGCGCGGGTCCGAAGGCTGCCCGCGTCGGTACGGCGGTCCGCGCACCACGGGCTGGTGCTCACCGCCGTCGCCGTGACCGTACTGCTCGCGGCAACTGTGCTGGCGGCGTTGGCCGCGCTGGCGGGCAACGCCGTCGACCAGGGAGCGGGAGTGCGGCTGGCCGCCGACCCCAGGGCCCAGGTGCAGGTCAGCGCGGGCTTCCAGACCACCGGTCTGGCCGCTGCCGACAGGGCAGTACGAAGCGCCACGGCACAGGTGTTCGGCGGCGTGCCCGAGCAGACCTATCTGGGGCTGCTCGGCGTCGGGCCGCTGATCGTCAACGGCGCCAGCAACGGCAAGGGCGCGGTTCTGCATCCGGTAGCGGTCCAGGGCGCGGCGCGCTACGGCCGCCTCGTCTCCGGCGCCTGGCCCGCGGGCACAGCCGATGTTCCCTCAACTTCCTTCACCACCCTGCCAACCGTCTCCCCCGGTGTCTCGGCACCAGGTGCGTCCTCGACCGTGGACGCGGCGCTGCCCCAGCAGCTGGCCCAACTGCTCGGCGTCCGCCCCGGGGCGAGGCTCACCCTCGGCGACGCCTTCGGACGCCCGGTCACCGTACGGGTCACCGGCGTCTACACGGCCCAGGGCAACGCCGGGTTCTGGCCGGGCATGGCCGGGGACCCGACTGCCGCGCAGGGGGCTGCCAACTCCCTCTTCGTCGTCTCCCCCGCCGCGCTCAACGGCACCGCCGCGCTGAACGGCCAGGTCACCGCGTACTGGAGCGCGCAGGGCGACTTCGCCGGCGCCGCCGCGAACCAGTTGGCGGGGCTTCGGGACCGAGCCGGCGCCTTCGCCGGAAGCCACGCCGACCTCTCCGTGTTCCACGGCGCGCAGCCCCCGCTCAGCCGTATGACGGTGGTGTCCTCGCTGCCCCAGGCCGTCGACGCACTGGCCGCACCCATCGCGGTCGCCCGCTCCGCGCTCTACCAACCGACCGCCCTGCTCGCCGTACTAGCCCTCACTGCACTGATTCTGACCGCACGTCAACTCGCGGAACACCGAAGCGGAGAACTGGCGCTGCAGCAGGCACGCGGCGCCGGGACCGGACGGCTGCTGGCCGCGGCCGGTGTCGAGTGGGGGCTGACCGGCATCCCCGCGGCGGTCGCCGCACCGTTCCTGGCGCAGTTCCTCGTGCACGGTGCGCTGGGACCGGCCGGGTGGACCGCCGCCGTGCTGACCCTGGCCGTCCAGGGCGCGGCCGTGCTGCTACCGGTGCTCCATCCGGCCCTGCGGCCCCTCTTCAGGCGAATATCCATCCCGCGCCGCCGTGACACTCGTCGCCGTACCGGCGCGGTGGCGGTGCAGCGGGCCGGGCTGGATCTGGCGCTGGCCGTGGTCGCGCTGCTGGGCTGGTTGGAGCTGGCGCACCACCACGCCGTGGTGCAGGGCGCCTCGGTCGCGGCGGGCCCGGTGTCGGTGCCGGCGGTCGATCCGGTGCTGGTGCTGGCCCCGGTGGTGGCCTGCGTCGCCGCCTCACTGCTGCTGTTCCGGCTGATGCCGCTGACCTCGCGGCTGCTGGACCGTTACGGCCGCCGCCGCGCAGGCCTGGTGCTGCCGCTCGCGGGCTGGCAGCTGAGCCGGCGCTCGGCCCGCAACGCCGGCCCGGTGCTGCTGATGTGCCTGGCCGCAGCGGTGGGGGCGCTCTCCGGCACCGCCCTGGCCTGCCTGGACGGACTGGCCCTGGACCAGGCCCGGTTCACCGTCGGCGCGGACGTGCGGGTGGACACCTCGGCCGGCGGCGGCTACGCCCCCTCAGTCCTGGCCGACGCCTACCGCGCGCTGCCCGGGGTCACCGCGGTGACCCCGGTGACGCTGACCCCGGTCACCGCCGCCGCAGGGACCACCCTCCAGATCGTGGGCACCGACACGGGGACCGCGACCACCCCCGACGGACTGCCGCTGCCGGGACGTCCCAGCGCGCTGCGGCTCGACGAGACGCTGACCAGCAACGGCGCCAAGGCCGCCCCCACCCTGGAGCTGACCCTCCAGGACGCGTCCGGCCTCACCGACTCGGTGAACGCGGCCCTGCCCGACGCCGACGGCGGCCGACACACCGTCACAGTCCCGCTCCCGGTGAACGGCAGCGGTCACCCGCGCGACTACCCGCTGACGCTGACCTCGATCACCCTGGTACCGCAGGCCGGCCAGGACGCGGCCCGGCTGCGGCTGGTGCTGCACCGCATCGGCTCCAGCCCCGGCACCGGCCCCGACCCCGGCACCGCGGCCACGGACTGGGCCGGAGTCCTCCCCCCAGGGCTGGCCTGGGCCGACCGCACGGTGTCCGCCGGCGGCGCCAGGACCAACGCCTGTGACACCAACCCTGCCTCCGCCTCGTCCGATCTGTTCCAGCCCGGACCGCCCGGGGTGTGCTCGCTCACCTCCGACGCCTCCGACACCTCCGACCCCGGCGGGCTGTTCTCGGCGACCATCAGCACCGGTGTCCCCGAAATGAAGACAGATCCCGGCTCGCGGATACGCATCGCGGTCACGTCGTCCGCCCCGGCGGCGCCCGTCCCGGTGCTCGCCGATCCGCGGGCCCTGGCCGCGCTGCACCACGCCGTGGGCGACACGGTCAGCCTGGACCTGGGCTCGGGTCGGAGCATGGCGGTGCGGATCACCGGCAGCGTCGCGGCCGTCCCCGGCCTCGGCTCCACCCGTACCACCGGCTGGTTCACCGCCGACCAGCGCACTCTCGCGGCCGCCCTGGCCGCAGCCGGCGTGGACCAGCAACCGCCCACGCTGTGGCGGCTGACCAGCACCGACAGCGCCCGCACCGCCGCCGCGGTCACCGCGCAGCCGGCCCTGGGCAGCGCACAGACGGTGGCACAGTCCACCGCGCAGCTGCGCGGCGACCCCTTCCGCAGCGGACTGCGCCGGGTGCTGACGCTGTGCCGGCTGCTCGCCCCGGCCTTCGCCGTGATCGGCTTCACCGTCCACGCGGTGGTGTCCACCCGGGAGCGGCGCCGGGAGTTCGCACTGCTGCGGGCCATGGGGGCGCGCAGCCGGTCGCTGGCGACGCTGCTGTGGGCCGAGCAGCTCAGTATCGCCCTGTTCGCGGTGGTGCCGGGTGCCCTGCTGGGCACCGCGCTCGCCGCCCAGGTGCTGCCGCTGATCACCGTGGACGACTCCGGCCGGCCGCCCTTCCCGCCGCTGCGGGTGCGGGTGCCCTGGGGCGGGGTCGCGCTGTCCGCGCTCGGCACGGCCGCACTGATCTGTCTGGTGGTCATGGCCCTGTCCCGGCTGCTCGCCCGGGTGGACCTGGTACGGGTGCTGCGGGCCGGGGAGAGCGCGTGAACGGGCGACTGATCAGGGCCGAGGCCCGGGGCGACCTGCCGCTGCTGGGATGCCTGGCCGTGCTGGTCGCGGTGCTGACCGGGCTGGCCGCGCTGGCACCGGTGCTGGCGGCCCGTCAGGAGGACCGGGCGCTGCGGCAGCGGTTGGTCACGGCCCAGCGGCAGGACGCGCTCCTGACGGTGCAGACCACGGCGCAGGATCCCGGCAACATCCCGAGCGAGTGGAACATGCTGCCGCCGACGGCGACACCCGGGAAACCGGTCGACGCGGCCGCCCTGCTGACCAAGGGCGGCCGCCAACTGCTGGCGCACGCCGACCCCCGGCTCGCCGCGACGCTGGCCCTCGCCCGCGCCGAGGCCCAGTTCGACCCGGCGACGCTGGCCTCCCCCGCCGTGCCACAGGCCAGTGTGGTGGGAACCAGTCTCGCCGTGGCCTGCATCACCGACGCGGACGCGCATCTGCGGATCACGGCCGGCCACGCGCCGCGAGCCGCCACCCACAGCCACGGCAACCCGCCCGAGATCGCCCTCTCCCGCGCCACCGCAACCCTGCTGGGCCTGCACCTCGGCGAAAGGCTGACCCTGGTCCACACCGACGACTTCGCCGGAACGCCATCCTCGTACATCCTCGCCGGAATCTTCGAACCGCAGCAGACCGGTGACGACTTCTGGAACGAGCAGGCGTCGCTGGACCAGCCGCTGGAGTACCCCAAGGAGACCGATCCGACCAAGCAGCTGATCTCCGCGCGCGGTCTGATCGCAGCCGACGGCGTGAACGCGGCGATGAACGCCGAGGTGCGGACGGAGCCCGCCCTCAGCTGGCAGTTCCGGGTCGGCCTCGGCAGTGACGCCGTCGCCCAGGCCGGTCGGATCGCAGCGCCGCTCTCCTCCTGGAGCACTGCTCTCAGCGCCGCGCTCTGCGCGGACAACCCGGTGCTGGGCGAGCCCAGCTGCGTAGTGGACGGGCAGCTCACCGCTCAGTTGCAGGTCGCCGACGGCCTCGGTCCGCTGCTCACCGCCTTCGCCGCCGAGGACGCCCAGGCCCACGCCGTCGCCTCGTACGCCGTCGCCTCGCTGCTCGCCGTCGCCCTGGCCACCGCCGTGGTGGCGGTACGGCTGCTGCTGCGCCGGCGCGACGCCGAACTGCGGCTGCAGCGGGCGCGCGGCGCCTCCGTGCCGCGGCTGGTGCTGCTGCGGTCGGCCGTGGCCACGCCGGTGGTCGCGTTGGCGGGCGCGGCAGGCTGGGCGGTCGGCCTGGCGCTCGCACCCGACGGGACGTCAGGGTCGCCGCGACCGGTGCTCGCCGTCGCTCTGGCGGTCGCCGCCTGGGCCCTGCTGCCGCTGCTGACCTGGCCGACCGTCAGGAACGAGGGCCATCGGCGCGGCGAGGACCCGTCCCGGGCCCGGCGGGTGGTGCTGGAGGCCACCGTGCTGCTGCTCGCCCTCGCCGGCGTGGCCGCACTGCGTAGTGCCGCCCCGACGCCGAACGGCTCCGCCCAGGACGCCGCGGCACAGGGGGACGCCCAGCTCAGCACGGTGCCGGTGGTGGTCGCGCTGGCCGCCGTCCTGGTGCTGCTCCGGCTGTATCCGCCGGTGCTGCACTGGTGCTCCGCACGGCTGCGCCGGGGGCGCGGCCTGCTGGGCTTCATCGGGCTGGCGCGCGCCGGGCGGGACGCGCCGGCGACCGGGATGGCCCTGTTCGTGCTGGTGCTGACGCTCGGGACGGCCGTCTTCGGCGGCCTGGTCTCCCGTACCGTCAGCGTCGGCGCCGGGACCGGGGCGGCCTGGTCGGCGGGGGCGGACGCGGTCGCGGTGCAGCTCGGCAACACCGCCCCGCCGAGCGACGCCGCCGTGAGCGGCAGCGGGATCCGCACCGTCACCGAGCAGCTGCGCACCTTCAACCTGGTCGGTGACCAGAACGGCGCCGGCGTCACCGGCGTCGCGGTCATCACACTCGACCCGGCCGCGCTCGCCGCCGCCGACCCGGGCTCGGCCGCCGTCCGCGCCCTGAGCGCGGCGCTGTCCCTGCCCACCCGTACCCTGCCGGACGGCACCGTACGGCTGCCCGCCCTCGGCTCGCCCGACCTGCTGGCGCAAGCACCGGGCGGCAGTCTCAGCGCCACCGTCCAGCCGTACGGGAAGCCTGTCGTCCATCTGCGCTTCAGCCCCACCGGCACGCTCACCACCGCCGAACGGGACGACCCGGTGCTCGGGCCGCTGACGTCCCTGATCCCGGACGGCACCCCGCTGCTGATCACCACCGCGGGGGTGGAGCAGCGGCTGCCGCAGCTGTCCTCCGGGCACACCGCGGTGCTGCTCTTCGGCGGCGGCGCACACACGTCCGCGGCTGCGCTGCACGCCGCCGCCGGTCGGCTGCTGGGACCGCTGGCGCAGGTCACGGTGCGCACCGAGGCCCTGGCCGCGCTGCGCGGGGACGGGCTCACCCAGGGCGTCGGCGTCCTCTACACCGCGAGCACGCTGCTGGCGGTGCTGTTCGCGCTGCTCGCCGTCACTCTGGAGCTGGTGCTGACCGCGCCCGAACGCGGACGCACCACCTCCTACCTGCGCACTCTCGGCCTGACCGGCCGCGGAGCAGCCGTCCTGCACCTGGTGCAGCTGCTGCCGCTGGTCCCCGTCGCCGCGCTGGGCGGTGTGGTGCTGGGCCTGCTCGAACCCCGTATCCTCGGCCCGGCCCTGGACCTGCGAGCCTTCACCGGCGGTCCCGGCCGGCCCGCGCTGCACACCGATCCGGCGCTGACCCTGGCCCTGGGCCTGGGCGCGGCGCTGCTGGTGCTGGCGGCCGCGGTGGTGGAGACGCTGCTGGCCCGCACCAGGACACTGGCGGCACGGATCAGATAGGTGGAGGATCAGCCGTCGGTGAACGAGACTGGGCAGGTCCGTCCGCCACGAAAGGAACCACCGTGTCCGCTGTCCACAGCGTGCTGTTCTTCGAGTTCGACGACCCCGACGCGGCGCTGCCCGCCCTGCAGGAGGCCAAGAAGCTCCCCGGCGTGCACCAGGCGGCGGCACTCACCCGCTCGGCCGAGGGCGAATTCGACATCGCCGAGAGCTGGATCCACCGGGTGGGGGCGGCGACCGCCGCCGGGGGCGCGGTCGGCGCCCTGATCGGCCTGCTCGCCGGTCCGATGGGCTCGTTCGTGGGGGCGACCGCGGGCGCCTGGCTCGGCGGCACCACCGAGGCGCACCAGGCGCAGGACTCCTTCGCCACGCTGGTCCTCTTCGGCGCCGAGGTCGAGGACGACACCAGCCAGCTGATCGTCGACATCACCGAGGCCGACCAGGCTCCGGCGGACGAACTGGCGGCCCGTCACGGCGCGTCGCTGCACCGCCGTCCGGCCGAGGAGGTCGAGGCCCGGGTGAAGGCCGCCGAGGAGGCCGCGGACCGCGCCAACGCCGAGGACGAGGCCGCCAAGTGGCGCTGACCGCACCGAGCTGACAGAGCGGACCCGACTGCGCGGACCCGACGCCGCAGATCCCGAGAACAAAAGGTGAACGACATGGCAGACATCGAGTTCGACGACGACGGCCGCCGCCGGCTCCGGGCCCTGCAGGGGGGCCAGCAGGTCGGCAAGATCGACTACTTCCTGCTGGAGCAGCAGCCGACCGCCCGGGTCGGCGTGCACACCGAGGTCGACCCGGACCACCAGGGCGAGGGCATCGCGGGCCAGCTCGCCGCCGAGTTCTACCGCCGCGCCGCCGAGGCCGGGCAGGCCGTCGTCCCGCTGTGCCCCTACCTCAAGCGCTGGTCGCTCGCCCGCCCCGAGCAGGCGCCCGCGCCGGACCAGGAACTGACGGACCGTGCCCTGCGGAAGCTCCGCGAGGACCCCGCGACGTGGTGACGCTGCGTCAGTTCTGAACTGCTACTGCGACGGACCCCGGCGAACTGCGCCGGGGTCCTCGTCTTTGGCTGAACGCAGCCCGTTTGCTCCTGTCGGATTCGGCTAGTCGCCCTACAGAGGGGCACGTTGACGACCCGCGTACCCCAATCCGCAGGAGAGGAACGGCATGTCCACAGGTCTGATCATCGTGATCGTGGTTGCGGTCGTTGCCGTGGCCGCGCTGGCCGCCATGGCCGTGATGCGTCCGCAGCAGCGGAACCGGAAGCTGCGGCAGCAGTTCGGCCCCGAGTACGACCGCGAACTGGCCCAGCACGACGGCGACGTCAAGGCGACCGACCAGGTACTGGAGGAACGGGTCAAGCACGCCGGTGACCTGGACATCCGTTCGCTGGACGCGGCACAGCGCGAGCGCGCCCTGGCGCGGTGGACCACCCTGCAGGAGCAGTTCGTCGACTCGCCGGCCAAGGCCGTCATCGACGCCGACCACCTGCTCGCCGAGGTCCTGCGGGACCGCGGCTTCCCGGCCGCCGACTCGTACGACGAGCAGTACGCGGCGCTGTCCGTGCACCACGCCCCCGCACTGCCGGGGTACCGCGCCACCCAGCAGGCCGCCGAACGCGCCCAGCGGGGCGAGGCCACCACCGAGGAACTGCGCCAGGCATTCGTCAACGCCCGTGAGACCTTCGACCAGTTGATGGGCGAGGAAACTGCGGCGCCAACCACCACCAGCAGCAGCAGCCACGAGAGGACGGCCTGATGTCCGACCGACGTTTCCCCGAGCAGCACGAGGACCTGCAGGACCGGGCCCGCTGGGACGAGGAGTCCCCCGAGTCCCCCGAGCCCGGCAACACCGACCTGAAGGCGGAGGTGGATGCGGACGTAGAGCCGACGGACCTGGAGAAGCCCGACCTGGAGAAGGCCCACGCGCGAACCGAATTGCCGCTGCCCACCCCGGCGGCGCCGCCCGTCGTCACCCCCGTTCCCACCCCCGCCCCTGCGGGCACGGTCGGCCGGCTCTTCCCCGAGGGCGCGGGCGAGAAGCTGCGCGACCGCTGGCAGCACATCCAGATCGACTTCGTCGACGACCCGCGTCACGCCGTCGAGGAGGCCGACGCCCTGGTCGACCAGGTGGCCACCCAGCTCACCGAGTCCATCACCGCCAACCATCGCACCCTGCGCGACAGTTGGGACAAGAAGGGGGCGGGCAGCGCCGCCGACGACAGCGGCTTCCCCACGGAGCAGCTGAGGCTGACGCTCCAGCAGTACCGTTCCATGCTGAACCGCCTCCTCGACGCCTGACCGGGAAGGGCTCAGCCCTGCTCCCAGTCCTTCGGCACCCGGGTCGCCGTGTCCAGGAAGAAGGCGTCGATGCTGCGCACGGCCTGGGCGAACTCGTCCAGGGTGACCGGCTTGGTGATGAAGGCGTTGGCGTGGCTCCGGTAGGCCTCGGCGACGTCCTGCGGTGCGCTGGAGGTGCTGAGCACCACCACCGGGATGATCTTGAGCTGCTCGTCGGTCTTCAGCACCGCGAGCAGCTCACGTCCGTTCATCCGGGGCATGTTGAGGTCCAGGACGATCAGGTCCGGCCGGTCGACCCCTGGCGTCCGCAGGTGTTCCAGCGCGGCGACGCCGTCCACCGCCTTGTGCAGGATCCGGGCGGTCCCGTGCTCCAGCAGTGCTTCCTCGATCAGCATGGCGTCGGCTGCGTCGTCCTCGACCAGCAGGATGTCGCATCCGCGCGCGGTGGCGGGTGCGGCCGTGGTCACGTGTCCCCGTCCCGGGCGGCCGGGCCGGCGGCCGAGCGGGCGGCCGGGCCGGCGGTGCCGTGCGGATGCCGGGCCGGTGCGACCAGTCCGGGCCAGCGCCGCCGAGCGCCCTGACGGCTCATGTTGCAGGCCTCCCCGAGCTGCGGATATCCGGCGCCGACGTCGGCGGCGTGCTCGGCCGCCCGGTCGACCTGTCGCTCCACCGCCCGCTGGAGGTGCACCAGGGCGTGCAGATGCGCCAGCGCGTCGCTCTCCGCCGCACCACCGGGCAGCGCCTCCGGATCGCCGAGCGGGCGGAAGGCGCGGATGGCCAGCCGGTGCGCCAGGTCCGCGACCGTGGCGTCGGCGACGGCGGCGATCTCGGCTTCGGAGAGGACGAGGGCGAAGTGGGTGCCGGGCATGCGGCTCAGGGTAGGCCCTGGCCCGACCCCGCGACAACGTCCGTTGTCCAGCACCCGGCCGGTGTCCGTCACCCGGCTGGTTTGGACCGTGCGCATCAGGCAAGTCGCTTGGGTGAAGGCAGTGGCATCACCCCGTGTCGGCTGCTCCACCACACAACGGAGGTCTCGACCATGGGTATCGGCGGCTGCATCATCGTGTTCGCCCTGGGGGCGATCCTGACCTTCGGCGTCAACTGGCACATCAGCGGCATGAACGTCCATGTGGTGGGTGTGATCCTGATGCTCGCCGGCCTGCTCGGCGTGGTCACCTACGCGGGCGTCTACCGCCGCCGTCTCCCCGGCGGACGCAGGGGGCGCTCCGAGGAGATCGTCGAGGAGCGCCGCTACTACGACGGCCCCTGACGCACCGTCGGCCCTGAACGCAGCAGGGATCCGGTACGCGTCCATTGAGGTCGCACCCGGGGAATGGTAGGCATCTCCTTGTCTGACACACCGTCAGCTCTGGAGGTGCGTGCCCATGACCATCACCACCCTGCGCTTCAACCAGATCGCCCCCGGCCTGGACCGCCGCGACCTCTCCGCCCGCTACCGGGCCACCGTGGAGATGTCCGTCTTCGCCGACGAGGCCGGATTCGACCTGGTCACCCTGGAGGAGCACCACGGCGCGGACAACGGCTGGAGCCCGTCGCCGATGCTCACCGCGGCCGCGGTGCTCGGCTCCACCCAGCGGCTCGGCGTGATGCTCTGCGCCCTGATCACGCCCCTCCACGATCCACTGCGCCTCGCCGAGGACATCGCGGTCCTGGACCACCTCGGCGCCGGACGGATCACCGTGGTCGCCGGGATCGGCTACCGCCCCGAGGAGTACGCGATGCTGGGCCGGGAGTGGTCCGAGCGCGGCAGGCTCCAGGACGAGGTGCTGGAGACCCTGCTGGCCGCCTGGACCGGCGAACCGTTCGAGTACCGGGGCCGGACCGTGCGGGTCACCCCGCCGCCGCGCACCACCCCGCACCCCGGGCTGATGGTCGGCGGCTCCTCTCGGGTCGCGGTCCGCCGGGCGGTGCGCCTGGGGCTGCCGTTCTTCACCTCGGCCTTCCAGCCCGAACTGATCGAGTACTACGACGCCCTCGCCGCCGAGGCGGGCTTCGAGGGCGGCTTCGCGACCCTGCCCCCGGAGCGCACGTCGATGATCCACTGCACCGAGGACCCCGACAAGGCCTGGGCCGAGTACGGCGAGTGCTTCCTGCACGAGGCCCGCACCTACGCCGGCTGGCAGACCTCCGACATCCACTCGGCCATGGCCTCCGCCTCGGCCACCCCCGAGCAGCTGCGCGCCGAGGGCATCTACGCCTGCCTCACTCCCGAGGAGTGCCTGGCCCTGGCCGCCGCGGAGGGGCCGATGGGCAGCCTGCTGCTGCACCCGCTGTGCGGCGGACTCCCGGTCGACGCCGGCTGGGAGAGCCTGCGGCTGTTCCGCGACCGGGTGATGCCCCACCTGGGGACCTGACCGCGGACGCCCGACCCGCATGACTACCGCAGCGCCGCCGCCAGCGCCACGGCGAGCTCGTCCATCCGGGTGGGCGGCACCCGCAGCTCCGGAGGGCTGTTGAGGAGGGCGAAGACGCCGGGGCCGCGGAGCTGCTGCGGCAGGTCGGCCGTGCGCGGGACGAGGTGGAAGTGGACATGGCCGAAGCCCTCGGCCTCCGCGAACTGGACCACATAGGTCTTGGCGCAGCCGGTGACGGCCGCCAGCGCCCGGGAGAGCCGGACCTGCCACAGGCCAAGCCCGGCGGCCTCCTCGTCGGTGAGCCCGGCGACGGTGGTGACATGGCGGCGTGGGAGCAGGACCAGCCAGCCCGGCAGCGCGGTGTTCATCGCATGCGCCACCCGCCAGTACCGGTCGGCGGCTATCCGCTCGCGCGGCGGGAGGTCGTCGTAGGCCCCGTCCATCCCGCAGCTGTAGCAGCCCTGGGCGTGCTGGTTCTCCGTCACGGCCCCATCATGCCGGGTGCGACTCCGGCCCCGGTTCCGGTACCGGCTCCGATTCCGTCCGCTCCGGCGGCCGGGGCGGGATGGCCGTCCAGGAGAGCAGCCCCGCTGCGGCCAGCAGCCCCGCGCAGCCGACGACCGCCGCACGGAAGGCGTGGTCGACCGCGTGGGCGGACCGGTACTGCTCGCCGCTGAGGCCGACCAGCGCCGGGAGCGCGGCGACCGCGAGCAGGCTGCCGGTGCGGGCGGCGGCGTTGTTGACGCCGCTGGCGATGCCGGCCCGACGGGTCTCCACCGCGTTGAGGACGGTCTCCGTCAGCGGGGCGACCAGCAGCGTCATCCCGGCGCCCAGCGCGACCGAGGCCGGCAGCACATCGGTCAGGTAGGAGGCGTGCGCGCCGATCCGCAGCATCAGCAGCGCGCCCGTACCCGCCAGCAACGGGCCGAGGCTGAGCGGGACGCGCGCGCCCACCCGCTCGCCCAGCTTCGCCGCCGTCGGCGAGAACAGCAGCATCAGCAGGGTCAGCGGAAGGGTGCCGAGCCCGGCCAGCAGCGGCGAGAACCCTGCGGTGATCTGCAGCTGCAGCACCAGGAAGAACAGCAGCCCGCCCAGCGCCCCGTAGATCAGCACCGTGACGATGTTCACCACGGTGAACAGCCGGGAGGCGAACAGTTCCAGCGGCAGCATCGGCGCCACCGTCCGCCGCTCGGTCCGGACGAACAGTGTGCCCGCCACCACCGCCAGCGCCCCCGCCACGCCCGCCCCGAGCGGGTCGCCCCCGGCGATGGTGAGCGCCGCCGTGAGCGCGCCGAGCGCCAGCGCCGCCAGCACCGCGCCGCGCAGGTCGAACCGGCCGGTCGCGCTGTCGTCCCGGTTCTCCGGGACATGCCGCAGGGCCGTCACCACCACGGCCGCCGCCAGCGGCAGATTGATCAGGAACACCCAGCGCCAGCCCGGACCGCCGACCAGCCAGCCGCCCAGGACGGGGCCGGCCGCACCCGCGACGCCGCCGAGACCGGACCACAGGCCCACCGCCGCGGCCCGGTCGTCCGGGTGGAACACCGCCTGGATCAGCGCCAGCGAACCGGGTGTCAGCAGCGCGCCGCCGACGCCCTGCAGGGCCCGCGCGGCGATCAGCACCTGCACGTCGGGCGCAAGACCGCACGCCGCCGAGCAGACCGCGAACCAGACCACCCCGACCACGAACACCCGGCGGCGGCCGTAGCGGTCGCCGAGCGCACCGCCCAGCAGGATCAGCCCGGCCAGGGTCAGCAGATAGGCGTTGACGACCCATTGCAGCGCGCCGATGGAGGCATGCAGGGTGGCGCCGATATGGGGCAGGGCGACATTGATCGCGGTGCCGTCCAGCATCGCCATCGCCGAGCCGAGGACGGTCGCGAGCAGCACCCAGCGCCCGGCCGTCCCGGACAGCCGGACCCCGCCCGCCGCGACGTCACTGCTGATCACTGGCTCATCACCTGCCTTCACCTGCCCATCGTGGGAGAGTGCGGTGTGCCGACGAGAGGACAGTGACCGTGACCACTGATCAGGTACGTTACAGCGCAGCCCGGCCGGTGGCGGCCCGGCGTCACGGGAGGGCCGTCCGATGATCAGTCATGACCTGTGGGTCGTCCAGGTTCCGATCCTGGAGAAGATCCTTCGCACCGTCCTGGTGTACGCGCTGGTGCTGCTGCTGTTCCGGGTCGCCGGCAAGCGCGGGCTGGCGACGCTCAACACCTTCGACTTCGTGGTGATGTTCCTGCTGTCGAACGTGGTCCAGAACGCCATCATCGGCGCGGACAACAGCCTGCTCGGCGGGGTGATCGGGGCGGTAACCCTGGTCGCCGTCAACGCCGCGATCAACCGCTGGGTGGCCTTGGACGAACGGGCCGAGCGGCTGCTGGAGGGCACCGCTACCACCGTCATCAGCGACGGCGCCTTCGTGCCCGACGCGCTGCGGCGGCTGGCCCTGCGCACCAGCGAGATCGAGCACGCGGTGCGGGTGCAGAACGGCGACAGCGTCGAGGAGGTCGCCGACGCGCGGCTGGAGCCGGGCGGCCAGCTGATCGTCACCCTCAAGGAGGCGGACCAGACCGCGACGCACAGCGACATCGAGGCCATCCAGACCCGGCTGGCGGCGATCGAGGAACTGCTCGCCACCCTGGCCGCCCAGGGCGGCAAACACCTCTGACGTGAGCTCAACCCTACGATTTTCAGCCGTTTATTCGCCACGGCTGACTGAATCCGCCCCACTGGCCCCACCCCTAACAGGCCCTTAATTCGCAGCTCAGTCCTGCTATGTGCGGACCGCACTGTTCCGCTTGCCCGCAATTGCCCGCCCAGGCGGCCCTCCGCCGCCTCCGGGAGTGCGGACAGGCTGCGTGGTTATGCTCTGCCCGGCCTTGATCACCCATCAGGACGAAGGACGGCAGACGCCCGTGCAGGACACCGCAACGATCGGCGCCGAACGGCTCATGCCGGGTGTGATCTCGTACCAGACCCCGCGCGTCGCCGACGACTACTGCCGCTGGGACGACTCCGGCAGCTGGCTGCTCGGCTACCCGTTCCTCCCGCTGGCGCTGGGCCTCGACGACCTGCCCGGCGCGCACCTGGTGGACCTGGGCTGCGGCCCCGGCGACCTCACCTGCTGGATCGCCGACCGCTACCCGATCCGGACCACCGCCGTCGACGCCTCGGCGGCCATGCTCGACCTGGCCCGCTCCCAGCACCCGCACCCGGCGGTGGACTACCGGCTCAGTCTCGACAACGGGATGCCGTTCCTCGACGACGGCTGCGCCGACGCGGCGATGGCCTCCTTCCTCTTCACCTGCATCGACGACCGGAAACTGATGCAGCTCCTGGTCGACGAGGTGGCCCGGGTGCTGCGCCCCGGCGGGCGCTTCACCATCCTGATGCCCAACCCGGACCAGGTCCACGACGCCGCCTTCGAGGGCTTCCACCGCGGCGAACCCGGCGCCCGCTACCGCTCCGGCGACACCCTGCCGGTCCGGCTCCGCCGCGAGGACGGCAGCTGGGCCACCATCACCAACACCTACTGGCCCCGGGAGACGTTCCAGGAGGTGCTGGCCGAGGCTGGGTTCACCGGACCGACCGCCGAGCTGACCCCGCTGCTCGCCGACGCGTACGGCGTCGCCGACCCCGCCCTGATCGCCTCCCGCCCCTGGACGGCCGAGCGCGAGCGTCCCCCGTTCATCCTGATCACCGCCACCCGCTGAGTCTCCCGATGGCACAATCGCCGTCATGGGGACAGAAGATCAGCCGGAACAGGCGGACGAGTGGGAGAACCACCTGCTCGACCTGGACGCCTATCTGAAGCGCATCGGCCACACCGGCGGCGTCGCGCCGGACGCCGCCACCCTCACCGCCCTGCACCGCGCGCATGTGGCGACGATCCCGTTCGAGAACCTGGCGCTGATGCTGGACCGCCCGGTCCGCACCGACCTCGGCAGCGTCCAGGACAAGTTGGTGCACCAGGGCCGCGGCGGCTACTGCTACGAGCAGAACACCCTGTTCGGCGCGGTGCTGCAGCGCCTGGGGTTCCGGCTGGACCGGCTGCTGGCCCGGGTCGGCTCGGACCAGGAGCCGCTGCGCCCGCGCACCCACATGGTGTTCTCGGTGGAGGTCGACGGCCGCCGGCTGCTCGCCGACACCGGCTTCGGCAACGGCCTGCTTGAGCCGATCCCGCTGGACCCGGACGGCCCGCAGCAGCAGGGCGTGTGGACCTACCGGACACTGGGACCCGATGCGACCGGGGTCCGCCGCTTCCAGGAACTCACCGCGGGCGAGTGGCAGACCCGCTACCGCTTCACCGACGAGCCGCAGCACGCGGTGGACGTGGCGATGTCCAACCACTACACCGCCACCTGGCCCACCTCCCCGTTCCGCGAGCGGCCGATCGTGATCCGCCGCGAGTCCGGCGGCACCCGTGAGCTCATCGGCCGCCAGTTCTCGCTGCTGGTGCCGGGCCGGGCCACCGAGAGCGTGGAGCTGTCGGACACCGAGTTCATCAGCACCCTGCACGACACCTTCGGGCTGGAGTTCACCCGGGAGGAGCAGGCCGTCCTCAGAGCTCGACCGACACCGCCCCGGCCTCGGTGATCCTGCGCACCGCCACTACATCCGCCCCGGCCACGGCGACCAGCACGACCGCTGCGGCCATGAACACCGCCAGCGGCGGCAGCACCGCGCCCAGGGGGACGAGCAGGGCCAGTGCCAGCAGACCGACATGGCGCGCCCGGTTGAAGTAGCCGAACATGATCCGCTTCAGCAGCAGGTGCCCGGCCAGGAACAGCGCCGGGCCTGCGATCAGCACGAACGCCGTGGTGAATCCGGCCGCGTGGGCGCCGGCGTGGCTGATGACGATCTCGTCCCCGACGGCTGTGACGATGACGCCCGCCACGATCGGCAGATGGACATAGGTGATCCGCAGCCCCATCCGACCGGTGTCGGCGGTGGTCTCGACGACGGAGTCCACCGCTCTGCCCGCCAGGGCGAAGTAGATCCACCACATCGTCACCGCGATCGCGAAGGCCGTGACGAAGGCCGCCGTGCGCCCCGCGTCGAACCGGGCGCTGCCGAAGGTCTGCCCGCTGACCAGGATCGACTCCCCCAGCGCGATGATGACGAACAGTCGGCACCGCTCGACGAAGTGCTCCCCCGAGATGTTCCAGGCCGTGGTGCTGGACCGCCCCAGCCCGGGCACCGGGAAGCCGATCGCGGCCGCCAGGTACTCGACCAGCGCCGCGACCGCCCACAGCCCGGCCCGCGCGGCCGGTCCGTGCGCCACCAGCGCGCCGGCCAGCCAGAACACCGTGCTGAGGCCGAACCACACCATCGCCCTGGTGTACTCGCGGGAGAGCTGCTGACCGCGCAGCGCCACCGCCGCGAAGAGGTGCCGGCCGAGCTGGATGGCCAGGTAGGCGAGCACGAAGACCAGCCCGCGTCCGCCGAACGCCTGCGGCAGCGCCGCCGACATCACCAGGCCCGCCAGCATGATGCCGACGATGGCCAGCCGCACCGCGAGCTGGTCCGGGTCGAACCAGTTGGTGAACCAGGCGGTGAAGTTCCACGCCCACCACACGGCCGTCAGCAGCACCAGGGTCTCCGCCGCCCCGGCCCAGTCGAGATGGGCGAGCAGCAGGTGGGACAGCTGAGTGACGGCGAAGACGTACACCAGGTCGAAGAAGAGCTCCAGGAAGGTGACCCGCTGCGCGGCAGCGCGATCCCGCAGCAGCGCGGTCCCCGGTTCGGCGGCCCCCGGTTCGGCGGCCTCGCCGGGGATCGGTTGTGAGGTCGGTATCGCCACTAGCGCACCCTATCCCGGGCCTGGCTACTCCCTCAGCCCCGACGCACCGTCCCGTCTCACCGTCCCGTCTCAGTGCCGCGCGGCTGTGCGGCTGGATCCGCACCCGCCGCCCTTCCACCCGCCGCCGCCCTCGCGGCGACCGCTCCCGCGGCCGTCGCCGCTGCGATGGTCAGCAGCGCGCCGAGCATCAGCGCCGACGGTTCCCCCGGCGCCAGCAGGTGCAGCTGCGTGCCCAGCGCGGCCGCCGCCACCGGCACGCCCAGCTGCGCGGCGGCGAGCACGCCCAGCGCGATCGGCTGGCCGCTCACCCGCATCACCGCGTGCACCGCGACGGCGCCCGCTCCCAGCCCCACCCCGAGCAGCACGAACGAGGGGTGCCGTCCCAGCTCACGCAGATCCAGCGAGGCCCCCAGCCAGAGGAAGAACAGCGGTCCGAAAAAGCCCTCGGTCAGTGCGAACAGCTGCTTCGCCAGCCGTCTCGGCTCCCCGACCGCCGCCACGACCAGCCCGAAGGAGAAGCCGGCCAGCATGATGGAGACATGCGTCCGGACCGCGAGCGCGGCCATCGCGAACAGGATCATCAGGCTGATCCGCAACTCCAGCGCGAACTGCCGCTCCTGCGACAGCCGGTGCAGCTTCCGCCGGTAGCCGCCCTGTTCGAGGCGGCGCAGCACCGGGAACAGCACCCCCGCGCAGCCCAGCACCGCCAGCGCCCCCAGCGCCGCCCTGGCGGCATGACCTGGGTCGATCACCAACGGCAGAGCCACGATGCAGAGCGTGTCCGCGACCGCCACCTGCGGCAGCAGCCCCAGCACCTGCGGGCCGCCGAGCCCCAGCGCGTCCACGATCGGCAGCACCAGCGCGGCGGACGAGGAGGCCATCAGCACCGCGTACAGCGCCGCGTGCCCGGTGCCGAAGCCGTGGGCGACCGCCAATGCAGGCCCGACGGCGACGGCGCCGACTGCCAGAGCCCGCAGGGTCCCGGTGCGCAGACCGGCCCGCAGGCTCGGGTCGCGCAACGGGACATGCGCCCCCGCGACGAACATCACCAGCGCGAAGCCGATGTCGGCGAGAAAGCCGAAGGTGGCGTTGCCCGCGTGCAGGAACCCGACGACGGTGGGCCCGAGCACCACCCCGGCGACCAGCTCCCCCACCACCACCGGCAGGTGCCACTGCCGAGGGAGCGCCAGCAGCGGGCCGAGCAGCCCCGCCAGCGCGATCACCGCCAGCGTCGAGAACCCCATGGACCGGCCGCCTCCCTGGTGTCGACGCTGACGAGCGAACGAGTGGACGACCAGTGTCGCGCAAGGAAGACAGCTGACCCCGCAGCCACGACCCGGTAGAATGCCGCTATGCATCGTCCGTCGTCCTGTCGCCTGAGCTGGTGGCGCTCCTCCTAGGAGCGGCCACTTCCCACGCACGCACGACGAGAAGGGCCGTTCGCGAGGACGGCCCTTTCGCATGCCCCGGCCCAACGGCCGGGTGGAGGCCCCCGTCCGCACAGACGCCCCGCCACCACCCCCGCCAACGGCCAGGAGGCCCCACCATGAACGCCGCCGCTCTCACCACCGCCCCCTCGACGACCCGCGTCCTCACCGGCGACCGCCCCACCGGACCACTGCACCTCGGCCACTACTTCGGCACCCTGCAGAACCGGGTCCGGCTGCAGCACCAGGGCGCCGAGCTGATGCTGGTCATCGCCGACTACCAGGTACTGACCGACCGGGACGTCGCCGACCGGCTCAGCGAACACGTCGAACGACTGGTACTGGACTATCTCGCCGTCGGCGTCGACCCGGACCGCAGCACCGTCTTCGCCCACAGCGCCGTCCCAGCCCTCAACCAGCTGCTGCTGCCCTTCCTCAGCCTGGTCTCGGTCGCCGAGCTCGGCCGCAACCCCACCGTCAAGGACGAGATCGCGCACTCCAGGCAGTCCGCCGTCAGCGGCCTGATGTTCACCTATCCGGCGCACCAGGCCGCCGACATCCTGTTCTGCAAGGCCGGTCTGGTGCCGATCGGGCAGGACCAGCTGCCGCACCTGGAGCTCACCCGCACCATCGCCCGCCGCTTCAACGACCGCTACGGCCAGGTCTTCCCGGTGCCGGAGGCGCTCCTCTCCGAGGCGCCGCTGCTGCTGGGCACGGACGGCGCCAAGATGAGCAAGAGCCGGGGCAACGCCATCGCCCTCTCCGCCTCCGCCGACGAGACCGCGCGACTCATCCGCGGCGCGCGGACCGACGCCGACCGCCGGATCAGCTACGACCCGCAGTCGCGTCCCGAGGTCTCCAGCCTGCTGCTCCTGGCCGGCCTCTGCCTGGACCGCGACCCGCGCGAACTGGCCGGGCAGATCGGTGACGCGGGGTCAGCCGCCCTGAAGCGGCTGGTCACCACCGCCGTCAACGACTACTTCGCCCCGGCCAGAGCGCGGCGGGCCGAGCTCGCGCAGGACCTGGGCCACGTCCGCGAGATCCTGCGCCAGGGCAACGCCCGCGCCAACGCCGTGGCCGACGAGACCCTGGCGCAGGTACGGGCGGCCATGGGCGGACTGGGGGCAGCCGCATAGCACCTCGCTCCTACCACCCCTACCGCCCCACGGCGTACCCCTGCATCCCGCGCGGGTTCGCCGCCGCCGACAGCACCCCCGTCCGCGGATCGCGCGCGACCGCGCACATACGCCCCTCGGACCAGGCGTCCGCCACGGTGACGAGGTGGCCGCGCCGCCGCAACTCGGCGACCGCCGCCTCGCCCACCCGGGACTCAACGGTGACGCTGCCGGGCCGGCTGGTCCTGGGGTGGAACGAGCTGGGGAAGCTGTCGGTGTGCCAGTTCGGCGCGTCGATGGCCTCCTGGAGGCTGAGCCCGCCGAGGGCCACGGCCAGAAAGAAGTGCAGCGACCACTGGTCCTGCTGGTCCCCACCCGGCGTGCCGAACGCGAGCACCGGCTCCCCGTCGCGCAGCGCCAGCGAGGGCGAGAGCGTGGTACGCGGACGACGGCCGGGCATCAGCGAGTTGGGGAGGCCCGGCTGCAACCATGCCATCTGCAACCGCGTACCGAGCGGGAATCCCAGCTCAGGAATCACCGGGCTGGACTGCAGCCACCCCCCGCTGGGCGTCGCCGCGACCATGTTCCCCCAGCGGTCGACGATATCGAGATGGCAGGTGTCGCCCCTGGTCACGCCGTCCGAACGGCTCGTCAAACCATCGACAGAGACAGTAGGTTCGCCCAGCCCAGGCCCCAACTCAGCTCCCTCGACCGGAACCTCCGGCAGCACAGCCTTGCGCCCGCCAGGGCTACCCGGCCGCAGCTCGAGCGAAGCGGTCTCCCCGATCAACTCCCGCCGCTCGTCGTTGTACTCACGCGACAGCAGGTCGGCCAACGGAACGGACTCCCCCGCGTCCCCATACCAGGCCTCGCGGTCAGCCATCGCGAGCTTGGCGCCCTCGATCAGGGTGTGCCGATACTCAGGAGCGTCGTAGCCCAACCCCTCCCGCAGCAAGGCAAGTTGCTGGAGAAAGACCGGCCCCTGGCTCCACCCACCGGCCTTGCAGACCGTCCAGCCGTTCCAGTCATACCTCGCCGGCTCCTCGTACCCGGCCCGGTACCCGCTGAGGTCGTCGCCGGTAAGCGTGGAAGCGTTCCGACGTCCCGAACTGTCCATCGCAGGCCGCCCGGCGAACTCCACGATCGCCTCGCCGATGAACCCCTCCCGCCAGATCCGCCGAGCCGCGTCGATCGCAGCCTCCCGCGAGAGCCCAGCCGTCTCGGCCAGCAACCGCCGCCAGGTCGCCGCGAGCGCAGGATTCCGGAACATCGCACCCGGCCGCGGCACCGGAAGGTACAACTCCGCAGAGCTGGTCCACTCCCTCTCGAACAGCTCCCGCACGGCCTCCACCGTCGCGGTGACATTGGGCACCAACGGATGTCCCCGCTCGGCATACCCAATGGCGTAATCCAGCACCTCCGCCAGCGACTTGGTGCCGTAGTCCCGCAGCAACACCATCCAGGCATCAAACGCCCCAGGCACAGCCGCAGCAATCGGCCCAGTACCGGGCACCAGCTCCAACCCCAGCGACCGATAATGCTCGATGGTCGCCCCGGCCGGAGCCGCCCCCTGCCCGCACAACACCCGCACCCGGCCCCCACCCCCCGCAGCCGCGAACACCACGGGCACCTCCCCGCCGGGCCCATTCAGATGCGGCTCCACCACATGCAACACAAACCCCGCCGCCACAGCCGCATCAAAGGCATTCCCACCACCCTCCAACACCGCCATAGCCGACTGCGACGCCAGCCAGTGCGTACTGGAAACCATGCCGAAGGTGCCCTGCAAAGTCGGTCGAGTAGTGAACATATGGATGAACTCCCCTTCGCGAGCAGCCGGAATCGCTGAGCGTGACCACTGGAGCAACCACTAACAGGTGCCTACTCACTACGAAGCGGTTCCATCAGCTCGTCCGTGCTCATCGTGGTGCTCGCCCGCCCCCGCAAACCCCGCACCAACCGCTGCCCGCGCGTCTCGCCGCTCCCCGCACGCACGATCTGCAGGATGTTCCTAACCTCGATCACGTCCAACTCGTCACCCTTTTGCAGGCGGTACTTCTTCCGCAGCGCGGCGGGGATTGTGGCCTGCCCCTTGCTGTTGAGCCGCATGGCGGAGCTCCCTGGGCTGGCTGCTATGGCAGCAGGGTGAGTGAGGGGACGTGCGCGGGCTTGACAACGCTGAAGTGCCGCAGATCGAGGGTGGCCACCCGGTCCACGCCGAAGCGCTCGGCCACTGCGATGACGGATGCGTCAACCCCGCCGAGCGGGAAATCGGCGTACTGGAGAACCAACTCCGGGTGCAGCGCGATCGCGCCCGAGGCGGTGAAGATCTTCTTCTGTCCGCTCTCGTCGACGATCTCGAACGCGGCGAAGTTCTCTGTGCCGGCCGTGTCCCGCAGATCGTCGAGTACCAGCGGCCACCAGCTCTCCCGGTCTACGAAAGCCGCCGGGTCGGCTTCCTGCAACTGTCTTTGGAAGTCCTCGAATGCGGCCTGCGCCGCCTCCGGGCTGTCGGTCGCGCCCAGCAGATCGAGGAGGACGTCCAGGGCGAGCAGTGCGGCCGCGAACTCCTCCGGGCTGGAACTGACGAAGCGCAGCGGCTCGCTGTACCCGAGGAGCATGGCCTGGACACGTCCGTCCGGGTCCGCGACCAGCTCATACGCACGGTCCGAGCCGAGGCGGGACCAGGACAGGTACTCGGCGGAGCGCAACGATTTCGACGTCGCCACCGCGTACTCGCGCAGCGCTGCGGGCTCGCTCGCGGCGGTGCGGAAGTACGGGCCGGCCTGGAGCGGCAGCGTCAGTGCCGCGATCCTGGACAGCGCCGCCGCCTCCGGGGCCGCAGGGTCGCTCACGGCCGCATCGGCGCCGAACCGTCGCAGCCCCCCGTCGCCGAACCAGGCGGCCATGGCCTCGTCGAGCCGGGCGCCTTCCGGGTGGCTCACTCTCCGAACGTCCTCACGTATTCCAAAACCGTGTACCAGGTCGCGTCAGGGTTCTGCAGGGCGACCGGATCGGCCGCACGCATGACGGCGAGAAGCCGTTCGTCCACTCCCTCGCCGAAATCCTCGTCGTCCTCGTACCCGTTCTCCTCGGCGAATTCGGCATCGTAGTTGGGGCGCTCGGCCTCGACGCTGTAGAGGAAGTAGAGGAAGTCGTCCAGACTGCTGTTGAGCAGATAGGGGTCGGCGCCGCTCCCCGGAATGCAGTAGACGGCACCGCTCGCGGCGTCGACGACCATGTTGTCGTAGGGAATTCCGCCGATGGCGATCCACTCGTCGAAGACCAGGTCCGACGATGGATGCAGCTCGCGGCCGCGCGGCCAGCCCTTGTCCGCGATCTCGGCCGGCAGGTCCTTGACCGTCTGGAACCATCCGGTGTGCTGGTCGGGCAGACCGACGTCGCGCAGCAGTTCGCGGGTTCGTCCGTGGGAGACCGGCGCAAGGGCGCTCTCCGGTACGGTGACCAGGTCAGCGGCTGGAAAGACCGACTCCATCAGAGCCCGGTCGACGGTCTGCGGCATGCCTCGTATCCTATCTGTTCCGGTGCAACCGCCGTACAGCGGCCAGGTGGTGCTGGTGCGGTGCCGGCTCAGCGCCCGCCGGGAACCAGTGCGTCAAGGTACTTGCGCATCGCCTCATTGCCGGCCGTCCGTGACGCCTCGGTACTTCCGTACTCGATGCTGTGCGACACCTTCATGCCGGAGGACATGTACTTGCTCATCCAGGCACTGCAGTTGACGCTGTTTGTACAGGGTGCTCTTTCCGTGTAGAGCTCGGTGACCCCGCCCGACGTCCCCCGCTGCAGGAAGGGGATCCCCAGCGCACGTTCGGAATGCGTGGGGTACATGCTGCGTCCGACCAGGATGAATCCTCCCGGGTCTCCGGGCTCGCCGTACCTGACAGCCGCATAGTTCTTGCTGGTGAACTTCTTCCCACGGTAGGTCCCGTAGTCCCCCGCCTCGTGCCGGGCCAGCTGGGTGGCAGCGGCCAGGTCGGTACTGCCGACCGGTACCTCGGCCGAGGCCCGCCGACGGCTCTCGCCCTCTTCGATCTTGGGCAGGTTGTAGGGGCTGTCCTTGCCGACCGGACGCTCCGGAACCCTGCTGTTGCCGTCCAGCCCCAGCGGCAGGGCCGCACGCTCCGCCTCGGTCAGCGGAACCGGCCCATGGGGGGTGAGCCGGTCGACCGCCAGGTCGTCGTTCAGACGGTAGACCGGGGTCTCCCCGATCTTCCCGTGCAGGTCCTGGCGGGCCTTGTCGAGGGCCGCCATTCTTGCCTCATGCTCGGCGTCGGCCGCGGCGGTGTTCTCGGCTACATCGACGGCCCCCTTCTCGGTGTCCTTGAGGATTCCGTGGTAGGCGTCGGTGAACATCCTTGACCACCGCCTTGCCGATCTTCTTGGCCGCTCCCGAGAAGACTTCCGCTATCTCGCTCATGAGAAGTCCAACCACGCGAACTTGCCGGTGAACACCGTCGCGTGGCCCTGCACCGCTGCCGCGTGCTGCCCGATCACGGCGGCGTGGGCCTTCAGGTCCGCCGGGTGGATCCGGAACCCGTCGCGCGGCCCGTTCCCCGAGACGCCCAGGGTGTCCTCCAGCGCCGAATAGCTCATCCCGGCCACGGCCTTCTCGACGGTCCCCAGCAGCGGGGTCAGCGCCGCCTCGATCACCTGGGCGGTGATGTACTGGATCAGCATCTGCTTCAGGTACTCCACCGCCAGGTCGGCGGCCTCCACGAGGGCCGCCTCCGCCGCCTCGGCGAGCCCCAGGGTGACCACCGCCGCGGCCTGGTCCGCCACGAACGAGACCGCCAGCACGGCCAGTTCGGCTATGCACTACAGCTTCATCGCCACGATGTAGTCCACCGCCGCGTCCAACGCGGTCGCCAACAGCGTGCAGCCCTGGTTCAGCTCGGACATATGACTCTGCGACAGATGCGCCCACTTGGACACCAGCAGTTCGTACGAGTTGGCCTGGTATGCCTCCCCCATCGCCTTGAGCGTGGCGGTCGCACCTTGGTGGGTGTCGTCGATCGCCGCCGCGAAGTCACGCACATGGGTGGCGAACTCCCGTACCGAGTCCTCGTTCACCTGCGGCCACTTGACCCCGATGACCTGAAGGAACGTCACCACCGGTCCCGGCAGCTCTATCGCCATGCCCCACCCCTGCCGAACACATGTACTGACAAGAATAGTCGTACTGCGCTCGCGCCACGTATGTCAGGGCAGCGACGATCTGTCAGGGCAGCGGCCCCAGGCGGCGCTTCAAGGGCTCGCGGCCCTTGGGCGGGGACGTGTCCGGGAGGTGGGGCAGGGGGTGCAGGTCGCAGGTGACCGGCTTGTCAGTGGTGATGGTGATGGGTTCGCCGCAGTGGTAGAGGTCCAGTGGGGGGCCGGAGGCCAGGGTGTAGTCGGCGCCGGACGGGGTGATCTCCACCTGGAGCCTGCGGCCGCGGAACTGGAGCCGGAACGCCAGCCGGGTGAGCCGTTGCGGGAGGCTGGGCGCGAAGGCCAGGTGGTTGCCGCGCAGGCGCATTCCGCCGAGGCCGGCGACCAGCGCCGTCCAGGTGCCGGCCAGGGAGGCGATGTGCAGGCCGTCGCTGGTGTTGTTCTCCAGGTCGTTCAGGTCCATCAGGGCGGCCTCGCCCAGGTAGTCGTAGGCCAGCTCCAAGTGGCCGACCTCGGCGGCCATCACCGCCTGGCAGTAGGCGGAGAGCGACGAGTCACGGACCGTCAGCTGCTCGTAGTAGGCGAAGTTGCGTGCCTTCTGGCCCGGGTCGAAGGCCTCGCCGCGCAGGTACATCGCCAGCACCAGGTCCGCCTGCTTGATCACCTGCTTGCGGTACAGGTCGAAGTAGGGGAAGTGCAGCAGCAGCGGGTACTGCTCCGGGTCGGTGTGCTCGAAGTCCCAGGCCTGGTGCCCGGTGAAGTCGGCCGACTGCTCGTGCACGTCGAGGTCGTGGTTGTACGGGAGGGCGATGGCCGCCGCCGCGTCGCGCCAGACCGCGGTCTCCTCGTCGTCCACGCCGAGGGCGTGCGCCTGCTCCGGGTGGCGCTCGGCCGCGTCCGCCGCCGCGCGGAGGTTCGCCTGCGCCATCAGGTTGGTGTAGACGTTGTCGTCGGCGACGGCGCTGTACTCGTCCGGGCCGGTGACCCCGTCGATGTGGAAGGCGCCGGCGCTGTCGTGGTGGCCCAGCGAGCGCCACAACCGTGCGGTCTCCACCAGCAGCTCCATGCCGACCTCGCGCTCGAAGTCGGGGTCGCCACTGATCGCGGTGTAGCGGACCACCGCGTCGGCGATGTCGGCGTTGATGTGGAACGCGGCCGTCCCGGCCGGCCAGTAACCGGACCCCTCCTCGCCGTTGATGGTGCGCCAGGGGAAGGCCGCCCCGGAGAGCCCCAGCAGCCGGGCCCGTTCGCGGGCGGCGCCCAGGGTGGAGTGCCGCCAGCGCAGCGCGTGCGACACCGCGTCGGGATGGGTGGCCGCGAGCACCGGCAGCACCACCGTCTCGGTGTCCCAGAAGCTGTGCCCGTCGTAGCCCGATCCGGTCAGGCCCTTGGCGCCGAGGGCGCGCTGCTCGGCCCTGGCCCCGGCCTGGAGCACATGGAACAGCGCGAAACGCACCGCCTGCTGGATCTCCGCGTCGCCCTCGACCTCGACGTCCGCGCGGTCCCAGAAGTCGTCCAGGTAGTCGCGCTGCTGCCGCAGCAGCTCCTGCCAGCCGGTGCTGCGGGCGCCGGCCATCGCCGCCTCGGCCTGGTCCCGCAGGGCCGGCAGCGAGCGCTCGGCCGACCAGCCGTAGGCGACGAACTTCTCCAGCCGCAGCCGCTGTCCGGGCTGCACCACCGAGGTGACGAGCAGTCGGCTGACGTTCTCGCTGGACTCGGCGAAGGTGGTGGTGCCCTCCGGGCCGTCCACCCGGTGGTCCGCAGTGACGGCGATCTTCAGCCCGCTGCGCAGGGTGGAGTGGGCCAGCGCGAGCCGCGTCCCGGTCGCGTACCCGGCCTCCGGCTGCAGGGTGCGGTCCAGCGCGGCGGCGATCCGGGGGTCGCCCGAGCGGAGCGGCATCTCCTCGGACGCGACCAGCTCGGACTGCACCACGATCCGCGCCATGCCGTCGATCGGCTCGACCTCGTAGGCGATGGCGGCGACGGCCCGCTGGCTGAAGGAGACCAGCCGGGTGGAGCTGACCCTGACGGTGCGTCCGGCCGGCGAGGTCCATTCGCAGCTGCGGCGCAGTACTCCCGCGCGCAGGTCGAGCACCCGCTCGTGGTTGTGCAGCACGCCGTACCGGAGGTCGAAGGGCTCGTCGTCGACCAGCAGCCTGATGATCTTGCCGTTGGTGACGTTGACGACGGTCTGCCCCGACTCCGGGTTGCCGTAGCCGGCCTCGGCGTAGGGCATGGGGTGCAGCTCGTGGAAGCCGTTGAGGTAGCTCCCCGGCAGTCCGTTGGGCTCACCCTCGTCCAGGTTGCCGCGCCAGCCGATGTGGCCGTTGGAGAGCGCGAACAGCGATTCGCTCTGGGCCAGCATGTCCAGGTCGAGCTCGGTCTCGCGCAGCGTCCAGGGGTCGACGGTGTATGCGGGGTGGGGAATCATTCGCGGCTCTCCAGCAGTTCGGCGAGGTCCTGCACAACGGTGTCCGCGCCGTGGGCGCGCAGTTCGTCGGCCTGGCCGACGCGGTCCACGCCGACCACGTAGCCGAACCGGCCCGAGCGGCCGGCCTCCATGCCGACCAGGGCGTCCTCGAAGACGGCGGCGTGGGCGGGCCCGACGCCCAGCTCCCGGGCGGCCTCCAGGTAGGTGTCCGGGTGCGGTTTGCCCGGCAGCCCGAGCCGCTCAGCGACGCCGGCGTCCACCCGTACGTCCAGCAGGTCCTCGATCCCGGCCGAGACCAGCACGTCGTGGCAGTTGGCGCTGGACGAGACCACGGCCGTGGCCAGCCCGGCCGCACGGACCGCCTTGAGGTAGCGCACGGTCCCCTCGTACGCCTCGACGCCCTGGGTCTTGATCCGTTCCTGGACCAGGATGTTCTTGCGGTTGCCCAGGCCCTGCACGGTGTCGCGCTCCGGCGGGTCGTCCGCGGCGCCCTCGGGCAGTTCGATGCCGCGCGAGGCCAGGAAGCTGCGGACGCCGTCGGCGCGGGGGCGCCCGTCCACGTACTCGTCGTAGTCCTCGGTCGCGTCGAAGGGCCTGAAGCCGTCGCCGTCGCGGGCGCGCAGGAAGCCGTCGAACATCTGCTTCCAGGCCGCCGCATGGACGACAGCGGTGCGGGTCAGCACCCCGTCCATGTCGAACAGGCAGACCGAGATGGACTCGGGCAGGCCGAGACCGAGGCCGTTGCGGGTGCTCGGGGTGCTCATGCGGCGCGCATTCCCCGTTGCGGCGATCTTCATGCCTGTGTCCGCCGGGCGGCGCCCGTTCGGCAGAGGCTTTGTCAGTCCGCGGGCCCTGCCGCCAGCGTCACCGACTTGCTGTGGTTGCCGCCGGCCTGGTCGGTCCACTGGACGGTGACCCGGTCCCCGGGGCGGTGGCCGGTCACCAGGGTGGTGAGGACGCCGGGGCCGGAGACGGACCGGCCGTCGAACGAGGTGATCAGGTCTCCGGCGACCAGGCCCGCCCCGGCCGCCGGGGATCCGTCGACCACTCCGGCGACCAGGGCCCCGGGGGAGCCGTCCGTGAAGGTCTCGACCTGGAGCCCCAGCATGGCGGTGGGCCCGATGTGGATGCCGTCGGTCGTCCGGCCGCCCTCGATGGCGTCGGCCACGGAGCGGGCGGTGGCGATCGGCGTGGCGAAGCCGACCGTGCCGGGGCTGCTGCCGTCCGTGCCGCCCCGGAAGCTGAAACCCTGGGACGCGGCCGTGTCCACACCGACCACCGAGCCGGACGCGTCCAGCAGCGGACCGCCGGAATCCCCCGGCTGCACCGCGGCGTCGACCTGGATCATGCCGGTCAGCTGCTCGGACTCGCCGGTGGCGTCGTCACCGGCGGTGATCGACCGCTGGAGTGCCGTCACCCGGCCCGGGGACGCCTGCGGGACGTTGCCTCGACCGCCGGCATTGCCCACCGCTGTGACCTGGTCCCCGACCCCCAGTCCGGACGAGTCCCCGAGCCGCACCGTCGCCAGCCCCGAGGCCCCCTTCAGCTGCAGGACGGCCAGGTCGTGCCCGCGGTCGTAACCGACCACGGTCGCGGTGTAGCTGCGCCCGTTGCCGATGTCCACGGCGGAGATCTCGGTGGCGCCGTTGATGACGTGGTTGTTGGTGAGCACCTCGCCCGAGGGGGTCAGCACCATGCCGGTGGCGGCGGCCCGGATGTCCTGGTAGCCGAGGACGACATTGATGTCGACCAGGCCCTTGTCGACCGTGGTCACCGGGATGGTCGAACCGGCGGAGGGCGATGCGCCCTTCGACCCGGTCGCGGACGCACCGCCGCTGCCGCGCCCGTCCCGGGTGCTCGCCCAGACCGCCGCCACCAGGACGACCACCAGCACCAGCAGTACGAAGGGCCTGCGCCTGGGCGCGCGGCGCCCCATGTCCGTCCCACTCATGCCTGTCTTGTGCCCCGTGCGGGCTGATCGTGCGCGGAATCCTCCGACCGAATCTCTTTCTCAGACGGTGCGCCTTCTCAGGCGGCGCGCTCCCGGGCCGCCCGCACGTCGCGCTGCCACAGGATGCCCGCGCACGCGGCGATCCAGAGCACCAGCACCACGATCCCCCTGATCAAGCCGTCGTTGTGGAAGTAGGCCACGCCCTGGATCGCACGGACCCCGACGCCCACCGGCAGCACCGAGGAGAGCGGGTGCAGCCAGGCCGGCAGGAAGTCCGGGGGCAGTATGCCGCCGCTGGTGGCATTGCCCAGGATCAGCAGCAGCACCGAGGAGACGCTCACCCCCGCCGGGCCCAGCAGCCGCACCAGCGCCATGGTCGCCCCGCCGACGGCGGCCGCCATCAGCGCGGTGAGCCCGGCGATGGCGAGGAAGGGGCCGGGCAGCGCGCCGAAGACGGTGCCCGCGATAGCGGCGACGGCCAGGCCGCCGGTCGCGCTGAAGAACGCCAGGCCGCCCATCCGCCAGCGGAACTCCAGCCTGGGGGCCATCTGGTAGGTCATGGTGCCGAACAGGAAGCCGGCCAGCACCAGGCCGAAGGCGGAGTAGAAGACGGACAGGCCGCGGGTGTCGCCGCTGGAGGCCGGCCGGACGTCCTGGGCGGCCGAGACCTTTCCGTGCAGGAAGGTGCCCTCCAGCAGTGCGGTGACGGAGGGTCCGTTGGCGCTGCTGTAGAGCAGCACCGGGCTTCCGGTCGGGCTCGACGCGTCGTAGGCCGCGTAGACCTCGCGGTGCTGCACGGCGCTGCGGGCGGAGGCCAGGTCGGGGTAGCTGCGCAGTTCGAAGCCGGGGTACTGCTCGGCGGTGGCGCCTACAACGGCCACGGGCAGCTGGTGCGGCTTGGGCGCGTGGAAGGCGGCGAGGTAGACGCTGACGAAGATGGACCCGATCGCCAGCACGATGAGAGCGGGCAGCAGCGCGCCCCTGGCCCCGGTCGCGCCGACCCGGGGCGAGGGCGCGTCCACGACATGGTCGTGCGGGTGGGGCTGGGGGCGGGCCTGCCGCGCCGCGGCTTCGGCATCATGGTCGGACACGACGGGGGACACGGACACGTGCGGCCTCTCGTTTACCAGCTGAATATAAGGCAACTGTTAATCATGCTAGACAACCATCAGTTTCCTTACAAAATTCCGGAGCCAGGAGTCCCCAGGTGATCGACGACCCGTCCACCCGAACCGGCTATCTGGCCTGGCAGTTCGCCCAGGCCGCGGTGCTGCGCCTGGAGCGGGGGCTGCGCCCGCTGGACCTGAGCCTGGCCCAGCACAACGCCCTGGTGCAGGTGGGCCTCTCGCCCGGGATCTCCAGCGCCTCCGTCGCCCGGCGGGCCGGGATGACCGCCCAGTCCATGGGCACCGCCGTCAACGGCCTGATCGACCGTGGGCTGCTGGAACGCCGACCGCACCCCACCAACCGCAGGGTGATGCAGCTCCACCCCACCGAGGCGGGGCTGGCCCTGGTCGAGCTCTCCCAGGCGGCCCTCAACGAGGCCCACGCGGGCCTGTTCGAGTCCCTGTCGGCCGAGGACGAGGCCGTCCTCGGCGGACTGCTGCGACGGCTGGTCCAGCACACCAATCCGGAGGCCCTGGACCTGAGCCGCCCGCGTCCGGAGTGAACAGGCCGCCGGGCGTCAGGATTGCGTATGGATCCGCGGCGGGCCCGTCAGAACGCCGTCAACGCCGGCAGCCGCGACCCCGTACCGGCCTGTAATGGGGGTGCACACATGCATCCCTTGACCAGGCGAGCGGGAGACCACCATGTCGTACACACTCCTCCGCCCCGCGGCCCGCGGTTCCGCCCTCCCCGCGACCACCGCGGCCGGCCGGCGGGCCGGTCTGCGGGCCCCGCTGCTGACCGTGCTCTCCTTCGCGGTCGCGGCGCCGCTGTCGATCCTGCTCACCACCGCCGGTGGGCGGCCGCACCCGGTGTTTGAGCTGGTTGTGCTGTGCGTCGCGGCCTTCGCCGTGGGCTGCGCCGCCGACCTGGCCGGGAGCGTGGTGATCGGCCTGGTCTTCTGGCTGTTCTTCGACGGTTTTGACGCCGACCGGTGGGGAGTCCTCGGCTGGGACGCGCACAGCTCGGCGATCCGGCTGGCCGTACTGGTAGCAGCCGGCGTGGTCGGGGCGGTGGTCGGCATGGCGGTACGGACGGTGCACCGCGACGAGAGCGGTGATCTCGACGACAGTGTCATGATCGACCGGATCGAGGAAATCCGCGGAACCCCAACACCTACAGCCTGAGCGCCGCGAGTAGGATCGCGCTCACGCTGCCGGCCTCGGTGACCGCGCCCTCCCGTACCGCCGCCACGGCCTCGTCCAGAGTCCGCCACTGCAGCGTCATCCCGGCCTCGCTCGCCTCCCGCGCCAGTGTGCCCGGGGTGAGTTCGCCGGCGAGGAACAGATGCGCTCGGGCCGGGGTGGCGGTGGGCAGTTGCTCGATGACGCCGAGCGGCTCCAGCCGCCCCGCGCGCCAGCCGGTCTCCTCCTCCAGCTCGCGGCGGGCGGCCGCCTCCGGCTCCTCGGCGCGCTCCACTCCCCCGCCGGGAACCAGTAGCAGCCGGCGCCGCTGCAGGTAGAACTCGTCCTCCACCAGGGCGATCCGCCCCTCCGCGTCGACGGCCACCACCCGGACGGCGTCGGCCACGTCGACCCACTCCCAGGTCCCGGTGACCCCCTCGGCGAGGAGCACCTCGTCCTGGAAGGCACGGACGAAGCGCCCCTCGGTGAGCTGGCGTCGGCTGACTGTGGGCCAGGGACTCATCTGCGGCGGCCTTCCGTCGGACGGGATCGGTCCCGCCAACTCTCCCATCCGCCACGGCATTCCGTCAGACGGCGGTGAGATGCACCAGCGTGCTGGCCCAGTCGCCCTCCGGCAGGTCCAGCGGCAGGCCCCGGGCGAGCAGGACCGCGCCGTGGTGCAGCCTGCCGGTGTCGGTGTCGCGGTAGCGGGCGTCCGCACGCAGCCCCTGCAGCCGCAGCACCGGGTTGCCCTCGCCCATGGAGCGGGAGCGCCGGTAGGCGAGGACCGCGGTCCCCGTCCCGTCCGCCGCCACGAACTGGACCGCGCTCAACTCCTGCTCCGGCCCTCGCAGTCGGTACTGCACCCCGTGCTGCACCAGCGGCCGGACGGTCTTGTAGGCGGCGACCAGCTCGGCGGCCCGGGCCAGTTCCTCCTTGGTCCACTCGGCGAGGTCGCCGCCGATGCCCAGGACGCCTGCCATCGCGGAGTGGAAGCGGAAGTCCAACGGGGTGCTGCGGCGGGTGAACGGGTTGGGGCTGTCGGTCACCCAGGCGCCCATCACCTGCGCCGGGTGCAGCTGGGAGAAGCCGTGCTGGATGTGCAGGCGGTCGGCGGGGTCGGTGTTGTCGGAGGTCCACACCTGGTCGGTGCGGGCGAGCAGGCCGAGGTCGATCCGGCCGCCGCCGCTGGCGCAGTCCTCGATCCGGACCGACGGATGGTCGGCCCGCAGCCGGTCCAGGACGGCGTAGAGGTTCCGGGTGTAGTCGGTCCAGAGCCGGTCGTCGCCGCCCGCGCCGACCGGTCCGGCCTCGGTGAAGGGACGGTTCATGTCCCACTTGAGGAAGTCGATGGCGTTGTCCCGCAGCAACCCGTCGATGGTGGCGTGCAGCCAGTCGGCGACCTCCGGCTTGGCCAGGTTGAGCACCAACTGGTTGCGCATCTCGGTGCGTTCGCGGTGCGGCTGGTGCAGCACCCAGTCCGGGTGGGCGCGGTAGAGGTCGCTGTCCGGGTTGGTCATCTCCGGCTCGACCCAGAGGCCGAAGGCCATGCCCAGGCCGTGGACGTGGTCGATCAGCGGCGCCAGGCCGTCCGGGAAACGGTCCGGGTTGGGGGTCCAGTCGCCGAGCCCGGCGGAGTCGTTGGTGCGGGAGCCGAACCAGCCGTCGTCCATGACGAACAGCTCCACGCCCATCGCGGCGGCGCGGTCCGCCAGTGACTTCTGGTTCTCCAGGCCGATGTCGAAGTAGGTGGCCTCCCAGGAGTTGTAGAGCACCGGGCGCAACTCGTCGGGGTGCTCCAGCACCTGGGACCTGATGTGCCGGTGCCAGGCGCGGCTGGCGGCGCCGAAGCCGCCCTCGCTGTAGAGGCCGAGGCTGGCCGGGGTCTCCAACTCCTCTCCGGGGGCCAGTATCCGGATCATCGGCGTGTGCTGGTCCCCGGCAGAGACGGACGCCTGCCCGTCGGGGAGGCGCTGCAGGGTGAGCTGCCAACTGCCGCTCCAGGCCAGGGCGCAGCCGTAGACCGCGCCGCCGGTCTCGGTGGCGGTGCCGTCGTCGAGCATGGCCCAGGGCTGGGCGTGGTGGCTGCTCACCCCGCGACGGCTGGTCAGCACGGTCTCGCCGTAGGCGAGTTCGCTGCGGGTCAGCTGGGTCTCGGCGGCCCACTGGCCGTGCACCTGGCTGAGCCGGTAGCCCTCCAGCGGCGGCAGCACCCACGTGGCCGAGTCGGCGCACAGCACCGTCACCGGCTCCGTCGCGGCCTCGCCCCCGGCCGGGCCGGTGTGCCGCAGTCGCAGCCGGCGTTCGATGACGTCGCTGTCCGGGCGCAGCAGATAGCGGGTCTCGACCGCCAGCGGGTAGTAGCGGTCGGCGAACTCCAGGATCAGCTCCGACGATCCGTCGGCGTCCTCGTCCTCGTCCACCCGATGACCCGTCAGTTCCAGTTCCAGGTCCCGGGTTCCGTCGGCGAAGCGGACCTGGAGGCCGGCGTGGCCGAAGCGCGCACCGCCCGCCGCCGCGAGGTCGAGCCGGCCGTCGGCGGCGTCCTGGTAGCCGCGGCGGACCGGCGCGGGGAGGTCGAGCAGCGAGACGGCCTGCTCGGCGTCCAGCCGTGGGCCCCAGTGCAGTCCGTGCAGCAGTCCTTCGCGGTCGAGGTGCAGGACGTAGCTGGACTCCGGCCCGCTGAGGATCCAGAGCTGCTGGTCCGGGACGTGGACGATCTGCGGCACGACGACTCCCACTTTCGGCCCGATTGCCTGACTGTTGGGCGACACCGTTGGGCGACAACAGATCAGGACAGAGACTGGCAAACAGCAGTCAACATACTTCAACACGTGACGTGATCGTCAGGGCTCAGTCGCGCGGTCGACCTGCCCCGGAGCCGGTCGGCGCCGCCGCTGCCGCGGCCATCAGGGCGTGCAGGCGGTGGCCGACCTGATCGGCGTCGGGCAGCGGCTCGCCGAAGGCCAGCCGGACGTCCTGGTGTGCGCCGGCGTACTCCAGCCTCAGCACGATGCCGTACCGGTCCAGCGCGTACGGCACCATCCGGCGTGCGCCGCGCAGCAGTTGCGAGCCGATCAGTCCGGCCAGGGCCGCCACATGGTCCTGGTGGTCCTCGTCGAGGTGCAGCAGCAGCGCCGCCTCGACGCTCGCCAGCGGGTCCGGCTCGGCCCTGACCAGCTGGACCGGGTCGACCAGAGTCTCGCTGCCGTCGACGTCGAGGACCACCTGGTGCACGTCGAGACGCAGCAGCCGCAGACCGTCCCGGGTGGGCCGCGAGGCTCGCAGCCGGCCGGCGACGCACACCTGGGCGCGGACCCGGTTGCCGGCCGGGAGCGGGGCGAGGTCGGTCCACTCCAGCAGCACCGGCAGCCCGGCCGAGCCCGCGACCACGGTCTCCCGGGTGAGCCGGCACTCCGCCGGGGCGCGCAGGGCCAGGCCTGCGGCGTCGGCGGCGAGCAGGTCCGGACCGTGGAAGTCGTGCCGGCCCCCGTTGGCGGCGACCGTGAGCGAGGTGGCGGCCTGCAGCACGCTGCGCACCCGCTCGGCTTCGGTGGGCTCGACAGGCTCGACGGCGTTCTCGGCAGGCTTCACTCGATCCTCCACTTGATTAGGTAAGGCTTACCTTAGTCAAGCGGAGGAACCCTGCCAACCTCACCCCGCCGTGGCGGACGCGACCGCCTTCCCGGCCTTGTCCCAGTTCTGCCGCAGGGTGTCCAGGTAGGACTGGGCCATCGAACCGAGCGTCACCCCGCGTGCGAAGGCCCGCATGTTGGAGGCGCCGGTGTTGTAACCGAGGCCCAGCAGCTCGTCCTTGGTGAGGCTGCTGGTGTGCTGCGCGGGCAGTTGGGCACTGAGGTCGTGCAGGAACCAGGCCTCGGCCTCGATCGCGAGGTCGGGATGGTCCGGCAGCTCGGTCCAGCTGCGCCCGGCGAAGGCGCGCCCCCGCTTGGTCTCGTCGAAGGCCGCCTCGTGCATGTTGGCGATGCCGAAGGACGCGCTGGGCTTCAGCTTCTGCCAGGCCCGCTCGCTGGCCGCGTCGTGCGGCTTGTAGGACTCGTTGTAGAGGATCGCCATCAGCAGCTGCGGGTCGATCCCGGCCTGCCTGCCGTATCTGACGGTGTCGGCGGCGTAGTGCGCCGGATCGTACGGCTGGACCACACCGGTCTCCGCGGCGGAGGCGGACGCGGAGGCGCTCTTGGACGACGAGGCGGCCGACTGCGACGGGGCCGCAGCCGCCGCGCCGGACCCATGGCCGCCGCCGGGCCGGGCGATCCAGCCGATCGCCACGATCGCCGCGAGCAGCAGGAACCAGCCCCACCGTGACTTCCGCTGCTCCCCCGGCATCCGCCCGCCTCCTGCCGTTCCGGCCGTCCGGCCGCCATCGTGGCTGCTCACCGGGCGATGACCCGGTACCGGGCAACCTATCTCCTGCCTGGCAGACTCTCGGCCATGAACGACAGAAGGATGATCTGCGTCGTCGGCATCGGCGCGGGCGACCCGGACCACCTCACCCTGCAGGCGGTCAAGGCGCTCAACCGTGCCGAGGTCTTCTTCCTGCTCGACAAGGGCCGGCAGAAGTCCGACCTGACCGGGTTGCGCGAGGAGATCCTGGACCGGCATGTCGACCACCCCTACCGGGTGGTGCAGGCCACCGACCCCGAGCGCGACCGCACCGCCGCCACCCCCGGCTACACCCCGGCCGTCGACGACTGGCGCAGCCGCCGCGCCGACATCTACGAACGGCTCGTCAGGGACGAACTGCCGGAGGGCAGTTGCGGCGCGTTCCTGGTCTGGGGCGACCCCGCCCTCTACGACAGCACGCTGGCGATCCTGGAGGAGGTGCGCGACCGAGGCACGGTGGACTTCGACTACGAGGTGGTCCCCGGCATCAGCAGCGTCTCCGCGCTGGCCGCCCGGCACCGCACCGGCCTGAACCGGGTGGGCCGTCCGGTGCAGATCACCACCGGACGCAGACTCGCCGAGGCCGGGGGGCTGCCGGAAGGCGTGGACGACCTGGTGGTGATGCTGGACGCGCACCAGTCCTTCGCCGGGCTCGACCCCGAGCTGGAGATCTTCTGGGGCGCCTACATCGGCACCGCCGACGAGATCCTGGTCTCCGGACGGCTGGCCGACGTCGCCGAGCGGATCCTCACGGTCCGGGCCGAGGCCAGGACCCGCAAGGGCTGGATCATGGACACCTATCTGCTGCGCCGGCCGTGACCGGACCCCGCCACATCCTGCTGCTGGGCGGCACCGACCAGGCCAGGCGGCTGGCCGGCGAGCTCGCCGACGACCCGTCGCTGACCGTGACCAGCTCGCTCGCGGGCCGGGTGGCCGAGCCGCTGCTGCCGCCCGGCCGGGTCCGGATCGGCGGCTTCGGCGGCGTCGACGGTCTGGCCCGCTGGCTGCGGGAGCACCGGGTCGCGGCGGTCGTCGACGCCACCCATCCCTTCGCCGCCGCCATCAGCGCCAACGCGGCCGGGGCCGCGGCGGCGGCCGGGGTACCGCTGCTGGCGCTGCGCAGGCCGGGCTGGACGGCCGGGCCGGGCGACCGGTGGCATCCGGCCGGCTCGCTGGAGGCCGCCGCGGCGCTGCTGTCCGCACCGGGGTTGACGCCGGGTCCGGCGGCCGACCGGCGAGTGTTCCTGACCACCGGACGGGGCGGCCTCGCGGCCTTCGCCTCGCTCCCGCAGCACTTTCTGGTGCGCTCCATCGACCCGCCCGGGCCGCCGCTGCCGGCCCGTGTCGAGGTGCTGCTCGACCGGGGCCCGTTCACCCTGGAGGGCGAGCGCGCGCTGCTGCGCGAGCACCGGATCGACGTCCTGGTCACCAAGGACAGCGGCGGCACGGCCACCGCCCCCAAACTGGCCGCCGCCCGCGAGGCCCGGATCCCCGTGGTCCTCGTGACCCGTCCCGGCCCGCCCACCGGCGTCCCGACGGCCGCCGACACCGCCGCGGCCCGCGCCTGGCTGCGCGGGCTGCGGCGCTGAACGACGGTTGGACGGCGGTTGCACGGATACTGAAAGGACACTGAACCCGCACCTCTGCCTGCGCGTACCTCAAGGTGCGGACCCGCCTCGGCGGGCCGGTGGACCGGCCGTGACGCACCGGGCGCGGCGGCGGTCCCGGCGGAAGAAGATCCGTCATGATCAGAAAGAATCGTGTCATGACCGGGGTGGCCGCGGCGGGCGCTGTAGCCGCCCTCGTGGCAGGTTGTTCCAGCAGCGGCACCACCAGTTCCTCCTCCTCGACCGCGCCCACCACGGCCGCATCGAGCGGATCGACAGGTGGATCGACGGGCGGAGCGGCGACGGGCGGCGCCACGCTGAAGACCGCCTCCTCGCCGGACGGCCAGATCGTGGTCGACGGCTCCGGACGGTCGCTCTACCTGTTCCAGGCCGACACCGGCTCCACCTCCACCTGCAACGGCGCCTGCGCCGTCGCCTGGCCGCCGGACCACACCACCGGGGCACCGGTCACCAACGGCCTCACCGCCTCGCTGGCCGGCACCACCACCAGGGGCGACAAGTCGACCCAGGTCACCTTCCACGGCCATCCGCTGTACTACTTCGCACAGGACACCAAGGCCGGGGACATCAAGGGTCAGGGCGTGACCGCCTTCGGCGGCGCCTGGTACCTGGTCGACCCCGACGGCAGTGCGGTCACCGGCATGGGGGGCTCTCCCAGCACCTCCGGCGGTTACAGCGGCTACTGAGCGGTCCTGGAGCGGTGCAGCCAGCGCAGCACGAGCAGGCTGGCCACGGCCGCCAGCGCGCACCAGGTGGACACAAAGGCCGCCTGCCACAGCAGCAGGCAGACCACCGCCCCCGCGCCGCAGGCCAGCCCCACCAGATGGATGTCGCGCTGCCCGCTCGCGAGCAGCGCGCCCACGGTGGCCAGCAGGTACCCGACGCCGATCAGCACCGGATGGGTGACCCCGACGCCGTACCGCAGGGTGTGTCCGTGGACCTGCGCGGTGACGTCGTGGCCGAAGACCGCCACGGCCAGCGCCGCCGAGACCACCAGACCCAGCGCCACCAGCGCCAGCAGCAGCCGACGCCGTGCGGGTGCGGAGGTCGCCCCCACCGCGAGCAGCACCCCGACCGGCACCAGCACCGGCAGCAGCGGATAGGCGATCACCGCCCAGGCCGTCCGGGCCACCGCGGCCGTACCGCCGCCGACATCGCCGTCCGCACCACGCCAGACCACCGCCTCGATCAGCTGGTGCGCGCCCAGCACCAGCGGCAACGCGGCCAGCAGCAGATCACGGCCATGGCGCACCGAGGCCAGCGCGGCGACCCCGACGACGGCCACCGCGCCGCCCGCGACCAGGTCGGCAGTCGAACTCCAGCACATCGGACCAACGTAGCCGCCGTACGGGGGGATCGCTGGTTCAGCGTCGTCCCACGGGGGAGGACTTCCACCATGGCAACCATCGGACTCATCGGCAGCGGCAACATCGGCCAGGTCATCGCCAGGCAGGCGGTCGCCCACGGACACAACGTCGTCCTCAGCAACTCGCGCGGCCCGGAGACCCTGGCCGACATCGTGGCCGCACTGGGCCCGCTGGCGAGCGCGGCGACGGCTGCGGAGGCGGGCGCGGCGGGCGACCTGGTCGTGGTCACCGTCCCGTTCAAGGCCTACACCCGGATCCCGGCCGAGCCGCTGGGCGGCAAGACCGTGATCGACACCAACAACTACTACTACGAGCGCGACGGCCACTTCCCGGAGATCGACAGCGGCGCGGCCACGGTGAGCGGGCTGCTCGCCGCGCACCTGCCCGACTCCAAGGTGGTCAAGGCGTTCAACAACATCGCCGCCCCGGCGATCGGCGACGACGCCGCCCCGGCCGGCACCCCCGGCCGCCGCGCGCTGCCCATCGCCGGGGACGACGCCGAGGCCAAGAAGACCGTGGCCGCCCTGATCGACGAGTTCGGCTTCGACGTGGTCGACGCCGGCCCCCTGGCCGAGGGCCGACGCTTCGACCGCGACAAGCCCGCCTACGGTCCGTACCTCACCGCCGAGCAACTGCGGGAGGCCCTGGCGCAGGGGTGAGATCAGGGTTTGGCGCCGACGACCACGGTGGCGTCCAGCTCGTCCGAGGCCACGATCCGCGGGAGCAGTCCGCCCTCGGCGAAGACCGCGGCGGTGTGCCGGGCCTGGCGCTCGCTGGTCTCTATCAACAGGTGTCCGCCCGGCGCCAGCCACCGGCTCGCCCCGGCGGCGACCCGCCGCTGCTGGTCCAGGCCGTCCGAGCCGCCGTCCAGGGCCACCCTGGCCTCGTGCACCCTGGCCTCGGTCGGCAGCAGCTCGATCTCCCCGGTGGGCACGTAGGGGGCGTTGACCACCAGCAGGTCCACCCGGCCGCGCAGCCGGTCGGGCAGCGGGTCGTAGAGGTCGCCCTGGTGGACCTCGGCGATGGGGACCCCGGCGACAGGGAACTCGGTGCCGCGCGGGGCGGTGAGGTTGCGGCGGGCGCAGCGGACGGCCGCCGGGTCGATGTCGGCGGCGTGCAGTTCGGCGGCGGGGGCGCCGGCCGCGGCCAGGGCCGCGAGCAGCGCCAGGCCGACGGCGCCGGTGCCGCAGCACAGGTCGACGACCACCGCGTGCGGCCGGGCGAACGCGGCGGCCTGCCGGACCAGGAACTCGGTGCGCACCCGGGGGACGAAGACCTGGAGGTCCACGGCCACTCGCAGACCGCAGAACTCGGCCCAGCCGAGGACGTGCTCCAGCGGGAGGCCGTCGGCGCGGCGCCGGACCATCGCGTCAAGTCCGGCGGGGGTGGGGGCGGCGGCGACCAGCAGGGCCGCCTCGTCCTCGGCGAAGACGCAGCCCGCGGCACGGAGCCGGGAGACCACGGCGTCGAAGACGTCTGAGGCAAGTGCGGGAGGGGAGGAGGACACAGAAAGCCTTTCGGGATACCGAAGGGCGCTCGTCCCGCTAGAACCTCGGAAGATCGCGGAGGTCTCAGAGGTCTCGGGAGGGGAGCACCCGGACTGCGACAGCGGTAATGGGTCCCACCTCCTCGGTCGGTGTCTCTACTGGCCGAGCGCCACAGTACCCGATCTCCGGCCACCGCACCGCCCCGGTTCCCGGCCGGATTCCCGGCATCTGGCATATGCGCCCAACTCTCCCGCATTGGCGTACTCTTGGGCCCGGCCAGAACCCACGGGGGCGGGTGGTCCGACGGCTGTTCGAGGCCGCCCGGGGCGTAGCAGCACACCCCTGGGGCGAAGGAGACCGACCGTGGTACCGCAGCGGCACTCGAGGGACACCCGCAGGCCGGGCCCGGCTGCCAGGTCCGTCGAGGACAGCGGGTCCGGACGCGCGCAGCTGCGCGCCTACGACCGGATCGTCCTCGGCATGGACCCGGGCACCGTCCCCGGCTCGCCCCTGACCCAGCTGACGCCGCCGCGCCCGGCCCCCCGGGCCTCGGGGCTGTTCGGCCTGTTGTGGTGCTGACGGCCTCGACGCCCGTCACGACACCCCGTCAGGCGTCCTTGCGCGGGTTGGCGCGCCGGGTCGGCTGCGCGGTGGTGGGGTCCTCGGGCCAGGGGTGGCGCGGGTAACGGCCGCGCAGGTCGGCCCGGACGGCGCGGTAGCCGTCCCGCCAGAAGGACGCCAGGTCGCCGGTGACGGCAGCCGGACGGCCCGCCGGCGACAGCAGATGCACCGTCAGCGGGGCGCGCCCGCCCGCCAGTCGCGGGGTCTCCTGCCAGCCGAACAGCTCCTGCAGCTTGACGGCGAGGACCGGCCGGTCGGCGGAGTAGTCGACCCGGATCCGCGACCCCGAAGGGACGGTGATCCGCTCCGGCGCGAGCTCGTCCAGCCGTCCGGCCGCGCCCGAGGCCCAGGGCAGCAGCCTGGCCAGCGCCGACGCGGTCCCGATGCGCTCCAGGTCGGCCCGGCGCCGGGCCCGGGAGAGCTCGGGCTCCAGCCATTCACCGGCCCGGTCGAGCAGCGCCTGGTCCGAGACGTCCGGCCAGGGGTCGCCGAGCTCGCGGTGCAGGAACGCCAGCCGCTCGCGCAGTCCGGTGGCCTCCGCCGACCAGGTCAGCAGGCGGCCGGCGCCCTCGGTGGCCAGTCCTTCCAGCAGGGCCGCCCGCAGCAGGGTGCGGTCCGGGGCGGGCAGCGGCTCGGCGGCGAGCTCGACCGCCCCCAGCGACTCGACCCGGCGCGCGGCCACATCGCCGCGCCGGGCTCCCGGCGGCACCGCCCAGCGGACCTCCTCACGGACCGTCAGCAGCGGGGCGCCCGCGCGGCGGGCGGTGGCCTCGTCCAGGGCCGCGGCCAACTGCACCCGGGCGGACGGCGATCCGGCCGGACGGTCGGCGACGGCCACCGCGATCCACTCCGTGCCGGACAGGGCGGAGCCGGCGGCGGTCTCGGCAGCGGTGCCGGAGGCCATCAGATAGGAGGCGCGGGCGCCCGGCTCGGGAGCCGCGCCGCGCGCCCTCGCGATCCGCTCGGGGAAGGCCAGCGCGACGAGCAGACCGGCCGCCGTCGTATCGGCTACCGCCCCCTCCGCTCCCCCGGCGCCCGGCTCCTCGGCGTCCGGACGGCGGCGCAGCCTGCGGACCTCCTCGCGCCAGCGCGCCGCATAGGGGTCGCGCCCGGTCCGGACGGTGCGCCAGACGGCGGTGAGGTCGTCGCCGAGGGCCCGCGGCGGCTCCTCCGAGAGCAGCGCCACCAGCTCCGCCGCCCGGCGCTCCCCGACCAGCGGCGCGCCGTCGAGCAGGGCCCGGCCGAGTCGGGGGTGCAGTCCGGTGCGGGCGATCCGCTTGCCCCGGGCGGTCGCCCGCCCGTCGGCGTCGACCGCGCCCAGCGCGGTCAGCGACTCCCGCGCGGCGGCCATCGCGCCGTCCGGCGGCGGGTCGGGCAGGGCGAGCCCACGGGCGCCGGGGGCGCCCCAGCAGGCGGCCTGCAGGGCGAAGGAGGTGAGGTCGGCCTGCAGAATCTCGGGCGTCGGCAGGGCCTTGGCCCGCGCGTCCTCGACCTCGGCCCAGCAGCGGTAGACGGCGCCGGGGGCCTCGCGCCCGGCGCGTCCGGCCCGCTGCCGCCCGGTTGCCAGCGAGGCCCGCACGGTGACCAGGCTGGAGAGCCCGCGGGCATGGTCCGTGCGCGGCTCCCTGGCCAGTCCGCAGTCGACCACGCTGCGCACCCCCGGCACGGTCAGCGAGGACTCGGCGACCGAGGTGGAGAGCACGATCCGGCGGCGGTCCCCGGCCGGGCTCAGGACCGCGTCCTGGACGGCGCGGTCGGCCCGGCCGTGCAACTGCAGCACCTCGACCGCTCCCCCGGCGCCGCCCAGCAGGCCGGCGACCCGGGCGATCTCGCCCGCGCCGGGCAGGAAGCACAGCACGTCCCCGTCCCGCTCGCGCAGCGCCCTGAGCGCGGTCGCGGCGACCTGCTCCAGCAGCGCCGGGTCGGTGCGCAGGCCCTGAGGGGGCCGGACCGGGCGCGGCGGCGGCGCCCAGACCACCTCGACCGGGTACTGGATCCCCTGCGCCGCCACCACCGGCGCCGGAGCGCTGTCCCCGAGCAGGGCGGCCCAGGCGGCGGTGTCCGAGGTCGCCGAGGCGCAGACCAGCTGCAGGTCCGGGCGCAGCGCGGCCCGTACGTCGAGCAGGAAGGCCAGCGCCGTGTCCGCGTCCAGATGCCGCTCATGGCACTCGTCCAGCAGCACCACGTCCACGCCGTCCAGTTCCTGGTCCCGCTGCAGCCGCTGCAGCAGCACGCCGGTGGTGACCACCTCGACCACGGCGCGCGGCCCCGTCCGGCGCTCCCCGCGCACGGTGAAGCCGACGTCCTCGCCCACCGGCGTCCCCAGCAGCCAGGCCATCCGCCGCGCGGCCGCCCGCACCGCCAGCCGCCGCGGCTCGGCGACCAGCACCCGCCGGCGGCCGCGGGCGGCGCCTGATTCGCCGTCGACCAGCCCGGCCAGCACCAGCGGCACCAGCGTGGTCTTCCCGGTCCCGGGCGGCGCCGCGAGCACGGCGGCACCCCGCTCCGCGAGCGCGCGCCGCAGCTCGGGCAGGGCACTGCAAACGGGAAGATCGAGCCAGGCGGGATTCACCCCGGCAGTCTCGCACCCGGCCTCGCTGCTCCCGCGCTCCCCCGACTATGGAGAATGGCCCGATGACCGACTTCCTGGTAATCGGCGAGAGCGTTGCCGACATCGTCCGAGCGCCCGGGCAGGCCGATGTGCCGCACCCCGGCGGCAGCCCCGCCAATGTCGCCTACGGCCTGGCCAGGCTCGGCCTCGACGCCGCGCTGCTGACGCAGCTCGGGGCGGATCCGATGGGCGAGCTGATCTCCGCCCATCTGCGCTCGGCCGGGGTGCGACTGCTCTCGGACGGCCAGGAGGGCGTGCGGACGCCGACCGCGATGGTCACCCTGGACGCCGGCGGCCACGCCGACTACGCCTTCGACATCGAGTGGACGCTGCGCCCCACGCAGGTGCCGTTCGTCCCCCGCCATGTCCATCTGGGCTCCATCGCCGCCGTCACGGCTCCAGGGGCGGAGCCCGCCGCCGCCCTGGTCGAGTCGCTGCGCGGACAGGCCACGGTCAGTTACGACCCCAATGTGCGGCCGCGTTGATGGGCGAGCACCAGGCGGCGGTGCGGCGGGTGGAGCGCTGCGTGGCGCTGAGCGATCTGGTGAAGGCCAGCGACGAGGACCTCGCCTGGCTGTATCCGGGCGTCGCGGTGTCCGAGGTCGCCGCCCGCTGGCTGGCGCTCGGACCCGCATTGGTGCTGGTCACCAGGGGTGGCGACGGCGCCTCGGTCTTCACCCGCCGCGAGCGGATCACCGCCCCCGCCGTCACCACGGCCGTCGTGGACACCGTCGGCGCCGGGGACTCCTTCATGTCCGCGACCCTCGACGCCCTCGCCGCCCTGGACCTCCTCGGCGCGCCGGCCCGTCCGGGCCTCGCCGCCCTGGACGCCGCCGCGGTGGACGGCGTCCTGGCCCACGCCGGCCGGGCGGCCGCCGTCACCGTCTCCCGAGCGGGCGCCAATCCCCCGAACAGGCAGGAGCTCCTGAGCCCCTGATAATCCGTCATCCGGTCAGTGGACCAGCTGGCCGCTCCCGTCCTCGACGAAGCGGACGGACCAGCCGAAGCCGCTGAGGGTGGCCGAGGCCACCTTCCTGACCTCGATCACCTTGCAGCCGTCATGGGCGTACTTGCCCGCGAACCGCTCCAGGCGGCGGGCGTCGTCGAGATCCTCCATGGACAGTGGCGCGCCGAGCACCAGATCCTCGTGGACGGTCGTTCCCAGCGCGGTGTCATCGGCGCAGGTACTGCATTGGTGTGCTTCGGGGACAGCCATGATGACCAGTGTGCTCCTCTCCGTGGTCGCGTGGTCGGTTCAGGGGGACTGGGTGATGCGGCGTCGGTCGATCCGGTCGGGCAGCGGCCACCGCACCTCGGTGGCCCAACCGGCCATTTCCAGCAGGCGAACGACCCCGGCCGAGGGGTCGATCTGCTGTACCGGCGTAGCCCCCAGAACGCCCTGCGAACGTCGGGCATCGGCGGTTCGTTGCCGTCAGCCGGGAAGACCCGCCGCCGCGACCCGCATCGCCCGCTCGGTCGCCTCGACGAGTGCCGCCGCACCGGCGTCGGTGCCGTTCCAGGCCCAGTCCTCCACCGCGACCCGCAGCGCGGAGTTGATCATCGCGGCCTGCACCCGGGGCTCAAGATCCTGCGGAGCGCGGCCGGTGCGCTCGGCGACGGCCTCGGCGAACACGGCCTCGGCCTGGTGGTGCACCTGCAGCCAGACGCCGCGCAGCCCGTCCTCCTCCCGGGTGAGCCGCACCAGGCCGCGCAGCGCGGTCACCGCCTCCGGCGTGGCCGTGATCGTGACGGTGGCGTCGGCGGCGGCTCCGGCCCGGCCGACGTGCACCGGGGTACCGGGGCGCCACTCCCGCAGCCGCTGTGCCATCAGCTCGATCCCGGACACCAGCAGGGGTTCGACGAACTGCTCCTTGCTGGGGAAGTAGCGCCACAGCGTGCGCTGGGAGACACCGACGGCCTGGGCGACCTCCTCGGCCGAGGTGGCGGCGACGCCCTTCGCCTCGAACAGGCGCACGGCCTCCTGGGCGATCTCCAGCCGGGTGGCGGCCCTGCGCCGCTCGGTCAGCGGCGGCCGACCCATCCGTGCCTGCTGCTGTTCCATCGCACCAGGCTAGCGCTTTTCGTCACGCGCTGACTTTATGGCACTTCTTGCCATTAAGTTGTAGCGTCGGAGGCAGAACACCAGCAAGGGAGCATTCTCATGAGCAGCAGCACCGGCCTCACCGGCAAGAGCGTCGTCGTCACCGGCGCGGGTTCGGGCATCGGCCGCGCCACCGCCCTGAAGTTCGCCGACGAGGGCGCCAAGGTCCTGGTCGCGGACATCAACGCCGAGGGAGCCAAGGCCGTCGTCGCCGAGATCGAGGCCGCCGGCGGCACCGCCCGCGCGGTGGTCGGCGACCTGAGCGAGCAGAGCGTGGTGGACGAGGTCGTCGCCACCGCCGTGGCGGCCTTCGGCGGCCTGGACGTCCTGGTCAACAACGCCGGAATCATGGACCGCATGTCAGCCGCCGGGGACACCAGCGACGCCGAGTGGGAGCGGGTGATCCGGATCAACCTGACCGCGCCGTTCCTGCTCACCCGCGCCGCCCTCCCGCACATGCTCGCCGCGGGCCAGGGCGCCATCGTCAACACCGCCTCGGAGGCGTCGCTGCGCGGCAGCGCGGCCGGCGCCGCCTACACCGCCTCCAAGCACGCGATCGCCGGGCTCACCAAGTCCGTCGCGGTGATGTACCGGGACAAGGGCATCCGCGCCAACGCCATCGCCCCCGGCGGGACCATCACCAACATCCAGGTCGACATCGAGGCAGGCGCCCAGGGCCCCGCCGTCCTCGGCTCCTACATGGGCAACATCGGCCGTCCGGCAGAGGCCGCCGAGCAGGCCGCCGCGATCCTCTTCCTCGCCTCCGACGCGGCCAGCAACATCAGCGGCGTCATCCTCCCCGTCGACAACGGCTGGTCAGCGGTCTGACCCGAAGGGTCCCGGGCCTCCGGAGCCCACCCCTCAGCCCGGGACCCCCACCTTGGGCGCGCCCCTGACCACCAGCTCGTCCAGCAGCGTCCGAGTCGCCTCGGCCACCGCCTCGACGGCCGCGTCGAACGCGTCCTTGTTGTGCGCGGCCGGCGCCCGGAACCCCGAGACCTTCCGCACGTACTGCAGGGCCGCGGCCCTGATGTCCTCGTCCTCCACCTCGGGCATCACCGGCGGGCGGAGCGTCTTGATGCTTCTGCACATGGTTCTGGCCTCCCGTACGTCGTGGCACTCCAATCTTCGCAGGCGAGAGCACCGTGGAAAGCCCGACTTCGATCGTCACCGGCGGTCTGCAGACAGTGACGACGGATGGCCACGCCCGTCAGTCGGTGCCGGCGTCGTGGTCCAGCTCGCTGTGGAGGCGAACCCTCCCACCGATTTCAATCAGGCCATCTGGCAGAGGTCTGGTGAAGAGCTGCGATCCTCGGCCTTGGGTAATCGTCAGAGGGCGTTGCAGTTGGTGGGTGAGCAGCATGGCTGCGGCGCCGGTGGCTTCGTCCTCGTCGATTCCGTCGCCGCGGCCGGGGAAGCCACGGGCCCGGATGTGGCCGGTGTCTTCGTTCTCCCAGGCCCAGGCGTAGATCCACTCTCCTGGCTCGGGGATGGCCAGGCCGTTCACCTCGCCTACAGACGAGTGCTGACGCAGTGTCCGCGACTGTGCCCACTCAGGCCGCGCTGTGATCCAGGTGCGGCCTTGATCATGGCGGGCCGTGATGGTTCCGACCGGGAGACTGAGCCGCTCAAGTTCGAGAAGCCAGGCCACCCCGATCAAGGGATAGCCGGCGAAGGGAAGGCGCAGGCCGGGCGTGTAGATGTCGACGGCACCCTCCTGCGGATCGTCGACGAACACTGTCTCGCTCAGGCCGAGTTCCCTGGCCAGTGCCTGCCGGGATGCCTGGTCGGGGAACGCCGCGCCGTCGCGAGCGACAGCGAGGACGTTGCCGTGGCGGCCATCGGGGTCGGTGAAGACGCGCAGCCGTTCGATGCCGGTGATCATCAGGGTATTCAAGCACTGCGCCATGGCCTGGTTCCAGCGCGGGTTGATGACTTGCTCGTCATGGATCTGGTCCAGATGTTGGATGCGACTGGTACGGGGAGGCGGCTAGGTTCTACGGCATGACCTCTGGCTCCGCGCGTCCGCTTCCGATCCGCACCGAGCGCGTCACCGTTCCGGTGGGCGCCGACGACGCCGTACCGATGGGCGGCTACCTTGCTCGGCCGGACTCACCCGGGGTGTTCCCCGCTGTGCTGGTCGCCATGGAGCTGTTCGGCGTCGACTCCCATGTCCGCGACGTCTGCGACCATCTGGCCGGGCTGGGCTTCGTCGCCCTTGCGCCGGACTTTCACCACCGCACGGCTCCCGGCGTGGAGCTCGCCCGTGAACCGGCGGGCCGGGAGCGGGGGTTCGAGCTGCTGCATCTGCTGACCCGGGATCAGGTGCTGGCCGACGTCGGCGCGTCCATCGCGTACGTACACGCGCTGGGCAGCCCACGGGTGGGCATGGTCGGCCTCAGCATGGGCGGACACATCGCCTACCTGGCGGCCACCGAGTTCGACCTCGACGCCGTCGCGGTCTTCTACGGCGGCTGGCTCACCGGCACCGAGATCCCGCTCAGCCGTCCCGAGCCGACCCTCGCCCGCACCGACCGGATCACCGCACGGCTGCTCTACCTGATCGGCGCGGACGACCATGTGATCTCCCCCGCCGAGCAGCAGCAGATCGCCTCCGCACTCAAGGAGGCAGGCGTCCGCCACGAGTTCGTGGTCTACCCCGACCGGGGCCACGGCTTCCTGGGGACGGACCCCGACACCGCCGCCGACGCCTGGTCCCGGGTCGGCGCCCTGCTGAAGGGCGACGAGGAAGGTGCTGCCATCAACTGATGGCGGGTCAAGAAAGGGCCCTGGGGCTTCCCTTCTCGCGGGAGGCGACCCACCCTGTTCCCCATGCGACTGGACGGGCGGGCGGCGATCGTCACCGGTGGTTCCCGGGGCATCGGATTCGCCGTCGCCCAGGGGTTGTCGGCGGCCGGGGCGGATGTGCTGCTGACCGCGCGGGACGGCTCAGGGGTGGAGGACGCCGTAAAGCGGCTGCGGGATGCAGGAGTCGGTGGGCAGTGCGGACGGGTCGAGGGCCGGTCCGGCTCGGCGGGCGACCCCGCCGCCACCGCCGACTGGGTCAGCAGCTGCATGGAGCTGTTCGGCTCCGTCGACTTCGTCGTGAACAACGCTGGGGCCAACCAGCCGCTGGTTCCTGCCGTTGACGGGGATCCGGCGGTCTGGATGGACACGTTCGCCGTCAATGTGCACGGCCCGCTCGCCCTGGTCCGGGCGGCCTGGCAGGCGTGGATGCGGGAGCACGGCGGCGCGGTGGTGAACGTGGTCACCGAGGGCGTCCACGGCGCCGGCCCCGGACTGGCCGCGTACGAGACCAGCAAAGCGGCACTGCTGCAGCTGACCCGCCACCTCGCCGCCGAACTCGCCCCCGGCGTACGGGTCAACTCGGTCTCCCCCGGCCTGGTGCGCACCGAACTGGCCCGGCACTACTGGGAATCGGCCGAACAGCAGTTGGCCGCCGCCACCCCGATGCAGCGCCTGGGCGAGCCGGAGGACATCGCCGAGGCCGTGGTCTGGCTGCTCTCCCCCGCCGCAGCCTGGGTCACCGGCACCGACCTGCTGGTCGACGGCGGCCGCCGGGTCGCACCCCGGCGCTGAGCCTCAGCAGGGAAGTCAGGCGGTCATCGCCTTGGTATTACCCGGGTACGCGTACTCAGGACCGGCGCCGCGCCGTCCGCCACAATGAGGTCCATGCTCAGCGACTTCGCCCGCCGTGTCCTGCCTCTGCTCGGGCACCTGGAGGTCACCGGCGACGACCCGTCAGGGCCCGCGCCCGGCAGTATCGTCGCGGCCAATCACAGCTCGCTGATCGATCCCGGCGTGGTGCTGGCGGCGCTGGCCCGGCGCGGGGTGCGCAGCCCAGTGGTGCTGGCGGCTGCCGGGCTGTGGCGGATCCCGGGGCTGGGGTCGCGGCTGCGCGCCGAGGGTCACATCCCGGTGCACCGTGGGGACCGGCGGGCCGCGGAGGCGCTGGACCTGGCGGCGGAGGCGCTGGCGGACGGGCGGGTGGTGGTCATCTACCCCGAGGGGCGGCTGCCGCGTCGGCGTGACTCGGGCGACCGCGACCCGGAGGCGTTCCGCACCGGCCTGGCCCGGCTGGCGCTGGCGACCGGGGCGCCGGTGGTGCCGGTCGGCCAGACCGGCGCCCGCAGGATCACCTCGGGCAGCCGCGGCAAGCAACTCGCCGGGCTGGTCACCTCTCCGCTGCGCCGCCCCGATCTGCACGTTCACTTCGGCGCGCCGGTCCGGCTCACCGGGACTCCGGCGGAGGCGACCGCCCAGGCGTACGCGGCCGTGGCGCGGGCCCGCCGGGCCGCGGCGCAGCCCGGCGAGCCCGTCCTCAGCGGGGAGCTGACGGAGCGTGCGCCAGCACCGCGGTGACCTCGACGTCCTCGATCAGCGGCTTTCCGGACGGCAGTGACCAGCGGATCCGCTGGGCCAACTCGGTGCGCTGTGGCTCCGGGGGCAGCGACTCGGCCGAGAAGGTGGAGAACAGGGCGCCGACGAGTTGATCCACCGTCAACTCGTGAGTGTGACGCACCGTGATCTCCCGCACCCCGCGATATCCGGCCGTCTCCAGGGCCCGGGCGTAACGGGCCCGGTCCAGGGGCGAGCCGCCGCCGGTCGGGCCGGGTCGAGTGCCGAAGTACGCCTCCAGGCAGTCGCGCAGGGCATGCGACCAGTCGGAGTCGTGCATCCACAGCGGCGTCCCGTTGGCGACCACCGCGACCCCTCCACCGGGCCGCAGCAGCGGCAACAGCCGGGGGAACAGCACCTCGTGGCGCATCCAGTGCAGCGCCTGCCCCACCAGCACCGACGCCAGCGAGCCCACCCCGATCTGGGCCCCGATCTCCGGCACATCCGCGTCGGACCCCAGCACCCACACCGTGTTCCCGGCCCCGGCCCGCGCGGCGGTCTCCCCGGCGTGCCGCAGCATGTCCGGCTCGGGGTCCATCCCGATCACGGCACGCACTCTGGCCGCCGCCGGGACGGCCAACTGGCCGGTGCCGCAGCCCAGATCCAGAACCACATCGTCCTTGGTCCACCCGAACTCCGCCTGCAACGCGTCGAAGAGTTCGGAGGGATATCCGCGCCGGTACTTGGCGTAGTACTCGGCCACCTCACCGCTGAATCCCGTACCCATGGTCCAACTCTGCCCGACCATGGGCGATCACACGCCGGAACGGTCGGCTTTCAGCCGTCGGACCCGGGTCCGCCGCCTGCGAGAACAACCGTCAGGCCGAGGAGACCAGGTTGTTCTCGTAGGCGAAGACCACGGCCTGGACCCGGTCGCGCAGGCCCAGCTTCATCAGCAACCGGCTGACATGGGTCTTCACCGTGTTCTCGGCCAGGTTCAGGGCCGCGGCGATCTCGGCGTTGGAGAGGCCGCGGGCCACTTGCACCAGCACGCTCTGCTCGCGCGGGGTGAGCGACTGCAGTGCGGTCGCCGCCTCGCCGCCCTCGACCGGCAGCCGGGAGGCGAAGGTGTCCAGCAGCCGGCGGGTGATTCTGGGCGCCACCACGGCCTCGCCGGCGGCGACCACCCGGATCGCCTCCAGCAGCTCCTCCGGGCGGGCGTTCTTCAGCAGGAAGCCGGAGGCGCCCGCGCGCAGCCCGGCGAAGGCGTACTCGTCCAGGTCGAAGGTGGTGAGGATGAGCACCCGAGTGCCGGGACACTCGTTGACGATCCGCCGGGTGGCCTCGATCCCGTCCATGCCGGGCATCCGCACGTCCATCAGCACGACCTCGGGCTTGTCCCGCAGAGCGAGCCGGACGGCCTCGGCTCCGTCGGCGGCTTCCCCGGCGACGGCCAGGTCCGGCTGGGACTCCAGGACGAGGGAGAAGGCGACGCGCAGCAGCGGCTGGTCGTCGACGAGCAGCACCCGGATGGTCACGCGGGCTCCAGTTCGGCGGTGTCGTGGCGGCGAGCGGGTTCCGGGGCGGGGGCGGGTGCGAGGTCGGGTTCCGCGACGGCCGCGGGTTCGGCAACGGCCGCGGGTTCGGCAACGGGTTCCGGCCGCGGGACGACGTCCGGCGCGGGCTCGGCCAGGTCGAAAGTGGCGCTGACGCGCCAGCCCCGGCCGCCGGGCCTGGGCCCCGCCGTCAGCCCGCCGCCGAACGCGGCCACGCGTTCGCGCATCCCGATCAGGCCATGGCCCTCGCCGTCGGAGGCGGTGGCGGCCTTGTGGCCGTCATCGCTGACCTCGACCGTCATCGCGGTGCCCTCGACCTGGACCGTCACCCGGGCCTCCGAGACCCCGGCCGCATGCTTGAGCGTGTTGGTCAGGGATTCCTGTACCAATCGATACACCGTCAGCTGGGCGCCGGGCGAGACCGCCTCGGTCGCCCCGGACACCGAGAGCCCGGTCGGCAGCCCGGCCGCGCGGACCTGGCGTGCCAGCGCCTCCAGCTGTCCGATTCCGGGCTGCGGATGCCGCAGCGCCTCCGGCTCGTCCGCGCGCAGCACGCCCAGGAAGCGGCGCATGTCGGTGAGCGCCTGACGGCCGGTCTCGGCGGACTGGCGCATCGCGGCGGTGGCCCGCTCGGGGGCGTGCGGGTTGGCGTAGACGGCGCCGTCGGCGAGGGCGACCATGACCGAGAGGTTGTGGGTGACGATGTCGTGCATCTCACGTGCGATCCGCGAGCGCTCCTCCGCGACCGCCAGCGCCGCCTGCTGGTCCCGCTGCCGCTCCAGGTCGAGGGCGCGCTGCTCCAGGCTGGCCAGCCGGCCGCGACGGGCCCTGACGTTGAATCCCAGCACCAGGGCGGCGGTGACCGTACCGGAGAACAGCAGGAACACCTTGATGGTGTCCACGATCACATCGGTCGGGCTGAGCGCCACCCCGTTCGGGTAGTGGGGGCTCAGGTCCGGCCAGCTCAGCGCGGCGAGCAGGGCCCCGAGCTCGCAGACCGCGAAGGCGAGCCAGGTCTGGGCCCGGCGGCAGTGCACCGCCACGGTGTGCAGGGCCAGCAGTACGGCAAAGTCGCTGGGCATGCCGCCGTGGACCGTGAGCCACTGGACGAAGGCCACCCCCGCGATCACACAGAACACCGGGAACGGCGCGCTACGGCGCAGGGCGAGCGGCAGCACCAGGCCCACGTTCAGCAGCAGCAGACCCGGTCCGTTGGTCGCCAGAGCATGGCCCAGCGAGGTGAGCATCAGCAGCAGGGCGACGACGGTGTCGACCGCCGTCGCATAGCGGCCCCGGCCCGCGCTCGTGGCGAGCCCCCGCAGCGAGGTGAGGTCGAAACGCTTCCCGGTCATGCGCACCAGTCTCACACTCTTCTCTGCGGGGGCCGTCACACAGCAGCGGTCAGGCGTCCTTGCGCCGAAGCACCGTGGCGCCGCCGACCAGGGCCGCGACCACGTAGATGCACAGCACCCCGAAGCCGACCCACGGGCTCAGCGCGTTCGCATCGCCGTGCAGGGTGAACAGCGCGCCGCCGGCCGCTCCCGGCAGATACGGCGAGATGTTCGACTGCCAGCTGCTCGGCAGCGCCTCGACCAGCAGCGGCAGCACCAGCAGCATGCCGAACAGGGAGGCGATCCCGGCGGCGGTGTTGCGCAGCAGCGCGCCCAGGCCCACGGCGATCAGGCCGATCGCGGTGAGGTAGAGGCCCAGCCCGAAGACCGCGCGGGGCACCCCGGGGTCGCTGAAAGAGGCGCCGATGTGCTTGCTGCTGAAGATGGCCTGTCCGATGAAGAACGCGGCCAGCGCGGACAGCGTGCCGACGACCCAGGTCGCGACGCCGAACACGATCGCCTTGGCCCACAGCACCGGCAGCCGCTTCGGCACGGCGGAGACGGTGGCGCGGATCATGCCGGTCGAGTACTCGCCGGTGAACATGAGCACGCCGAGCACGCCGATGGCCATCTGCGCCAGGTAGTAGCCGCGCAGGCTGTGGTCGGTCGGGTTGAAGGACGCGCGTTCGTCCGCGTGCAGCTGGCTGAAGTGGTCCAGCATGGCCCAGCACAGCAGGGCGCCGAAGCCCACGGTCAGCACGATGCCTGCGGCCAGGGTCCAGTAGGTGGACCGCAGCGAGCGGAACTTGATCCACTCGGACTTCAGCACCCGGCCCAGGGTGACCTTGGTCTCGGCCTCGGGGGCAGCGTGGTGGCGATGGGGGATGCTTCCAGGACGGCGCTCATGCTGCGGTCTCCTTGACACGCTCGTCGGCGGTCCGCGATGCGGCGCCGGTTCGGGCAGTGCCCGTCTGATACTCGACGGCGTCCTTGGTGAGTTCCATGAACGCCTCCTCCAGCGAGGCCTGATGCGGCGTCAATTCGAAGAGCACCAGCTGGTTCTGGGCCGCGAGACGGCCGATCTGCTCGCTGTCGGCACCGCTGACGTCCAGGACGTCCGCGCTGTCCGCGTCGGAGGTCACCGCCACCCCGGGCAGGTCGCGCAGCAGTTCGCCCAGACGCACCGAGTCGGGCGTGCGGACCCGGACGGCCTGGCCGACCGAGGCCCGCGAGGTGAACTCGGCGACCGAGGTGTCGGCGATGAGCCTGCCCCGGCCGACCACGATCAGATGCTCGGCGGTCAGCGCCATCTCGCTCATCAGGTGCGAGGAGACCAGCACCGTGCGGCCTTCGGCAGCCAGCGACTTCATCAGGTTGCGGATCCAGAGGATGCCCTCCGGGTCCAGGCCGTTCACCGGCTCGTCCAGGATCACCGTGGCCGGGTCGCCGAGCAGCGCCGAGGCGATGCCGAGGCGCTGGCCCATGCCGAGCGAGAAGGCGCCGGCCCGCTTGCGGGCGACCTCGTGCAGACCCACCAGGTCCACGACCTCGTCGACCCGGCGCATCGGCAGGCCGTGGGTGGCGGCCAGCGCCGCCAGGTGGTTCCAGGCGCTGCGCCCGGTGTGGACGGCGCGGGCCTCCAGCATCGCGCCGACCTCGCGCAGCGGCGCGGGGTGGTCGGCGTAGCGGCGGCCGTTCACGGTGGCGTGGCCCGCGCTGGGCGCGTCCAGACCGAGCAGCATCCGCATGGTGGTCGACTTGCCGGCGCCGTTGGGGCCGAGGAAGCCGGTGACGATGCCGGGGCGGACGGTGAAGCTCAGGTCCTCCACCGCGGTCTTGGGGCCGTAGCGTTTGGTCAGGCCGACAGCTTCGATCATGACGTGGGTTCCTCGACGGACTTCAGCGGGGCGTACGTGCGGACGTGCCCACGCTAGTTTCCGGGGCCACCCCGCCACGAGCCGCCAGGGATGTACCGAACGGGCGGTAGGGGTGGTTCGAGCGATGCACCCGCCCTCCTCCTCAAGGAGGAGACCATGCAAGAGCTGTGCGGGGGCGTGCGGGGGCATGGACGGCGGTCGGCGCTGCGGGTGTGCTTCGGTCGGCAGCGGTCGGCGGCGGTCGCGGGGAGCCACCGGGGGTGTCCGACGGCGCGGCTGGTGGGGGCAGAGGTGCCCGTGGTCGGGCCTGTGGCGGCGCGAGGGACACGCTCCGTCGTCGCCCGCCACTGTCAAGGCTGATGACACTGTGTGATGCATCAGATCCGAAGCGTAGCGATCCTTCGACAGGGTAGGGACGGCGGCATATGCATGCCCCCCTTCCGCAACGCATCCCTCGGATCCGCCGGAGGCTCGTATGTCCCAACGACTGCACGACCGACGACTGCGCATCCTCGTCTTCGCCAGCGCGTTCAACAGTCTCACCCAGCGCATCACCCTGGAACTCGCCGCGCTGGGCCACGACACCGCCGTCGCCCTCGCGGTGGACGCCGGGGCGGAGCTGCGGGCAGCCGTCCGCAGACACGACCCCGAGCTGATCGTCTGCCCCATGCTGACCAGCGCCGTCCCGGAGGACGTCTGGTCCACCCGCACCTGCCTCATCGTCCACCCTGGACCGCCCGGCGACCGCGGCCCCTCCTCGCTGGACTGGGCCCTGGGCGCGGGGCTGCGGCAGTGGGGCGTCACCGTGCTGCAGGCCGTCGCCGAGATGGACGCCGGCGTCATCTGGGCGGCCGAACCGTTCGACATCCCCGACCTGCCCGGCGGCATCAGCAAGAGCGACGTCTACCGCAACGAGCTCTCCGACGCCGTCTCCCGCGCCGTGGAACGCGCCGTTCGGCGCTTCGCCTCGGGCGAGTTCCGCCCCAGGCCGGCGCCGCCCGGGGTCGCCCGTCCGTACTACCGGCAGGAGAACCGCCGCATCGACTGGGCCGGCGACAGCACCGCGACCGTGTCGCGGGCCCTGCGCAACGCCGACTCCAGCCCCGGCGTCCTCGACGTGATCGGCGGACGCGGCTACTACCTGTTCGGCGGGCAGCCCGAGGAGGGGCCGTTGCTGCCCGGCCGCCGACGGCCCGGGGCCTTCCTGGCCACCCGGGGCGGCGCGGTCTGCCGGGCCACCGCCGACGGCGCGGTCTGGCTCACCGCGGCCCGGCCCCGCCGCCTGCCCGGCGGGCCGCCGACCGCGAAGGCCCCCGCCGCGGACGCACTCGCCGGTCACCTGCGGGGCGTGCCGGAGTTACCCGCCTCGCACGTCCGACTCCCGTCCGGATCCCGGCAGACCTGGAGCACCGTGCGCTACGAGGAGCAGGGCCCGGTCGGCCTGCTGCGCTTCTCCTTCCCCGGCGGCGCGATGAGCACCGGCGACTGCCGCCGACTGCTGGCCGGCTACCGGCACGCCCTGGACCGGCCGACCAGGGTGCTGCTGCTCGGCGCCTCCCGCGACGTCTTCTCGCACGGCATCCACCTGGGCGCGATCGAGGCCGCCGCCGACCCGGCCCGCGAGTCCTGGGCCAACATCAACGCCATGGACGACCTGGTCGAGGCGATCCTCAACACCCACGACCGGATCACCGTCGCCGCGCTCGGCGGCAACGCCGCAGCCGGCGGGCTGATGCTGGCGCTCGCCGCCGACGAGGTCTGGGTGCGCGACGGCGCGGTGCTCAACCCGCACTACCGGCTGATGGGCCTGTACGGATCGGAGTACTGGACCAGCACCCTCCCACGCCGGGTCGGACCCGGCACCGCCGAACGGCTCACCGGCGAGGCCCTCCCCCTGGTGGCTGCACAGGCCCTGCGACTGGGCCTGATCGACCGGGTCCTGGACTGCGCCCCGCAGCGCTTCACCGACGAGGCGGCCGCCCTCGGCCAGGAACTGGCCGCCGCCCCGGACTGGCCCCGCCGCCTCGCCGCCAAGCGCCGCGCCCGCGAACACGCCGATGCCCAGCGCCCCCTGGCCTGGTACCGCTCCGAGGAACTGGCCCACATGTACCGCAACTTCTACGCCCCGGACGAGCCCTACCACGAACTACGCCGCGCCTTCCTGCACAAGACCCCGCCACCCACGACCCCGGAACGCCTGCACCGGGTACGCCCGGCCGTCGCCGCCTGAGTTGTCAGCGGGCTGCGGTCAACTAGTCGGCGCTCCAGGGTGACCGGTCGATGCGGGTCCGGGGACTGTCTCGCGGCCGAGCCCCCGTCCCGCGACCGGGTACAGCTTGCGCTGTTGCTCCCGCTGAACCACCGTCACCTCCAGGGGCGCGATGGTCCGTGCCGGGCTGGGGTGGCTCGCTGTCGCTCGCGGCCAACCACAAGGGAGCGGGGGCGGGTGGTGGAGCGTGCATTGCCCGGTGGCGCGCCGGTACCGGGGCTCAAGAAGCGATTCGCCGGGCTGGTTTGCACGGGTTTCGGGTCATTCACCCTACTCTCGGGTCACTCGTCCGACGGATCCTGCCCGCTATATCCGTTATGGCGTCAAAACAGTGACCCGAAAGCAGGGTGAGTGACCCGAAATAGGTGAACCCGGCCAGCCCCGCGCCCGCGCCGCACACCCCTCGCCGGGCCCGGTCCGCCCCCGGCCCTTGTCGCGCGGCGGAGCCGCTTCCTTCCGGGCGCGAGCCCAGGAAACGGCGCGCAACGCGCCCCACCGACAATGCCGTTGCAGGCGTGAGTCGCCCCCACGGCCGCACCGCACCATCCGCTCCACGTCGCCATGAGATTGCCTCGGACGGGGAAAGTATTGGCGGCTCTGCGGACCTTACCGGCATCCTGTCCCAATGCTGATCAGGGAAGCCAACACCGAGGACTGGGCCGTTATCTGGCCCTTCTTCCGAGAGATCGTCACCGCAGGCGAGACGTTCACCTATCCGACCGATCCAAGCGAGGAACGGGGCCGCGACTGGTGGCTCCTCTCGCCCCCGAACCGCACGGTCGTCGCTGTCGACGATGCCGGAACGGTCCTGGGCACGGCGAAGATGAACAGCAACCACATGGGCAACGGTTCGCACATCGCGAGCGCCAGCTACATGGTCGACCCGGCACACTCCGGGCGCGGCGTGGGCCGCGGCCTGTGCGAGTACACGGTGGAGTGGGCGCGCGCGGCCGGCTTCCGGGCGATGCAGTTCAACGCAGTCGTTGAGACGAATGCGCCCGCGGTGCAGCTCTACCGGTCCCTCGGCTTCGAGGTGCTGGGCACACTGCCGGAAGGCTTCCGGCATCCGACGAATGGCTATGTCGGGCTGCACATCATGCACCGCGCCCTCTGACGTGCGGTCTCACTCGACGTCGGTGCGGACGCGCCGGAACGCGGCAAGCGGATCCGCAGCGCGGGTGACTGCCGGGCCCACGACGATATGTGACGTACCGGCAGCAGGCGCCCAAAACTCCGGCGGCGCGGACCGCTCCGGCCACGGAGTTCGGGATTTCGAAGAGCTTCAGGTCCATCTCGGGCAGGTCGACGGCGGGCATCCGGGCCTGGACCTCCTTGTGGAGCTCGACCAGGGAGGCGGGCTCGTCCAGGCGGTCCAGGCCGGTCAGGATGATGCGGTCGCGGCCGCCTCTCTGCTCGATCCGCACGGCGGGGTTGGCGGCCAGGCCGTCGGCGAACTCCCGGTGAGCCTGGTGGAGCCGGTCGGTCCACTGCGCGAGGATGCGGTCCGGCTTCGGGTCCAGGTCCAGTTCCTCGCAGACCCGGGCGCGGGCGGCCTGCCAGGCGGTGTCGTCCAGCAGCCGGGCGTTGGGGTCGCCCCACTTGCGCAGGCCCGGCACGAAGACCTCGTGCCGGTGCAGGGACCAGCGCAGGGCCTCGGTGCCGGCCACGATCAGGGCGCGCTTCTCGACGCTGCCGACCGGCATCGGTGGTGGGGGGAAGACCAGGCGGCGCCAGGCGGGGGTGAGGAACTTCGCCGGCACCCCCACCCCGGCCGGACCAACACCCCGACAGCTCGACGTCCCGGCTGGCGCCACGCTCCTGCCGATCCTTGACGTTCGCCAGGACAAAGCGCAGCAAGCTTGACAATTCTGATTCCACAGAATGATGCGGTTCACGGCGCCTTCCGTGCCGCCGGAGCTCCAGTGCAGGGTGAGGCCGACGATCACCGCGTCCAGGTCTCGGAGCAGGTGAAGGGCACGGCCCTGTTCGCGGGACTGCACGAGCAGTTGCCGGATGAGGGCTGCCGGGGCTGCGCCTTCGTGATGACGCTGACCGAGTTTCCCGATCCCGGCCTGCCCACGCACCGGCAGGCGGTCGCCGCGAAGACCTGGCTCCGCGACCAACTCCGCGCGCTCGCCGAGGTCGAGTCGGTGGCCGACCCGGCCGTACTGGCCGACCAGTTGCTGGTCATCCTGGATGGCGCGACCACCACCGCACAGCCGTTCGGTCGGGAGGGTCCGGCCCGACAGGCGGTAGCTCTTGCCGAACTGGCACTGTCCGCGAGCACGGCCACGACCACGACGCAGGCACCACCGTCGACATCTCCTCGAGGGCGCTGCCCGTCAGATGAACCAGCTGCTGGCTGACCCGGCAGGGCCCTCCTCGGCAACGGCGCCGAAGTGTCGCGCCCCTGTATGACCTTCACATCCAGATGCTGTGCCGAGTGCCGGCTCGCTACCCAAGCATGCGGTCGCGGGCCCTGCCCAGGCCGTCGGCCAAGGCGGTGAGCTGCTCGGGGGTCAGGACGTCGATGAGCAGTTCGCGGACCGCGGTCACGTGGCCTGGGGCCGCCCGCTCGAGCGTGTCCAAACCGGCGTCGGTAAGGACGGCATACACGGCACGAGGGCCGCTCGGACAGATCCGACGCCGCACCAGCCCCGCCTTCTCCAACTGGGTGATCTGGTACGTCACACCGCTCTGGGAGGCGTACACCGACTCGGCGAGTTCCGTCATGAGGTTCGGTAGGCGGCGATGGGAGGTGCTCGGCGTGCGGACGCGGCGCGGGGGGTGTCGCAACCAGCAGCCCTCAGCAATGAAGAGGTTCCGGCCTCGCGGCCGACCCTGTGCTGTTCTTCACCGGGCGCCATGGTCAGGGACAAGGCGGCTGCCGAGGACAGGCTGCGCGCCGGCGACCTCGACTACACCCTCGTCCACGCCCTCCGTCCACCAACGGTCCCGCCGCAGGCGCCACCCAGCCCCTGCCCGAGTCGGCCACCTTGCGCATGGGGGACACCGCCAGCCGCGCCGATGTCGCCACCTGGATACTCACCGCGCTCACCGACACCACCACCACTCGCCGCTCCGTCGTCCTAGCCGGCTGACCCCACCCGCTTCCCTGCCCCGTCCCCAGTCGATCCGGAGGAACACCATGAGCCACCAGCTCGCCGCCCACCCGGCCCGCCCCAGCGGCCTCGTCGTCGCCGGCGGCCTGCTCGGCACCGCTGCCGTCGCCGTCGCCGTCAACGCCATCGTCGCCGCGACGGCCCACGCCGCCGGCGCCTCGGACGATTTCGAGGCTCTCCAGCTGCCCTCCTATGCCGCCCTCACCGTCTTGGGCGTCCTGATCGCCGCTGCCGCCTGGGCGATCATCCGCGCGCGTTCGGCACGCCCGGCCCGGCTGCTGCGCACCCTTGTTCCCGTCGTCCTGATCATCAGCCTGATCCCGGACGTCATGGTCGGCATCTCCGACAGCCAGCCCGGCACCAGCTGGGGCGCCGTCATCGCCTTGATGGTCATGCACGTCGCTGTCGCCGCCGTCGCCGTCCCGTCTTACCGGCGACTGCTCCCGCTCCCCACCACCCAGGACTGACCACGCCCACCGCCGGGACGGCCCTGTTCTCGCTACAGTCAACGGACGTGTAGCGCCGCGTGATGCTCAGGCCCTCACCCTGCGCGAGGGTCAGCGGTACACCGGATGGCGGTGGAAGCCGTTCCACCGCTGGGTCGGTTTAGAAGTCGTCTCATTTGGTGAATCTGCGGTAGCAGGCGATGGCGGTGAAGGCCAGGAAGTGCTCGGCCTTGCGTTCGTAGCGACGGTGCAGACGGCGGCAGCCGCCCAGCCAGGACATCGTGCGCTCGATCGTCCAGCGGTGCCGGCCGAGCCGGGTCGAGGACTCGATGCCTTTGCGGGCGATGCGGTGCCGGATGCCTCGCTTGCGCAGCCAGCGGCGCGGGTGGTCGTAGTCGTAGCTCTTGTCCGCGTGCAGCTTGGCGGGGCGTCGTCTGCGCGGGCCGCGGCGGGAGCGGATCGGCGGGATGCCGCGCACAAGCGGCTCGAGTGCCTGGCTGTCGTGCAGGTTCGCACCGGAGATCCCGATCGAGAGCGGTAAACCGGTCCGCTCGGTGATCAAGTGGACCTTCGAGCCTTTCTTGCCCCGGTCCACAGGATTCGGACCTGTCTGGTCCCCCCTTTCAGGGCCCGCATGTTCACGGAGTCGAGCGCGCAGCGCGTCCAGTCCAACTCTCCGCGCGAACCCAGCTCGTCGAGGATGAGGCGGTGCAGCTTTGCCCAGACCCGTGCGGCGGTCCATTCGGTGAAGCGCCGGTGCGCGGTCGGCCCCGAGGGGCCGAAGACCGGCGGCCCCGCAGGGTCGTCCCGCTGCGGCCCGCGGCCAGGTGGTCGCCGCCGTACCTCTCGATCCTCTGCCGAAATCCGGCGAATCGCTCAGTCAGGTGCAGACATCTGGTTGTCGATGGAGGACACACGGGTGAAGCCCCGCGACCGCGGCACTTCACCAGGTGTCCCCCTCCCGGACAGGGAAGCGCTGAGCGCCCGCCCGGTCAGCCGTTCGGCTCAGCCGGAACCGGTCTGGAGTGGTCCGGCCAGGAAGGTGGCCCGGGGCGGCCTGGTGAGGCCGCCGGGCTGCGGGGGTCGGGACGCGGCCCTGTCACCGGTGCTGTGCGGTGCGCAGCTCGTCGGTGTACCGGGCGAGGGTGTCCTCGGCCGTGGGGACGGGGCCGAACAGCTGCTCCTGGCGGCGGGGGTCGGCGACGTAGCGGCCGGTCTCGAACCAGCGGAACATCGCGGCCATGTCCTTGATCAGGGGCATGAAGCGGCCGGTGACGGCTCCTGCGGCGCGGGCGACGGCGGACGGGACGGCCACTACCTTGATCTTCTTTTCGGCCCGGCGGCCCATCACGTCGGCCACCTCTCGCATGCTGACCGGACGGTCCCAGCCGATGTCGATCCGCTCACCGGCCTCGGCGTCGGCGTCGACCGCGGCTGCCAGGTACGCCGCGAGATCGGAGGTGTGGACGAAGGTCAGCGGGACGGTGGCCTTGCCGATCCACACCATGCGGCCCTTGTCGAGCGGGTCGCCCGCCATGCTCGCGACCTGGTCGAGGAACGCCCCCGGGCGCAGGGCGACGAACGGGACACCGAGCTGTTCGAGCTTGTCCTCGGCGAGCTTCTTGTGCCAGAAGTGCGGGACACCGGGCGTCTGGTCGCTGGTGAGGATGCTGGTCAGGACGAACCGCCGGATGCCGGTGCGGTGGGCGGCCTCGGCGAGGTTGGCGTTGCCGATGGTGTCGATGTCGTGGGCGTTCTTGCCGCCGCGGGTGTAGCCGGCGGCGGTGGTGATGACGGCGTCGGCGCCGTTCATCGCGGCAACGAGCGAGTCGACGTCGAGCATGTCGCCGCGGGCGATCTGAACGCCCCGGCTTTCGAGCCTGCTCGCGTCGCTGGCCGGCCTCACCAGGGCGCGGACGTTCTTGCCGCGCCCCAGGAGTTCGTCGACGACCTTGCTCCCCAGGGAGCCGGTCGCCCCGACGACGAGGACCGGGAGGGCGGTTGAGTCGGTGGCAGGCATGAGGGTCTCACTTTCCGTCAGGTCATCAGCGAGGGGCTTGGTGGGCGGGGCAGGCGCGGCTGCAGACATAGGCGCCTGCGTGCCGGGGGCTAATGGAGGCGGGCCGTGGGGGCGGATCCGCAGTGCGCCTCGCCGCCGGAACGTGCCGCGTCCGAAGGCAGCCGCGACGGGATGGGTGACAGGGCCGACCTGGCGGTGGTCGCGGCGCATGCGGGACGGTGTGCACCCCGGTCCGCGTGGGGTGCACACCGGGAGTCACGCGGACTCTTCTTCCCGCAGCGCACGGCTGCTGATCGCCTCGGTGATGGCGTACGCGGTCTCGACGAAGGACTCCGCCTGCTGCTCCGACAGATTCCGGGCGGACGTCTCCTCCAGGGTGTGCCACAGGGCCGCGATGGGCTCGCGCATCGCCCGGCCCTTGTCGGTGAGGTGGACCACCATGACGCGCCGGTCATGTGCAGCCGGCTCGCGGATGACCAGGCCTGCGTCCTGCATGCGGCGTAGCGCCTTGGAGACGGTGGAGTGGTCCAGGCCGAGGCATTCGAGCAGCTCGGACTGGGACTGGCCGTCCCGGTCCAGGAGGTGCATCAGCAGCAGTTCCTGTCCGGGATGCAGGTCCATCTCGCGCAGCAGGGTGGCGGCGTAGGCACGGTGGGCGCGGGCGAGTTGGAAGATCGCGTAGCTCATCGGTCCTGCGCCGGCCGTCGTGGGGATGCGGGGTTCGGGGGTGGGCATGGGTAGGTTCCTCAGCCGGTGTGGGTGGGGTAGTCGGTGTAGCCGGCCGCTCCGCCGCCGTAGAAGGTCGCCGGGTCGGGGGTGTTCAGAGGCGCGCCGACGCGGAGCCGCTCGACCAGGTCCGGGTTGGCGAGCGCGAGGGCGCCGACGGAGACGAGGTCGGCCGTGTCGTTGTCGATGTCCTTGGCACGGGCGGGCAGGTCGGTGCCGCCCCGGTTGAGGATCAGCGTGCTCGGCCACAGCGCGCGCAGGGTGCCCAGCAGCTCCTCGTCGCCCGCGTGCATCACGTGGAGGTAGGCCAGGTCCAGGGGGCGCAGGGCGTCCAGGAGCGCCGGATACAGCTCGGCGGTGTCGGACTCGGCGATGTCGTTGTAGGGGTTGCCGGGGGAGATACGGATGCCTGTGCGCTCGGCGCCGATCTCGTCGGCCACCGCGGCGGCGACCTCGACGGCGAAACGGATGCGGCCCTCGATCGAGCCGCCGTAGCCATCGGTGCGCTGATTGGTGTTGTCGGACAGGAACTGGTGCACCAGGTAGCCGTTGGCGCCGTGGATTTCCACGGCGTCGGCGCCGGCCGCGATGGCGGCCGCTGCGGCGCGGCGGAAGTCGTCGACAGTCGCCGCGACCTCCTGCGTCGACAGAGCACGGGGGGTCGGCATCTCCTGGGGCCCGGACGCCGTGAACATCGCGCCCTGTGGGCGGATTGCCGAGGGGGCGACCGGCTGGCGGCCGTGGGGGGTGTTGTCGGGGTGCGCGATGCGTCCGGTGTGCATCAGCTGGATGACGATCCGGCCGTCGCCCGCGTGCACGGCGTCGGTGACCTTGCGCCACCCGGCGATCTGCTCGTCATTGTGGATGCCGGGGGTCAGGAGGTAGCCCTGGCCGTCGGCGGAGGGCTGGGTTCCCTCGGTGATGACGAGCGCGTGCGAGGCCCGCTGGGCGTAGTACTCGGCGTTCAGCTCGGTCGGTACGCCTTCAGGTGTGGAGCGGTCACGGGTCATGGGGGCCATGACCAGGCGGTGCGGCAGAGATATGCCGCCAAGAGTGGTCGGCGTCCACAGGGAATTCAGCATGAGGGGGTCCTTCGATATGGCGGTGACCGGCGGGTCACCGTAGAGGCAGCGTGGTCGTGGGGAGGCGGTGGGCGGGGGTGCTCAGTCGATGGTCAGGACGAGCTTGCCCCGCACGTGCCCGGCGTCGCTGACCTGCTGGGCCGTGGCGGCCTGGTCGAGCGGGTAGGCGGTGACGGTGGTGATGAGCTTGCCGGCTGCGGCGTCCTGGGCCAGGGCGGCCAGGCGGGCGGTCGAGCGTTCCTGGGCCCCCTGGGAGAATGTGATGCCCAGCTGCTGTGCGCCGAAGTCGGCGATGGTGACGATGCGGTCGGTGCCGCCGCGCAGGGTGATGGAGTCCTGAAGGGCGCCCTTCCCGGCCAGGTCGAACACCGCGTCGACGCCGTCGGGGGCCAGCGCCTGCACGCGCTCGACCAGGCCCTCGCCGTACACGGTCGCGGTGGCGCCGAGCGAGGTGAGGTAGTCCTGGTTGGAGGGGCCCGCGGTGGCGATCACGCGTGCTCCGCGGGCCGTGGCGAGCTGGACCGCCACCGTGCCGACCGCTCCGGACGCGCCGTGCATCAGCACGGTCTCCCCGGCGGCGACCCCTAGCAGGTTCAGGACCCGCTCTGCCGTCTCGGTGGCCACCGGCAGCGCGACCGCGTGCTGCCAGTCGAGGCCGGCGGGCTTGGCGGCCACGGCGGTGGCCAGCGCGTACTGGCTGTACGAGCCGGTGTCCGACCAGCCGAGCACCTCATCGCCGACTTGTACGTCGCTCACGCCCTCGCCCAGGGCGTCGACTACGCCGGCGAGCTCGCCGCCGGGGACGGCGGGCAGAGCCGTCGGGCGGACGGCCTCCATCATCCCGGAACGAATCTTGCCGTCCACCGCGTTCAGCCCGGCGGCCTTCACGCGGACCCGGACCTGGCCGGGGCCGGGCTGCGGCACCTCGATGTCCGCCTCGTGCAGCACGTCCGGGCCGCCGAACTGGTCGAAAACGATTGCTTTCATGATGACTCCATTCCCTTCTGCCACCAAAAGCGTGGCTGGCCACATAATCAAGGTAACAGCAATTGTGTGGCTAGCCAAGTATTTGCGAAGACAGTCCACCTCGGCTCGCTTTGGGGTGCGCCGACCACTTGCATAGCCGACCACGTAAACGCCCGCGACGACCGCCAGGGGCGTGGGGACGGTCGACACCCTTCGGTGCCACCGTCTACCGCATCCTCGCCGAGGATGAGTCGGAGAGCTGAGCAGTCCACCGGAGCTCAAGATCAACTTATTGTTCCGTTGGCTTGCCCCGCGATACACCGACTACGCCGGGGAGGTGGCATGCCAGGGCGATGAAGGTGTTTCATAGGCGGTCACCTGCTCAGCCCGTGCGGGCTCCCCGTGCCGGACCGGCAAGAACAAGGTGGCCATCCAGTACCACACCGCCCGGTTCCGGCTCGTGCCCCAACTTGCCAAGGCCCTGAACGTGGCGACCCCCGCCGTGCGCAAGCCCGGTGCGGTGTGGACTGAGCTGCCCGGGCCCGTGAGCGCCGGCGCCACGCCGGTCGGCCATGTCCGCCTCGGGTACGCACGCGCCTCGACCGCGCGCCAGTCCTTGGACGCGCAACTGGACTCCCTCGGCGAGTCCGGGGTGACCCGGGTCTACTCGGAGAAGATCTCGACCCGCGCCACCAAGCGCCCCGAGTTGGAGGCCGCCGTCAAGCTCGCCGGGGAGATCCGCTCCTCCGGCGTCGCCGTCACCCTCGTCGTCCACGAACACAAACGGCTCAGCCGCGGCATCGAACTCGCAATGCTCGCTGAGGAGCTGAAGGCGCGCGACATCGGCCTGGAGTTCCTCACCGGGGAGCTGAAGGGCTCGCACGACCCCTCCGGCATCGTGTTCACCGCGTTGGCCGCCATGTCCGGCATGGAACGCGAGTACATCCGCGACCGCACCCTCGAAGGCCACGAGTCCGCCCGCAAGCGCGGCAAGACCATCGGCGGCGCCGGCGTCACCGACGACGACATGCTGTCCATGGCCCTGCATCTGCGCGACCAGGAGATGAGCCTGCGCGATATGGCCAAGCGGCTCGTCATCACCACCGGCAAGAAGAAGGGCCAGCACCCAGCCCCCGCGACCGTCATGCGCATGCTGCGCGAGCACGACGAGCAGGCCGCTGCTGCAGCCGTGGAGACATAAGATCACGGCCCGTCAAAAGTTTTGACAGCAGGACCGGTTTTCTGGTCCGTTCCTACCGGACCCCCAAGAGGCCCGTGGGTTCATGAAAACTGAAGCCTGCTCAGCGGGAACCCGGGGGTCGTGCCGTATGCGTCAGCTGAGTGTGTCCGTGGGTTCGGCGGGAACGTGGGGGTGGGCTGCGAGGCGGCGGGCTTCGGCTGTGACCTCGGTATCCACCTGATCCACGGTTCGGTTGCCGTATTCGAGGGTGTCGTACTCGTCATCGAGTTCTGCGAGCCGTTCGGTCAGGGGCAACTGGTGTCCGTAGCGCTGGTGGATCCGGAAAGTGAATTCCCGAAGTGTCAGGTCGCCGGCGAGCATGCGGCGTGCGAGTGCTCGGGCGGCGGCCTCTTGGCCCGCGTCGCTGGCGATCGGATGGAAAACCAGGCCGAGTTCGTCGAGTGCCGGGGGCAGCAGCTCGTGGACGTCGTAATCCGCCTCGGCGCGTGTGCAGGCGGCGAGGACTCGAAGGCCGGGGGTGTCGAGGCCGGCGACGAGAGCATCGCAGGCGGCGTCGACGACGTCGATCGCACGGATCTCTCCCATGCTCCAGAGGGCGGCCTGGTCCTGGAGGGCGGTTGCTGCTGCTTCGGGCGACTTCACTCGCTCATGATTGCCTTCGCTGCACGTCCCGGTCGAGCGGGTTTCCTTGAAGTAGCTGTTCAGCGGCCTGCTCCAGCAGAGCTCGTGCGGAGTCGGCATAGCGCATGGCGGTCTTCTCATCGAGACCGAAGACCTCGGCGAGGTGGAGTGGGTCAGGGCCCTGGACGAGCGCTTCTTCGAGCTGCCGGTCGACGCGGAGCCTCTCCAGGGTCGCGTCCTGTCCCCGCATGCTCGTGCCGATCCAGAAGTTGCTGACGCGGCCGGTGCCCATCGCGGTCTTGCTGTTGACCAGCAGGTGGAGGTTCGCGGTGTTCGGCCACAGCGTCCGGCGGTGTTCCAGCCAGCTCAGCAGCAGGTGAAGGGTCAGCTCGTCGAGGGGGCGGACGCGTCCCGCGATGCTCAGCCGGCGGTTGCCGAGGTCCACGTCGTTGAGGGTCAGGGTGGCGATCTGGGCGACCCGGGCGGCGTGCACTGCGGCGAGGACGAAGATGAGGCGCTCGGCCGGTGTGCGGACGGCGGCGACAGCTCGGTCGACCTGCCCGGAGTCGAGCGGTTGGAGCACGCCGTACTCGTACTGGCCGACCTTGATCCGGCTGGTCGGGTTGCGGAAGACCAGGCCCGACCGCTTCGCCCAGGCGAACAGCGACCTCAAGGCCACGAGACGCTCGCGGCGGTGGTGACCGTGCAGCGTCTTCACGTGGGCGACGACGTCGTCGCGAGTCACCTCCCGCAGGTAGTCGTAGCGCTGCGACCATTCCAACAGCGCGGGACGGACCCGGTTGAGGTAGAGCCAGACCGTGCTCTGCTGCCGGGGAATGCTGCGGGGACCGCCCTCACGCAGGACCCGGGTCCAGCGCTCGGCCTCCGCTCGGATCCCGGGGGCGAGTCCCTGCAGGCGCTCGACGAGCCAGCGCTCGAAGGAGGGCTCACGGTCGTCGAGGAAGACCCCCATCTCCTTCAGCACTGTGACGGTGTGTCCGACCCGCAGGTCCAGGGCCCTGAGCGGGGCGAATATCTCACTGTGCTTGATGGCGTCGCCCGCGACATAGCCCGTGAGCACGACGGCCAGGCCGCGGTTGACGCCGAAGCGGATGTTGCGCGACCAGCCGTGGGCCTCGGCGAGCTCGTGGGCCAGGTACTTCGCCCAGGCGAACCATGGGCTGGCGAGGGCGGCGGTGGCCGGGTCGAGCCGGCCGAAGTCCCTTGGGACCTGTCCGAACAGCGGTAGCTGGATCGATGCCGTGTCCGGCCGCCGGCACGGTGTCGGCGGAGGCTTGCGCGGGGCTCCCCGTGGACGGCCGCTTGGCGGCGCGGTCGGGGCTGTTCCCCGGTGGAAGGGCCGCGCGACGAAGAAGAGTTGGTGGTGCCGGACGGCGGCGAGACGATCCCGCACGTCTGCGTCGGCGCCGTCTCGACCGGTGCCGACGGTCGTGCTGAGGCTGGCCTGGCGCCAGCAGAGCCGGCAGTAGCGCCACTTCAGCGGCTGGTTGCGGCCGCATCCTGAGCAGTCGGCGGCCTCGTGGCTGCGGCCGAACATGTAGCAGGTCGGGCAGAGCCGTCCGTGGAAGTCGCCCCAGGCCAGGCAGCTGTTGCAGGAATCGGTGGGCTTGCGGTACCCCTTCGGATACCGGCTCACTGCGGCGGCAGCGAGCGGCCGTCCCGACGCTTGGGCACCACTGTCGGCGCGGAGGCGCCGACGGCTGCGCGGCCGGTCTCCTGCTGTCCGGGGCGGACGACGTTGCCGGGCTCGGGGATCAGCAGGTCGCCGATCTCGCAGCCGAGGACGACGCAGATCACGTCCAGGTCCTCCAGCTTGAGGGAGCCCGGCTGCCCGGACCACAGCCCGGACATCTTGCCCGCCGAGATCACCAGGCCGTGCTCGGCCAGGCTCCGCTGCAGCTCGGACGCCTTCCAGATGCCCTTGCTCGCGGCGGTCAGCCGCAGGTTCCACTTCATACCAGGAGTCCCTCCAGTCGCTTCGCGGCCCGGTGCTGCCCGGCAACCCAGGCATCCTCGACCCGGGTCTGCTGGACATGCACGTAGCGCATGGTCGTGGCGATCCAGGAATGTCCTAGAACCGCCTGAATTGCCACCAGGTCCAGGCCGCCGTGATAGAGCTCCGACGCGCAGAAGTGCCGGAGAACGTGCGGCGTCAACTTGTCGCCCCAGAAAGGGAGATGAGCCTTCGTTGCGGCTTTCAGGCCGTCGCGGAGGGCGTCGTCGCCGACCCGGCGAGAGGAGCCGTCGGCGTTCCTGCGCTCGGAGGGGAACAGCGGGGCGCCGGGGCGCAAGTGGTCGTCGTCGAACTGGCCCCACACGTCCTCGATGAACCACCGCAGGGTCCGGTCGGCACCGTTGATCAGCGGAACCATCCGCTCGCGCGGCCCCGACCCCCGGCCGCCCTTGCCGTAGCGAACGTGGAGCTTGCCGAACCGGCCCAGATCCCACTTGATGTCGTCCAGGTCGAGCCTGCACGCCTCGTTCACCCGCAGCCCGACCTGCGACATCAGCTTCGAGGCGGTGTAGTTCCGGGCGGTCGGGGCGAACTTGCGGCAGGTCGCCAACTCACCACCCCAGCCAGCGAACAGCTGCCCGACCTCCGCGCCAGACGGCGGGATCCGCAGCTGGGCGTCCTTCGAACCGCGCGGACGGTTCATCTCGTCGATCGGGCACTCGACCACGCGCCCAGTCAGCTGGTGGATCTCGACCTTGTGCCGCAGCTCCAGGAACATGAAGTACGTGCTCAGGGCCTGCGAGCGGGCCAGTCGGGTGCCGCTGGGCGAGCCCCGCAGCACCCGCCCGAAGTAGGCGTCCGCGTCGGTCGGCTCCATGTCCCACAGCGGGCGGCCGAACCACGTCCGCATCTGGTCCAGGTGCCCGACATCGCCCCGGATGGTGCCGTCCGTCAGCCCAGCCGACGCCCGCGCCAGCACGAACCCCGCGAGCACGTCGGTCTCGAAGGCTTCCAACTCCTCCGCAGACGCCGGCACCCGGAGCTCGCGCAGATCCCGTACAGCAGCCAGCCCCAACCCGAGCCCCCTCAGCTTCACCCAGAACGTGGAACCATCGTGAAAGCTGAGACTACTTCATTAATCCTGAAGATTCTTCACCGGTCCACTTGCAGCCGAAGACCACAGAGATCCCCTGGCCAGCAGGCCGGACTCCCTCCGGGGCTCAGGGGAACTCACGGGATGTCGCACAGTCCAAAGCGACGATGATGCGACTTGTCGGCTCCACGGCGTCATTGTCATCACACCCGCCCTGACGCGCGTGCTTCAGGTCAGCGGGAGGCCCGCGTAGTTGGCCGCCAGTTCGGCGGCCGCGTGGGGAGAGGTGGCGATGCGGTCGAGTTGGGAGAGTTGGAGGCGGGTGTCGAAGGGGGACTGGGAGGGGTCGGTGTGCAGGGTGGTGGTCATGAAGTAGGAGAAGTGCTCGGCGCGCCAGACGCGGTTGAGGCAGGTGGCGGAATAGGCGTCCAGGAGCTGGGTGGAGCCGGTGCGGTGCAGGGCGGTGAAGGCCCGGGCGAGGACGGTGACGTCGGCGGCGGCGAGGTTGAGGCCCTTGGCGCCGGTCGGGGGGACGATGTGGGCGGCGTCGCCGGCCAGGAAGAGGCGGCCGTGGCACATCGGTTCGGTGACCGAACTGCGCATGGGCAGGACGGACTTGGCGGTGATCGGGCCTCGGGCGAGTTTCCAGTCGCCGTCGGCGAGGGCGAAGCGGGCGTCGAGTTCGTCCCAGATGCGGTCGTCGGACCAGTCGGCCGGGTCGGTGCCGTTGGGAACCTGGAGGTAGAGCCGGCTGACGGTGGACGACCGCATGCTCAGCAGGGCGAAGCCGCGCGGGGAGTGGGCGTAGACCAACTCGTCGCTGGACGGCGGCACGTCGGCCAGGATGCCCAGCCAGGAGTACGGGTAGGTGCGCTCGAACGTCTGCCTGGACTCGGCGGGTATCGCCTCGCGGACCACGCCGTGGAAGCCGTCGCAGCCGACCACGTAGTCGCAGACCAGGGTGTGATCGACGCCCTGGTGGGTGTAGTGGATGGTGGGTGTCGACGAGTCCGCGCCCGTGACGCCGGTGACCTGGGCCTCGAACAGCAGCGGTGCACCGTCGGCGAGTTGGAGCGCGACCAGATCCTTGACGACCTCGGTCTGGGCGTAGACCCAGACCCGGCGGCCGCCGGTGAGGGCCGGGAAGTCGATCCGGTGCGCGCGGCCGTCGAAGCGCAGCTCGATGCCGTCGTGCGGCAGGCCCTCGCGGTCCAGTCGCTCGGCGGCGCCGGATTCGCGCAGCGTGTCCACCGTGCCCTGTTCGAGGATTCCGGCGCGCTGGCGCTGCTCGACATAGGCACGGTCGCGGCTCTCCAGGACGACGCAGTCGATGCCGGCGGCGTGCAGCAGGCGGGCGAGCAGCAGTCCGGCGGGGCCGGCTCCGACGATGCCGACGGTGGTGCGGGCCGGAGCGGGGGCGGCAGTCGGGGCGGTCATGCGCTGGCCTCTTCCTGGAGCACGGCATCGGCGATGGCGAAGGCGGAGTTCGCCGCGGGGACGCCGCAGTAGACGGCGGACTGGAGCAGGACTTCCTTGATCTCGTCCGGGGTGAGTCCGTTCCGCAACGCCGCCCTGACGTGCATGGCGAGTTCGTTGTGGTGGCCGCCGGCGACCAGGGCGGTGAGGGTGATGCAGCTGCGGGTGCGGCGGTCGAGACCGGGCCTGGTCCAGATCTCGCCCCAGGCGTAGCGGGTGATGAATTCCTGGAAGTCGGCGGTGAAGGGGGTGGTCCGGGCCACCGCCCGGTCCACGTGCTCGTCCCCGAGGACGGCGCGGCGGACGGTCATGCCGGCGGTGTGACGGTCCCTCAGCAGGTGGGTGCGGAGCGCGTCCAGGACGGCGCGGGGCTGCTCGACCGGGGCCAGATGGGCCGCGCCGGGGAGCTCCAGCAGCGTCGATCCGGCGATGCCGTCGGCGAGTTCGCGGGCGTGGGGCGGGGGTGTCGCCCGGTCCTCGCGTCCGGCCAGCACCAGGGTGGGGGCCGTGATCCGGGCGAGCGAATCGCGCAGGTCGAAGGCGGCGAGGGCATCGCAGCAGGCGGCGTAGGCAGCCGGGTCAGCGGTGCGCTGGTCCTGGATCATCCGGTCGGGCGCTTCGAATCCGTCGGTGAACCAGCGGGCCGGGGCGGAGTCGGCCAGTTCCGCCATGGCCTGGTCGCCCTTGGCCCGGACGAAGGCCGCCCGTTCGCGCCAGGGTTCGGCGCCGCCGAAGTCCGCGGAGGTGCAGATCAGGGCGAGGCCGGCGATCCGCTCGGGGTGCTCGGCGGCGAGCCAGCTGCCGACCGCGCCGCCGAGGGAGACCCCGGCGTAGGCGAAGCGGTCCAGGCCGAGGGCGTCGGCGAGGTCGAGGACCAGGCGGCCCAGGTCGGCCACGGTGGCACCGGCGGTGATCAGGTCGGCGGAGGAGCCGCCGTGGCCCGGCAGGTCCCAGCGGACCACATGGAAGTCACGGGCCAGGGCGTCCGCCTGGGCGTCCCAGAGGGCGAGGCTGGTGCCGAGGGACGGGCCGAGCAGCAGCGCTGGCGCGCCGGACGTGCCGTCGGAGCGGTGGTGCGGGAGCGGGGTGGTCATCGCGGATCCTGAGTTGATGGTTCGTCAGCAGGCTTGGTGTGGAGGGGATCACGACGCAGGGCGCGGTCGGTGAGGGCGAGCGCCGAGCCCAGGTAGGCGGTGGGGTCGGTGAGGGCCCGGAGCCGGGCGGGCGGGAGGAGTTCCTTCGGCAACTGCCCGCCGGGGAGCGGCACATCGGACTCGTCCAGCAGTTCCCGCAGCGCCTCCTCCAGCGGGATGCCCAGCTCCGCCGCCCGGCCGGAGGCCGCCACCAGGAGAGTGCGGGCCCGGTCCCGGCCGAGCAGCGGGGCGAGCACGGCGTTCAACCGCTCTGAGACCAACAGGCCGTCGGTCAGGGCCAGATGGCTCCACATCCGATGGCTCTCGACCCTGAGCCCTGCGACCAGCTCGGCCGCGTCGCGGGCCGCGCCACCGGTGAGCCGGAGCGCATCCCGCAGCGGTTGCCACTCGGCGTGCCAGGCACCGGCGGGGCGCTCGTCCTCGGCCGCCATGGAGCCGAAGAGGACCGAGGCCAGGGCCGGGACCTGGCGGGCGGCGGCCGCGATCAGGGTGGCCCGGACCGGGTTGCTCTTGTGCGGCATGGCCGAGGAGCCGCCGCCCGCGCCTTCGGCCAACTCGCCGATCTCGGTCCGGGAGAGCACCAGCACGTCGGCGGCGAGCTTGCCCAGCGCGCCGGCGGTGAAAGCCAGGGCGGCGCCCAGGTCGGCGACCGGGGTGCGCAGCACATGCCAGGGCAACTGCGGTTCGGCCAGACCCAGTTCGTCCGCGAAGGCGGCGACCAGCCGCAGGCCGAGATCCCCGGCCTGCGGCTCCCGGTGCAGTTCCGACGCCTCCGACGCCTCGGCGTAGGCGTGGAAGGCCGCCAAGGTCCCTGCTGCTCCGCCGAGTTGGGCCGGGAGCGAGCAGCGTACGGCGGAGAGCCTGGTGTGCGCGTCGAGCACCAGCGCCCGCCAGCCGGCGGCCTTCAGGCCGAAGGTCGTGGGCACGGCGTGCTGGGTGAGCGTACGTCCAGGCATGGGGGTCAAGCGGTGCTCGGCGGCGAGAGCGGCCAGGGCGTCGGCGGTGCGGGCCAGGTCGTCGAGCAGCGGGGCAACGGTGCGGGTGGCGACCAGCATCATCGCGGTGTCCATGATGTCCTGGCTGGTCGCACCACGGTGGACATAGGGCGCTGCGTCCTCCGGCACGGCTGCGGCGAGATCGGCCACCAGCGGGATCACCGGGTTGCCGCCCGCGCGGGCCCGCAGCGCCAGCGAGCGCGGGTCGAACCGCTCGGCGCGGGCGGCCTCCGTCACAGCGCGGGCGGCGGGGGCCGGGGCGAGGCCGACCGTGGCCTGGGCGCGGGTCAGTGCCGCTTCGGCGTCCAGCATGGCCTGGAGGAAGGCGCGGTCGCCGGTCGCGGACTCGGCGTCGCTGCCCGCGCTGACCGGAGACAGCAGGCCCATGTCCTCACTGTTCGGGGAACTCAAGGAAGACCGTCTCCTTCTCCCCCTGCAGGCGGATGTCGAACCGGTGCGTGCCGTCCGGCTGCGGACGGGTGATCAGCGTCTCACGGCGTGCCGCGTCCAGCCCGTCCAGCAGCACGTCCCCCGGCCCAGGATCGGTCAGGTAGGCGCGGGTGAACAGATGGTGCGTCAGACCGCGGGCGAAGACGCAGACCGCGAGGTAGGGGCGGTCCGCCGGCGGGGGCAGGGTGCGCACCGCCCAGTGCCCGGCGGCGTCGGTGGCGGCCCGGCCGAAGCCGGTGAAGTCGACGCCGTTGCGGGGTCGGGTCCCGCCGTCGACGGGGTTGCGGGGCAGCGATCCCGGCGCGCCGTCGAGGCCGCCGTCCAGGGCGGCCTGCCAGGTCTCGACGACGGCGTCGGGCACCGGCTGCCCGGCACCGTCCAGCACCGTGCCGTGCACGGTGACGGCGTCGGGGTGGCCGAGCGGGGCGATGTCGCCGCCGGCCGGGTGCGGCAGCGCGTAGCCGAAGAACGGGCCGATCGTCTGTGCCGGGGTGGGCAGCAGCGGGGTGGGGCGGTGCTGGGTGGGGAGGTACTGGGTCATCAGTGCTCGTCCTCCGTCAGGGTGGCGGCCGGGCCGTCCAGGACGATGTCCCAGCGGTAGCCGAGCGACCACTCGGACCGCGACAGGTCGTGCTCGTAGGCGGCGACCAGCCGCTCGCGGGCCGCGCTGTCGGTGACCGACTGCAGGATGGGGTCGTAGGGGAAGAGCGGGTCGCCGGGGAAGTACATCTGTGTGACCAGCCGCTGGGTGAAGGCGGTGCCGAAGAGCGAGAAGTGGATGTGCGCGGGCCGCCAGGCGTTGTCGTGGTTGCGCCAGGGGTAGGGGCCCGGTTTGACGGTGGTGAAGGAGTAGCTGCCGTCGGCGGCGGTGAGGCAGCGTCCGGAGCCGGTGAAGTTGGGGTCCAGCGGGGCCGGGTGCTGGTCGCGCTGGTGCGCGTAGCGGCCCGAGGCGTTGGCCTGCCAGATCTCCACGAGCTGGCCGGCGACGGGGCGTCCGGCCCGGTCCAGGACCCGGCCGGTGACGGTGATCCGCTCCCCCAGCGGCTCGCCCTGGTGCTGCCGGGTCAGGTCGGCGTCGAGCTCGGTGACGTCGGTGGCGCCGAAGACCGGCCCGCGCAGCTCCGCGGCCTCCGGGTCGAGCAGGCTGACCAGGGCCTGGGTGGGGTGCCGCAGGGTGCTGCTGCGGTACGGGGGGTAGTCGCGCGCGGGGTGGTGCCGCAGCACGCCCTCGGCCTCGTAGGCCTTCCGGGCGGCGGCGATCTCGCGGTCGATGTCGTGCTGGGTCAGGGTCTGGGTGGGGCTCATCGGACTCCCTCCGGGACGGTCACGGGGGCGGCGGTGCGGGCGCAGATCTCGGCGGCGGTGATCCCGGGGGCGGTCTCGACCAGGACGAAGCCCTCGGGGCCGGTGTCCAGCACGCCCAGGTCAGTGATCACCCGGTGCACGCAGGCACGGCCGGTCAGCGGCAGGGTGCAGTCGGCGACGAGCTTGGGCGAGCCGTCCTTGGCGGTGTGCTCGGTCAGCACGACCACCCGGCGGGTGCCGTGGACCAGGTCCATCGCCCCGCCCATGCCCTTGACCATGCGTCCGGGCACGGCCCAGTTGGCGAGGTCGCCGCGTGCGGAGACCTGCATGGCGCCCAGGACGGCGATGTCGATGTGACCGCCGCGGATCATGCCGAAGGACAGCGCGGAGTCGAAGAAGGACGCGCCGGGCCGGACGGTCACCGTCTCCTTGCCCGCGTTGATGAGGTCGGGGTCGACCTCGTCCTCGTAGGGGTACGGCCCGGTGCCGAGGATGCCGTTCTCGGACTGGAGCACCACGTCCACCCCGGGCGGAAGGAAGCCGGGGATGAGGGTGGGCAGCCCGATGCCGAGGTTCACATAGCTGCCGTCGGTCAGCTCGGCGGCGGCCCGGGCCGCCATCTCGTTCCTGGTCCAGCTCATCGCGCCGACACCTCCGCTTCCCCGGCCGCTGCCGTGGTCGTCCGGTTCTCCACGCCCTTGTCGGCGGCCTGCTCGGGGCTGAGCACCACCACCCGCTGGACGAACACCCCGGGCAGATGGATCGCGTCCGGGTCGAGCTCGCCCGGTTCGACCAGCTCCTCGACCTCGGCGATGGCGATCCGGCCGGCCATCGCGGCCAGCGGGTTGAAGTTGCGCGCGGCCTTGTTGAAGACCAGGTTGCCGCGCCGGTCCCCCTTCGCGGCGCGGACCAGGGCGAAGTCGGTGGTGATGCCGTGCTCCAGCACGTACTCGCGGTCGTCCTCACCCAGGCGGCGCACCTCCTTGGGCGGCGAGGCCAGCGCGATGCCGCCGTCCGGCCGGTAGCGCAGCGGCATACCGCCCTCGGCGACCTGGGTACCGACGCCGGCCGGGGTGTAGAAGGCGGGGATGCCGCAGCCGCCGGCCCGCAGCCGTTCCGCCAGGGTGCCCTGCGGCACCAGCTCGACCTCGATCTCGCCGCCCAGGTACTGGCGCGCGAACTCCTTGTTGGCGCCGATGTACGAGCAGGTGGCGCGGGCGATCCGGGCGTCGTCGAGCAGGGTGCCGAGACCGCTGCCCTCCACTCCGCAGTTGTTGGACACCACCCGGAGGCCGCCCACCCCGCGGCGGCGCAGGGCCTGGATCAGGATCTGCGGGACTCCGCCGAGCCCGAAGCCCCCGACGGCGAGGGAGGCACCCTCGGGGATGTCACGCACCGCGTCATCGGCGCTCTGCTGGACCTTGTCCATCCTCGTCCTTCGACAGATCTGTCATCATTGACACCCGGCGTTCGCCTGGTGAACTATTGTTCGTAAATGCCGTACCCGCAGTCTGCGCAGACCCGGCGACCCTGTCAACACCCGAGGAATCCATGCCTCCGCTGCCCCCGCCCCCCGAAGCCGTCGGCCCGCTGATCCGCGGCATCGCGGTACTGCGGGAACTCACCGCCGCCCCGGGCGGCCGCCGCAGCCTGGGCGAGCTGTCCCGGACCACCGGGCTGGCCCGCTCCACCGTGGACCGGATCGTGGCGACCCTCGCCCGGATCGGCTACGTCCGCACCGAGGGCCGCACGGTCACTCTCGCCCCGCCGCTGATGGAGCTGGGCAACGCCTACCTGCTCGCGGTACGGCTGCCGGACCTGCTCGGACCGCACGCGGACCGGCTGGCCGACGCGCTGGACGAGTCGGTGTCCATCGCCGTGCCGGACCGCGACGGCATCCGCTTCGTGCACCAGGCGACCCGACGCCGCTCGCTGTCGCTCAGCTTCCGGATCGGGGACCTGCTGCCGGCCGACCGCACCGCCCCGGGCCCGCTCTTCGCCGCCGACCGGGGCCGGCCCGGGTACGAGCCGCACGACTGGCCGGTCCTGCCGCCGCGTCCGCCCGCCGCCGACCCGCGCTCGTTCGAGCAGCGGACGGAGCAGGCCGGGCGCGACGGCTGGTCCGTGGACGACCAACTGATCGAGCCTGGACTGGTCGCCCTGGCCGCCCCGGTACGGGATGTGAGCGGACGTCAGGTGTTTGCGGTGAGCGTGGTGAGCCACACCAGCAGGCACAGCGCCGAGGACCTGCGCGCGGCCCTGCTGCCCGATCTGCTGGCCGCGACCAGGGCGATGGAGCAGGAGCTGGCACGCGACGCGGCCTCCGCGACCGCAACTGAGAAAGGGACCGGGGCCGGACGGGCCACGGCTGCCTGGACCGCGGACGCCAAGCACGAGGCGGGCGCCGACTTCGTCGAGTCGCTGGCCCGCGGGCTCGCGGTGCTCACCGCGTTCGACGCCGGACGCTCCTCGCTCACCCTCAGCGCCGTCGCCCAGGCCACCGGCCTGCCCCGGGCCACCGCCCGCCGAGCCCTGATCACCCTGGCCCACCTCGGCTACATCGCCCAGGAGGGACGGGAGTTCGGCATCACGCCGCGCGTGCTCGACCTGGGCTTCGCCCCGCTCTCCCGGCTGACCCTGCCTCAACTCGCCCAGCCCCACCTGCGCGACCTCTGCGCCCGGCTGCACGACTCCGCCTCGATGGCGGTGCTCGACGGCGCCGACATCCGCTACACCGCGCGCGCCGCCAGCGAGCGGATTCTCGCGGTGCGGATCGCTGTCGGCACCCGGTTGCCCGCCTATGCGACCGGAATGGGCCGGGTGCTGCTGGCCGGCCTGCCGGCCGAGCAGCGCGCCGCTTTGCTGGCCGCCGAGGAGTTGCGTCCACTCACCCCCCACACCGTCACCGACCGCGCCGAACTGGCCGCCCAGCTGGACCGGGTGGCCGCAGAGGGCTACGCCATGGTCAGCGATGAACTGGAGGAGGGCCTGCGCTCCATCGCCGTTCCGGTCCGCGACCGCGAGGGCCGCACCGTCGCGGCCGTCAACGCCGCGATGCACTCGCGTCGGCACAGCCCGGAGCAGACCCGGGCCGACGTGCTGCCCGCGCTGCGCGAGACGGCCGCGCGGATCGAGGCGGACCTCCGGATCGCGGGCCGTTTCGCCGCCGTGCAGGTGTAGCAGTCGGACAAGTGCGTCAGGCGTAGAAGCGGGACACGCTCTGCAGCACGGCTGCGGGCTTGGCGCCGCCCTCGATCTCGATCGTGCCGTCCACGGTGACCTGCACTCCCCCGGCGACGTCCTCCACCGACGCCAGCCGGGCGGTGAGCCTGATCCTGGAGCCGACCGGGACCGGCGAGGGGAAGCGGACCTTGTTGAGGCCGTAGTTGACCTTGGTGGTCACCCCCTGCACGTCCAGCAGCTCGGTGAACAGCGGGACGAAGAGGGAGAGGGTCAGGTAGCCGTGGGCGATGGGCGCGCCGAAGGGGCCAGCGGCAGCCTTCTCGACGTCCACATGGATCCACTGGTGGTCGCCGGTGGCGTCGGCGAAGGTGTTGACCCGGTCCTGGGTGATCTCGATCCAGGAGCTGGTGCCGAGGTCGCTGCCGGACAGCTTCCTGAGTTCGTCCAGGCCGTCGACGGAGATGGTGTTGGTGCTGGTCACGGTTTTGCTCGCTTTCGGTGAATCAGATGTGAGGGAGGGTCAGAGGCTTTTGCGGAGAACGGACTTGAGCAACTTTCCGGAGGCGGTACGGGGCAGGATGTCCACCACCGTCAGGGACTTCGGGATCTTGTACCGGGCCAGCCGTCCGGCCAGCGAGGACAGCACCTCGTCGGGGTCGAGCAGTACGCCGGGGCGGGCCACCACGATGGCTCGGCCGACCTCGCCCCAGGTGGCGTCGGGGACGCCGACGACGGCGCACTCGGCGATGCCGGGGTGGCCCATCAGGGCGTCCTCGACCTCGGCGGGGTAGATGTTCTCCCCGCCCGAGATGATCATGTCCTTGATCCGGTCGACGATGGTGACATAGCCGTCCTCGTCCACCCGGGCGGCGTCCCCGCTGCGGAACCAGCCGTCGGCGAACGCCTCCCGGGTCTCCTCGGGGAGCCCCCAGTAGCCGGCCATCACATGCGGGCCGCGCACCAGCACCTCGCCGGTCTCACCCGGGGCCACGGGCCCCAGACCGGGTCCGACGACCCGTACGTCGCTGAAGAAGTGCTGCACTCCGGCCGATCCCGCCTTGGCCAGGGCGTGTTCGGCGTCCAGGAAGAGGACCCCGGGCGACGCCTCGGTCATGCCGTAGCCCTGACAGAACGTCAGTCCGCGTTCCTGGTAGGCGGCTATCAGCGAGGTGGGGACCGGGGAGCCGCCGCAGGTGAGCAGGCGCAGCGAGGACAGGTCGGCGGCGGCCCAGTTCGGATGGCGGGCGACCTGCTCGAACATGGTCGGTACCCCGAACATGAAGCTGACCCGGTGGCGCTGCACCAGCTCCAGCGTGCCGGCCGGGTCGAAGGACTCGACCAGGACGCAGCTGCCGCCCTTGAGCAGCACCGGCAGGGTGAGCATATTGAGCCCGGCGGTGTGGAACAGCGGCGCGGAGACCAGCGCCACCTCGTCCGCGAGCAGGTCGTGGTCGATCAGGACGTTGACGGCGTTCCAGGTGAGGTTGCCATGGGTGAGCATGGCGCCCTTGGGGCGGCCGGTGGTCCCCGAGGTGTACATGATGATGCAGAGGTCGTCCAGACCGACGGGTTCGTCGATCAGCTGCTCCACGGCTGGCGCCTCAGCCATCAGCTTCTCGTACTCGGGACCCAGTTCGATGCGGACGGGAGTCGGCGCCGGTTCGGGCAGCCCGGGGGCTCGGACCAGGGCCTTCGCTCCGGAGTCCTGGAGCTGGTAGGCGAGTTCGGGCCCGGAGAGCCGGGTGTTGAGCGGGACGAAGACCGCGCCCAGCAGTCCGGCGGCGAAGAGGGTCTCCAGGTAGGAGGGGTGGTTGGGGCCCAGGTAGGCGACCCGGTCGCCGCGCTCGATCCCCGCCGCGCGCAGGACGTGGGCGAGGCGGTTGGTGCGGACGTGAAGTTCGGCGTAGCTGGTGCGGTCGTCCCCGTGGATCAGGGCGGTGTGCTGCGGGGTCTTCCGGGCCCGGCGGGCGGGCCAGGATCCCAGCCCTTCGTTGCGCATGGCATCCCTTTCCTGACGGCTCTCTGAGGGCTCACAGACAGTGTGCGGCGATGTCGGCTCAGCCGCCGAGCCCGAGCAGTCGTGCGGCGTTGTCCTTGAGGATCTTGGGCCGCACCGAGTCCTTGATCGGCAGCTTGTCGAAGTCGGCGAGCCAGCGGTCCGGGGTGAGCACGGGGAAGTCCGAGCCGAACAGGACCTTGTCCTGGAGCAGGGTGTTGGCGTACTGCACCAGCTGCGGCGGGAAGTACTTGGGCGACCAGCCGGACAGGTCGATGTGAACGCCGGGCTTGTGGGTGGCCACGGCCAGGGCCTCGTCCTGCCAGGGGAAGGAGGGGTGCGCCAGGATGATCTTCAGCTGCGGGAAGTCGGCGGCCACATCGTCCACATGCAGCGGGTTGGAGTACTTCAGCCGGATGCCGGCGCCGCCGGGCACGCCCGCGCCGATGCCGGTCTGCCCGGTGTGGAACAGGGCGACCGTGCCGGTCTCCTCGATCACCTCGTACAACCCGTACGCCATCCGGTCGTTGGGGAAGAAGCCCTGGATGTTGGGGTGGAACTTGAAGCCGCGCACCCCGTACTCCTCGACCAGCCGACGGGCCTGACGCACCCCGGGCCGGCCCCGGAACGGGTCGATGCTCGCGAACGGGATCAGCACGTCGGGGTTGGCTGCGGCGGCCTCGGCGACCTCCTCGTTGGGCACCGGCTCGGTGCCGGTGGCGTGTTCGGCGTCGACGGTGAAGACGACCGCGGCCATCCGGCGCTCGCGGTAGTAGGCCGCCAGCTGTTCGAGGGTGGGTTTGCGGTCGCCCGCGACACCGAAGTAGGCGCTGGAGGCATCGTGCAGGTCTTCGCTGAGCGAGGAGTGGCCCTTGGACGAGACCTCGGCATGGGTGTGGACGTCGATGGCGTCCAGTGCGTCGACATCCATCTCAGGCCTCCGGCAGCTTGGGGGCGGGGATGCCGACGGTCTGCGGCGCGCTGCCGACCGAGCTGTGCCAGGCGGCGGCGATGGTCTCGGGGGTCCAGCCGCCGTCGGCGAAGGCCACGGCCGCCTCCTGGGGGTGCGACCACAGCGCGAGCCGGTCGCCGCCGATGCCGATGCACTGCCCGGTGACGTCCGCCGCCGCGGCCGAGGCGAGGAAGGGGATCAGCGCCGCGCAGTCCTCGGGGGTGCCGAAGCCCTCGCCCTTGCGCAGGAAGTCCGGCAGCGGCTCGCCGTCGCGCATCGCCTCGACGTAGGGGGCGAAGGCGGGGATGGTCTCGGTCATCGCGGTGGCGGCGACCGGGACGATCGCGTTGACGGTGATGGCGGAGCGGCTCAGCTCCATCGACCAGGTGCGCACCATGGCGGCGATGCCGGCCTTGGCCGCGGCGTAGTTGGTCTGCCCGAAGTTGCCGCGTTGTCCGGCCGGGGAGCCGACCAGGATCAGCCGGCCGCCCTCGCCCTGTTCCCGCATCCGCACGGCGGCGGCGCGGGCGCAGGTGAAGGTGCCGCGCAGATGGACGCCGACGACGGCGTCGAAGTCCTCGTCGGTCATCTTCCACAGCACCCGGTCCCGCAGGATTCCGGCGTTGGTGACCATCACGTCCAGCCGTCCGAAGCTGTCCACGGCGCGGGCCACCAGCCGGTCCGCGGCCTCGGCGGTGCCGACCGCGACGGTCTCGGCGACGGCCTGTCCGCCCTGCTCGGTGATGGTCTTGACGGCCTGCTCGGCGGTCTCCCGGTCCACGTCGTTGATGACCACGGCTGCTCCGGCCCGGGCCAGCGCGGCGGCGTAGGCGAGGCCGAGGCCCCGTCCGCTGCCGGTGACCACGGCGACCTTGCCGGTCAGATCGGTGGGGTTGTGCGACACGTCGGTGTGTCCCTTCGTGGGGAGGCGGGGCGAGATCGAAGCTAGGACCAATCATTGTTCTCGTCAATAGTTGCTGAGAACCTATACATACGACATGCTGGAGACCGACACCAACAGGACCCACCGGGGAGCCCGAGATCGCCAGCACCGAACCCGACACACCCTGGATGCGCACCCTGAACGCCGACACCGGCTATCTGCTCTACCGGCTCGGGCTCCGCTCGGGCCGGCTGTTCAACGCGACCCTCGAGGAGTCCGGGCTGCGCCTGCGCCACTACGCGCTGCTGCGCTACCTGGCCACGGTCGACGGCGCGCTCCAGCGCGAGCTGAGCGAGCGCCTCGGCTACGACCCCAGCGCCATCGTCAGCCTGGTCGACGACCTGCAGCGGCTCGGCCTCGCCGAACGGCAACCCGCCCCGGGCGACCGCCGAAGCCGGATCGTTGTCCTCACCGAGGCCGGTCGGGACGTGCTGCGCGACACCGACAAGGGCAGCCGCCGGGTCACCGACGAACTCCTCGCACCGCTGGACCCGACCGAGCGCGAAACCCTGCGCGCGCTGCTGCGCAGGGTCGCCGAGCCCGAGTAGGGGTTGCTGTCGGGTTTTCAGCTGCGGCAAGTGCCTGGCTGGTCGCGCAGTTCCCCGCGCCCCCAGGTAGCTGCACCTGACCCGCTGCGAGCCGGTTGCACTCTCCAGGGGCGCGGGGAACTGCGCGACCAGCCACCTACGGTCCGCACTCGACAGTGTCGAGGATCTCGGCGGCCCGCAGCCGGGCCGGCTCCTCGTAGCGCAGCGCCAGCCGGCGGAAGACCCGCTCGGCGCGGACGGCCGGCCACTCCTCCGGCAGATACTCCACGGGCAGGTGCGGATCGCGCCGCACCAGGTCCAGCCAGTCGGTGTGCAGCAGCAGTTGGGCGGCCAGCGGGTCGCCGCCGGCGACCGGGGCGGCACTGCCCCAGCGGACCAGGAAGGCCTCGTGCCGCCGGGCTATCGCCGGGATGTCGAAGGCGGTGGTGACCATGGTCCCAGCATCCGTCGGCGCGACCGCGCAGCCCTGGAAGACCTTCAGGTGCGCCTCCAGTTCGAGCCCGGCCACCAGCGCCGCCACGTCCACCCGTCCGGGCGCCGCCCACATCCCGCTCTGCAGCGGACCGAGCCCGCCCCACAGCAGCCGCGAACGCAGGTCGTGCCGCTCGCTGCGCCAGGCGTCGGGGAGCGAGAAGCCGACCACGGTCCAGGTACCGTCCCAGTCCTGGTTCACCACCCCGGCCTGCCAGACCCGCTGTTGGCCGTCCCTCAGCACCGCGTCCGAGCGCTCGGTGAGGCCGAAGTAGGCCTTGCGGCCCACCCGCTGACGGTCCAGCAGATCGCGGCCGACCATCCTGGTGAGCGTGGACCGCACGGCGTCCTCGCCGACGCCGACCCGCCCCAGGATGTCGATGATGCTCGCCGAGGACACCGCGATCCCCCGCCCGAGCACATGGATGCCGAAGAAGCTCAGCAGCAGCGACTGGGGGCGCGGGGCGGCGCCCGGTTCGGTCGCGTCGTCCGGATCGCTGTCCGCCCTGCCCTTGGCTGCGCTGGTCACGGGCACAGCGTAGACCGATTGGCTGTGTCCCGGCGCAGGAATATTGGGCATCCCATTGACTGTCGTCAAAAAACAGCCCTACATTCACGGCACGCAACGGCATATCGCGGACTCCCGCGATCCCGCACGATCTCCCCCACCCGATCGGAGCGCCCCGCCATGCCCAACCGCCTCCTGACCCGCGCCTGCACCCTCAGCGCGACCATCGCCCTCCTCGGCGCCGCACTCACCGGCACCGCCACCGCCGGTTCTGTGACCAGCACCGCTCCCGCCGCGGGCCACCGCACCGGCACCCTCGCCGACGGCGCCACCTGGATCGCCGACGTCCCCGCACACTGGAACGGCACCCTGCTGCTGTTCAGCCACGGGTACGGCCCGACCGTCGCCGCCGACGCGCCGACGACCGCCTCCCAGCAGGAGCTGCTCGCCGAGGGCTACGCCCTGGCCGGCTCCTCCTACGACCCGTCGGGCTCCTGGTGGGCCCTGAACAGCGCGGAACGCGACCAGTTCGCCACCCTCGACGCCTTCAGCCGCACCGTGGCCCGTCCCGACCGGACGCTGTCCGTCGGCGAGTCCATGGGCGGCCTGGTCAACGCCAGGATCGCCCGCGACGGCGCCGGACGGGTGGACGGCGCCGTGGGGATCTGCGGACTGGTCGCGGGCGGCGTGGACCTGGACGACTACCAGCTGCAGGCCGAGTACACCATCGCCGCCCTGCTGCTGCCCGGACAGCAGGTCAAACTGACCGGCTTCAGCAGCCCGGCCGACGCCGCCGTCACCGCCGGCCGGCTCACCGCGGCCGTCACCGCCGCCCAGGCCACCGCGCAGGGCCGGGCCAGGATCGCCCTCGCCGCCGCCTACCTCAACCTCTCCGACTGGGCGCCCGGGCTCAACCCGCCGGCCGCCGACGACCCCGCCGCGCAGGAGGCCCAGCAGTACGTCTGGCTCGCCCAGGGCCTGCTGGCCTTCATCGAGAACGGCCGCTGGTCCATCGAGCAGTCCGCCGGCGGCAACACCTCGGGCACCGCCGGGACCGACTACGCCAGGCTGCTCAGCGGCTCCGAGCACGCAGCCGAGGTGCGCACGCTGTACCGGCAGGCCGGGCTCGACCTGCACGCCGACACCGCCGCGCTCACCCGGGGCGCCGACATCCACGCCGACCCGCAGGCCGTCCGGCACCTGGAGCAGACCTCCACCGCCGGGCAGGGCCTGGCCGTCCCGCTGCTCGATGTGCACACCATCTCCGACCAGCTGGTACCGGTGCAGCAGGAGAACGCCTTCGCCCAGCGGGTGCGGGCCGCCGGCGACGGCGCGCTGCTGCGGCAGGCCTATGTCGACCGGCAGAGCCACTGCAACTTCACCACCGCCGAGATCGTCGCCTCGATCCACGCACTGGAGCACCGCGTCAGCACCGGCCACTGGGACGGGCAGACCTCCGCCGCCGCGCTCCAGTCCGCGGCCGACCGGCTGGGCCTGGACGGCGCCGCCTTCATCGCTTACCGGCCAGGACGCCTGGTCGGGGCCCAGCCGAACTACTGATCCTCCGTCATCACCCAGACATTCAGAACCCATTCGGGAGTACGCATGCCAACCTCCGCCACACCGCCCAGATCCGCGAACCCGGACACCGCGACCGACCCAGCGCCGTCGCTCGCCCTCGGCACCCTGCTCGCCGGCTGCCTCGCCGTCTGCCTGGCCCAGATCGCCCTGGCCATCCCGGCCACCCTCAACGGGCTGTTCCAGGAGGACCTCCACCCCATCGGCTCCCAACTCACCTGGATCTCCGACGCCTTCCTGCTCCCGGTGACCGTGCTTGAGCTCACCTTCGGCGTCCTCGGCGACCTCTTCGGCCGCAAGCGGCTGCTGGTCGGCGGATCCGCGCTGATCGTCGCCGGTGAGATCGTCGCCGCCACGGCGCACGGCGTCCACCTGCTCTGGGTCGGCCAGGCCCTGGCCGGCCTGGGCGCCGCCGCGCTGTTCCCCACCTCGCTGGCGATGATCGCCGCAGGCACCCGCACCCACCGGGACCGGGCCCGCAGCATCAGCGTCTGGGCGGCCTCGCTGTCCACCGGCGGATTCATAGCCCCGGTCCTCGGCGGGATCACCGGCAACTACGGCTCCTGGCGCTGGGCCTTCATCGTGGTGGCGTTCATCGCCGCGGCCAGCACCGCCGTCAGCCTCCGCTTCGCCCACGACTCCAGCGCCCCGGAGGGCCGCTCGCTGGACGTCGGCGGTCAACTGACCATCGGGGTGGGCCTGTTCGCGCTGCTCTACGCGGTGATCCAGGGACCCACCGACGGCTGGGGCAGCACCTCCGTGATCGCCGCCTTCGTCGTCGCCGCCGTGTTCATCGTGCTGTTCCTGATCGCCGAGGGCCGGGCCGCCTCGCCGCTGCTGCGACTGGACCTGTTCCGCAACCGGTCCTTCGCGGTCGCCTCGGTGGTGGCCGTGGTCGGCATGTTCAGCTTCCTGGGCACCGCCTATGCGACCAGCATCCGGCTGGGCCCGATCCAGCACCAGAGCCCGCTGCGCTCCTCGGTCGCCTTCATCCTGCTCAACGGCATGACCCTGGCGATGACCCCGCTGACCTCCCGACTGCTGGAGCGGGTCAACGGCCGCTGGCTGCTCAGCGTCGGCCTGGCCCTGATCGCCTGTGGCGACTTCCTGGCTGCCAACCTGTCGGTGGACGACCGGGGGCTGGGCTCACTGGTGCTGCCGCTGGGCCTGGTCGGCATCGGCTTCGCGCTGACGGTGTCCTCGATCACCGCGACCGCGGTCAACACCGTCCCGGTCCACCTCGCCGGGATGGCCAGCGCGTCGACCAGCCTGCTGCGGGACTTCGGGTTCACCCTCGGCCCCGCGGTCATCGGAGCGGTCGCGCTGAGCCGCGCGGCCAGCGATTTCACCGCGAAGCTGGCCGCGTCACCGCTGTCCGCTGCGGCGAAGGCAGCAGCGGGGCAGGTGGCCGGGGCGGGCGGCCCGTTGGCCGTCAACTCCGTCCCGCCTGCGTCGCCGCCGGGAGCGGCGGGGCCGTTGGCGATGCAGGCTCTCGGGCACGGCTACGCCCTCGGCTTCACCGTGTGCGGGATCGCTGCGCTGGCGTCCTGCCTGCTCGCTCTGCTGGCCCTTCGGGCGGGGGCGGACGCCGTCGAGGGGTAGGGGGTGGGGGGTTCTGTCGGATCTTCGGCTGCGGACCGTAGCTGGTTGGGCGCGCAGTTCCCCGCGCCCCTGCGGGGCTGCAACTGGGCCAGTTGCAGACCCCTGGGGGCGCGGGGAACTGCGCGAACAACCAGGCACACGCCGCACCGACCATGCCAGGCATACCCAGGTGCGATGCCGAAACCGCAGGTGAGGCCTTGTTACGGCTGCGGCGCCGTCCCTACTCTGCAAGCGCCGCGATCCTGCGGCGAGGGACGAGAGGTGCGTGCGATGGGGCGGCTTGACGGGAAGACGGCGTTCATCAGCGGGACGGGAGCCGGCATCGGCCGCGCGGCCGCGCTGGTGTTCGCCGCCGAGGGCGCCAGGGTCTTCGGCTGCGACATCGACGCGGAGGCCGACGCCGAGACCGTGGCGCTGGTCGAGAAGGCCGGCGGCCAGATGCGCTCCCTCGCCCCGGTGGACCTGTCCACCCAGGAGGGCGCCCGCAGTTGGGTCGAGGCCGGGATCGAGGCGTTCGGCGGCATCGACATCCTCTACAACAACGCCTCCGCCCTGCGGAACGGCCCGTTCGCGTCGATGCCCGCCGAGGACTGGTACTTCACCATCAAGAACGAGCTGGACATCCCCTACTTCTGCACCCAGGCCGCCTGGCCCCATCTGATCGCCCGGGGCGGCGGCGCGGTGCTCAATGTCTCCTCGGTCGCGGCCGAGCGCGGCGCGCTGTTCATGCCGATGGTGCCGCACGGGGCGGCCAAGGGCGGCGTGCTGGCGATGACCAAGCACCTGTGCGCGGCCGGAGCACCGCACCGGATCCGGGTCAACTCCATCGCCCCCGGCATCACCCGCACCGCCGCCACCGCACCGTTCCTGGACGACCCCGAGGGCCCGAAGGCAGCCCTGGAGGCGCGCATCCCGGCGGGACGGATCGGACAGCCCGAGGACATCGCCCGCGCGGCGGCGTTCCTGTGCTCGGACGAGGCGTCGTTCGTCAACGGGGCCAATCTCATGGTCGACGGCGGCGACAGTGCGATGGCGGGCTGAGCGATGCCGACACAGCGCGCACGCCTCGACCATGTCGGCGTCAATGTACGGGAGTTGGACGCCGCGATGGACTGGTACCGCAAGGCCTTCGGGCTGCGCAGCGTCTTCGAGTTCACCCTGGACGGTCCCGGACTGTCCGGCGTGGTGCTGGAGCACCCGCGCGGCTGGCGGATCGAACTGCTGCACCGTACCGGCTCGCAGCCTGGTCCGCGCGGCGCCAACCCGCTGGAGGCGGCCCTGCACGAGGGGTACGGTCACTTCGCCCTGACCGTCCCGGAATTGCGGCCGCTCTACGACACCCTGGTCGCCCACGGCGCGACCGAGGTGATGGCCCCGGGGCCCTCGCCCGAGCCGGGGGTGGACATGGCCTGGGTCGCCGACCCGGAGGGTAATCTCATCGAGCTGATCGAGAAGGACGTCTGACCCACCCTCAGAACGTCCACGGCCCGCTCCCCGAAACGGGGCGCGGGCCGTGGACGTTGTACGTTCAGACGCCGTCCAGCGCATTGGTGATCGCCTTGACGCCGCCGTGCGCGGCGTACCCGCCGTCCACGGTGATCTCGGCGCCGTTGGTGTAGCCGGCCTCGTCCGAGAGCAGGTGCACGACCAGCGGGGCGACCTCCTCCGGGAGCCCCGGTCGGCCCTGCGGGGTCATCGACAGATGGGCCGCCGCGAACACCGGATTGGCTGTGGCCATCAGCGGGGTGTCGATGAAGCCGGGGTGGACGATGTTGGTACGGATGCCCTGCGGTGCCAACTCCAGCGCCGCGACCCGCGTGAGACCGCGCAGCGCCCACTTGCTGGCGGTGTAGGCGACCGCGTGATGGGCGGTGAGACCGGCCACCGAACCGATGTTGACAATGGATCCGCCGCCGGTCATCAGCGGCGCCAGGGCCTGGATTCCGAGCATCGGACCCGTGGTGTTCACCGCGTAGGCGCGGTTCCAGTCGGCCAGCTCCACCACGCCCAGCCGAGCCCGCATCGCGATGCCGGCGTTGTTGACCAGGCCCCACACCGGGGTGCGGTGCTCCGCCAGCCAGTCGGCCAGGGCGGCCCAGTCCTCCGGGGAGGTGACGTCCAGGTGCCGGTACTCGGCGTCCAGGCCCTGGCCCCGGAGCGAGGCGGCGAGCTTCTCGCCGGCCTCGTCCAGCACATCGGTGGCGACCACCCTGGCCCCCTCGCGGGCGCAGGCCTCGGCCTCAGCGGCGCCCTGCCCCTGCGACGCGCCGGTGATCACAACGGTACGGCCTTCCAGACGCATGCGGCTCACGCTGTCCTCCTGCTGCTACTGCTGGTTCGAGGGGTGGGATCGACTCCCGCCCCTCGAACCTAGGAGGCCCGCACCAGCGTCGGAAATTCATTCTCCTGATGGGTGTCATCCTGCGAAGGCACCGACTCCTGGGCCGCTTCCTGCGCGGCGGCGTCCTGAGCGGCCCGGCTCGCGTCCAGTTCCGCGCCCACCCGGCGGATGGTCTCGCGGAGCCAGGTGTGGCCCGGGTCGGCGTGCCGGTTGTGGTGCCAGTAGAGCGCCTCGACCAGCGGCACGTCGGGGAACGGGGTCGGCACGACCACCACCCTGGTGAAGCCCTCGAAGCGGCGCGCCAGCCGCTCCGGGACCAGCGCGACCATGTCCGTGCCGGCCACCAGGAACGGCAGCACGCCGAAGCCGGGCGCGCTGACCTGCACCTTGGGGTTGATGCCCAGGGTCTCCAGCTGCCGTCCCGCCGGGGTCTGGCTCTTGCCGAAGGACGCCGCCGCGTGCGGCATCTCGGCCAGGTCGCGCAGCGTCAGCCGTCCGTCCGTCAGCCGGGGGTTGTCCCGGTCCAGGATGCAGACGAAGCGGTCGTGCATCACCGCCTCGCTGACGCCGGGCAGCTGGTAGCCGAGCGGCACCAGCATCATGTCGTGGCAGCGCAGCAGGGTGTCCGACTCGGGCTGTCCGTAGACCAGCGGATGGAAGTCGATCCGCACCTCCGGCGCCTCGGCGCCGATGGCCTCCAGCAGTGGCTGGACCAGCACCGACATCATGTAGTCCGACATCACCACGGAGAAGCGCTGGAGGCTGCGCGCGGGGTCGAACTGCTTGGTGAGCGACAGTGCCTCCTCCGCCTTGTGCAGGGTGTCCTGCACCAGCGGCAGCAGCCGCTCGGCCAGCGGCGTCAGCTCGTACTCGCGGCCCACCCGGACCAGCAGCTCGTCGTTGAAGTGGCGGCGCAGCCGGGCGAGTGAACCGCTCATCGCCGACTGGCTGGTGCAGAGCCTGAGCCCCGCGTGCGTGACGTTGCGGTCCTCCAGCAGCGCCTCCAGCGCCACCAGCAGGTTCAGGTCAATCGCTCCCAGGCCCATGGCCACGTCCTTCCAGAACCTGGTGCGACACCGTCGTCCACACCAGTCCAACGAAATGTGACTGTAACCAGGCGAAACCCTGCTGGGAAGGTTGCGCCCGGCTTTGACAGCCTGCGCACACACTCAGGGCCGGGGGCTGCGACCGCGCTTGCGGGCCCGGGGCAGGTAGGCGTCCTCGGGGCCCGGCCCGGGCAGGATCCGGTTGCTCACGCTGCCCAGGCCCTGGACCGTCAGCGTCACCTCGTCGCCCGGCTGCAGCGGCGGCGGGGTGCGTCCGCCGTTGCGGCCCCAGTGCTCGGCCAGCGCACCCCAGCCGCAGGTGCCCGAGCCGAGGATGTCGCCGGGCCGGACCCAGGCGTCCCGGGAGGCGTACGCGATCATCTCCTCGAAGGTCCAGGAGGCGTTGGCGAGGGTGTCCCGGCCGACCAGCTCGCCGTTGAGGGTGACGCTCATCTCCAGGTCGAGGTAGCCGTCGGCGTCCCGGTGCTGCTCCACCTCGTCCGCCGTGACCAGCCAGGGGCCGAGGGTGTTGGCGAAGTCCTTGCCCTTGCTGAAGCCGAGCCCCAACTCCCGCTCGGGCTTCTGCAGATCGCGGGCCGACCAGTCGTTGAAGACCAGGTAGCCGAGGATGTGCGAACCCGCCTGATCAGGCGTCAGATCCCGTCCGGAGCGGCCGATGACGGCGCCGACCTCCAGCTCGAAGTCCAGGATCCGGCAGCCGGCGGGGACCGGGACGCCGTCCTGGGCGCCGTAGGAGGCATGCGGGTTGGTGAAGTAGAAGGCGGGCGCCCGGTACCAGACCTCGGGGACGTGCTCCAGCCCGTCCAGGCTCTTGGACACGCCCTCGATATGGGCCTCGAAGCCGACGAAGTCGCGGATGCTGGGGGCCTGGAACGGCGGCAGCAGTCGCACCTCTCCGACCGGAGGACCAGCGGGGCGGGCCAGGGCCCGCTCCCCGGCCTCGCGCAGGGCGTCCGGGTCGCCGCGGGACACCAGGGCGGTCAGGCTCTCCTCCAGGGGGTGGAGCCGGCCGTCGTCGTCGAGAACAGCCGACTGCTCGGTCCCGTTGTACTCGTAGCTGGCGAAACGCATCTCAGGACTCCCAGTGGTTGCGGTTGGCGGGGGCGTCCCCGTCGGCGGTGAGATAGCCGGCGAACAGCGCCTCGGGGTCGCGGTCGGCGCGGATCCGCTGCAGCCGGTCCCACTGCTCGTCGCCGAGGAAGCGGAGCTGGCGGTTGGTGAAGTCGGAGTCGCCGAGGTACTGACCCACCGTCACCGGCTGCAGCTCGGCCATGGCTTGGTCCAACCAGCCGCGCAGCACGGCGTCCTGGTCGGGGTCGTCGTGGACCACATAGGCCGCGCAGTAGATCTCCGACTGCAGGCTGAAGGCCATCTCGGGCAGTGCCCGCAGCGGGGCCATCGAGAACCAGATGGTGAAGGCCCCGGGCACTGGATGCTCGGTGAAGACCGTGCGCATCGCCGGGACGACCTCGGCCGCGCTGCCGCTCAGCCAGGCGTTGTCGACCAGGTAACGGTGGCCCTCGGGGTTGGCCGTGCGCTGACCGGCGAGCTGTTCGGCGAAGGTGGTCGGCTCGGCCTCGATCCGGAACAGGGCCTGCTCGCGGTACGGGTTGGCGTGCAGCGGAGCCAGCGCCTCGGCCGCCTCCGCCGGGGTGTCCGCCAGGGCCAGGCCGGTGACCAGCAGCAACGGACGGTCCTGACCGGGCGGGGTCTGCGTCAGCGCGACGATCTCCACGCAGTCGCCGACCGTGTGGTGGGTGTCGTGCAGCCAGGTCATGACTTGGTCGAACAGCTCCAGCGGATAGCCGTGCACGGTGTGGGTGAAGGCCCGGGGCAGCGGGCGGGTGCGCAGATGGAAGCGGGTGACCACAGCCGGGAAGCCGGGGCCGGCGCCGCGCGCCGCCCAGAACAGGTCGGCGTTCTGCCCGGCGTCGGCGCGGACCAGCTTGCCCTCCGCGGTGACCACGTCGACGGCGACGACGCTCTCCGCCGCCCAGCCCCAGCCCCGGGCGTTCCAGCCCTGTCCGCCCTGGAGCAGGAAGCCGCCGATGCCCACCGAGGGGCAGTGGCCGCCGTTGAAGAAGCGGCCGTGCCCGGCCAGGTACGGGTTGAGCTCGTCACCGCCCTTGACCGCGGGGGTCGCGGTGACGATCCCGGTCCCCGGGTCGTAGTCCAGCTCGTGGAAGCCCCCGAGGTCGATCAGCAGTGCCTGCTCGCGGACGCTCCAGGCCGCCCAGCTGTGACCGCCGGAACGCACCGCGACCTGCCAGCCCTGCTCGCGGGCGAGCCGGACCCCCTCGACCACGTCCTGCTCGGTGGCCGCCTCCAGGACCGCGGCGGGGCGGCGCTCGGCAGCGGCGGGACGGCGGGCGTTGAAGACCCGGCCGACACAGGCCTGCTCGAAGTCCTCATCGTCCCCGTCTCCGGGGAGGAACAGGGTCCCGGTGAAGCGGGCACTCCAGTCGTTCATCTGCGGGCTCACTTCACGGCTATCGGGTTGACCGGCGCACCGACTGCTCCCGTCACCGGGAGCGGGGCTGCGACCAGCAGGAACTCATACACCCCGTCGGCCTCGCAGTCCGCGCCCAGTGCCTCCAGGTCGAACATCTCCCCCAGCGGCAGGCCCATGTTGGGGATGGCGATCTGGTGCAGCGGCGACATGCAGGGGTCCGGGAACTCATAGGGCCGCACTTCGAAGCCCCAGGTGTCGGTGGCGGCGGCGGCGATCTCGGTACGGTGCAGCCAGCCGAGTGTGGTGAACGAGAGTCCGGGTGCGGCCCCGGCCGCGTACTCTCCCCAACTGCCGTTGCGGCGGACCCGGTTGATCTGACCGGTGCGGATCAGCACGATGTCGCCGCGACGGACGCTGGAGGTCGGTCCCTGCGCCTCGATGGTGGCGCGCAGGTGCTCCTCGGTGATGGCGAAGCCGTCCGGGAGCTCCATCCCGTCCTCGCCGACGACCCGGCCGACGTCCAGCAGCACACCGCGGCCCACGAAGTCGTCGGCCATGTGCTCGATGCCGGTGACGCTGTCGCCGTTCCCGTTCACGATGGTGCAGGAACGTCCGTTCCAGGCAAGCTTGTTGTCGTAGATGTGGCCGAGGCCGTCCCACTGGGTGCCGGCCTGCAGCGGCATGACGATGTGGTCGTCGGCGCCGCCGAAGCCGTGCGGGAAGCCCTGCCGTTCGGCGGCGGCGTCGGTGCCGGTGTCCTTCATGTAGTGGACCGGGTTGATCCGGCCGCGGAATCCGCGCTGCGGACCGTCCTCGTTGAACTCCAGCGCCAGCGAGATCGCCCGGCCGCGCCGCACCAGACCGGCGGCATGGGCGCGCTTGGCGTCGTCGAGATGGTTGAGCGTGCCGAGGACGTCGTCCGCACCCCAGCGGCCCCAGTTGCGGTAGGCGGCGCGGGCCTTGGCCAGCTCCTCCTCGATCGGACCGAGTGTCATGGTGGTCAGTCGCCTCTCTGCTGCAGGAGCCGGAGCGCGGTGCCCCCGGCGATGGCGGCGCGGACGTCGGCGGCGAGCCCGGCGGCGTCCAGCCGCTGGACCGGATCGCTGACGCCCATGTCGAAGGGGTAGTCCGTGCCGAGCACGACCCGGTCCGGTCCGACGGCCTGCACCAACTGCCGCAGCGCGACCGGCGTGTAGACCAGAGCGTCGAACCAGATCCGCCGAAGGTAGGCGGACGGCGGCTCGGCGCAGCCACGCGCGTCCGGACGGTGCTGCCAGGCATGGTCCGAGCGGCCCAGGTAGGTGGGGAGGTAGCCGCCACCATGGGCCACCGCCAGGCGCAGGCCCGGGAAGCGGTCCAGTACCCCGGTGAAGATCAGGTGCGACAGCGCCACGGTCGTCTCCACCGGCTGGCCCACGGTGTTGCCGAGGTAGCGGGTGGCCAGCCGCTCGCCCAGCGAGCAGCCCCAGGGGTGGACGAAGACGACCGCCCCCGATTCCTGTGCCGCCGCCCAGAACGGGTCGTGGGACGGGTCGGCGAGCTCCCGCCCCTCGACGGTGGTGGAGACGCTCACCCCGTGCAGCCCGTGCACGGCCAGGGCCCGGTGCAGGGTGGCCACGGCGAGGTCGACATGCTGGAGCGGGACGGTGCCCAGGCCGCGCAGCCGGTCCGGGGCCTCGGCGCAGTGGGCGGCGACGGCGCCGTTGACGGTCTCGGCGAGCCGGGAGGCGAGGGCGGGCTCGGCCCAGTAGTGATGCATCGGCATCGGCCCGACGACCTGGACGTCGACGCCCATCGCGTCGAGGTCGGCCAGCCGACGCCGAACATCCGTCAGTTGCTCTCTACGGCTGGCGAGTTGGTGCCGGTTCAGGGTCAGCGATTCGGCCGAGTGGGACCGTTGCTCCGCCATCAGCTCACGCGCGAGCCCGTCCGTCCCGGCGACCAGTGCGTCGGCCTCGGGGACGGCGAGGTGGCCGTGGAAGTCGACCACGCCGACGCCGGTCACGGCGGTCACGCTTCCGCCCTCAGGAACTCCAGCGTCTCGGACATGATCCGGGCCGGGTCGGCCCCCGGCGTCTCGGGGCGGATCTCCCATGAGGCCAGTTGCAGCGAGTTGTCCAGCACGGCGCGCACCCGCGGCATCCGGCGCTCCATGAACGCCTTCAGGATCTCTCCCAACTCGCCCTCACCGGTGACCATTTCGGCCAGCACCACGGCGTCCTCGGCGCACATTGCCGCGCCCTGCGCGATCAGCGGCGGGCAGGCGTGCGCCGCATCGCCGACGATCATCACCCGGCCCCGGTACCAGGGCTCGTCCACCAGCACCGCCTCGATCCAGCGGTAGTCGACCGCGGTGTCCTCCGGCAGGCCGGCCACCACCCGGCCCCAGACGCCCCCGTAGCCGGCGCCGCGCTCGCGCAGCAGGGCGAGCGGGGCGCGCGGGCCGATCAGGGCCGGGTCGAGGTTCTCGTCCAGCAGATAGGCGTAGCACTGGGTGTCCGAGATCGGCGAGTAGCCGGCCTTGTAGCGCGGACCGCCGTAGTAGACCTCGGCGCAGTCCATCTCCGGGGGGCGCTCGCCGACCACCCGGAAGATGCTCATGCCGACCGGATGCGGCCTGGTCTCGATCCCCAGCATGGCGCGGACCTGCGAATTCAGTCCGTCCGCACCGACGGCGAGGTCGTAGCGTCCGCTGCTGCCGTCGGTGAAGCGGACGTCCACATGGTCCTCGGCCTGCTCGAACCCGGTGACGCTCAGCCCCAGCCGCACGCTCACACCCGCCGCGTAGACGGCGTCGCAGAGGGCGTCCTGCAGATCCGCTCGCAGGGCGCCGACCGTGGAGGGGAGCTCGTCGCCGCCGGTGTGCGGGGTCTCCAGCTCGACGATCAGGCTGCCGTCCGCCCGGCGCAGCCGCATCAGGTCAAAGGGCACCGCCTTGGCCAGCACCCGGTCCAGCACCCCGACGCTGCGGAGCGCCTTCAGCGCATTGCCCTGGACAGTGATGCCGTGGCCGACGCCGAACCACTGCGGCGAGATCTCCACCAGCTCCACCACGACCCCGCGCTGGGCCAGGGCGAGCGCGAGCACACTACCGGTGATGCCGCCGCCGACGACGAGCACCTTCGAGACGGCCATAGGTATTCCTCAGGGTCAGTTCAGGAGTGGGACGGTCCAGCACGAACAGGTGGGGCGGTGCGCCGCTCAGCGCCGGACGCGGGTGGCGAAGTGCTGCACGGCGGGCGCCGCGGCGAAGTACGGTCCGACGGCCGCCCGCCACCGGGTGAATCCCTCGGACTGCCGGAAGCCGACGGTGTGGGCCTCCACCGAGTCCCAGCCCACCAGCAGCAGCCAGGTGCCGGGGCGCTCCACTCCGCGCAGCAGCTCGGTCCAGCGGCAGCCCTCGGCCTCGGCCAATGCCTCGCGGCCCCGGGCGAATGCCGCCTCGAACTCCTCGGCCTGTTCCGGTGCCACGGTCAACTCGGCATGTTCGACGAACACATCAGCTCCTCGGTGGTCTTCTCCCTCCGCCACCGAGCGTGGCCGTGGGGGTTCGGGGGTCGCTCCCGGAGGGTTGGAGTCCTGGTGGGAACCCTGGCGTCGGCGTCGATCCAACGTCAACGGATGGAGCTATCGCCTCGCACAAGGTCTTCCATCCCGCAGAGCAATGCCCGCCCGATGCCAGGCATCACGGATGGGCATTTCCGCCACCCGCCACAACTACCTAGCTTCCTTAGCAGAACCCAAGCACCGCCGAGGAGCCGCCGTGCCCGAGCCCACCCCGTCCGCCGTCCCGGCCGCCACCCCGGCCGCCACCCCGGCCGCCGATGACGCCGTCGCCGGTCCCTTCGCGCTGGGGACCTTCTCCGGCTCCGGCGCAGGACCCGCCTTCCCCGGCCTGCTGGTCGGCTCCCGGGTCCGCGACCTGACCCCGCTGGCGCCCAGCACCTTCGCCCTGTTCACCGACTGGGACGCGTCGCTGACGCAGTTGGCCGGGCTCGCCGACGACGCCTCCACCGGCAACTGGCACGACCTGGCCGACCTCCGCGTCCACGCCCCGATCGCCCCTGGCCAGATCCTGCAGAGCGGCGCCAACTACCGCCGCCACGTAGTGGACCTGGTCGCCGCCGAGAAGGAGAGCGTGCACGGCGCCACCCCGGAGGAGGCCCGCGCCGACGCCGAGCTGATGATGGACGAACGGGCCCGCAACGGGGTCCCGTACCTCTTCCTCGGCAGCCCGCGCGCCGTCTGCGGACCCTACGACGCCGTGGTGCTGCCGCCGCAGGGCGTCCAGCACGACTGGGAGCTGGAGCTGGCACTGGTCATCGGCCGCGCGGGCCGCCATATCGACCGCCGGGACGCGATGGCCCATGTCGCCGCGTACACCATCTGCAACGACCTCACCACCCGCGACCGGCTCTACCGTCCGGATCTGAAGGCGATCGGCACCGACTGGTTCACCGCCAAGAACGCCGACACCTTCCTGCCGACCGGCCCCTACCTGGTCCCCGCCGCCTTCGTAGGCGACCCGGGCGACCTGCGGATCACGCTGCGCCACAACGGCGTCGTCCGGCAGGACGAGTCCACCAAGGACATGATCTTCGACATCCCCCGCCTGATCGAGTACGCCTCTGCCACCACCACGCTGCTCCCCGGCGACCTGCTGCTGACCGGCTCCCCGGCCGGCAACGGAGCGCACTGGGGCGTCTTCCTGCAGCCCGGTGACGTACTGGAGGGCGCCATCAGCGGCTTGGGGCAGCAGCACAACACCGTCACCGCCAGTTGAGGAGCGCTCCGAGATGACCTTTCAGCCCATCACCCATCTGCGCCATGTCGACCTCGCCGTCCCGGACTTCGACCGCCAGCGCACCTTCTTCCGCGACACCTGGGGCCTCACCGAGGTCGCCAACGACAGTGGCCTGGCCTTCTTCGCGGCCGAGGGCAGCCCCGAGCAGTACGTGGTCCGGGTCCGCCACGACCAGCAGAAGCGCATGGACCTGGTCGCCTTCGGCGCAGGCAGCACCGCCGACGTGGACCGGCTGGCCACCGAGCTGATCGCGGCGGGCGTCCAACTGGTGTGCGAGCCCGGCCTGATGGACACCCCCGGCGGCGGTTACGGCCTGCGTTTCTTCGATCCGGACGGACGGGTGGTCGAGGTCTCGGCGGACGTCGCCACTCGTGCCCACAGGAAGATCGAGGAGCGCGAGGCCGTCCCGGTCCGGCTCTCCCACTGCGTCGTCAACTCCCAACAGCCGGAGCGGCTCCGCGACTTCTACGCCCGCCACCTGGGGTTCCGGCTCACCGACACGCTGTTCTCGACCCACATGGGCGACCTGATGTACTTCATGCGCTGCAGCAGGCTGCACCACAGCTTCGCCATCGCCCGGGGCCCGCATGTGTCGCTGCACCATGTCTCGTTCGAGATGCGCGGCGTCGAGGAGTACATGCGCGGAACCGGCCGCGCGCTGCGCGCCGGCACCCGGCTGACCTGGGGCCCCGGCCGCCACCTGGCCGGGGACAACACCTTCTCCTACTTCCACGACCCGCACGGCAACACCGTCGAGTACACCACCGAGCTGACCGTCCTGGACGAGGACCTGTGGCACCCGGGCCGGCACGACGTGGACGACCCGATCGTGCAGGACCAGTGGGGCACCGCCGACCCGATGAGCGAGTCGGTGGCCAAGGAGCAGTTCAACGACCCCGACGTGCTCTTCTCCGCGCCGCCCGTCTGACCCACCGTCAATCCGATTGCCCCTGCCCCTCCTGAAAGGCCACCACCATGGCACAGACCGTTATCAAGCACGCCGTCTCCAAGGAGAGCGTCGCCGCCGACCTGGATGCGGTGCGCGCGACCGTCACCGGCGTGATCGCCGACATCCGCGAGCGCGGTGACGCGGCGGTCCGTGCGTACTCCGAGAAGTTCGACAACTGGTCCCCGGAGTCGTTCCGGCTCTCCGACGAACAGGTCGCCGACATCATCGCCACCGTCCCGGACCAGGTCATCGAGGACATCCGCTTCGTCCAGGACCAGGTGCGCGGCTTCGCGCAGCACCAGCTCGCCTCCATGGGCGAGTTCGAGGTGGAGACGCTGCCGGGCGTGCGGCTCGGCCAGAAGCACATCCCGGTGCAGGCCGCAGGCGCGTACATCCCCGGCGGCCGCTATCCGCTGACCGCCTCGGCGCACATGACCATCGTCACCGCCAAGGTCGCCGGGGTCCCGCGGGTGGTGGCCTGCACCCCGCCGATCCGCGGCGAGATCCCCGCCGCGACCGTGGCGGCTGCGCACCTGGCCGGCGCGGACGAGATCTGGCTGCTGGGCGGGGTGCAGGCGGTGGCCGCGATGGCCGTCGGCACCGACACCATGCAGCCGGTCAACCTGATCGCCGGGCCCGGCAACGCCTATGTCGCGGAGGCGAAGCGGCAGCTGTTCGGACAGATCGGTATCGACCTGTTCGCCGGGCCGACGGAGATCCTGGTCCTTGCGGACGACGAGGCCGACCCGTTCACCTGCGCGGTGGACCTGCTCTCCCAGGCCGAGCACGGCCCGGACTCCCCCGCCGTCCTGATCACCACCTCCCGGGAGATCGCGGAGGCGACCGTCGCCGAGGTGGAGCGGCTGCTCCCGAACCTTCCGACCAAGGACTTCGCCGCCCCGGCCTGGCGCGACCACGGCCAGGTCATCGTGGTCGACACGATGGACGAGCTCTACGAGCTGGCGGACGCCTTCGCCTATGAGCATGTGGAGGTGCTGACCGCGAACCCGCGCGAGGCGCTGGAGCGGATGACCCAGTACGGCGCGCTGTTCCTGGGCGAGGGCACCTGCGTGTCCTTCGGCGACAAGGTGATCGGCACCAACCATGTGCTCCCGACCAGGGGCGCGGCGCGGTACACCGGCGGGTTGTGGGTGGGCAAGTACCTGAAGACGGTCACCTACCAGGAGGTCACCAACCCCTCCTCGCAGGCCCTGCTGGGACGGCTGTGCGGGCGCGCGGCGCGGGTGGAGCTCTTCGAGGGCCACGCCCGCTCCGGCGACCTCCGCGCGGCCCAGGCTGCCGGCGACGCCCTCCCCTGGGCCGAGCTGTACTCCAACTTCCCGGGGAGCGACCCCCCGTACCCCCACGAAGCCCCGGGGCGGCAGGCTCCGGCCGGACAGACCTCGCCCGGCGAGGCCAAGTGACCACCGCCTCGCCTCTGGCGGGCCGCACCGCGCTGGTCACCGGCGCGGGCGGCCCGCTCGGCCGTGCCTTCTCGCTGGCGCTGGCCGCGGCGGGGGTGCGGGTCCTCCTGGTCGGCCGCAATCCGGTGACGCTGGCGGAGACCCTGGCCGAGGTCGAGAAGGAGGCAGACGGGGGCGGGGGCGCGGGGCGCATTGCGCTCGCCGATGTCGCCGACCCCGCCTCCGTCGCAGCCCTTGCCGAGACTTTCGGTGGCGACGAGAACGTCTCCATCCTGGTCAACAACGCGGGCATCGCCGGACCGGTGAAACCCCTCGTCGACGTCGAACCCGACGAGTGGGACGAGGTCTTCGCCGCGAACGTCCGAGGCGTCTATCTCCTCTGCCGGGCGTTCCTACCGCCCATGCTGGCGGCGGGACGCGGCGACATCGTCAACGTCGCCTCCGTCAGCGGCAAGCGCCCGCTGCTGAACCGCACCCCGTACACCGCCTCGAAGATGGCCCTGCTCGGCCTCACCCGCACGCTGGCCGGCGAGGTCGGCCCCAGCGGCGTGGCCGTCAACTCGCTCTCCCCCGGCCCGATCCACGGCCCCCGGATGGCCCGCAACTTCCGCCTGGAAGCCGAACTCACCGGCACCACCCCGGAGGCCGCCGAACACGCCTTCGCCTCCCGCGCCGCCCTCGGCCGCCTCGTCGAGAACCACGAGGTCGCCACCGCACTCGTCGCCATGCTCGCCATGCCCGGCCTCTGCGGCGCCGACATCGACCTCTCCGCGGGCATGATCGCCCCGGCGTGAGGGGGCGTGCGGCCGTCAGGTAAGCCCTGCCCCTCGTGATGTAGCCCAATGAGACACGGCGGGCTACACTGCGAGCATGAAGACCATCACTCAGCGTGAGTTCCGCAACAACTCCGCCGCTGTCATGGACGCGGTCGAAGCGGGTGAGATCTACCACATCACCCGGAACGGCACGGAGGTCGCCGAGCTGCGCCCGATACACCGCAGGCGACGGCTGAGTGCGGAAGAGCTGGTGGCGCGGCACCGCAAGCTGCCACGTGTGGACTCCGCACGCATGCGTCAGGAAGCGGAGGAGTTCTTCGGCACCGAGGACCGTGTCGGCGACGACGACCCCTGGGAGCGCGGCCGTGGCTGACCGTCACCCCTCCGGCGTCCTGGACACCTGCGCCTATATCGACCTCGACCTGCTCGATCCAGCAGTGCTGCCGGCTGTCCCGGAACTCACGGCGGTCACGCTGGCCGAGCTGCACCAGGGCGTGACCATGGCCAAGGATCCAGTGACTCGGGCGACGCGCATGGAGAAGCTCGGGGCAGCCGTCGCCGACTTCGATCCACTGCCGTTCGACGGCGACGCTGCGGCCCGCTACGGCACACTGGTATCGCTCACCATCGCTGCGTGTCGTGACCCCCGACCCCGCAGGATGGATCTCATGATCGCTGCCGTCGCCTCGGTGCAGGGGCTGCCCCTGTTCACTCGCAATGCCGAGGACTTCAAGGGGTTGGACAGCGTGGTTACCGTCATCGCCATCTGACACGGACGGGACCCGGCAGCTGATCGCAGGCCGGGCCCCGTCGTGCGCGCCCCCTGGGGCTTTCGCTACTGCGCCGCGATGACGATCGCGCCGCTGTAGCTGCTGCCGGCGGTGATGGCCGTGGTGACGCCGTCCACCGTCATGGTGACCTTGCGGCCGCGCGGGCCCGTTACGGTGGCGTCTGCGGCCAGGGTGAGCCTGGTGAGGTAGGACGTGCCGGTGACGGTCCAGCGGGAGCCGGTGGCGAGGGTGACGATGACGCCGTTGTTGACCCCTGCGGCGGTGGTGTTGGTGACCTCGCCGAGCTGCAGGTACTGGTCCGCGCCGATGGTGTCGATGTGGTGCTTGGTGGTGGTCGCCGAGATGGTGCCCTCGACCTGGCTGCGGGTGAAGGTGAGCACCAGGTTGAGGCCGCCCCGCATGCCGTTGTAGAAGTCGCCCTTGAGCCGGATGTCGGTGAAGGAGGCGACCGCGTCCGTGCTGTGGGCGGTGGTGGGGTCGAAGGAGGCGTCCTTGGTGGCGGCTGTCGTGGGCTCGTAGTAGACGCCGGTGTTGAGCAGCACGCCGTTGACCATCTGCGGGCCCGGGTCGTCGTTCTCCATGACCTGGACGATGATGCCGTTGCCCGGGTTGAGCCGTGCGCCGCCCGAGCCGTCCACGGTGATGGAGACCTGCTGGCCCTTGTCCAGGAAGGTCGAGGCGCGCGAGTTGAGCACCGTGCCGCCGCTGATGTCGACGTTGCCGGCGCCGTGCCACATCACGCCGAAGCGCTTGGAGTTGATGACGGTGTTCCGCACCGGGATCGTCGCGAGCTCGCGGGCGCTGAGGCCCAGCTCCAGGCTGGTGTTGAGGGCGGCGACGGCCGCGCGGGTGCTGTCGGCGTAGTAGACCGTGCCGCCGCGGTTGATGGTGGCGTACGTGGCCACGTCGAACTGGCAGCCGAGGAAGTTCTCGGTGGCGTTGCCGATCGCGTAGGAACCGTAGCCGCCGGCGTCGCCGGTGTTGCCGACGCGGCAGTTGATGGCGGTCAGGGTGCCGTTCTGGCCGTTGTCGGTGGAGAGGGCGCCCCAGTTCTCGGACTGCACGGTGGAGTTGATGTACGTGGCGCGGGTGGAGGTGCCCAGCAGGTTGGTGGCGCGGACGTTGCCGCCGATGCTGAGCATCCACGGCGCCGACTCCATCACCGAGGTGTCCACGGTGGACCGGTAGTCGGACGGCAGGACGCCGTCCTTGACCTGGATCGTCGAGTTCTTGACGATGACGTTGCTGCCGCCGTCGGCGATGACCGCGGTGCGCACCGCGCCGTGGTTGGCGATGGTGGCGTCCTCGACCACCAGGGTGGTCGAGGTGCCGGTGGCGACCAGCGCCGCGCCGTAGCCGACGAAGTCGCAGCGGCCGTTGCCGTCGAAGGCGATGCTGGGGCTGCGCAGGGTGTAGGAGCCGCCCGCGACGTAGACGCCGTTGAAGGCCTCACCGGTGGAGGCCAGCCGGATGTTCCGGGCGTAGGCGTCGGTGACCTGGCCGCCGACCACGCCGGCCAGCACGGACTTGGTACGGGAGACGCCGTCGGCGTCCACGTACAGGGCCTGGCGGAACGGGAAGGTGAGGCTGCCGAAGGCGACCGGGTTGGCCAGGGCCATGGTGAGGACGACGTCGCCGCGGTAGACGCCGGGTTGGATCTTGGTGATGGTTCCGCCGGTCGCGGTGAGCAGCTGCCCGGTCTCCACGCCGTCGACGGTCAGCGACAGGTTGTAGCCGTCCGGGGCGGCCAGCGAACCGCCGGAGGCGATGGTGAGGCGGATGAGCCTGGTGGTGGTGGTGGAGACGGTGAGGGACTCGCCGGCCCCGACGGTCAGCTCGCGGCCGCTGGTGCCGGTCACCGCGCTCGGGGCGGCGACGGCGGTGACCGGGTTGAGCAGCAGCGCACCTGCTGCCGCCGATCCGGCGACGATGATCGATCGTCGCGATACCCGGCTGGTGCGGGTGGAGAGGGTCATGAACAACTCCTTTGTCGTCCGTACCGGCGCAGCACGAAATGACCGGCCGGCGCCGTCTGGTATGACGGCAGGTCAGTTGTCCAGGCGAAGTACCTGGAAGTATGGGTGACGAGGTGTCAGATACGGTCGCGCAGGCGGCGCTCGCGCCCGTAGAGGCCGACCACGGCGAGGATCAGCCCGCCGGTGACCATCTGCTGCTCGGCGGAGGGCAGTTGGGCGGCGCTGAGCAGCAGCGCGACCACGGACAACACCAGCGCGCCGAGCACGGTGCGCCAGTAGTCGCCGCGTCCGCCGAACATGGTGCCGCCGACGATCACCGCGGCCAGGGACTGGAACAGGTAGGGGTCGCCGACGGTGACGTTGCCCGATCCCGAGTACCCGGCCAGCAGGATGCCGACGCAGGTGGCCAGCACCGCACTGGCGACATAGGCGCAGACCCAGGTCCTGCTGACCCGGACCAGGGCCAGCTTGGCAGCCTGCTGGTTCACCCCGGTGAGGTAGAGGTTGCGTCCGGCCCTGGTCCGGGTCAGTACCAGGCCGATGACCAGGGCGACCAGCGCCCAGATCAGCACCACCGGAGGGATCGCGAGCCCGAAGGTGCTGCCGTTGGCGGCGGTGAGGTCGCCGAGCCAGGCGGGGGTGACCCCGGTGGCGGCGCCGTTGATCCACTTGAGCAGCAGCCCGGAGACCAGGGCGCTCACGCCCAGCGTCACAATCAGCGGCTCGACCTTGAACCGGTGCGAGAGCAGCCCGTTGACCAGCCCGCCGGCCGCGCCCACGGCCAGGGCGACCGCCGCCGCGGCCGGCACCGACCAGTGGTAGGTGCCGCACAGCTCGGCGATGATCACGTCCCCGGCCGAGATGAAGGCGGCGATGGAGAAGTCGATGCCGCCGACCAGCACCACGATGGTCTGTCCGGCTCCGGCCAGACCGAGCAGCGAGGCGTTGATCAGGATCGCGTACAGCACCCGGTGCGAGCCAAAGCCGTCGACGGTGGCGAGCCCGTACGCGTACAGCGCGACCAGGGCGGCGATCTGCAGCAGCGGGAAGCGGCGCTGCCAGTCCGAGAGCTGTGCGAGCAGCGGGGCCCCGCTCTCGGCGGCTTCCGGGACGGCGGTGTCGGTCAGCGCGGTGTCGCTCATGCGGCCCTCCGGCGGGTGTTGGTCAGCACCGCTCCGACGACCACGGCGAAGAGCAGCAGCGCCCCGTAGATCGCGGTGGACCACAGGGTGGACACATTGACTTCATTGAGCAGGTTGTTGATCAGGTAGATGCTCCCGGCGCCCAGCAGCGATCCGACCAGGGAGCCGCGTCCGCCGCTCAGCGCCGTGCCGCCGAGCGCCACCGAGGCGATGGCGAGCAGGGTGTACTGGGTGGCCATGCTGGCGGCGCCCTCGCTGATCAGGGACATCAGCGCCAGCCCGGCGACCGCCGCGTAGAGGCCGCCGAGGGCGTAGGCGGCGATCCGTACCACCGGGACGTTCATCCCGGCGGAGTAGGCCGTCGCGTCGTCGCCGCCCACCGCGTACAGGGCCTTGATGAAGGGCGTGCGGGCGAGCAGCGCCCAGATCAGCAGGGGCGCGCCGATGGTCAGCAACGCACCGGGTATGGGACCGAAGGAGCCCGCCAGGTCCTTGGTCCACCAGGTGCTGCCGGTGGGGACCGAGCCGCCCTGGACCTGGGTGGCCAGGCCGCCGATGACGATGTTGGCGCAGAGGGTGGCCACCACCGGCTGGAAGCGCAGTACCGCCACCATGAAGCCGTTGAGCGCGCCGATGGCGGCGCCGATCGCCAGGCAGATCGGCACCACGACGAACGGCGAGGTCAGCCCGTTGGGCAGCAGGTCGGCGACGATGACGATGTTGACCAGGGTCAGCGCCGGGCCGATGGAGATGTCGATCCCGCCGCCCCCGGAGAGGATCGCCGGGGTGCTGGCCATCGCCGCGCAGGCCAGCGGGGCGAAGGAGGCCAGCACGGTGGGCCAGTTGGAGACGGCGGCGAAGGCCGGCTGCACCGCGATGTCGATCACCAGCAGGGTGACCGTGAGCAGCGCCGCGAAGGCGTAGGGACGCCGGGCGAGCAGGGCCCGGAAGGAGGCGAGGGCGGTCATGCGGCACCGTCCGGTGTGAGTGCGGAGGAGGCGGAGTCGCCGTCGGGGCCGTCGAGGGCGCCGTCGGCGGAGCCGTCGGCAACGGTCCGGCCGAAGAAGGCGGCGACCAGCGACTGCCTGGTCAGTTCGGACCGGGTCAGGGTTGCCGACAGCGCCCCCTCGCGGAAGACGAGGACCCGGTCCATCAGCTCGATGTGCTCGTCGACCTCGGTCGACAGCATGACCACCGCGACGCCACGGGCCGTCAGTTCGGCCAGCAACGCATAGATGTCGCGCTTGGCGCCGATGTCCACACCGCGGGTGGGGTCGTTGAGCAGCAGCACCTGCGGATCGCGGGCCAGCCAGCGGGCGATCACCACCTTCTGCTGGTTGCCGCCGGACAGGGTGGTGATCGGGTCGGATCCCCGGCCCATCCGGATCTTCAGCGCGCTCCGGTAGGGAGCGAACCGGGCCTGCGCCGCCCTGCGCGAGAGCAGTCCGGACCGGCGGTCCTGACGCAGCGTCGCCGCGCTGAAGTTCTCCCGCACGGACATGGTCCCGAACAGCGCTTCGGCCCTGCGGTCGCGCGGCACGTAGCCGATGCCGGCGGCCGCGGCCTGCTGCTCGGAGCGGATCGGCGTCTCCGCCCCGGCCACGGTCCTGAGCACCGAGCCCTCGCCCGGGGGTCCCTCCCAGAGGGCCCTGATGAAGGCGTCCTGTCCATGGCCCTCCAGACCGGCCAGGCCGACCACCTCCCCGGCCCGCAGTTCGAAGTCGACCGGCTCGGTCCCGGGGTGCAGTCGCACCCCACTGGCCCGCAGCAGCACCGGCGCGTTGGGGTCGAGCTGCCGTTCGGCGACGTCGGCCGTGACCGATCCGCCAAGGTGCTCCGAGCCGGTCATCAGCCGCACCAGCTCGGCCGTGGTGGCCTGGGCCGCGTCCAGGCTGACCACGGACTCGCCGGAGCGCAGCACCGACACCCGGTCGGCGATGGCGTCCACCTCGTCCATCCGGTGCGAGACGAACAGCACGGACATGCCGTCCGCCTTGCGCCGGGCGATGGCCTGGAACAGCCGGTCCCGGGTGGCGACGTCCAGGGCGCTGGTGGCCTCGTCCAGGATCAGCACCCTGGGGTCGCGGACCAGGGCACGGGCGATCCCGCAGGCCTGGCGGTCGCTGAGGGACAGCTGCTCGACCGGGGTGTCCAGATCGGGCACCTGCTCCAGCAGCTCCCCCAGCACCGCGGCCGCCAGGCTGCGCTTGTCGGCCTCGGCGACCCGGCGCCGGAAGACCCCGTCCGCGCCGAGCCAGACGTTCTCCAGCACCGAGCGCGGTCCGACCACCAGGACCTCCTGGTAGACGGCCATCACCCCGGCCTTGATCGCCGCCGCCGGACCGCCGAAGCGGACCGCCCGGCCGCCGACCGTCAGGGTGCCGGAGTCGGGGGCGTGCACGCCGGTGAGGATCTTCACCAGGGTGCTCTTCCCCGAGCCGTTCTCCCCCATCAGCGCATGCACCTCACCGGCCGGCAGCCGGAGCGAGCAGGACCGCAAGGCCCTGGTCGCCCCGAATGCCTTGGCGAGTCCGACGGCCTCCAGCACCGCCTCGCTCCCTGGCAGGCCCCCCGCCTGGCTCTGCTCGTTCAACGCACTACTCCTTGCCTGTCGACTCACTGCTGCCTTGCGGAGGCGTGCCGGATCGGCGGCTACTGGCCTACTGGCCGAAGAAGCCGTCGATGTAGGCGCTGGTCGCAAAGGGCTGGTTGACGTCGGCGGCGGTGACCGTCGAGGCGTCGCCGACCTTGAAGGTCGACTTGCTGAAGCTCGACACATTGCTGCTGGTCACCAGCGGCGGGTTGATCACGATGTCGGAGAGCTTGACGCCCTTGCCGTCCAGCATGTTCTTCGCGACCTGGGCCACCGCCTGCGCCAGTCCGTCACCCGGGTTGTACAGGCCGACGCCCTGGTACTTGCTCTGGTTGGCGGTCCAGTAGGCGACGCCGCCCGTGGTCAGGCCGTTGTCGGCGATCGTCGGGACGGTGACGCCGGACTTCTGGAAGGCCGAGATGATGCCGGTGGTCATCGGACCGCCCTCCAGCACGCCGCCGATGGTCTTGGTGGGGTTGGCGGCGAGGTACTGCTGGACGCTGGTCTGCGCCGTGGTGGGCGAGAAGTCGGTGTAGATCGAGTCGTCGAGGGTGATCCCCGAGCACAGCGCCAGCGCCGCCTTGGCGCCGTTGAAGGAGTCGGTGTCGATCGGCACGCCCTTGATGCCGTGCACCCCCAGGACGGTGCCCTTGCCGCCCATGATCTTGGCGACGGCGGCGGCCTGCGCCTCGCCGGCGGCGAAGGAGTTGGGGACCACGTTGACGGTGTTGGCGTCCACCACGTTGTTGAGCATCGAGATGGACGGGATGCCGGCCGCCGCGGCCTTGTCGACCACCGACTCGAAGCCGGAGGCCAGCGGCTGATAGACGATCAGATCGACCTTGTCGGTGATCAGCTGGTTGAACTGGGCGATCTGGCTGGTCACCTCGTTGCTGGAGACCAGGTCGATGACCTTGTAGCCGTCGGCCTTCAGGTACTGCTGCAGCGAGGTGTTGATCAGCGTCTGGTACGGGTTGCTGAGCTGCGACTCGGATATGCCGATGGTGAACCCGCTGGTCCTGCTCGGCTTCCAGCTCGCCCACTTGCTCGCCTGGACGGTGCCCGAGTAACCGCTGTACGCGGCCTCGTACTGCGCGCCCAGCGCCTTGACCAGACCCGCGGCGTCCTTGAACGACTCGGTGGGAACGGTCCCGCAGGACGAACTGCCGGTCGACCCGGTCGAGCTGCTGCCCGAGGACCCGCTGCTCGCTGTGGTCGTCGTCGAACTGCTGCACCCCGCAGCCGTGAACGCGAGCACAGTCGCAGCACAGAGAGCGCCGGCGATCCGGGAAGTGCGACGACGGCGGGGGGCGGGGACGGCCGACGGCGGGGAAGGGGCGGGAGTTGCGGTCATCGTGGGGACTCTCCCTTGAGTCTGGTTCAAGCTCAGTTCATGGGTGTTCGCTGTGGCATCAACTGCTGCGGCGGGTGGCGTACAGAAGGGGAAGCAGCAGTGTCAGCGATGCAGCGCAGCGTATGAAGCGGCCATCACCAGGGACAAGGCACGGTGTCATCGCCGGACAGCATGGGTGGTATGCGGGCCGCCCGGCGGCTGCTGCTGATGGCTGCCATCGGCGACGACGGTCGTCGGACGGGACCGGCCGACCCCGCTGATCCGGCCGCAGGCCAGGCCGATCAGCGCCGCGGTGCAGTGTCCGATCGTGGTGAAGTCCGGCAGCGCGCCGTACCAGTCGGCCCGGGAGAGCGGATACAGCACCGCGATCCCGGCCCACCAGGGCCGCAGCAGGCGCGGCAGCAGCGGCGTGACGGCGGCCACCGCCGCGATGGACGCATAGCTCACGCCGAAGTCCAGGCTGTGCCGGGTCCAGCCCGGGTACGAGCCGTCACTGATCGCGACGGCGATCACCGCGGTCGTGGTGAGCGTCGCGCCGACATGGGCCGCCAGGACGAGGGCGACCGCACGCGGCGTCCCGATGCTGCGCTCCAGCAGCGCCAGGCAGACGGCCAGCCCGACCACCACGACCAGCAGCAGGTTCAGCGCACCGCCGGGGTCGACCACCAGCAGACTGCCGAACAGGCTGCCCAGCGGGTGGTGACCCATATTGTCCAGATTGGTGCTGATCCCCTGCCGCAGCCGGTCCCCGTCCGACTCGGGCAGCACCCACCGCAGCAGGGCCGCGTCCACCGCCAGCAGCAGCAGATAGCCGAAGGCCGCCGGGTTCCGACGCGGATACCCGGCGGCCCAACGGAGCAGCTGTGCCCCCGGCGACCGGGGAGGATCAGTGCGCATGGCGGTCATCATCCCCGACCGCCGACGGCCCGGTCTGCGGTGGCCCGGCCTGCGGTGGCCGATCTCCGACGGCTCAGCTGCCGATCATGACGGTCCGCGACAGAACGCCGGTGGTGGCGTCGGTGCCCAGGGTCAGCGAGCGGGCGCCGAGAGCCGTCCTCCATCCGTTGGCCGCGGTGGACCAGTACTGGAGCTGCCGGGTCGGAATGGTGATGGTGACCGTCCGGGACTGGCCGGGAGCCAGCCGGACCCGGTCGTACCCGGCCAGCGCGGTCGGGGCGAACTGCGCACCCGCGGGCGGGTTCTGCGGTGCCCCGAGGTAGAGCTGCGGGACGGCGTCCCCGGTGACCGACCCGGTGTTGCTGACCCGGAAGCTGACGGCGAGGCCGTCACGCGTCCGGTGGGCCGACAGGTCCGCATACCGGAACCGGCTGTAGCTCAGTCCGTAGCCGAAGGGGAACAACGGGGTCTCGCCGGTGGCCGCGTAGAACCGGTAGCCGACGTCGACGCCCTCGGAGTACGTGGTGACCGGGCAGTTGAGCAGGGTCGCACCGAAGGGGACGCAGGTCCCGGTGCCGCCGACACCGGCGGAGCTGCGCTCCGGGTGGGACGCCTGGTGCGCGACCTCCTGGCTGAGCGAAGCCGGCCAGGTGAAGGGCAGCTTCCCGCCCGGGTCCACCTTGCCCAGCAGGACGTCAGCGGTCGCCTGACCGCCCTTGTCGCCCGGGTACCACATCTCCAGCACCGACTTCACCTTGCCGAGCCACGGCATGGCCACAGGCTGGCTGGTGTTCAGCACGACCACGGTGTTGGGGTTGACCGCCGCCACATCGGCGATCAGCTGGTCCTGCCCCTCCGGCAGTGGCTTGGACAGATCACCGGCGCTCCAGGCGAACACCACAGCCGTGCCCGCGTGGCGCGCGGCGTTCACCGCGGCGTCGTGGGCGGCCTGCTGCTGCGCCGGGGTGACCCAGTCCAGTCGCACCTGGACCGGCCTCCCCGACACATCGGGCGTGGCCGCGACCGCCAGGGTGTGCGCACCGGCGGTCAGATGGACGAGCGTGCGTCCGTTGGCGAGGCCGTCGGTGGTCGGCAACGGACCGTTGCCGTCGGTCGCGTGGACCACGCCGTACCGGGGCGCGCTGGTGAAACCGGCACCCACGGTGGTCAGCGTGGTCCCGTCCACGGTCAGTCCCGCGGTGGCGCCGAGGGCCTGGATGTTCAGCCAGTAGTCCCCAGTCTGAGGAACCGTCAAAGTCCCACTCCAGGACGCGGCCTGACCCGCAGGCAGGGCTTTGCCGCCGGTGAAGTCCAGCGTCGCGTCGACACCGCCGCCGTCCCGAAGCAGCCCGGGCTGCCCGCCGTGCGACAGCGCCGAGGCCGGCACCGCCGTACCCGTCATGTCGTCCCCGACCGAGTAGCTGATGCCGGAGCTGTCGCGGTGGCCCAACTCCTGCCGCAGCACCTGGTACGTCCCGGTCTGCTCGGCGACCAGGCCCCCGGACTTCTCGCCGCCGCCGTCGGTGGCGATGGTCTGCCCTGCGCCCGGTCCGATCAGCGCCAGCGAGGACAGCGACTTCCCGCCCAGCGGAAGGGCGGACTCGTTGTTCTTGAGCAGCGTCGCGGCGTCCTGCCCCGTCTTGAGCACGACCTTCTCGTCCGCCGCAGTGGGCAACGGGGTGACGTTGTGCTTGGACCTGCCGTCCAACAGCCCGAAGCGGTCGTACTCGTAGAGGATGCGTCCCACCGCCTGGGTCACTCGGGACTCCTGCACCGAACCGTTGGCGATCGCCGCCTTGAGCGCGGCGGAGGTGAAGAATGCAGGCAGCAGCCCGCCGAACCCGCCGCCGGGCATCTCCATGTCCAGACCGGCGTTGAGGTAGCCGGTGGCGTGGTTGGCGCCCCAGTCCGAGGTCACGAACCCCTTGAAGCCGAGCTCGTCACGCAGGATCGTCGTCAGAACGTCCGAACTGCCGCACGCCTGGGCACTGTTGACGACGTTGTAGGAGCACATCACCGAGGACACACCGGCGTTGATCGCGTCGGCGAAGGGCTGCAGGTAGATCTCGTGCAGGGTCTGCTGGTCCACGCTCATGTTGTTGCCGCCGTCGTAGGCGATGTAGTGCTTGACCTGGGCCATCGTGCCCTGGCTCTGGATCCCGGTGATCTCGGCCGCGCCGGTCTGCCCGGTCAGCAGCGGGTCCTCACCGAAGGTGTTGAAGCCCCGGGACCAGGAGGTGTCCCGGTCCATGTTCACGAACGGCTCCAGCACCACGTCCTGGCCCAAGGCCCTGGCATCGCGCCCGATCACCTCGCCGTTGAGCCGGGCATCGCTCCGGCTGAAGGTGGCGGCGACGCCCATGGTGGCGGTCATCCCGGTGGAGTCCTGCTTGGTGATCACCCCGGGCGGCCCGTCACTCAACCGCAGCGAGGGAATCCCCAACCGCGGGACGCCCGGCAGATATCCGGCCTGGTACTGGTTGGTGGACGCGGCCTCGGCCTGCCCCTCGATCATGGAGAGCTTCTCGTCCAGGGTCATCTTGGCCAACAGTCGGTCCACCCGGGCATCCCCGGTGACCGACACCGACCGAGCGAACGCGGCGGGCGCCCCGGCCCCGGCAAGCCCGAGCGTACTGACCAGCGCAACGGCACACACCGTCGCCCGCCGGAGACGGCTGCGGTTGTTGCTGCTGTTGTTGAGGGTGGTGTGCATACGGCTCTGCCTCTCTTCAAGGCGGCACGTCCCTGTGCGCCTGGCGAGCGGAGAAGCCCCCGCCGTCAGGTGGGAACGGCGGGGGCGGCACTGTACGCGAACGGCCGGCGACGGAGCCCCGGCCTGGGCGAATGCATGGTCATCAGGCGACAGGTCGTGAACCTGACTCACGTGTCACCAAGGACCCATGGCTGTTGAGTGTTCAATGGAACGCTGAACGGGTCAAGCCCTTGCACAGGAAGCAACCAGGTTGACCCGCTTGGCTTCAACAACTGAAGACGGCCGGGCAGTTGACGCCCCACGCCTGCAACGGCAACACCCATGCCGCGAGCGCACCCACCGTCCCCCGGGCTCCGCCCGGACAGAAGCGGCTCCGCCGGGACGGGGGCTCGGCCGCGCGACGCACGCCGCCCCGACGCCGGCGGCGACGCCCCGTCTCCCCCGCCTGACCGCCCCCGCTCCCCTCAGCTCACCGCCGTACCCAGGAGCCCGCTCCCCAGCCAGTCCGAGGCGTCCTTCACCCCCGGCAGAACGAAGAAGTAGCCGCCCCCCGTCGGGGAGATGTAGTCGACCAGGGGCTCGTCGATCAGTCGGGTCTGTACTGCCTCGAACTGGCGCTGGACGTCCTGCTGGTAGCAGCAGAAGGCCAGGCCCATGTCGAGGTTGCCCACTGAGTCGATGCCGCGGTCGTAGTTGAAGCCGCGGCGCAGGATGCGGGAGTCGTCGGTCTTGGTGGTGCGCGGGTTGGCGATCCGGATGTGGGCGTCCAGCGGGATCGCCGTGCCCTGCGGGTCCTTGGCGTAGTCGGGGATGTCGGTCTCGTTGGCGCCGTCCAGCGGTGCGCCGGTGTCCTTGCGGCGGCCGAACATCTTCTCCTGCTCACTCAAGGAGACCCGGTCCCAGAACTCCACCAGCATCCGGATGATCCGGATCACCTGGTAGCTGCCGGCCGTCGCCCACGCCGGTTCGCCGGCGCCCGCGTCCACCCACACCAGGCGGTCCATCTCCCGGGTGGAGGTGACGTCGGGGTTGGCGATGCCGTCCTTGAAGCCGAGCAGGTTGCGCTGGGCGCCGGTGGGACGCGGGGTGCTCTGGAAGCCGTCGATCCGCCACTTGACCTGCATCTGCCCGCGCGTGTGCTTGGCGATGTCGCGCATCGCGTGCAGTACCGTGTCCTGGCGGTCGGCGCAGATCTGCAGCGAGAGGTCGCCGTGCGACTCCGCGACCTTGAGGTTGTCGTTGGGGAACGTCCGCATCGCGGTGAGCTTGCGGGGCTTCTGCGCGGCCAGCCCGTAGCGTCCGTCGAAGAGGGACGCGCCCACGCCGAGGGTCACGGTGAGGTTGTCCGTGGGGACGACCGGGCCGAGGATGCCGTTGTCGGACGGCGGTGCGCCGACGCCCAGGTCGGGCGGGGTCCCGCCGGAGGTGAGGAAGCGGATCCGCTCGGTGAGGGTCTGCAGCAGGGTCTGCAGTCCCTTGCGGTCGGCCGCGACGACGTCCATGGAGAGGAAGATGGCGTACGCGGGCGCAGGCGTGATGACCCCGGCCTGGTGGACGCCGTGGAAGGCGACCGATCCGTTGCTCGTCGAATCGGCGGACGCGGGGGCGGCGGCCGAGGCGGTGCCGGTGCCGAGAACGACCGCGCCGGTCGCTATCGCGGCACCCGCGGCGCCCGCGCCCAACGCCGTCTTGACGACGGTACGGCGCGATGTGCCGGCTCCGCTCCCGAAACCGAAGGGGCAACTTCCCGTCGAAGGCTGGTACTGGTCAGTGTCAGTCATCAGGCGGACTTCCGGATCTCGAGCAGGTCGGGGATGGGCGAAAGGTCTTCCAGCAGCTGCCCGGTGGCGCCGTTGATGGTGGCGCGGACGGTCGGGTCGAGCTGCTCGACGGGCGTCCAGGTGGCGCCCTGGTGCTGGGCGTCCAGCAGTCCGGACAGCCGCGCGATGTCGGCGTCGACGGTGCCTGTCAGCGTGGGGCTGCGCTTGGTGATGAGCGGGCGGAGCACCGAGAGCAGTTCCTTGGTGCCGGCCAGGTTGGCCTGGGCGGTGGCCAGGTTGGAGCCGCTGCCCTCGTCGGTGTCACCGGTCAGCTCGAACTGGAGCGTGTTCTCCAGGATCTCGTGGGTGCGCAGCGGCAGGTCGGTCGGGTCGAAGTCCTGGCTCGGGAAGGCCTTGCGCAGTCCGGCGACGTCCGTCGACAGCTGGGTGGCCACGGACGCCAGGCTCTGCGCGGACTCCCCGTGCCAGAGTCCGTACTCGAGGCGGTGGAAGCCGGTGAAGTCCTTGTCGTGGACCCCGTCGGTCAGCCCGTCCGCGCGACCGTTGATCTTCGAGTCGAAGTCGGAGAAGGTGCCGTACGCGGCGCCCAGCGAGGCGTACTGCAGGTGTGCGGTGAGCCAGTCGGCCTTGGCGGCAGTGAGGTTGCCGGCCTTGACGTCGGCCTGCAGCTTGTCGGTCTCGGTGACCAGAGTGGCCAGGCCGGCGTTGACGTAGGCCTTGTAGGCGGCGAGCGGCGCGTCCAAGTCGGCTGCGGCGAGCGGCAGTACGGCCTGGACCGTCCCTCCGCCGCTGACGGTGACGCTGGCCGAGGTGACGGCCTGGCCGCCGGTGGGCACGCAGCGCCAGGCGTAGGTGCCCTTGCCGATGGTGGCGGTGAGCGCACGGGTGGTGCCGGGAGCCAGTCCCTCGATCTCGCCGAAGACGGCGTTGCTGCTGGGATCGACCAGGTACACCTCGGAGGTGACCTTGCCGGTGTTGTGCATCTGGAAGGTCTGCTGGCCGGGCTTCGGCGCGGTGAAACCCTTGCCGCACTCGGTGGGTGAGACGGTGACGGTCGCCGCTGCAGCAGGCTTGCCGTTACCGGTCGCGATCACCAGGCCGGCGACGACCGCCGGGACGGCGACCACCACGACCGGAACGAGCCACCGGGGACGCGGGCGCTTGCCCTCTCCCCCTGCGCCGGCTGCCGCAACGGGCTCCGCCTCGGTCGCCGGCGCCGGTTCCTCGGACGCCGCCTCTGTCTTGAGGGCGGATCCCGCCCCGGACGCCGACGCCGTCGCAGCCGCCGAAACGGAGGCCGAAACCGCCACCGGCTCAGCCGCAGTTGCTGCTGCCTCCGCCACCGGCTCAGCCGCAGCCGCAGCCGTCGCAACCTTCGGCGCGCGAACCCCCCTCAGGAACAGGGCCATCACCACAACCAGGTAGACCCCATAGGCGACGATCTGAAGCCAGGTCATCTGGGTCGTCAGGTTGAACACGCCCTGGACCAGGGTGGCGTACCAGGAGTTGGCGTCGATGCTGCTGCTCACGTCGACAGCCAGGGCGTGGATGCCGGGGAGGATGCCGCCCTCCTGGAGGTCCCGCATGCCGTAGCCGAGGACTCCGGCGGCGATGACGATCAGGCCCGCTCCGGTCCAGGTGAAGAACCGGGTCAGATTGATCTTCAGCACCCGTCGGTACAGCGCCCAGCAGAGCACCACCGAGAGCACCAGTCCGATGGCCGCGCCGACCAGCGGGCCGGTGGACTCCCCCGCCGTCTGCGCGGTGGTCCAGATGAACAGCGCCGTCTCCAGGCCCTCGCGGCCCACCGCGAGGAAGCTGGTCGCGACGAGCATGCCCGAGCCGACCACCAGCGCGGCGCCGATCTTCTCCCTCAACTCGCTGGAGAGGTTGCGGGCGTTGCGCCGCATCCAGAAGACCATCCCGGTGACGAACGCGACCGCGATCACACTCAGGGTGCCGCCGAACGCCTCCTGCGCGGTGGCGGAGAGGCTGTGCGCGGTGAAGGTCAGCACGGCGCCGAAGCTGAGCGACAGTGCGATCGCCGCCAGGACCCCGGTCCACACCTGCGGGAGACGCGACTTCTGATCACTCCGCACCAGGGTGGCCACGAGGATGGAGACGACGAGACCAGCCTCCAGCCCCTCTCTCAGCCCGATGAGAAAGCTCGGGAATGCGTCGTCCCACATGAATGATCCTTCTGCTCGGTCTTCTTAGCTTAGGCATACCTTACCCAGCCGCGCCCCAAGCATCCAGAGGGGGGGTCGTTCTTACTTGCGCATCGATGGTCTACAACGCGGTAGACGCTAGGTTGTGGCAGTGATCGCACAACCCCATCGGCGCCTCCCCCTCCGCATGCTCACCGCAGCCCTGCTCCTCGCGGCCTTCACCACCCTGACCGCCGTGGTGCTCGCCCGCGACGGCCGTCCGTTCGGCGTCGACAGCGCCCTCCACAACTGGGTTCTGACGCACCGTCACCCCTCCCTCAATCGCTTCGGCGTCGATCTGGCGGTCACCGGAACCGGGGCGCCCGCCTACGCCATCGCAGCCGTCGCAGGCGCCCTCGCCACCGGCACCGGCGCCGGCTCCCGGCGCTGGTGGTGGCGCGGCGCACTGGTCGGGGTGGTGGCACTCGCACTGGCCGAACTGCTGCGCATCTCACTCGCCACAGCGATCGCCCGCCCTCGCCCGCCCCGGGCGGACTGGCTCGCGTACGCCTCCGGATATGCGTTCCCCTCCGGGCACACCACCACCTCGGCGCTGCTCGCCATCGGACTGGCCGCCGCCCTGCTGACGCGTTCTCAGCGCCCGCTCACCCGTGCCGCCGCCGTGCTAGGCCCGGCCCTGTGGGCGGTCGCGGTGGGCGTCGACCGGGTCTACCTAGGGGTGCACTGGCCCACCGACGTCCTCGCCGGGTGGCTGCTGGCCGGTCTGATCGGCTGCGTCCTGCTGCCCCCGCTGGGTGCGCTGATGCGAGCGCTCGGGCCCAAGCGAGACGGATGAACAGCACATACGCCACATACACCACAAGCGGCACTCCCGAGTCGGGAGAGAATGGGCCCCATGCGGATACTGCTGGTGGAGGACGAGGTGCGGCTGGCCGAGCGCATCGCCGAAGGGCTGCGCGACCAGGGCATGGCGGTCGACGTGTGCCATGACGGCGAGCAGGCCCTGGCCAAGATCGACCTCACCAGCGGCTACGACGTCCTGGTCCTGGACCGCGACCTGCCCGGCCGCAGCGGCGACCAGGTCTGCCGCGAGCTGACCGGCCGCGCCGAGGCGCCGATGGTGCTGATGCTCACCGCGCTCTCCGGGACCGACGACCGGGTCGACGGCCTGGCCCTGGGCGCCGACGACTACCTGGGCAAGCCGTTCTCCTTCGCCGAACTGACCCTGCGCATCCAGGCCCTGGCCCGCCGGGGCAGGTCCCACACCGCCGTGCTCAGCTGCGGGGACGTAACCATGGACACCCTCCGCCGGACGGTCCACCGCTCCGGGCAGCCGGTCGCACTCACCACCAAGGAGTTCGCCGTGCTGCAGCTGCTGATGGCCGCCGACGGCGCCGTCCTCAGCCAGGAGCAGTTGCTGGAACGCGCCTGGGACGAGCACGCGGACCCCTTCACCAACACCGTCCGGGTCACCGTCAACCGGCTGCGCCGCAAGCTCGGGGCTCCCGAGCTGGTGGAGACCGTGGTCGGCGCGGGTTACCGGATCACCGTGTGAGGCGGCCGACGATGCCTCCGCTCACCATCAGGGCCCGGCTCACCCTCACCTACGCCGCCCTCTTCACCCTCGGCGGCAGCGCCCTGGTCCTGGCCCTGACCACGGCCTTCTACCACTTCATCTTCCAGCCGCTGCCCGCCGACCAGATCCCCAGCAGCCTCGATCCCGATCACGACCACTTCGTGGGCCTGAGCGACCAGATCCGCGACGCCGCCGCCTCGCATCTGCTCCGGGTCGCGCTGGTGCTGCTGGTGCTGGTGGTCGCGGTCTCGGCGCTGGTCGGCTGGTGGGTCGCCGGCCGACTGCTGCGCCCGATCGCCGACATCACCGCCGCCGCCCGCCGCGCCAGCGGCACCACCCTGCACGAGCGGCTCAACCTGTCCGGCCCCTCGGACGAGCTCAAGGAGCTCGGCGACACGTTCGACCAAATGCTCGAACGCCTGGACGCGGCCTTCGCCGCCCAGCGCCGCTTCGTCGCCAACGCCAGCCATGAGCTGCGCACCCCGCTCGCACTGACCCGCGCCGCCGTCGAGGTCACCCTGGCGAAACCGGAGCCGGACCAGGAGCAGTGGCGCAGCATGGCGCATGACGTCGCCGACTCCACGGTCCGGGCCCAGCACCTGATCGACGCCCTGCTCACGCTGGCCCGTTCGGAGCAGCGGGTCACCGATCCGGAGGAGGACGACCTCGCCGACATCGCCGCCGAGGCGATGGACCGGGTCGCCGCCCGCTGCCGGGACCGGCGGCTGCGGGTGGAGGCCGAGCTCGGACCCGCTCCGCTGCGCGGCAGTGTCGCGCTGCTGGGCATCGCGGTGGCGAACCTGCTGGAGAACGCGGTCAAGCACGGCAGCGAAGGCGGCCTGCTGCGGATCACCAGCGCGCGGTCCGGCGCCGACCGGGTCGAGCTCACCGTCGTCAACGACGGTCCTGTGCTGTCGGCCGACCGGATCGGCCTGCTCTTCGAGCCCTTCCAGCGCGGCGACCGGGGGCGGGCCCGGGCTGCGGCGCCGGAGTCTCCCGAGGGCGCGGGGCTCGGCCTGTCCATCGTCCGCGCCGTCGCCACGGCTCACGGCGGCAGCGTCACCGCCGAAGCCCGCCCGGAGGGCGGACTGACCGTCAGCCTGCTGCTCCCTGCGGCCTGATCAGGCCGATCCGACCGCCGGCGGAAGCACTGCGGCGCGGCTCAGGAGGGCCAGCCCGACCAGAACCAGAGCACGACGGCCTGGGCGATGAAGAGCATGGCCTCGCCGCCCTGCCGGGACTGCAACCAGGACCATGCCTGCTGGGTGTGTCGCATGCGCCTTCTCCTGGATTCGCTTCTGGGTTTGTGTCCATACCACTGGATCCGCACAGGTTTCGTCTACAGCGATGTAGACAAAGCTACCCCCAAACCACTCGATCAGGTGATCCATGCCGACCTGACGTGACATCGACCCCGTCGACGTGATGCGGTCGTACCAGGTCCACACCACCGATCGACCCCTGACCTGGTCGACTGTCGGGCGTGGGCCGGTCGATCACTGAATGATCGGGGGAAATCTCATGGCTGAATCGTCGCCATCTCGCAGTGAACTCAGTGAACACAGGGAACGCAGAGAACTCAGGCACCGAAGCCGGCACCGAAAGCCGGGAGCCGGAGCACTCGCCCTACTCGCCGCACTCGTCCGGGCGCTGCAGCGACAGCTGCTGTGGATCATGTTCGGGGCGTATGCCCTGGCCGCTGTCCTGCCCGGTCCCGGGGAGGCAGTTCGGTCCGTCACGCTCGGACGGATCGGCGCCACCGCGCTTCCCCTGCAGGCCGGGCTGCTGGCCGTGGTGGTGTTCAACGCCGGGCTGACCGCCAAGGCGGAGCAGCTGCCCGCACTGCTACGCCGCCCAGGCCCGCTCGCCCTGGGGCTGGCGATCAACGCGCTGCTGCCCAGCGTGCTGCTGGCGCTGGCCTCGATCGGCGCGGAGGGGTGGCACAACCCGCACGAGGCGCAGAGCCTGCTGGCCGGCCTCGCCCTGATCGGGGCGATGCCGGTGGCGGCCGGCGCCACGGTCTTCTCCCAGGGCGACGAGGGCAGTGCCACCCTCAGCCTGGGCCTGGTGCTGGGCTCCACCCTGCTCAGCCCGCTGACCATCCCGCTCGGTCTGCACCTGGGCGGATTCCTCACCACCGGCGGCTACGCCTCCGATCTGCACGCCGCGGCGCAGACGGCCGGCAGCCTGTTCGCGGTCATGATCGTGGTGCTGCCCTGTGTGCTGGGGCTGCTGACCGGACGGGTCGTCAGCCGGCTTGGCCGGGGCACAGACAGCGCAGGTGGCCTGGGCCCGGCCCTGCCGGTGATCCGGCTGGTCAACCTGACCGTGGTGGTCACCCTCAGCTACACCAACGCCTGTGGGGCGCTGCGGCAGGTGATCCGCAAGCCGGACCCGGACTTCCTGCTGCTGGTGGTCGCCGCGGCGGCGCTGATGTGCTCGGTGTCGTTCCTGTGCGGGTGGGTGATCGCGGGCCGGCTCAGCTGCGACCGGGGCGAGGCGGTGGCGCTCACCTATGCCTCGGGAATGAACAACAGCAGTGCCAGTGCCGTACTGGCGGCGACGCGGATACCGGACCACCCGGCGGTGCTGCTGCCGATCCTCGCCTACAGCCTGCTGCAGAAGGTCCTCGCCGGGTCGGTGGGCCGGTTCATCGGCAGCGGCCCCGTCCGCCCGAGCGCTCGTCCGGGCGGCCGTCCGTCCGGCCCGCCGCCCGGACGGACAGCAGGGCGGACGGCAGGCCGGGGTCACGCCGGACCGGTCAGCGCGTCCAGTGCGGACGCAGGGTCACGCTGAGGATGGTGCGGTACTCGGCAGGCTGCGCCGCCGGGACGGTGTAGAGGCTGCTCGGGTCGGTGCCCACCTCCGAGCCGGTGACCGGCAGCGGCTTGGGCGTGGAGTAGCCGGCGAACAGCATGGTCAGCGTGCCGTTGCCGTTCTGCACCACGGTCGGGTCGTAGACCCGGCCCGAGTAGTAGCCGGAGAGGCCGAGCGCGCCGCCGCTGGTCGCCTGCTTCGCCAGGGCGGAGAAGGTGTAGTCGGTGCCGATCAGCTTCTGCGGGGTGCTCCAGTTCTTTCCGTCCTTGGAGGAGGAGTAGAAGATCTGGTTGAAGGCGTCGCTGTCGCCGTCCGAGGCATAGGCGCCGGACAGGAACAGGCCGTAGGTCCCGTCCGGGTTGGTGATGACCGTGCCGCGCGAGCCGACCCAGCGCAGCACCGAGTCACTGCCGGAGGTCGGGTCGTTGAGCCCGGAGACCTGGCCGAGGTCGGTGAAGTGCACGCCGTCGTAGGTGTAGGCGGCGCGGACCACCGAGTAGTCCTCGTTGTTGCCGTAGAGCGACTTGGGCTTGTTCTTGCCCTCGCCGATCGCCGCCAGCTGGGCGTAGGGAACGGTGGCAGCGCCAGGGGCTCCGACGCTGCTGCCCTTGGCCACCGCGCCGGTGCCCCCGGTGCAGCCGGTCAAGTCGGTGGCGTCCGCGCCGGTGCAGCTGACCTGCACGATGCCGGCCCCGGTGCCCAGGCTCACGGTGACCGAGCCGCCGGTGGGCTGGAGCGCGGTGGTGTCGCCGACCGGGATGGTGGCGGCGGGCAGCGTCACGGCCGCCGTGGTGGTGGTCGGGGTGAAGTAGTTGAGGATCTTCTCGGTGTAGAGCACGGCGACACTGCCCTTGGGCGCGCCCTGGTAGTGCGACAGGGTGCTGATGATGCCGTCGGGGGCGATCAGGCCCGAGGTCTGGTCGGCGCCCGCCGGAATCGCCGCGTCGGCCGTGACCGCGTCGCCCGCCGCGACGCTGACCCCGGCCGCGTCGCGGGTGGTGCACCCGGTCAGCGCGGTGGCGGTGGCGACGGCGTCGTTGCAGTCCACGATGTGTCCGTCGACATTGAAGTGCCCCGGCTGCTCGAAGCCGGTGGTCGAGCCGACGTTCACGGTGACGCCCGCACCGGTCGGACCGGCCGGGATGCTGACCGCCGCGGTCGCGGTGGTGCTGCCGCCCTTGCCGACCGGCTCGGTCGCGGGCAGCCCGGCCAGCGGGTCGCCACCCTTGGGCGAGAGCTTGTGGACGATCAGGTTGACGCCCAGCGCGTCCCCGGTGGGACGGCTCAGGGTGTAGAGCACCTGCGCGCGCTTTCCGCTGCCCGCCTGGCCGTTGCCGCCGTAGCCGGGGACGGACAGCACGAAGGCATGGCCCTGGCCGTCGTCGTTGGTGTTACCGGTGGCGCACAGGTTGGCGTTCTGCTCCAGCGCCTCGCCGGTGTACTTCCAGGTCTTGCCGTGGTCGGTCGAGGTGGCCGAGACGACCGCCTCGTTCGTGTCCTTGGGCCGGTAGTCGAAGTAGCCGGTCAGCGTGCGGCCGCCGTCGTCACTGGTGACGAACGGGAAGTAGTACGGCTGCATCGGCAGCACCGTGCCCTTGGGCTGGCGCAGCACGGTGCCGGTCGCCGAGCTGGTGCCGTTGTCGGTGGAGCAGTAGCCGGTGAGCGGGCCGGGGGTTCCCGTCGATCCGCTCTGCGCGGGCACGGCACCGGTGCCGGACGGGTCGACGGCCACATTGGGGTAGGTCACCCCGCCGACGCTGATGGTGGAGCCGAACGCCGGGTCCCCCTGGGCGAGGGTCCACGGACCGCCCTTGACCTTGTCGACGACCGGGGTGCCGATCGAGTATCCCGCCAGGTGCCGGTGGGAGTGGTTCAGGCTGCTCTGCGGCAGGGCGGCGACGCAGGCGAGTGCGGCCACGCCGACGGCTGCTGCCGTCGCGGTGCGGCGACGAGTCATGGTGAAGCCCTTCAGGGGTGGGCGGTACGGGGATTCGGCGTGATCCTGACCCCATGTCGGCAGTGGCGGCAGGGCTCGGAGCGACTGTTCACCCGGTGTTCGGGCGTACGCATCCGGCCCGGCACCGGGGCGCTGACAAGTCGAGCCTGTTATCCGGGTGTTAGGTGTTTCGTGCGAGGCTTGCGCGGTCCATGTCCAGCACGAGAACGGTCGCCGCCCACATGTCGACAGGCCAGATGGCAAAGCACCGCGCGGCAGCACCCGCACGGCACGCCCTGAGCAAGGTTCCGGAAGTCACCCTGTACTTCTGGATCACCAAGGTCCTCACCACCGGGATGGGCGAGACCACCTCGGACTTCCTGGCCCAGCACATCAACCCGGTGATCGCCGTGGGCCTGGGATTCGTGGCTTTCGCCGCCGCGATGCTGATCCAGTTCCGTGCTCCCCGCTACACCGCCTGGATCTACTGGACCGCGGTGGTGATGGTCAGCGTCTTCGGCACCATGGCCGCCGATGTGCTGCACGTCCAGTTCAAGATCCCGTACACGGTGTCCACCGTGTTCTTCAGCGTGGTCCTGGCCGTGGTCCTGGTCGCCTGGTACAAGGTCGAGGGGACGCTGTCGATCCACAGCATCCACACCCGCAGCCGTGAGCTCTTCTACTGGGCGACCGTGCTGACCACCTTCGCGCTGGGCACCGCCGCGGGCGACCTGACCGCGATGAGCCTGCACCTGGGCTACTGGGCCTCCGGCGTGCTGTTCGCGGTGCTCATCGCGATCCCCGCGGTGGCGCACTGGCGCTTCGGGATGAACCCGATCACCGCCTTCTGGTTCGCCTACATCATCACCCGTCCGCTCGGCGCCTCCTTCGCCGACTGGATGGCGGTCACCCACGTCCGCGGCGGCCTCGCCTGGGGCACCGGGCCGGTCAGCCTGGGCTGGGCCCTGGTCATCCTGGGCTTCGTGATCTACCTGGCCGTCTCCCGCAAGGACGTCGCGGAGCGCGAACTGAGCTGAGCTGAACTGAACTGAACTGAGAGGTTACGGCGGCGGCAGCGACACCGGCTCACTACTCGACGCCGGTGTCGCGCGGCCCACGCGCCGCCACCACCGCCGTCCCGGCCGCGAAGACCAGACTCGCGCAGAGCCATCCCCCCAGGTCGTGCACGGGCCGGCCGGCCCACATCCACGGCGTCCGCCAGCCCTCCAGCAGCGCGAACTCGGCCACCACGGTGTAGGCCAGCGTCCCGGCCCAGGCGAGCGCGCCGCCGAGCACCGCGGCGGTGAGCAGCCCGACACCCACCAGCCCGGCCACATCGCGCAGCACCCCCAGCCCGCCGCCCGGCAACCGCTCGCCCACCGCCCCGAACACCAGGGCGCCGACCGCGCCACCGCTCAGCAGCAGGGCGGCGCCCAGCCGCAGCAGCGGCAGCCAGTGGCTGGTGGTCCGCTCGCTCTCGCCGAACGGGTTCCGTGCGGAGACGGCGACGACCGAGGCCGCCCCGCACTCGATCAGCAGCAGCATCTGCTGGGCAGTGGCCCCGTCGCCCTGGATCCAGCGCAGCTGCAGAGCGACCCGCAGCAGCACCGCACAGGCGAGCAACGCGCCCGTTGCACTGGGTGCCTGACGACTGATCAGATGCAGCCGGAACAGCCTGGGCCCGGCCGTTCGCGGTGACCGGTCCCGCTCCAGGTGCACCGGCGGCGTCACAGCGGTCACGGCAGCTGCTCCAGGGTGATCCGGCCGGCCCGGAGCTCGGCCAGGTGGGCGGTCAGCCAGGCGTGCCGTTCGGCCGCGGGGAGTGCGGCGAAGCGGGCACCCGCGGCGTAGGCCGGCGTGCCGGGCTGCGGCACGACCACCGTGGACCCGTCGAGCTGAGCGAAGATCGCCAGGCTGTCCGGCGACACCCCGGCCGCCCGCAGCAGCCCCTCCGACACCGCCTGCTGCGCCTGGTCCGCATGGCCGACCAGACTGTCGACGACCGTCCCGGCGACCGGGGGCAGCACCTCCGCGGTGAGCCGGGAGACGCTGGACCACATCTGCTGCGAGGTGCAGCAGGGCCCCGGCCTCCCGGGCTGCGAACCGGTCGACGGACCCGGCCCGATCCACATCGCGCCGTCATAGCCGATGTTCAGCGCCAGCTGGACCACCGGCGGCGATCCGGCGACGACCGCGCCCGCGAGTGCCACATGCCGGCTCTCCAGGCTGACCTGGTCGAACCGCACCGGCGCCCCCGGCAGTCCGGCCACCTCCCGGACCAGTGGATCCAGGGCCGCGGCCAGCGTCGGCAGATACGCCCGGTAGACCGGGTTCAGGCACACCGGGACCGTGGACCCGGCGCACACCGGGGTGTAGGCGACGGGCCGGTCGTCGGCCGCGTCGTGCAGGGCCGGTACGACCACGCCGTTCGCCGCCACCCTGGCCGTCCCGACCAGCCCGATCGCGGTCCCGGACGCGGCCAGCCCGACCGCGACCACGGCCGCGGCCACCCGACGCAGGCCGTGTCCCCCGCACACGGCCTGCACCCCCAGCAGGCCCAGTGCCGCGACGGCCAGACCCCCCAGGAACAGCAGCTGAGTGATGGACAGATCGGGCAGGTACGGATAGAAGACCCCCGCGTCGGCCCTGGGCGGCGCCAGCGAGTACGCGGGTGATGCCGTCGGCGAGAGCAGGACGTACCGGCCGCCGCTGCGCAGCGTCTCCCGCAGCACCAGGCCGGTGACGATCGCCGCCAGCGGTGCGGTGAACCGGCTGGGGACCAGCACCCCCAGGGCGAAGCCCAGGGCGCTGAACGCCGCCAGCGCCACGGCGCCGACCACGACCGGCCACCACAGCGGACTGCCTGCGGCACCCTGCGAGGCGGTCATCCCGTAGAGGAAGCCCACGCAGGCCAGATACGTCCCCAGCGTCCAGCCGGCGGTGGCGGCCCAGCTCGCCGTCCGGGCCGCCCAGCGCGGCAGCGGGGTGATGTCCACCTGCTCGCCGATCCCGCGTCGCCGGTCACGTCCGCCGACCCAGGCCGCCGCGCCCACCACGAAGGGGGCGAAGTCGTCCACGGCCATGCCCTGACGCAGGATCAGCGTGCGCGAGCCCCACAGGGCCGGGAGCGCCATGCTGCTGCGGTAGGTGTCCAGCCAGAAGGCCACCAGGGCCAGCGGCACCATCCACATCATGGTGCTGCGACGCAGCTCCAGCCGCAGCAGCCGGCCTGCGGAGAGCCTGAGCACAGCCGGGATCCTGGGGATTCGCGGGCCCTGTGACCCGCCCGGGCTCCGCGCCGGGAGCGTGACGGCGCTCATGCCCGCGCCGCCGCGAGGACCGCGCTGTAGCCGCGCTCCAGCGGTGCGTCGCCGGTGCCGTGCCCGACGCCCCGGGCGGTGAGTTCGTCCGGGGTGCCCTGGAAGGCGATCCTGCCCTGGTGCATCAGCGCGACCTCGGCGCAGGCAGCGCCGACGTCCTCGACCAGGTGGGTGCTGACCACGACGGTGGAACGCTGCCCCAACTCCCGGATCAGGGACCGGAACTCGACCCGCTGCTCGGGGTCGAGACCGGCCGTGGGCTCGTCGAAGAGCAGCAACTCGGGCTCGTTGACGATCGCCTGGGCGATCCCGGCCCTGCGCAGCATCCCGCCGGACAGGGTGCGCAGTTTCGCCTTGGCCTTGTCGCCCAGGCCGACCCGCTCCACGGCTGCGGCCACCGCCCCGGGCACCTGGCCCGGCGGCATCTCCTTGAGCAGCGCGAAGTACTCGACGAACTCGACCACGGTGAACCCCGGGTAGTAGCCCAGGTTCTGCGGCAGATAGCCGAGCCTGCGCCGGATCTCCCGGCGCGGTCCGTGCCCGGAGGGGTCCCGGTCCAGCAGCCGCATGCTGCCGGAGCTCGGCGGGATGACCGTGGCCAGCATCCGCAGCAGCGAGGTCTTGCCCGCGCCGTTGGGCCCGAGCAGGCCGAACACGCCCGTCCCGGTACTCAGGTCCACGCCGTCCACCGCCCGGGTGCGGCCGAACCGCCTGGTGAGGTCACTGATCTCGATGTTCACTCGATCCCCTTTGTGGTCCTGGTGGTGTAGAGCACGACGGCGACGCTGCAGGCAGCGACGGCCAGATACGGAAGGACGAGGGCGGACCGGGTGACGGCGGCGGCGAGCTGCCCGGTGGCGGACTGGCCCCCGATCACGGTGATGGTCCACACCGCCAGTGCGGCGCCCACCCCGGTGTTCGCCGACTCCGAGACGGTGGCCACGGCCAGCGCGAGCGCCGACACCGCCGCCATCGGCACCAGCCAGCCGACGGCGATGCCCGCCACGGTGGGCGATACCGCCGAAGCGGCCAGGGCCAGCAGGGCGTTGACCGCGAACACCGCGAGGACCCGGGCCAGCAGCACCATCCGGTCGCTGACCGCCATACTCCGCGACAGCTCCCAGGCCGGGTCGAGTCCGGGTCCGTAGGAGTAGGCGACCGCGGCGCCGGCCAGGCCGGGGGCGGCCAGCGCCACCATCGGCTGCCCGGTCCCGGCGGTGGCCACGGCCCCGGCGCCGAGCACCACGACCGTGGCGAGCAGCCAGGGCAGCAGCAGCGACGGCGTGGTCAGCAGCGCCCGGGCCAGACCGGGCGAGCGCAGCAGCCGGGCGGCCAGACGCTCGACCGGGCCGCTCTCACGCCGCCACACCCGGGCGGCCACGCCCAACCAGACCCGGCCCAGGTCCACACCGTCCAGGCCTGAATCGCCCAGGCCCGCCCCGCCCAGGCCTACTCCGTCCGCATCACGCGGCGCCTCCATCACAGTCCCTCCTCCTGCGCCGCACGCCCGACCAGCGCCGTCCGCATCAACCGCCGCACCCGGTGGGCCCGGCTCTTGACCGTGCCCTGGGGCACGCCCATCAACTGCGCCACCTGCGCGACCGGCTGATCCTCCACATACAGCAGCCGCCAGACCTCCCGCTCCGGGCTGCCCGCGGGACCGAGCACCGCCAGTGCGGCGGCCAGATCGGCCCGCGCCAGCACCGCCTCCGCCGGGTCCCGGGCGGCTGCCCGCCCCGCCGCCGCAAGCGCGTCGTCCAGAGCCGCCTCGTCCAGTACGGCGGTGTCGACCACGCCGGCCTCGTGGCCGTGGCGGCGCAGCCACCCGGCGGCCTGCCGACGGGCTATCACCCAGAGCCAGCCGCCCGCCGATCCCTGCGGGCGGTAGCCCTTGGCGCTGCGCCAGACCGCCAGGAACGTCTCCTGCAGCACGTCCTCGACGTCCTGGGCCGGCAGCGCCGTGCGCAGCCGGGCCGCCAGCCACGGCGCATGCCGGCCGAACAGCTCGCGGAGCGCACTCTCGTCGCCGCCGGCCAGGCGGGCGATCAGCTCGTCGTCGTCCATCACTTCCTCTATTGCCGCGCACCGGGGTTCGGTTCACCAGAATCGCGGGCCTTCGGAACATCGCCGTCGAGAAAACAGCGGCGGCGGGGCCGGAGCATCAAGCCCCGACCCCGCCGCTGACCTATGTGTGCGTGCGCGTCAGCGCACCGGCAGCACCTTGGTGCCCTCCTCGCGGACGGCCTTCAGCTGCTGCGGGTTCAGGCCCAGCAGGGCCAGGATGGTCGGCGCGATCTGGGTGGTGTGGACGGTGGCCCCGTCGACGACCCGGTCCGGGGTGCCTGCGCCGGAGACCACCAGCGGCACGTTCAGGTCGTCCGCGTGGCCGCCGCCGTGCTCGGCGACCTTCTTGGTCCCACCGGTGTAGACGACGCCGTACTGGGCGACGCCGAAGATGTCGGGGACCCGGGCGTCACCGGGCTTGACCCCGAAGAAGTGCGCGGCGTCAGCACCGGCGTAGACCTTGGTCAGGCCGCCGTGGGTGTAGGCCTTCGCCTTCTTGTTGATGTCGGTGCCGGTGCCGCTCTGCGCCAGCAGGTACGCCTTGGCGAATTCGGTGGCGGCCTTGGAGCGGTCCGAGAGCCAGAGCAGCATGGCGTCGTCGTCCACCGCGTGCGCCACCAGGTCGGCGGCGCTGGGGTGGAGCTTCTTCCAGGCGGCGTTCAGGCCGTCCAGCAGCGCGCCGTCGTCGATCCGGGTGAGCGCGGCCGGGTCGGTGGGCGACTGGCCGTGCTTGGCGGAGAGGATGATCGTGGTGCTGCCGTCCAGGTGCTGCTTGTGGATCTCCGCGGTGAGCGCGCCGATCTGGGCGTTGATGTAGTCCAGGTTGTTCTGCAGCAGCGGGCCGGGAACGTTCTTGGCGGTGTAGCCGCCGGTCAGCCCGTCCGAGGTGGGGAGCTTCTCGGCGGTGGACACGGACTGGAAGTTCATACCGAAGATGGCCGGGGTGCCGACCTTCTGCGAGCGCGAGTGGTCGTAGCCGTCGATCTCGTTGAGGACGGCCTTGACCTTGTAGCTGTCGTACTGCTGGGTGGCCTTGTTGTCGGTGGTCCAGTCGTTGCCGGCGGCGTAGCCGAGCGCGTTCGAGTTGATCTCCGGGGTGAACAGGTCCTGGACACCCGTTCCCGACGGACCGCTGAGGATGTCGTAGGCGGCGTGCTTGTCCGACCATGCGGTCCGCAGACCGGCCTGGCGGGCCACCTCGAAGATGGTGTTCACCTGGAGGTACTGGTTCGGGTAGACCGGCTTGCAGGTCTTGGGGTCGACCGGGAGCTTGGTCGGGTCGATCAGCTTGGTCGGGTTGCCGGTCATCGAAAGGATGCTGCCGGGGAGGTTCTTCAGGCCCTGACCAGCGTCGATGGAGGCCTTGTTGATGTCCAGGTCCTCGGTGAGGTCCACCTCGACACCGGGCTTGACGCCCTTGCAGCTGGTGGTCCCGGCCGGGAGCAGCGCCGCGTTGTAGGTGTCGTCGTAGTAGATCCCGGTGGTGCCGGGGCCGCCGCCGGTGGCCTGGGCGACCATGCCGGGGAAACTGTCCGAGGGGTTGGTGGTCTTGGCGTTGGTGTACTGGACACCGCCGCGGACCAGCTTGGCCAGCGCCGACTGCGGGTGCCTGGCGATGTACCAGGTCAGGTCGGACTGGTGCAGGCCGTCCACCGAGATCAGCAGCACATGCTTGGCCGCGGCACGGTGTGCGGCCGACGCGGCCGACGCCGCGCCGGCGGGACTGGCGAGGAAAGCCCCGCCGATCAGTCCGGAGGCGCCGAGGACGGCGGCCAGGCGAAGGTAACGACGGGTCACGAGGATCTCCTGGGAACTCATGGTGCGTGGCATGGGAGCAAGCTGCGAACAGTGCCCGGGCCATGAGTAGTGCGCCGCCGTGTACGAGGAGCAGCGTGCGCATGAACGGCCGACGAATCAACCCGACTCACACCCTTCTCCTGCCTCCGCCGCCTCCGTCCGCCGGTCCTTCGGGTACCGCTCAGCCGAGGGTCAGCTGGGCAGGGGCGCCTTCCGAACCACCAGATACGCCTGCGGCGTGGGCTCGTACCCCACCGGCTCGCGCACCAGCCGGGCCACCGGCTCGAACCCGGCGTCCGCCAACAGCTCGGCAGCCAGGTCGGGCCGCAACCGGTAGGCGTCGAGCGAGATCGTGTGCCCGTAGCCCTGTTCCAGATGCCGGATCCCGTCACCGGCCTGGAACGCCAGCAGGGCGTATCCCCCGGCGGCGAGCACCCGGTGGAACTCCGCGAACACCACCGGCAGCTGCTTCGGCGGGGTGTGGATGACGGAGTACCAGGCGACGACACCGCCGAGTGTCCCGTCCCCGAGGTCCAGCGCCATGATCGAGCCCATCTCGAATCGCAGCCCGGGATGCTCCTTCCGCGCCACCGCCACCATCCCCGGTGACAGGTCCACCCCGAACGCGTCCACCCCCAACGACGCCAGATGCGCCGTCACCCGCCCCGGCCCGCACCCGAGATCCCCGACCGGCCCCTCCGCACCGGATCCCCGCACCAGGTCGACGAAGGCAGCCAGCATGGCCCGGTCGAACGGCTTGCCGTCGAGCTCGTTCCGCAGCAGCGCGGCGTAGTCGGCGGCGACGGTGTCATAGGCAGTACGGGTCGCCTGCAGGAAGGGGGTGTCGGCAGTCATGAGCGGGGACTCTAGCGCGCAGCCGTCGTTGCAGCGGATACGCGCCCCGCCTCCCCTACCGCCTCCACCACCCTTCCGTCCCCTCAGGCCGACGCCCGCACGATCAGCTCCGTCGGCAGGATGACCGAGGCCGGGGGCTCGCCCGCGATCAGGGACTGGAGCACTCGGACCATCTCGGCGCTGATCCGGTCCCAGGGCTGGCGGACCGTGGTCAGCGGGGGGCGGGTGCTCGCGGCGATGGTGGAGTCGTCGAAGCCGCCGACGGCCACGTCCTCCGGCACCCGGCGTCCGGCCTGCTCCAGGACGGCCAGGGCGCCGTCCGCCATCAGGTCGGAGGCGACGAAGACCGCGTCCAGATCCGGGGCGGCGGACAGCAGCGCGGCCATCGCGGCCTCGCCGCCGGCCCGGCTGTAGTCGCCCTCGGCGACCAGCGCCGGGTCCTGCGGCAGGCCGGCCTCGGCCAGGGTCTCCCGGTAGCCGGTGAGCCGGTCCACCCCGCCCGGAGTGTCCAGCGGGCCTGTGATGGTGGCGATCCTGCGGCGGCCCGTGCCCAGCAGGTACCGCACCATCGCCCTGGCCCCCTCGTGGTCGTCCGCGGCGACGTAGGGCGTGGTCGAGGTGTGCCCCAGCGGCTTGCCGCAGGCGACGACCGGCATCCGGGCCTCGTCCAGCAGCTCCACCATCGGGTTGCCGGAGTGCGAGGAGACCAGCAGGACGCCGTCGACATGCCCCGAGGTGATGTAGCGCCCTATCCGGCGGCGCTCCTCCTCGGTTCCCGCGATCATCAGCAGCAGCGGGATGTCGTGCTTGGCGAGGGCCGTGGTGCAACCGCGCAGCAGCTGGTTGAAGTTGGGGTCCTCGAAGAAGCGCGCCTGCGGCTCGGTGAGCAGGAAGGCGACCGAGTCGGAGCGCTGGGTGACCAGGCTGCGGGCATGGCGGTTGACGACGTATCCGGTCTTGCGGATGGCGGCGTTGACCGCCTTCAGCGCCTCCGGGCTGACGTTGTGCCCGCCCTGCAGCACCCGGGAGACGGTGCCGCGGGAGATCCCCGCCTCACGGGCGACGTCGTGGATGGTCGGCGGCCGGCGACGGGCCGGCGTTGCTTCGGTCATCTGCGGTGACGGTTCTTCCTCGGGTAAGGGCTGCTGAGGGTGCTGCTGGCGGCTCTGCTGATGCCTGATCAGGACTTTACGGCCCCGGAGAGCAGGTCGAGGCGCCAATAGCGCTGGAGCGACAGGAACAACGCGATCAGCGGCAGCACCGAGATCAGCGAGCCGGTGATCACCAGGGTGTACAGCGCGGGCGCGGCCGCGCCCTGCTTCAGCAGCGTGAACAGGCCCACGGTCACCGGGAATTTGCTGTCGTCGCCGAGCATGATGAAGGGCAACAGGAAGTTGTTCCAGATCGCGACGAACTGGAACAGGAACACGGTGACCAGGCCCGGCATCATCATCGGCAGCCCGACCGAGCGGAAGGTGCGCCACTCGGAGGCGCCGTCGATCCGGGACGCCTCCAGCAGCTCGTCGGGGATGGCGCCGGCGGCGTAGATCCTGGCGAGGTAGATGCCGTAGGGGCTGAGGATGCTGGGAATCAGCACGGACCAGTAGCTGTCGGCCAGCCCGGCCTTGGCCATCAGCAGGTACTGCGGGATGGCCAGCACCACCGGCGGCATCAGCACGCCGGCCAGCAGGGTGTTGAAGATGGCACTGCGCCCCGCGAAGCGGTACTTGGCCAGGGCGTACCCGCTGATGCCGGAGACCGCGGCCGAGAGCAGCGCACCGATCCCGGCGTAGAAGGCGGAGTTCAGCATCCAGGTCCAGAACTCGCCGTTCCGGTAGGCGCTGAGATCGCGGAGGTTGGAGAGCAGGCCGGTGCCGGGGAAGAGGGTGAAGGTGGAGAACAGCTGTGCGCTGCTCTTGGTGGCGGCGATGAGCACCCACACCACCGGGATCAGGCAGTAGACCGCCCCGGCGAGCAGCCCGAGGGTGGGCGCCCAGCCGATGCTGCGGAGCCGGGAGGTGAGCGGGGAGCCGCTCAGGGGCACGGTGACGCCGGTGGCGTCCTGGGTCATCGTCACTGCTGCTCCCCATAGGCACGGCTGCCGACCAGCTTCAGGAATCCGAAGGAGATCGCCAGGGTCACCGCCGCGATGACCACCGAGGTGGCCGAGGCGGAGTAGATGTCACCACGCACGAAGGCGTCGCGGTAGACCTTCATCAACGGGCTCCAGGTGGAGGAGATGCCGTTGGTCAGGGGCCGCAGGGTGGTGGGTTCGCTGAACACCTGAAGCGTGGCGATCAGCGAGAAGAAGAAGGTGAGGACGAGCGAGGGGAGCACCATGGGGATCTTGATCCGCAGGGCGATCTGCAGCTCGGACGCGCCGTCGATCCTGGCGGCCTCGTACACCTCGGTGGGGAGGGCGCGCAGCGAGGTGTAGATGACGACCATGTTGAAGCCGGTGCCGCCCCAGACCGCGATGTTCGCCAGCGCGACGTACATGCCGTTGCCGGAGAGCAGCTGCGGGGCGCTCATGCCGAGCTTGCCGAGCAGGAAGTAGCCCGGGCTGGTGGTCGGCAGGTAGAGGAAGCCCCAGAGGAGGCTGGCCACCACGCCGGGGATGGCGTACGGGAGGAAGATCGCGATCCGCGAGAAGGCCCGGAGCCGGACCTTGTCGGCGTCCAGCAGCAGGGCGAAGAGCAGCGCCAGGCCCAGCATGACCGGGACCAGCATCGCGCCGTAGACCAGCACCCGGACGGTGCCGTTCAGCAGTTCGGGGTCGCTGAGCGCCGAGGTGTAGTTGGACAGTCCGGCCCAGCCCTCGCTGCGCGAGCCCGGACCCAGCCCCAGCCCCTGGATGTGGATCTTGCGGAAGCTGAGGTAGCCCGCATAGCCGATGGGCAGGGCGAACATCAGCGCGAACAGCACGATCGCCGGTGCGAGGAATCCGAACGGCGCCAGTCTGAACATGCGACGCCTGGGGGGTGGGGCTGCCGTGGCCATGGGGCGCGGCTCCGTTCCAGGGGTTGAGGGGTAAGGGTTGGGCCCCCGCCCGGGTGGAGGCACCAGCCCGGGCGGGGGAGTCACAGTGGCGCTACCGGTGATATCAGCCGGCGACCTTGAAGCCCTGCTTCTGCATGTCGGCCAGGGTGGTCTGGTCCATGCTGTTCAGCGCGGCCACGAAGTCGCTCTTGTTCTGGGCGGCCTTGCCGAAGGCGTCCTTGAAGGCGCTGTAGGCGACGTTGACGTTGGGTCCCCAGGCGGCGGGGGCCGTGGTCGCGGCGATCTTGGCGGCGGTGGTGAAGAAGTCGGGCTGGTTGCTGAAGAAGTCCGGCGCGGTGGCCAGGGCGCCGCCGGTCTGGGCGTCGCTCGCGGCCGGGTACACGTAGGAGTCCTTGACCAGCGCGGCGACGGCCGTCGGGTCGGTGTTCAGCCACAGTGCGAACTGGGCCGCCGCGTCCTGGTGCTTGGAGTTGTTGGTGACGGCCGTGGACGAGCCGCCCCAGCTGCCGGTGACGTTGGCGCCGGCGGTCCACTGCGGCAGCGGGGCCATGGCCCACTTGCCCTTGGTGGAGGGGGCGCTGCTGCTGAGCACGCCGGGGGCCCAGACCGCACTGACCCAGGCGATCTGGGAGCCGTCGTCGAGGGCCTTGCTCCAGGCCGGGGTGTACATCGGCTGGTTGTCGATGGTGCCGTTCTTGACCAGGTTGCCCCAGAAGGTGGCCACCTTCTGGGTGGCCGCGTCGTTGATGCCGACCTTCCAGGTGTCACCGCTGGTGGTCCACCAGGAGGCGCCGGCCTGCTGGGCGAGGCCGGCGAAGAGGCCGGCGTCGTTGCTGGAGAAGGTGGTGAGGGACTTCTTCGGGTCCGCCGCGTGCAGCTTCGCCGCGTCGGCCGCGAACTGGTCCCAGGTGGTGGGGACGGTCAGCCCGTACTTGGCGAAGAGGTCCTTGCGGTAGAAGAACATCAGCGGGCCGCTGTCCTGCGGGATCGCGTAGACGGCGTTGCCGCCGAGGGTGACCTGCTTCCAGATGCCGGCCGCGAACTTGCTGGACGCGGAGCCGTCCTGCTTGGAGATGTCGGCGAGGACGTTGTTGCTGACCAGGGTGGGCAGCGCCTGGTACTCGGCCTGCACCAGGTCGGGGGCGCCGCCGGCCTTGGCCGCGGTGATCACCTTGGTGAGCAGGTCGTCGCCGGAGGCCTGCTTCTCGACGGTGACCTGGATGTTCGGGTGGGACTTGTTCCAGATCGCGACGACCTGGTCGAGACCGGGGGCCCAGGCCCAGTAGGTGAGCTTGACCGGACCAGAGGCCGTGGCCTGGGCGGTGGCACCCGACGAAGAAGTGGAGCTGCTGCTGCAGCCGGCGAGAAGAGCGGTGGCGACACCGGCGGCCGTCAGGCCGAGGGCGATGCGACGGTGCATCGTAAGCATGGACACTCCAACGGACGATGACGTCCGCACCATGCGGACTGTCGTCTCAGTCACTGTGAGCGTTCACAGTACGGAAACCAACACGACACTTGTCAAGAGTTGTTGCAATCCGGTTATCCAAGGGCCTGCAAATCCCGACTTTCCGGCAGTGAGCAGCTCAGATGTGTCGAGTGATCAACAAAATCCAACATGACGCACCACTTGCCAAAGCCCCATACGCATCGGTTAGCGTGTGCACGTTCCCAGCCCTCTCGCTTCCGCAGGAGTCCCGTCATGCCCCCGAAACCCACTCGGCTCCCCACGCGACTCCTGGGACGCGGCCTCGCGTTCGGCGGCGACTACAACCCCGAGCAGTGGCCCGAGGAGGTCTGGGCCGAGGACATGGCCTTGATGCGCGAGGCCGGAGTGAACGCCGTGAGCGTCGGCGTCTTCTCCTGGGCCCTGCTGGAGCCCTCCCCGGGCGTCTTCGAGTTCGGCTGGCTGGACCGGCTGCTGACCATGCTCCACGACAACGGCATCTCGGTGGCCCTGGGCACCCCTACGGTCGTGCCGCCGGCCTGGTTCTACGAGCGCCACCCGGAGGCGCTGCCGGTCACCAAGGACGGCCAGCGGCTGGCCTTCGGCGGACGCGGTGCGATCTGCCACAGCTCCCCCGCCTACCGGCAGGCCGCCACCGGCATCACCACCGCCCTCGCCGAGCGCTACGCAGACCACCCGGCGCTGGCCCTCTGGCACGTCCACAACGAGTACGGCGCACCGGTCGCCGCCTGCTACTGCGAGCAGTCGGCCGTGGACTTCCGCCGCTGGCTGCGCGAGCGCTACCAGACCCTGGCGGGGCTGAACGAGGCCTGGGGCACCGTCTTCTGGGGCCAGCGCTACACGTCCTGGTCGCAGATCGAGCCGCCGCGCCGCACCCCCACCGCCGGCAACCCGGGCCACCAGCTCGACTTCAAGCGCTTCAGCAGCGACGCCATGCTCGCCAACTTCACCGCCGAGCGCGACATCCTGCACCGGCTCGCTCCGGACACCCCGGTCACCACCAACTTCATGACCGCGCTCAGCCAGGGCCGCAATGTCGACTACTGGGCCTGGGGCCGCGAGGTGGACCTGGTCTCCAACGACCACTACCTGGTCGCCGAGGCCGAGCGCACCCACGTCAACCTGGCGATGTCCGCGGACATCACCCGTTCGGTGGCCTCCGGCGCGCCCTGGCTGCTGCTGGAGCACTCCACCGGGGCCGTCAACTGGCAGCCCCGCAACCTCGCCAAGGGCCCCGGCGAGCTGGGCCGCAACAGCCTGGCCCATGTCGCCCGCGGCTCCGAGGGGGCGATGTTCTTCCAGTGGCGGGCCTCCCGCTACGGCGCCGAGAAGTACCACTCGACCATGCTGCCGCAGGCCGGGACGGACAGCCGGATCTGGCGCGAGGTGGTCCAGCTCGGCTCCGACCTGGAGCGGCTGGCCGAGATCCGCGGCACCAGGGTGCGGGCCGACGTCGCCGTGCTGTGGGACTGGCAGTCCTGGTGGGCCCAGGACCTGGAGTGGCGGCCCAGCGAGGACCACAGCGCCGAGGAGCGCGCCGACAGCTGGTACGAGGCCCTCTACGACCAGCACCTCACCGTGGACTTCGCCCACCCCGAGGCCGATCTGACGGCCTACCCGCTGGTGGTCGTGCCCGCCCTCTACCTCACCGAGACGGCGGCCGCGGAGAACCTGCGGCGCTATGTCGAGCAGGGCGGCGTGCTGGTCGTCTCCTACTTCTCGGGCATCGTGGACGGCACCGACACCGTGCACCCCGGCCCCTACCCGGGCGCCCTGCGCGACGTCCTCGGGCTGACCGTGGAGGAGTTCCTGCCGCTGCGGGCCGGCCAGACGGTCGCTCTCGACAGCACCGGAGCCGGCACCGGAACCGGCATCGGCACCGGGACCCCGGCCGGGGCCGGGGCCGAGCCGCTGAGCGGCGACGTCTGGACGGAGACCGTGGTGCCGCGCGGCGCCGAGACGGTGTGGCGCTACACCGACGGCCCGGCCGCGGGCGGACCGGCGATCACCCGGCACGCCCTGGGCGCCGGCCACGCCTGGTACGTCTCCACCCGGCTCTCCCCCGCCCAGCTGGCCCCGGTCCTCGCGCTGGCCGGCCAGGACGCCCGACTGCCCGACCGCAGCGAGCTGCCGCACGACGTCGAGGTCGTCCACCGCAGCGGCGAGGAGGGCGAGTACCTCTTCGCGATCAACCACACGGCGACCGAGGCCAAGGTCACCCTGCCCGTCCCCGGCACCGAACTGCTCACCGGGGAACGGGCCACGGGCTGCCTCCCGCTTCCCCCCGGATCCGTCCGCGTCGTCCGTCTGGAGGGTTGAGGGGCCGCGCCAGACCTGACGACGGCGGACGCGGACCGGCCCCGAGCGATCTTCCCCGCTCGGGGCCGGTCCGCGTGCTGTGCCTGGTCGAGCCGGTCAGGCGGCGAGCAGCTGGGCCTGGTGGATCAGCTGGTCCGCCTGCCGCTCCAGGTTCGCGGCCTGGCGCGGGTCGACGCTCCTGTGGTGGAACGCGGCGCCGTCCAGCAGTGCCACGATCTGGTCGGCGAGCCCGTCCCGGGCGGACCCGAGAGCGGCGAGAGTCGCCTCGGTCGCGGTGTACTGCGTGTCACCGGCACTGGTCGAGGAGACCCCCCGGTTGGAAATGACCAGCGTCGCGGCCGCGAAGTCCCCGACCCCCGCGTCAAGCTGCTTGTACGCGGCGGCGAGCCGCTGGTAGGCGCTCAGGTGGTCGGCCAGCGAGTCGGGCAGCGCACTGCGGCTGATGAACTCGGTCAGCACCCGGCCGTCGCTGCGGTAGGTGTCCTTCAGCCCGAGCAGCGCCAGCATGGTGGGCCGGATGTCGGTGTGGTCGGACCACACCTTCCCGGTGGTCCCGAGCTTGCGGACGCCCGGACCGACCAGGCCCAGCCAGGTGGTGTTGATGTCGGTCGCGAAGTCCCCGTGGTTCCAGGCGAACGCCGGGCCGAGGGCGACGCACGGCGAGGCGCAGCTGGCCGCGCCGCCGTAGACGTAGTAGTTCGGATCCGCGAACGAGGTGAAGGTCGGCGTTCGCAGCGGGTCCCCGCTGACCATGTGCAGCAGCTTCATCTCGGTCCGGTCGGCGAGATAGCTGTTGATGGTCCCCGACGTCCCGGTGATCGGGTTGACCGCGGTGACCTTGGACCAGGCCTGTTCGAAGCTCCGGGTCACCGAGGCGTTCTGGGCCGGGTTGCCGGTGAGGTAGAAGTTGGGCGCGGAGTCCGCGTGCACCTTGAACGGGGTGGTGACACCCTGCTGGGTCGCCAGCAGCCCGGTGGCGTTCGCGTTGACCTCGCCGATCTGCTGGTAGGTGCAGGCCACGGTCACGCCGTCGCAGTTCGCCGGGGTCGGCGCGCCGCCCACGAAGTGGTCGTTCTCGTCCGCGGTGACCACGAACAGCGTGTTCGAGGAGTTGATGCCGTCCTTGGACAGTCGGGTGAAGAAGCTGCCGAAGGCGTCGTCGTAGGACTTCAGCTGCGCCACGTAGCCGGCCTCGCCGGGTCCGTAGGCGCCACTGTTGGCACCGTGCTGGTCATGGGCGTCGGAGATGTAGGCGTAGGTGACCGGGACGCCGGACTCCTGCATCTGCGCCACATAGCCGAGCGAGTTGTTCGCCGTCATGCCGTCGAAGCCGGGGAAGCCCGCGTTGCCCTTGGAGTCGGTGATCTGCTTGCCGTCGGTGGAGTCCACCACGCCGTTCGCGGCGATGGCGGGGTCCACCGCCTTGGCGCCGAACAGCGCGCTGTAGCCGGTGTATCCGCCGGGCTCGTCGGGCAGCAGGTCGGCGCTGTTCGTGCTCTTGGCACAGACCGCGGAGGTCTTGGCACAGTGGATGCCGATGCCGACGTAGTCGGCCTGGGCCTTCGCCGGATTCGCCTTGGCCTCGGCGGCCTCGGGCGAGGTGGCGCCGAACACCTTGTTGATGTCGACGGTGGTGTTCTCCAGGATGGTGTTCGCCGCCGAGACCGCGCCGAAGTCACAGCCGGCCTTGGTGTAGGCGGTCCACGGCGCCGGGGTGTTCTTCCCGGCCTGGGTGGTCATCGTGTAGGCGGAGTCGGTGGGCGTCGGCACCGAGCTGTCGGCCACCCCGTCGGTCCAGTACGCGAAGGTGCTGGCCGAGTTGGTGGTCCCGTCCGGGTTGTAGTACCGGTACGAGTTGGAGACCGGCTGGCCCTGGTCGCTTCCGTAGAGACCGGTGAGCGAGGTCAGGATGTCGTTGCCGGTGTGCGCGATCAGCGGGGTGTGGTGGTTGCTGTCCACCACGCCGTTGCTGTTCAGGAAGTTGAGCAGATGCGGCATCTGTTCGAGGTCCGAGGGGACATTGGGGTTGTCCCTGGTGAGGTGCACATTGTCGAACTGGAGATAGATCACATGGCTGACATCCCGCCCGCCGGCCGACAGCCGGCAGCCGGAGCTGCTGCCGCCGCTGCCCGATCCGTGCTGCGCTCCGGCCGCTGCCGACGCGCTGGTGCCCGATACGGCCCCCAGCCCCAGCCCGGCGGCCAGTGCCAGCGCCATCACTCTCTTCTTGCGCATCCTGCTCCCTCCCTGGACGCGGTCACGCGTCGCTGATGACGCGCGTAGATGAGGATGGCACAGGCTGCCCGGCGCCAACAGGGGGCACAACCCCATCACAGGTAAGCAATAGGTGAACTGACGGTAACTCACCTCATCCGGACCTCAACGGCGTCATCTCCCGCAAGGGAAAGGGAGGTGAACCAGACCTTCGCACGCCCCTCGTACACACCACGCTCGCCGTGGGGCCGCCCCGGATTCGTCCGCATGCGCCCCAGGGCCCCCGGCGCCACCCGTAGAATCGCCGGATGAGCGCTCCGGAGACCACCGAACCCCTCCTGACCTCCGACGCCGCCGCGACCGCGGTGGAACCGGCGGCCGAGGACAGTGCTGCGCTACGCGTGCTGCGCCGGGTCTTCGGCTACGACGCCTTCCGCGGCAGCCAGCAGGAGGTCGTCGAACAGGTGATCGGCGGCGGCGACGCCCTGGTGCTGATGCCGACCGGCGCCGGGAAGTCGTTGTGCTATCAGATCCCCGCGCTGGTGCGCCCCGGCACCGGCGTGGTGATCTCGCCGCTGATCGCCCTGATGCAGGACCAGGTGGACGCCCTGCGGGCGCTCGGCGTACGGGCCGGCTTCCTCAACTCCACCCAGGACATGGACGAACGACGGCTGGTGGAGGCCGAGTTCGTCGCCGGCGAGCTCGACCTGCTCTACCTGGCCCCGGAGCGGCTGCGGGTCGAGGCGACGGTCCGGCTGCTGGAGCGCGGCTCCATCTCCCTCTTCGCGATCGACGAGGCGCACTGCGTCGCCCAGTGGGGGCACGACTTCCGCCCGGACTACCTGGCCCTCTCCTCCCTGCACGAGCACTGGCCCACGGTGCCGAGGATCGCGCTGACCGCGACCGCCACCGAGGCCACCCACGCCGAGATCACCTCCCGGCTGGGCCTGGCCGACGCGCGGCACTTTGTCGCCAGCTTCGACCGTCCCAACATCCAGTACCGGATCGCACCCAAGGACGAGCCCAAGAAGCAGCTGCTGCAGCTGCTGCGCACCGAGCACCCCGGTGAGGCCGGGATCGTCTACTGCCTGTCCCGCTCTTCCGTGGAGAAGACCGCCGCCTGGCTGGTCGAGCACGGGGTGGAGGCACTCCCCTACCACGCCGGACTCGACTCCCGGGTCAGGGCCGCCAACCAGTCCCGGTTCCTCCGCGAGGACGGCCTGGTCATGGTCGCCACCATCGCCTTCGGCATGGGCATCGACAAGCCCGACGTGCGGTTCGTCGCCCACCTGGACCTGCCCAAGTCGGTCGAGGGCTACTACCAGGAGACCGGCAGGGCCGGGCGCGACGGACTGCCGTCCACCGCCTGGCTGGCCTACGGGCTGCAGGACGTGGTCCAGCAGCGCAAGATGATCGACACCTCCGAGGGCGACCAGGCACACCGCCGCCGCCTCGCCGCCCACCTGGACGCGATGCTCGCGCTGTGCGAGACCGTCGAATGCCGCCGGGTCCGGCTGCTGGACTACTTCGGGCAGAAGAGCGAGCCCTGCGGCAACTGCGACACCTGCCTCGTGCCGCCGGAGTCCTGGGACGGCACGGTGGCCGCGCAGAAGTTCCTCTCCACGATCGTGCGGCTGCAGCGCGAGCGCCACCAGAAGTTCGGCGCAACCCAGATCGCCGACATCCTGATGGGCCGCAAGACAGCGAAGGTGATCCAGTTCGACCATGACGCGCTGAGCGTCTTCGGCGTCGGAGCGGAACTGGCCGAGACCGAATGGCGCTCGGTGGCACGGCAGTTGCTCGCCCAGCGGCTGGTCGCGGTCGAGGGCGAGTACGGCACGCTGGTCCTCACCGAGGACAGCGCCGAGGTGCTGCGCGGCAACCGCACCGTCGCCCTGCGGCGCGAACCCGCCAAACAGCCGCGCGCCGCCAAGGCCGCGAAGAGTGCGACCGGCGGCCGCAAGGCCGCACCGGCCGACCTGCCGACTGAGCTGCTCCCGGTCTTCGAGACCCTGCGCGCCTGGCGGGCCGCCACCGCCAAGGAACAGGGCGTGCCCGCCTACGTCGTCTTCCACGACGCGACCCTGCGCGAGATCGCCGCCACCGCCCCGACCACCCTCCCCGAACTCGCCGCAGTCAACGGCGTCGGCGAGAACAAGCTCGCCGCCTACGGCCAGCAGATCCTCGACCTGCTGGCCGGGAAGACGGACGCCGAGGCGGGCGAGGAGGGCACGGAAGGCGAGGAGCGCGAGATCGAGTACCCGGACGACAACCGCTAGGCCGCCGCGGGTTCTCCGCTCCCCGCCCCGCCTCTCCCTATCACCAACGACCACTCGCTATAGAGTCGACCCATGAGCAACAGCAACCATGAGGACGAGATCCTGGACACGGTGGCCGTGCTGGGTGACCCCGTGCGGCGCAGGCTGTACCAGGCGGTGTCGGCGGTGCCGACCGCCGTGGGGCGGGATGCGGCTGCCGTGGCGGTGGGGGTTTCGCGCTCGCTGGCGGCGTTCCATCTGGACCGGCTGGTCGAGGCCGGGCTGCTGACGGTGACGTACCAGCGGCTCTCGGGGCGCAGCGGGCCGGGGGCCGGGCGGCCCGCGAAGCTGTATCAGCGGGCTTCGGGGGAAAGGGAGTTGTCGCTGCCGCCGCGCAGCTACGACTCGGTCGCCCGGCTCCTTGCCGACGTCGTCGAACGGGCCGGTCTCGACCGGGAGTTGCAGTCCGCCGCGCGGCAGGCCGGGGCCGATGTGACCGCTGACGGCGGCCGCGATCCCGAAACCGAGCTGCGGGAGCGGGGGTACGAGCCGTACTGGGACCAGGCGACCCTGCGACTGCACAACTGCCCGTTCCGCTCGCTGGCCGAGGAGTTCCCTGCGTTGATCTGCGGGATGAACCTGGCCCTGGTCGAAGGAATGCTGCCTGGCGACTGGACGGCGGTGCTGGATCCACTCCCGAAGGAGGGCTGCTGCGTGGCACTCATGTCTAAAAACAATTTCCATTGACGTTAGAAGGTCGGTCCGGTCATGCTGTCCCCATGGCTGACTTCCATCTCGCCCAGGTCAACATCGGACGCATCCTCGCCACACTCGACGGCCCGGTCCTGGCCGACTTCGTGGCCCATCTGCCCGAGATCAACGCCCTGGCCGACGGGGCTCCGGGCTTCGTCTGGCGTCTGGTCGACGAAGGGGGCGCGGACTCCACCGGTCTGCGCCCCGACGACCACGACGACATGCTGCTGATCAACCTCGCGGTCTGGGAGTCGATCCAGGCGCTGAAGGACTTCACCTACCGGAGCGATCACCTGAAGGTGCTCAGCCGCCGCCGTGAGTGGTTCGAGCGGCTGGCCGAGCACCATCTGGCGATGTGGTGGGTTCCCGCCGGTCATCTCCCCACCACCGCCGAGGCGATGCAGCGCATCGCGCTCATCCGCGAACACGGGGAGGGTCCCAACGCGTTCACCTTCCGCAACCCGCATCCGGCACCGACGCCGGCACCGCTGACGATCTCCTGACACTCGGTCAGGCGTCGCGCAGCCGGAGCAGCAGCCCGCCTGCGAGCAGCGATCCGGCCGCCCAGGCGGCGAGCACGCCCAGCCCGGCCCAGGGTCCGATCGGCAGGCTGCGCAGGCCCGTTGTCGCCTGGATCGCGAGTCCGGCGGTCATCGGGGCGATCTGCTGCAGGTGGCGCTGCCAGTACGGGTCGGTCACCACCGAGGCGACGATCGGGAAGATGAAGAGCAGCGCCAGGACCACCCCCACCGCCGTGGCCGAGTCCCGTACCGCGGTGGCAACGCCCAGGCTGAGCAGGGCGATCAGCGCGAAGTAGAGGACCGAGCCGACGGCGGCGCGCAGCACCGCGCCGTCGCTCGGCGAGAGTTGGGGATACCCGTGGGCGGCGGTGAAACCGTGGCCCGGCAGGATCAGCGCTCCGGCGACCAGACTCCCGAGCACGGCGACGACGCCCGCCGCTGCCGCTGCGCCGGCGACCAGGGTCGCCTTCGCGGCCAGCACGGTCCAGCGGCGCGGCATCGCCCCCAACGTGGTGCGGATCATTCCGGTGCTGTACTCGCCGCCGATCGCCAGGACGGACAGGGTCGCGACGACGACCTGGCCGAGGTAGACCCCGGCGAGGGCGAGCTTCGCCGGGTCGGACGCACTGGCCGTGGTCGCCGTCGCGGCAACCCCCGTGCTCACCCCGACAGTGAGCACCACCACGCCGATCAGCAGTGCCGCCGTTCCCGGCTGGGTGCGCAGCTTGGTCCACTCCGCGTGCAGGGCGAGTCTCATGCGTCCCTCCGGCGGAGCAGGTGGGCGGCGACGCCCAGGGCAAGTGCGGCCCAGCAGCACATCACCGCGAGACCGGCCCACGGCGACAGCGGGAAGTAGCCGTACGACGGTGTGTAGACACTGTCGACCTGGATGAACGCCCGGAGGCTCTGCTGGATCGCGAAACCTGCCGCCGGGGTGATCCGCAGCAGCCACTCCGAGGGGCCGGCCGGCAGCACCGAGGCACTCGCCAGGATGTAGGGCAGGACGATCACCGCGATGACGATGGTGACCGCCCCCGCACTGCGCCGCAGGATCGTGCCGACGGCCAGAGCGAGGACGGCGGCGACGGCGAGCAGCGCCCCCGTGCCGACCACCAGTCGCAGCTCGGTGAGCAGGCCGACGGGGTAGAGCACATTGCCGTTGGCCTTCAGTATGTGCACACACAGCGGGATCGCCACCGTCGCTGCCACCACCCCGGTGGTGAACGCGACCGCACCCGCGACCACCGCCTTGGCCGCCAGGACCCGGCCGCGCCCCTGGCTCGCGGTCAGCGTGGTTCGGATCAGTCCGCGTCGATACTCGGCAGTGATGAACAGTGTGCCGAGCACGATCACGACCACCAGCCCCGCGAAGGTGCCGACCAGGGTGCGTTCGACCGCCTCACCGTCCCCCATCGGGCCGCCCACGGCCGGGGCGATATCGCCCGACCCGCGCACGGTGAAGGCACCGGTGGCCTGGTCCTGCTGGAAGCCGGCGGACGACGGGGAGCCCTGGCCCCTGGCGCCTGATCCGACGTCATCTCCCTTCCAGTCCGCGCCGGAACTCCCGCCCTGAAGGCTGACCTGGTCGAGCGTCGCAACTGCGGTGGAGGGGCTACTGGTGCCGCTGGACCCGCCGAAACCCGACGAGATTGTCTGCACCGCCTCGGGCGAGGTCGCGAACAACCCGATCTGGACCGTGGACGGAAGCCCGGCCAGGCGCGCGGTGCCGATCAGAGACCAGTTGCTGCCGTCGGCGGAGTCGTAGCCGGTGAGCGTGGAGCCGGCACGGGTCAGCCGCAGCCAGCGCGGGGAGCTCGCGGAGGCCTCGCCGGAGAGCCCCGCGGTGTCGTGGGTGAAGTCGTACTGCATCCGCACCCCGTGGGCACTGGTGACCAGGACCGCCGCGTAGGCCGAGCCCGGACCGGTACCGTTCTTGACGATGACTCCGGCCTTGGACCAGGGCGAGAGACTCGACAGTCCGGTGACCCTGGCCGTGATGCTCCCGTCCCCGACCAGCGACTGGTGCACAAAGTAGAAGGCGTCGCTAACAGCCTCTCCGTCGGGGCCGACCGGGGCCGTGGGGCAGGCGATGGGCCCGTTCGGGCCGCCGCAACTGCGGTGACTGCTCAGGGCACTGAGCAGCCCGACCCCGACCAGCAGCAGCGCGGCGACGACCAGGCCGACCATCCAGCTGCGCACAGTACGGAACTTGGTCCACTCGGCCCGCAGCAACTGCGGGAAGCCGGCCCGGGCGCCCTGCGCCTGCGAGCGGTACGGCGCGATCGTCGCGCTCATCGCGCCACCCCCTCGGCCGACGCACCAGCTGCGCTGTCCGTGCTCGCACCGCGGAACTCCACCGCGTCCCTGGTGAGTTCCATGTACGCCTCTTCCAACGTCGCCCGGTGCGCGGACACCTCCGAGAACGGCACGCCGTCCGCCGCGAGCAGGGCGACGATGCGTTCCGCCGCCAGTCCCGACACGGTGAGCGTCTCCCGGTCGGTGGCCGCCACCGTGGCGCCGGCCCGCGCCAGCAGCGACATCGCCGCCGAGCGCTCCGAGGTGCGCAGCGTGACCCGGTCCCCGGACGCGGCCGCGACCAGCTCGCGGACGCTGGTGTCGGCGATGACCCGGCCGCGCCCCAGCACCAGCAAATGGTCTGCAGTGTCCTGCAGTTCGCTCATCAGATGGCTGGAGACCAGAACGGCCCGTCCCTGCGCGGCCAGTGAACGCAGCAGCCCGCGCATCCACACGATCCCCTCCGGGTCCAGCCCGTTGAAGGGCTCGTCCAGCATCAGCACCGGGGGGTCGCCGAGCAGCGCGGCGGCTATCCCGAGCCGCTGCCGCATCCCCAGGGAGTAGCCCCCGGCCCGGCGGCGGGCTGCCGTCTCCAGACCGGCCAGCCGCATCACCTCGTCGACCCGCTTTGCGCTCAGCCCCTGGGAGTGGGCGAGCCACAGCAGATGGTTGCGGGCGGTCCGGCTGGGCTGCAGCGCGGCGGCGTCCAGCAGCGCACCGACGTGGCTCAGCGGGTGCCGGAGGGTCCGGTACTCGTGTCCGCCGATGAGTGCGGTGCCCGCGTCCGCCGCGTCCAGGCCCAGGATCACCCGCATCGTGGTGGACTTCCCCGCGCCGTTGGGTCCCACAAAGCCGGTTGTCTGACCCGGCGTCACCGTGAATGTCAGGCCGTCCAGGGCCTGTGTCGGCCCGAAGCGCTTGCGCAGGCCGGTTACCGCGATGGTTGCTTCCATGACAGAAATCATGGCGACGGGCACCGGCGCGGTCGTCGCGCCGTGGAGCCATCTTGCCTGTCACCGATGCCAGGGACTCTCCCGCCCGCGCATCCCCCGCACGGGGGATCCCCGCGTCCCTGACCCGAGGGTCGCCAACGCGCCGTGCCTGCGACGACAATGATCGACGTGATGCGAGCGGACGAGAGCAGGCAGGAGCGACCCCGAGGGGAGGGGCGGGCCCTCGCCGTGGTCACCGCCCTGCTCGCGCTGGCCGCGACGGTCGAGTGGGCCGTCCGCACCGCCGCAGCCCCGCCGACCTTCCAACTCGGCCTGCTGCTCTGCCTGCTCACGCTCGCCGGGACGCTGCCGCTGGCGCTGCCGCGTCCGGACCTCTCCGCCGCCACCGTCACCCTGGCCGTGGTGCTGTCGCTGGTGCCCTTCCACACCCTGACCGGCGCCGCCGCATGCGCCCAACTGGTCGCGCTGTACCGGCTCGGCCGCAGCGGTGCGCAGCCGGCCGCCGCGGTGCTCGCCCTGCCGTTCCTGGCACTGGCGCTCAGCGATCCCGCGGACACCCCTACCAGGGTGCTCACCGTGCTGCTCGCGACCCTGGCCCCGACGGCCGCCTGGGCCGGCGCCGCGCAGCGGGCCAGGGACGAGGCGCTGGAGAGCAGCGCCGCCCGACAGGTCGTCGTCGGCACTCTGCTGGAGCACACCGCGCGCGGCGAACGGGCGCGGATAGCACGGGAGTTGCACGATGTGGTGGCCCATCACATCTCGATGATCTCGGTGCAGGCCGAGACGGCCCGGCTGACCACTCCCGGCCTGCCTGCCGCCGGTGCGCAACGGCTGTCCGCGATCGGCGACACCGCTCGCGCCGCGCTGACCGAGATGCGCCGGCTGCTGGGCGTCCTTCGTGAGGACGCCGGGACCGAAACCGCCGCCGCGCCCGCGGAGCGCCGTCCCCAGCCCGGGCTCGGCCAGCTCAACGACCTGCTGGACGACGCCCGGGACGCGGCGGGGACGGGCACCCGGCTCATCCTGCGGGGGCTGCCCGACCGGCTCGACCCCGGGGTCGAACTGGCCGCCTACCGGATCGTCCAGGAGGCCCTCACCAATGCCCGACGACACGCGCCGGGCGCCGCCGTGGACGTGGAACTGCACTACACCGACGAATCGTTGCGGCTGCGCATCCGCGACAACGGACCGGGCCCGGCCCCCGAACCGGCGGTCGGCGGCCATGGACTGCTCGGCATGCGCGAGAGGGCCGCCGCCGTGGGCGGCGAGCTGCGCACCGGCCCCGCGCCCGGCGGCGGCTTCCTCGTCGAAACCGTACTGCCGACCAGGTCGGAGGCCGTCCGATGACCAACCCCCAGCACACGCCCGGAACAACCGCACCGGTCCGCATCGTCGTCGCCGACGACCACCAGGTGGTCCGCACCGGCTTCGCCGCGCTGCTCGACACCCAGCCGGACTTCACCGTCGTCGGCACGGCCTCCGACGGGACCGAGGCGGTGCTGATCTGCCGCGAACTGCGCCCCGACGTCGTACTGATGGACGTCCGGATGCCGGGCACCGACGGGATCGAGGCCACCCGGCAGCTCACCGGCTCGGGAGTGGAGACAGACCGTCCACGCATCCTCATCCTGACCACCTTCGACCTGGACGAGTACGTCTACGACGCGCTGCGCGCCGGAGCCAACGGCTTCCTGCTGAAGGACGTCACCGCGGAGCGGCTGTTCGACGCGGTGCGGATCATCGCCGACGGCGAAGCCCTGCTCGCCCCCACGGTCACCCGCAGGCTCATCAGCGAGTTCACCCGGCATCGGCCCACCCGCGCGGACGACCGGCCGGCCGCGTCGCTCACCGCCCTCACCGACCGGGAGACCCAGGTGCTCCGCCTGCTCGCCGAGGGCCTGTCCAACTCCGAGATCGCGGTCCGGCTGGTGGTCACCGAGGAGACCGTGAAGACCCATGTGAGCCGCATCCTGAGCAAGCTCGGCCTGCGCGACCGGACCCAGGCCGTGGTCGCGGCCTACGAGACCGGACTGGTGGTCCCCGGCGCCCACGACCCTGCCTGACACCCGACTCCGCACTCCTCCGGGGCGCCTGAGTCGGCGACTGCGCCGTCGTGCACGGTCGCCGACTCAGGCGTCCCGGAGGTTGTTCCCCGCTGGGTCAGTCGGTGCCGACAGCACCCTCGGACGCCGCGTCGGCCGCCTGGTAGAAAACGGTGGCACCCTGCTTGGCCTTCTCGACCTGGCCACGCTTCACCAGAGCCTCGGCGGCTCCACGGGTCAGGTTGGTCTGAACCGTGGTGACCTCGGTGCCGAACAGCTCCTGCGCGATCTCGCTGGACTTCTGCGGTCCCGGCTTCGCGCTCAGAAACGCCAGCACCCGCGCGGGCAGGCTCGGCGTCGCCCCCGTGGCGGCAGGCGCCTTGGCCGCCGCCTTCCGCCTCGGGGCCTTCGGCGCCCGGGCCGGCTTGGCCGGCTTGGCCGGCTTGGCCTCCCGCCGCGGTGCCGGCACGACCGCCTCAGCGGCGACCGGCTCCGGGGCCGGGCTCGCTTCGGCCGGCTCCGCGGTGGGCTCCGGGCCGACCGCGGCCAGGACTCCCTTCAGCCAGGCCTCGGTCTCCCGCAGCGCCGGCAGCTGCTCCTCGATCTCCGCGATCCTTGCCTGGACCGCCTCCAGTCGGGCGGCGATGTCGGTCGCCAACTCGGCCGATACGGCGGACTTGCTCAGTTCCTCAGCATGCATATGTGATTGCCTTCGCCCAGTGCGGGCACTGGTTCGCCCGCGTGACTGCCGAGCATAGACACTTCACCCAATATCCGGTCACAGGAACGCAGCCGCAGCCACGGCATAATTCGGTGGATCACGCACAGGGAGAGCAGAGATGACGAGCGACAGCACGGCAGTTCGGATCGCTGAACTGGGCTTCGAGCACGCCGAGCAGGTTCTGACGATCTATCAACTCGGGATCGACGAGGGCAATGCCACCTTCGAGACCACCGCCCCGGAGTGGGAGGCTTTCGACAAGGCCAAGCTCCCCGCCCACCGCCTGGTGGCCCTGGACGAGGACGGACGGGTGCTCGGCTGGGCCGCGGTCACTGCGGTCTCCGAGCGCTGTGTCTATGCCGGGGTGGTGGAGCACTCCGTCTACGTCCACCCGGACGCCCAGGGACGGGGTGTAGGCGCCGCACTGCTGGACGCCCTGATCTCCTCCACCGAGGCCGCAGGCATCTGGACGATCCAGTCCGGGATCTTCCCGGAGAACACCGCCAGCCTGGCGCTGCACCGGCGCGCCGGATTCCGCGTGGTCGGCACCCGCGAGCGCATCGGCCGCCACCACGGCACCTGGCGCGACGTCGTCCTGCTCGAACGCCGGAGCTCCACCGTCAGCTGACCCCCAGCAGGGGCTGGGCGGGACCGCCCCCGCCGGATCTTGACCTGTCTTGACGGTGCTCGTAGTCTTCGCCCGGGAAAGCGCTTTCCATTCAGGCGCTCCACCACTCCACACGCCGTCCCCGGAGAGCACCCACCCATGTCCACCCCGCCTGCCCCCTCCCCCGCCCCCGGGTGACCGTCGTCGCGGACTCCTTCCTCAGGGACGGCTACCCGCACCGGATCGTCTCCGCCGCGATCCACTACTTCCGGATCCGCCCCGAGCTCTGGCGCGACCGGCTGCTGCGGCTGCGCGCCATGGGCGTCAACACCGTCGAGACCTATGTCGCCTGGAACGTCCACGAGCCCGAGCCCGGAAGCTTCGACTTCGACGGCCCGCAGGACGTGGCGGCGTTCATCGCCATCGCCGCCGACCTGGGCCTGGACGTCATCGTCCGGCCCGGCCCGTACATCTGCGCGGAGTGGGAGTTCGGCGGACTCCCCGGCTGGCTGCTGGCCGACCCGCTGCTGCGGCTGCGCCGCAACGAGCCCCGCTACCTCGCCGCCGTGGACGCCTGGTTCGACGTCCTGCTACCGGTGCTGACGCCGCTTCAGGTTGGGCTCGGCGGTCCGATCGTCGCCATGCAGGTCGAGAACGAGTACGGCAGCTACGCCAACGAGACGGCCCACCTGGAGTACCTGCGCCAAGGACTGCTGCGGCGCGGCGCCACCGACTGCCTGCTCTTCACCGCGGACGGCGCGGGCGACGGCTTCCAACTCGGCGGCAGGCTCCCCGGGGTGCTCTCCACCGCGACCTTCGGCTCGCGCCCGGACTCCTCACTGGCCACGCTGCGCCGCCACCAGCCGAACGGCCCGCTGTTCTGCTCCGAGTACTGGCACGGCTGGTTCGACCACTGGGGCGAACCGCACCATGTCCGCGACGCCGAGGAGGCGGCCGAGGTCCTGGACGCCCTGCTCACCGCAGGCGCGTCGGTGAACATCTACATGGGCCACGGCGGCACCAACTTCGGCTGGTTCAACGGCGCCAACCACAACGGCACCGCCTATCAGCCCACCGTCACCAGCTACGACTACGGCGCGCCGGTCGGCGAAGCCGGCGAACTCACCGAGAAGTTCCACCGCTTCCGCGAGGTCATCGCCCGCCACCTCGGCCCCAACCCCCACCCGCTGCCCGAACCCGCCCCCCGCCTGACACCCCGCCGGCTCCGCCCCGAAGCCGTCACCGCCCTCCTCGACTCGCTCGACCTGCTCGCGACAACACACCACCGCGCCGAACCCGAACCCATGGAGGCCCTGGGCCAGTCGCTCGGCCTGATCCACTACCGCACCCGACTGCGCGGACCGCTCCCGCAGGCGGAGCTGGCCGTCGACGGCCTCGCCGACCGCGCCCAGGTCTTCCTGGACGGCGCCGAGTTGGGAGTCCTCCACCGCGACCACCCCCAGCAGACCCTGACCATCGCCGTCCCGGAGGACGGCGCGGTACTCGACCTCCTGGTCGAGAACCAGGGACGGATCAACTACGGCCCACTGCTCACCGACCGCAAGGGCATCAGCGGCGGGGTACGGCTGGACAACCAGTACCAGTTCGACTGGGAGATCCGCCCCCTCCCCCTCGCCGACCTCACCCCGCTCAAGTTCCCACCCACCCAGACCTCCCCGTCCACCGGCCCCACGTTCCACCGACTCCGCCTGAACCTCGACGCCCCGGCAGACGGCTTCCTCGCGCTCCCCGGCTGGACCAAGGGCGCGGTCTGGCTCAACGGCTTCGCCCTGGGCCGCTACTGGGACCAGGGCCCGCAGGAAACCCTCTACGCCCCGGCGCCGCTCTGGCGGAAGGGGAGCAACGAGATCATCGTCCTGGAACTCCACACCCCCGGAACACACCTGGAACTGACGGACACTCCACGCCTGGGGGCAACCGACGCCACACCGATCCCCGAGTGGTAGAAGTAGCGCCTCGCCTCCCCCAACCCGCCACCCGCGCCGACTTGTCAGTCCCAGGTGCCACGATGTGCCCATGGACACCGTGGATCAGAAGCTGAGCAGTAAGCAGGCGTCGGACGAGGTCGGCGAGCAGGGGTGGCGCTTTCTGCTGGGTACCCTGCGTGCCTCCGTGTCGGTGGGGTCGCTGGCGCAGGGGGCCGAGGTTGCGGCGCGGGCGGTTGCCGCGTGCGGGGACGATGCCGATGGTCACCTGCGTGTCGACGTTCGTCCGGAGCGGGTCGAGCTCACGCTGCAGTCACTGGTCCAGGCCGCTGTGACCAGGCGTGATGCCGAGCTCGCGCTGCGGCTCTCCGCAGTCGTGGGCGAGGCCGGGCTGCGGACGGAGCCCGAGCTGGGCGCGGCGGCGCCAGTGCGGTCGGTGCAGATGCTGGAGATCGGGATCGACGCGCTCGACATCCCCTCCATCCGGCCGTTCTGGAAGGCGGTGCTGGGTTACACCGACGAGGCGGGGTCGACAGGGCCCAGCGATGCCCTCGTCGATCCGGTCGGGCAGGGGCCCGCGATCTGGTTCCAGCAGATGGACCAGCCTCGTCCGCAGCGCAACCGCATCCACTTCGACCTGTGCGTCCCCCACGACGAGGCGCAGCACCGCATCGACGCCGCTCTGGCGGCAGGGGGCCGACTCGTCTCCGCGACCCGTGCGCCGGCCTTCTGGGTGCTCGCCGACGGCGAGGGCAACGAGATCTGCGTGACGACCTGGCAGGGACGGGACGACACCCCTTAGCCGGGGCGGACGGTGCGTAGGATCTGCTGACATGGAGATCTGGATCAACCCCCGCTGCGGCAAGTGTCGAGTGGCCGTCCACGCGCTGGACGAGGCCGGAGCCGAGTACACGGTGCGGCGCTACCTCGAGGACCCGCCCAGTTCCGCCGAACTGGAGACCGTCCTGCAACGGCTCGGCCTCGAACCCTGGGACATCGCGCGGACCGACGAGCCGGTCGCGAAGGACCTCGGCCTCAAGGACCAGGCCGCCTGGCCGCGTACCCGCGAGACCCGTCACCGGTGGATCGCCGCGCTCGCGGAGCACCCGATCCTGATCCAACGGCCCATCATCACCGCCGACGACGGCCACGCCGTCGTCGCCCGTACCGAAGAAGCCCTGCGCGGCGTCCTCCCCGGACGGAAGTAGCGGAAGTAGCCACAGCGATGCGACGGAGTGACGTCCGCCGACCCATCACATTCCGGCAACATGGCGTCAGCAACCGCCCCGGGGTGTCAATCTGACGCAAAGGGACACCAATCACGGGGGCACCGCCATGGCGTTCACCAGTTCGTCCGAGCCGTTCCAGGAGCCACCGCCGCGCCGGTCGCGCGGCCACGTGGCGATAGGCGTCGCGGCCCTGCTGATGTTCTGCGTGCCGCTGCTGATCCTGGTGTCGACCGGGTCCGGGACGGCGAAGAACGCCGCCGACCCGCCCGCCTCCCCCGGGGCCTCGGGTCCGGGTTCAGCCTCGGGTTCGCCGAGGACCGCGAAGACGCTCCGCCCCGTCGGCGCGGTCGACCCCTCCGGTGCGGCGGTCCCCGCGTCCCCCGGCGTCCCGCGCCCCTCCGGGTCCCGCCCGCTGATGCCCCCGCTGCCCCCGCCCGGGGCGCCCTGGCCCCCGCCGCCGGGGGCGCCCGTTCCTCCCGTCTGCACCCTCGAGTACCGGGTCGGCTCCGACGGCGGCACCGTCTGGACCGCGATGACCGCCGTGAAGGGCGAGCTGACCGTCGAGGCCGTCTCGGCGGGGGCCACCCAACGCCAGGCGCTGAAGGTGTCCGCCGAGGTGGGCGAGCTCCCGCTGACGGCCGCCATCGCCCAGGACCACCAGCTCCGCGCAACCCTGTCCGCCGCCGACGGCACCACCTCCACCTGCCTGGTCGGCCCACAGGCCTGAGCCGCCGGACTGCGCAGCTCGTTCTCCCCGCATATGGTCGATGGCAGGTCAGCCTGTGCGCGGGTCGGGGAGGATCGGCGCACAGGGCCACCCTCTGCGGAATGAGTGCCCGTATGGATGCCGTCCTCAACGCCTCCGTCCTCGCCGAGCTGCGCCGGCCGCGCCCCTATCCCGCGGTGTCCGTCCTGGTGCCCACCCATCGCCGCGAGCCGGACAACGCCCAGGACCCGGTGCGGCTGCGCAATCTGGTCGCAGAGGCGAAAGAGCGGATCCAGAGCGACCCGGCCGTGTCCCGGGCCGACCGGATCAATGTGATCGAGCAGCTGGACCGGGCCGTGGCCGAGGTGGACCTGGTGCACGCCAAGGACGGCCTGGTGCTGTTCGCCGCCCCCGGGGAGCACCAGGTCTGGAGTCTCGCGCGGCCAGTGCCGGCCCGGGTGGTCCTCGCGGACACCTTCGTGACCCGCAATCTCGTCGCCTCCCACATCGCCGAGCAGCCCTACTGGGTGCTGGCGGTGGCCGCCGACCACGTCTCGCTCTGGAACGGAGTGCTGGACCGGCTGACCGAGCACCGGGCGGACGCCTTCCCGCTCACGCGCAGCCTGGAGGACCCGGACTCCGAGCGCAAGGAGCGCATCGGGGACCTGCCCAGCATCTTCCGCGACGAGCAGACCCGCCAGTTCCTGCGCCAGTCGGCCGAGGCCGCGTCCGCCGTACTGGAGGCCAACCGCCGCCCGCTGTTCCTGGTCGGCGAGGCTGCGGCACTCTCGCTGCTGGACGAGGCCTCCACCGGCCATGTGATCACCACCTTCAACGGGGCCGCCCAGATCACCCAGGGCGGCCTGGCGAAGGGCCCGGCGCAGTCGCTGTTCAAGGCGGTCGGGCCGGTGCTGGAGTCGCGGCAGCGACGGCATGTCTCCGAGGTGCTCGCCGCCCTGGACCAGGCCCGCAGCCGCCGAGAGTTCGCTGCCGGGCTCGACGAGGTGTGGCAGAACGTCACCCAGGGCCGGATCGCCTCCCTCAGCGTCGAGGAGAACTACCGCACCACCGTTCGCGACGACGGCGAGCACCTGGTCCCGGCCGCCGACCCCACCCACCCCAACGTCCGTGAGGACATCGTCGACGAGATCATCGAGCGGGCCCTCGACACCGGCGCCGAGGTCACCTTCGTCCCCGACGACAGCCTCACCCGCATGGAGCACATGGCCGCCGTCCTGCGCTACTGACCGCCGGGCAGCGGCATCGCCACCGACACCGACAGTCGAGAATCCTCCCGTGACGAGATCCCAGGCCTATCGCGACAGGCTGGTGGACACGCTGGTGGCCCAGGGCGCGATCAGCACCGCCGAGATCGAGGCGGCGATGCGGGCGGTGCCGCGCGAGCTGTTCCTGCCGGGCGTGCCGCTCGACCTGGTCTATGCCGACGACGTGGTGGTGACCAAGCGGGATGCGAGCGGCATGGCTCTCAGCTCGGCGTCCGCGCCGGGCCTGGTCGCCGAGATGCTGCGGATGACGCGGGCGCGCGCGGGCCAGCGGATCCTGGAGATCGGCACGGCCACCGGGGTCAACGCCGCCTATCTGTCCCGGCTGGTGGGCGCGCAGGGGCGGGTCGTCACCATCGAGATCGACCCCGACTTCGCCGCCGGGGCCCGCCGCGCCCTGGCAGCCACCGGGGCGGACAATGTCGTCCCGGTCCTGGGCGACGGAGAGTACGGCGCTCCCGACGCCGCTCCCTTCGACGCCGTCGAGGTGACCGCCCAGGCCGGTGACATCGCCACCGCCTGGCTGGACCAGCTCCGCCCGGGCACCGGCCGCCTCGTCGTCCCGCTGACGCTGCGCGGGGTCTCCCGCACCTTCGCCTTCGAGCCCGAGGGGGAGCACTGGATCGCCACCGAGCAGCTGCCCAGCGGTTTCGTGCCCATCCGCGGCGACGGGGCCCGGCCCCAGCGCACCGTCGCGCTGCTCCCCGGGGCCGCCGGAGCCGATACCGCGCGGCTGCGCATCGACGACGACCAGCCCGCCGACGCGGCCGCGCTCAGGGCCGCCCTCGCCACTCCGGCGTACCGACTGTGGACCGGGACGACCCTGCCGGGCGACGACGGGACCCTCGCCCACCTGGACATCTGGCTCGCCGTGTCCCTGGACCTCTACGGACGTTTCGTCAACGTCGGCCCGATCGTGGAGGCCGGTCCCGGGCCGCTCGGCTGGACGCCGCCGTTCGGCACTCCGGCCGGGTGGGACGGCGACAGCGTCGCCTACCTCACCCTCCGCCGCAGCCAGGGCTTCGCGGCCGGCTTCGAGCTGGGCGTCTGGGCGCACGGCCCGCACCGGGAACAGCTCGCGGCAGAGCTCGCTGACCAGGTCCGGCACTGGGACCGGCACCGGCGCGGCGGCCCCGAGCCGGTCGTCCGCGCCTACCGGGCGGGCATCCCGGACCACGATCTCGCCCCCGGCCGGATCGTGGACCGCCCGCACACCCGGATGGTCATCGGCCCAGGGTCGCCGGGCAGGTGAGCACGCGGGTGTGGTCGACGCGCCGTTCCGGGCCGGTGAGCAGGAGCGGGATGCGGGCGCGGATGTCGGACTCGGCGCTGGAGGCGGCGAGGCGGAGCTCCAGGCGTCCGGGTTCGACCAGGCGGTGGCCGTCGCGGCCGGTGAAGGAGGTGGTGTCGGTGTGCAGCCGGAAGGTCACCCGGCGCTGCTCACCCGCCGGGATCTCCACCTTGGCGTAGCCGATCAGCCGTGACTCCGGACGGGTGACCTGGGCGACCGGGTCGTGCAGATAGAGCTGGACGACCTCGGCGCCGTCGCGCGGGCCGGTGTTGCGGACCTGGAGGCTGATCTCGACCTCGCCGTCGGTGCGGACGGTGGCCGCCGACGCCTCGGCCCGGCCCCAGGCGAAGGCGGTGTAGCTGCGGCCGTGGCCGAAGGCGTACAGCGGGGTCGGGTCCAGGTTGCTGACCTCGTTGGCGCGGCCCAGCGGCGGCTGCAGATAGGTCCAGGGCTGTCCTCCCGGGCCGACGGGAATCCCGACGGGCAGCCGCCCGGAGGGGTTGACCCGCCCGGAGAGCACTCCGGCGACCGCCGGTCCGCCCTCCTCGCCGGGGAAGAACGCCTGGACGACGGCGCCGAGACGGTCCGCCCAGCGCCCGAGGGCGTACGGGCGGCCCGTCAGCAGCACCAGCACGACCGGGGTCCCGGTCTCCAGCAGCGCGTCCAGGAACTCGCCCTGGACGCCCGGCAGGGTCAGGTCGTCGGCGTCACAGCCCTCGCCGGAGGTGCCGCGGCCGAAGAGGCCGGCCCGGTCGCCGAGCACGGCGACGCAGACCGAGGACGCCTTCGCAGCGGCCACAGCCTCGGCGAAACCCTCCCGGGAGGGGGCGGAGACGTCGCAGCCGCGGACGTGCCGGAGCTCGGAGCCGGGCAGCTCGGCGCGGAGCGACTCCAGCAGCGTCGGCACCTCCACCCCGGTCGGCGTGCCCGGGTGCAGCACGCCCACGTGGGCGGGGAAGGAGTAGCAGCCCATCATGGCCATCGCCTCGTCGGCGAGCGGGCCGACCACGGCGACGTCCTGTCCAATCCGGCTGAGCGGGAGCACGCCAGCGGCGTTGTCCAGCAGTACGACGGCCTGCTCGGCCAGGCGGCGGGCCAGCTCGCGGTTGTGCGGCGGGTCCAGGTCGACGCTGCCGCGCTCCTGACCGGCCCCGAGCAGGGCGGTGGGTTCCGCCGACCAGTCCGGGTCCAGCAGCCCCAGTTCGCACTTCTGCAGCAGCACCCGGCGCAGCGCCCGCTCCACTGACGCCTCGTCAATATCGCCACGGCGTACGGCGGAGACCAGCTCTTCGCCATAGGCCCGTACCGTGGGCAGCTCGACGTCCACGCCTGCGGTCAGCGCCAGCCGGGCCGCGTCGGCCCGGTCCGCGGCAACGCGGTGCAGGGTCTCCAGGAAGCCGATGCCGAAGTAGTCGGCGACCACGGTCCCCTCGAACCCCCAGGTGTCGCGCAGGAGTTCGGTGAGCAGTCGCGGGTCAGCCGCGGCCGGGACGCCGTCGATCTCGGAGTAGGAGTGCATCACCGAACGGGCGCCGCCGTCCCGCAGGGCGTGCTCGAACGGGGGCAGGATGACATCGGCGAGCTCGCGGGCCCCGGCCCGGACCGGGGCGAGGTTACGGGCGCCGCTGGACGCCGAGTAGCCCGCGAAGTGCTTGAGCGTGGCGACGATCCCGGCCGACTCCAGCCCGGCCACATAGGCCGCGCCGACGGTTCCCACCAGGTACGGGTCCTCGCCGATGGTCTCCTCGACCCGGCCCCAGCGCAGGTCGCGGACCACGTCCAGGACCGGTGCGAGGCCCTGGTGCACGCCGACCGAGCGCAGGTCGCGGCCGATCGCGGCGGCCATCTCCCGTACCAGTTCCGGGTTCCAGGACGCCCCCCAGGACAGCGGCACCGGATAGATGGTCGCGCCCCAGGCGGCGAAGCCGGCCAGGCACTCCTCATGGGCGACGGCCGGGATGCCGAAACGGTTGGCCTCGGCTATCCGCTGCTGCGCGCGGGCCAGCGAGCGGGCGCCGAGCGCCGGGTCGACCGGCGCGGTGCCGAACGGCCGGGTCAGCTGGCCGAGTCCGGTGCTGATGAGCTTGTCCAGGTCGACCGGGTCGGCCAGGTTGTCGTGCATGTGCGGGGCGACACCGCCGCCCTCCGCGTCCGCGCCCACCCAGACGCCGTAGAGCTGGGCGACCTTCTCCTCCAGGGTCATCCGGCCCATCAGGTCGGCGACTCTGGCCCCGGCGGGCAGGGACGGGTCCCGCCAGGGGCCGTGAGGGTTGTTGGGGTCGTGCTCGGTCGCCATCGGAGGAGGCGTCCTTTCGTGGATGCGGTGCTGGTGGAATGAGAGCCCGTGCGGCCGGTGGGTCACTTGCCGCCGACACCCATAAGGCCGCTGATCAGCGCCTTGCGGGCGAGCAGGTAGGCGACGAACATCGGGATGCCGGACAGCACCACGGCCGCCAGCGTCGCCGGGATGTTCACGCCGTACTGGCTGCTGAGCGTGTAGAGGCCGGTGGTCAGCACCCGCTCGTTGTCGGACTGGGTCAGGATCAGCGGGAAGATGAAGCCGTTCCAGGCGTTCAGCGCGGTGAAGACGGCCACGGTGCTCAGCCCGGACCGGGACAGCGGGACGACCAGCTGCATCAGGATGCGGGCCTGGCCGGCGCCGTCCAGCGCCATCGCCTCGTACAGCTCCTCGGAGATGTCCCGCATGCTGCCGACCAGGATCAGCAGGGTGACCGGCATCGCGAAGGCCGCGGTGGGCAGGATGATGGCCGGCAACGAGTCGTACAGGCCCATCTTCCCGATGATCACGTACAGCGGCACGATGGTGACCGGCGCCGGGATGGCCAGGCCGAGCAGGAAGATGCGGAACGCGAAGTCGGCCCATCGGCCCGCGCTGCGCACCACCACATAGGCGACCGGTACGCAGAGCACCACCACGACGGCCACCGTGAAGGCGGTCACCAGCACGTTGTTGACCAGGAAGCCCCAGAAGCCGCTGTCGAGCACCAGCTTGTAGTTGCTCAGCGTCAGAGTCCTGGGCCAGGACAGCGGGTTGCCGCCGAGGGCCTCGTCCTGGGTCCGCAGCGAAGTGGTGACCAGGATGTAGAGCGGGACCAGGACGATGACCAGCCAGACGCCGGCGCCGAGGCCGGCCAGCGGGTTGGCCTTCATTCGCAGGCTCTTGACGTACTGACTCATCGTCACATCCCCTCCCGGGTGGAGCGCATGGACCCGAAGCCGGAGAACTTGACCATGAGCAGGGACAGCAGGGTGGAGACCACGACGAGAGCGGTGCCGAGCGCGCTCGCGTAGCCGAAGTCGAAGCCCTGGAAGGCCTCCCGGTACATCCCGTAGGACAGCGTGGTGCTGGAGGTGCCGGGGCCGCCCTGGGTGAGCAGGAAGACGGTCTCGAAGGAGGTGAGCGAGCCGACGATGATCAGCACCGAGGAGGTGGTGATCGTGTGCCGCAGCTGCGGCAGGGTGATGTGGAAGAACTGACGCCAGCGGCCGCAGCCGTCGATGGAGGCCGCCTGGTACAGCACTTCGGGGATCTGCCGCGCCCCGCCCTGGTAGATCAGGGTGTGGAAGGGGATGAACTGCCAGCCGCCGACGAAGGCCACCGCGATCAGCGCGCCGTTGGGCGAGCCGATGATGTTGCCGTCGGGGAAGCCGATCCACGGCCCGATGGTGGTGGCCAGACCGAAGTTGGGGTCCAGGATCGCCTTGAAGAGCAGTGCGATCGCGGTCGTCGACAGCACCAGCGGGATGAAGAAGACCGCCGACAACACGGCCCGGTTCCTCTCCCGACCGGCCGCCCAGACGCCGAGCAGCAGGGCGACCGGAGTCTGGAAGGCCCAACTCAGCACGGTCAGCACGACGGTGGTCACGGTCGCCTGGCGGACGTCGCTGTCCTGGAACAGCCGGGTCCAGTTGGACAGGCCGGAGAACTGCGGCGTGCCGAGGCCGCCCCAGTTTCCGCAGAAGGAGAGGTACACCGCGTAGACCATCGGGACCACCGCGAAGACCGCGAAGAACAGCACCCCGGGCACCGCCCAGCCGGGGCTGGGCCGCCCGACCCGCGCGGCCGCACTGCGGCGGCCCGGCGCCGTCGCCGCCTCCCGGGCGTCCTGAACCATGGCGTCCTGGCACTGCGCACCGGCCTGGGCCCGGCCCGGCCCGCCGTCCGTACCGGCGGGCCGGGCCTCTGCTTGACGGGACATTACTTGAGCGCCTTCATGTCGGTGACGAACTGCTCGGGGCTGACCTGACCGGCGAAGAGCTTGCCGATCTCGGTGGTCATCCGGGTGGCCTGGGTGGCCGGCAGCGCCTGGTCCCACGACAGCTGGAAGGACGGGGCCTGCTGCACCATGTCGTACTGGAACTGCGCGAACGCGGGGTTGGGCGAGCTGCCGAGCAGGCTCTTGGCCGAGGTGGTGGCCGGGACGTCCCCGTTGGCGACCAGCTTGTTCGCGTAGTCCGAGGAGGCCATCGCCTTGAGGAAGGCGATCGCGGCGTCCTTGTTCTTGGTGTGCGCGTTGACGGACCAGTAGTTGGTCGGGTTGCCGACCACGTCGGCCGCGTCACCGGTGCCGCCGTCCACCGTCGGGAAGTTGACCCAGCCCTCGTCCTTGGTGGCGAAGTCCTTGTGGTTGGCCAGCTGGTTGGAGTAGTCCCAGGTGCCCATCAGCTGCATCGCGGCCTTGCCGGTGCCGAGCAGGGTCGGTGCGGCGTTGTTGGTGTAGCTGGTGGCGGTGAAGGTCTTGCCGAAGGCGCCGTCGTCGATGAGCTGCTTGGCGATCTGCGCGGCCTTCAGCACCGCCGGGTCGCCCCAGGCGGAGGAGTCGCCGGCGGCGATCTTCTGGAACACCGTGGGCCCGGCGATGCGGTCGAGCAGCTCCTCCAGCCACATCTGCTCGGTCCAGGCGTCGGCGCCGCCGAGCGCGACCGGGGTGATGTTCTTGGCCTTCAGGGTGGTGATGGCCGTCTGCAGCGCCGCCCAGGTGGTCGGGGCCTGCAGGCCGTTCTGGGCGAACAGGGTCTTGTTGTAGAAGAGCACCACCGGCTGCATGCCGCGCATGGGTATGCCGTAGTTCTTGCCGCCGAGGGCGCCGGCCGCGAGGACCGAGGGGAGGAAGGAGCTCTTGAAGGAGGCGTCCTGGGTCAGATAGGGCGTCAGGTCCAGCAGCTCGCCCGCGTCGACGAAGGACTTGATGCTGCCGCCGCCCCAGTTGTAGAGCAGGTCGGGAGCGTTGGGCGAGCCCATCACCGCGTTGAGCTTGTTCTGGTACGAGTCGCCGGGGACCTCGACCAGCTTGACCTTGACCTTGGAGGTCTTGTTGAACTCGGCAACCGCCGCTTCCTGGACCTTCACGGCGCCGTCGCCGTAGACGTACGCGGTCAGCGTCCCACCGCCGGAGCCCGAACCCGAGCCCGATCCGGAGCCGCAGGCAGCGGTCAGCAGACCGAGACAGACCGCCCCCACCATCGCGGTGGTTCTGACAGCCCGCCGACTCCCCTGCCGAGCACTGTTCGACCTGATCGCCATTGCACACACCTTCGTGTCGAATGTTTCGAAGCAAAGTCCGAATGATTACGGGGAACTTAAGCGGCAGTTGCGATCGACGTCAAGAGATCACCGCGAGGATCTCGTTCCTGTTCCGGTCACGATCGGCTAGCATCTCCGCCATGAGCACCGCCCGAGAACCCCGCCTGCGCAGCGAGAACGGCTCCTCCTCCAGTGGGGCGACTCTCGCTGAGATCGCCCGCGCCGCGGGCGTATCAGCTCCGACAGTTTCGAAGGTTCTCAACGGACGATCGGATGTGGCCCCCGCCACCCGGCTCCGCGTCGAGGAACTCCTCCAGCAGCACGAGTACCAGCCGCGGCGGCGCAGCGGCCCGGCCCCGTCGTCCCTGCTCGACCTGGTGTTCCACGAGTTGGAGAGCCCCTGGGCGATGGAGGTCGTCCGCGGGGTGGAGGCCGTCGCCCGTGACGAGGGCCTGTCGCTGGTCGTCTCGGAGTCGGCGGGCCGGCTTAGCCCCGGGCAGAGCTGGGTCGACGCGGTGCTGGCCCGGCGGCCGGTCGGGGTGATCCTGGTCCTCTCCGACCTCGACCAGGCCCAGCGCGACCAGCTGACCAGCCGCGGCATCCCCTACGTGGTGATCGACCCGGCCGGAGACCCGGGTTCCGACGTGCCCGCCATCGGCGCCACCAACTGGCAGGGCGGCCTCAGCGCCGCCCGCCACCTGCTCGAACTGGGGCACCGCAGGATCGGCGTGATCAGCGGACCGGCCCGGATGATGTGCAGCCGGGCCCGGGTGGACGGCTACCGGGCCGCGCTCGACACCGCCGGGGTGCCCTTCGACGAGACCCTGGTCTCCGAGGGCGACTTCCACCACGAGACCGGATACACCGCCGGACTGGAACTGCTGGCCAGGCCGGACCGGCCGACCGCCATCTGCACCGGCAACGACCTCCAGGCGCTCGGCCTCTACGAGGCGGCCCGCGAGCTCGGACTGCGCATCCCGCACGACCTCAGCGTGGTCGGCTTCGACGACCTCCCGCTCGCCCGCTGGGTCGGCCCGCCGCTGACCACCGTCCGCCAGCCGCTGGTGGAGATGGCCGAGTCCGCCGTCCGCCTGGTCCTCGACCTGGCCCGCGGCAGCACCCCCGCCACCCGCCAACTGGACCTGGCCACCCGACTGGTCGTTCGCAGCAGTACCGCGCCCCCGGCGGGAGACAGGTCGTAGCCACCCGCGGCTACGAGGTCTCCGGGACCATCCGGTGCAGGCCCTTGCGGTCGTAGTAGGAGGTCGCGGCCAGGCCGAAGGCGAGGGCGACCGCCACGCCGACGGCGATCATGATCCAGGCGCGGGTGAGGCCGGCCTCGGCGCGGGCGTCGAAGTAGAGGATGGCCCGCATCCCCCCGCTCAGCTGCCGCATCGGCTCGAACACGGCCAGCCAGCGGTAGAAGCCCGGCAGCGCCTCCAGCGGGATCGTGGCGCCGGAGGAGGGCAGCGCCAGCACGATGAAGACGAACATGCTGACCAGCTGGCCGATGCCGCCGAAGGCGGCGTTGATGGACTGCACCCCCAGACCCACCGTGGCGCTGGCGCAGAACGAGAACACCCAGAGCAGCCACAGGTGCGAGGCGTCCATGCCCAGGGTCACCACACACATCAGCATGATCAGCCCGGATGTCAGCGCCGCGACCACCACCGACATGACCCACTTGACCAGCAGGGTCCGGGTACGGTTGATCGGCACCGCCGGGCGGCGGGTGTGCCAGGGGCCGATCTCGCTGTCCGCGTAGCCCAGGCCCACGTCCACGCCGTTGCTGATGACATTGCCGCCCATGAAACCGGCGAGCACCAGCAACAGGGTGTAGTAGAAGGCGGTCAGGCCCAGTCCGCTGTGCGTGCCGATCGGGTGGCCGACCTGGACCGAGACGGTGATCGGGTCGGCCAGCAGCAGCCGCGCGGCGCTGCTGGCGCTGCCGTCGGCCACGGTCGGCGCGGCGGCGGTCAGGGTCTTGCCGAGCTCCCGCGAGGCCTGGTGGGCGGCGGTCTGGTTGATGGTGCTGGCGAAGGAGGAGGCCAGGCTGCCCACGCCCGGATTGGTGAGCACGTTCAGGGTGGGCCGCGCCGGCGTCGCCGTACCGGTGCTGCCGAGCGCGGCCACCGCCGCGGTGAAGCCGGCCGGCACCTCCAGCACTCCGTCGAGCCTGCCCGAGGCCAGCTGCTGCTGGGCCTCGGCCTGGTCCAGCCGCCGCCAGGAGGCCTGCCGCCTGGGGTCGGCGGCGGTGGCGATCGAGTCGGTGATCTGTGCGCCGAGATTGGTCTGCCGACCGGCCACCACGCCGCCGCGGTCGGCGTTGACCAGCCCGACCGGCAGCCGGTGCAGGTGCCCGTTGGGGTTGACGATGCCGCCCATGTAAAAGAGCGAGAGCAGCAGCACCACCAGCGAGACGATGGCCGTGGGGAAGATCCAGATCTTGGGGTTGCGCAGCACCTGGAGCGGGCGCACCTGCCCCGGCCGCGGCCGGTCCGCGGAGCGGAGAGGGGAAGACATGGCACTCCAGGGGGCTGGGACAGTCGGCCTTGGGCAACGTAACCGCTGACGCCGCCCGGACCGGGCGCCCCGCCCGCCCACGCCCGGCGGTTCTACCCGACTGGCCGAGCGGGGGTCTGCTTGGATGGGCCGCCGGACCGACCAGCCCACGGAGCTCCATTGACCAGTACCGCCGACTACCCGCCCGAGATCCGCGCCGCGCTCGCCGCGCACACCACGCTCACCCTCGCGTATGCCGACGCCGAGGGCCCCGGCGCCTGCGCCGTGCTCTACGCCTGCGCGCCGGACGGCTCACTCGTGCTGGTCACCGCCCGCACCACCCGCCACGGCAGCGCGCTGGCCGCCGACGGCTCGGTGGCCTTCACCGCGCAGGCGGACGGCCAGGACTGGCAGTCGCTGACGGGTATTCAGGGCCGGGGGCGGTGCCTGCTGCTGACGGGTGACCAGCGGGACGCCGGCTGGGCGGCGTACGTCGCCAGGTTCCCCTTCGTCGGCGCCGATCCGCGCCTCGGCGACGCGCTGCGACGCACCGACCTGTGGGCCCTGCGGCCCGACTGGCTCCGGCTGATCGACAATGGCAAGGGCTTCGGACACAAGCAGGAGTGGCCCGGCTGACCGCACCCCGCAGCGTTCCCGAACCCGTCGCAGGGCCGTCACCTGCAGCGTCTCACCAGCTGACATGTTGTCCGGGCGTTACCGAAACGTAGCCGATGCGATTGACAGGGCACCGCACTGACCGAAATGCTCGACGAATGTCCGGAACCACCCCCCTGATACGCCGCCGTCACGTGGACCACGAGCGCTGCGCCGCCGACCTGTGTAGCTGAGCGCATCGACCTCGCCGCCTCGACCGTGCCGTTCTTCCGGACCCCATCGCAAAGGAACATCCTCGTGTCCCGTGCCCGTACAGCTCTCGTCGCGTCCGTCGGAGCCGTCCTCGCCCTGACGGCCGCCGCCTGCGCCCCGCAGTCCACCACGTCCTCGGCGTCTTCGTCGTCAGGGATGGCGTCCGGCAGCGCCTCGGCCGGGGGCAGCGCCACCGCGGTCGCCGCCTCCTGCTCGACGAGCAGCCCGAGCCTGTACAAGCAGGGGCAGCTGACGGTCGCCACCGACTCGCCGGCCTACGCGCCGTGGTTCGACAGCAACAAGCCGTCCAACGGCAAGGGCTTCGAGAGCGCCGTCGCCTACGCCGTGGCCGGCAAGCTCGGCTTCAGTGCCGCCCAGGTGAAGTGGGTCGTCGAGCCCTTCGACAACTCCTACGCCCCCGGCGCCAAGAACTTCGACTTCGACATCAACGAGATCTCCGCGACCGCGCAGCGGGCCAAGGCCGTGGACTTCTCCACCGGCTACTACACGGCCAACCAGGGCGTCCTGGTGCTGAACAAGTCGGGCTACGCCACGGCGACCTCGCTGAGCGCGCTGAAGAACGCCAAGATCGGCGTCCAGGTGGCCACCACCAGCTACCAGGCCGTGGTCGACGAGATCAAGCCCACCAAGGCGCCCAGCGTCTACAACACCACCAACGACGAGATCCACGCCCTGCAGAACGGCCAGATCGACGCGATCGTCACCGACATGCCGACCGTGTTCTACCTGGCCGGCGCCGAGCTGACCGGCGGGAAGATCCTCGGCCAGTTCAACTACTCCGGCGGCACGCCCGAGGAGTTCGCGCTGCTGCTGAAGAAGAACAGCGGGCTCACCAGCTGCGTGAACCAGGCCATCGCGGCGCTCAAGGCCGACGGGACCCTCACCAAGATCACCGACCAGTGGCTGTCGGCCTCGGCCAACGTCACCACGCTGAAGCAGTAGCGGGCCCGGGCCATGGACGTCAGCACCGAGGACAACGGCAGCGGCAGCAGCGCCGAGACCGGCGAAAGCGGCGACGCCGACGCCCACATGGAGTACCGGCCCAGCGCCGGCCAGCTGGAGCGGGAACGGTTCCGCCGTTCCCGCAAGCGGCGCGACCAGTGGATCGCCACCCTGTGCACGGTGGCGTTCGTGGTACTGGTGGTCGTCGGCATGGTGGCCTCCCCCGGCTGGGAGCGGGTGCACACCTACTTCCTGGACTACTCCGAGTTCACCAGGACGCTTCCGGCGATCCTGCGGGGCTTCTGGCTCAACGTCCAGATGTTCCTGATCGCCGAGGTGCTGATCCTGGTCCTCGGGCTGCTGATGGCGGTGGTCCGGGTCACCCGGGCCCCCGGCCTGCTGCCGCTGCGGCTGGCAGCGACCCTGTACGTGGACGTGTTCCGCGGGGTGCCGACGCTGCTGCTGGTGTTCCTGGTCGGCTTCGGGCTGCCGGCGCTGCAGCTCCAGGGCACTCCCTCGCAGCCCTGGGTGCTCGGGGTGATCGCGCTGGTACTGTCCTACACCGCCTATGTCGCCGAGGTCTTCCGCGCCGGTCTGAACTCGGTGCACCCGGCGCAGCGCAACGCGGCCAGGGCGCTCGGGCTGAACGAGACCCAGACGCTGCGGCACGTGATCCTGCCGCAGGCGGTGCGCACCGTCATCCCGCCGCTGCTCAACGACTTCATCTCGTTGCAGAAGGACACCGCGCTGGTCGCCGTGCTCGGCCCGCTGGAGGCCCTGCGGGTCGCCCAGATCAACGCGGACTACGACTTCAACTACACCCCCTACCTGGGCGCCGCACTCTTGTTCATCGCCATCACCATCCCCATGACCAGGTACGCCGACCGACTCCAGCGCAAAGTGGCGCAGCGCACCTGGGCGGAGGCGGGACGGTGAGCGAGCCCCTGCTGCGGATCCGCGGCCTGCGCAAGCAGTACGGCGAGCGCCTGGTGCTGCGCTCCATCGACCTGGACGTCGCCGAGCACCAGGTGGTCTGCCTGATCGGCGGCTCGGGCTCGGGCAAGTCGACGCTGCTGCGCTGCGTCGACCTGCTGGACACCGTCGACGACGGCACCATCCACCTGGGCGGCACCGAGCTGACCGATCCGCGCCTGGACGTCCACGCCGCGCGCCGCCGGATCGGCATCGTCTTCCAGGCCTACAACCTCTTCCCGCACCTGAACGTGCTGGACAACATCACCCTCGCCCCGCGCAAGGTGCACAAGGTGCCGCGCCGGCAGGCCGAGGAGCGCGCCCAGGAGCTACTCGCCCGGCTCGGCCTCGCGGACAAGGCGCGGGACTACCCGGACCGGCTCTCCGGCGGCCAGCAGCAGCGCGCCGCGATCGCCCGCGCACTGGCCACCGAACCGGAAGTGCTGCTCTTCGACGAGATCACCTCCGCGCTCGACCCGGAGCTGGTGGGCGAGGTGCTGGACGTGGTCGCCGACCTCAAGCAGCGCGGCCTGACCATCCTGATGGCCACGCACGAGATGGGCTTCGCCCGGCACGCCGCCGACCAGGTCTGCTTCCTGGAGGACGGCGTGATCCGCGAACAGGGCAGCGCCGAACAGCTCCTCACCGACCCGCAGCACGAGTCGACCCGCCGCTTCCTCACCCGGGTGCTGGACCGCTGACGGTCGGCGCGCTCACTCCTGCGGCGGCTGCCAGCGGATCAGCCCGGTGCTGCGGTCCAGCCGGAGCCAGCGGGTGATGCCGAGGCCCCGTAGGAACGGCAGGTCGTGGCTGGCCACGACCAGGGCCCCCGGGTAGGAGGCCAGCGCTGTGGAGAGCTGGCGGACGCTGGCCAGGTCCAGGTTGTTGGTGGGCTCGTCCAGCAGCAGCAGTTGCGGGGCCGGCTCCGCCAGCATCAGCGCGGCCAGTGCCGCGCGGAAGCGCTCGCCGCCGGAGAGGGTGGCCGCCTGCTGGTCCGCCCGGGCTCCGCGGAACAGGAAGCGGGCCAGTCTGGCCCTGATCTCGTTGTCCGTGGCCGAGGGGGCGAACCTGGCCACATTGCCCACCACCGACAGAGTGTCGGCGAGCACGTCCAGCCGCTGCGGCAGATAGCGCAGCGGCACCGCCGGGTCGACCTCGCCGGCCAGCGGGGCGAGCTCGCCGACCAGGGTGCGCAGCAGCGTGGTCTTGCCCGCCCCGTTCGCGCCGACCAGAGCGATCCGCTCGGGGCCGCGCAGGTCCAGGTCCAGCGACACCCCGTCGGCGGCGTAGCGGGTCCGCAGCCCACGGAGCGTCAGCACCGTTCGTCCGGCCGGGACCTGACTGGCCGCCAGGTCCACTCTGATCTCAGCGTCGGCGCGGACGGCCGACTCGGCGCCGGCCAGGCGCTCCACGGCCTCGGCCACCTTCTCCTGCTGCTGGATGCGCAGCTTGCCCGAGGAGACCTGGGCCTGCTGCCTGCGCGTGTTCATCACGATCCTGGGCTCGCGCTTGCTGTCGTACTGCTTCTGCCCGAAGCGTTTCCGCCGCGCCAGCGTGATCTGAGTGTCCACCAGTTCCCGTTGCTGGCGGCGGACATCGGCCTCGGCGACCCGCACCATGCGCTCGGCCACCTCCTGTTCGGCGGCCACGGCCTGCTGGTAGGCGCTGAATCCGCCGCCGTACCAGTGCACTTCGCCGTCGCGCAGATCGGCGATCCGGTCGACGTGCTCCAGCAGCTCCGGGTCGTGGCTGACCACGACCAGCGCGCCGCGCCAGGAGCCGACCACCTCGTGCAGCCGCTGCCGGGCGTCCAGGTCCAGGTTGTTGGTGGGCTCGTCCAGCAGCAGCACCTCGGGCTGCCGCAGCAACTGCCCGGCCAGGCCCAGCAGTACGGCCTCACCGCCGGAGACCTCGCCGACGGTGCCCCCGAGGCGTACGGCCTGCAGCCCGAGCCGGTCCAGGGTCGCCCGGGCCCGCTCCTCGACGTCCCAGTCGTCACCGACGGCGGCGAAGTTCTCCTCGGTGGTCTCGCCGCGCTCGATGGCCAGCAGCGCGGTCCGGATCCCGGCGATGCCCAGCACCTCGGCCACGGGCAGCGCCGCGTCCAGGACCAGGTTCTGCGGGAGGTGTCCGAGCCTGCCGGTGACGTCGACGCTGCCGGCGTCCGGCTGCAACTCGCCGGTGAGCAGCCGCAGCAGGGTCGACTTGCCGGAGCCGTTCAGCCCGACCAGGCCGGTGCGGCCGGGGCCGACGGAGAGGTCGAAGCCCTGGAACAGGGTACGGCCGTCCGGCCAGGAGAAGCCGAGCCCGGAGCAGACCAGCGAGGCCGCGGGGGCGGTGGGGGTGTGGGCATGGATCGGATGAGACATGGAGCAGCTCCCGTTGTCGGTGCGGATGCGGACCTCTCTCCTGGAGGTCCGGTGACAGCGCGGAGGGAGACACCGACAGCACCACCGCAGGGATCGACACTGCGGGAGAACCTGCGAAAAAAGCCGCCCAGGAACAGGGCATGGCCGATCGCCGAGTCGGACGGGGCACGCGTGCGCACAAGGACGACCTAGCGCTACGGTGTCTCCGAGCTCAGACGAGCAACGGCCTTCTCCTGTCGGGCGGCAGCAGATACAGCCGGGAGCTTAGGCGGCCCCCGACGCGACCACAACCGGTTTTCGCGGCGACGGCGACGGGGACGACCGTCAACCGACCCTGGAGGACGGCGTCGCGGAAGCGGGCACCGGGGAGCCCGTCCTGATTACCGGCGCCTTGCTGGGCGGCATCGGCGTGGCGGTCACCAGCACCCTGGCGTAGGCGCCCATGGCTGCCAGCAGCACGACCAGGATCACCAGCCAGCGCAGGTGCATCCGGGCCGGCAGACTCAGCATCCAGGGCAGCACCCCGCCGGAAGGGGCCCGCCCGGTACGGCGGCTGCGACTGCGGCGGCTCATCGACGCCTCCTTCGGCTCGCGATACGCGTGTGCGGACGGGTACGGCCGATCTCGTCCCGGTAGGCCAGCAGTTCCAACGGCATGTCGAAGGCGACCACCGCGACCGTCTGCGGGCCGTACTCGGTCGGGCGGGTGTAGCGGGCGAGGAAGCGCTCGGAGCGCAGGGAGCCGTCCACCACCTCGACCTCCTTCCCGAGCGCGGGGCTGCCCACCGCCTGGATCCGGGTGCCGTGCTGCTCCGACCAGAAGCGCGGCACCGGGGTGAAGCGGGCCGCGCGGTCGGGGCCGCGCAGCAGCGAGTCGGCGGCGTGCTGCCCCATCTCGACGGCGTGAATCAGGTGTTCGACGCGCCGCGGCTGGGCGTCGAACCGCGCGTTGGGCCAGCGGGCCACGTCGCCGGCCGCGACGATATTGGGGTGGGACCGGCCCCACAGGTCGACCGCATGGCAGGTGGGGTCGCAGAGCACACCGTCGGAGACGTCGAGGCCGCTGCCGCGCAGCCACTCGGTCCGCGGCTCGCTCCCCAGCCCGAGCACCACGAAGTCGCAGTCCAGGACCGCGCCGTCGTCCAGCCGCAGCCGCAGCACGTCGCCGTGGTCCAGCCAGTCGGTGATCTCCGTACCGAGCCGGACGTCGACGCCGGCCCGCCGCTGGATGTCGCCGACCACCGTGCCGACCTGCTTGCCGAGCACCCGGCGCAACAGCGGGGCGCTGTGCACCACCAGGGTGACGTCCATCCCGTGCTCCCTTGCGGTGCAGGCCAGTTCGCAGCCGACGAAGCCGCCGCCGAGGATCACCACATGGTGGGCGCGGGCGGCGTGCATGGCCCGCCGGACCGCCTCGGCGTCCTCCAGGGTGCGGATGGTGCGTACCCGGTCGCTGAAGACCGGCGCCTCGGGCAGGCGCTTGGCGTCCACGCCGGTCGCCAGGACCAGTCCGTCGTAGGGCAGCCGCTCCCCGCCGCGGAGTTCCAGGATCCGGCGCTCGACGTCCAGTCCGACCAGCCGGGTGTCCAGCAGCCAGTGCGCGTCCAGCGTCTCGTCGGCCCGGAAGGTGAGCTCCTCACCGCCCAGCGCACCGGCCAGGTACTGCTTGGACAGCGGCGGACGGCTGTAGGGGCGGCGGGCCTCCTCACCCACCAGGACCAGCTCGCCGTCGAAACCCCGGTCCCTGAGCCTGGTCGCGGCGCTCAGGCCGGCCAGGCCGCCGCCGGCCACGACGATGCGTCTGCGGCTGGTCCGCGCGGCCGCTCCGCTGCGCAGCGACCGCGCCGGCTTCCTGCCGTCGGCGGAACCGCCTCCCGGCGCGTCGCCGCCGCGGATGGCGATGGCCTGCATCGGGCAGCAGCGCACCGCCTGCCGGGCCTGGGCCGCGAACTCGGCGGGCACGCTCCGGGTGTAGTGCAGCGACCCGCCCTCGGAGATCCGGAACACCTCCGGTGCCTCCTGCTGGCAGATGCCGTAGATGTGGCAGCGGTTGTTGTCGACGCTGACCCGGACCGGCTCGGCCTCCGCGACCAGCGCCGGGTGCACCGGCTCGAAGGAGTCGACCGAGACCGGCGCGGGCCGGTGCTCGACCGGAGCGGGCTGCCGGCTCTGCGGGACCGGGAGACGCCCCGGATGCTGGTACGCCTGCTGGGGGTAAGCCTGCTGCGGGGACGGTATCGGGACCGGCTGCTGGGGCTGCACCGGCACCGGGTACCAGTGGCCGGTCGGCGGATCCGGCAGCGGGCCGGTGAGCGGGTCGGTCAGGGGATCGGTCATCGGACGGCCCCGGGGCTACCGGGGAAGGCCCGCTGCCTCAGCCTGGAGCGTGAGGGGAAGGCACGGATCAGGAACGCCAGCAGACACGTCCCGGCTCCGGCTGCGATGCCGATCGCCACCAGGTTGTCGTGCCGCGGCTCGGGATGCACCAGGAAGACATGCAGCCAGATCAGCCCGAAGGCTACGTACGCCAGTTGATGGAACCTCAGCCAGCGGTGGTAGCCGAGCCGGCGCTGCAGCCAGACCGAGCAGCCGACGGCGATGGCCAGTTCGGTGCCGAGGATGCCGAAGCCCACCGGGATCCGCTGCACCCCGCCGACGAACGGGACGGTCAGTTCGCGTGCGCCGATCTGCCAGATCGGCTGGTAGAGGAAGGTGAAGCCATGCAGGGCGCCGAAGATCAGTGCGGACAGCGCCAGCACCATATGGGCGCCGTAGAAGGTCGCCCGGTTGACGGCGCGTTGCATGAACCGGAGCCGCAGCACCACACCGAGCACAATGGTGGCGACCATCAGCACATACGCGATCAGGGCGAACACTCTGGCGATCAGATGGACACCCTGGTCGTAGCTGACGCCCTTGTCGTAGGCGTCCAGCGGCGAACCGGGTATCGGCGCGACCGCGGCGACGGCGGCGGTCGGCGCGAGCAGAGCGGGGACGACGAACCCCAGCAGCACGAGGACGAGTACGGCCGTGCCGGCCCGGGTCTTCCGTCGGCGGTTGCTCGGGGGTGCAACCGTGGTCATGTCCTGGACTCCTTGCGTCGGCACGCCCCCGGAAGCCCGGCAGGTAAAGGCCCGGATTAACACCCTGCGGGGATCCGAATGCGTATTCACGCATTCTGCACAATAACTTGACACGGATCCGGGCAAGGTATCTCCGAGCTCTTTCCCCGGAAGAGCGCGCTACTTCGGGGGAGGCTACACCACAGGCTCGCACCTGGTCGATCGGCAACGGACAGGCCCGATCCAAGCAGGAGAAATGGGATATAGGCAATTATTCCAGAGAAATCAGCAAATGGCTCCGCCGCCCCCACCAGGCACTTTTCAGAACAGGTTCGGGGCTTGCAGCGCAGACAAATAGTGATTCACCGCACACCTATTCCCAGCTCCCACTCAGGAATATGTCAGGTACGCACGAGACCCTCGCCGGAGCACCCTCTCGGCCCCGTGCGAGACTCCCTCGCATGCGTCCACACCCTCCGCACAGCCGGGCCCGCAGTCGCCGGGCAGCCGTTCTCGCCGCGGCAATGGCCGTGGCCGTCGCCCTCGGCGCAGCCGGCTGCTCCGGCGGCGCTGCAGGCGACGGGTCCGCGGACGGCGCCGGCTCCCATCTCCTGCCGGGTATCGGTCAGATCACTGCGATGAAAGACCGGGGCGTGCCGCTGGACCTCGCCGGAGCCACCCTGGACGGCAGGCAGATCGACCTCTCCCGCTACCGGGGCGAAGTCGTGGTGCTGAACATCTGGGGCTCCTGGTGCGACTCCTGCCGGGCCGAGGCGGACGGCCTGGCCGCGGCCGCCACCGCCGACGCCTCCCGGGGCGTGCAGTTCGTCGGGATCAACACCCGCGACCTGCAGACCGCCCAGCCGAAGGCCTTCGTCGCCGACCACCACATCGGCTACCCCAACTTCTACGACCCGTCAGGAGGCCTGCTACTGCGGTTCCCCAGGGGCGCGCTCGATCCGCAGCTCATCCCGGACACCTTTGTGCTGGACCGTCAGGGCCGGATCGCCGCCCGTGCCCTCAAGGCCGTCAGCGCCGCCCAGCTCGCGCAGATGCTCGCCCCGGTCCTCGCTGAGAAGTCCTGACCCTCGGCGCGCCCATAGCCCCGCCAAAAGGATATATGGGTTAAATGGGTGCAGCTGCGGGGTGTGTCGTGGCCCCTGCCCTGAACCGCGAGGAGCACGGACACATGGCGGATGTCGGCGACGTGATGAACCTGGTGCCGTCCTGGCAGCGGCAGGTCGGGGTGTCGGCGGCGGTGCTGCCCGCCGAGCTGGTGGACGGCGTGGCGGTGGGCGAGGTGCTGGGGGTTCCGGTCGCACCGCCGGTCGGTGACCAGCCGTGGCTCGGGCTGAGCGGCGGCGGGCTCCGGGCTGCGGGGATGGACGGCAGCGTCGGCCGGACGCTGGCCTGCCCGGTCCCCGGCGGCGGCGTTGCGGTGCTGTACGGAGTCGGCGCCGCGGACGCCGCTGACGCACGGTCACTTCGCGATGCCGGTGCGGCCCTTGCCGCCGCTGCGACGGACTACGGCCGACTGGCCCTGGTCGTCCCCGATATCGACCCGGCCAAATCCACTCTGCCGAATGAGTCGGCCGCGCAGGCGCTGGTGGAGGGCGTCCTGCTGGCCCGCTACCGGTATCCGGTGCTCAAGCAGCCCGCCAGCGAGCCCGCCCTGGCGTCACTGGTGCTGCTGGCGGCCGGGGAACGGCTCGACGCGGTGGCGCGCGGCGCCGAGCGCGGCCGGGTGCTGGCCCGTACCCAGGGCCTGGCCCGGGACCTCGCCACCTGTCCGCCGAGCATCATGACCGCCGAGGTGTTCGCCCGGATCGCCCAGCGGCTGGCCGCCGACAGCGGCTTCACCGTCGAGGTCTTCGACCGCGCGGCGCTGCGACAACTGGGCTGCGGCGGCCTGCTGGGAGTGAACGCCGGCAGCACCGACGAGCCCCGGATGGTCAAGGTCCACTACACCCCCACGGCCGCCCGCGCGGAGGCGTCGACGCTGGCGCTGGTGGGCAAGGGCATCATGTACGACTCCGGCGGCATCAGCCTCAAGCCCAGCGACGCCGTACACGCCACCATGAAGAACGACATGTCCGGCGCCGGCGCCATCCTGGCGGCCATGACGGCGCTGGCCGCGCTGGACTGCCCCACCGCCGTTGCCGGCTGGCTGATGTGCACCGACAACATGCCCTCCGGCAGCGCGACCAAGCTCGGCGACGTGCTCACCGTCCGCGGCGGCGCCACCGTCGAGGTGCTCAACACCGACGCCGAGGGACGGCTGGTGATGGCCGACGCCCTGGTGCTGGCCACCGAGGAGCCCTGCGACGCGATCGTCGACATCGCCACCCTCACCGGCGCCAGCCTGCGCGCTCTGGGCTCGGAGATCGCCGGTCTCTTCGGCAACGACCAGCCGCTGGTGGACCAGGTACTGGCGGCCGCACGGCGCACCGACGAGCCCTGCTGGCAGCTGCCGCTGGCCCGGCGCTACCGCGCGGAGCTGGACTCCGACGTCGCCGACATCAAGAACATGGGCGGCCCCAACGGCGGCGCGATCCACGCGGCGCTGTTCCTGGAGGAGTTCGTCGCCGGGCGCCCCTGGGCGCACCTCGACATCGCCGGACCGGCGCAGAACGACACCGCCAAGTCCTGGCGCCCCCGCGGCTGCACCGGCTTCGGCGCCCGGCTGCTGACCGAGCTGGCGCTCGACTTCACCAAGCCCTAGGCGAGCACATAAGCGGCCATGTAGCCGAGAGCATTGGTGGCCCAGTGCAGGCCCATCGGAGCGAGCAGGCTGGTGCTGCGGCGGCGCAGCTCGCAGAAGACCGCCCCGGACGCCGCGGTGAACAGCACCGCACCGGCGTCCGCCAGGACCGCTCCGACGACGGAGTGGCCGAAGAGCGAGCCGAGGGCGGGCTTGTCGCTGGCCAGGTGGAGCGAGGGCAGGATGTGCCACAGCCCGAAGAGCAGCGAGGACACCCCGGTCGCCCAGTAGACGCCGCGGATGCGCAGCAGCAGTCCGTAGAGCACCCCGCGGAAGGCGACCTCCTCCAGCAGGACCGTGCCCAGCGGCACCTTGACCAGCACCCGGAGCGCGACCTGACCGCCGGTCAAGGTGTCGGTGCGCTGGTCGGCGAAGAGCCCGCGGGTCGGCGGGAACAGCGCGCCGACCAGGTAGACGGCGGCCACGATCCCGACCAGCGCCAACGCCCAGCGGACACCGCGCGGCAGGCTGCCCCGGGTCAGTCCGGCCAGTTCGGCCCCGCCGCCGGCCCAGTGGGCGATCCCGAGCAGCACGGCGACCACGACCACCGCAGTGGGCAGCCCCCAGGCGGGCAGCCAGCGGTTGTTGACCAGATTGGTCAGCACCAGCAGCACCACGGTGCCGCTGAGCGCGGCGACGTCGCGCACGGATGCCTCCCGATGGATGGGTCGGAGGACACCGATGCTGCCCCGAACGGACGGACCCGGCCGAACAACACGCGGAACATATCAGTCAAATATGTATGAAAGAGCCTACAGTCGACACATGTCGCAGCAGGTGCCCGAAGCGCAGCCCCCTGCCGAACCCCCCGCCGCGCCCCCCGCCGGCGCGCACCCGGTCGCGCCGCACCCTCGGTTCGTGCGAAGGGGACCGGACTGGGGCGGGCTGCTCGCCGCCACGGTCTTCTACTGGCTCTCCTTCACCCCCTCGCTGCTGCCCCGGCCCTGGTGGCTGCAGGTGCTCGCGGCGGCGGTCACCGCCGCCATCGGCTATGCGCTCGGCGCGCTGATCGCCCGGGTGGTGCGGATCTGGTTCACCCCCTCCGAGCGGCTGCGGTACTGGGCCTGGTGGGCCCTGGCCGTGGCGGCGCCGGTGGCCGTGGTCGTCACCACCGCCTGGAGCGTCACCTGGCAGGGCGACTCGCGCCGCGCGGTCGGCATGGACCCCCGGGTCACCTGGTGGCTGTGGGCCCTGGTGCCCCCGATCGCGGTGCTGCTGTGCGCGCTGCTGGTGGTGATCGGCCGCTCGCTGCGGCTGGCCACCCACGCCGCGGCGCGCGGGCTCGGCCGGATCCTCCCGCCGATGCTGTCGGCGGCCGTAGCGGTGGTGCTGGTGACCGTGCTGGTGATCGGCCTGGGCCAGGGCTTCCTGCTGCGCGGGGCGCTCAGCGTCGCCGAGAGCAGCGCCAGGCTGGCCAATGACGCCACGTCACCCGGCATCGTCCAGCCCACCCTGCCGACCCTCTCCGGCAGCCCCTCCTCGCTGGAGTCCTGGGGCAGCCTGGGGGCCAAGGGCCGCGACTTCGTCGGCCAGGCCCGTACCCGGGCCCAGCTCACCGCCTTCAGCGGGAAACCGGCCGAGGACCCGGTCCGGGTCTATGTGGGGCTGCGGGCGGCGCCGACGCTGGCCGAGCGGGCCCGGCTGGCGGTCGCCGAACTGCAGCGGACCGGCGCGTTCAAACGCAAGGTGCTGGCGGTGATCAGCACCACCGGCAGCGGCTGGGTGAACCAGAACCTCGCCAACCCGCTGGAGTACATGTACGACGGCGACAGCGCGCTGGTGGCCATCCAGTACTCCTACCTGCCCAGCTTTGTGTCGGTGCTGACCGAGGACGAGGCCGCGCACGCCGGCCGGGCCCTGTTCGATGCCGTCTACGCCGAGTGGTCCTCGCTCCCGGCCGCCACCCGCCCCAAGCTGCTGCTCGCCGGGGAGAGCCTGGGCTCCTACGCCACCGAGCGGGCCTTCGACGGCAGCCTCGACGAGATGGCCGCCCGCGCGGGCGGCGCCCTGCTGCTCGGCCCGACCGCCGACAACCCGATCTGGCAGACCGTCACCAACGGCCGCGACCACGGAAGTCCGATGTGGCTGCCGATCTACCAGCAGGGCCGGACGGTGCGTTGGGGCCAGGTCGCCGCCGACTTCGCCCGGCCGCCGAGTCCGTGGCCCGGCCCCAGGGTGCTCTACCTGCAGAACGGCGGGGATCCGATCACCTGGTGGACCACCGACCTGATCGTGCACCGCCCGGGCTGGCTCAAGGGCCCCCGTGCTCACGACGTCTCCAGCGGTATGCAGTGGTACCCCTTCGTCACCTTCTGGCAGGTCACCTGCGACCTGCTCGGCGCGGACAGCGTCCCGGTCGGGCACGGCCACCGCTTCGGCACCCTGCCGGTCGCCGGCTGGGCCGCCGTCGCCCAGCCGCCCGGCTGGAGCAAGCAGCAGACCACCAGGCTGGCAGCCCTGCTGGGGCAGCCCTGACCGTGTGTCAGGCGGGTCGGTGGCCGCACTCCGTCCACGGACGGTCCATGATGGAGGGACCGCGATTCGACGACGGAGTGGATGACGACATGCCTCTTGAGGGTGAGTACGAGCCGAGCCCGGCGAAGTGGGTACGCGATCAGGTGGAGCTCTACGAGAGCTCCGGCGGCACCGAGGGGACGACCCTGCGGGGCCTGCCGGTGATTGTGCTGACCACCAAGGGCGCGAAGAGCGGCAAGCTCCGCAAGACGGCGCTGATGCGGGTGGAGCACGCCGGCAGCTACGCCGTGGTGGCCTCGCAGGGCGGCGCCCCGACCCACCCGGTCTGGTACTACAACGTCACCGCCAGCCCCCAGGTCGAGCTCCAGGACGGCCCGGCGCGCCAGGACATGACGGCCCACGAGGCCACCGGTGCGGAGCGCGACGCGTGGTGGGCCCGCGCCGTCCAGGCCTACCCGGACTACGCCGACTACCAGAAGAAGACCGACCGGGTGATCCCGGTCTTCGTGCTGACCCCGTCCGCATAACGACAAACGGCGCTCAGTACAGGTGCCCCCTTGTGCATGCACTGTCATCTGGTGCATGGTCCTCCGAAGAGCTGGTCATGATCGGCGGAGGGCTGTCGGATGCGCGCGTGGGGCCTGCTGCACAGACTCGGAGTGCTGGGCGGCGCCGCCGTCCTGCTCGCGACGACCGTGCTGGGGGCGGGGGTCGGGGCAGGGACGGCGGCTGCCGACGGGCCGGTCGAGACCGGGTACCAGAACCCGGTCACCGCCCTGCCGCCGGTGAGCCGCCCGCCGACGCCGCACTGCACCGTGACCGTGATGCAGAACGACTTCGGCAACACCATCAGCTCGCCACCCTGGACCGGCACCGCCACCCCGCCCGCCGAATGCCCGGGGCCGTGGAACAAGGTCGTGCTGGACTGGTCCGGCAGCGTGCAGGGCCGCCAGTACGACCGGCTGGCGGGGGTCTGGATCGGCGGCGCCGAGGTGCTGCGCACCAGCACGCCGGAGCCGACCGCCGCCGGGATCAGCTGGCACCTGGAGAAGGACGTCAGCAGCTTCATCCCGCTGCTGCGAACCGCCCAGCCGCTCGCGGTCTCGCTGGCCAACGTGGTGAACTCCACCTACACCGGCGTCTACCGCATGACGCTGACGCTGACCTACTACCAGGCCGACCACCGCCACCCGGCCGCGCACACCGCCGACCAGGTGCTCCCGCTGTCCGACGACCCGTCCGGTGCCGCCGGCCGCACCGGCTGGTACTCGCTCAACCCCGGGCAGTCCGCGACCAGCACCGTCACCCTGCCCCGCAACCTCACCGGCGTCCAGCTGGAGGTCTACGCCCGGGGCGGCGGCTGCGACGAGCAGTGGTTCGACTCGGTCCCGGACGACCTCGCCGCGAAGTACCCGGACTACCTCTGCGGCGGCGGCTCCTACCGCGAGGTGCAGGTCTCGGTGGACGGCCAGCCCGCCGGGATCGCCCAGCCCTACCCGGTGGTCTACTCCGGCGGCATCGTGCCGACGCTGTGGCGGCCGATCCCGGCGGTGGACCAGTTCGTCACCCAGGCGTACGACATCGACCTGACCCCCTTCGCCGGCACCCTGGTCGACGGCAAGCCGCACACCTTCACCATCACCCCCTACGGCGCCGCCGACACCTGGACCGTGGACGGCACCCTGTTCCTGGACACCGACCACGGCGCGGCCGCCACCCACGGCGCGCTCAGCACCGACACCCTCGGCCTCTCCCCCGCCGTCAGCACCACGGAGACCGCCGGCAGCGGCGACACCACCGAGGTCCGCACCACCGCCCAGCGCGACTGGCAGACCTCCGGCTGGCTGCAGACCTCGCACGGACGGGTGGTCACCACTGTGACCCAGCACGCCGGCTACAGCAACAGCGACGCGGTCTCCTCGGGCGGGCAGAAGCAGCTGATGACCCAGCAGGAGTACGGCAGCACCACGGTCCGCACCAGCGGCCCCGGACGCGAGGACGCCGCCGTGCGGCACGCCTGGTCGTACCCCGTCACGGTGGACTCCGACGTCCCGCTCTACACCGACGGCAACAACTACTCCCTCTCGGCCACCGTCGCCCAGGGCCGGATCCTGGTCGACAGCGTCCGCACCGGCGCCGGCTGGCGCCCCACCGCGGTCACCGACGACCGGGTCGACGCCAGCGGCGTGCTGGCCCGCACCGCCGGCGTCACCACCGCCGCCGACGGCACCGACTCCGAGCACTACCTCGGCACCACCGACACCGGCGCCTGCTACGACCGCACCATCACCGCGGCCCACGGCTATCTGACCGCGGATCTGCAGTCGCCGTGCGGCTGGGGCAGACTGGACGCGATCCGCCCTTGACCCTGACACCGTGTGAGGGCCGAACCTCGAAAGCGTCATGTTCACCATCGGAGACTTCGCCGGGCACGGACGGGTGTCGATCCGCATGCTCAGGCACTACGACGCCATCGGGCTGCTGCGGCCGGCCCGGGTGGACCGGTCCAGCGGCTACCGCTTCTACGAGGCGGCGCAGCTGTCCCGGCTCAACCGGATCGTCGCACTGAAGGACCTCGGCTTCACGCTGCAGCAGGTGCAGACGATCCTCGACGAGGACGTCAGCGCCCAGGAACTGCGCGGGATGCTGCGGTTGCGGCGGGCCGAACTGGAAGCGGCCATCGCCGAGGCGGCGTCGAACCTGGTCCAGGTCGAGGCGAGACTCCGGTCGATCGAGAACGAGGGTGCCATGCCCCAGGAAGACGTCGTCATCAAGAGCCTGCCCGCGCTGCGCCTGGCCGAGCTGAGCGGGACGGCCGCCAGCTTCAGCCCGGACGCCATCGGCCCGCTGGTCAACCGGCTGTTCGACGAGCTCTGCGCACACACCGCGGCGGCCGGGATCACCCCGGTCGGCCCCAGCACCGTGTACTACGAGACCCCCGATTCCTCCGAGGCCCTCGGTGCAGAGGTCGTCGTGCACGCCGGCCTCCCGGTCGCCGAGGGGGTCACCGAAGGACCGGGCTTCCGGGTCGTCACCCTGCCCCCCGTCGAGCAGGCCGCGACGATCGTGCACCGCGGCTCGATGGACGGGGTGCTGGCCACCAGCCAGTTGCTGGCCCGCTGGGCCGACGCCCACGGCTACCGCTTCCAGCGGCATGCGCGGGAGATCACCCTGAACTACTCGGAGAAGCCGGACGAGTGGGTGGCGGAACTGCAGGCCCCGGTCGTTTCCGGCTGACCCCGATCACCCACCGCCCGGTCGGACGAGGTCGGCGGCCGAGCGCAGGGCGTGCAGGACGGGGCGGATCAGCGGGTGCTGCTCCGCCCCGCGCCGGACCGCCGCGAACACCCGCCGGGTCGCCGGGTCGCCGGCCACCGGCAGGACCACCACCCCCGGCAGGTCCACCCCGCGCAGCGCCGAGCGCGGCACCAGGGCCACCCCGGCTCCTGCCCCGGCCAGCGCGGCGACGGCCCTGAAGTCGTCGGAGGAGTGCGTCACCCGGGGCTGGAAGCCGGCGAACTCGCAGGCCAGCATGACGACCTCATGGCAGGGGTTGCCCGGGTAGGGACCGATCCAGGGCTCGTCGGCGAGATCGGCGACACTCACCCGCTCGCCGCCGGCCAGGCGGTGTCCCTCGGGCAGTACCGCGTCGAACGGTTCCGCGTAGAGCGGGACCCGGGACAGCCGCTGGTCGTCCTCGCGCGGCGCGCCCCGGTACTCGACGGCCACCGCCAGGTCCGCGTGCCCGTCCAGCACCATCATCAGGCTGGCGTCGCCCTCGGCGTCCCGCACCCGGATCCGGATGCCGGGGTCGGTCACCCCGAGCGCCGTCATCGCCGGGGCCACCACGGCGGCGATGCCGGTGGCGAAGGAGGCCACGGTCACCTCGCCCGCATCGCCGGCGCTGTAGGCGGCCAGCTCGGCCTCGGCCCGCTCCAGCTGGGCCAAGACGGTGTTGCTGTGCGCCACCAGGATCTCCCCGGCGGCGGTCAGCCGGACCCCTCGGCCGTCGCGCACCAGCAGCTGGTGGCCGACCTCGTGCTCCAGCGCGGCCAGCTGCTGGGACACCGCGGACGGGGTCAGGTACAGCGCGGCGGCCGCGGCGGTCACCGTCCGGTGGTCCGCCACGGCCCGCAGAGTGCGCAGCCGCCGGGTGTCGATCACCTGGTCAGTTTGCCAGGGATGCCCGAGCTGCCACGAATGCCCCCACCGCGTGCTCGACGTCCTCGGCCGAGTGGGCCGCCGACAGCTGGACCCGGATCCGGGCCTTGCCGTGCGGCACCACCGGGTAGGAGAAGCCGACCGCGTAGACGCCGTGCTCCAGCAGCTGCTCGGCGATCCGGCCGGCCTGCTCGGCGTCGCCGACCATGACCGGGGCGATCGGGTGGTCGCCGGGCAGGATCTCGAAGCCCTCCTCGGTCATCCGCCGGCGGAACAGCTCGGTGTTGGCGTAGAGCCGGGTCCGCAGCTCGGCGCCCTGGCCGGTGGCGGTGTCGTCCTCCAGCAGGTCCAGCACGGTGATCGAGGCGGCCGCGATCACCGGGGCGAGCGAGTTGGAGAACAGGTACGGACGCGAGCGCTGGCGCAGCAGGGCCACGATCTCGGCGCGGGCGGCGACATAGCCGCCGGAGGCCCCGCCGAGGGCCTTGCCGAGGGTGCCGGTGAGGATGTCCACCCGGTCCGTCACCCCGTGCAGCTCGGGAGTGCCGCGGCCGTTGGGCCCGACGAAGCCGACCGCGTGCGAATCGTCCACCATGACCATCGCGCCGTAGCGCTCGGCCAGGTCGCAGATCTCCTCCAGCGGGGCCACATAGCCGTCCATGGAGAAGACGCCGTCGGTGACGACGAGCTTGCGCCGGGCGTCGCCGGCCTCCTTGAGCTGCTGCTCCAGGTCGGCCATGTCGCGGTTGGCGTAGCGGAAGCGGCGGGCCTTGGAGAGCCGGATGCCGTCGATGATGCTGGCATGGTTGAGCGCGTCGGAGATCACCGCGTCGCGCTCGTCCAGCAGGGTCTCGAAGACGCCGCCGTTGGCGTCGAAGCAGGAGCTGTAGAGGATGGTGTCCTCCATGCCCAGGAAGCGCGACAGCCTGGCCTCCAGCTCCTTGTGCACCTCCTGGGTGCCGCAGATGAAGCGGACCGAGGCCATGCCGTAGCCCCAGCGGTCCAGCGCCTGCTTGGCGGCGGCCACCACCTGGGGGTTGTCGGCGAGACCCAGGTAGTTGTTGGCGCAGAAGTTCAGCACCTCGCCGGGGCGGCCGCCCGCGGTGACGTCGACCGACGCGCTCTGCGGGGTGCCGATGACCCGCTCGGGCTTGTGCAGTCCGGCGCTGCGGATCTCGTCGAGGGTGGCGCGGAGGTCCGCGCGGACCGAGTCGAGCATTCTGGAGTCACTCCTTGGATCGTGGAACGGAGAGTGCGGAGGCCGTCCGGCCCGGTCAGACAGTCCAGTCGAGGATGACCTTGCCGCAGCGCCCACCGGCCGCCTCGTCGAACGCCGCGTCGAAGTCCTGGTAGCCGTAGCGGCCGGTGATCACCGGGCTGAGGTCCAGGCCGCCCTCCAACAGCACGGACATGGCGTACCAGGTCTCGAACATCTCCCGGCCGTAGATGCCCTTGAGGGTGATCATCGAGGTGACGATCCGGGCGAAGTCCACCGCGAACTCCTCGGCCGGCAGGCCCAGCATGGCGATCCGTCCGCCGTGGGTCATGTTGGCGATCATCTCGCGCAGCGCCTCGGGGCGGCCGGACATCTCCAGTCCGACGTCGAAGCCCTCGCGCAGCCCCAGCTGCCGCTGCCCCTCCTCGATGGTGGCGGTGCTCACGTCCAGGGCCAGACTGACGCCGACCTTCTCGGCCAGCGCCAGCCGGTACGGGCTGACATCGGTGATCATCACCTTCCGGGCCCCGGCGTGCCGGGCGACCGCGGCCGCCATGATGCCGATCGGGCCCGCCCCGGTGATCAGCACGTCCTCGCCCACCAGCGGGAACGACAGCGCGGTGTGCACGGCGTTGCCGAACGGGTCGAAGATCGCTGCGACGTCCAGGTCCACCGGCACCCGGTGCACCCAGACGTTGGAGGCCGGCAGGGTCAGGTACTCGGCGAACGCCCCGTCCCGGCCGATGCCCAGGCCCACCGTGCTGCGGCACAGGTGGCGGCGGCCGGCCAGGCAGTTGCGGCACTTGCCGCAGACCAGGTGGCCCTCGCCGCTGACCAGGTCGCCCGGCGCGATGTCGGCGACCCCGGGAGCCACCTCGACGACCTCGCCGACGAACTCGTGGCCCAGCACCAGCGGGGTGCGCACGGCCTGCTGCGCCCAGCCGTCGAAGGCCCGGATGTGCAGGTCGGTCCCGCAGATACCGGTGCGCAGCACCTTGATCAGCACCTCGCCGGGGCCCACCTCGGGCTCCGGCACGTCCATCAGCCACAGTCCCGGCTCCGCCTTCGCCTTCACAAGTGCTTTCACGGCGGGAGCCTCCTGGGTGCAACGACGTACGTCGGAAGCGAGCGCGACCGACGCTGACAAACCCTGCCGCCCGCCCCGCCGCAGGTCCATCGAGGCTTTCTTAAGCACGCCTCCACCGGAGCTTCATGGTGCCCCGAACGGGGCGCGCCCGCGATCGGCGGCGTTCGGATCCGCCACGCGTTCGGGTGACACTCCGTGTCCCGGCGTTGCCCGGCGGACCTGCGGCGCGTTGGAGGTCCTGAGCCTCGTGTCCCGATCGGCTCGCACCACCTCATGTCGTTCGAAAGGGTCCCATCGTGAACCACCAGCGCAGCGCCTTCGTCGCCGCCGCCGCTCTCGGTCTGCTCGCTGCCGGCGCGGGTGTCGCCTCCGCCTCCAGCACGGCGGCGGGCGCGGCTGTCGGCTCCCCCGGTGTCATCTCCGGCAACCTCGTCCAGGTCCCGGTGCACGTCCCGGTGAACGTCTGCGGTGACAGCGTCAACGTCATCGGCGTGCTGAACCCGGCCTTCGGCAACGAGTGCTCCAACTGGGGCTGATCGCTCCAGCACCCGCGTGCAACGTGTGAACCCCCGGCACCCTTCCGGTACCGGGGGTTCACACGTGCAGGTGACAGGCGGGCGCCGAAGGTACCGCCATGCGGCCCACCGACGGACCCGGAACTACTTCCAGGTGTCCGAGAGCGTGACCGTTCCCGAACTGCCGGTGGTGTAGCTGCGGTTCGTGCCGGACTCCCAGGTCACGTTCCCCGAGGCGTCCTTGACGATGTACTTGTACTCGAAGTAGGTGTTCGGGGTGATGCTGATGGTCTTCGACCAGACCGGGTAGCTGCTGGAGGACAGCAGGATCGCGCCGTTGGGGTCCCAGTAGCCGAGCCCGGCGATGCTGCCGACCACGTACACGTTCTGGCCGGTCACCGTGGACTTGGTCTCGTCGAAGACGACACCGACGGAGCTGATGGCGTTGGCCCCCCAGGTGTTGCTGAGGGTGGCCGCCGCCGTGCCCGTGGTCGCGGTGTGGTTGTCACCTGACTCCCAGGTGACGGTGCCGTCCGGGTCCTTCTTGATGAACTTGTACGAGAAGGTGGTGTTGGACGGCAGGCTCACCGTCGCCGACCAGGTCGGGTAGGAGGCGGAGGAGAGGGCCACCGCGTTGGCGGTGTTCCAGCTGCCGAGCGCGGGGATCGAGCCGACCAGGTAGACGTTCTGGCCGTACCAGGTGGTGGCGGTGTCGTTGAAGGTCTCCGCCACGGTGGTGCTGGAGCCGTTGAAGGTGTCGGTGAGGGTCGCGCTGGAGCCTGAACCGGTGGTGGCGCTGTGGTTGGAGCCCGGCTCCCAGGTGACGTTGCCCGCGGAGTCCTTGGCGATGTACTTGTACTGGATCGCGGTGGACTTCGGCAGGGTGACCGTGACCGTCCAGGTCGATCCCGACTGGGTCATCGGCAGCGCACTGGCCGGGGCCCAACTGCCCAGGTCACTGGTGGAGCCGACGAGGTACAGCGGGGCGCTGGTGGGAGCGCCGCTGACGGTGAAGGTCTCGCTCACGGTCGAGCTGCTGGTGCTGGTCGCGGTGGCGGTGGTGGTCGCCGTGGCCGTCGCCGTGGCCGTAGCGCTGGCGCTGGCCGAGGCAGAGGCGGAAGCCGATGCGCTGGCACTCGCCGAAGCGCTCGCCGTGCTGGTGCCGCTGCTGATGCCGTACAGCGCCACCGAGTCGTCCGCCGCGATGGACACCGTCGCGTTGCCGGAGCTGTTCACGGTCACCGTCGGGCCGGAGCAGGCGCCGGTCGAGACGGTGTAGTTGCCGTGGATCACGTCGCAGTAGGTGCCCGCGGCCAGGCCGGTGGCGAAGGTCTTGGTCTGGGTGCTGCTCTCGTTGTTGATCGCGATCCAGGCCTTGGATCCGCGGGAGAAGGCGATCAGGTTGGAACCGTCGTCGTACCAGTTGGCGACGGCCGCCGTGCCGGCCGCGTTGTGCCAGCCGACCATGTTGGCGACGCCGGTGACCCGGTCGGTGCAGTTCCAGGTGGTGGCGCAGTTGGTGTCGGTGACGTAGCCGTTGGAGTCGGCGGGCGGGGAGTCGTCCGAGGAGCTCCAGTTGAAGCCCGAGTACACCTGCGGGGTGCCGTAGCCCCAGGCGAGCATGAACTCGGTGGCCAGGTTGTAGGTGGCGCCGTTCTTGTAGGTCAGGGTGGACCCTGCCCGCTCGGTGTCATGGTTGGTGACCATGACCTCTTCCTTGGCGCTGGGCTCAAGGCCCCAACTGCTGCCGAAGGTCTTGAGGTTGGCGATGCTGCCGGTGAACTGGCTCTTGATGTCGTAGGCGTAGTCGAAGCCGATGATGCTGCCGTTGGTCTCGAACGCCGAGGGGGCCAGGCTGCCGCTGCCGCCGGGGTAGACCTCCTGGATGACGTACGCGGTGTTGCCCCAGGTGGTTGTGTTCAGCCGGGATTCGATGTTCGCCAGGTCGGCCTGGGCGATGTGCTTGGCCGCGTCCACCCGGAAGCCGTCGACGCCATAGCTGATCAGCTTGTTCATATAGCCCGCGATCTTGCTGCGGGTGTCGTCGGTCTCGGTGTAGAGGTCCTCCAGGGAGAGCAGCTGGCACTCCTGGACCTGGGTGACGCTGCTCCAGTCGCTGATCACATTGGTGGAGACCGGGCAGTTGGTCGGGTAGGTGTGGAAGTTGGCCGAGGTGTAGGGGACCTGGCTGTAGCTGGAGGAGGACTCGCTGAACGTGTCCCCGCCGTAGGAGTCGGTGCTGGTCTGGTTGGAGCCGGCCATGTGGTTGATGACCGTGTCCACGATCACCTTGACGCCCGCGTTGTGACAGGTGGTCACCATCGCCTCGAACTGCGCCTCGGTGCCCATGCGGCTGCCCAGGTCGTAGCCGACCGGCTGGTAGATCTCCCACCAGGGGTGGGTCCCCGCCAGCCGGATCGAGTCCTCGGGCGGGGCGACCTGGACGGCCCCGTAGCCCTTGGGGCCAAGGATGTTGGTGCACTCGGCGGCGACTGACGTCCAGTTCCACATGAACAGGTTGGCGATCACGTCACCGCCGTTGCTGCTGCTGGCATGCGCGGCTCCGCCCAGCGCCAGTGGCAGCAGGCCGCCGGCGAGCATGGTGCCCGCGAGCAGCAACCCACCGGAGCGGGAGCGGAGTCGACGGTTGCGGCGTGAGCCGCCGGGGGGTGGGGCCGTGGACGTGGATCTGCGCAATGACTGCATCGTGACAGCTCCCAGGGGGGTGGATGGGAAGGTCGTCATGCGGGCCCGCACGAATTGCGCGACGGCGTCCGCAACCCACAGCGAAGGCCGTCTGACGAACCGTCCAACCCCAGTGACCACCGGGGACTTGACGGCTGCGCGAGATGACGATCCCGCCGCCGACGGGCGGCGGTCAAGGCTTGCGTGCAAACAATTTCAGCATCTTTCGAAAATTTCATGCACGCTTGCAGCCGCTCGACCGTCACCTGAACGTGGATTCGATCCATCGGGCATCGGTGAGATAGCGGCGGTCGTGCCCCTCTGCGACATGCTGGGAGAAAGCGGGATGGCCTGCCGCGGCGTGCTCGTGCATCCAGGCGACCAGCGCCCGGAGCCGCTCGGCGGCGACAGCAGGCAGCGCGGCCCGCTCCGCCTCCGACAGCCCATAGGCGTCGGCGAACAGTCCCAGCCGGCGCCGGGCTTCCGGCAGCGGCAGCGTGTGCTCCACTTCGTCCGGCGCGTACAGCGGGACGAATCGGTACGCGGTGTAGGCCACGTCCCAGAGCCGAGGCCCGGGGTGGGCGGTGTCGAAGTCAATGAAGGCGATCGGGAGTCGATCGCGGAACACCGTGTTGTACGTGGCCGCGTCCCCATGGCAGATCACCTCCGCCGGCTCCCGAGGCGGGAGTTGCCACACATCGCCCGGCTCGCGCACAAAGCCGGCCGTGGCGTCATGCAACCCACGCAACAGTCGAGCTGCAGCGATCAGCGAGGCATCGCTTCGAACCTCCGGCGCACCGAAGTCATGGCCGACCTCACCCGGCAGAAACTCAACGAGTTCCTCGGCACCGTCCGCGCTGAGTCCGTACGGCCTCGGAGCTCCCGAGAATCCGACATCCGCCACATGCGCGAGCAGCCGCTGCACCGTCCCGCTCCAGGACCCGGCCGGCCGGCGGACCACCGCCCCCTCCCGAACGACCCGATTCACACCGCCGACGAGTACCTCTCGATCTTCCACCGGAGCAGGGTAACGACCGCGCGCGCGGGGGGCGGGGCGGCGCCGTGGATTGGCGGAAACTGTAGGTGGCTTACACGGCGGGATCGTTGCCGCCCGCCCCCGTCCGTGGCTTGTTACTGTCACTCGGCATCGGTGGCGCCATGTAAGCCACCACAGCTGCCGCAAACCAGCAACGACGGCAGCACCCTCTCACGCACCCCCCGAGCCGCCAGCCGGGTGTACTCCGCCGTGGGGTCCGGGGAACCGGTCCGGGCCGGGAGAGAATCGAGCTATGCCCCTCGCTCCCGTGCTGCCCGCAGACCCCCAGGTGCCGTCCGACGGCGGTGTCGCGGGGCTTCGGCGGGCACCGGCCTCGCTGGTGCTGGCGCTGGTCGAGGCGCTGGTCGGCGGGGTGCTGCTGCTGGTCACCTACTGGGCGCTGGCCTCGGCCGGCTACGCCGGGCTGCTGCGCTCGTGGCAGCTCCTGCTGCTCGGGGGCCTGGCGCTGCTGCTGCTCCTGGCGCGGCACCGCTTCCCACAGGCCGCGATGATGGCGCTGGCCGCGCTGCTGGGTGTGATGCCGTCGTTGTCGATGCTCTGCGCGGCGGTCAGCTACAGCACGGCCCGGCGGGTCGGGTCCCCGCGCCGGCGGGATCTGGTGCTGCTGGCCTCGGCTGTGCTGCCGGTGCTGGCCAGCCTGTTGCGGCTGGTGCTCTGGCAGGGCGGCCGCTGGCAGTACGCGGTGGAGCTGGGTGCGGTGCTGGCCGCCGTGGGCGTGGTCATCCCCGGCCTGGTCGGCTCCGCCGCCGGGCAGCAGGACCGGCTGGTGCGCGCGCTGCGCGAGCGCACCGCGGCGGCCGAGCGGGCCAAGCAGCTGGTGGAGAGCGAGTCACGGACCGAGGAACGCTCCCGGATCGCCGCCGAGATGCACGATCTGGTCGGCCATCGGCTGAGCCTGATCGCCCTGCACGCGGGCGGCCTGGAGATGGCCCTGGCCAAACAGGCCCCGGACCTCGTCGGCGAGGCCGCCCAGGTACGCCTGGCCGGGCGGGACGCGATGGACGAGCTGCGCCAGGCCCTGGGCGTGCTGGGCCCGCTGGGCCGGGACACCGGCACCGACGCGCTCACCGACGCCACCGGCACCAGGGCGGACCTGCTGGCGCTGGTCGAGGAGTCGCGTGCGGCCGGGGTCAGAGTCGCGTTCTCCTGGGAGGGCGACGATCTGACGACCTCTCAGCCCAGGGTGCGCCGTGCGGTGAACCGGGTGGTCCGGGAAGGGCTGACCAATGTGCACCGCTATGCCTCCGGCGCGGCGGTGACGGTGACGATTCGTCATGAACCGGGCCGGGTGTGGGCCGAGGTGCGCAACGGTGCGCCGCCGCATCCGCCGGCCGCGACCACCGGGCTGGGCACCGGCCGTGGGCTCGCCGGGCTGCGCGAGCGAGTGGCGCTGCTGGGCGGCGAACTGACGGTCGGTCCGCAACCGGGCGGCGGGTTCCTGGTCCGCGCGGTCCTGCCGACGGATCCGGATGCCGACCCCGGCCGCGGGGGTGAAGGCGAGGGAACGGTCCCGGCCTGGGAGCCGCCGCTCTCCCCCGAGGCGGTCGAGCGGCCCAGCACCGACGAGGTGGTGCGCAGCCGGCTGGCCGGCGCCGTCGCGGCGGTGCTGGGCCTCGCCGGGCTGGGCGCGGTGCTGCTGGTCGGGCTGAGCCTGCTGCAGCAGGCCCGCCCGTTCTCGGGTGAGCCGCCGCAGAGCGTGGTGCACCTCGGCATGACGCCGAGTCAGCTGCAGCAGGTCGTCGGCCCGGACAGTCCGGCGGTACGGTCCGCGGCGTACGATCGCGAACCCGCACGGCCGTCCGGGGCAACCGAGTGCATCTTCCCGGACACTTCCTCCACAAACGGAAATAATCTGCTGATAATCACCCGCTACTGTTTCAATGATGGCAAATTGACGAACATTTCCAATTTCGCAACGCCGCTGGCTCCCTGAGCCCGAGCGGCCCTGCCCGGGAGCCCGCATGACCGAGAGCAGCGCCACCGCCCCGATCCGCGTCCTGCTGGCCGACGACGAGGAGACCGTCCGCGCCGGGGTGCGGCTGATCCTGCGTCATGCCGAGGACATCGAGGTCGTCGCCGAGGCGTCGAACGGGGCCGAGGCGGTGGAGCTGGCCGCGCGCACACCGGTGGACGTGGCCCTGGTGGACATCCGGATGCCGGTGCTCGACGGTCTGGCCGCCATCGAGAAGTTGCTCGCGCTGAACCCCCACCCGGCGGTGGTGATGCTGACCACCTTCGGCGACGAGGCCAATGTCATCCGGGCCCTGCAGGCCGGGGCCGGCGGCTTCCTGCTCAAGGACGACGGCCCGCAGGAGCTGATCAGCGCCGTACGAGCGGCCGCGGAGGGCGACGCGGTTCTGTCCCCGGGGGTGACCGGCATGGTGGTGCGCCGCATGCTGGACGGCAGCCTGCACGCACCCCAGGGCGCGGCAGAGCAAGAGGCCGACGCGACGCCGGAGCAGCTGGTGGCCGCGCTCTCCGAGCAGGAACGCCGGGTGCTGTCCATGCTGGGCCAGGGCATGCCCAATCTGGAGCTCAGCCTGCGGCTGGGCCTCGGCCCCGACTCGGTGAAGACCCTGGTCAGCGAGGTCCTGGCGAAGACCGGCACGGAGAGCCGGGTCCAGGCGGCCCTGCTGGCGGCCAGGGTCGGGCTGGCGGACTGAGGGCTGGGCACTTACAGCCGGCCCGCTACGATCCGGCTGTGCTGAAGATCGGTCTCATCGGTATGGGCCGGATGGGGACCCCCATCTGCGCCAATCTCGTCGCCGCCGGGTATCAGGTGGCCGTCCACGACGCCCGGCCCGACCGCGCAGCAGCCGCGCGGGACTGCGGCGCCGTCTGGTGCCGCTCCGGTCGCGAGGCGGCGGACGGCTCGGATGTGCTGATCACCGTTCTCCCCGGTCCCGCCGAGGTCACGGCCGCACTGGACGACGCCGTCCTGGACGCGCTCGCGTCCACGCCCGGCGCCACCTGGATCGACATGAGCAGCAACTCCCCCGCCGCAGCCGCTCCGGTCCGCGAGCGCGCGTCGGCCCGGGGCGTCGGCGTGCTCGAAGCCCCGATCGGCGGCGCCCCCGAGGACGCACGGGCCGGCACGCTGCGGCTGTTCGTCGGCGGAGACGCCGATCTGCTCGCCCGGCACCGCCCGCTGCTGGAGGTGGTCGCCGACCCGCACCGGATCACCCACCTCGGCGGCCCCGGCACCGGATACACCGTCAAGCTGCTGGTCAACCTCCTGTGGTTCGGCCAGGCCGCCGCCACCGCGGAGGCCCTGCTGCTCGGCCGCAGCGCCGGGGTCGACCTGGCCGCGCTGTACGACACCCTCGCGGAGTCCGCCGCGAGCAGCGAGTTCATCCGCCGCGACCTGCCCTCGCTCTTCGCCGGCGACTATCTCGCCTCGTTCGGCCTGGACCACATCCACGAGCAGCTCGCCATCGTCACCGCGCTGGCCCGCGATCTCGGCACCCCGCACACCATCACCGAGTCCGTCCGCCGCCTGCACCAGGCCGCGCTGGAGCGCTACGGCCCGGCCGACGGCGAGCTGCTGGCGGTGGCCCTGCTGGAGGAGCAGGCCGGGATCCAGCTGCGTACCGAGCCATAACCAGGGCTTCTGGTATCCGGAGCAGCCGCTGCCGACCCTGCTCAGCGGTGACCTCGCGCTCACCTCGACCCCGCCGAAGGACGGCACCGGCGCCCGGGCCCAGGTGGCACGTCGTCAGGCCGACGGCAGTTGGCTGCGGGTGCTGGACCAGCCGGAGTTCAAGCCGCCGGCGAACTGAGCCACACCCCGGTCTCAGCCGAGCAGCAACCGCACCAGTGCGGTGGCGACCACAGCCACCAGCACCACTACCAGGAACGGCGCCCGCCGCCACAGCGCGATCCCGGCGGCGGCGAGGCCGAGGGCGCGCGCGTCCAGGGCCAGGCCGTGGGCGCCGTGGCCGAAGGTCTGCAGCGCGGTGAGCGCGGCCAGCAGGGCGACCGGGGCCAGGGCCGCGAAGCGGCGGACGGCGGGGCGGTCCAGCAGGCCGGCCGGGACGGAGAGGCCGATGAGCTTGAGCAGGTAGCAACCCGCGCCGGTGACCAGCACGGCGGTCCAGACGTTCACGACTCCTCCTTCGCGCGGGCCCTGCGCCACAGCCCCGCCATCGGCACCGCGGCGACAGCGAGCAGCACGGGTATCCCCGCCGGCAGGACGAGGGTGGCGGCGAGCGCCAGCACCGCGCCCAGCAGCGCCACCGACCGGGGCTCCCCCGCCTCCCGCAGCCGGGGTCCGAGCAGGGCCAGGAAGACGGCCGGGCCGGCGGCGTCCAGGCCGAGGCGGGTCGGTTCGCCGAGGGCGCCCGCGCCGAGCGCCCCGGCGAGAGTGGTGAGGTTCCAGGTCAGATAGAGGCTGACCGCGGTGACGCCGAAGCCGATCCGGGTGGAGCGCCGGTCCGGCTGGACCATGGCGACCGCGGTGGTCTCGTCGATCACCGCGTGGGCGGCAAGCGGGCGCAGCATCCTGGGCAACTCCAGCCGGGGGCCGAGGCGCAGGCCGTAGAGGGAGTTGCGGACGCCGAGGAACAGCGCGCCGGCGATGGCGGCGAGCGGGGCGGCCCCGGCCGCCAGCGCCGCGGTCAGCGCGAACTGCGAGGCTCCGGTGAACACCAGCAGGCTGAGCACACAGGTCTGCCAGACCGTCAGATGCGCTGCTGCACCGGCGACGCCGAAGGCCAGCCCGGACGCTCCGACGGCCAGGCCGACACCCAGGGCATCGCGGACGACCGCGCGGTCCGGCACCGCGCTGTCGCGGTCCGTTGCGGATGGTGGCAGGGGGGCCGCCAGTGCGGCCGGTCCGTTGCGTTGAGGGGCGATCATACGGACATGCTGGCCCCGATCAGGGCGTCAGGGCTTGTACGTTCCTGCGCGCCCGCTGGTAGGCCCCGGGCGGCACGCCGACGATCCGCCGGAAGTGGCGGGTGAGGTGCGCCTGGTCGACGAAGCCGACGGTGACGGCGGCGTCGGCGGGCGCGGTCCCGGCGTCCAGCAGTCGGCGGGCGGTGCCGACCCGGTGCTGGGTCAGCCAGGCGTGCGGCGGCAGCCCGTACACGCTGCGGAAGGCCCGCAGCAGCGGGAAGGGGCGGGCGCCGACGGCGGCGGCCAGCTCGTCCAGGGTGGGCGGGTCGGCGAGCTGGACCACCAGCAGGTCGCGGGCGCTGCGGGCGGCCCGTACACCGTCGGCGGCGGGCTGCCGGTCCGGGCTGCGGCCCCGGACATGCGTGCGGACCACCCGGGCCAGGGCGAGTCGCAGCAGCGTGCTCGCGGCGAGGACCTGGTTCTGGTCGGCGGCCAGGTGCACCTGCTGGACCAGCCGGGTCAGCTCCGGGTCCACCGCGACCGCGCTGTCGAAGCCCAGGGTCCCGCTGGTGGCGCCCAGGTCGGCGGCGACCGCGGCCATCGAGGCCACGCTCGGGTAGAGCACCTGGTAGCTCCAGCCGCCGGGATCGGCCGCATGCCCGGTGTGCAGGGTGTCCGGGTCGACCAGGGCGAGGCTGCCCGCGACGGCGCGCTCCAGGCTCCCCCGGCAGTGGAACAGCTCCACCCCGGAGGTGATCGCGGCGATCACATAGGTGTCATGGGTGTGCTTGCCGAAGGTGTGCCGGACGTACCGGGCGTCGAGCAGGTCGACCTCGGGCAGCGCCGGGTGGGTCCAGTAGTGCGCCCGCTCCTCGTTCCGCATCGCCGTCATCGCCCTCGTCTCCGCCGCTCCTGATCCGCTACTCCTGCTCCGCTACTCCGCCTCGCCCGCGAAGGCCATCAGCTGCTCGACCGACCAGACCAGCCGGCCCGAGCGGAGGTCGTCGACCACGCCGTCCAGCCAGGTCAGCTCGGCCGCGGTGACGGCCTGCAGGTACTCGCTCTCCAGCATGGTGATCCGGGGCAGACCGCGCGCGGCCTCGGTCGCCGCCGTGGCGTCCATGGCCCGCAGCGAGGCCGCGAGCCGGTCGCGGCGGTCGTCCAGGGCCGCCAGCATCTCCGCCGGTTCCAGCAGCAGCAGCTGCGACAGTGCGGCGGGGAACTCCGGGAACTCCTGCTTGGGGGTGCGCAGCATCTCGATCAGCCAGGCCCGGGCCGTCGCGCGGCCCTCGTCGGTGATCTCGTAGACGGTCCGCTCGGGGTACTGCTGGTCCCGGCCGGTCTCCCGGACCGCGATCAGACCGGCGGCGAGCAGCCGGTCGATGGTGCGGTAGAGCCCGGTCCGCTGGCCGACGTTGACGACCTGGTCCTTGCCCCACTGCTTGATCAGCCGCTGCACCCCGTACGGGTGCAGCGGCTTGTAGCTGAGCAGGGACAGCACGGTGAGCGCGAGCGGAGAACTGCGCATGGGGGTGTCCATACGAGCATCCTACTCCCGACTACCCTCCTCGATACTAGTTGACATGTAATTAGTTTCAGTGCAACTATCGATCCATCTCACCCCACGGACGACAAGGCAGGAAGCACTCATGACCTCCCCCATCCGCACCGTCCTGGTCATCGGCGGCGGCATCGCCGGCCCGATCGCCGCCATGGCTCTGCAGCAGGCCGGTATCGAGGCCACCGTGTACGAGGCCTTCGCCACCACCGCGGCCGGCCAGGGCGGCGGCATGACCATCGCCCCCAACGGACAGGACGCCCTGGACGCCATCGGCGTCGGCGAGCTGATCCGGCCGCTCGGCGTGCCGATGACCGGCATCGTCATGCAGGACTGGGCGGGCCGGCGGCTCGCCGAGTTCGGCAACCCACCCGGCGTCCCGCCGATGCAACTCATCTGGCGCACCGAGCTCTACAGCGCGCTGTACGCGGAGACCGAGCGCCGAGGCATCCGCATCGAGCACGACAGACGCCTGGTCGACGCGGTGGAGACGGCCGACGGCATCACCGCGCACTTCGCCGACGGGACGCAGGCCACCGGGGACATCCTGATCGGTGCGGACGGCATCCGCTCCACGGTGCGCACCCTGATCGACCCGGACGCCCCCGGACCCTCCTACGCCGGCCTGATCAGCTTCGGCGCCCGGGTCACCGGGGTCACCACCCCGTCCACCCGTTCCAAGATGAACATGAGCTTCGGCAAGCAGGCCTTCGTCGGCTACCAGGTCCTCGACGACGGCTCGGGCGTCTGGTTCGTCAATCTGCCACACCCGGTGGCCATGTCGGCGACCGAGGCGCAGAAGACCCCGTCCGAGGAGTGGCTGGAGCTGCTGAGTTCGAAGTTCGCCGACGACCGCACCCCCGCGCGGGAGTTGATCGGCCGGACCGCCCCGGAGGACCTGATCGTGGTCGGCTCCATGGAGAACATGCCGCCACGGGTGCCGGTCTGGAGCCGGGGCCGGATGGTGCTGGTCGGCGACTCGGCCCACGCGCCCTCGTCCAGCTCCGGGCAGGGCGCCTCGCTGTCCATCGAGAGCGCCGTCGAACTGGCCCGCTGCCTGCGCGACCTCCCCTACCAGGAGGCCTTCGCCGCCTATGAGCGGCTGCGCCGGCCCCGGGTCGAGCGGGTCATCAAGGAGACCACGCACAAGAACAGCGCCAAGGCCGCAGGCCCGGTGGGACGCGTGGTCTTCGCCCTGCTGATGCGGATCTTCGGCAAGCTGGCGAAGCCCGAGAAGATGGCCTGGGTGTTCGACCACCGGATCGACTGGGACGCCCCGGTCAACTGACCGAGGACGCCCCTCAGCCGAGGGACGCGGGCCAGACCGTGCTCCGGTGGACGAAGGCCGGACGCAGGTCCGGATCCGGGGCGTCGTAGTAGCGGTGGAAGACCGCCGTCGCCGAACCCGACAGCGGCGGCACGATCCAGCTCCAGTCGACCGGGCAGCCGCGGCCGCGGGCATGTTCGCGTTCGACATGGGTGAGGAAGCGCGCCGACTCGGTGTGGTGGTCGGCGATGGTCACTCCGGCCTGCTGGAAGGAGTGCAGGACGGCCAGGTTGAGCTCCACCAGGGCCCGGTCCCGCCACAGGGTGCGCTCGTTGCTGCTGTCCAGGCCGAAGAGGTCCGCCACCGCCGGGAGCAGGTCGTAGCGGTCGGTGTCACCGAGGTTGCGGGACCCGATCTCGGTCCCCATGTACCAGCCGTTGAACGGCGCCGCCGGGTAGGTGATCCCGCCGATCTCCAGGTTCATGTCGCAGACCGCCGGCACCGCGTACCAGCGCAGGCCCAGCCCCGCGAAGCCCGGTTGCTGAGGATGCGTCAGCTCCACCTCCAGCACGGCGTCCTCGGGCACCTCGTAGAACTGCGGGTCCTGGTCCGGGGCGGCCTGCACCAGCAGCGGCAGCACCTCGAACGGCTCCCCGCCGCCCTTCCAGCCCAGATCGGCGGCGAGTTGGGCGCGCGAGGCGCTGCGCGGGTCGTCCGCGTAGCGCACCAGCTGCTCGCCGAGCAGCCTGGGCGCCGGGCGGCCGGGCCGGTCCGGGGCGAAGACGGTGATGACCGGGCGTATCCGGCCGCCGTTGGTGGCGCTGCGCAGATGCTCGAAGCAGTGCTGGGCGATGTCGTCGGGGTGCTCCAGATGGCGCAGGTCCCGCACGGTCAGGTTGTTCCAGTACAGCCGGCCGATGCAGCGGTCCGCGTTGCGCCAGGCGACCCGCGCGCCGAAGGCCAGCTCCTCGGGTGTGTGCTCATAGGTGCCGAACTCCTCGACGGCCGCCGTGATCTCCTCGATCCGGCGCTCGGGGCGGGCGCCGTCCGGGTTCTCCTCGGCGAACAGGCGGACGAAGGCCGCGGCCTCCCGCAGCAGGGTGCCGTGCTCGGCGCTGCGCGTGGGGGCGGTGCGGGCGAGGGCAGTTCGGGGGCGGGGGAACGGCAAGGGTGTCTCTCCTGCTCGGGGCGGGTGGGGCCCTGCCGCGGACGGCTACGGGGAGCGGCGTCCGGGCGGCGTGAGGTCGGGTCAGCGGGCGACGAGGTTCGCTGCCGTGAGCTTGGGCAGCAGGGCGGCCTCCAACGCGGGGACGTCGAAGGGGTCGTGGTGGATCCGCCGCTGCGGGACGCCCTGCCGCAGCAGGGTGTCGGCGGCCTGGGTGACCATGTCGACCGGGCCGGAGAGATACGCCTCATGCCGGTACCACGGGCCGAACTGACCCAGGACATGGGGCAGGTCGCCCTCCAGGCCCACGATGCGCTCGTCGGAGACGGCGGCCCGCACCGAGAGCCAGTGGTGGCGCTGCGCCATGCGCAGCATGTCGTCCAGGCCGTAGAGCTGCGTCGCGGTCCTGGCGCCGACGAAGACATTGGTGTCGCGTTCCGAGCCGCTGCGCGCCGCGTGTTCCACCAGGGCCCGGATGGGCGCCAGCCCGGTCCCGCCCGCCACGCAGACCAACGGGCGGCTGCTGTCGGGGTCCAGGGTCATCTGCCCCTGGGCCGGACCGAGCCGGACCATGTCGCCCGGCGTCGCCCGTTCCACCAGCGCAGGGCTCACCTGGCCGCCCGGGACGGCCCGTACATGGAAGGTCAGGGTCCCGTCCGGGCGCGGGGCGTGGGCGGGCGAGTAGTAGCGCCAGGCCCGGGGAGCCCAGGGCGTCTCCATGCTGGCGTACTGGCCGGCCAGATAGGGATAGGGGGTCTCCGGACGTACGGTGATCTCGGCGATGCCGTGGCCGCGCTGCACATGGCGGGTGATCTCCGCGTACCACACCGCCGGGCCCAACAGCGCGTCGTCCTCGGCCGCCTGGGACATCACCTGGGCGACCAGCCCGTAGGCCCGGGTCCAGATCCCGGCGAGCTCCGGGGTCCACGCCGGGCCGGCGTAGCGCTCCAGCGAGGCGAGCAGGCATTCACCGACAGCGGGGTAGTGCCCGGTCAGGGCGCCGAACTTGCGGTGGTCCCGGCCCAGATGGGTGCAGAAGCGGACCAGGTTCTCCGGGTCGTCCACCAGGTCCACGATCCGCAGCAGTCCCCGCAGCAGGCGATCGCGCTGCACATCGAGGTCCACCGGGAAGAGCTCGCGCACCGCCGGGTAGCGGGCGAAGAGGATGGCGTAGAAGTAGACCGTCAGCTCACCGGCCAGCGGACTCACCGCCGCCACACTGGCACGCAGTAAGGCGATCTGATCCGGCGTCAGCGGGCCCGGCTCAGGGGCTGGGGTCGGACGGACGGGAGGCGGCGCCGGGTTCGGGGCCTGGGCCCGTCGGTTAAGCGGGGTGGGGCGCAGTCCGGAGAGCCTCAACGGATCTCCCGGTGACGGATGTGCCCGCTCGGGAACAGCGGGCATCCGAAGGACGCGGGTCTGTGATGCGCGGTCAGAACCTGAACAGGCATGGCGATCCCCTGGGTCGGCCGCCCTCACCGACCGGAGGGCTCGATTCCGATCACCCTATTTGATCAACCCTATATGTCAAGTTCCAGTCAATTCGCCCAAAAACCGCTCCCGGGCACCCGCTCACCGGGCCGGCGGCGGCGCGGTGCTCTCGCGTACCACCAGTTGCGGCGTGACCATGCTGTGCACCTCGCCGCCGGGCCGGTGGCCCTGGGCGAGCTGATCCAGCAGCAGCGACACGCACAACCGCCCGACCTGCTCGAAGTCCTGGTGCACGGTGGTCAGCGGCGGGTGGAAGAAGCCCGACTCCGGCGTGTCGTCGTAGCCGATCACGCTCACGTCGCGGGGGACCTCCCGGCCGGCCTCGCGCAGCGCCTTGATCAGCCCCAGGGCCATGTTGTCGTTGGCGACGAAGACCGCGGTGACGTCCTTGTCCTCGGCCAGCCTGCGGCCGACCAGATAGCCGGAGTCCGCCGACCAGTCGCCGTACAGCACGGCCGGGACCGGTGCACCGGCGCGTTTGAGGGTGCTGAACCAGGCGGCCGCGCGGCGCCGCGCCGAGTAGGAGTCCTGCGGTCCGGCCAGGTGCCACACGGTGCGGTGGCCCAGGCCGAGCAGATGCGCGGTGGCCTCCTCCGCGCCCGCGGCCTGGTTGTTGTCCACCGAGGGGTGGCGCTGGTCCGGGTCGCCGTCGGCGACCACCACCGGGACCCCGGTGGGCAGGCGCAGGTCGGGGTGGTCCAGGATCTGCGCCTCGATCATGATGATGCCGTCCACGCCCTGGCCGGTCAGCTTGGAGAACGCCTTGCGCATCGCTCCCCCGGTCTGGGACTCCGGACCGACCAGGTTCACCGAGTAGCCGGCGGTCTGCGCCGCCTCCGAAATCGCCTGCAGGGTACGGCTGTTGCCATGGGCACTGAGGCTGAAGCTGATCACGCCGATCATGTGGAACTGGCCGGTGACCAGGGCCCGCGCGGCACTGTTGGGCCGGTAGCCGAGCACCTGCATCGCGGACAGCACCCGCTGGCGGGTCTCCTCGTCCACGTTGCTGCGGTCGTTGGCGACCCGGGACACGGTCTGACTCGAAACCCCGGCCAGCGCCGCGACGTCCGCCTGGGAGGGCGGCTTGTAGGTCTCGGTCACACGTCCCACCTCTCGTGATGTTTGCGCCAACATCGTAACCAGGGCGGCTGGCCGCAAGCAATGCTGCTGCGCGACCCCTACCGGACCTTGAGCGCGAGATCACCGTCGGCGATTAGTCCGTATTCGGCCAGTTCTTCCAGGAGTTTTCCTGGACCGACTCCTGCCGGAAATTTTTCGGCAATGAGCCTTGACGCCTTCGATGCAACTGACACACACTCATCGACACGCGGACCGTGTTTGCGTAAACATCTTCTTCACCGAGCGGCCTCGTCGCCGCTCAGACCCGCCACCTCGGGGTTGCGCAGGGGTGCGGGGCGTCGCGCCCCGAAGAGTTGGAGCATGACTGCGAAATGGACCGAGCTGTGACCAGCCAAACCCTCCAGCCCCGGCTCAGCCGCCGAAGGGCACCACGCCCGGGCAGGTACGGAATCCTCTTTGTGAGCCCGTTCCTGCTGGCCTTCGCCTTCGCGATCGCCGCGCCACTGCTGTACGCGGCCTACCTCAGCCTGTTCCGGCAGGGGCTGGTCGGCGGCAATGTGTTCGTGGGGCTGGACAACTACCGCCGCGCCCTCTCGGACGCGCTGCTGCACACCGGGCTGATCCGGGTGGCGCTGTTCCTGGCGGTCCAGGTCCCGATCATGCTGGGTCTCGCCCTGGTCGCCGCGCTGGCGCTGGACAGCGGCCGGCTGCGCTGGTCCGCGCTGTTCCGGATCGGGATCTTCATCCCCTACGCCGTGCCGGGCGTGGTGGCCGCGCTGATGTGGGGCTACCTCTACGGTCCGCGGTTCGGCCTGTTCCACCAGGTCAGCACCGATCTCGGCCTCGGGCTGCCGGACCTGCTCTCGCACTCCTGGATGCTCGCCTCCATCGGCAACGTCACCACCTGGGAGTACACCGGCTACAACATGCTGATCCTGTACGCGGCGCTGCGCTCGGTCCCCTACGAGCTCTACGAGGCCGCGGAGGTGGACGGGGCCGGCGAGATCCGCAAGGCGGTCAGCATCAAGATCCCCGCGCTGCGGCAGGCGCTGCTGCTGTGCACGATCTTCTCGATCATCGGCAGCTTCCAGCTGTTCAACGAGCCCAATGTGCTCCAGGCGCTGGCCCCCGGCGTGATCACCACCAACTACACGCCCAACATGTACGCCTTCAACCTCGCCTTCAACGGCCAGGAGTTCAACTACTCCGCCGCCATCGCCGTGGTCCTGGGCGGTATCACCGCCGTGGTCGCCTACGCCGTCCAGCTCTGGACCAACCGACAGGAGCGCGCGTTGTGAGCACCGCGACGACTGCCCCCGACCGCTCCCCGGACCCGGACCACCGCCCCCGCGCGACCCCCTCCCGGCGCCCCCGCCAGCGTCCGCACCGGCCCCGCAACAGGACCAGCACCGCGCTGACCGTGGCCATGGCGCTGATGCTGGCCTACACCCTGCTGCCGCTGCTGTGGCTGGTGATGAGCAGCACCAAGAACAGCGACTCGCTGTTCTCCAGCTTCGGCCTGTGGTTCGGGCACGGCTTCTCCTTCTTCCACAACGTCCACGAGGTGCTGACCTACGACAACGGCATCTATGTGCGCTGGCTCGGCAACACCGTCCTGTACGCCGTGGTGGGCGCCGGGGGCGCGGCCGCGCTGGCCGCGCTCGGCGGCTACGGGCTGGCCAAGTACGAGTTCCGGGGCAAGCGGGCGGTGTTCGGCGCGGTCATCGGCGCCATCACCGTGCCGACCACGGCACTCGCGGTGCCGACCTATCTGCTGTACAGCAAGATCGGCATCGTCAACACCCCGTGGGCCGTCATCATCCCGGCGCTGGCCAGCCCGTTCGGGCTCTACCTGATGCGTGTCTACGCGATGGAGGCGGTTCCCGACTCGCTGCTGGAGGCCGCCCGGATCGACGGCGCCAGCGAACTGCGCACCTTCTTCACCATCTCGCTGCGGCTGCTGGCCCCCGGCTTTGTCACCGTGCTGCTGTTCACGCTCGTGGCGACCTGGAACAACTACTTCCTTCCGCTGATCGTGCTCAACAACCCCCAGTGGTTCCCGTTGACCGTCGGCCTGAGCCAGTGGAACACCCAGACCATGGGTCCGCAGACCGGCGCCACGCTGGACCTCTACCCGATGGTGATCACCGGCAGCCTGCTGGCGATCATCCCGCTGGTGGTCGCCTTCCTGCTGCTGCAGCGCTACTGGCAGTCGGGACTCGCCGCCGGCAGCGTCAAGCAGTAACCCCCAGTCCCCCATCCGGCCCTCGCCCCACCCGGTTCAGCCGGCACGGGCGGTCGCCGGTGTGGTCAAGCACGCCCTGACGCACCATCAACAACCCTCACCCGCATTGACAGGAGACAACTCCCCCGATGGAAACCTCGCGCAGATCCCTCCGCCCCACCGCCCGTACGGCGACCCGTACCGCACTGGCGCTGTCCGCCGCGCTGGCCCTCTCGCTCACCGCCGCCTGCAGCAGCTCCTCCGGCAGCAAGGCCGCCAACCCGGCCGGGGGGCAGACCTCTGCCGCCGACGCGCTGAGCACGCCGACCACGCTGACCTTCTGGACCTGGGTGCCGAGCATCCAGACGACCGTGGACGCGTTCGAGAAGAAGTACCCGAACATCAAGGTGAACGTGGTCAACGCGGGCCAGTCCGCAGCCGAGTACACCAAGCTGCAGACCGCGATCAAGGCCGGCAGCGGCGGCCCGGACGTCGCCCAGATCGAGTACTTCGCGCTGCCGCAGTTCGCGCTGTCCAAGCAGGTCGTCGACCTGACCGCGTACGGCGCGGCCTCGCTGAAGTCCGGCTACACCGCCTCGGCCTGGAACCAGGTCGCGCTGCAGGGCGGCATCTACGGCTACCCGCAGGACACCGGCCCGCTGACGATGTTCTACCGCACCGACATCTTCAAGAAGCTGGGCCTGACGCCCCCCACCACCTGGGACGAGTTCGCGACGGACGCCGCGAAGATCCACGCCGCCGACCCGACCCACTACATCACCTCGATCGACCCCGGTGACGCCGGCGGCGTCGACAGCCTGATCTGGCAGGCCGGCGGCAAGCCCTACCAGACCACCGGCTCCACCTCGGTCACGGTCAACCTCAAGGACACCGGCTCCGCCAAGTTCGCGGCGCTGTGGACCTCGCTGCTGTCCAAGAAGCTGGTCGACCCGACCCCCGGCTGGACCACCGACTGGTGGAAGAGCATGGGCAGCGGCAAGTACGCGATGTGGATCGCCGGCGCCTGGGCCCCGGGATCGCTGGAGACCACCATCGCCGCCACCAAGGGCGAGTGGGCCGCCGCGCCGGTGCCGCAGTGGACCGCGGGCGCCGGCGCCTCGGCCGAGAACGGTGGCTCCTCCGACGCGGTGGTCTCCACCAGCACCCACAAGGCCGCCGCCGCGGCCTTCGCCGCCTGGCTCAACTCCAGCACCGACGGCGCCGCCTCGCTCAACAGCATCGGGCTGTTCCCGGCCACCACGGCGCTGCTCGACAGCCCCACCTTCCTGGACCAGACCTTCCCCTTCTTCAACGGACAGAAGGCCAACCAGGTCTTCGCCGACTCCTCGAAGGCCGTCACCGCGGGCTGGCAGTACCTGCCCTACCAGGTCTACGCCAACTCGATCTTCAAGGACAGCGTCGGCCAGGCCATCGCCAACGGCAGCGACCTGACCGGCGCGCTGGGCACCTGGCAGTCCGCCATCTCGCAGTACGGCACCCAGCAGGGCTTCACCGTCGCCAACGGCTGAGCGCCGCACCACTGCCCATCCCTCCGGCCGCCCGACCCCGGGCGGCCGGACCCCGTACCGACAGCGGAGCCAGACAACCGTGGCCATACTCGACATCACCGACGACGGATTCCAGTTGGACGGCGAGCCGTTCCGGATCCTCTCCGGCGGTCTGCACTACTTCCGGGTCCACCCCGAGCAGTGGGCCGACCGGCTGCACAAGGCCCGGCTGATGGGCCTCAACACCGTCGACACCTATGTCCCGTGGAACCTGCACGCCCCGCGCCGGGACGTCTTCGGCCTGGACGGCATCCTCGACCTGCCCCGCTTCCTGGACCTGGCCGCCGCCGAGGGCCTGCACGTCCTGCTGCGTCCCGGGCCCTACATCTGCGCCGAGTGGGAGGGCGGCGGGCTGCCCTCCTGGCTGCTGGCCGACCCCACCATGGAGCTGCGCACCACCCACCCCGGCTTCCTGGCCGCGGTCGACGAGTACCTGGACCGGCTGCTGCCCGCCGTGCTGCCGTATCTGGCCACCCGCGGCGGGCCGGTCCTCGCCGTCCAGCTGGAGAACGAGTACGGCGCCTTCGGCGAGGACGCCGGCTATCTGACCCGGCTGGCCCAGGCCCTGGTCAAGCGCGGCGTGGACGTCCCGCTGTTCACCTCCGACCAGCCCGGGGACCTGGCCAGGGGCGGACTGGACGGGGTGCTGCGCACCGTCAACTTCGGTTCCGGGGTGGCCCGCGGGCTGTCGGCCCTGCGTGCCCAGCAGCCGGCCGGACCGCTGATGTGCACCGAGTTCTGGAACGGCTGGTTCGACCGCTGGGGCGGCAAGCACACCGTCCGCGCCCCCGCCGACGCCGCCCGGACCCTGGACGAACTGCTGTCGGCCGGCGCCTCGGTGAACTTCTACATGTTCCACGGCGGCACCAACTTCGGCTTCACTAACGGCGCCAACGACAAGGGCAACTACCGCGCCACCATTACCTCCTACGACTACGACGCCCCACTGGACGAGGCCGGGGACCCGACCCCCAAGTACGAGGCCTTCCGCTCGGTCATCGCCCGGCACTCCGCCGAGCCCGCCGAGCCGGTCCCGGCCCGCTCCGCCAAGTTCGCCCTGTCCGGCATCGAACTGACCGAGCAGGCACCGCTGTTCGCCGACCTCGACGCACTCGGCACCCCGGTCGACGGCGACCGCCCGCTGACCATGGAGGAGCTCGGGCAGGACTTCGGCTTCGTCCTCTACACCACCCGGCTGGAGACCCCCGGGCCGACCCGGCTCGCCGTCGGCGCGGTGCGCGACCGGGCCCAGGTCTTCCTGGACGGCCAGCCGGTCGGCGTCCTGGAGCGGGAGAACCACGAGCACACCCTCACCTTCACCGTGCCGCCCGGCGGGGCCGAGCTGCGGGTGCTGGTGGAGAACCAGGGACGGGTCAACTACGGGGTCGCACTGCACGACCGCAAGGGCCTGATCGGCCCGGTCACCCTCAACGGCGCGGCAGCTGACAGCTGGTCAAGCCTGCCGCTGCCGCTGCTGGACCTCACCCCCTTCGGCTTCGCCCGCACCGACGCACCCGTCCCCGGACCGGTCCTGCACCGCGGCACCTTCCACTCCGACCAGGCCGCCGACAGCCATCTGCACCTGGACGGCTGGACCAAGGGCAACGCCTGGATCAACGGCTTCAACCTGGGCCGCTACTGGTCCCGCGGCCCCCAACTCTCCCTCTACGTGCCCGCCCCCGTGCTGCGAGCCGGGACCAACGAGATCGTGCTGCTCGAACTCCACGGCTCCACCAGCCGCACCGTCGACCTCCGCGAGGACTCCGACCTGGGCCCCACCGAGGAGTAGCGCCCGCACTTCACCGCGTCCCCCGGTCACCGACCCCCTTGCCGGGGCCGGTGACCGGGGGACGCCGTGGGGTCCGGGTTTGACTCCCAACGTGGTGACATAGATCACTGCTACGGTGGCCGTGTGAAGCTCGTGGTGCGGGTGAAACTGTTGCCGGAGGCCGACCAGGCCGCCGCGCTGCAAGACACCCTGCGCACAGTCAACGAGGCAGCCTGTTGGGTCTCCGCCGTGGCGTTCGAGCACGGGGTCCCGCGCGAGTACGAGCTACGCCAGCACACCTACGCCGAGCTGAAGGCACGCGGGCTGGGAGCACAGGTCGCCCAGCACACCATCAAGAAGGTCCGCGACGCCTACACCGCCCTGAAGGCGAACATCCGCGCGGGCAACCTCGGCAGACCGGGGTCCAAACGCAGGGTCAGGGCGGAGTCGAAGCCGATCACGTTCCGCCCCCAGGCCGCGCAGCCGTATGACGAGCGGTGCCTGTCCTGGCAGTACGACGCGGGGACGGTGTCGATCTGGACCACCGCCGGACGACTCAAGAGCGTGCGCTTCACCGGCTCCCAGAGTGCGCTCAAGCGGCTGCGCGAGCATCGCAGGGGCGAGTCGGACCTGGTGGAGCGCGACGGCGCCTTCTACCTGATCGCCACCTGCGAGGTACCCGAGAACCCCGTCAACGAGAACCCCGTCGGATTCGTCGGTGTAGACCTGGGCATCGTCAACATCGCCACCACAAGCACCGGCTACCGGGCCGCCGGACGGGGCCTGAACCGGCACCGCAAGCGGCAGATCGACCTGCGCAGGAAGCTCCAGGCCAAGGGGACGAAGTCCGCCAAGCGCCTGTTGAAGAAGCGCTCGCGCACCGAGGCCCGCCACACCGCCAACGTCAACCACGTCATCGCCAAGACCATCGTCACCACCGCTGAACGCACCGGCCACGGCATCGCCCTGGAAGATCTGACGGGCATCCGCGACCGGGTACGGCTCCGAAAGGGACAGCGGACCCAACTCCACTCGTGGGGCTTCCACCAGCTCGGCCAGTACATCGCCTACAAGGCCAAGCGCGCCGGCGTCCCGCTGGTCCACGTCGATCCGGCGTACACCAGCCAGGAATGCTCCCAGTGCCACCACGTCGACCGGAAGAACCACGTCGACCAGGCGACGTTCGCATGCAGGTCCTGCGGGACCATGCTGCACGCGGACACCAACGTGTCCCACAACATCGCCCGCAAGGGCGAGGCCGTATGGACAACGGGGCGTGAGTCACGCGTCCCAGCACCTGCACAAGGTGCTCAGACGGAGGAGGCCACGCGACAGCCAGCCGCGCCCTACCTCCAAGCCCGGCCCTTCACGGCCAGGTCAAGTTGACTTGGTGTTTCCCCCGGGGCCATCGGACCCTCCTAGCGTCCGCAGCATGACGAAACAGGGCATGACCCCCGAGCAGGCCGCACAGCTGAGCCTGGCCGAGCAGCACGAGTGGTTCCGTCGGGCGACGTCGCGGCGGGCGATGCTGCGCGGCGGCCTGGTGGGCGCGGGCACCATCGCCGGCACCGCGATCGCGAGCGCGGCCGGGCTGACCGGCACGGCCTCGGCCGCACCCGTGCGGTCCGCGGCGTCGCTGCTGCCCACGGCCGACCGTCCGAACGGGTCCACGGTGGTCCCGTTCGGGCGGCACATCTCCTACGGCGCCGACCCGACCCGGCAGATGTCGGTCGCCTGGCAGGCGAGCGCGGCGGTCCGCAACCCCTTCGTCCGGATCGGGCGCTCCCCCCAGGACCTCGGCGAGAAGCACCACGCCGAGGTGCGGGCGCTGTCCACCCTGGCCGGCGACACCAGCCCGATCGACTCGGTGGCCCTGGTCTCGCCGAGCACGATCGAGCAGTACTACCTGCACGCGGCGCTCGACGGACTGCGTCCCGGCGAGACCTACTACTACGCGGTCGGCCACGACGGCTGGGACCCGCGCTCCAACCTGGCGGTGGTCAACTCCTTCACCACCGCGCCGAGCAAGCGCGGGCCGTTCACCTTCACCGCCTTCGGCGACCAGGGCATCAGCTACGACGCCGTGGCCACCACCCATCTGATCGCCGGTCAGCACCCGGCCTTCCACCTGCACGCGGGCGACGTCTCCTACGCCGAGGGCACCGGGCACGGTCTGATCACCGACTCCTACGACCCCAAGGTCTGGGACTCCTTCTTCCAGCAGGTCGAGGCCGTGGCCGCGACAGTGCCGTGGCAGGTCGCCTCGGGCAACCACGAGATGGAGCCCTGGTACTCGCCCGACGGCAACGGCGGCCTGGCCGCCCGGTTCGACTTCGCCGGACAGCAGAACACCTACTACTCCTTCACCTACGGCAACGTGGGTGTGATCACGCTGGACGCCAACGACGTCTCCTACGAGATCCCGGCGAACAACGGCTACAGCGGCGGCAAGCAGACCGCGTGGCTGGAGCAGGAGCTGGCGGCCCTGCGCAAGCGCGCCGACATCGACTTCATAGTCATTCAATTCCATCACTGCACATACAGCACCTGCTCCTCGCACGCGTCCGAGGGCGGCGTGCGCCAGTACTGGGTCCCGCTGTTCGACAGCTACGGCGTCGACCTGGTGATCAACGGCCACAACCACGTCTACGAGCGCACCGACCCGCTCAAGGGCGGCAGCGTGACCACGGCGGCCCCCAGCGGCTCCACGGTCACCCCGGCGACCCAGGGCACGACCTACGTGGTCGCGGGCGGAGCGGGCAACAGCCTGTACTCCTTCCCGGCCAAGGACAGCTACGAAGGCGCGGTGGACGACGTCTCCCCCATCGCCTCCTTCGTGAACGAGCCGGGCAAGACCAAGACCCCCGAGACCGTCGCCTGGTCCCGGGTCCGCTACACCGGCTACTGTCTGCTGGCCATCGACAGCGCCCCGGCCCACCGCGGCGGCACCTCAAAGCTGACGGTCCGCGCCATCGACGGTTTCGGCGCCGAGATCGACCGCGTGGTCCTGGCGCGGACGGCGAAGTAGCAGGGCGGGGGCGGTGCCGGTCCGCCTCCCCCCCCGGACCCTCACCCCAGGGCCTTCCCCAACCGCGTCAACCCGTCCGCGATCTCGTCGGGCGTGTGCGTGGTGAACGACAGGCGCAGGGTGGCCGGGTCGGGGTGGTGGGCGAAGAAGGGGGTGCCGGGGACGTAGGCCACGTTGTGGGCGATCGCGCGTTGGAGCAGGGTGGTCGCGTCGTGGCCGGTGGGGAGGCGGGCCCAGAGGAACATGCCGCCGTCGGGACGGTTCCAGCTGCTGCCGGTCGGCAGTGCGTCCGCCAGCCCGGCCAGCAGGGCGTCGCGGCGCTCGCGGTAGGCGGCGCGGACGGTGGCGAGGTGGGCGTCCAGGTCGCGGTCGGCGAGGTAGCGGGCCGCTGCGGCCTGGTCGACCGTGGAGGTGTGCAGGTCTGCGGCCTGCTTGGCGATCACGCAGGCGCGCCGGAGCGCGGCCGGGCCGCGCAGCCAGCCGAGCCGCAGCCCGGGGGCCATCACCTTGGAGAAGCTGCTCAGCAGCACCGTCCGGTCCTCGGCGCCGGCGCAGCCCGAGATCCACTGCACCGGTTCGCCGCTGAAGCGCAGCTCGCCGTACGGGTCGTCCTCGACGACCCAGAGTCCGCGCCGTGCAGCGATCTCCGCGACTGCGCGCCGACGTGCGAGCGGCAGCGTCCGGCCGGTCGGGTTCTGGAAGTTGGGCACCAGGTACAGCAGCTTGGGACGCTCCGCCGCGACCAGGGCGTCCAGCTCGTCCGGGACGATGCCCTCCGCGTCGGTGGGGACCGGGACGACGCGTGCGCTGGCGAGCGCGAAGCACTGCAGCGCGGCGAGGTAGGTCGGGTCCTCGACCAGGACGGTGTCGCCGGGCTCCAGCAGGGCCGAGGTCAGCAGCGACAGCCCCTGCTGGGAGCCGCCGGTGATCAGCAGCTCCTCCGGGTCGGTGGGCAGGCCGCGCGCGGTGAGCCGGGCGGCGACGGCCGCGCGCAGTGACGGGTCGCCCTCGGTGGTCGAGTACTGCAGCACCCGCTGCGGCGACTCGCGCAGCACCGCGTCGTAGGCCGCGCGGATGCCTTCCGCGTCGAACAGCTCGGGAGCGGGCAGGCCGCCCGCGAACGAGATCACCTCGGGGCGGGCGGTCAGCGCCAGGATCTCCCGGACCGGTGACCCGCCCACCTCGGCGGTACGGGCGGCAAGAGCAGGAGCGGGAGCTGGGGAGTGGGCTGCAGCGGTGCCGGTGTCGGCTGGGGTCGTCATCGACCCACCCTACGAACACTCGTCCCTTCGTCCAGGGCGATTTCAGGATGCGGTCGCGGCGACGTGTCATATCTCTAGATACTGAGTGTATAGACGCGGTATCTACACTCGGCGTACCGTGGCGGCATGAGTGTTCCGCTGACCCTGCTGGGTCTGCTCGACCGTGAGCCGAGCCATGGATACGACCTGAAACGCGACTACGACACCTTCTTCGTGCGAGGCAAACCGCTGCCCGCCGGGCAGGTCTACTCGACCCTCGGGCGGCTGGCCCGCGACGGCAAGGTCGTCGCCGGGGAGAGCGAGGCCGGCAGCGGCCCCGACCGCAAGCGGTACGCGATCACCCCGGCCGGCCGGAGCGAGGTCGAGTCCTGGCTGGCCGAGCCGGTGGACGGCGACCCCAACCTGCAGACCGTGCTGTTCGTCAAGGTCGTGCTGGCGCTGATGCTGGGACGTGACGCCGAGGGCTACCTCGACGCCCAGCGCGCCTCGCACCTGCAACGGATGCGGGAACTGACGACCCTGCGGCGCAGCGGCGACCCGGTCGACGCGCTCCTCGCCGACCACCGGCTGTTCCACCTGGAGGCCGACCTGCGCTGGATCGACCTCACCGCCGCCAGGCTGACCACCCTGGCGGACATGGTGGCCGCCTCATGAGCGCCGAGCAGCTCCCCGAAGTCCCCTCCCCCCGTGGCCCGCTGATCGCGGCCAGGGACGTGTACCGCTCCTTCGGCAGCACCCCGGCGCTGCGGGGGGCCGACCTGTCGGTCGACGCCGGCGAGATCGTCGCCGTGATGGGCCCCAGCGGTTCGGGCAAGTCGACGCTGCTGCACTGCCTGGCCGGGATCTACCGGCCGGACCGCGGCGAGGTGTGGTTCGACGGCCACCGGCTCGACCAGCTCAACGAATCCAGGCGGACCGAGCTGCGCCGCACCTCCTTCGGCTTCGTCTTCCAGTTCGGGCAGCTGGTACCGGAACTGACGGTGGCTGACAACATCGCCCTGCCCCTGCTGTTCAGCCGGGCCGACCGCAAGGACGCCTACCGCAAGGCCGCGGACTGGCTGACCCGCCTGGAACTCGACGGTCTGGGAGGCCGGCGCACCGGCGAACTGTCCGGCGGTCAGGCGCAGCGCGTCGCCATCGCCAGGGCGCTGGTGATCCACCCCCGGGTGCTCTTCGCGGACGAGCCGACCGGCTCGCTGGACTCGCTCACCGGCGAGCGGGCCATGGACCTGCTGACCGACCTGGCCCGGGCCGAGGGCACCACCGTGGTCCTGGTGACCCATGACGCCCGGGTCGCCGCCTACGCCGACCGCGAGATCATGGTCCGCGACGGCCTGGTGACCAGCCCGTACCCGGCGGAAGGCGGCCGCTGATGTTCCGTCTCGGCCTGCGGCTGTCACTGCAGGGCGGCCGGGAGGCGCTGGTGCGCCTCGCCGCGATCGTGGCCGCCGTCGCCCTGGGCGTCGCGGTGGTCCTGTCCATCTTCGCCGACTACCACGGCTACCAGAGCATGCTGAACCGGCCGTGCTGGGAGTGCACCAGCGGGACTCCGCTGAACGGCCAGCAGTCCGCCGGCACGGCGCTGCCCTCGACCGGGGCGCTGTGGAACCTCAGCGACGACTACTTCCACGGCCGGACGATCGAGCGGCTGGACGTGGCGGCCCTGGGATCCGCCGGATCGGTCGTCATCCCCGGCCTCCAACAGCTGCCCGCCGCCGGGCAGTTCGTCGTCTCACCGGCCCTGGCCGCACTGCTGCGGACGGTCCCCGCCGATCAGCTCGGCAACCGGTTCCCCGGCACGCAGGCCGGCCTGATCGGCGACGCCGCGCTCACCGGACCGGACCAGCTCGTGGTGGTGGTCGGCCACACCCCGGCGCAGCTCGCCGCGGAGTCGGGCACCGAGCACGTCAGCACCGTCGCGACCAAGCACAGCGACATCAGCACCTCCAATGTCTACAAGTACGGCTTCGGCCTGGGCTCGATCGCGGTGCTGTTCCCGCTGCTGATCCTGATCAGCACTGCCACCCGGCTGGCCGCAGCCAGGCGTGAGGAGCGCTATGCGGCGATGCGCCTGGTCGGCGCGACACCCCGGCAGATCAATGTGATCGCCTCGGTGGACTCCGCCGTCGGGGCACTGCTGGGCACTCTGCTGGGCATCGGCGTCTTCCAGCTGATCCGCACCGGGGTCGACGACCTGGCCGTCACCGGCTCGCGGTTCTTCCCCGATGTGGTGAACCCCTCGGCGACGGACTACATCACGCTGATCGTCGTCGTGCCGGTGGCCTCGATGTTGGCCGCGCTCTGGTCGCTGCGGCGGGTGCGCATCTCCCCGCTGGGCACCAGCCGCCGGGCTACGCCGCCGCCCCCCGGGGCCTGGCGGCTGGCGCCGCTGCTGCTCGGCCTGGTCATCTATGTCGGACCGCTGGCGGTGCTCGGATTCCAGAACAAGTCGACCAGCGGGCCCAGCAGTTCGTCGCTGGCTCTGGCCGAGCTCGGGGTGCTGCTGATCATGACCGGGCTGATCCTGAGCGGCTCCTGGCTCACCATGCAGGTGGCCCGGGTCGTCGCCAGGTTCGTCAAGGGCCCCGCCTCGCTGCTGGCCGCGCGACGGCTGGCGGACAACCCCAAGGCCGCCTTCCGAGCGGTGAGCGGGCTCGTCCTGGCCGTGCTGATCGGGACTGCCATCGGCGGCCTGGTGCCGTCCGTGGTCGACGGGCAGAACTCCGGGTCCGCCGGATCGCTGACCCGGGTACTGCACGCCGACTTCGCCACCGGGAACTGCAACGGCGGCAGTTGCTCGTCCAGGTCCGGCCCCGCCAAGCCCTCCCGGGGCGCCGCCCCGGCCCCCTCTCCCGCCCCGGCCGTCGGCGCCGCCGGCCTGCCCCCGCAGACCGCCGCGACGCTGCTCGCGCGGCTGCGTTCGTTCCCGGGTGTGTCCGTCGTTCCGATCTACTCCGAGCCGGCCGGGGCCGGTACCGGCGGTCTGGTCGCCTCCTGCGCCGACCTGGCGGCGCTGAGCGCGATCGGGCAGTGCGCGCCGGGTGCACAGGACGTCAAGGCGGACTTCGGGGCGCTGTACATCGACAACCTGCTGTCCCTGGAGCGGCAGTTGCCGCTGGTGACCAGTGCCAACGCCACCGGTTCGATCGACCTCTCGACGCTGGACCTGCAGACCGTCCTGGTCAGGGTCGACAACACCAGCACGCTCGAACAGATCCGCACCCTGCTCTCCACCTACTCCTCGGCCAACGGCGTGACCCAGCCTCCGCAGACGTTCGGCGAGGTCGGCGACGCCCGCGCGTCCCTGCTCAAGGCGGCCGAGCGGGTCATCGAGGTCCTGGTCGGCCTGACCGTGCTGGTCGCCGGCTGCAGCCTGGCCGTGTCCGTCGGCGGAAGCCTGGTGGAGCGCAGGCGGCCGTTCACCCTGCTGCGGCTGAGCGGGACACCGACACCGACGCTGTACCGGGTGGTGGTCCTGGAGTCGATGCTGCCGCTGCTCACCGCGACCGTGGTGGCCGCCGTGATCGGCTTCGGCACCTCGCTGCCGCTGGTACTGGCAGTGGTCCCGCAGCGCGCCCACCTCGCCCTGCCGGACGGCACCTACTTCGCCCTGATGGGCGCGGGGCTGCTCGCCTCGGTGGCCGCGATCCTGACCGCCCTGCCGCTGCTCGGCCGGCTGACATCCCCTTCCAACGCGCAGTTCGAGTAGCGGGGCCCTGAGCGTGGCGGTGACCTGACCGCTCGCCACCGGACATAGCATCACCAGAGTGGAACTCCGTCAGCTGCGCTACTTCGCGGCGGTCGCCGAAGAGCTGAACTTCGGGCGGGCCGCCGCGAAGCTGCTCATCGCCGGGCCGTCGCTGTCCCAGCAGATCAAGTCGCTGGAGCAGGACCTGGGAGTGCGGCTGTTCGACCGCGACCGCCGTTCGGTCCGGCTGACGGCGGACGGCGCGGCCCTGCTGCCGCTGGCCCGGGACCTGCTGGAGCGGGCCGACGGCCTGCGGCGCCGGGCCGCCGAGCTGTCGGGTTCCGAGCCGGTCCGGCTCGGCTTCGTCAACTGGCTCCCGCCCGACCTGTCCTCGCGTCTGCTCGGCGTCGCCCAGCTGCATGTCGACCCCTGGGTGGCGCCCTCGCACGCCCAGGCCGCCCGGGTCGCGGACGGCAGCCTGGACCTCGCGGTGTGCTGGGTGCGTGAGGAGGACCTGGAACGGCACGGCCTGCGGGCCCGGCTGATCGGCGCGGACCGGCTGCACTGCGTCGCCACCGGGGACGACACCGGCCCGGTCCCGGCCCGGAACACAGCCGTGCTGGTCGACGACGACACCGTCTCCTGGTCGTCCTGGAACGCCTACGCCGAGGAGTTGGCCCACGCCACCGGGGCCCGGGCGGTGCGCATCGCCGACGGCGGGATCACCGGCCCCGCCTTCTTCGACCACGTCCGCCGCAGCCGACGGCCCGTCATCAACTCGCCCAAGGGCCAGACCACTCCGCTGCCGCCGGACCTGGTCCGGCGCCCGGTGACCGACCCGCAGCCGTACTGGACCTGGTCCCTGGTCCTGCGCGGCGACGAGACCCGTTCCGCGGTGCTCGCCGCCGCCGACGCCCTCACCGCCGGTGTCGGCGCCGGCGACCTCGGGCTGCACCAACCCGGGGCCTGGCTGCCCGACTTCGACCCGCACCGGCGCCGCCGGTAGTGCCCGGCGTCGTGCCTCAGCTGGTGCACCACCAGAGGAACTGACTCTTGCAACTGGCCGAGGCGGACGGCTTGGGACTGGCCGAGGGCGACGTGGAAGCGGACGCGGAGGTCGTGGACGCCGGGGTGGTCGACGAGGGCGTGGTGGGCGTGCTGTCGACCGTCCGTGAGGTCGGGGTCGAGGTCGATCCGGCCGTGTGCGAGGACGACGCCTTCGGCGAGGTGGTCGCGCTGGGGCTCGCCGAGGCCGAGGCTGTGGCGGAGCGGCCGGCCGAGGCGCTGTGCGAGGACGAGGTACCGGCGGCGCCGCCGGTGTCCGCGCCGCTGCCCGAAGCCGAGGCCTGCGGGTCGGAACTCCCGGCGACGGGCGCATGCGAGGCACCCGCCGAGGCCGGAGCGGTGCTGTTGTCGGTGGTGAGTGCGAGCAGCCCGAGACCGGCGACGGCCAGCACGCCGGCGGTGCTCAGCGCCATCACCCTGGTCCCGCGCGAGCGGTTGCGCCTGCGCCCGCGTCGGGGGGCTGCGGCGCGCAGCGGCAGCGGTGCGAGGCCGTCGGCGGCAGAGGGTTCGCCGTACAGGGCGACCGCCGTGGGCTCCCGGATCACCAGCTCCGCCGTGGGGCGGTCGCCCGTCGGCTGATCACTCCCGGGCCGGTCGCCCGCGGACGGATCCGCCGCGGCCTGTTCGCCGGGGGCCTGCTCGGTGGCGGCTGCCTCCGGGGCCAACTCCTCCGCGGGACGGCCGCATCCTGGACAGTTCAACGCACCGTTGAGCCGGCGCCGACAGGTCGAGCAGTAGTTCATGGGGTCTTCCGGGCAGGGTGCTGGGCCCGCGGCCCAGGGGGTATTCCCGCAGCCTAGAGTGATGAGGACATGATCGAACAGGTGACTGGTGTGTGATTTGTGCGGAGAATCGGTGTCGGGTCCCATGTCGGTCCCCGCGTCGTCCGCACGCCTCCCTCCTGACCGGCTCCGGTTCCGGGCCGTTCAAGGGCTGTCCCGACCACGGCGCGCATGCCACACTCGCGCCATGGCGGCCGTGCAACTCCCACGGGTAGCCTGGCGCCGCGTCCTGCCCGTGCTGGCCGTCCTGGCCGCGCTGCTGGAGGCCACCGCCGGGCGCTACGGATACCACCGCGACGAGCTGTACTTCCTGGTGGCGAGCCATCATCTCGCGTGGGGCTACGCCGACCAACCGCCGCTGGTGCCGGTGCTGATCCGGCTGGAGACCGCCGTCCTGGGCGACTCGGTCCGGGCCCTGCGCACCCTGCCGCTGCTGCTGGCGCTGTGCACGGTGCTGCTCGCGGCGCTCTGCGCCAGGGAGTTTGCCGGGCTGGACGAACCGCGCAGCCGCCGCGCCCAGTTGCTGGCCGCGCTGGCCACCGGGGCCTCCGCGATGGCACTGGTGGGCGGCCATCTCTTCGTCACCTCCGGCGTGGACCTGTGCGTCTGGGCCCTGCTGCTCTGGCTGGTGCTGCGCTGGCTGCGGACCCGCGACGACCGGCTCTGGCTGCTCGCCGGACTCGCCGCCGGGGTCGGACTGCTCGTCAACAACCTTGTGGCGATGTTGGCCTTCGCACTCGTGCTGAGCGCGGCGGCGGTCGGGCCGAGGGCGGTGTTCCGCAGTCCGCTGCTGTACGCGGGGGCCGTGATCGCGCTGCTGCTCTGGGCGCCCGACCTGATCTGGCAGTGGCGGCACCACTGGCCGCAGCTGACGATGGCCCGGCGGATCTCGTCCAACTCGCAGCGGGTGCAAGTGCTTCCCTTTCAGTTCGAGGCGTCCTTCCCGCTGTTGTGGATCGCCGGCTGGTGGGCGCTGACCCGCCGTCAGGAGTTCACCGGGTACCGGATGCTGGCGGTGGGCTATCCGGTGACGCTGGTTCTGGTGCTGCTCACCGGCGGCAAGCCCTACTACGCCACCGGCTGGGCGCCGCTGCTGCTGAGCGCGGGCTCGGTGGCCGCGGTGGACTGGCTGTGGCGGGCGGACCGGGCGCGCACCGCGCGGCACACCGCCGCAGTGCTGCTCGCGGCGGTACTGGGCGTGGTGTTCTCGCTGGTGGAGGTGGTCGCCGCGCTCCCGGTGCTGCCGGTCTCGGCCTATCACGTCGTCCAGCCGCTGAACGCCGAGAACGGCGAGACCGTCGGCTGGCCCGAACTGACCGCCACCGTCGCCGGGGTGTACCGCGCGCTGCCCTCGGCCGCCGACCGCTCCAGTGTCACCCTGATCGCCGAGAACTACGGCGAGGCCGGAGCCCTGGACCACTACGGCCGCCCGCTCGGCCTGCCCACCCCGTACGCCGACCACAATGGCTACGCCGACTTCGGCACCCCCTCGGGCGACGGCCCCTCGATCCTGCTCGGCTTCGATCCGGCCGACCTGACCGGCTACTGGGGCAGTTGCACCCCGGCCGCCCGGATCGACAACGGCCGCGGGCTCGACAACCAGGAGCAGCACAAGCAGATCCTGGTCTGCCGGGACCGGCTGCTGCCCTGGCCGGTCCTCTGGAAGCGGCTGCTGCACTACTCCTGACGGCCGCTTGGCGGTCACAGCTCACGGGCCCTCGGCCAGGGCCGACTCCTCACGGTCCAGGTCGTACTGGAGGTGCCGCCGGGTGGTGTCGCTGATCTCGTGGTCCTCGTACAGCCGGCGGAGCTCGCCGCCCTGCAGGGCTATCACCTCGCGGCGGATCTGCCGGTAGGCCGCCAGCACCGAACCGCCGCCCTGGCCCTGGCCCTGCCCCTGCTCGCCGGGCTCCTGCTGGTCGTGCTGGAGCCGGGCGTCCAGCGCGCGGCGGGCCTGTTCCAGGGCGGCGGTGGGGGCGGCGTCGAGGTCGGCGAGCTGGTCCAGGTGCTCCAGGCCGACGCCTGCCAGCCGGCGCCGGGTGCGGGCCTCCTCACGGGCCGTGTGCTCGGGCTCCAGGGCGATGCCGGAGCGGTTGACCAGCGGCGCCAGGCTCAGCCCCTGCGCCACCAGCGTGGTCACCACCACGGCGGTGGTCAGCACCAGCACCAGGGATCGTCCCGGCAGTGCGGTGCCGTCGGCGGCGACCAACGGGATCGACAGCGCGGCGGCCAGCGGCATCACCCCCCGGGTCCCGGCCCAGGTGACCACCGCTGCCACCCGCCAGGACGCGGCGCCGCCGACCGGTTTGACCACCGAGGTCAGCGGCAGCATCCAGAGGATCCGCAGGGCGATCAGCAGGGCCGCGACCGCCAGCGCCTGCAGCGGCCACCAGCTGGTGCCGCCGGGCAGGTCCCGTACCAGCGTGGGCAGTTCCAGACCGACGATCGCGAAGACCACGCTCTCCAGCAGGAAGACCACGACCCCGTACACGGCCTGCAGCTGGAGCCGGATCCTGGCGTCGCTCAGCTTGTGCCCCGAGCGTCCCAGCACCACGCCGGCCACCACCACGGCGGTCACCCCCGAGGTGTGCACGCCCTCGGCCAGCACATAGGCGCTGTACGGGGTGACCAGCGCGATCACCGTCTCCAGCACCGGGTCGGTGGTCCGCCGCCGGACCACCGCCACCCCGGCCGCGACGGCCGCGCCCACCGCGCTCCCGCCGCCGGCCAGCAGCAGGAACTCGCCCCCGGCGTGCGGCCAGTCCACCGCCGTGCCGGCGACCGCCACCCCGATGGCGACCTTGAACAGCACCAGCGAGGTGGCGTCGTTGAACAGGCTCTCGGCCTGCACCAGCACCTGCACCCGGCCCGGCAGCGCCAGCCGACGGCCCAGCGCGGTGACCGCCACCGGGTCGGTGCTGGCCAGCACCGACCCCAGCACGAACGCCATCGGCACCGGCAGCCCGGTCACCGCGATCGCCAGCGCGCCGACCGCCGCCGCGGAGGCCAGCACCAGGCCCAGCGCCAGCACCGTCACCGGCCGCCAGACCAGCCGCAGATCGCGCATCGACAGTTCCTCGGCCGAGGCGTAGAGCAGCGGCGGCAGCACGACCAGGGCGATGGTCTGCGGGGCGATGTGCAGCGGCGGGGTGCCGGGGATCAGGGCCACCCCCAGCCCGGCCAGGACCAGCAGCGAGGGGGCGGGAATGCGCAGCCGGCGCGCACCCGTGGCCACGACGGTCGCCAGGACCACCAGGACGAGGATCGTGCCCACTGCGCGCATTTCGGGAACTCCGGCTCACCACCGGGGCACCGCGGCGGAACGCGCGGTCCATCCCCGGGCCGACCAGACTTCCCGGCACACCGCTGTCAGCCTATCGTCCCCGCCTGATTCGCTCCCCTGCCGACGCAAGCCCGCGTCGGCCCGCGTCAGCCGAAGTTGGTCAGCAGGACCACCACGAGGGCGAGCAGCCCACCGCCGACGATCAGCGCGAACGGCAGCACGACCAGCGCCAGCACCGAGAGCTGGGCGGCCCGGACCGCGAACGCCCGGGCGCCGCGCGGGGCGGGCGCGGCCGAGGAGGCAGGCACGGCCGGCTGCCGGGGTCCGCGGTCGCGTCCGGCGGCGCGGCGTGATCCGCCCGCGGCGCGGGTGCCGGTGGAGCCGCTTCGGTTGCTGGATATGTCGGGCATGGCCTTGCTCCGGGGTCAGCGGTCGGGTGACGAGAGGTCCCGTGTCGTGGGTCAGCGTGCCGCGTGGGCGGCCCGCCGTGACGCGGTGAGCACCGATTCCAACGCGCCGGTACGCAGTCGCGCAACCACCGGCCGGCCGATCCGGCCCAGCAGCAGGCTCGCGACGAAGGCAACCGGCAGGGCCAGGACGGCTGCGGCGACCACGTCATGGGGGTAGTGGGCGCCGACGTAGACCCGGGTGAACCCCTCCAGCACGGCGAAGACGGCGGCGATCGCGCTCAGCCGCCGGTCGAGCAGGAACAGCGCGGCCACGGTGGCGGCGGCGGTGGTCTCGTGCCCGCTGGGGAAGGCGTAGTCGGTGCGTACCGGGCAGGCGGTCACGTAGTAGTCGTGCGGCAGCGAGTAGCACGGCCGCACCTCGGCGACCAGCTTCTTGACGACCTCGGCCACCGCGAACGCCGCCACCACGCACACCGGCGCGGCCAGCGCGAGGGTCATCGCCCGGGTGTCCCGCCGACGGGCCTGCCACCAGCCGACGGCCATCAGCACCGCGAAGACGCCCAGGCCGGCGTTGGTCCAGAGCTCGACCGGACTGTTGAGCCACTTGGTGTCCCGGGCGAAACCGGTGACCGAGCCGAACAGCGAACCGTCGATGTGCGAACCGTCGAACGCCAGCAGCACCGGGGAAGCAGTGGTCATGGAATCTGGTCTCTCGCTGTCGGTCGGAGCGGTGCGCGGCGGCGGGCAGCGTGACACACTCAGCTTCTACGAACTCGTAGAAGTTCTTGTGGACTGTAGACGATGAACGGCAGGGAACCAACTGGTGAACAGCGGAGACGATACCGGGGCCGCAGGCGAGCGCAGACGCCTGGGGGCGCTGGAGGCCGAGGTCCTCGACCTGCTGCTGGCGTCCCGGGAGCCACTGATCCCCGGCGAGGTGCTGCGGCGGCTCGACGACACCCTGGCGTACTCGACGGTGGTGACCGTGCTCTCCCGGATGCACGACAAGGGGCTGCTGACCCGCGGCAAGCGCGGCCGGGCCTACGCCTACGCACCGGTCGCCGACAGCCACGGGCTGACCGCCCGTCGGATGCGCCGGGAGTTGGAGTCCGATCCGGACCGGGCGGCCGTGCTGTCCCGCTTCGTCGAGTCGCTGTCGGCCGGCGACGAGGCGCTGCTGCGCCGCCTGCTGGCCGGCGAACTGTCCGGCACACCCTCCGACGCCCCTCCTGGGAGCACCGCGTGAACGCCTGGGTCCTCTTCCTGACGGTCTTCCTCGCCTGTGCGGTCGAGGCCGTGGAGGCGCTGACCATCGTCCTCGCGGCCGGCACCAGCCGGCACTGGGGCTCCGCCCTGCAGGGCACCGGCGCCGCCCTGCTGGTGCTCGCCGCCGCGGTGGCCGCGCTGGGCCCGGCGATCGGGCTGATCCCGCTCGATCCGCTGCGCCTGGTGGTCGGCGCGTTCCTGCTGGTCTTCGGCCTGCAGTGGCTGCGCAAGGCGATCCTGCGCGCCTCCGGCCACAAGGCCCTGCACGACGAGGAGGCCGCCTACGCCAAGCAGGTCGCCGCGGCAAACGCCGCGGCCACCGACAGCCGCGGCATCGTCCAGGACTGGTACGCCTTCACCCTGTCCTTCAAGGGCGTGCTGCTCGAAGGGCTCGAAGTCGCCTTCATCGTCGTCACCTTCGGCAACAACCAGCGCGACGTCCCGGTGGCCGCCCTCGGCGCCCTGGCCGCCGCCCTGGCCGTCGCCGCGGTCGGCGTCGCCGTGCGGGCGCCGCTGGCCAGGGTCCCGGAGAACACCATGAAGTTCGTGGTCGGCACCATGCTCACCGCCTTCGGCCTGTTCTGGTCGACCGAGGGGGCCGGCGCGCACTGGCCCGGCTCCGACACCGCGCTGCTGGTCCTGGTCCCGGCCGTGGCCCTGCTGGCCCTCGGCTACACCGCACTGCTGCGCCGCCCCGAGACCCCCGAGCCGCCACTCCCCCGCACTCAGGCCGAAGGAATCGTCCGATGAGCAAGCTCCGCGCCTTTGGTGCGTTCTGGTACGACTTCCTGGTCGGCGACGACTGGCGGGTCGCCCTCGGCGTGGTGGTCTCGCTGGCCGCCTGCGCCGGCCTGGTCAAGGCCGGGGTGGACGCCTGGTGGCTGCTGCCGGTCGCCGTCGCGGTCCTGCTGGGACTGTCGCTGCGCCGGGCCGTGGCCTCCGGGCGCAAGGGCTGAGCCGTCTCCCGAATCCGTCCCACCCGCCCATTTGGTCACCTTGACGATAACTGGATTCCTCGATACCGTCTATCTGACGACAAGGGGGGCCTGCCATGGCCGACATCAACAAGCGCTTCGGGCTGCGACACCTGCGCGCCGCACCCACCTCGCACATCCGCCACCTGCGCCGCGGCCAGATCGCCCACGAGGGCGCCGGGATCGCCTTCTGGTTCCGGCCGCTGGTCGCTGCGCTCTCCGAAGTGCCAGTAGACGACCGCGAGTTGGCCATGCTGTTCCACGGCCGCACCGCCGACTTCCAGGACGTGACCGTGCAGGCCACGGTCACCTTCCGGATCACCGACCCGGCAGCAGCAGCCACCCGGCTCGACTTCGGCATCGACCCGGACACCGGGGTGTGGCGCGCCGCGCCGCTGGAGCAGATCGGCTCGCTGCTCACCGAGACCGCCCAGCAGCACGCCCTGCACCTGCTCGCCCGCACCGCGCTGGCCGAGGCACTTGTCGACGGCGTCGCCTCGGTACGGGCCCGGATGGCCGAGGGCCTGGCCGCCGAACCCCGGCTGGCCGAGACCGGCCTTGAGGTCATCGCGGTACGGGTGGTCGCGCTGCGGCCCGAGCCCGAGGTCGAGCGGGCCCTGCGCACACCCGCCCGCGAGCAGATCCAGCAGGAGGCGGACCGGGCGACCTTTGAGCGCCGCGCCGTCGCCGTCGAGAACGAGCGCGCCATCTCCGAGAACGAACTGGAGAGCAGGATCGAACTCGCCCGCCGTGAGGAGCAGTTGGTCGCCCAGCAGGGTGCCAACGCCCGCCGGCTGGCCGAGGAGGAGTCCGCCGCGGCGGCCGTCCGCACCGAGTCCGAGGCAGCGCGGCGGACCACCCTGGCCACCGCGGAGGCCGAGGCGGTACGCACCATCGGCGCCGCCACCGCCGCCGCCGAGGCGGACCGGCTCGGCGCGCACCAGCAGGTCGACCCGGCCGTGCTGCACGCGCTGGCGCTGATCGAGCTGGCCGGGAACCTGCCCAAGGTGAACCAACTGACGCTCACCCCGGACCTGCTGACCGACCTGCTGGGCAGGCTGGCGCGATGAGCCTGGCCCCGCGCGCCGTCCTGGTCCACCGACGCACCGAGTACCAGGAGTTGATCGACCGTCACAGTACGCGTGGCCAGGCCGAGTTCTTCCTGCGCACCCGGGGTCGGGAGATCGGCGAGGTCGAGCGGCGGCACCAACTGGCTGAAGCCGCCCTCACCGAGGTCGCCGGGGCGGTCCCGGCGGACTGGCGGCACGCCCGAGTGGAGCGCACGGACCTGTCCCGTTTCCTGTTCGCGCCCGACGACGTGGTGGTCGTCGTCGGCCAGGACGGGCTGGTCGCCAACGCCGCCAAGTACCTCGAAGGACAGCCGGTGCTGGGCATCGACGCCGAACCCGGCCGCAACCCCGGCGTCCTGGTCCGGCACCGGGCCTCCGACGCCGCCAAGCTGCTGCGGGCCGCGGTGGAACCGGGGGTCGAGGCGCGACTGGACCAGCGCACCATGGTGGAGGCGGTCGCCGACGACACCCAGCGGCTGCTGGCCCTCAACGAGATCTACCTGGGCCAGCCCGGACACCAGACCGCCCGCTACCGCCTCCGGGCCGGGAGCGCGCCCGAGCAGCAGCAGGACGAGCCGCAGGCCAGTTCCGGCGTCCTGGTCGGCACCGGCACCGGGGCCACCGGCTGGTGCCGCTCCGCCTGGCTGGAGCGGCACAGCTCGCTCCGGCTGCCGGCACCCGACGACCCCGCGCTGGCCTGGTTCGTCCGCGAGGCATGGCCCTCGCCCACCACCGGAACCGACCAGGTCCAGGGCCTGCTCGGCGCGGACCAGAGGCTCTCCCTCACGGTGGAGTCCGACCGCCTGGTCGCCTTCGGCGACGGAATCGAGGCCGACGCCCTGGAGCTGACCTGGGGCCAGGTCGTCCAGGTCGGCGTCGCCACGACCCGGCTGCGGCTGCTCGGCTGAGCCCGACGCCCGACCCCGACGGTTCCGGCGTCACGCCGGTTGCAGCTCGGCGACCTGCGCCTCCCGGTTCCTGACCGGCCGGGTCACCTGCTTCGCCAGGCACGACGGCATCCCCGCCGTGACGCCCGCCTCGCGGCGCTGGTAGGCGCTGGGCGGCAGGCCGACCAGTTCGGTGAAGCGGGTGCTGAAGGTGCCCAGCGACGAGCAGCCGACCGCGAAGCAGACCTCGGTGACACTGAGGTCGCCACGGCGCAGCAGCGCCATCGCGCGCTCGATCCGACGCGTCATCAGATAGGCGTACGGCGGCTCGCCGTACGCCAGCCGGAACTGGCGGCTGAGGTGCCCGGCCGACATGTGCACGCCCCGGGCGAGCGCCTCGACGTCCAGCGGCTCCGCGTACTCACGGTCGATCCGGTCACGGACCCGGCGCAACCGCGCGAGATCGCTCAGGCGCTGGGCCTCGGCACGTGCGTGCGCCCATCCGGGACGGCACATGGGAGAACTCCCTTCGTCGTTGGGCTGGACGGCTCAGCGAAGCTCCTGGATGCGGACCAGGTTGCCCGCCGGATCGCGGAAGGCGCAGTCCCGGATGCCGTACGGCTGCTCGGTCGGCTCCTGGACCACCTCGGCGTCACCGGCCTGCACCTTCTCGAAGGTGCCGTCGAGGTCCCGGGTGGCCAGCAGGATCCAGCCGTAGGTGCCCTTGGCCATCATCTCGGCGATGGTGCGGCGCTCGTCCTCGGTGATCCCCGGGTCGACGGCCGGCGGCGCCAGCAGGATGGACGTGCTGGGCTGGCCCACGGGGCCGACCGTGATCCAGCGCATCCTGCCCTGTCCGACGTCGCTGCGGACCTCGAAGCCGAGGACGTCGCGGTAGAAGGCCACGGACGCGTCCGGGTCGTCGTGCGGAAGGACGCTGGTGTGAATGGTGATATCCATGCCTGTCACGTTAGCTTCGGCCCGGCGCCGGCACTTCTCGATTCCTGACCGGTTCGGCCAAACGGTCCCGGCCTGCGCCCCCGGTTGACGGGGGCGCAGGCCGGGACGGTTCCTTCAGGATCTGACGGTCACAGCCGTCGTACTGTCAGGACGGGCCCGTCCACTGCTGGTTGGCCCCGCCGGTGCAGTCCCAGATCTCGGCCTGGGTGCCTGCCGTGGTGGACCAGCCGGTGTCGTCCAGGCACTTGTTGGACTGCGGGTTGTAGTAGGACCCGTTGGACTCGTGCACCCAGACCTGGGCCCCGGTGTTGTTGCAGTCGTAGAGGTCCACGACCGTGCCGTTCGCCGTGCCGCCTCCGTTGATGTCCAGGCACTTCCCGAGGACGTGCAGGGTGGTGCCGGCCTGGACGTAGGTCCACTGCTGCGCGGTGCTGCCGTTGCAGGTGTAGACCTGGATCGGGTTGAAGTTGGCGGTGCTGGCGGAACGGTCGTCCAGGCACAGGCCGCCGTAGCCGGTGACAGCGCTGCCGGTCGTGCCGCCGCCCCCGCTGCTGCCGGTGGTCGTGTAGGCCGCGACGTAGCCGACGCTCATGGTCGCGCCGGAGCTGGTGGAGGAGGTCGGCGTGGTGCAGCCGCAGACGCCGTTGGGGAATCCGCCGCCGATGGCCAGGTCGAAGATGATCGACAGGTTGTGGTCGAAGGCTGCCTGCCAGGTGCTGGCGCCGACCTGACTCTCACTCACGCTGAAGTACTGGTTTCCGTCGAGGTACCAGGTGATGGTCTCTGCCGAGGTGTTGGTCCGGTCGAGGATCATCGAGTAGGTGTGGTACCCGGTCTGGCAGCCGGAGCAGGCGCGCAGCCCGCTGCCGATGCCGTTGCCCTCGTTGCACACGCCGCCGGGGTAGGTGCCGCAGTGGATCGTCCCGGCCACCTGGGACAGGGCGTTGACGTCCTCCATGATGTCGATCTCGCCGTTCTCGGGCCACTGGCCCGGGCCCAGCATCCAGAACGCGGGCCAGTAGCCGAGGCCGCTGCCCGGGTTCGGCTGCTGGATCGACGCGGTGACCTCCAGCTTGCCCCCGGCCGGCGCGCCGACGTTGGCACTCGGCGTCTGGATCCGTCCCGAGGTCCAGCTGCCGCCGTTGTTGATCGCGGTGATGTTCAGGTGGCCGTTGCCGTCGAGGTGGACGTTGCTGGTCGAGTTGGTCATGGTCTCGATCTCGCCGGTCCCGAAGTTCGACCCGGGACCGGTGTCGTAGATCCAGTTCGACGACGACGGCGCGCTGCCGGACGCACCGGCGAAGCTGTCACTGAACACCGTCGACCAACCCGACGGCGCCCCCGGCACGGTGACCGCGTTGGCGGTACCGGGGAAGGTCATGTACGCCGCGACCAGCGCGACCGTCGCCAGCAGCACCCCGGCGCGGGTCCGGCGCAGGAACCGCAGGAGAGAGAGCCCGCGCCGTGGGGAGCGCGGGGTTCGTGCATGTGTACCGGTCATCTACGACTCCCAAGAGTGCGCCGCGAACTGCCGTGTGGGGACGGGAGTTCCAGCACGGTTCCGAAACAGGGACGGCAGGGCGTGCCGTCGTGAGAGCGCTCTCACATTAGATCTGAGGGAACTATCGACCTTGGCATGGACACGAGTCAATGCCTGCGTCGCAGATTGGTCTAAACAAGCGTCAGCGCACCGGCTGGGTGGCGTCGGCGGCGTCGGCGGCGTCGGCGGCGTCGGCGGCGTCGGCGGCTGCCGCGGACCGACCGTCAGCGTTCTCCTCGGCCGCAGGCCGTACCCGCCCAGGCAGGAAGGACGCGACAGCGAGGGCGAAGAGGGCTGCGCCGCTGCCGACGGCCATGACGGTGCGGAAGCCGGTGAGGGTGGAGACGGCGAAGCCGTGGAAGCGGACGGTCATGTGGGCGAGGATCACGCCGGCGACGGCGCTGGCGACGGAGGTGCCGAAGGCGCGCATCAGGCTGTTGAGGCTGTTGGCCGCAGCCGTCTCGCCCGGCGGCACGGCGGACATGATGAGGGACGGCATGGCCGCGTAGGCGAGTCCGATCCCGGCTGCGACCACGGCGGAGACCAGGATGAGCTGCCAGACCGCCGACGTCAGCGCGATGCCGATGCCGTAGCCGGTGGCGATCACCACGGCACCTGCCATCAGCGTCGTCTTGGGGCCCGCGGTGGCCGTGATGCGTGCGGACAGCGGCGCCACCGCCATCATCACCAGCCCGGACGGCCCCAGGCACAGCCCGGCGACCAGGACGGTCTGGCCCAGGCCGTAGCCGGTGGCCCGGGGCAGCTCCAGCAGTTGCGGCAGCACCAGCGACATGGCGAACATCGCGAAGCCGAAGACCACGGACGCGAGGTTGGTCAGCAGCACCTGGCGGCGCCCCGCGATGCGCAGGTCCACCAGCGGCTGTGCGCTGCGCAGTTCCCAGCGGGCCCAGACCAGCAGGACGGCCACCGCGGCGGCGAAGAGTCCGCTGGTCCTGGCGCTGCCCCAGCCCCAGTCGGCGCCCTTCGATATCGCCAGCAGCAGGCACAGCAGCCCGGCCGAGAGTCCGACCGCGCCCGGCAGGTCGAAGCGTCCGCCGCTGCGCACCGGGGACTCCGGCACGAAGGTCAGCACGAGTGCGGCGACCACGGCGCCGAGACCGGCCGCCGTCCAGAAGAGCGTGTGCCAGTCCGCGTGTTCGGCGATGAAGGCGGCGGCGGGCAGGCCCAGGGCGCCGCCCACCCCCATCGAGGCGCTCATCAGGGCGACGGCTGCACCGAGCCGCTCCGACGGGAGTTCGTCGCGCATGATGCTGATGCCCAGCGGGACGACGCCCAGCGAGATCCCCTGCAGCGTACGGCCGGTCACCATCGGCGCCAGGGTGCTGCTGGCGCCGGAGACGAGCGAGCCGGTGATCAGCAGGCCGATGCTGATCAGCAGCATCCGGCGCTTGCCGTACATGTCCCCCAGCCGGCCGAGGACCGGCGTCGCGACGGCGCCCGCGAGCAGCGGGGCGGTGAGCACCCACTCGGCTCCCGAGGCCGAGGCGTGCAGCAGCGCCGGGAGTTCGGTGACCAGCGGGATCACCAGGGTCTGCATCAGCGAGGCGACGATCCCGCCGAAGGCCAGCACGCCGACGACGACGGCCACGCGGGTCGAGCGGGCGGCATCAGTCCCCGCGTCGGGCCCCGCTGCGGGTTCGGGAGAAGCGGACGGAGCAGGCATGCGCACAACGCCTCCGGCATAGGGCTGCGAGTCGGTCGGCGTCATGATGGCACATTTTATGTATGGCGTACACAAAATTGGGCAGGACGGCCCGGGATAGCCTGCTCCTGGACGAAGGGAAGTTCGCGCATGGCACCGGCAGCAGCAAGCGAGAGCGTCCGTGGCAGGGGTCGGCCGGCGCGGCTGTCCGCCGAGCAGATCACCCTGGCGACCGTGGCGCTGCTGCAGCAGGAGCCGAACGCCGCCGTGACCGTCAAACGCGTCGCCGATGCCGTCGGTGCGGCGCCGATGGCGCTGTACCGGTACTTTCCGGACCGCGAGGCCCTGCTCCAGGCGGCGGCGGACCATGTGGTGGCCACCATGGCGCGGATCACGCTCGACCAGGGCCCCTGGCAGCAGCGGTTGACCACCTGGATGCGCGCCGCGCACGAACGGCTGCTGCCCTATCCGCAGTTGCTGCCCTACATGGTCTCCACCCAGCAGCCCGCCTGGCTGCCCATGCTGCTGCGCTGCTCGGAGCTGCTGGCCCCGCTGGACCTCGACGAGGACGACCTCGCCCTGGCGGCGGTGCTGATCGGCTCGTCCATCATCGGCCATGCCGTCTACGAGAGCCGGCGGCGGTCCGCCGAGCAGACCACCGCCGTGCTGTACCGGGCGCTGGAGGAGCGTCCCACCGCCGAGCAGGACGCCATCAGGCCACTGGTCGACGGCCTGCCGGCCGCCTATGCGCGGCTGCACGACACCGTCCTCGGCCAGACCATCGCCACCGTCGAGGCCCTCGCCCAACGCGGAGAGCGCTGATCAGGCCCGGTCGCGCTGCTTCGCCGCCTCCTGCTTGTGCTTCTCCTTGATCCGCACCGTCTCCTTGCGGACCTCGGCCTGAGTGTCACGCTCGCGCTGCAGCCAGTCCGGGGCGGCGGCCTTCAGCTCGTCGATCTGCTCCGTGGTGAGCGCCTCGGTGATGCCGCCGCGGGCGAGTCCGGAGATGGAGACGCCGAGCTTCTCCGCGACCACCGGACGGGGGTGCGGGCCGTTGCGGCGCAGGTCCGCGAGCCACTGCGGCGGATCGGCCTGCAGGGCGTTGAGCTCGTCACGGGAGACGACACCCTCCTGGAATTCCGCAGGAGTGGCCTGGAGGTGGACACCCAGTTTCTTCGCCGCGGTCGCGGGCTTCATCGTCTGAGGGGTCTTCGGCTTGAGCGTCGTCATAGGGTCAAGAGTAACCAGCGCGCGGGCCCGCCCAGGTCACGGCCGGTAGCCTGGCCCCGTGACAGACACCCAGGCGATCTCCCCCTTCCGGCTCGTATTCGTTCCAGGGGTGACCCCCACCAAGTGGGTGAAGGTCTGGAACGAGCGGATGCCGCAGGTCCCGCTCACCCTGCTGCCGCTCCCCGCCGCCGAGGGGGGCCCGAGCCTGCAGCAGGGCGGAGCCGACGCCGGCCTGGTCCGGCTCCCGGTCGACCGGACCGTCCTGAGTGCCATCCCGCTCTACACCGAGACCACGGTCGTCGTGCTCCCCAAGGAGCACCGGCTGGCCGAGGCCGCCGAGCTGACCGCCGGCGACCTGGCAGAGGAGATCGTGCTGCACCCCCTGGACGAGGTCCTGGAGTGGGAGCAGCGCCCCGGGGTGCCCGCGAAGGAGCGCCCGGCCACCACGGCGGACGCCGTCCAGCTGGCGGCCGCGGGGATCGGGGTCCTGGTCGTCCCCCAGTCGCTCGCCCGACTGCACCACCGCAAGGACCTGACCTACCGCCCGGTGACGGACGCGCCGCAGTCGCAGGTCGCGCTGGCCTGGCCGGAGGAGCGGACGACGGACCTGGTGGAGGAGTTCATCGGGATCGTCCGCGGCCGGACGGTCAACAGCTCCCGCGGTCGCGCCGAGACGCCCCCGCAGCCGAAGAAGCAGCGCGCCAAGGCAGGGGAGAAAGCCGGCCAGAAGGCGGGCGACAAGCGCCAGCCGAAGGGCGCGGCGGCCAGGACCGGCGCCGGTGGCGCCGGCGGCGGACGGGCCCGCGGCGGCTCGGGCAAGGCGGGCAAGCCCAAGCGCGGCAAGCCGCAGCGCCGCTCCTGAACCCGGGACGGAGCCCCGGCGTAGGACCTTGTGCATACCCGACTCACAAGGAGGGGGCACATGAGAGTACGACGGAGTACAGCCCTTGCCGGTGCGGCGACCATGGCCATGGCCATGGCGGTCGCGATCCCGGTGGGCAGCGCCGCCGCGGACGGGTCCTTCGTCGGAGCCGCGCACCGGCTCTCCACGATCGCGTCCACGCTTCCCCGCAACAGCGACGTCAACCCGTACGGGGTGGCGGTCGTGCCGGCGGACCAGGGGCGGCTGTACCGGGGCAATGTGCTGGTCAGCAACTTCAACGACTCCGCGAACCTGCAGGGCACCGGCACCACCCTGGTCCAGGTGTCCCCGGGCGGCAGGGTCACCCAGTTCGCCCGGATCGACTCCGCCGAGCTGCCGGGCTCCTGCCCCGGCGGGGTGGGCCTCACCACCGCGCTGTCCATCCTCCCCGGCGGCTGGGTGGCGGTGGGCAGCCTCCCCACCAAGGACGGAATGTCGGCCACCGCGAAGGCGGGGTGCCTGCTGGTGCTCGACAGCAGCGGGAAGGTCCGTGAAACCCTGTCCGGCCATGGCATCAACGGGCCGTGGGACATGACGGCCGTCAGCCGGGGCCCGGTCAGCGATCTGTTCGTCACCAACGTCCTCAACGGGACGGTGGCGGCCGGCGGCGCGACCGTGCACAGGGGCACCGTGCTGCGACTGACCCTGGTCGCCGGGCCGGACGGACGGCCGCCGCGTCTGGTGTCCAGCACCGTGATCGGCTCCGGATTCGCCGAGCACAGCGATCCCGCCGCGCTGGTGGTTGGCCCGACCGGCGTCGGCCTCTCCCGGAACGGGACCCTGTACGTCGCCGACACCGCCGGCAACCGGATCACGGCCATCCCGGACGCGGTGGGCCGCGACTCCTCCGCCGGCACCGGACGGACCGTCACCGGCAACGGCAGCCTCAACAGTCCGCTGGGGCTGACCGTGGCACCCGGCGGCGACATCCTGACCGTGAACGCCGCGGACGGGAACCTCGTGGAGACCACACCCGGCGGCCACCAGGTCGCGGTGCGCCAGCTCGACAGCTCCGGCAGCCCGGCGGGCGCGGGCGCGCTGTTCGGTCTGGCCGTCCAGCCGGACCGTCACGCCGTCTACTTCGTCGACGACGCCACCAACCAGCTGGACCTGCTGCACTGAGCAACCACCAACTGGCCCGGACCGGGGAATGCGGTTCCCCGGTCCGGGCCTTCTGCGTGCGGCGACCCCGGTCGGTCAGATCTATTGACGGTGGGGCAAAGCGGTAGGTACAACGATGGCACCGCATGGGCGCGCCGGCGGGTGATCCTCGTCCCCGCGCCCCTTCCGGTGCGGCCGGCGCTGTCCGCCGCCCCCCGCAGTGCGGTTCCGACAAGGTCTTGCCACCCACCCTCCGAGGATGTCGTATGCGCCTGCTCGAACGTCCACCCCTCCGCCCCGGGCGCGCCGCCCTGCGGGCGTTCCTCCTGCTCATGTCCTGTCTGGCGCTGGTCGCCGTGCCCTCCACCGCGCACGCGGTCACCACCGGCAACGGCTCGCTGGTGTACTCGCCCGCCGCGAGCAGTTCCTTCGACCCGGCCGGTACCACCTACGCGAAGATCGTCGTGCTCAAGCACAGCGGCACGTACAACGGGCGCATCCTGGTGACCTACGACCAGCTGGTCTGGGTGAACGGGAAGCAGGTGTACCCGATCTACTCCAGCAGCGACAACGGCGCGACCTGGACCCACCTGAGCGACGTGGTGCCGGGGAACGACTTCTCCACGCTGATCAGGACCTCGCAGCCGTCCCTGTACGAGGTACCGCAGGCCACGGGCGGTCTTGCGGCCGGGACGCTGCTGCTGGCCGGGAACATCATGCCGTCGGACAAGTCCAGCACCCGGATCGTGGTCTACAAGAGCACCGACCACGGCGCGACCTGGTCCTACCTGAGCACCGTGGACAGCGGCGGGCCGGCCGTCTACGACCCGAGCGCGACCTCGACCACCACCGCGGTGTGGGAGCCGTCGCTCGGCCTGGACTCGGCCGGGGCGCTGGTCTGCTACTTCTCCGACGAACGGCAGAAGGCGAGCGGCATCCTGCAGGCGGTCTCCTACCATGTGTCCACCGACGGCGGGGCCACCTGGGGCGCCGAGGGCAACGTCACCGCGATCGCCAACGACAGCGACCGCCCCGGCATGATCACAGTGACCGCACTGCCGAACGGCAAGTACATGGCGACCTACGAGGTGGTCAACCGCCCCTCGACGACGCTCAACACCGCGGTGGTCTACTACAAGTTCTCCAACGACGGCATCACCTGGACCGCCTCCGACCTGGGCACGCCGATCCAACTCGCCAACGGGCGGGGGCTGGGCTCCTCGCCCTATGTGAAGTGGGTCGCCGGCGGCGGCCCCAACGGCATGGTCGTGGTCTCCGCGAAGTGGGCGCTGGACTCCTCCGGGAACATCAGCGGCGGCCAGAACTTCTACGTCAACTACAACCTCGGCCAGGGGCCCTGGGAGCGGCTGCCGTATGCCGTGACCTATGACGCGAGCGACACCCAGGGCGGCTACTTCGCCGGCTTCGCCCAGGCCTTCGACACCGGCGTGGACGGCAACACGCTGTACCAGGCGACCGACGTGGAGAACCTGACCACCACCTACAACGACATCCGGGTCGGCTCGATCCCGCTCAACGCCCACCACTACGAAGCCGAACGCGCCACCCTGACCGATGCCACCGTCGTCACGCAGATCGACGCGGACAACGGCAGCAAGGTGGGCAACATCAACTACTCCGACAGCAAGGTCGCGTTCACCCACGTCAACGTGCCCACAGCGGGGACCTACACGGTCAACGTCCGCTACGACAACGGGACCGGCGCCACCAGCAGCCAGACCGTGAGCGTGAACGGGGGCACCGCCACCACGCTCAGCTATCCGGCCACCGTCGACTGGAACCGTTACGGCTGGGCGCAGTTCACCGCGACCCTGAACGCCGGGGCCAACACGATCACCTTTGGCTACAACGGCACCTACGCGGAGCTCGACGCCATCGACGTCTACCAGGCCGGGGTGGCCGCGGACGGGGAGTTCAAGCTGGTCAACCGCAACAGCGCGAAGGACCTGGAGATCACCTCCGCGCTGACGACGGAAAGCGCCCCCGCAGGGCAGTGGGGGGACACCGACAACCCCGCCCAGACCTGGCGGATCAGCGCCTCCTCGTCGGGGGGTTACACGCTGACCAACCTCAACAGCGGGAAGCTGCTGACCGTGAGCGGTGCCTCCACCGCGAACGGCGCCGCGGTGGTGCAGAACGCGTCGAACGGGTCCGCGTCACAGCGCTGGACCCCGACACCGACCGACTCGGGGTACGCGACCTGGACCAACGCCAACAGCAGCAAGCTGCTGGAGATCTACGCCAACTCCACCGCCAACGGCGCGATCGCCGACCAGTGGGCCAGCACCGGCTACAACTGCCAGCAGTGGCGCCTGGTCAAGGAAGGCATCCAGTAGCAGGAGCAGCAAGCAGTCGAGGCGGCGGGCCGCACACCGGCCCGCCGCCGGCTGTGGCGCGCCCAGGTCCGAACCGCCATCACTGGCCGAGTGTTGCGAAGCGACGTCGGCCGGATGACAAACAGGCCATTGACGCGACTGCCGCGCCAGGGGTACAACGATAGAACCTGATCAGCCGACCGCCGCTACCAGCGGCCGGCGGACGGCGAACCCCGCAGGTACGGGCCGGTGCTCCGGGTTCGGAGCCGCACCACCCCCAGGACCTTCGCCGGCACCTGCCCACGCCCGCACTCCAGCATTGCCCCCCGCCACACCCTCGGCACTGCCTGTGCGCGTGCCGTACACCCGCCCGCCCAGTCAGCAGCAGTAGTCAAGGGAGACTCCTATGTCATCGAACAGCTCCGAGCACAGATCCACCGCAGCCACCGCCGCGCCCGCCCAGCCCGCGGCCGGCCCCTCCCGTCGTTCCCTGCTGCGTGTGCTCGGCGCGGCCGGGGTCGGGGCCGCCGCCGTCGGTGCGCTCAGCGCCTGTGCTCCCGGCTCCTCCGCCGCCCCGAAGGCTCTGGGCTCGGTCGTCCCCTCCCAGGCCAAGGGCAGCACCACCCTCTGGTTCAAGGACGACGACCTGCTGAAGGTCTTCCGGGGCCTGGTGCCCGCGTTCACCAAGAAGTACCCGACCGTGACCGTGAACCTGGTCGGCGTCGACATCGACAAGAAGCTGGCCCCGGCGCTGATCTCCGGCGCCGGCGTGCCCGACGGCGCGTTCCTGGGCGACGGCAGCGTGCTCGGCCAGGCCGAGCACCTGACCGACCTCACCTCCCAGATGGCCAAGTACCGCGCCGACACCGTGCAGTACAAGCTGGACGTCAACACCGACGGCCAGCGCCTCGTCGGCATCCCCTGGGACACCGACCCCGGCCTGCTCTACTACCGCGAGGACATCCTGGCCGCCGCCAAGGTCGACCCCGCCCAACTCACCTCCTACGACGCCCTGCTGGACGCCGCCCGGGAGATCAAGGGCCGCAACCCCAAGGCCCAGCCGATCCCGCTGGAGCAGGACCCCGACCTGGCCATGCAGTGGCTGATGATGCTGGTCAACCAGCAGCAGGGCACTGGCATGGTCGACTCCGCGGGCAAGCTCACCATCGACACCGACGCCTTCCGCACCGCGCTGACCTGGATCAAGAAGGTCGCCGACGAGGGTCTGGGCGCCCGCAGCAAGTTCGCCGGCACCGCGCAGATCGCCCAGGCCGACGGCGGCACCGTCTCCCTGGTGCCGTGGGCGATCTGGTACAACTTCCTGGTCCAGGGCACCTTCAAGAAGAGCGTGGGCCACTGGCGGGCCGCCCAGCTGCCCGCCTGGACGACCGGGGGGGGCGCGCTCGGGCGTGATGGGCGGCAGCTCCTTCGTCATCCCCGCCAAGGCGGCCAACCCCGATCTGGCCTGGCTCTTCTACGAGTACGCGGTCTACAGCCCGGAGGGCTACCAGGCCGTCTTCGGCAGCAACAGCGTCTACCCCAATGGCCTGAACACCGCGCTGCCCTCGGTCAAGTCCGCGCTCAGCGCGCAGAGTTCGCTGTTCAAGCCGCTGGCCGGGCTGGGCAGCGAGAACCTGTGGGAGGTCGGCACCCAGGCCTCGCTGGCCATCCCGCCGGGCTACCGCATCCCGACCTGGTTCAACCAGGCCGACGCCTACCTCGGCGCCAACCTGCAGAAGCTGATGGACGGAAAGATGAGCGTGGACGCCGTCATCAAGCAGTCGGCGGCCGACATCCAGACCAACCTCGTCAACCGGGCCTGACCACCATGGCGAACCTGACCTGGAACACACGCGCGCCGCAGACGGCGCAGCAGGATTCGCCGGCCGCCCGCCGGAGCCGGGGCCGACGCCCCGGCCCCGGCGGGGCCCGGGCCCGGCAGGAGCGGTGGTGGGGCCTCGCCCTGATCTCGCCCTTCCTGCTGATCTTTGCCGCGTTCACGGCCTACCCGCTGGCCTACGCCCTGGAGTTGAGCTTCAGCGACTGGCACGGCGCCGGCGTACTGCGCTGGGTGGGCTGGTCGAACTACAGCTATCTGCTGACCAGCAGCGACTTCTGGGCCTCGCTCGGCAACACCGGGGTGATGTGGCTGCTGATCGTCCCCGCCCAGACCCTGGGCGCGGTCGCGGTCGCCAGCCTGCTGACCCGCTCGCGGCTGAGGTTCAAGAAGACCCTGCGCACCGTCGTGATCCTGCCCTATGTGACGCCGCTGGCGGCGATGGCGCAGGCCTTCGTGCTGCTCTTCGACGACCACTTCGGCGCGGTGGACCGGGTGCTGACCGCGCTCGGCGGGCCGAACATCGGCTGGCTGACCACGACCACCTGGGCGAAGCCGGCCATCGCCCTCTTCGTCATCTGGAAGACCAGCGGCTTCGCCCTGATCATCATGCTCGCCGCGGTCCAGGGCATCACGCCCGAGGTCTACGAGGCGGCGGCGCTCGACGGAGCCGGCCCGGTGCGGACCTTCTTCTCGGTCACGGTCCCGCTGGTGCGCCATGCCGTCGGCTTCTTCGTCGTCATCTCCACCCTCGGCATCTCGCAGATGTTCCTGGAGCCGTTCATGATCACCCAGGGCGGCCCCTACAACTCCTCGACCACCTCGGGGATGTACCTCTACAACCACATCTCGGCCTCCGACCTGGGCACCGGCGCGGCGAACTCCTTCCTCCTGGTGGTCCTCGTGCTGCTGCTGTCCCTGGTCGCGGTCCGCGTCCTGCGCTCCAGGGAGGACTGAGCCGTGACCTCCGCTCTGACCGAACGCCCGCCCGCCGCCGCCGCTGCCGCCGGATCCGGTTTGCAGCGCGCCCGGACCGTCGCCGGCTATGCCTGCATGGTGCTCGCGGCGACCGCCTTCCTGTACCCCATCGTCTGGATGGTCGAGTCCTCCTTCAGGCCGGGCGCGAGCATCCTCAACGACCCGCTGGGCTTCGACCCGTCCGCGGCGACGCTGCGCAACTGGACCGGCATGTTCGCCAACACGCCGATCCTGCACGCCCTGGCCAACACCGCGATCGTGGTCGTCGGCAAGGGCGGGCTGCTGCTCGTCCTCAGCCCGCTGGCCGGGTACGGGTTCGCCAAGTTCGACTTCCCGTTCAAGAGGGCGTTCTTCGGGCTGGTGCTGCTCACCCTGATGCTGCCGACGATGGTGCTGATCATCCCGATGCTGCTGGAGATGAGCCAGTTGAACTGGGTCAACTCCTATCAGGCGCTGATCCTGCCCGGCGCCGTGGACGCGTTCAGCGTGTTCTGGATGCGTCAGACCATCAGCCAGATCCCGGACGAACTGCTGGACGCCGCACGGATCGACGGCTGCGGGCCGCTGCGCGCCTTCTGGTCGGTGATCGTCCCGGTGCTGCGGCCGAGCCTGGCCGCCCTCGCGGTGCTGTCGCTGTTCAACATCTACAACGACCTGGTCTGGCCGATCGTGGCCATCAACGACCAGCAGCACGAGACCGTCTCCATCCTGCTGGCAGGCATGTCCTCGAACATCAAGGGCGCCCAGGCCGGCGTCAGCAGTGCCGACCTGTGGGGCCAGCTGATGGCCGCCTGCACCTTCGCGACCATTCCGACCGTGCTGCTGTTCGTGTTCCTGCAGCGCCACTTCATCCGCGGCCTGCTCGCCGGCAGCAGCCGCTGACCCCGCTCTCAAGAAGCCGTGACAGTCCCCTTGCCCCACCGCCGAAGGAATGACGCCAACGTGACCGCACGGCAGCAAGCCCACCTCACCGTCCATCCCCTGTTCGACATCGGCGAGATCGATCAGCGCATCTTCGGCAGCTTCGTGGAGCACATGGGACGCTGCGTCTACTCGGGCGTCTTCGAGCCCGGTCACCCCACCGCCGACGCGGCCGGCTTCCGCGGCGACGTCACGGCCCTGGTCCGCGAACTCGGCGTCGGCCTGGTGCGCTACCCGGGCGGCAACTTCGTCTCCGGCTACGACTGGCGCGACGGCGTCGGCCCGGTCGGCGACCGCCCGACCCGCCTCGACCTGGCCTGGCGCTCGCTGGAGCCCAACACCGTCGGCATCGACGAGTTCCTGCCCTGGGCGCGCAGGAACGGCCTGGAACCCATGATGGCCGTCAACCTTGGCACCGCCGGTCCGAAGGAGGCGGCCGAACTGGTCGAGTACTGCAACCTCGCCGAGGGCACCGCCACCGCCCGCGAGCGCGCCGCCAACGGGCATCCCGCGCCCCACGCGGTGCGGACCTGGTGCCTGGGCAACGAGATGGACGGCCCCTGGCAGATCGGCCACACCACCGCCGCCGAGTACGGCCGCCGGGCGGCCGAGGCCGGCAAGGCCATGCGCCTGGTCGACCCCGGCATCGAACTGGTCGCCTGCGGCTCCTCGTTCCGGCACATGCCGACCTTCGGCGCCTGGGAGGACACCGTGGCCGAGCTCACCCTGGACGTCGCCGACTACATGTCCATGCACGCGTACTACGACGGCACCGCCGACCGCCGCGACTACCTCGCCTCGGGACAGCGGCTGGAACGCTTCATCCAGGACGTCGTCGCCACCTGCGACGCCGTCAGTGCCAGGCTGGGCTCCTCGCGCCGGATGATGATCTCGCTGGACGAGTGGAACGTCTGGTCGTCCGCGGCCGCCTCCTCGCCCGTCGGCGAGGGCCAGGACCATGAGATCAGCCACGCCCCCCGGATCACCGAGGACCCCTACCAGGCCCTGGACGCCGTTGTGCTGGGCGATCTGATCATCGGGATCCTCAACCACGCCGACCGGGTCAAGATCGGCTGCCTCTCCCTGCTCGTCAACGTCAGCGCGCCGATCCTCACCGAGCCCGGCGGGGGGGTGAGCAAGCAGGCGATCTTCCATCCCTTCGCCGCCGCCGCACACACCGCCCGCGGACGCGCCCTGAGCACCCGTCTGACGGCGCCGGCGTTCCGGACCCCCTCGCACGGCGACGTCCTCCAGGTGGCAGCCGCGGTCACCCATGACCCGGCGACCGGCCAGGCGGCGGTCTTCGCCACCAACCGGGGCAGCGAACCGGTCGAACTCACCATCGACCACGGCGCGTTCGGCGCCTTCGACCTCAAGTCCGCGCACACCCTCGCCGCGGCCGACCCCCGCTCCCCCGGCGATCTCGGCCTGGTTCCGCTGGACCGGATCCACCCGGGAGCCCGCACTTCGACGCTGCTCCTGCCGCCCGAGTCCTGGACCCTCGCCGAAGCCGTCACCCGAACCTGAGCCCGCCCGCCTGCTCCGACCTTTCAGTGAAAGGCAGTCATGTCGCCCGAACGCACCGCCCCCGCCCGCTTCACCCTCGACCCGGCGTTCACCGTCGGTGAGGTCGACCCGCGCCTGTTCGGCTCCTTCGTGGAGCACCTGGGGCGCTGCGTCTACACCGGCATCTACGAACCGGGCCATCCCGCCGCCGACGAGGCCGGGCTGCGTACCGACGTGCTGGAACTGGTCCGCGAGTTGGGAGTGACCACGATCCGCTACCCGGGCGGCAACTTCGTCTCCGGCTACAAGTGGGAGGACAGCGTGGGTCCGGTGCACGCGCGGCCGCGCCGGCTCGACCCGGCCTGGCGCGCCACCGAGACCAACGCCTTCGGCCTGTCGGAGTTCATGGGCTTCCTGCGGAAGCTCGGCGGCGAGGCGGAACCGATGATGGCGGTCAACCTCGGCACCCGCGGCACGGCGGAGGCGATCGAGCTGCAGGAGTACGCCAACCACCCGTCCGGCACCGCATTGTCGGATCTGCGCGGGGCGCACGGGGACAAGGACCCGTTCGGGATCCGGCTCTGGTGCCTGGGCAACGAGATGGACGGCCCCTGGCAGATCGGCCACAAGAACGCCGAGGACTACGGCAAGCTGGCCGCCGCCACCGCCCGCGCGATGCGCATGATCGACAAGGACGTGGAGCTGGTCGCCTGCGGCAGTTCCAGCCAGTCCATGCCGACCTTCGCCGCATGGGAGGCGACCGTTCTGGAGCACACCTACGACCTGGTCGACCACATCTCCATGCACGCCTACTACGAGGAGCTCGGCGACGACCGCGACTCGTTCCTCGCCTCGGCGGTGGACATGGAGGCGTTCATCGAGAACGTGGTGGCCACCTGCGACCACGTGGGCGCCCGGCTGAAGTCCCGGAAGCGGATCAACATCTCCTTCGACGAGTGGAACATCTGGTACAACTCCCGCTTCCAGCAGGACTTCGACGAGAACCCGCCGAACTGGCCAGAGGCGCCGCGGCAGTTGGAGGACAGCTACTCGCTGACCGACGCGGTGGTCTTCGGCTCGCTGCTGATCGCACTGCTGCGCCATGCCGACCGGGTGCGAGTGGCGTGCCTGGCACAGCTGGTCAATGTGATCGCCCCGATCATGACCGAGCCGGGCGGGCCCGCCTGGCGGCAGACCACCTTCTTCCCCTTCGCGCAGGCGTCGCGGTACGGGCGCGGCCGGGTGCTGCAGGTCGATCCGAAAAGCCCGCTGTACGACACCGCCAGGTACGGCCGGGTTCCGCTGCTGCACGCCACGGCGGTGCTGGACGAGTGGAGCGGGGAGGTGACGGTGTTCGCGGTCAACCGCAGCCGGACCGAGGCGCTGCCGCTGGAGGTCACGCTGCACGGCACCGGTGTGTCCGAGGTGGTCGAGCACAGCGTGCTGGCGGATCCGGACCCGGACGCCCGCAACACCCTGGCCGAACCCGACCGGGTCGTCCCCCGCCAGGTCACGGGCGCCTCCGTCGACGGCGAGCTGTTCAGCTGCGAGCTCCAGCCGCTCTCCTGGAACATGATCCGGCTGGCGCCGGGCGGCGCCTGACCACGGCGGGTTCCTTCGTTGTACCTTTGGTGGTGCGAGCCTGTCAGCGGCTGTCCGACTCGATTGGGTAACGTCCGATCGGAAGCACGCACACGAAATGCGCAGCCGCGCCAAAGTCTCAGTGGAACGACTTCTGGAGGAACCCCGTGGGCGAACCCACCCTGCACGATGTCGCCGCCCGGGCCGGAGTGTCGATCAAGACAGTCTCCAATGTGCTCCGCGGGGTGACCGGCAAGGTGTCCACTGAGACCGCGGCCCGGGTGCTCCAGGTGATCGAGGAGATCAACTACCGGCCCAACCTGTCGGCCCGCCGACTGCGCAGCGGCCGGTCCAACGTTGTCGCCCTCGCCGTGCCCGACCTGCGCAATCCGTACTTCGCCGAGGTCGCCACCGCGATGATCAGCGCCGCCCGCCGGGCCGGCTACACCCTGCTGATCGAGGAGACCGGCGGCAACGCCGAGGACGAACTGAACGCGGCCGAGGGGCTGCGCGACCCGCTGATCGAGGGCGTCATCATGGCGCCGCTGGCCCTGGACCCGCGGCAGCTGGACCGGCGCGGCCGGACCGTCCCGCTGGTGCTGCTGGGCGAGCACGACTACGACGGGGACTGCGACCACGTCATGTTCGACAATCTGACGGCGTCTCAGCAGATGACCGCGCACCTGGTCGAGCAGGGCTACCGGCGGATCGCCGTGATCGGACGTCAGGACGCCCCGCCGCAGGCCGCGGCCATGGCGGCGATGAGGTTCAACGGCTACCGCCGGGCGCTGGGCGAGGCCGGCCTGGCATACGACCAGCGGCTGGCCCCGGTCATCCCCACCTCCGCCTACGGCAAGGCGGCCGGCGCCGAGGCGGCGGAGCAGATCTTCGAGCGGGGGCTCAAGCCCGACGCCCTGTACTGCTTCGCCGACGTGCTCGCCATCGGCGCGCTGCGGGCCGCGCACTGCCGCGGGCTGCACGCCCCCGAGGACTTCGGGCTGGCCGGGTTCGACGGCATCGAGGAGGGCCGGTTCACCATCCCCACCCTGACCACGATCGCGCCGGACTACGTGGACATGGCCTCGCTGGCCGTGAACGCGCTGATCGAGCGGATGGAGTCGGCGGTGCCGATCGGCCACCGGGACATCCTCTGCCGCTACGAGCTGGCGGTCCGCGAGAGCACCCAGCCGGGGCTGCGCACCGGCGCTCCCAGCGCGGGGGCGAGTGCGGGGGCGAGGGCCGCCGCCGTCTAGCGTGGTGCCCTCGCACCCCGGCGCAGCTGCTTGAGGCGGTCGATGTCGCGGGTGTGCAGGGCGCCCTCGACGCGGTCCGGGGCGTGGCGGTCGTCCGGGGTCTCGATGATCAGCGGGACGCCCTCGGTGGCCGGGTGGGTGAACAGCCCGCCGAAGGGCTCGGCGCCGATGTGGCCGGCCCCGATGTTGGCGTGGCGGTCCTTGCGGGCCCCGGCCACGTCCTTGGAGTCGTTGGCGTGGATCAGCCGCAGCCGTCCCGGCCCGGCCGCGGCGACCAGTTCGTCCAGCATCCGCGCGGTGCCGCCGGGGGCGGCGAGGTCGTGGCCGGCCGCGAAGGCGTGGCAGGTGTCCAGGCAGACGCCGACCCGGGGGTGGTGCTCCAGCGCGTCCAGGTACTCGGCGAGGTCCGGCATCCGCGAGCACAGTGAGCTGCCCTGTCCCGCCGTCGGTTCGAGCAGCAGCCAGGGCGCGTCCTCGCCGTAGCCGTCCAGCTCGTCGAGGAGCGGCAGCATGCCCTCGTGGACCTGGCGCAGCGCCTTCTCCCGGCTGCCACCCATCGCCGAGCCGGTGTGCACCACGACGCCGAGGGCGCCGATCGCATGGCCGCGGCTCAGCGAGTGGCGCAGCGACTCGCCGGAGCGCTCGCGGGTCGCCGCGGAGTCGGAGCCGAAGTTGATCAGGTACGGGGCGTGCACATAGGCGGAGACCCCGCGCTCGGCGCAGCCCGCACGAAAGGCCCGGTCCTGCTCCGGGTTGCCGGTCGGGGCCGCCCAGCCGCGCGGATTGGCGACGAAGACCTGCACGCTCTCCGCCCCCACCTTGTCGGCGTAGGCCAGGCCGGTGCCGGCCAGCCCCCGGCCGGCGACCGGGACATGTGCGCCGACGGGATTGCGGTGGGCGGAACGGATCACGGCCCGAGCATCGCACACCCCGACCCGGCGGGGTCCGGCACACCGATCCATGTGGTTATTCCTGTGTTCCATGCCCGGATGTGTGCTTTCTTGCCCGAGTGTCTTGACAGTCCTCGTAACCGGGCGTAAAACCATTCGAAACAAGCTTCTAACGGCGGTGAAACCACATGTACGCGGAGGAGCGTCACCAGCTCATCGTGGAGCAGGCGCGGCGGGACGGCCGGGTCGACGTCACAGCCCTCGCATCGGGGCTCGACGTCGCCACCGAGACCATCCGGCGCGACCTGACCATGCTGGAGCGGCAGGGCCTGCTGCGCCGGGTCCACGGCGGGGCCATCCCGGTCGAACGCCTCGGCTTCGAACCCGGCCTGGCCCAGCGGGCGTCCGCCCTGATCGGGGAGAAGGAGCGGATCGCCAAGGCGGCGGTCGCCGAGCTCCCCGACGAGGGAACGATCCTGCTGGACGCCGGGACCACGACCGCGCGGCTGGCCGAGCAGCTGCCCGCCGACCGCGAACTCACCGTGGTCACCAATGGACTGGCGATCGCGGCGCTGCTGGCCAACCGCCCCAACATCACCCTGTTCATAGTCGGCGGCCGGGTGCGTTCGCGTACTCACGCGGTGGTCGGCGAGTGGACCCGGAACCCGCTCGCGGACACCTATGTCGACGTGGCCTTCATGGGCACCAACGGCATCTCGGTCCAGCGCGGGCTGACCACGCCCGACACCGCCGAGGCCGCCGTGAAGCGGCAGATGATGGCCAGCGCCCGGCGCACCGTCGTGCTGGCCGACCACACCAAGTTCGCCGCCGACCACTTCGCCCGCTTCGGCAAGGTGGACGAGGTCGACGTGGTGATCACCGATTCGGGCCTGGACTCCGAGGTCGCCGACGAACTGGCTGAGGCCGGCCCCCGGGTGGTGCGCGCATGATCGTCACGCTGACTCCCAATCCGAGCCTGGACCGCACCCTGGAGGTCCCGGAGCTGCACCGCGGCGCCGTGCTCCGGGCGACGGCCCGACACACCGACCCCGGCGGCAAGGGCGTCAACGTCTCCCGGGCGCTGGCCGCCAACGGCCGCAAGACCGTGGCCGTGCTGCCCTGCGGCGGCATCGTCGGCAGCCGGCTCGCCGAACTGCTCGCGCCGCAGGGGGTCGAGGTCCTCGCCGTGCCCGTGCTCGGTGAGATCCGGGTCAACATCAGCGTGGTCGAGCCCGACGGCACGGTGACGAAGATCAACGAACCGGGTCCGCTGCTCACCCCGGAGGAACTGGACGCACTGGCCGAGGCCGTGGTCCGGGCCGGCCAGGGAGCCGCCTGGGTCGCCCTCAGCGGCAGCCTGCCCCCCGGGACGCCGGACGACCTCTATGCGCAGCTGATCACCCGGATCCGCAGCGCCGGCGGACCGCTGGTCTCGGTGGACTCCAGCGGTGTGCCGCTGGTCGCCGCCCTCGCCGCCGGTCCCGACCTGATCAAGCCCAACCGCGCCGAGCTCGCGGAGGCTTCGGGGCTGCCGGTCACCACGCTCGGCGAGGCCGTCGCCGCCGCCCGGGCGCTGCGAGACCGCGGCGCCCGTACCGTCCTGGCCAGCCTCGGCGCCGACGGCGCGCTGCTGGTCGACGGATCGGGCGCGGTGCACGGCCGGGCCCATGTCGCCGAGCCCCGCAGCGCGGTGGGCGCGGGCGACGCGCTGCTCGCCGGGTACCTCTCCGCCGGCAGCGGCGGAGCCGAGGCCCTGGCCGAGGCCGTCGCCTGGGGCGCCGCCGCGACCTCGCTGCCCGGCAGCCGGATGCCCGGGCGCGACCACCTGGACCGGGCGAGCGTCCGCCTCGACCCGCACTTCGACCCCACCCACCCGCTCACCGAACGGAACTGACGCCATGTCCGATCTGATCACCCCCGATTTCGTGGATCTCGACCTCAGGGCCGCAGATCGCCATGAGGTGGCCTTCACCCTGGCCTCCCGGCTGGCGTCCGAGGGCCGGGTCACCGACCTCGCCGGCTTCCTCGCCGATGTGCGGGCGCGCGAGGAGCAGATGCCCACCGGCATCGAGGGCGGCATCGGCATCCCCCATGCCCGCTCCGCCCATGTCACCGAACCCTCCCTGGCGTTCGGCCGCAGCGCCGCCGGAATCGACTTCGGCGCCGAGGACGGCCCCGCCGACCTGGTGTTCCTCATCGCCGCCCCGGCGGGCGGGGACACCGACCATCTCACCATCCTGGCCTCGCTGGCCCGCCGCCTGGTGCACGCCTCCTTCCGGCAGGCGCTGCGCGACGCAACCGACCCGCAGACCGTCGTCGATCTCGTCAACAAGGAGGTGCTGGGCAGATGAGACTCGTAGCCGTCACCGCATGCCCCACCGGCATCGCTCACACCTACATGGCCGCCGAGGCCCTGGAGCAGGCGGCCAAGGACGCCGGCCACCAGATCACCGTGGAGACCCAGGGAGCAGCGGGCGCAGTCCCGCTGACGGCGGATCAGATCGCCGCCGCGGACGCCGTTATCTTCGCCGTCGACGTGGAGGTCCGTGGCCGGGACCGGTTCGCGGGCAAGCCGACCGTCGAGGTTCCGGTCAAGAAGGCCATCAGCGGCTCGCCCGAACTGCTGGCCCGCGCCGAGGAGGCGATCCGTCAGGCCGGAACCGCCAACGCTGCGACGGGAGTTGCCTCCGGCAGCGCTGCAGCGCCCGTGAGTGCGCCCGCACCGTCGGACCACGGCTCCTCTGCGGCCCGCTTCGGCACCCACCTGCGCCAGTGGATGATGACCGGCGTCAGCTACATGATCCCGTTCGTCGCCGCGGGCGGCATCCTCATCGCGCTCGCCTTCATGTTCGGCGGCGCCGAGGTCGCCATGAAGGTCAACGGCGGGGTGTTCCAGGGCCACACCTACCCGGGCGTGACCGACCTGTCCAAGCTCATCTCGCAGGCCGGGTTCGCGGGAGTGCTGTTCAAGATCGGCGCCACCGCGTTCTCGATGCTGGTGCCCATCCTGGCCGGCTTCATCGCCTACGCCATGGCGGACCGTCAGGGCCTGGTGCCCGGCATCGTCTCCGGGCTGCTGGCCTCGGCGATCGGCGCCGGCTTCCTCGGCGGCCTGGTCGGCGGTCTGCTGGCCGGCGCCCTGGTGCTCGGACTGACCAGGTTCAAGCCGCCGCGTGCGATCGCCGGCATCATGCCGGTGGTGGTCGTCCCGCTGGTCTCCACCCTGATCATGGGCGTGCTGATGCTGGTGGTCATCGGCGAGCCGATCGCCGCGGCACAGCGCGGGCTCACCAACTGGCTCGGCGGCCTCACCGGCACCAACGCCATCCTGCTGGGCGCGCTGCTGGGGCTGATGATGGCCTTCGACCTCGGCGGCCCGGTCAACAAGGTCGCCTACACCTTCGGTGTCGGCAGCCTCGCCAGCGGCGAGCTGAAGGTCATGGCGGCCGTGATGGCGGCCGGCATGGTGCCGCCGATCGCGATGGCGCTGTCCACCGTGGTGCGGCCGAAGCTGTTCGGCGAGAGCGAGCGCAAGGCCGGTGAGGCGGCCTGGCTGCTCGGCGCCTCGTTCATCACCGAGGGCGCGATCCCCTTCGCCGCGGCCGACCCGCTGCGGGTGCTCCCCTCGCTGATGGTGGGGAGCGCGACAACCGGCGCCCTGTCCATGGCCTTCGGCGCCACCTCGAGGGCCCCGCACGGCGGGCTCTGGGTCATCGGCCTGATCGGCCGACCCGGGCTCTACCTGCTGGCCATCGCCGCCGGTGTGCTGGTCGCAGCGGCCTGCGTCATCGGAGCCAAGCAGATCGGCCGCTCCGACGTCGCCGACGAGGCGACGGACGCCGCGGAGGTCGCGGCCTCCGATGCCAAGCCCGTCGTCAACCACGAGGCGCTGGTCGGCTGAGCCCGGCTCCCGCCCCACCCCGAACCGCCCGGCCCCGCGCGCTCCCCCGGCCCGCGGGGCCGGGCACCGGCCCGGTGCACCCTGCTCCACCACCTGCCCCGTCCAACTCCCCCATCTGCCCCCTTGATCTGTCCCTGGAGGGATTCCCATGCCCCAGCGCTCGGTCGCCGTAGGTTCCAGCAGCGGCCTGCATGCCCGTCCCGCGTCCCTGTTCGTGCAGGCCGCCGCCCGCCAACCGGTCCGGGTCACGGTCGCCCGGCAGGGCGGCGACGCGGTCGACGCCCGCAGCCTGCTCTCGGTGCTCGCACTCGGCGCGCGCCACGGCGACACCGTGGTCCTCTCCGCCGAGGAGGGCCCGCAGGCCGAGGACGCGCTGGAGGAGCTGGCCACGCTGGTCGCGCACGACTTCGACGCGCCGGAGCAGCCGTGACCTCGGTGCTGACCGGCATAGCCGTCGGCACCGGCAGCGCCACCGGGCCGGTGGCGCGAATGGCCCCGATGCCGCCACTGCCCGAACCCCGCACTGTCGTCGACACGGCAGCCGAGGCGGAGGCCGCCCTCGCGGCGCTGCGCGACGTGGTCGCGGACCTGGAGTCGCGCGCGCGGACGGCCGGAGGCGCCGCCGCTGAGGTCCTGGAGGCCCAGGGCATGATGGCGGCGGACCCGGTACTCGCCGAGCGCGTGGAGAAGCTGGTCCATGAGGGCCGTGACGGCGCCCACAGCCTGGACGCCGCCTTCGGCGAGTTCCGCGCCGCGCTGGAAGCGGCGGGCGGGTACTTCGCCGAACGTACCGCGGACCTGGACGACCTGCGCGACCGTGCCGTCGCCCGGCTGCTGGGGCTGCCCATGCCCGGACTGCCCACGCCCGGCCATCCGTTCGTCCTGGTCGCCGAGGACCTCGCGCCCGCCGACACCGCGCTGCTCGACCCGACGCAGGTCCTGGCCCTGGTCACCGGGCGCGGCGGGCCGACCAGCCACACCGCCATCCTGGCCAAGGCTTTGGGCCTGCCGGCCGTGGTCGGCTGCGGCGACACGGCCGCCCTCACCGAAGGACGCCTGGTCCTCGTCGACGCCGCAGCCGGCACGGTCCAGCTCGATCCCGCCCCCGAGGCGGTGGCCTCCGCCGCCGCCCGCGAACAGCAGCGACGCGAACGCGCCGGCCGAGTCCACGGCGCGGGACGCACGGCCGACGGCCACCCGGTCAAACTCCTCGCCAACCTCGGTGCGCTGCAGGAGCTTTCGAGCGCCGGGTCGGCCGACTGCGAGGGCGTGGGCCTGTTCCGCACCGAATTCCTCTACCTGGACCGGGCGGAGGCACCCGGCCTGGCCGAGCAGACGGCCGCCTACCGTCAGGTCTTCGACGCCTTCGCCGGACGCCGGGTCGTGGTCCGCACCCTGGACGCGGGAGCCGACAAACCGCTTCCCTTCGCGAACGCCGACGACGAGCAGAACCCGGCGCTCGGCGTGCGCGGGCTGCGCACAGCAGCCCGCAACCCCGAACTGATCGACACTCAACTCGCCGCTGTCGCAGCCGCGGCAGCGGCGAGCAGCGCGGAGGTGTGGGTGATGGCGCCGATGGTGTCGGTGCCCCGTGAGGCGGCGGACTTCGCAGCACGGGTCCGCGCACACGGGCTGTCGGTCGCCGGAGCCATGGTGGAGGTCCCTGCGGCCGCGCTGCGCGCCGAGGCGATGGCCGACGCCTGCGACTTCCTCAGCATCGGCACCAACGACCTGGCCCAGTACACCTTCGCGGCGGACCGCACCCTCGGCTCCCTCGCCGAGCTGCTCGACCCCTGGCAGCCCGCCCTGCTGGACCTCGTCCGGATGACGGCGCAGGCGGGCGAACGGCGCGGCCGCCCGGTCGGCGTCTGCGGCGAAGCCGCAGCGGACCCACTGCTGGCCCTGGTCCTGGTCGGGCTCGGCGTGACCAGCCTCTCGGCCGCCCCGTCCTGCCTGGGCGAGGTGCGCGCCGCCCTGGCGGAGCGCACGCTGGAGGAGTGCCGGGCCCTGGCCGCCCTGGCCCTCGCCGCCGAGGACGCACAATCGGCTCGCGCGGCGGTGCTGGACCGCGCGGGCTGACGCGGCGGGGCCGTCGCAGTCGGGCGGGGTCAGTCGCCGGGGCGCATGATCAGGCAGCTGCTGGTCGCCGTGGCGCAGACCCTGCCCGCGGCGTCCACCAGCCGGGCCTCGGCCAGCGCGGTACGGCGGCCGAGGTGGACCACGGAGCCCACCGCGGTGATCGCACCGGTGGCGACCGAGACCGGGCGCAGGAACTTCACCGAGAGGTCGAGACTGGTGTAGAAGACGCCGGCGGGGAGCCGGGTGTGCACGGCGCAGCCGCAGGCCGAGTCCAGCAGGGTGGCGAACACCCCGCCGTGCACCGAGCCGATCGGGTTGTAGTGGAACTCCTTGGGCGTGAGCTTGAACTCGACACGGCCCTCGTCGAAGGAGATGCCGTCGAAGTCCAGGGTGTTGAGGATCGGCGGCGGCGGGACCAGGCCCTGCTGCATCGCGGCGAAGAACTCCATCCCGCTGAGACCGGCGGCGATCCCGGCCGTCTCCATCGGATCGGACCAGCTGTACGCACGCTCCCGGACGGTCTGCGGCGTCTTCTCCGTCTGGTCGGTACCGGTCATCATCGTGGCCCCTCGTTCGTCCGCTCGGTGTTCGGGCTGCACAGCCACGCTAGGCCAGCTGAGTTCCTCAATGCAACCCAGCTTGGTAGCATCACACCATGAGCAGCAGCACGGGTTGGGCGGTTCCGGAGTACAGCGCCTTCGACAGCGAGACCTGCTCGATCGCGCGCACGCTGGCGCTGGTCGGCGACCGCTGGACGCTGCTGGTGCTGCGCGACGTGGCGAACGGCGTCGGCCGCTTCGACGACCTGACCTCGCACCTGGGCATCGCCCGCAATGTGCTGTCCAAGCGGCTTGCGGCCCTGGTCGACGCGGAGTTGGTGATCCGCTCCGCCTATCGGACCGAGGGCTCCCGCGAGCGCCACGAGTACCGCCTCAGCCGCGCGGGGCGGGAGCTGATGCCGATCCTGCTCGCCTTCATGGGCTGGGGCGACCGCCACCTCGCCGACCCGCAGGGTCCACCGGCGATCCCCGTCCACGCGGACTGCGGCGCGCCGGTGCGCGTGTCAGTGACCTGCGAGGCCGGCCACGACCTCGGCGACCGCCCACGGCTCCGGGTGCACCCCGGCCCGGGCAGCCGCCGACGGGAAGGCTGACGCGGGACGGTCGGGGTCGGGTGGTGCGGTGGTGCGGTGGTGCCCTGCGTGGTGCGGCCGAGCCCCCGTCCGGCAGAGGGTGCGGGGTGCGCGTTTGCTCCCGATGACTGACCGTCACTTCCATGGGGCGCGATGGTGTGCTGCGGGCCGGGGTGGCTCGCTGCGCTCGCGGCAACCACGAGGAGCGGGGAGGGCGGCGGGCGTGCGTTGCCGGGCCGCGGGCGGTGCCCTTCCGGCCGGGGGGGGTGGTTGGCGAAACGATTCTGCGGCCGGTGGCGTGGGGTTTTCGGGTCACTGGCTATACGTTCGGGTCACTCGTCCGACAGATGCTGTCCGTTATGTCGGATATGCCCGAAATCGAGTGACCCCAAAGTAGGGTCAGTGACCCGAAACCCCGCGCCACCGGCCGCAGGAACGTTTCTGCAACCCCCACGCCCGCACCCGGCAACGCACGCCCCATCACCCCCTCCGCTCCTCGTGGTTGCCGCGAGCGGAGCGAGCCACCCCAGCCCGCAACGAACCGTCGTGCCCCACGGAGGAGTACGGCGAGCCATCGGGAGCGAACACGCACCAGTCCGACGGCTGCTGGAAGGGGGCTCGGCCGCACGACAAACCCCGGACCTGACGGAGCAGTACCGCGAACAGGGAAACCTGGGGCGGGTGGTGCTGGTGTGACGGATGAGGCGATGCCGTCGCCCGAATGGTTCACGCCGGTGGCGCTATCGGGTGACGATCGCAGGCTGGTGAATGGAGGCCGCGTCAGCGCGGGCTCCCGGCCAGGCGGTGGATTCCCCCCAACTGTCAAGCGGGGCAAAGGACTCCGCCGGGCGACAGAACCAGGTGGATCCCTCCTGACGGACCGTCAACCGATCCCGCCCTACAGGCGGCTCCATCCCATCCAGCACCACCCACCCACATCAGGAGGAATCTGTGGCACGCGCCATTTCCGCCAACGCCAACGAAGAACCGTCCGAACTCCACCCCCAGAGCGGTCCCGACGCGACCCAGGCTCCCCGCAACGACGCCGGACGGCTGCTGCGTACCATCGCCCTGCAGCGACCGGTCCCGGAGCTGCTGCAGTTGGTGACACGGGGCCTTTGCCAGCTCCCAAGGTGCACGACCCCCGGAGCGTCGGTCGCGCGCAGCGACAGCGTCACGCGGAGAATGGTCGGGAACGGGAACCGTCTACGGTCGAACGAAGGAGTCCGCCATGGCGACCGCCCTCCGCCTCGCGCAGAACCAGGATGCCGACGCGCTGCTCAGTCGCAGCCCCCTGGCGGCGCTGATCGGCATGCTGCTGGACCAGCAGGTGCCGATGGAGTGGGCGTTCAGCGGCCCGTACACGCTGCTGGAGCGTCTCGGCGGCGACGACCTGGACGCGCACCTGATCGCGGCCTACGACCCGGACGCGTTCGCGGCGCTGTGCGCGCTGAAGCCGGCGGTGCACCGCTATCCCGGTGCGATGGCCAAGCGGATCCAGCAGCTGTGCGCGTTCCTGGACGAGCACTACGACGGTGACGCGACCGCAGTGTGGCGGGACGCCGGCAGCGGGCCGGAGCTGCTCGACCGGTTGGTCGGCCTGCCGGGCTTCGGCAAGCAGAAGGCACAGATCTTCCTTGCCCTGCTCGGCAAGCAGCTCGGCGTCCGGCCCAAGGGCTGGCGCGAGGCGGCTGGGCCCTACGGGGAGAAGGGCAGCTTCCGCTCCGTCGCGGACATCACCGGGCCGGAGTCGCTGGACCAGGTCCGGGCCTTCAAGCAGGCGGCGAAGGCAGCAGCCAAGGCGGCCAAGGCCGCCAAGGCGTAGCGCGCGGCACCTGCGCCCACCGCCGCTCAGTGCAGGGCCACTCGGCCCGCCTCGCGGTGGACGCGGTCCAGGAGGGCGGCGTAGGAGGCGACCATGCGGGTGCGACTGAAGCGCTCGCGGCTGTTGGCCAGGAACGGGGCGAGCTCCGTGCGGCGGGCCGCCGCCTCGGACCAGGCGGCGGCGATCGCCTCGGGGTCGGGCTGGGTGACGAAGCCGTGCCCGGCCACGATCGACACGCAGTCGCCCACGTCGGTGGCGACCGGGACGGCGCCGCACATCATGCCCTCGATCAGGCACAGCGGGGCGGCCTCCCCGTTGGACGAGGTGAGCGACACCACGTCGGCGGCCGCGTAGACGGCCTCCATGTCCAGGCGCACGCCGAGCAGCGACAGCCGTCCGGCCAGCCGGGGCCGGTCCGCGAAGGCCGCCGCGATGTCGGCGAGCAGCCCCGGGTTCTCGGCGGTCATCCCGGCCCCGCAGAGCAGCAGTCGTGCGCGGGGCTCGCGCCGCAGGTAGGCGCGGGCGGCCCGGAGGAACAGCGGCACGTTCTTCATCTCGGCGTAGCGGGCGGCAAAGACGATCACCGGGGCGGTCGGCGGGATCCGCAGCGACGCCCGCAGCAGTACCCGGCGGACCGGGTCCGGCCGGAACCGCAGCAGGTCCACCCCGTTGGGGATGACGTGCATCAGCCCGGCCGGGACGCCGGCCGCCACATAGGCGTCCCGGGTGGACTCCGCGCAGCAGACGCAGGCGGCGACCCGGCCTGCGGCGACGGCGGCCCGCAGGTCGTCCAGGGCCGGTCCCTGGTTCTCCGGGTCGGAGCGGTGCAGGCAGACCACCACCGGGCGGTGCGCGGGGACGGCCTGGTTGAGCAGGCCGAGGGGCTGCTCCTTCAGCGAGAGCACGACGTCGGCCTCGGCGGCCAGACGGGCGGTGGCGGCCAGCTCCGCCGTGCTGAACTGCGGACCTGCTGTGGACTGCGGACCTGCTGTGGACTGCAGCCCGCCGCCCGGGTCCGCGTGCCGGTCCAGCGAGGTGACCGGCACGCCGGCGGCGGTCAGCCTGGCGTAGCAGGCGTCGTCCTCCATCCGCTGGCGGGTCGCCTCGCGGTGCATCTCGCCGTGGATGCTCAGCACGCTGTGGCGCTGGCCGCCGCCCTCGTGCAGTCCGATCACGGCGTCGGTGTGCAGCATCCGGGCCCCGCCGGAGAAGAACCCCTCGTAGACCGACAGCACACGCAGTCTGTCCTTCTCCTGCACCCCGTCACCGCCGTTCTGTACGCAACCGGTCCGCGAAAATCACGGGCCAGCCGCCATCAGGACTCATCGAGCTTGCCGGTCTGTGACGAACGTGTTGCCGACATATAAAAGGTCGGTGAGCGGACTCCGTTCTTGATTGATCAATCGTCAGTTCAGGTGTCGGTCACGCAACTGGAGGGCGAACCGGCCGGTAAATCCGGCGATCCGGTCGGCCACCTCCGACGTCGCGAGTCCGGCGAAGGCGCCCCAGGTGCGGACCCAGTACTCCAGGGTGACCAGGGTGGTGATCACGGCCTGGACGGTGGTGGAGGGCTGCGACTCCAGGCGTCCCCAGCCGCCGCTGCCCGGGACGGGGCCGCCGTTGGCTGCGGCGGCCCAGGTGCGGCTGTGCGCGGCGGCGGACAGGACTGTGTAGACCCCCAGGCTGGCGTTGGCGGGCAGGAGCTTCCCGATGGTCCGGGTGAGGTTCACCCCGGTCTCGTCCAGGGTGGTGCGTTCGAGCCGGAGCGCCAGCGGATGGCCGCGGCGGTCCTCCAGCAGGCTGATACCGGCCCGGTCGAAGGTCTCGACCATCTCCCGTCGGCGCGCCAGCGCACCGGTCGCGTCCTGCGGCGAGACCGCGGTGGTCAGATCCACCTCATAGGCCGCCTCGGTGGCCCAGAGCCCGGCGGCGCGGGCCAGTCGGACGGTCAGCGGCTCGGAACTGTCCTGCAGGTGGAACGCCAGCGCCGCGGCCTCCAGGACGGCCCTGGTGAGCGTCACCGGGGGGAAGGCCGGCGGCTGCCGGGTCAACAGCCCGGCCAGCGCCTCGACATGGCCGCGGGCGTCCTCCCAGGCGAAGTTGGTGCGGACGGTGCCGGTGCGGTAGACACGGGTGCGGGCGTCGGCGACCGCGGTCGGCATCCGCCGGATCTCGTCGAGGTCCACCTGGAAGGCCGACTGGTCACCGCTCGCCCGGTGCAGCACCGCATCTGCCGTCTCCAGCGCCGCGAGCAGCGCGGCCCGGGCGTCGGCGAGCAACTCTTCCGACCACGCCAGATTCGGGACAGAGGACTTCGGTTGCGGAGAAGTTGTGTCCATGCCACAGCACGCTAGGGCGTCCCACCTGGTCTTGCAGCCCTTTCCGCGCAACCCGGCACACCGCAGTCCCGACACCCGGGTCGTCTGGACATGTCACGAAGCGTCCACTCGACTGTCACAGCCGTGTCCGGGTGTCCCGTACCTGGCAACTGCGCTGGTGGCGGCCGGTGTCCAGCAGGACAGAAGGACGGACAGACGGAAGAGCCTGCTCGCCACGGGCAGGCACCGGTTCAGGAGGAGACACGATGCGCGTTCGGAAGATCTCGGCAGTCGCCCTTGTCAGTGTGGCCGCCGGCCTCGCGCTCACGGCCTGTGCCGGCACGGGCAGCACGGGCAGCGGGAGCGCCGCCGCCGGAGCTCCGAGCGCCGGCGCTTCCGCGGGCACCCCGACGGCGAGCCCCACCTCCGCGGGCAGCTCCTCCGGCGGCCAGGCCGCGACGGACCCGAGCGCCTCCGCCACCGCCGCGGCGGGAGCACCCGTCGCCGCTACCGCACCCGCCGTCTGCCGGACCGCGCAGCTGTCCTTCTCCGCCTCGGGCGGAATGGCGGAGGGCGAGGTGCTGATCAATCTCACCAACACCGGTTCCGCCAGCTGCACCATGCACGGCTTCCCCGGCGTGGACCTCAAGGGCGCGGACGGCACGATCAGCGCGGCGCGCAGCAGCGTGGCCGTGCCCACCGTCGTCCTGCGGCCCGGCCAGGCCACCCGCTTCACCCTGCACTACCCGCCGAACAACACCGGCGGCAGCGGCGTCACCTTCCACAGCCTGGTGGTCACGCCGCCCAACGAGACCCACTCCCACACCATGTCACTGAGCATCAACATCCCCGTCGGCAGCAAGCCCGGCTCCGCCGTCACCGTCGACCCGGTCGGGGCGGGGAAGTAGTCCCTGCACGCTGCGCCGCCGACCGGACGGTCGGCGGCGCAGCGCTGTCGATCACTTCATGAACTGAAGACATCCGAACCGCCTTGGCCCACCTGCTTACAGACCATTGACGGTGCACACCCCAGCTGCTTGACTTCCCTCCTGAGAGCGCTCTCTTGTTGCTCAGGCAACACCCGCACCATCCTCCCCATCCACCACGCCAGGGAGAGCCATGTCCGCCAGACCCAACCGCCGTACCGTGCTGCGCAGTGCGGCCGTAGCCGCCGCTATCCCACTGGTCGGCAACCTCGCCACCGAGGCGGCCTTCGCCGCGTCACCCGCCCGCGGAGCCGACGACCTGGGCGCCAACGTCCTCGTCTTCGACCCGTCCATGGGCGATGCGGCGATCCAGGCCCAGGTCGACGCTGTGTTCAACACTCAGCAGTCCAACCAGTTCGGCACCGAGCGGTACGCCCTGGCCTTCAAGCCGGGCACCTACAACGTCGACATCAACGTCGGCTTCTACACCCATGTGCTCGGGCTGGGCGACAGCCCCGACGATGTGGTGATCAACGGTCATGTCACGGTCGACGCCCAGTGGTTGGGCGGCAACGGCACCCAGAACTTCTGGCGCGCCGCCGAGAACCTGTGCATCGTCCCGCCGGACGGCCTGGAGCGCTGGGCGGTCGCCCAGGCGGGCCCGATGCGCCGCGCCCACATCAAGGGCAACATGACGCTGTGGCCGAGCCCGCCCGGAAACCGCTGGTCCAGCGGCGGGTTCCTCGCCGACAGTGTGGTGGATGGCCAGGTCGACTCCGGTTCGCAGCAGCAGTGGCTGTCCCGCAACGACACCTTCGGCAGCTGGACCGGCTCCAACTGGAACATGGTCTTCGTCGGCACCCAGGGCGCCCCCGCCCAGCACTTCCCCAACCCGGCCTGGACCGTGGTCGATCAGACCCCGGTCGTCCGCGAGAAGCCGTTCGTCACGGTGGCGCACGACGGCTCGTACCGCGTCTTCGTCCCCGCGCTGCGCCGCGACTCCACCGGGACCACCTGGGCCGGCGGCCGGGCAGCCGGACAGAGCGTCCCGCTGTCCCGGTTCCACGTGGCCCGGCCCGGGGACTCCGCCGCCGCCATCAACCGGTCCCTGGACCGGGGCCAGCATGTGCTGTTCACTCCCGGCGTCTACGCCCTCTCCGCCCCCCTGCGGGTCAACCGCCCGGGCACCGTCGTCCTCGGCCTGGGACTGGCCACGCTCCAGGCCACGAACGGCAATTCGCTGATCGAGGTCGCCGACGTCGGCGGCGTCACCGTCGCCGGCCTGCTCCTTGAGGCGGCATCGGCCGACTCCCCGGTGCTGCTCCGGGTCGGCCACGGTTCCTGCCGCACCAGGCACAGCGAGAACCCCACCGTCCTCTTCGACGTCTACGCCCGCATCGGCGGCGCGCTCGCGGGCGGCGCCACGGTCAGCATCCAGATCGACAGCAACGACGTGGTCTGCGACAACCTCTGGCTCTGGCGCGCCGACCACGGCAACGCCGGCACCGTCGGCTGGTCGGTCAACCCGGCCGACACCGGCTTCCTCGTCAACGGCGACCGGGTCACCGCCTACGGACTGGCAGTTGAGCACTACCAGAAGTACGAGGTGCTCTGGAACGGCAACCACGGCCGTACCTACTTCTTCCAGAACGAGCACCCGTACGACGTCCCCACCCAGTCCGCGTGGGTCCACGGCTCCACCAACGGCTACGCCTCCTACAAGGTGGCCGACCAGGTCACCGACCACCTGGCCTGGGGCCTGGGCAGCTACTGCTACTTCGACCTGTCGGCGAACATCTACACCGACCGGGCCTACGAGGTCCCGGACACCCCCGGCGTCGTCTTCACCGACCTGATGACGGTCTGCCTGAACGGCCCGGGCGGCGGGGGCATCCTGCACTGCATCAACACCACCGGCGATCCGGTCGAGAACGGCTTCGGCACCTTCTACATGAAGAGCTACTCGAACGGCGTCGGGACGGTCTGATCGTCCTGACGGCGGTGACCCCCTGACGCATCGTCAGGGGGTCACCGGCGCACCGCCGAAGCCCGTTCGGGCGGCGGGATGCGGCGTAGTGGGCGCTGGTCCTCGACTGCCTCTGGACTCACGCCGGAGGTCGAGCGACCCGTCGGTGACGGGCGCTTCGCGCGTTCTCAGTCGGTTGCCTTGGGATGTCCGACGCCTGCGTAGTTGATCCAGCAGGTCTTGCGATCGACATCGAGCAGATACCAGATGCGACCACCGCCAGTGACCTCGATCTGCCACTGCGGGCAGCTCCTGCCCTTGTACGTACCATCGGCCAGCTTGTACTTCAGTCGGGAATGCCGGGGTGTTTGTACCGTCGGGCCCGGATTGGTGCGCATCTCACGCCAGGCCCCGACAAGGTTGGCCGGTGTCCCAGCCCTTGCCGGCCTCGTTGCTGGCGAATCGGACGTCGTACTCACCCGCCCCTGGAGGGGGTGCGGCCCGCTCGCCTCTCTTTCCAGTCACTCGTCATCCACCTCGGGCAGGGTGACACGGCCGAGATCAGCGCCGCCGTCAGCGGTCAAGGCTGCGAAGAGCTCGGGGTCGGAGTAGACCTCGGCTGTGTGCTTCCAGGCCGTGATGACGGTGGCGATGGGGTCGATGAGTCCGAGGGAGGTGCTGGCCCTTGCGGTGTCGACGAGTTCGATGAGGAACTCGCGGACTGCTTCGGTGGGCAGGAATCGGACCCAGGGGAAGGCTTCGGGGAACACGTTGGTAAGGAGGTCGACGGCGACTGGGTCGCTCTTTATGAGAGCGACGAACATGCGGGTGGTGGAGTCGACGATCTCTACGACCTGCTCGGCCCGGGCTGCGGTTGTGAGGTAGAGGTCTTCGTCTCCTCGGCGGGTGAGGCGGATGCCGTGGCGAGGTGCTCGGTCCATTTTGGCGACGGTGTCTACGGGTCTCTGGATGAGCTCGGAGAACGTTACCTGAGGGTTCGGACTCATAGTTGGAAGGTAGTTCAAAACTCTTTCGCCGTCCATCAGATTCACCCGTCCGGGGTCCGAGTTCGCTGGGCGCTGAAACATGGGGGTGCCGCCCGAGCAGGCAGTGCGACGGGCGCGCAGCAGCGGTGCGGTTTACATGGGTGTGCTTGTCGCGTGCATCGTCGGGCCGGCCCTGCTGGTCCGCCCCACCGCGGACCCGTCGGTCGCCGTGTTCTTCCTCGCGCTGTTCGCGGGCATTCTCACCGCCGCGTTTCCGGCCCGGTGCAAGGCCAAGGGGGTGCCGCGCGTTCACGGCCCGAACCACCGCCTGATCACCGGACGTACCTCGACCGGGGAACGCACCATCGATCTGCGCCGGCTCAAGCGCGTCACCAGTTTCGTGATCCCGAGCAAGGGCAGCAGCGTCGAGGTGCTGGTGGTCGTGGACTCGCGCGGCGTCCGCCTGGGCCTGACCGACCTCGCGAGCTACCAGTTCGTCGGCAAAGCAGTCCGAATCCAGGCGAAGCAGCTGGGGCTCCCTGCAGTGCGGGTATCACGCCGGGCGCGGTATCTCCTGGACGCCGGCGAGCTGCCCTGGTGGCGCGGTTCCCTGTCCGTCCTGGGGACGATCGCCTACGGCCTCGCCATCACCTTCGTGAGCATAGCCACCGCGCTGACCCTTGCCGCGTCTTGAGACCCCGGCGGCGTGCCGTCCCGTGCCGGTGGCCGTGGAGGCGGACAGGAAGAGCTCCCCACCTCCCTGGCCACCTCTCCAGATCAAAGCTCGGCAACGGTGCGGGTGCGGCCGTCGCGCATGGCCCCGCACGGTCAGGGAGCGACCGGCGCCGGGTCCGGGCCGGCGTGGGTCCAGAGGTAGTCGAGGACCAGCGCCCATTTGAAGGCGGCCTGTTCGTTGTTGGAGGCGCCGCCGTGGCCGCCCTCGGTGTTCTCGTAGTAGTGGACGGTGTGGCCCAGGGCCAGCATCCGGGCGGCCATCTTGCGGGCATGGCCCGGATGCACCCGGTCGTCCCGGGTGGAGGTGGCGAACAGGACCGGCGGATAGCCGGGCTCCGCACGGAGGTTGTGGTACGGCGAGTAATCGCTGATCCAGGCCCACTCGACGGGGTCGTCCGGATCGCCGTACTCGGCCGTCCAGGAGGCCCCGGCGAGCAGCCGGTGGTAGCGCCGCATGTCCAGCAGCGGGACCTGGGCGGCGACGGCCGCGAACAGTTCGGGGTAGCGGGTGAGCATCACGCCCATCAGCAGCCCGCCGTTGCTGCCGCCCTGGATCACCAGCTCCGCAGGGGTGGTGACGCCTCGTCGGACCAGGTCGGAGGCGACGGCCGCGAAGTCCTCGTAGACCTTGTGCCGCCCTGCCTTGACCGCCTGGGTGTGCCACTCGGGTCCGTACTCGCCGCCGCCGCGGATGTTGGCCAGGACGTAGGTCCCGCCGCGCTCCAGCCAGCCGCGGCCGATCACGCCGAGGTAGTCCGGCGTGAGCGACACCTCGAAGCCGCCGTAGCCGGTGAGCAGGGTGCGGGCGCCGCCGGCGCCACTCCCCTCCCGTGGGCGGACGACGAAGTAGGGGATCTGCGTGCCGTCCTCGGAGGCGGTGAAGTACTGTTCGACGCTCATCCCCTCGGCGTCGAAGAAGGCCGGCGCCCGCTTGAGCACCGCGACCTCGCCGCCGACGACGCCCCGGCCGAGCGTCGGCGGGGTGGTGAAACCGCTGGTGACAACGTAGAACTCGTCGTCGTCCTCCGGACTGGTGTCGACGATCGCGGCCGCACCCAGCGGCACCGTCCCGGGGAGCGGCGCAGAGGTCCAGGGGCCGTTGGCGGCCGGGGTCAGCACCCGCAGCTCACTGGTGACATCGCGCAGAACGGTCAGCAGCAGGTGGTTCCGGGTCCAGCTGTAGCCCTCCAGGGAGGTACGGGCGTCCGGCTCGAAGACGGTGGTGAAGTCCCGGCCGCCGGCCAGGAACTCCTCGAAGCCGATGGCCAGCAGCGCGCCCGCCGGATGCTCCCGGCCGCCGGTCTGCCACGGTGAACGGGGCCGTACCAGCAGCCACTCCCGGTGCACCGACGTCTCAGCGTCCTCGGGGACGTCCACCCGCACCAAGTCGCCTTCGGCCGGGCGCAGATAGAGCTCGCTGCGGTAGAAGTCGATCGACCGGTAGACGAAGTCGCGCTCGAACCCTGGCGTCGGATCGTGGTACGCGCCCACCGAGACGTCGTCGGACCGGCCCTCGAAGACCGTCACCGCCTGGTCCGGCGAGGTGCCGCGGCGCCACTCCTTCGTCAGCCTGGGATAGCCCGAGTCGGTCAGCGAGCCCTCGCCGAAGTCGGTGCCGACGTAGACCCGGTCGGCGTCGATCCAGCCGACCCGGCTCTTGGCCTCGGGGAGGGCGAAGCCGTCCTTGACGAACCGGCGCTCCTCGATGTCGAACTCCCGGACCACGGAGGCGTCCGCGCCGCCGCGGGAGAGCTCGACCAGGGCGAGCCGGTGCCCCGGCCGCAGCACGGTGGCGCCGTGCCACACCCAGTTCTCGTCCTCGTCCCGGGCGAGCGTGTCGACGTCCAGGACCACGTCCCAGGCGGGGGCGTCGGTGCGGTACTCGTCCAGGGTGGTGCGCCGCCACAGGCCGCGCGGATGCTCGGCGTCCTGCCAGAAGTTGTAGAGGTGCCCGCCGCGCCGCGTCACATAGGGGATGCGCCCGTCCGCGTCCAGCACGTCACGCAGGCTCTGGCGCAGAGCGTCGAAGGCCGGGCCGGTGGCGAACCGCCCGGTCGACTCCTCGTTGCGGGCGCGCACCCAGTCCAGGGCCTGCTCGCCGGTCACGTCCTCCAGCCACAGGTACGGATCATCGTCAGCCATCCCAAGAGTCTGGCACGGCAGGCCATGGAGGCATAATCGCTCATGTGTTCTATTCTTGACTCCGGGGGCCGGACACACAGACTCAGAGGAGACGCCATGCGCTGGCAGAATCTCAGTGCCGACGGCACCGCCGGCACGGCCACGGCGGCGCTGTTCGGCCTCGACACGGTGACGCGCACCTTCGACACCCCGGAGTTCCGCGGCATCACCTTCCACGAGGTGCGCGCCCGGTCGATCATCAACCGGGTACCCGGCGCCTCCCGGATGCCGTTCGCCTGGACCGTCAACCCGTACCGGGGCTGCACCCACGCCTGCGTCTACTGCTTCGCGCGCAGCACCCACAGCTATCTCGACCTGGACACCGGGCACGACTTCGACAGCCAGATCGTCGTCAAGGTCAACGCCGCCGAGCTGCTGCGCCGCGAACTCGCCGCGCCGCGCTGGGCGGGCGACCACATCGCCATGGGCACCAACGTGGACTGCTACCAGCGCGCCGAGGGCCGCTACCGACTGATGCCCGGCATCCTGACCGCGCTGCGCGACCGGGCGAACCCGTTCTCCATCCTGACCAAGGGCTCACTCATCCTGCGCGACCTGCCGATCCTCGAACAGGCCGCCCGGGTCACCGAGGTCTCCGTCGCCGTCTCCATCGGCCTCACCGACCAGGACCTGTGGCGCAGCGTGGAACCCGGCACCCCCTCCCCCGTCAAACGCCTGGAGGTCTGCCGCACGATGAACGACCACGGCATACCCTGCGGCGTGCTGATGGCCCCGGTGCTCCCGTTCCTCTCCGACTCGCCCGAACAGCTGCGGGCCACCGTCCACGCCATCGCCGCCGCGGGCGCGACCTCCGTCACCCCACTGGTCCTGCACCTGCGCCCCGGGGCCCGCGAGTGGTACTTCCAGTGGCTCGCCGAACACCGCCCCGACCTGGTCCGCCGCTACCAGGCGCTCTACCGCCAGGGCGCCTACGCCCCCACCTGGTACCAGCGCCGCATCACCCGCCAGGTCCACGACCTCGCCACCGAATACGGCATCGGCCCCACCCAGGGGCTCCGACGCGCAACCGCTCCGGCCCTGAGCGAGGAAGCCGCAGAGCCCCCGGAGCCGACCCAGCTCCGGCTGATCTGATCACCGGCGTCGCCGGCGAGAGCCTCGGCCAACTCCCGCCCGACTTCGGTTCGGGGCCTGCTCGACCACAGCCAGAACCCTGCGCGCTGCGTAGCCGCCGACCGGGTCGTCAGCGCTTCGCGCAACCCGCGTCGAACGCGGACAGGTACGCGCGCCCTGGCAGGCAACGGCGACCACATCCCGGCGCTTCCCGCCCACTGGTGAACTCCCGCTCTTGAACCGAATACCCGGCAGATCTCAGAACCGGGGCGTGCCCTGCCGGCCGTGACCGAGGGAGACTCCGAGGTCGGTCACGCTTCCAACGCAGTACCGTGGGCCGGTGAATGAGATGCGGGCCCCGACGGCGGGGATGACGATCAGCGTTCGGACGCGCCAGGACGTAGTGATCGTCGATCGGGAGCGCTTTGTCGCTTCGGCCCGCGCGGCGTACCGCGAAGCCTCCCCTGAAATCACCGAGGAGAGGGCAGTCGAGGACATCCGCGATGTCTACGACGCCGCATGGGCTCTGCTGGACCGTTTCGGTCGACTCGCAGCCGACGCACCAGCGTCCGCCGGACTCCCCGGTCAGCGGATTCTGAACCGCTCAGACGGACTTTCACCTGCGGGCGAGCGCAAGCAGATCGTGCTGAACGATCCGCAACCGCTACAGGACTACGGCTGCTTCATACCCGAGACGTATGACCCGTTCGACATCCCTCCTGGGGTGTGATGCTGTCCAGCGCGACAGGCCACTTCGAAAGATCATTTCTGTGAGAGAACCTCAGTCGAATGCCCCCGGCCCGAATGCCAGTACCGGTATGAGGACAAGCGTCGCGCTGACTGTCACTGCGACGAGTGCGTGGTTCCACGGGCGTGTGCCCTTCGGCGCGGCCCATGTAGCGATCTCGCCGATGAGTACAGCCGCAAGCAGCCACAGCAGGATCACGTCCCGCCCGTTCAGCAGTATGTCGGAAATGAGTCCCACCAGGCCCCCCTTGGTCGGCTGCACACCCTATTGGGGTTGATCGGCAGAGGGGAAGGCCGAGCCGGATGGCACAGCCTCATTTGAAGTCTGGAACTGTGGAGGGTCCGCAGATTGCGCAGCGCCCTGTGACTGACCCGCAGCGTGGGGTCGGTGGCGACCACGGTCATGACGGCCGCGATTGAGCCCGTCGCCGTGACGGTCTCGGATTGCCGCTTCGGCAAGATCAGGTGAGGAAGCTCACCCGAAGGAGCCGCAAGCCGAACAGGGAGGAACGGCCGCGTCGCCTACCGACTATCGTTGCTCCGCATGATCCGTACCGGGATAGAGATCACAGCGGAGTTGGTCCGGGACCTGCTGCGCGAGCAACACCCGGACCTGGCCGATCGCCCCTTGAGGCTCGGCGCGCGTGGCTGGGACAACCAGCTGTGGCGGCTCGGTGACGACCTCGCCGTCCGGCTTCCCTGGGCAACGCAGTCTGCGGACGAGCTGCTGCGAAAAGAGCACGCCTGGCTGCCCGTTCTTGCTCCAGACCTTCCTCTGCCGATCCCCGTCCCGCAACGCCTCGGTGAGCCCTCAAAACGGTTCCCGCGACCCTGGATCGTCACCACTTGGGTGCCTGGCGCTCCCGCCGACCGCGTCCCCGTCACCAGCGCGGAGGAGGGGGCCGACACCCTGGCCGCCTTCCTGACGGCTCTTCACCAACCCGCGCCAGACGGAGCACCCACCAGCTGTCAAGGCCGCGGGGGGCCTCTGGCCGAGCACTGCGATGGGTTCATCGAGGGGCTCGCCTCGGCCACCGAGCTGGGGCTGATCCCCGACCCGGACGCCGTCCGCGCAGTCTGGGACGACGCCTCCGCCGCGCCCAACTGGGAGGGCCCGGCGCTGTGGATCCACGGGGACCTGCATCCGGCCAACGTCCTCACCGCGGACGGCACCTTCAGCGGCGTGATCGACTTCGGCGAACTCTGCGCAGGCGATCCTGCCTGCGACCTCGCCGCCCCCTGGACACTGCTGCCCGACGGAGCCGTCACCCGCTTCCACGATGCCTACCAGCCCGCCGCAGACGCCGCGACCCTGCGCCGCGCCCGCGGCTGGGCGGTGATGCGCGCCCTCGGCGGCATCCTCATCGGAGCCGCCGGTGACCACGGCCGCCCCGGCGGCAAGCCCACCTGGGGCCCACCCGCCCACGCCACGCTGCGACGCCTCATCGCAACGGCTCGGCTCTGAGAACTCGCCGCCCACGCATGGCCCACCCTCGTCCGCGCCGCTGCACGGCGCAGGAGCCTACGCAGCGGACTGCGCCCCGTCTCCGTCTCCCTCCCCGGGTGCTGTCGTGACGCCCAGCTCGACACAGCACCCGGCGATGACGACAGGCCTGAGCATCGCCGCCCCGGATGGATCGGCGCTATCAGCAGGTCCAAGCTCGTGGCCAAGCGGGCGCGTTGGTGATCAGCCCAGCGACAGGACTGCAACTGGTCCCCACTCGTGCATCCGAGATGCGCGAGGGTGACACTGCACTGGGCAGGATGGGAACAGGCCGCACGGGCCCAGGATTGCGTCACAACTTGCCCAACCCGTGTGGCCCATGTCGCGATACGCCCAAATCCGCTTCATCTTCCCGGCCAGGTGATCTATGAGCGACCCGAGCAGCATCCGCGCGACCCTCCTGGTGCTGTACTCATCCCGGCTCGAAGAGTGCCGAGCGTTCTACAGCGATCTCGGCCTGTGCTTCACGACCGAGCAGCACGGACAGGGGCCCCGCCACTACGCGGCCACTCTCGCGGACGGGGCGGTCTTCGAGATCTACCCAGCCCGCCCGGGCCGAGAGACCGGCATCCTGCGCCTTGGTCTCGCAATCATCGGTGCCACCGCGAAGCCGCCGCTCGGACCCGGCAAGCACCTACTCACCGACCCTGACGGCCGGACCATCGATATCCACTCGACCTGACCCACGTCTATCGCAGGACAGTCGGCCCAGAAGCGCATGCCCAGAGGGGCGCTACGACCAGGAGGAGAAGGTCACCTTCGACATCGCTCAGGGCCAGAAGGGCCCCAGGCCGAGAACATCACCCCGACCTGACCAGGCTTCGCAGGCGCCCCCACCAGTCGCTGCGGGGCGCCTCGCCGTTTCGGGGCAGAAGGTTCAGCTCAGCTTGACCTAGTTGGGGTGAGAGGGGTCGTAGTAGAAGGCCAAGGCGGAGAATCCCTGCTGCAAGCGGCCTCCGACCGTGGTGCACCAGGGCGTTGAGAACTCCTCCCACGCCTCGTACTCGCCGGGGTGGGCGTTCCAGGCGAAGCTGGTGGAGATTTCCAAGGTGCGGGTCTGGCCCGGGTTGAAGAACCCGATGCCCAGCTGATTGGTGTCCCAGATGGGGTCGAAGGTCTTGCTTCCGGGGTGCCAGGTGAAGTGGATCTGGTGCCAGCCGCTGTTGTCGACCCGCCACCAGACGGTGGGCGGGACGGTGCGCCACTTGTCCCCAGCGTCGATGGTGAGGCTGTACTGGGCCCATCGCCGGATGGAGTCCCGGTTCTTGATCGGCGTCGAGACGTCCAGCTTCTGGCCGGCGCGGTGAGCGTCAGGTACAACGCCGAAGTGCCCAGCGGCCTGGAGGCTGCCGTCCCAGCACGCCTGCTTGTAGGCGGGCGCTGTGGCCGCGTTGGCGGTGGCGGGCGTGATGGCGAAGGCCGCTGCGACCGCCATGGCTATTGCCGCCGGGCGCGCATTGTTGAACATGGTCCCCCTTGTGCGAATGCTGTGCCGATGTCAGTGGATCCTAGCGATGTGATGATCGGCATTCGCCCGAGGGTTCGCTTACGACGTCCAGCCCCCAGTGCCGCGGTGTGCAGCAGCCCGGTTCGATACCGCAAGTTCCTGCATACTCATGGCGATCTCGACAGCGGAGCGTGCAAGCTCAGTCACAGCACCTCCCCCGATCGAGAGAGGCACAGCCATGGCACTGCACATGCTCGGCAAGGACCCCAACAGCCCCAACAACGGCAGCCCCACCGTGTACCTCGACGACGAGACCGGCAACTACCTCCTCCAGGGGTGGAAGGTCACCGACGCTGCCCGCCTCGCCCAGCTCAACCTCCCCGACCACGAGACTGTGATCGAATTCCCCCGACGGATGATGCAGTTCTTCCCGGAGGTCAACGGTGGCGGCGGCGTTTGAGGATCTGTTCCGCTCCGCACGGCGGTCAGCCGTGCACCTCGAAATGCGCGACGGGTACGCCCGTGACGCCGACTTCGAGGAGTGGAACAGTGGGAGTCGCTTCGATCCCGCAGAGCGGTGGCAGTCATGGTTCGACCTCATGGCCCGGACGACGATCCGCGGGGTGGAGGTACGCCGCGCCCGGATCGTCTCCGAGCCGATCAGCGACTACATCCGCTTCGAGTACGACGTCACCAGCGGGCACAACATCAAGTCCGGTGAGCAGGTTCGTTGGCTGCCCCGTCGGCAGGCCTCGGATCTGGCGCTGCCGGGTAACGACTACTGGCTCTTCGACGGCGAGACGGTGCTCTTCAACCACTTCGCCGGCGATGGCACGATGACGGGCGAGGAACTGGTCACTGACGCCAGGACTGTCGCGCTGTGCTCCGTGGCCTTCGAGTCCGTATGGCAGCGTGCTGTTCCACACGAGGACTACCGCCCCGTCTGAGAGTCGGCAAGCTGATCACATGTCCTCCTCCAGCGTCGCCCACGCACGGGAAGCCCTCGGTCAGCGTCTGCGCGAGATCCGGAAGGACTCCGGTCTCACCGCGCGGGCGCTGGCTGAGTTGTGCGGCTGGCACGAATCCAAGTGCTCGCGCTTCGAGCACGGCAAGGTCACCCCGTCCGACGCCGACCTACGGGCCTGGGCGCTGCGCTGCGGGGTCCCGGGACAGGCCGCCGATCTGATCGCCACTGCCCGCGGCATCGACGGTATGTATGTCGAGTGGCGCCGGATGGAGAGCTCCGGGCTCAAGCACGCCCAGGAGTCGGTGCTGCCGCTCTGGGAGCGCACACGGCGCTTCCGGGCCTACTCGTCGTGGCTGATCCCCGGCCCCCTGCAGACCCGGCCGTACATCGAGACCCTGCTGACTGCGATCCGCGATCGGCGTGAAGTCCCTGACGACCTGGACGCCGCCGTACAGGTGCGCATCGACAAGCAGCAGGTCCTCCACCAGGCCGGCCGCCGCTTCGCGATCCTGCTGGAAGAGAGCGTGCTCCGGCACCGGATCGGCAGCGAGGAGGCCATGGCGGAGCAGCTCGGCCATCTTCTGTCGGTGGCTTCCCTGCCGGCCGTGAGCCTGGGCATCGTGCCCTTCACGGCGGATCGCTCCACGCTGTGGCCGGTCGAGGACTTCTGGATCTTCGACGACACGCAGGTGAACGTCGAGCTTGTCTCCGCTTACCTGACGATCAGCCAGCCCCACGAGATCGGCATGTACGTGGACGCCTTCTCTGCGCTGTCCGGCCTTGCTGTGTTCGGCTCCGGAGCACGCAAGCTGATCGGCGCGGCGATCCAAACGCTCGGGTGACTTCTGCAAGTTCCTGCACATTCGTTGAGGCCGAGTTCCAGCCACACCTACCGTCCGTCACATGGCGAACACAGCCGAAGCACCCCCTCTCTCCTTGCCGTTCGACGATCAGGTCCTCGTCCGGCTGCACGCGTTGGCGTGCCTCTCCCGCGGCAGCACTACCGGGCCGCTGACCCCGGCCGGCCACGTGTACACCGGCGACGGGGACGGCGGCCGGTACAGCTGGCCCGTCGTCGCCTGCCCGGAGCACGTCGGCGACGGCCCCGCACGGGCAGACCGGCCATGACCGCGCCGTCCGTCCCCTCCGGAGCCGCCGGCAGAGTGCTGCCGCATCCGTGGGACCTGCACATCGAGCAGTGCCGCGGCCTGCGCTGCGTGTGGTGCAAGACGACCCTCGGCGGCGACCGGGTACCGGCCGGCACCACGGAGAGCGTCCACCAGCACGGCGCCTACCGGCGCGTGGTGACGTTCCGCCTGTTCTCCTGCCCGGCCTGCCCCGAGGAGCCGACGCCATGACCGACGACCCGCACCCCGACGACACCGCCTTCCTCAACACCATCGCGTTCACCTCGACGTACGTGCGCCGGTACTGCGACCGCTGCAAGAAGGAACACCACACCGTGATCGTCGACGGCATCGAGCCGGCACCGGCCCCGCTGGGACATCCGCTTCTGCGGCCCGTGCCTCGCCGTGATCCTCGCCGATGCGCGCAGACTGGCCGGCGACAGCGATCATATTCCGGCGCTGCCCGCGTACTACTGAACTCCCACCCGGCTGGCCCCTGCGGTGGTGCCGCAGCCGGGCGGGGCACCACGGTCGTCCGAAGCGTGCGGCGAGGCTCCTCCCTGCTTCGTGGTCCGCACAATGCCAGCGAGTTCCAGTTGGCGCGCGAGGCGCTCGGGGTCCCAGTCGACGTAGTCCTCGCCGAGGTTGACCAGAAGAAGCGCATGCGCGTGAGTACCCGTACTCAGGCGCTCGCGCCTCATGTCGGGCACTCTGGCGCCATGGTGACGACCATGTTGCCGCCGGACTTGTACGGCGCTGCCCTGTGCGGCTCCAGGGCCTGCTTGAAGTCGGATGCGGTCGCGATACTCAGCCGGGCCGCGCTCGGCCAGGCGTTGGCGAACCTCGTCAGTGACCACCTCGACGGTGGGGTCGAGGGCGATCCACGGCGCCAGGGCGCGGAGGCTCGCGGTCTTGCCCTGGTTGGACAGGCCAGTGACCAGTGCGTGCTTCTGGAACAGGCTGAGGGTGTCGGCGTCCCCACCCAGATCCAGGTCCCACGGTGCTCGCCCGGCCTTGTAGTTGGCGGTCCTGGTCGGGTCGGCGACCAGCGGCGAGGCGGGCACGGGCTCGGGCTCGTCTAGGACGCCGCTGTCCGCGATCCACAGCCGCACAGTGCGGGTGAGGAGCTCCCTCGTCCGGTCGGGCGCCGCTCAGCGGAGCTGGTCCCCTGGCCCGCTGTCGAGCGGCCGTAGGAATCGGCGCTCGTAGCGTTTGATGCAGCCGGTGTCGCGGGCCAGCTTGAATGCCTCCTGGCATTCCGGGTCGGACATGCTGTCCGTGCGGTACTGCTCGTACGCGGCGAAGCCGGGGAAGGAGAAGAGGGCGTAGGCAATGTCGCTGTCGCCTTCACTCGGTAGGAAGTAGCCGTGGTGCGTCCCACCGAAGCGGTTGACGAGTCTGACCCAGCGGCGGCCGTACTCCTCGAAGTCCGCGAGCTTGTCCGCGTCGATCTCGTATTTCAGGTGAACGGTGATCATGCGTCCCGATCATGCCGCATCGCCGGCTCGGGCTGGAGGGCGGTTCAGGCCGCGAACGGTACACCGGCGTCGACGGAGCGGCTGTCCTGGTCGAGGATGAGTCCCAGCAGCCGCTCGATCAGATGGGACAAGGCATGGGACAGCCGTTCGGCTCCTACCAGAACGAGATCTACCTCAACGGGCTGGGCGGCATCGTGCCGCAGTACCCGATGGGCTTCGCGGAGCTGGAGGAGCGGGCGGAGGCGGCGTTGCCGCCCTCGGTGTGGTCGTACGTCGCCGGTGGCGCGGGTGACGAGCGCACGCAGCGGGCCAATGTGGCAGCCTTTGAGCGCTGGGGGCTCGTGCCGCGGATGTTCGTCGGCGCGGCGGAGCGCGATCTGTCGGTGGAGCTGTTCGGAATGCGGCTCGCCTCGCCGGTGTTCATGGCACCGGTCGGCGTCATCGGGCTGTGCGCCCAGGACGGGCACGGGGACCTGGCCACCGCGCGGGCCGCCGCGCGCACGGGCGTACCGATGGTCGCCTCCACGCTCACCGTCGACCCGCTGGAGCAGGTCGCCGCCGAGTTCGGGGACACCCCGGGCCTGTTCCAGCTGTACACCCCCACCGACAAGGAACTGGCCGCGAGCCTGGTGCACCGGGCCGAGCAGGCGGGCTACCGGGGCATCGTGGTCACCCTGGACACCTGGATCACCGGCTGGCGCCCGCGCGACCTGGCCACCGCCAACTTCCCCCAGCTGCGCGGCCACTGCCTGGCCAACTACACCAGCGACCCGGTCTTCCGGGCCCGGCTGCAGCGCACCCCCGAGGAGGACCCGCAGGCCGCGGTGTTCCTCTGGACGCAGCTCTTCGGCAATCCGCTGACCTGGAGCGACCTGCCGTGGCTGCGCTCTCTGACCGACCTGCCACTGATCGTCAAGGGCGTCTGCCACCCCGAGGACGTCCGGCGGGCCAAGGACGCCGGCGTGGACGGCATCTACTGCTCCAACCACGGCGGCCGTCAGGCCAACGGCGGGCTCCCGGCCCTGGACGCGCTGCCCGCCGTGGTCGAAGCCGCCGACGGCCTGCCGGTCCTGTTCGACTCCGGGATCCGCAGCGGGGCCGACATCGTCAAGGCCGTCGCCCTGGGCGCCTCCGCCGTCGGCATCGGCCGCCCGTACGCCTACGGTCTCGCCCTCGGCGGCGCCGACGGCATCGTCCATGTGCTCCGCTCGCTCCTCGCCGAAGCCGACCTGATCATGGCCGTCGACGGCTACCCGACCCTCGCCGACCTCACCCCGGAGACCCTCCGACGCGTCGGCTGACGCTCAGGGGTGCGGGGAGGGGTGCGGGGAGGTGTGCAGCTGGCCGGACCAGATCAGCACCGGGAAGGCGAGGAACCCGGCGCCGACGATGAGGCCGATGACGGCGAAGCGCAGGGTGAGGTGACCTTCCGCGCGACGGGCGCGGTCGGGCCGGTCAGCCGGATAGCAGAGCAGGACGTCGTGTCCCACCGTTCCCTGGAACCCGGGCAGCTGCACCTGGAACGGGCGTCCGGCGGGATCCATGAAGCCGACCACGCTGGTGTACGTGTCGCCGCCCTTGCCCCGGGAGCGGGTGACGGACCGCACCAGCCCGTACACCCTCGGCCCCGCGTGGGCACGGCAGTGCCGCACGATCTCCCGCGCCACCATGGCCCACACCCCCAGGCCCACGACTGCGGTCAGCCCGGCTGCGGCGTTGTTGCTCATCATCCTGTTCGGCTTCCTTTCTGCAGCTGAGCAGCCTAGGTGATGCCGCAGCGCGGCAGTGACAGAGGTGCTGTTGGGGGAGTGTTCGACCGCTGGTACCCGGCGCGCAGGTCCGGCGTACGGAAGGCGTCCCTAGCGTGACTCCGTTCGAACACCCGGCACCTTGGAGCGGACATGCACAGCACGGATGACCAGCACGCGGCCGGCTGCGAATGCCCCCGCACCGCGGAGCTCGACGGTGACGGCATCGCCGCGTCGAGCCGCCGTACCTTCCTGCACCGGGCCGGTGCGCTCGGCGCCGGCGCGGCCGCGGCGGGGCTGCTCGTCGACACTCCCGCGTATGCGGCTGGCGGCGGGGGCGAAGGAGGGAAGGACGACGACCCCTACGGCCTGACCACGATGACCCCGGTACCGCGCGGCAGGTGGAGCCCGGACCCGGAGAGCCCCCGGTTCACCGTCGTCGTGATGCCCGACACCCAGTACATGTTCGACGAGGACCGCATCCACCCGGTGCCCATGGAGGCGTCGTTCCGCTACGTCCTGGACCCGGCGGGCCGGGCCGGTGGCAGCGACGGGAACATCGTCTTCCTGGCCCACCTCGGCGACGTGACCAACAACGGTCTCGCCGAGGAGTACGCCGCGGCCACCAAGGTCTTCGACATGCTCGACCACGCGGGCGCCTCGTACGGCGTGCTGGCCGGCAACCACGACGTCAGGGGCACCGACCAGCGCGGCAGCACCCCGTACCTGGACACCTTCAGCGCCGCGCGGGCCAGGAAGACGCCCGGCTACCACTCCTCCAGCCCCGACGGCTACAACACCGCCCACATCTTCACCGCGGGTGCTCGCAAGTGGATGCTGCTGTCGCTGGACTGGCGGATGTCGGCCCAGGGTTTCGCCTGGGCCAACGCCGTCATCGCCGAGAACCCCACCCTGCCGGTGATCGTGACGACCCATGAGATCGTCGGCGCCGACGAGACCGGCACGGCCAGTCTGTCCGGCTACGGACAGCAGATGTGGGACGGCCTGATCAAGGACAACGACCAGATCTTCCTCACCCTCAACGGGCACTACTGGCCGCCCGGCAGCACCGTGATGAAGAACAGCGCCGGCAATGACGTGCAGCTGCACATCACCAACTACCAGGACCGGTACTACGGTGGCGCGGGCATGATCCGCTCCTACCGATTCGACCTCGACCGCGGCGTGATCGACGTCGCCACCTTCTCCCCGTGGATCCGCGAGCTGGCGGCGAAGAAGGAAGCGAACGCCCTCGCCGCGCAGGAGCTCGAACTGACCTCCAAAGTCGACTACTTCTCGATGGAGATCGACTTCGACCAGCGCTTCGCCGGCTTCGCGCCGATCCCGCCCCGCAAGGCGCGGCCGGCCCGGCGGATGCTGCTGCCCGGCACGCTCGCCTACTGGCGGTTCGACGAGGGCGGCACGGCGGGCAGCGACGTCGCCTCCGACACCGTGGTCAAGGACCAGACCGGGAAGGGCAACGACCTCGTGCTGCGCAGCGCCCCCGGCACCCCGGCGCACACGCTCTCCTGGACCGCCGACCACCACCCCGACCAGCCCGGCCACGCGGGCCTGGTCTTCGCCGGCGAGGGCAACCCGGTCAGCGGCGCATACTTCCAGACGGTCGACCAGGCGCCGATCAACCATGAGACCTTCGCCGACGGCTACACCTTCGAGGCGTTCTTCAAGGTGCCCACCGACTGGGACGGCGGCCGCAACGGCTGGTCCTCGCTGCTCAGCCGAGTGGGCAACGCCGGCCAGGCGGGCAAGAACGGCCCCACCGCCACTGCGGAGGAGCCCATCCTCGCCCTCAGCCTGTCCAGCTCGATCGAACTGCAGTGGAACGCCTACCCGTTGAACCAGAACGGCGCCACCACCGCCTGGAGCCACCTGCTCCAGCAGAACCAGTGGTGGCACGTCGCCGTCGTCAACGACGGCCGGATCAGCAAGCTCTACGTCAACGGATGCGAGGAGGGCCGCAACCCCACCAGCACCGCGATCGGCCTGACCAGCCTCAACATGCCCTTCCTGCTGGGCGGTTACCTGTGGGACGGCGCGATCAACCAGGTCTTCCACGGCACCATCGGCGACGTCCGGATCACTGGCCGGGCGCTGTCGCCCCGCCAGTTCATGAACGCGTAGAGCACCGGAAGCAACTGCCGAGGGCGGTCCGGGCGCACCCCGGACCGCCCCCGGTCTCCTACGTGGGCCGACCGTCCGAGGCCGACTGCCGCTGCTCCGCGGCCGCGCCGAACCAGTCACCGCCCTTGCGCCGCACGTCGTCCGTCCCCCAGGCCCGACCGCCGGTCGGGACCTTCACCAGCCGCGGGATGTGCTTGGAGCAGTGGATGTACGCCTCCTCGACCGACACCTCGACCCAGATCCTGGGCCGGCGACCGGGCACCGGGTCGACCGGCAGATCGGGATGCTCCGCACGCATCGCCTCGTCCTGCACCAGCCGAACCGTGCCGTTGACGTGCAGTCCGATCCGGTGGACGTCGAAGTCCAGGAACAGCAGCCCGATATGGGGGTTCTCGGTGCAGTTCCCCAGACTCGCCATCACCCCGTTCCCCCGGTAGTCCGGATAGGCGAGCGCGTCCGCCCCGAGCACCCGGACGAAGCCCGGCGGACCGGCCCGGAACGAGCTGTCGCACGCGCCGTCCCCGTCGGCGGTCGCCACGAACACCATCTCCTGACTGGAGACGAACTCGCGCATCCGCGCATTGAGGTGGTCCAGTCCAGCACCTGGTCCCGGTAGAAGGCCTCGGCCCGCTCAGCAGTGCCGAACTCCCACTGCAACAGTTGTTCGCCCATCGAGCCCTGTCCTGACAGCTGGTCGCCCACTGCACCTCGCCCTCCGCCGGCCGGTCGCATACCGCCCTCACCTACCCTTCGCGGCCCCGACTCGATCCCCAATCGGGGTCTGTTTATGGACAAAGCGGCATATGCCCGCCTGATGACGTCCCGGCGCGACCGATGGACCTCAATGCGGTAGGACTCTGGCCGATTGGGCGTCAGCGCCCCTACACGTCCCGTCGTTTCACGACGACCAGGGCGATGACGGCGCTGGTGAGGGCCCAGGCGGCCATCACCAGCCAGGCCGTGGTGATCGTTGGCGCGTATTTGCCCAGGTCCTGGTGGAGGGCGGGGTCGGGGTCGACCTTCAAACGCTCCAGGGCCGTGAGCGGCATGCAGTTGCCGATCTGCTTCAGCAGCTTGTACCGGTCGCCGCCGAAGAACATGGGCAGGAGGAGGAGCGCCCCGACGACCCCGATGACAGAGCCGGCGGCGTGGCGGATCAGAGCGGCCAGGGCCATACCGACGAGGGCGGAGACCGGCGCGATCAACGCGAAGGCCGTGACCGCCCGCAGCGCGCCGGGGCTGCCGATCGAGAGGCCGATATGGCGGGTGGCCAGCATGGCCTGCGTGATGGAGAACGAGATTACCGAGACGGCCGCCCCTGCAAGGGTCGTGACGGTTACGACGACGGCGATCTTGGCAGCCACCAGCGAACGGCGGTCGGGGACGGCGGCGAAGGTGGTGCGGACCAGTCCGCTGCTGTACTCGCCGAAGACCGTCATGGCGCCCAGGCTGCCAAAGGCGATCATCATGAGGTCGCGGGCGATCTTGTTGAGGCTGCTGCCCAACGCGTCGTACGTGACGTGCGAGGAGGCGGCGGAGCCTCCTTTCAGGGCCAACCCTCGTGGCACGAACGGATGGTCGATGTAGGTGAGGTCGTTGTGGACGGCGTTCACGTCGATCACCACGCAGGCGAGCACGGTGAGCGCGACGATCAGGTAGGTCGAGCGCAGCGTCCACAGCTTGACCCACTCGGCGGCCACCAGGTCGCGGAAACGGGCGCTGGGCTCGAAGGGGGATTCCGGTGCCGCCCGGTCCGGTGTCGTCAGGGGGATGCTCATCGGGCTTCTCCAGCCAGGAATTCGACGCTGTCGGCGGTCAGTTCCATGAACGCCTCCTCCAGGGAGGAGGTGCGGGTGGTGAGTTCGTGCAGCATGAACCGGTGCTCGTACGCGAGCTCGCCGATACGGACCGCGCTCAGACCGGTCACCGTGCAGCTCCCGTCCTCTCCCGACAGCACGGTCGCGCCCTCGGTGGTCAGCACCGAAGCCAGCGCGCCGACATCGGGGCTGCGGACGAACACGCTCAGCCGGGACCCGCGGGCCGCGAACTCCGTCAGGCTCTCGGCCGCGATCAGTTCGCCCTGGCCGATGACGATGAGCCGGTCGGCGGTGTGCTCCATCTCGGACATCATGTGACTGGAGACAAAGACGGTCCGGCCCTCCCCGGCGAGCCGGTGGAACAGCCCTCGGACCCACAGCACGCCTTCCGGGTCAAGGCCGTTGAGCGGTTCGTCGAACAGCAGCACCGAGGGATCCCCCAGCAGGGCCGTGGCGATGCCGAGGCGTTGCTTCATCCCCAGTGAGAATCCGCCGACACGGCGACGCGCGACAGCGGCGAGCCCGACCTCCTCAAGGACCTCGCCGACGCGGCGCTGCGGAATCCGGTTGCTGTACGCCAGGGCGGACAGGTGGGCGCGGGCGCTGCGTCCGCGGTGGATGTCGTCGGCGTCCAGCAACGCCCCGACATGCCGCAGCCCGCGGGTACGACTCGCGAACGGCCGGCCGTCGATGGTGACCGAGCCGCCGGTGGGCTCGTTCAGTCCGAGGATCATGCGCAGGGTGGTGGTCTTCCCGGCGCCGTTGGGGCCGAGAAATCCGGTGACCTGCCCGGGTTCCACGGTGAACGAGAGGTTGTTCACGGCGGTGGTCGCGCCGTAGCGCTTGGTGAGTTCCTTGGCTTCTATCACCCCGCCAACGCTGCCTCCCGCGGCGCCGCGGAACATCTGACCGTCGTCCTGGTCTTCGGATCACGACCCACCCCTGGTCATACGACCCCGGTCCACTGTGCAGCCGACGGCCCCGTGGATACGCTCGCCCCATGCCCGCCACTCCGACCGCGCCGCTGCTCACGCGACTTTCACCCGGCGCGTGCGTGGCCCTGGCGTGGGGCGCGGTGCTGCCGTTCTCCTTGATCAGGTACGCCACTCTGCCCAACGGCTATCTGATCTACAGGCCGCTGGGCGGAACCGCCGAAATGGTCCGTCGCAGCACCGCCGATCTGCTGATTCCCGGACCGTGGAACTCTGCGTGCCTGGTCGCGTCGATTCTGGCGTCCGTGGCCGGCTGCGTCCTGCTGCGGCGCAGACCGATGCCGGCGCAGGCCCTGCTGCTCTCAGGGACGGTCCTGGAAGCGATGGCGCTGACCGAGCTCACCCTGCAGGAGTCGCTGGCCTCCTGCGTCGCCCTCGGCTTCATCACGGCCATCTGCCCACGCCGGGCCTCGCTCGCCGCTCTGGCCCTGACGGTCGGGGTCGTGTACGTCTACGCGGCCGTGCGGCTGCTCCACGGGTGGCGCGTGGAGCAGTCGACGGAGCTGGCCGTGGCCCTGACAGCCGTTGTGGCGTGGACGATCGGCAATACGATCCGTCAGAACCGGGACCACGCCGAGACCGTACGCGCGCAGGCCACTGCCCGGGCCGTCACGGAAGAACGGCTGCGGATCGCACGGGAGGTGCACGACATGGTGGCCCACAGCACCGGCCTGGTCGCGCTCCAGGCCGGCGCCGCGAGCCGGGTCATCGAGACCCAGCCGCTGGAGGCCCGCAAAGCGCTGACGGCCATCGAGACCACGAGCCGGGAGACGCTCACCGGACTCCAGCGGACGCTCGGAATGCTCCGGGAGGCCGAGGCCGAGAACGCTTCCGCACCAGGTCTGGCCGACGTGGAGCAGTTGGCCGCCACCACCGCGGATGCCGGCGTCCGCGTCGATGTGCAGTGGCACGGAGAACGGCGGCGCCTGCCGGAACTGATCGACCTGTCGGCGTTCCGCATCATCCAGGAGGCGGTCACCAACGTCGTACGGCACGCGGATACGCGGTCCTGCCGGGTATCGGTGGAGTACCGCGACGAGCACCTGGTCATCGAGGTCCTCGACAGCGGACGCGGCCACCGCGGCCCGGCGTCCGCCACCGGGTACGGAATCGTCGGGATGCGTGAGCGGGTCGGCCTGCTGCACGGCGACTTCACCGCCGGGCCGCGCCCCGAGGGCGGCTTCCGCGTGGCCGCCCGGCTTCCGCTACCGGCAGCGGCAGCGGCCTGATGGCGGCCGTCCGGGTCCTCCTCGCCGACGACCAGCCGCTGGTACGCGCCAGCCTGCGCGTGGTCATCGCCGACACCGATGACCTCGAAGTCGTCGGCGAGGCCGGCAGCGGCGCAGAGGCCGTGCGGCTCGCCCGGGAACTCGGGCCCGACGTGGTCGTGATGGACATTCGCATGCCCGGCATGGACGGCATCGAGGCCACCCGCCACATCGTGAACGGCTCGGGGGCCTCGCGCGTGGTCGTGCTGACGACGTTCGACGACGACGACTTCGTCTACGGGTCGCTGCGGGCCGGCGCGTCGGGGTTCCTGGTCAAGAACATGTCGCTGGATGAGATTCTCGCCGGAATCCGGGTGGTCGCCGCCGGGGACGCCCTGATCGCCCCGAGCGTGACCCGTCGCCTCATCAAGGAGTTCGCCGGCCGCACCCAGCCCGCCAGGCCACCGCGGGAACTCGACGGCGTCACCGACCGCGAGCGCGAGGTACTGACCCTGATCGCGCGCGGCCTGTCCAACGCCGAGATCGCCGACAGCCTGACCATCGGGATGGGAACCGTCAAGGGGTACGTGACCCGGCTACTGGTCAAGCTCGATGCGCGCGACCGGGTCCATCTGGTGATCATCGCCTACGAGACCGGTCTGGTGACACAGCAGTCCGGCTGAGGAGCGCCGGGGCGAGCTACGGTGGTGGAGTGACCGTCCCTGAACGTAAGTTGGGGCTGCGGAGACCCAGGACACCGTGGTACTCGGGTCGTGACCAGCGGATTGTCGGCAGGCTTCTGCTCGGCCGCAGTTGGGCCCCGTGCCGACCGCGGTTGCTCTGCCCGTCGTTCACGCTCGTGGCGATCGACGAGGATCGCGACGCCGGTGTCGCCGCGATCTGGGTCGCGCACGACCGTACCGGTCAGCAGGAGCAGAACGGTTACATCTGGCTCTACGAGCAGGTCGACGGTCGATGGATCTGGGTCTCGGGGAGCGAATGCGGCGTCCCGGTAGCCGATCTGACTGTGGGTCGGGCGCCGGCCGGGCAGGACGGGCAGGTCGGCATGATGGACGTCCTCGGCTCCTGCGGCTCGATCAGTCTCGCCGACCGCCGCAGGGCCCGCGCGGGAGACGACATCTCGGACGCCGCCTGGGTCGGCTGCACCTTTCTGCGTGTGGCGGCCGAGACGGACCGACTCCTGGCGGGACAGCGGCAGATCACCGTGCCGCAGCACGGTTGCACCGTCATCCCCTGGAAGGCGTCCATCGCCGTCCCGCTCTCCGGACGGCCGGGGATCGGCGCGATCGCCCCCGACGGCACCTACCTCTCCGTGCTGGGGCCGCACGACTCCCTGGACAGCTTCACCTGGTCGCGACTGGCCTACGAGACAGAGGGCTGACCGGGCCGAGAACAGTTGTCGACGGGCTCAGGACAACAATTTGGCAAAGGTACTCCACAGGTGTATCTGCCACCACCGCGAGTGTGGTCAAGTCACCCTGCACACAAGCGCAGCAGTGCGAACCAGTGAAACCGACCACTCGGGGAGGACCTGTTGACCACGACACACCGCAGGCGGCGAGGGCTCGCGATAGGGTGCTTCGCCGTCGCCGGACTGATGGCCGCACTACCCGCGCAGGCGGCGTCCGGAGGCAGCAGCGGAGCCAACATCTTCGCTCCCGGAGCGGCCAAGGCCTACGCGCAGAAGCACGCAAGTGCGCTGCGGGCCGCAGCCAGTGGAACCACCTCGAAGGCCTCGGGCAGTGACGGCAGCGAAGAGGCCGACGCGATAGCCGAGGGCGCAGCCCAGTGGTCGGAGGCGCGGACCTCCCCCGGAGTCGTCGCGCCCGGGGCGTACGGCGCCGCCTGGACCGCACTGCAGAAGTTGCCGAATACCGGGGGCAGTTGGAAGAACGTCACCAGCCTCCCCTACAACTCCGATGATCCGCGCTACCGCGACTACGACTCCAACTCCAGTGGCGGGGCTGGGCTGGTGACCGGCCGGATGGCCGCGCTGGCCGCCGACAACGAGGGTCATGTCTACACCGGCGCGGCCGGCGGCGGGGTGTGGCGTTCCAGCACCGGCGGCGGCAAGTGGACCTCGATCAGCGACGAGCTGTCCGCGCAGTCCACCGGGGCGCTGGCGCTGGACTCCAAGAACCGGCTGTGGCTGGGGACCGGTGAGGCCACCACCAACGCCGACGCCTACCTGGGCAGCGGTGTCTACGTCCTGGCCCACCCCGAGAACGGCAGCTTCAGCACCCATGACCGCGTCGGCGGCACCGAGTTGCAGAGCACCAGCATCCATGAACTCCGGTTCAGCGGAACCACCGTGTGGGCGGCGACCAGCGAGGGCCTGTGGTCGCACTCCACCGTGCACCTGAACGGCCCGTGGAAGCTGGAGTTCGCCCCCAACCCCGCCTACCTGCCCGGCGGTTCGCTGGCCAGCGACCCCTCGGCCGCCTACAAGAACATCATCAGCGACATCGCCTTCGACCCCGCCGACCCCACCAAGGTCGTGGTCGCGTCGGGCTGGCGCTCCGGTGACACCTACAACGGCTTCTACACCCGCGTCGGCGGCGCCTGGCAGCGGCTCACCTCGCTGGGCGACCTGCCCGCCGACGCCGCCGACATCGGCAGCGTCACCTTCGCCCGTTCCGCGGACGGCTCGCGCTACTACGCCATCGACCAGTCCCCGGCCGGACTCTCCGCCGGCACCAACGCCCTGGACGGCATCTTCGTCTCCAAGTCCGGCTCCCCGTTCGGCCCCTGGACCAGGATCGCGACGTCCGCCACCCTCGCCGCCTCCGGCTCCGCCCTCAGCTCCCCCGGCGGCCAGGGCTGGTACGACCAGTTCCTGCAGGTCGACCCCACCGACCCGAACCATGTCTACGCGGGCCTGGAGGAGGTCTTCGAGACCAAGGACGGCGGCACCACCTGGACCACCCCCGGTCCCTACTGGAACTTCGGCTTCGCCTGCTGGAGCATCGACCCGACCAAGCAGTCCGGCGACTGCCCGCAGACCACCCACCCCGACCAGCACGCGGTCGCCATCGGCAGCTACCACGGCAAGTCCGTGCTGTACGTGGGCAACGACGGCGGCGTCTACAAGCGCCCCGTCAACGGCGCGGCCGACGCGCTGGGGCACGCCACCGACTGGACGTCGCTCAACGACGGCACCATCGACACGCTGCAGTACTACTCCGTCGGCGTGGGCAAGGACCTCACCAACGGCGGAGTCTCGGTCACCGGCGGTCTGCAGGACAACGGCCAGTCCATCCTGCGCGGCCTCGGCAGCGCCAACAAGGACACCGTGATGGGCTCCAACTTCGGCGGCGACGGAGGCATCACCCTCACCGACCCGACCAACGGCTGCAACATCGCCGCGGAGTACGTCTATCTGGAGATCAACGTCACCCAGAACTGCGCCGTCAACAACGGGCTGGGTGCCGCCACCACCTACAACGTCCCCCCGCCGGACAACGCCACCAGTAGCGCCCGGTTCATCGCCCCCTTCACCTCGGACGCGAAGACCCCGACCACCTGGGTGGCCGGCGGCGAACACGTCTGGGTGCAGACCCAGGGCTACGCCATCCGCTCCTCCAGCGCCTGGACCAGCGCCTTCGACCTCGGCGCCGGCCATGTCGCCACCGCCGTGGCCGCCTCCGGCGGCAAGATCTACGCGGCCTGGTGCGGCCCCTGCAACAGCCCGGGCTTCACCCGCGGCATCGCGGTCGGCAACGCGGACGGCACCGGCTGGCAGCAGCTCACCCTGCCCACCACCGGCAGCGTCCCCAACCGCTACCTCTCCAGCCTCGCCATCGACCCCAACAACAGCAGCCACGTCTACCTGGCCGTCAACGGCTTCTCCCGCGCCTGGAACGAAGGCCCCGGCGCCGGGATCGGCCACCTCTACGAGTCCCGTGACGGCGGCCTGACCTGGAAGGACATCTCCGCCAACCTGCCCGACATCCCCGCCGACTCCATCGCGCTGACCCCGGCCGGCGGCATCGTCCTCGGCACCGACCTCGGAGCCCTCTACCGGGCGCCGGGCAGGACCACCTGGAAGCAGATCGGCGACCTGCCCGCCGTGGCGGTCACCCAGGTCCTGATCGGCCCCGACAACAAGGTCTACGCCGCCACCCACGGCCGCGGCATCTACTCCATCAGCCTCAACCACCTGCACTGATCGCCCACCGCAGGCTCCCCTCTGCCGCTGCCCGGACCGACAATGGTCCAGGCAGCGGCAGACCTGTATGCCGCGCTGGTCGCGACCACAACCTCCGTTAGGCTCGGGGGCATGAAACTCCACGTCGGATGCGCGATGTGGGCCCACACCGGCTGGCAGGGCCGCCTGCTGCCGCACCCGCTCGCACCCCGGGAGCGCCTGCGCGCCTACGCGAGCTGGTGCAATGCGGTCGAGGGCAACACGACCTTCTACGCGACGCCGTCCGCCGACACGGTCAGGTCCTGGGCCGAGCAGACGGCGCCGGACTTCCGCTTCCTGCTCAAGCTGCCCAAGCACATCACCCATGAGCGTCGCCTGACCGACACCGACGGCCCGCTGCGCGCCTTCCTCGACGTGGTCGAGCCGCTGGGCCCGCGCGTGCACGCCCTGTGGGTCCAACTCCCGGCGTCCTTCGGCCCTTCCGACCTCGGCGCGCTGGCAGCGTTCCTGCACCGGGTGCCGCGCGGGCTGCGCTGCACCGTCGAGGTCCGTCACCCCGCGTTCTTCGAGGACCCGCGCTGGGAGCGGCGGTTGGAGGCAGTCCTGGAGGCCGTCGGCGCCGAATGGACGTCCTTCGACACCAGCAGCCTCTTCGCCGCCCCGCCGACCAGCGCGGCGGAACGGGAGTCCTGGGCGAAGAAACCCCGACTGCCGCGCAGGGACCGGGCGCTCACCGCCCATCCGGTCGTCCGCTACATCGGCCGGGACGACGTGCAGCGCACCGCGGAGGGCTGGCGCCACTGGACCGGCGCGGTCGCCGACTGGCTGCGCGAGGGCCGCTCCCCCACGGTCTTCATCCACACCCCGGACAACGAAGAGGCCCCCGTCCTCGCCCGCCGCTTCCACGACGAGGTCAGCGCACTCGTCCCCGGCCTCGAACCGCTGCCCGAACCCGTCCCCACCGGCCCGCCCACGCTCTTCTGACCCCTAGGACGGCGATTCGCACAGGCTCGGACGACAGGCTCTCACCGCCGATCGTGCGTCTCGGCCTGCTTGGCGACCGCGTCCAGAAGAGGCGACAGCTGGTTCTCCAACTTCTGGTAGTCACTGCTGTGTCCGTCGGACCACTGCGCCATGCCGACGACGACCAGATGGCCGTAGCTCACAAAGGCCTGTACCAGTCCGCTGGAGGCGGGGAGGTCGCGAAGGGCCGAGCCCGGCGGTGGGAGCTGGACCGCGACCTCGTAGTCGGTGGGGTGCAGGCCGAGCGCCTCGACGATGGTCGCTGCGTCTACGGGGTTCTTCATGGTGAAGACCGCGAGACTGTACTCGTTCTCCGAACTGTCCTTGTAGAGAGCGAAATCCAGACCGAGGCAGCCGTGGCCCTGGGTGATCATCCCGGCCAGTGTGGGGCCGACACTGTCCGCGCCGGTGCAGTTCGCTGCGGCGGCGTCGCCGACTCTGGTGTAGCCGGCCACCGTGGCGGGGAAGGCCTGGTCGGGAGTGACGGCCGCCAGTGGGACGGCGGCACTCGCCGTCGGGGCGGCCTTCACGGCGGGTACGACCGGATGCGCCGCCACCGAAGTCTGCCGGGCCGGGTGCAGGTGCAGATATCCGAGCCGGTACGCCCCGCCGGCCGCGACCAGCAACAGGCAGCCCACCAGGGCTACCCAGGGCCACCGCCGCCTCCGCCGCGCCGGCGGGAGGGCCCGCTCGACCGCACTGGGTTCATGGGGCGCGTTCTGCTTCTCGAATTCCTTGACGAACGAGTCCCACAGCTCGTCCCCGCCCGAGTCCTTGGTCACGGGCGGACTCTAGTGATCGACCCCACAGCATGCAAGATTCGTCCGAACACCACTCATTGGTCACTTGGCTCACCCGAGTCCCAAGAGTCATCAGCTGTTCGGATGCTCCCTGTTCACGACGGCAGTTGCTTCGCACACTGACGTCGTACCGCTGTTCGTGACGTGCGATTCGCGGCCCTGGGGGGATGCCGATGGAGTACGTACCGCTGCTGCGCGGCCGGGAAGGGGAACTGAAGGCCCTTGGTGAGATCAGCCCGGAGGTCCGCACGCGCATCCGCCCCGTGCTGGAAGTCGTCCTGGACGGGACGCCGCGCCGGACGGTGCAGAAGTTCTTCCGTCAGGCAGGCAATCACCTTCCCGCAGACCTGACCATCACGCTGGACTGCGGCAGCCTGATCCAGTACGGACCCATCGGCACCGGGTACACGGGGGCCGCCAATGGCTGGCTCAGCGAGGCATTCGACCAGTTCAAGTTCAGCATCATCCCTGTCGTCAGAACGACCGATCCGCCGGCCGCTCTCGCCGAAGCGAGGGATGCACAGCTGCTCCACCGACAGGGGATCTGCCTGCGCATCGACATCCAGGATCCGTCCGCCTCCTCCGCGCGACGGCGCCGACTCGTGGACAGCGTGCTGGAAACCCTCGACCTGGGCCCGGTCCACATCGACCTGCTGCTTGACGTCGGCTACCTGCCGGATGCCCGGGCAGTCACCTGGGCCGCCCGGAGCGCGCTCGGCCTTCTGGACTGGTCACGCGCCTCACCCTGGCGCAGCACCGCCCTGGCGGCAGGCTCGTTCCCCAGGAGCGTCGCCGATCGACCCAAGGCGCGCCGCCTGCGGCTGCACCGTTGGGAGACCGACCTGTGGCACCACGTCGCCCAGCACTGCGGAGGCGACCCGCCTGCTTTCGCCGACTACGGCGTAACCCATCCCGTCCACCCGACCAATCCACGCCCGGGGAAGCCGAACCTGCGCTACACCAACGGTCGCGACTGGGATGTCCTGGTCGCCAACTCCTATGACAACGATGAGTTCTACGACCTCTGCGAACTCCTCCTCGGCTCTCCCGCGTGGCCACCGACGGCCATGCCGCTTTCCTGGGGCGACCGCGAATTCGCCCTTCGCGCCGGCACCCGCCCCGGCCCGGGAGCCGGGCGCGAGTGGCGCGCCTGGGCAACCTCCCACCATCTCGCCCACGTCAGCGACCGTATCCACACCTACGGCACGCCCTGAGCAGGCCACGAACCCTTGGCGTCAGACGTCCGGCGCGTAGTGTTGGGGATCGCTGCGGCGGCCGGGCGGGGGCAGGTTCCGTGGTGGGGTCTCCACCGGGGGTACGGACAGGCCGCGCGCCCGCTGCCGGGCGGCGCGAGCGCGAGGGTGGTAGCGCCGGTCGGGCGGCACCAGGTGCCAGCCCAGCGCGACCGCGCGGCCCAGCAGCCACAGGGCGAGGGCGCTGCGCCGCGACCAGCGGTAACCCAGCGTCGCCCGTATCGTCGGCGGGTACAGCCCGACGGTGAGCCATACGAAGGACCGCGCCACCGGGACGCGGGTCACGCGCCATACGGCGTCCGGCAGCCACGCCAGCGCAGGCGGCTTGCCGATGCGTCGCAGATCCAGCACGGCGCGCGCGGCCCAGTTGTCCTCCAGCACCTCGGCGCACATCCGGTCGAAGTACGCCTGGAAGCCGCGCCAGTCCGCCGGGGCCGGGCGGTCGCTCACCCCGTACAACCGGTACCACTGCAGGCTCTCGGCGTAGAGCTGCTCCTTCTGACTCTCCGTCAGCGGGCGGCCGAAGTACTGGCAGACCAGCACCGGAACCATGACGAAGGTCGCGTGGGCCCAGAAGAAGGTGTCCGGGTCGAGCGCGTGGTACGGGCGGCCCCGGCGGTCCGTGCCCTTGATCCCGAGGTGGTAGTCGCGCACCGCGCGGGCGGTACGGGCGGCGTCCGGGCCGTCGTACACCACCCCGGCGATCGGGTAGAGAGAACGGAACAGCCGTTCCCAGCGCTCGTCGAAGAACTGCGAGTGCTCCTCCACCCCGGCGCCGAGGGCGGGGTGCATGTTCTGCATCGACCCGGCCCACAGGCCCACCAGCATGCCCCGCCAGTCGCTGAAGTACCGCCAGGCCAGCGAGGTCGGGCCGAGAGGCTCGGGCGTCGACCTCTCGCTGCGCGAGTCGAACGACGGCACGGTCATGCCGTCATGATGCCAGCGGGTTCTGTGCGATGCATTGACGGTTCGTCATGGGCTCTGTTGACTTCTGCTGGTAACCGCAGCTTAACGTTCCATCGCCCGCTTGAAATTGTTCAGGCTTGCGCGATTGCCTCGGCTTCACGGCCCACCCAGCCGGAAGGGAACACGGATCACCATGGTCGAAAGTCTCCAGCATGCGGGAGGGCAGGCGCGGCGGGCGCTGAGCCTGGCTCTGGCAGTCGTCACCGGATTCGCTCTTCTGCTTCTGCCGACCACTCAGGCGCACGCCGCCACCGTCTCGTTCACCCTCGGCGCCGCCCGGACCGACACCAGTGGCAACACGCTCCAGTTGCACGGTCTCGGCATCATCAAGGTCGGCAGCACCTGGTACGGCTTCGGCGAGGACAAGGCCGGGGAGAGCAGCTCGAACACGTCCTTCCAGGACATCCCCTGCTACAGCTCTACCGATCTGCAGACCTGGACCAGGGCGGGAACCGCCCTGACGCGGCAGAGCAGCGGCGATCTCGGTCCGAGCCGGATCGTGGAGCGGCCCAAGGTCATCTACAACTCCTCGACCGGCACATACGTGATGTACATGCACATCGACAGCCTCTCCTACGCCGAGGCCAAGGTCGGGGTGGCGACCAGCAGCACCCCCTGCGGGCCCTACACCTACCAGGGCAGCTTCCAGCCGCTCGGTCACCAGAGCCGGGACCTGGGTCTCTACCAGGACACCGACGGCACCGCCTACCTGCTCAGCGAGGACCGCGCCAACGGCCTGCGGATCGACAGGCTCTCCGCCGACTACCTGTCCGTCGCGAGCTCGGTGGCCCTGTTCGCCGACTACGAGGCGCCGGCGATGTTCAAGGCCAACGGCACCTACTACCTGTTCGGCTCCCACCTGACCGGCTGGTCCAGCAACGACAACGTCTACGCCACCGCCACCTCCCTGACCGGGACCTGGTCCTCGTTCCGCGACTTCGCGGCCCCCGGCACCAACACCTACAACTCCCAGACCGCGAACGTCATCACGGTCCAGGGCAGCAGCGGCACCAGTTACCTGTACGCCGGCGACCGCTGGACCACCGGCGACCTGGGCTCCTCCCCGCTGATCTGGCTGCCGATCACCATCAGCGGGACCACGGTGAACGTGGGCCAGTACCCCTCCTGGTCACTCGACGTCAGCGCGGGCACCTGGACCGCCAACTCCGGTCTCCCGTCGGCAGGAACGCGTACGCTGACCAACTCCAACAGCTCGGATCTGATGGATGTCGTCGGCGCGTCCACGGCCGCCGGCGCCAAGGTCGACCAGTGGCCTTCCAACGGCGGAACCAACCAGCAGTGGACGCTCACCCGGGTGTCGGACAACGTCTACACGCTCGCCAGCGTCAAGAGCGGTCTGTGCCTGGACGTTCCGGGCGCGGCGACCACCAACGGCCTGCAGCTGGAGCAGTGGACCTGCACCGGGGGAACCAACCAGCAGTGGGCCGCCGACCTGGTCGGCAGTCTCACCGGCTCCACCTACGTCCTGGTCGGCATCGGCAGCGACCTGGCCGTCGGCGTCTCCGGCAGCTCCACCGCCTCCGGCGCCCAGGTCGTGCAGCAGAGCGGCACCGGCGCGGCCAACCAGAAGTGGACCATCGGCTGAGAGCGCTGCAAACCGGGTGTCCTCGTCCGCGAGCAGTCGTGGACGGGGACACCCGGCGTCGGTACACGGGAGTCATTTGCCGGCCATGAAGGTCCTGCCGTCCTTCTCGGGGGCGAAGGGGATGCCAGCCGCCATGGCGCGCGGGACGATGACGGCGGCCTGGGCGAGGCGGTTGAGGCCCAGGGCGAACAGCAGGGTCGCGCTCGATGCGGCGACGTGGGCGTGCATGGCGGCCGCGGGCAGGTAGACGATGCCGCGCCAGGCCACCAGGGCGAGCCACAGCCACAGTCCGCGCACCGGCATCCTCGCCCACAGCGTGCCGTCGCGGGACTCCAGGTGCATGATCGCGCCGAAGCCCAGGCCGATCGCGATCGAGCCCGCAGCACCGACGGCCAGCCATACGATGTCGACCGCCTGGAGGTGCCGGCCACCGCCGGTCAGGTCGGTGAACCCGATGACCGTGAGGACCGCCGGCAGCAGCACCACGCGTTTGCCGCGCAGCGACTGCCCGCTCAGCTGCTGGTAGATCACCAGTCCGATGACGCCGATGACGGCGAGGATCTCGAATCCGGACACGACGGGCTCCCTTGGTCTGCGCCTCCGCCGACCGTGGACCGGCCGGCTCGACGACACACCCGACGCTAGGGAGCAGGGCGGTACCAGGGCGTCCAACCCAGGGCTGGTCGGCGGTACGAGAGCGGGGACGGCCCTGGTACCGGGCCGCGGGCCGACCCGTCGCGCGAACTGTTTGGTCTAGTCCTCTTGACGTGAACGCGCGCAGGTTGTTTGGTATGTACCAACGCCAGGCCTGCGTGGCACCACTCCCCCACACCTCCCCGCTCGACGGGCATCCCCGAGAGGGATCACTGTCATGCACCTGGCAAAACTTGCCGCTTCTGCCTGCGCTCTCGCACTCACGACCACCGGCGCGGTCGCCGCTCTGGCCCCCACCAGCAGCGCCGCCGCAACCAGCGTCTACTCCGTCGCCCCCTACGTCGACATGTCCAACGGCCAGGAAGGCATGCTGGACACCGCAATCACCGGACACGGCCTCAAGGCCTACACCGCGGCCTTTGTACTCGGCGAGGGCTGCACCCAGATCTGGGGCGACACCCTCCCCATCGGCGCCGACTCCTACACCGACCCCCTGATCGCCAAGGCGAAGTCCGAGGGCGCCTCCGTCATCATCTCCTCCGGCGGATCGGCCGGTGAGCCGCTCGCCTGGACCTGCACCACGCAGAGCAGCATCGACGCCGGGTACCAGGCCATCATCAACGACTACGGGGTCACCCAGCTCGACTTCGACGTCGAGGGCGCCGCGATCGCGGACACCGCCGCCGCGGCCCGCCAGATGCAGGCGATGAAGGACCTCAAGGCGTCCAACCCCAACCTGCAGTTCTCGATGACCCTGCCGGTGCTGGCCAGCGGCCTGACCAACGACGGCGTCAACATCCTCAAGGCGGCCAAGTCCGCGGGCATCAGGATCGACGTGGTCAACCTGATGACCATGGACTACTACTCCGGCACCGGGACCAAGATGGGCCAGGGCTCGGTCGCCGCCGCCCAGGCCACGCTGGCGCAGATGCAGTCCGTCGACTCCGGCTACACCTACGCCAACGTCGGGATAACCCCGATGATCGGCAAGAACGACGACGGCTCCACCTTCACCCTCGCCGACGCCCAGACGGTGGAGAGCTTCGCCGTGCAGCACAGCGTCGGGCGGCTGGCGTTCTGGTCGGTCGACCGCGACCAGCCCTGCAGCGGAACCGCCAACTCGCTGTCCACCTGCAGTGAGATCAGCCAGAGCAGCCTCGCGTTCACCAGCGCGTTCGTCCCTTACGAGGGCAGCTCGGGCGGTGGCGGCGGCACCACCAGTGACTTCTCGCTGTCGCTCTCGCCGGGCTCCGCATCGGTCGCCCAGGGCGGTTCCGCCACCGCGACCGTCTCCACGGCGGTCACCTCCGGCAGCGCCGAGACGGTCAGCCTCTCCGCGTCCGGAGCGCCGTCCGGCGTCACCGTCTCGCTCAGCCCGACCTCCGTCTCCTCCGGCGGCAGCTCGACGCTGACGGCGACGGTCGGCTCGTCCGTGGCCGCGGGCAGCTACCCGATCACCGTGACCGGAACCGCCTCCACCGGCAGCCACACCGCGACCTACACGCTCACCGTCACCAGCACCACCGGCGGCGGCGGGGGCGGCGGCGGTTCGCTGACCAACGCCGGCTTCGAGACCGGCAGCCTCAGCCCGTGGACCTGCACCGGCGGCAGCAGCGTGGTCTCCAGCCCGGTCCATTCCGGCAGCCACGCCCTCCAGGTCACCCCCAGCGCCAGCAGCACCGGCGAATGCGACCAGACGCTCACCCTGTCCCCCAACCACACCTACACCCTGACCGGCTGGGTCCAGGGCCCCTACGCCTACATCGGCGTCAGCGGCGGAGCCAGCGCCAGCACCTGGTCCAACAGCAGCAGTTGGAACCAGCTGACGGTCTCGCTGACCACCGGCAGCAGCGGAACCGTCACCGTCTTCGTCCACGGCTGGTACGGCCAGGCCAACGTCTACGCGGACGACTTCACGCTCAGCTAGGCACCACTCACACGGCCGCGCGTGGCTCCACCACGCGCGGCCGTGCCGGCCGCCGTCAGTAGTAGGTCGCGATGTTGTCGTGCGGCGCCGGCAGGTGTCTGCCGGCCGGGCCCTTGGCGAAGGCGGTGAGCAGGTTCGAGGTCGACCTGGTCACGAAGGCGCCGGTACGGGCGTCCATGCCGTGGTCCCGGTGGTCGTCGTGGGTGCCCGCCATCAGCCCCTCCACCCAGCGCATGGTCCCGGACGCGAAGACCCCGGCCCCGCTGGGGACGGTGTAGTAGGCCGTGTCGGAGTGGCTGGCACTGCCCTGGCAGACCAGCGGCGAGTGGGCCAGGATCTGCAGCGGGCGCGGGGTCGGCTGGTCCGGGGTCACCCGGTCGTACTCGACACCGACCAGGTGCGCGAAGGAGTCGCCGGCCTTGACTCCGGTGCCCGCGTACAGCCAGTGGTCGGCGGCGCGGACCACATAGGGCGCGTCGGTCGGGAAGCCCTCGTAGAGGACGCCGGTGAGCGAGGACTCGGGGTCCGCGCCGGGCGCCGCCCGGAAGTCGGTGGTGGCCACGCCGGTGCTCGGCCGGTAGCCGGGGTCGTCCGCGTAGGCGGTCTTGTAGCAGACGACGGTCCGCCCGCCGTCCTCGTAGCGAATCCGGCGGTAGCAGGTGTTGGCGCCGAGGAAGGCGATGTTCGACCCGGCGTCCCTGGCCTTGGTCACCGCGGCACGCTGCTGCGGGGTCCAGTACTCGTCGTGGCCGAGCGAGAGCAGCGTGGTGGCACCGTGCAGCAGCTCCGGCTGCCGGTGCACGTCATAGCCGGTGGTGTAGGCCAGCGGGATGCCGAGCCGCTCGGCGAGCACCACCAGGGCCCGTTCGTAGACCAGGAAGAGCTCGGCGCCGGTGTCGTCGTAGGGGCGGTCGAACGAGACCGCGAGCGAGCGGGTCGCGTAGGAGCCGTTCTCGCCCTGGTAGAGGCTGCGGCCGCCCCAGAGGTTGTACGCCTGCCAGGTCGCCGGGGCGTGCATCAGCAGCGTACGGCCGACCGCGCTCGGGCTTCTGACGATCAGTGGGACGTAGCGCTGGTGGCCGTTCTCGGCGTCCAGGCGCAGCAGGTAGGCACCGGGCGGCCAGCCGTCCGTGTTGACCCGGAGGCTCGGCTGCCAGTCCGCCCTGACCGTACGGGTGGCCTGAACGACCCGGGTGGCCGACTGCTGCCGACCCGCGATGCGGCCCGAGCGCCAGACCCGGCGGGCCTGGGCGCCGCCGTACCAGCCGACGCGGTAAGCCGACACGGTGAAGCCGGGTGCGGTGGTGGAGACGTACAGGGTGAACGATTCGCCCGGGTCCACACTGACCTGATCGGCGTAGCCCTGGACGGCCTCCGGGGCGCCCTGGTCGCGCAGTCTCCAGTCGGCGTCGCCGGGGCGGGCCTGCTCGATCTGCTCCGCTGTCAGTGACGCGGTCGGCGCGGGCGTGGCCTCCGCCGAACCGGTCCTGGCGGCGGTCGCCGAATGGTGCGGAGCGGCGCATCCGGACAGCACGGTGAGGCCCGCGGCCGCGGTGCCGCCCAGGAACGTCCGTCTGTCCAGCCCGTCCACGTGCCGGACCTCCCGTCCGCAGCTGCTCTCCCGGAGGGCCAGCCTATGCGGTCCACCGCCCGCCGTTCAGCGCCAGACGGCCGTTCGTGCTCTCCCGGACCAGCTCCCGCGAGAGCGAGAGCGCCGCGGTGCGCACCGCCGGTGCCAGTCGTTCGAGATCGAGGCGGTGCGAGCCTCCGGTGATCGACACGGCCGCGATCACCCGGCGCCGGTGGTCGTAGATCGGTGCGGCCACTGCGGTCACCCCGATCTCCGACTCCTCGCGGTTGAGCCCGTACCCGCGGTCGAGGGTTCTGGCCAGGTCGGCGCGGAGCATGCCCGGGGTGATGATGGTGCGCGGGGTCAGCCGGGCCAGCCCGGCCTGCACCGCGTGGCGCAGGTGCTCGGGCGGGCCGAGGGCGAGGAAGAGCTTTCCGGTCGCGGTGCAGTGCGCGGGCAGCCGACTGCCGACCCGGGACATGATCGGGGTGGACCGACGACCGGACACCTTGTCCAGGAAGAGCGTGTCCGTACCGTCCTGGACGGCGAGATGGACGTTCTCATGGGTGGCCTCGTAGAGGTCCTCCAGGTACGGCAGGGCCGCCTCGCGCAGGCTGCGCTGGCGCGGGGCGCGCTGGCCGAGCAGGAACAGGCTCAGGCTGAGCCGGTAGCCACCGCGGGTGCCGCGCTCGACACCGCCCCAGGCGACGAGCTGCGCCAGCAGCCGGTGCGCGGTCGGCTTGGCCAGCCCGGTGCGGGCCGACAGTTCGGCGAGGGTGAGCTCGGCGTCGCTCGGGCCGAAGGCGTCGAGCAGCAGAAGTCCGCGGGCCAGCACGGACTTCGGTACGACGGCACGGTGCTCGTCCATGTCAGGATCATCACCCGCGCCGGGAGAAAAGGGAACGGTCGGCGACCGGGTAGCCGTGCTCCTCGGAGTGACTGGTGACCGGGACGTCGACCAGCAGCGGCGCGTCGAGTTCGCCGACCGTCGCGGCGACACCGCGCAACTGCTCGGCGCTGTCGATCCGGACGGCCTCGATGCCGAAGAATCGCGCGGCGTAGGACCAGTCCAGCCGCCCGTCGGCCTGGGACGGCACCCCCAGGTCGAGGCCGACGTAGCTGCGGGCGGCCGTGGACCGGCTCGGCCCGGCGTCCAGGGTCTCCTTAAGGGTGCGGTACTCGCCGTTGTTCATCACGAAGAACGCGACCGGGACCCGGTAGCGGGCCGCGCTCCAGAGCCCCTGGACCCCGAACATGGCGCACCCGTCCCCGAGCACCGCGGCCACCGGTCGCCCCGGCGCGCCGAGGCGGCTGCCGACGGCCGCGCCGATGCCCCAGCCCAGGCCGCCGCCGACGGTGTGCACATAGGACCGCGGCAGGTCCCGGCGCAGCACGGTGCGCAGCTTCAGACCGGCGGTGATCGCCTCCTCGACGACGACGGTGTAGCGGGGCAGACCCGCCGCGAGCGCGTGCACGGCGGCCAGCGGGTCGAGCGGGGCGGGTCCGTAGCGGGCCAGCGCGTCCCGGTCCAGCGCGTCGCGCTCGGCGGCGTGCGCCGCGCCGAGCCGGGCGATCCGCTCCGCCGCGGCGGCCACCGGACGCGCCCGCAACTCCCCGGCGAGCGCTGCCAGCGAGGGCGCGAGCGCCCCGGCCAGGCCCAGCCGGACCGCGAAGTTGCGGCCGATCTCCTGGGGGTCGGAGTCGAGTTGAACGACCGTCAGCTCGTCCGGGACGGCCGGCCCCGGCGAGTAGTGGTGCGGCATGAAGGCCCGGCAGCCGACCAGGAGCAACGCGTCGTACGGGCGCAGCAGTTCGCGGATGGCCGCGTTGCGCGGGGGCAGCATGCCCCCGTAGAGGGGATGGCTGCCGGGGAAGTCGACGCCGTCGTTCATCGGCTGGTGGTGCACGGTCGCCCCCAACTGTTCGGCAACCTCGACCAGTTCGGCGACCGCGCCGTCGCGCCCGACGCCGTCGCCGGCCACGATCACCGGGCACCGGGCGCCCGCCAGCAGGGCGGCCGCCTCGGCGAGCCCGGTCGCCGGTCCCTGCGGGGCTCGTGACGACCGACCCGGCAGGTCGACGGGTTCCTCCTCGGCCAGCAGGTCCATCGGGATCGCCACGAAGACCGGCCCGGTCGGGGGCTGTGCCGCCAGCGCGAAGGCGCGCCGCAGCACGATGGGCAGGTCGGCGGCATGGTGCACCTCCACGGCGGACTTGGCCACCGGGGCGGCCATGGCCACCAGATCCCCGCTGAGCATCGGGTCCTGGACCAGGTGGCCGCGGTGCTGCTGGCCGGCGGTGACCACCATCGGGGTCCGCGAGCGCCCGGCGTTGAGCAGGCCGATCAGGCCGTTGGCGAGGCCGGCCGCGATGTGCAGGCTCACGAACGCGGTCCGGCCGGTGGCCCGGGCGTAGCCGTCGGCCATCGCGACCGCCGACCCCTCCTGCAGGGCCAGCACGTACCGCAGGTCGGGTGCGTCCACCAGGGCATCGGTGAACGGCAGTTCGGTGGTGCCCGGATTGCCGAAGATCCGGTCGACCCCTTCCTCCCGGAGGACGGCGAGCAGCGCGTCCACCGGTCTGACGCGAACCGTGCGGGGCGGGGCGTTCACCGTGGGAGTTCCTTTGCGAGGTGGTCGGCGACCTTGGCGGCGAGCGCCATCACGGTCAGGGAGGGATTGACCGAGAGCGACGCCGGGACCAGCGAGGCGTCGCCGACGTAGAGCCCGTCGACACCGCGCACCCGTCCGTTGCCGTCGACGACCGAGCGGTTCGGGTCGTCGCCCATCGGCACGCTGCCCTGGACGTGTGAGCTGGAGAGCCCGCTCCAGACCACCTCGCGGGCCCCGGCCGCCCGCAACGCCGCTACGGCGAAGGCAAGTCCACGGTCGATTCGGTGGCGCTCTGTCGCGGAGAGGCGCTTGGTGAACACCGCCTCGCCGCGCGGGTCCAGATCCACCGTGCCGGTGTTGTCGTCGGTGGCCATCACCAGCAGCCCGGCCCAACGGCGGTACGCCGCAACGGTCGAGCTGAGTTCGGCGCCCCACAGCGGGCGGTCCCCGGCGTCCACCAGGGACTGGGCGAAGGAGACCGGGTCCTGGATGGTGGTGCCCTCGATCACGAATCCGCCGTCGGAGTCGCGCTGGTGGTCCAGGCTGTGCGCGGTGATCGGGTAGACCATGTGGCAGTCCTGGGCCTCGTCGAAGAGCCCGTGGACCAGGCGGGCCGGATGCAGGCCGAGCGTCCGGCCGACCAATCTGCTGGACGGGGTGTCGAGTGCGGTGAACTCCGGGCTTCTGAACAGGATCTGAGGGGTGTTCAGAGCACCTGCCGCAAGGACGACAGTGTCGGCCCCGATGGTGTCGCTGGATCCATCGGGACCGGTGACGGCGACACCGCAGGCCCTGGCCCGGCCACCGGAGCGCTCGATGAGCACCCGGTCCACGACCGTGCCGGTCCGCAGTCGGATCGTGCCGCGTCCCAACGCCGGGGCGATGAACGTGTTGAGCGCGGACTTGCCCGCGTTGCTGGGACAGCCGGTCAGGCATGCGCCGCAGCGGGTGCAGTTGTGGTCGGTGTACGAGTCCACCGGCTCCCAGGACGCTCCGAGCGCGGCGAATCCGCGTCCGACCCGGCGGACGCTGGGGGTCCAGTCCGCGCGGGGACGGACGCCGAGCCAGGACTCGACTCGGTCGTACCAGGGTTCGAGATCGGCCGGGGCGAAGGGACGCCCGGACGGGCCGAGCAGTCCGGTACGGGCGTGGAACTTGGCGATGTCCTCGGGGTGGGCCCGCATCGCCACCTTGGTGTTGATCACTGTCGAGCCACCGACGCACCGGCCGGCCAGCAGCGCGATCTGCCCGGCCGGATCGTCCGGGTCCCCCGCGAAGCGGGCGGGCCACCACAGCCGCTGGCGCGCCTGGAGCTCGAACCGGGTGTGGGAGTCCGCCTGGTGCAGCCCGCCGGCCTCGACCAGCAGGACGTCGTGGCCGTGGGCACCGAGCTCGGCGGCGATGAGGCCGCCGCCGGCGCCGGAGCCGACGACGACCACCGCGGCCCTGCCCCCGTCACTGCCCTGATCGCCGAACTGCTCCGGCGGAGACGGGTCCAGGAACGTCCAGTCCTTGCGCAACCGCGCGGCGGCGGGCGGGTTGAAGCCGATGGCGGCGTGCCCGCCGGGTTCTGGGCGACCCGGCGCCAGATAGTCGCCGTAGTACGCCTCCACGGCCAGGCTGCGCAGCAGCTCAAACGCCCTGGTGTCGACCATGCGGTCCGGTGTCCTCGCATCGGCGACGACGCCGATCGCCGCGTGCAGCGCGTCCTCCTCGGACAGCGACATCCGCTCCAGCGCACGCTCGATGTAGTCGACCACGCCGATACCTGCCGAGCCGGGGACCACACGGTCGCAGAAGCGCGCAAGCACCCGTGCTTCGGTTTCACCCAACCCCGCGGGCTGCGGCGGCTGCTGCGGCTGCGGCTGCGATTGCGACATGCCGTCGAGACTGCGCCGCGCCGGAGTGCTGCACAAGAACGGCATTCCGTTCAGTGGAACGCGATCCTTGCCGCCGCACCGAACCGGGCGGAACCTTCCAGCCAGCCCACCCGCCGCCCACCCGCGCCGACAGGAGCAGTCCCATGACCCAGCCGGTCACCGTCGACGAGACCGCAGCGGACCGCTCGCGCGGCGCGGGATCGCAGCGGGGGGCGTGGCGGCGCCGTCTGCTGCGCGACGAGCTCGGTGTGAGCCTGGTGCTGGTCCTCATCGTCGTGGCCGCCGGAATCGCCCACCCGGATTTTGTGCGCAAGGACAACCTGCTGTCGATCGCGCAGAGTTCGTCCTACGTCGGCCTGATGGCGGTGGGGATGGTCTTCGCCCTGGCCATGCGCGAGGTCGACCTTTCCGTGGGCGGCACCTACACCCTGTGCCTGGTCGTCGGTGCCGTGCTGATCCGGGACGGCACCGATCCTTGGCTCTCGCTACTGGTCACCCTCCCGCTGGCGGCCCTGCTCGGCGCGTTCAACGGCCTCGTCACGACCGTCCTCAAACTCCCGTCGTTCATCGTGACGCTGGCGACGGCGATGCTCTACCGCGGCATGGCGCTGGCCCTGGCCAACGGACGGCAGATCGGGAACCTGCCGGCGGGCAACTCGTTCTTCACCGTCCTGGGCGGCAATGTGCTCTCGGTGCCCACCTCCGTGTGGGTGCTGCTGGTCGCCCTGGTCGCCCTCACCGTGGTGCTGACCCGTACCCGGTTCGGGGCGCAGGTCCGGGCGATCGGCTCCAACCCGGACGCCGCACGCTTCAGCGGTCTGCCGATCACCCGCACCCGGATCAAGGCGCTCGCGCTGACCGGTCTGATGTCCGGCGTCGCCGGAGCCCTGGCGCTGGCGTTCTTCATCGCCGGGGACCCGACCGTCGGGCAGGGCTACGAACTGACCGCGATCGCCGCCTGCATCATCGGCGGAACCTCGCTGGCGGGCGGACGCGGATCGGTGCCCGGCGCGGTCTTCGGCTCGCTGATCCTGTCGGTGGTCGCGGCCGCCCTGGTGTTCTTCCAAGTCCCCATCAACTGGACCACGTTCGCCACCGGCGCGGTGATCCTGCTGGCCGTGGCCCTCGACAGCGCACTGCGCCGCTCACGCGGGGTGGGCCTGCGGCAGGGCGCGGCAGCGGTGGCCTCCCGGCTGGTCCGCCGAACCACCTGAGACGACAGGAGAAGTGACGTGAGACGCACCGACCCACACCTTCCAGGGCGCAGAACCCGCTGGTCCGCAGCGCTGGCCGGGACCGCCGCGGCCGCACTCGTGCTGAGCGCGTGCTCAAGCGGCGGGGGGAGCAGCAGCAGTAGCTCCTCCGGTTCCGGCGCCAAGCTGAAGATGGGCATCGCGGTCGCCAACATCAGCCTCAACTTCGCGCACGAGATGGTGCTCGGCGCCCAGTCCGCGGCCGACCACGCCACCGGCGTCGACTGGAGCACGGTCGGCCCGCCGAACACCGACGGTCCCGCCGAGCAGCAGCTCTTCCAGAGCCTGACCACCACCGCGCACGACGGCGTGGTGCTGGAGAACCTGGACCCGCCGATCTTCACCCGCCCCGCAGCCCAGGCGGTCGCCAAGGGCGTGCCGATCGTGGCGCTCGACACCTCGCCGACCCCGGGATCCGGCGTCACCTTCTACGTCGGCAACGACAACTACCAGCTCGGCGTGACACTCGCGGAGGAGACCCTCAAGCGGCTGGGCGCCAACCCGCACGGCACGGTGGTGATCGGCGTCCCGAACCCCGGCACCCCGGTACTGGACTCCCGGGCGAAGGGCATCAAGGACACGCTGAACGCCAAGGCGCCCGGGATCACCGTGCTCGGCCCGTTCCAGACCTACAGCGACCCGGCGCAGAACTACAGCGCCTGGCTCTCCCAAGTGCACGCGCAGCCGCACGCGCTGGCCTTCCTCGGTGTAGGCGACGCGGACTCCTACGACCTCGCCAGGATCAAGCAGCAGGAGAAGGGCGCCTACCTGGTCGCCGGAATGGACGTGGACGCCAAAACACTTGAGGACGTCAAGGCGGGGCTCGACTTCGTCACCATCGACCCGGAGCACTTCCTCAAGGGGTACATCGCCACCGCCCTGCTGATCGACTCCGTGAAGCAGCACAAAGCCCTGCCCCAGGGCTGGTTCGAGACTCCCGGGCTCGTGGTCGACCAGTCCAACATCGACGCGATCATCCAGCGCCAGACCTCCCCGCAGGCCGCCTACACCTGGTACAAGTCGCAGATCGACTCGCTGCTCGGCAATGTCACCGCCAATCTGAAACCCCTGGCCAATGCCCGCTGACCGAGTCGGCCCGCAGACCGTACTGACCGCGACCGGCGTGACCAAGCGCTACGACGGGGTCCCCGTCCTGGCCGACGCGGCGGTCACCCTGCGCGCCGGCGAGGTGCACGCGCTGGTCGGCGAGAACGGAGCCGGCAAGTCGACCCTGGTCAAGATCCTCTCCGGGGTGGTCCACCCGGATGCCGGACGGGTGATGCTGGACGGCCGGGAGGTCGCCTTCGCCACGTCCCGTCGGGCCTCCGAGGCCGGTATCGCCCTGGTCTCCCAGGAGTTGGCCATCTTCGGCGACCTCAGCGTCGCCGAGAACCTCTTCCCGCACGGCCTGCCCCGGCGCAGGGGGTTGACCAGCAAGGCCGAGGCCGAACGGCGAGCCCGGCCGGTGCTGGACGAGCTCGGCCTGCGGGTCCGGCTCGACGCCAGAACCGGCGACCTCGACCTGGCCGACCGCCAACTGCTGGAGATCTGCCGGGCCCTGCTGACCGAGCCCCGGGTGCTGATCCTGGACGAGCCCACCTCGGCGCTGCCGAAAGAGGCGGTCGACCGGCTGGCCGCCGTACTGCTGCGGACCGGCGGCCGGGGCATCGCGATCCTCTACATCTCGCACTACCTGGAGGAGGTGCTGCGGTTCTCCCAACGGGTCACCGTGCTGCGCGACGGCAGGGTCACCCTGAGCGGCGCCGAGATCGCCGACGTGGACCTGACCACCCTGGTGACCGCGATGCTGGGCGACGGCCACGCCGCGACCGCCGCACCCGAGCCCGCCCCGGGGACCGGCGCACCCGGCGCACCGGCCGTGGTCCTGGAGTCCGTGACCGTCCCGGGCCGACTGGACAGGATCTCGCTGACCGCGCACCGCCGCGAGGTCGTCGGGCTCGCCGGGTTGCAGGGCGCGGGCCACCTCACGGTGCTCGAAGTGATCAGCGGCCAGGCTCGCCCGGCGTCCGGTACTGTGCGGCTGGCCGCCGGAAAGGCGCCACGCTCATTCCGGCAGGCGATAGGCCAGGGCGTCGCATTCGTTCCCAGTGACCGCAAACGCTACGGGCTGATGCTCGACCGGCCGGTGTGGGAGAACATCACCTCGGTGAGCTGGCTAGGCCTCAATCGCGGCAGTCCGATGCTGCACCGCCGCGAACTGGTCGACCGGGCCGCGCGCAGCGCCCGGAGCCTGCGTGTCAACGGCGGCGTGCACCGCCGGACCGGCGAGCTGTCGGGCGGCAACCAGCAGAAGGTGGTGTTCGCCAAGTGGCTGGACACCGACCCCTCGATCATGCTGCTGGACGATCCGACCCGCGGCGTCGACGTCCGCGCCCGCGCCGAGATGCACGCCGTCATCCGGGCCCTGGCCGACGAGGGCAGAGCCGTCCTGATCACCTCGACGGACCTGTCCGAACTCGTCGACCTGTGCGACCGTGTGCTGGTCCTCCAGCGCGGCCGGGCCGTCGACGAGCTCAGCGGCGAGCGGCTGACCCAGCAGGCGCTGAGCGTGTCCATGAACGCCGGCTTCGCCGGATGACTGTGGAGAGAGCAGGGATGCCCGGATGGATCGGCTCAGGGGCAAGGTGGCGCTGATCACCGGCGGCGAGAGCGGCATCGGCCTGGCCACCGCCCGGCGGTTCACCGCCGAGGGCGCGCAGGTCCACCTGGTCGGCCTGGACGAGGAACGGCTGCGCCGCGCCGTGGCCGAGCTCGGCCCGGAGCAGGCGGCGTACTCGGTCGCCGACGTCACCGACGAGACCGCCGTCCAAGCCGCCGTGCGCGCTGCGCTCGACCGCTTCGGCACCCTGGACGTGGTGTTCAGCAACGCCGGTGTCAGCGGCCCGATCGCGCCGATCACCGAGTATCCGACCGAGGCGTTCCGTCGCGTGCTCGACGTGCACGTGCTGGGCGCTTTCCTGGTGCTCAAGCACACGCTGCCGGTGCTGGCCGACGGCGGCAGCGTCATCATCAACTCCAGTGTCGTCGGCCTCACTTCGGATCCGGGCATCGCCGGCTACGCGACGGCCAAGCACGCCCAGGTCGGCCTGGCGCGCACCGCCGCCAAGGAGGCGGCCGCCCGCGGCACCCGGGTCAACACCATCCACCCCGGCCCCACCGACACCCCGTTCCAGACCGCGATCGAAACCGCCGCGACCGGCCTGCCCCCGGCAGCGGCCGCCACCGCGTTCGAGCAGATGATCCCGCTCCACCGGCACGCCTCCCCCGAGGAGATCGCCGCATCGGTGCTCTACCTCGCCTGCGACGACTCCCGCTTCGTCACCGGCAGCGCCCTCCGCGTCGACGGCGGAATGAGCATCTGACGGCGGTCCCGCGGTTCATCCGAGCCCGGCCGTGAACTTCCCGAGCCGGGTGAGTCCTTCGCGGAGGTCGTCCGTCGACGCCGCGTAGGAGAGACGGACGTGCGTCTCCGCCGTGTGCTCGCCGAAGTCCCTCCCTGGGGTGAGGGCGACGTGCGCCTCCTGGAGCGCTCGCTCGCAGAACTCCCAGGAGCTGAGCCCGGTGCCGCTCACGTCGAAGTAGACGTAGAACGCACCGTCGGGCGGAACGGGGACCGGCAGTCCGATCCGCGCCAGGCCGTCCAGGACCAGCGCACGCCGCTCACCGAACTCGACCCGGCGCGCCTCGCAGACCGCGAGGGACTCGGGGGTGAAGCAGGCCAGGGCGGCGTGCTGCGCAGGGGCGGAGGCGCAGAGGAAGTAGTTCTGGGCCAGCCGCTCCATCGCCGGCACCAGGGCCTCGGGGACGACGCACCAGCCCAGCCTCCAACCGGTCATGCCGAAGTACTTCGAGAAGCTGTTGATGACCACGGCGTCGGGGTCGGACGACAGCACGCTGCGCGGTGGCCTGCCCCGGTCGTCGTGGTCGCTCAGGTCGAGGTAGATCTCGTCGACGATGCGCCACGCGTCGCGCTCGCGCGCCAGGCTGCAGATCGCGGCCAGTTCCTCGGCCGGGACCGAGGTGCCGGTCGGGTTCGACGGAGTGGCGATCATGATCCCGCGGGTCCGGTCCGTCCAGCCCGACCGCACCGACCCGGCGTCCAGTTGAAACCGTGTCGCTGCGGTGGTCGGAGCGAGCGTGACGCGGCCGCCGAAGCTCTCGATGATCTGCCGGTTGCAGGGGTACGATGGGTCTCCGATGATCACCTCGTCACCCGGGTCGACCAGGACGGCGGCGGCCAGCACCAGGGCGGCGGACGCCCCCGCGGTCACCACGACCCGGGCCGGGTCGACCTCGACGCCATGCCGGTCGCGGTAGAACCCCGCGATCGCCTGCCTCAACGCGGGCAGCCCGAGGGCCGCCGTGTAGGTCATCGGCCTTCCGTCCATGACCTCGCGCATCGCCTCCCGGACGGCCGGGGGCGCGCCGAAGTCCGGTTCGCCGATGCTGAGTTTGACGACGTGGTGCCCCTGGGCCTCCAGCGCCGCGGCCTGTTTGCCAAACTCCATCGCATGGAACGGGGCGACGGCCTCCGCGCGTTGCGAGATCCTCATGCCACGGCCTCCGTGTCGATCGCTGCCAGCAGTGCCAGGACGAACCGGTTGGCCGGAACGTCGACGCCATGACGTTCGGCGGCTCGCACCACGGCTCCGGTGAGGGCATCGGATTCGAGGGGGCGACCGGCGAGGCGGTCCTCCCGCATCGAGGTGGTGCTGCCCTCGGGTACGTGCTGGAGCCAGTGCACGGCGCGTTCGACATGATCGTCGGTCAGCGCGGCGCCGTCCGCCCGGCCGACTTCGACGGCCTCGGTCATGATACGTCGGGCGATGCGCTCGATTCCGGGGTCGCGCATGACCTCCGCACGCCGGCCGGTCAGGGCGGTCAGCGGGTTCGCGGTGATGTTGGTGAGCAGCTTCGCCCACGCGACGGTCTTCAGGTCGGCCTCGGTGGAGGTGCGCATCCGGCCGGCGTTCAGCTCGGCGGCGAGTGCGGCAGCGGCCGAATCGTCCGGCAGAGCGAGGTCGAGCGCGCCGACCCGCCGCAGGACCGCCCGTCCGGGTGCCGTGCGCTCGACGTTGAGGTAGACGACGCCCGGCACGATGCGGGCCGGCCCGACGTAGGGCAGGACCCGCTCGCGGTGCTCCACGCCGTTCTGTGCGACCAGCACCGTGGCGCCGGGGTGCGCGAGGGCGCGCAACCAGTCCGCGACCGCTGCGGTGTGGTGCGCCTTCACAGCGACGATCGCGGTGCCGTGCCCGGCGATGTCCGCCGGTTCGGTCGCATGGCGAACGGGCCAGGCCTCCGTGCTGCCGTCCTCGGTGATCTCGATGCGGTCGACGGGCTGCCGCCCGCCACAGAGGGTGACCGACCGGCCCGCCCGGGCCAGCGCGGAGGCCAGGGACAGGCCGATCGCGCCCGCTCCGATGACCGCCACGGGTCGCTCGCTCGGGAGTGGGTTCATGGTGTCTTCCCTCCATGTCGTCCTGACAAGAAGGAAGAGTAGGCAGATTCCGCCCAAAATTGTTCCTGTCTTTGCCCCATAATCCCGACCCATAGGGAAGAATCTTCTCCATGGATGCCATGGATCGGAAGATTCTTGCTGAGCTGCAGCAGGACGGCCGCCTGACCGTGACCGAGCTGGCCGCCCGGGTGCAGCTGAGCGTCTCGCCATGCCACCGGCGCGTGCGCGATCTCGAACGCAGCGGCGCGATCCGCGGCTACCGAGCGGTCGTGGACCCGTCCGCCGTCGGTCTGGACTTCGAGGCCCTGGTCTTCGCCACCCTGCGGTGGGAGGACCGCGACACCGTCGCCAACTTCGAGCAGGCCGTATCCGCGATCCCGCACGTACTCCAGGCGCAGCGCCTGTTCGGCGAACCCGACTACCTGCTGCGCGTGGTGACCGCCGACCTGGCGGCCTTCCAGCAGCTCTACGACCAGCAGCTGACCATCCTCCCGGGCGTCCAGCGCCTCACCTCCACCCTCGTCATGAAGGACGTCGTCAACGACCGCCCACTCCCCGGGTAACTCGCGGGTCCGGTGAAGCGTGGGCCCGTCACGGTCGTCCGAGGCCCCGCGCGGGAGTGTCGCCGTAGAGCGCGGCCAGGTCGATCAGGAGCAGGTCACTGCGTCGGGTCGCGGCTTGCAGCACGTCGGAGTGGAAGCCGTGGAGGGAGTACAGAGCCAGGGCGGCGTCCTTGGTGTGGTGGCCCAGGTCGGCCATGCGGGTACGGATGTATTCAAGCCGTTCCACGTCGTGCAGGCCGCGGGGTTGGATGGTCGCCTTGGCCTCTCCGATCAAGGAGATCCGGGCATGGGCCGACTGGGGGCGCTCTCCCGGTGCGAGCCCCAGGACGTCGACCTCGTGCTTGGTCCGCCCCGCCGGGTCGGGCACTTCGGTGGAACCCACGGCACCGAGGTGCAGTGAGGTCTCGTCGGGGGCGTAGGCGCGAGTCCAGTGGCGAGCCAGCTCCTCGAAATGCGGTCCGAGGATCTTGGAGTGAAACGTCGGGCGGGACTCCTGCCATGCCTGCCCGGCACGGCCATGCTCGACCATATCCACCAACGGCAGCGTGACCAGCTGGTTGAATCGGATGACCGGGTCGGCGACGGTGATCACGGGATTGCGCGCCTTCAGGAGGTCCTGCTCCTTGCGCAGGTAGCCGGTCGACTCCAGTACCTCCAACGGTGCTACCACAGCAGAACGTTGACGCTCCAGCAGACCACCGATGCGCGCCGGGGTCGAGGCGCCGTTCGCGACCGCGGAAAGCAGGTCGTAGTACAGGGTGCGGTGGGTGATCCGCGGGTCCTCACGCAGCAGGAACTCCGCCTCCACCCGCGAATACAGCGCACGTCCCGGGTCGAGCAGCGTGCGCTGGACCCAGCCGTCGAACTCCGCCAGGCTCTGTGGACTCGCCCCGGGCGCCAGCGGCCGGTACCCGGGAGCGCCGCCCAGGCAGGCATCCACCAGCAGCGCCGTCTCCGCGTCCTGGATCTGCCAGTGCGACCGTGAGGTGCGGTAGTCGAACGCGGGCATGCGCAGGTCCAGCACCGCTCGGCCACGCAGCGGCTTGGTCCCCGACAGCAGCTCGCTCATCACGCTCATCGCCGACCCGCACAGGACGATCCGCCCACCAGGAGCCTTCAGCGACTGCGAGCGGTCGTAGAGCAGCTGCAGCAACCCGGGAATCTCCGGGGAGTGCTGCAGCAGGTACGGCAGCTCGTCGATCACCAGCAGAGGCGCGCCGGGCGCACGGTTGACCACATCCAGGGCCGTGGCCAGCACCTCCTCCCAGCCGCCCAGCCGCAGGGCCCCCGCCGGCACGCCTGCATGCGCTGCCACCGCCTCACTGAACCGCTGCAGCGAAAGGACCCGCCCCTCCTCCTGCACCGCTGCCAGATACAGCCCCCCAGCAGCCTCTGTGAGCGCCTCCAATAGGAACGACTTCCCGTTGCGCCGCCGCCCCGACACAATCGCCAACCGCAATTGCGAGGCGGGGTCCTGCACGAACTCCTGCAGCAGCCCCCACTCCCGGTCCCGATCCAGGACCCGCGCCGGTTTCCGCAGCAGTTCACTCATGCCAGCTCCGAATCCGTTCACTCATACATATACGCATTTCGTTAGGGTCTACCTTAACATGATGAGAGGGATGGTGGCGACACCACCGGCGACGCCCTGCGACACATATTGACGGAGCGTCAGGTATGCGGGAGTCTGGATTTATATCGGGGACCCGATATAAACCGCTCGACCCGGGGATGCCGCCCATGGCCCGCAGCCAGGAGCAGCGCAAGTCGGAGACCAGGGCGCGGCTGATCGACGCCGCCGCCGAGCTCTTTGCCCGTAAGGGGTTCCATGCTGTCTCGGCCGAGGCGGTGGGCGAGGCGGCGGGGCGGACGACCGGTGCGCTGTACAGCCACTTCGGCGGCAAGGAAGGGCTGCTGCTTGCCCTGCTGGAAGTCTGGAAGGAGCGCACCGCCGAGGAGTTGTCGATGCGGCTGGCCGGGCGGGCCGACCCGGCGGAACACTTCGGCGCGATGTGGGGCAGCATCGTCCGGCCCGTGGCCGACCGCGGGGACGCCTGGCTGCTTCTGGAGCTGGAGCTCTGGCTGAACGGCGCCCGCGGCGGGCCGGGCGGCGACGACCTCGCGCAGCGGTACGCCGCGACCCGTGCCCAGCTCGGCGAGGGGCTGGCCGACTGGGCGCGGACGGTCGGCCGTCCGCTGCCGTACCCGCCCGCCGAGACCGGGGCCCTGGTTCTGGGCGTCCTGCTGGGCTGCGCCCTGCAGCACCGGCTCGAGCCCGCGAGCGTTCCCGACGAGATCGTCGTCGGCGCCCTGCGCACCCTGCTCCGACTCGACGACCCACCCGACCCGAGGGGAGAGACACGATCGCCATGACCACCACCACCGGCATCAACCTGCTCGAAGACACCTGGGCCCGCGAGATACCCCACGACCAGTTCGCCCGACTCCGTCACGAGGACCCGGTGCACTGGCACGAAATCCCCGGCCACCAGGGCTTCTTCGCGGTCACCCGGCACGAGGACATCATCGCCGCGAGCCGCAATCCGGAGCTCTGGTCCGTCGAGACGGGCTCGTTCTTCATCCGCGACCAGACCCCGGAGGCGCTGGAGAGCCTGGCGCTGACCCTCGTCGGCATGGACCCGCCCAAGCACACCCGGATGCGGCAACTGGTGAGCACCGCCTTCTCACCGCGGATGATCCGCAAACTCACCCGGGACATCGAGCGGCGGGCCGCCCTGCTCGCCGAGTCCGTCGCCGCCAAGGGCGGACGGGTCGAGTTCGTCGAGGAGATCGCGGCCCGGCTGCCGCTGCAGATCATCTGCGAGATGGTCGGCGTCCAAGCCGCCGACGAGGACCGGATCTTCGACTGGAGCAACCGGATGGTCGGCTTCCAGGACCCGGACTTCCGCACCAGCGAGGAGGACGGCCAGAACGCGGCAGTCGAGATCTACGCCTACTGCGACGCCTTGGCCGCCGACCGCCTCAAGGAACCCCGCGACGACATCATCAGCGCGCTGGTGCACGCCGAGGTGGACGGGGAGCGGATGAGCACGCACGAGATCGACATGTTCTTCGTGACGCTCTGCGTCGCGGGCAACGAGACCACCCGCAACCTGCTCGCCGGCACCCTGCTCAGCCTGATCCAGCACCCCGCCGCCCGCGCCGAACTCGTCGCCGGCATCGACGACGACGCGCTGTGGACCACCGCCACCGAGGAGTTCCTCCGCTGGAACGGCTCGATCCACAACTTCCGGCGCACCGCCACCCGCGACACCGAGATCCGCGGAATACCGGTCAAGGCCGGACAGAAGGCCGTCCTCTACTACACCTCGGCCAACCGCGACGAGTCCGTCTTCATCACCCCCGACGTCTTCGACATCCGCCGCACCCCCAACGAGCACCTCACCTTCGGCGGCGGCGGACCGCACTACTGCCTGGGAGCCGGCCTCGCCCGGACCCAGATCAAGTCACTCACCCGGGAGTTGCTACGCCGCCATCCGCACGTCGAGCTGACGGGCGAGCCCCGCCGGATGCGCTCCGACTTCATCAACGGCATCAAGTACCTCCCTGTCCAGTTTAGTTGATGCGGCATCACCCAGCGTCACTGGTCGATTCCCCGTCGACCAGCCGATCGTCACCGACTGGCACACCTCCGCCTCCCAGGCCGTCCCCCGATCGTGCCGACCTTCAGGGAGACCGGGTTCGGGTCGCTGTTGCCGATAGCGAAGGGCCTGGGCGTCGACGACGCTATGGCGCCCGAAGGGTGAGCAGGGTGATCTCGCTGGGCGCGAAGATGCGGAAGGGAGGGCCCCAGAAGCCAGTGCCCCGGCTGGTGTAGAGCTGGGTCCGCTCGCCGTGCCGGCTCAGGCCGTGCACCACCGGCTGGTCGATCCGGACCAGGAAGTTGAACGGCCAGATCTGCCCGCCGTGGGTGTGCCCGGAAATCTGCAGGTCGATCCCGGCTCTCGCGGCCTGTCCGACGTACTTGGGCTGGTGGGCGACGAGCAGGACCGGCAGCTCCGGGTCCGCCCCCGCCAGCGCGCCGACCAGGTTCGCCCGGTGTCCGGCCAGCCCGGAGGACGCCGCGGTCACGTCGTCCACACCGGCGAGCACGAGGCTGTCGCCACCCCGCTCGACCACCACATGGCGGTTGTGCAGCGGCTCCCACCCGAGCTCCGCCATGTGGTCGAGCCAGCCCTGGGCCTCGCCGAAGTACTCGTGGTTCCCGGTGACGTACACCTTGGCCAGCCGTGACCGCATCGTCCCGAGCGGTGCGGCCTGCCCTCGGCGCTGGTCCAGGGTGCCGTCGGCGATGTCGCCGGCGTGGCAGACCACGTCGGCGTCCAGTTCGTTGACCGCCTCGGCGACCCGGGCCGACCATCCGGCCCGGTCGATCGGTCCGTAGTGGGTGTCGGCCAGCACCACGACCCGCGTTCCGTCCAGGCCGTGTCCGAGTCGCGGGACGGTGACGTCCAGCAGCTTGATCCGGGGCAGGCGCATGGCCTCGCCGTACCCCCAGACCAGCAGTCCGACGGCGACCACCGCGACCACGACGGCCACGATCCTGGACCGGGCCGGGTCGCCGACACCGAGCGCGAACAGCACCAGCCGCAGCAGACCGCCCAGCGCCGACCAGGCGAACAGCACCCAGACCACCCCGAGCGTGGTGTCCGCGACCCGCGCCGCCCGGTCCAGCCGCCTGCGCCCGTGCCCCCTGACCATCAGCACCGGGAAGCCCAGCAGGGCAGCGGCGGCGAAAGCCGTACCGACCAGGACCACTGGGAACGGCCAGTCGGTGCCGGAGGAGAACAGCGTCCACCAGGGCAGGAAGAATAGGAGCACGAGCACGCCCAGGACGACGAACCCGCCCAGCCACCGCCGCAGACTCCCGACGCCGCCTCCGCCGTCCGCCGCCTGCGACGGCCCGGTGTCGACCGAAATGTCGGCCTCGGCCGAGGGTCCGAGCACAACGGTGTCTGGTCCTCCGACGCGGGCCGTCCGTGCGACCGGCTCCGACCAGTGGGATTCGTTGTCTGTCACTGCCCTGCCCCTCACATCCGCTGCCCCGCTGATCCCAATCATCCGGCATGCGGGGCCGACACTTGGACGCTCACCTACAAACGCCTGCGCGACGACGCGGGTGGCAGGCCGCGTAGTTCCCTGGCCAGCGACCGCAACCAGCTTGCCCGGAAGGCTGGTTCGGCAGCCATCCTACGCACCAGCCCTGTGCGCACCTCAGCGCTGCGTCCGGCGGAGACCAGTGCTCGTGCTTCGGCGAGCGCCGCCCGGTTGTGCGCCCCGCGCTGAGCGGCCAGCACCGAGCGCTGCCCGCTGTCCTGCTCCTGTCGGAGGTTGTCGTCGTCCAGGTGCCAGCGGGCAGGCGGGAAGCTGTCGGCGGTCTTGTGCTGCACGTTGCCGAGCAGGTGCCACACGCTACCGTCCAGCGAGATGCTGCTGACCCCCGCGGCCGGCAGGTCCCGCGTCCAGGAGAGGTGCTGATGCCAGCGGCAGGTGTTCGGACTGGTCCGCTTGCGCGAGGTGACACCCAGGTAGCGCAGCTTGAGGCGGACCGCCGACCACGGCTCGCGAACCTCCTCGACCCAGTCGCGAATCACAGTGTGCAGGGTGGTGAACGTCCTGCCCATCCACACCAGATCGACCAGCGCTACGGGACGCTGCCGTCGAGCCAGCGCCCGCGGCCCCAGCCCTGCGGCGGCCAAGTGCTCCCGCAGGCGGCGAAGGTCGCGCGGGGACAGGTCAGCCGGGTCGCGGGTGCAGGACAGGGGGAGCCGCTCCAACCGCCCCTGCCACGATGTCCCGTCCAACGCGCCACCCAGCAGGTCGAACACACTGTCAGCTGAGCGGCCCACGAACCGCAGGTCCGCGTCCCCGCTGCGCGCCACGACCTTGGCCGCACAGTCCGTCAACTCGTCGAGGTACCACAGGCTCGGCATGGGCACCCCGTCCAGCAACACCCCCAACCGATCCGGACGCAGCAGATCCCAGCGGTAGGGCTGCGGCGGAACGGGCGAATGAGACAGCGGCATGACCACGAGTCCACCACCCGACCGAAGACCGCGCACCCCGTTTTCCGGTGTACCCCATCCAGCAGTCGGCTACGGATCGCCTCAGCCCTGCCAGGCGGCGAGGAGGTCTTCCGGTCCCCAGTGAGCGGCGAGTGGGACGTTGTCGGTGACTCCACAGCGCGATACCGCCACCAAGGGCGTGTCGGGGTTGGTGCCGGGGACGGCGAGGAGGTCCCGGACCAGAGCGTCGTACTCGCGCCGTCCGAAGGGCTGGGTCTCCAGCCACTTGACGGATCCGAGGAAGTGGATCTGCTTGGCGACCGGGTCGCGGTCGGCGCCGACGATGTCGATCTCGGGGTTGTTCTGACGGTTCCACCAACCGCCGACGGCCTCGGTCCCGGGCCACCGGTTATCTGGCAGCAGCCGCAGCAGAGCCTCGCGAATGACGGGTTCGACGGCTCGCCCACGCCAGCTCGTCCATGAGGCCTCGATCCGACGCAGGGCGACATCGCCGCGGCCTCGTTCGATCAGCGGGATGCCGCGTTGCAGGAAGGCGAGCCAGAAGCGCAGGTAGGGGTCGGCGACGCGGTAACGCTTGTTCTTCGTGTCGGGCTTGGTGGACAGCGGGCTGTCAGTGGCCAGGACCCGTTTGTCCAACAGCGTGTTCAGGATCGGCGACAGCGTGCCCGAGGCGAGCGGGGAGGCCCCGCCGGCCTGCGTGGCGACGGCGGTGAAGGTACGCTCACCGCTGCCGACGGCCTCCAGAACCGCGCGGGAGTGGGATGCCTCGGGGAACTCCCCGAGCAGCGACAGCTCGCCCGCCATCAGCAGGGGCGACAGCGGGTTCGCGACGGACGCCTTCAGGTAGTCGATGCGGCTCATCCCGGGCCGCCAGGCCTGAACAACCTCGGGGAAACCCCCTGTGATCAGCAGGGCGTCCATTGCTTCGGCGGCGTCCAGGCCGGTCATCTGGGCCACGTCGGCCAGATGAAGCGGCTGGACGGTCATCTTCGCGGCCCGGCCGAAGAACGGCCGACCGTGGGACTGCAGGGCCTCCATGACCGACATGTCGCTGCCCACCAGGATCAGCAGCACCGGCTTGGCAGACAGGTTCCGGTCCCACACCGTCTGCAGAGCGCCTTCAAACTCGCGGTCCTGCTCCACGAGCCAGGGCACCTCGTCGATGACCGCGATGCTGGGAGCGTTGTCGGGGAGAGCCAGGGCCAGGGTCCGCAGCGTCTGGTTCCAGTCCGTGCTCTGCAGGCCGATCACCGCCTCGGCCCCGCTCAGGCCGGACTGGGCCAAGGCTGCGGCGAACTCGGCGCGCTCCGCCACCGGATTGCGCCCCCGTGTCGCCTGGAAGACCACGTACGGTGCCCGGGAGCGGTCGCAGAACTCCTGGACCAGTCGGGACTTCCCAACGCGCCGCCGCCCGGTCACGATCACCGCGCGCCCGCGCGTCCCGCCACGTCCTTCACGGATCTGCAGCAACTGCCCGTCGAGCAGCTCAAGGTCTGCGGTCCTGCCCCTGAAGTCCATCAGTATCCCATATACATAGATTACATCTAACGTAGATTGACTCTTACATTAACCATCCTACTCTGAAACGGGCCGCACGGCCTGAAAGACGGCAGGGCCCGCGTGATCCGAGGGCCCTGCAGTTCGGGCTCCTGGCCCGCCTTCCCTGCGCAGCCGGTCAGAACCGGAGCACCGGCTTGACGACCGAGCCGGAGAGCATGTCGGCGACCGCGCGCTGGATCTCCTCGAACTTGTAGTGCCTGACCAGGCGTTCGACCGGCAGCCGTCCCGAGGCCACCAACTCGGCCAGGACCGGGATCAGCGATTCGGTCTCGGCGTCACCGAGGGTCACGCCGACGACCCTGCGGCCCGGCAGCATGAAGTTGACGTCCAGGGGGACGGTCGAGCCGAACGGGGGTGCGCCGACCAGCGCGGCGGTGCCACGGGCGGCGAGGGTGGCGATGGCCGCGCCGGCGACCGCGGTGTTGCCGGTGGACTCCACCAGGCCGTCGGCACCCCGGCCGCCGGTGATCTCGGCGACGGCCTCGGCCAGGTCGGTCGTGGTGGTGTCGACGGTGTGGGTGGCGCCGAGCTCGCGCGCCAGGTCCAGCCGGGCCGCCACCCGGTCCACCACGATGACCTTGGTGGCCGGGGTGAGCCGGGACGCCATCACCGCGGACAGGCCGACGGCACCGGCCCCGGTCACCAGCAGACTGGCGCCGGGACGCGGCCGAAGGACGTTCCAGACCGCCCCCACCCCGGTCAGCACGCCGCAGCCGAGCGGGGCCAGCAGGTCCAACGGCGCGCCGTCGGGGACCTTGACCAGGCTGCGCTCGTCGACGAGCGCGTGCCGGGCGAAGCAGGACTGCCCGAAGAAGTGCCCGCCGATCGCCTCGCCGCCTCGGCCGATGGTGGGCGAGCCGTCGGCGCGGGCTCCGCCGAGGAGGTTCAGCGGGAGCCAGGTCGCGCAGTAGGCGGGGTGCCCGTCCCGGCAGTTGGCGCAGCTCCCGCACGAGGTGAAGGACAGCAGCACCTGGTCACCGGGCCGGACCCGGGTCACCGCGGAGCCGACCGCCTCCACCACGCCGGCGCCCTCGTGGCCGAGGACGCCGGGGAGCGGGAAGGGCAGTCCGCCGCCCGCGACCCCGAGGTCGGTGTGGCACAACCCGGCCGCGACCATGCGGACGAGCACCTCGTCCGGGCGGGGGGCGGCCAGGTCGACCTCGGTCAGCGAGAAACCGGCGCCGGCGGACTCGACTACGGCGGCAGTGGTGGTGGTCATGACGAACGCGCCTTTCAGGCAAGGGAGATGACGACGGACTTGACCCTGGTGTAGGACTCCAGCGCCTCGGGGCCGTACTCGCGGCCGAAGCCGGACTGCTTCACGCCGCCGAAGGGGATCGCCGGGTCGAGCATCGCCCAGTCGTTGACCCAGACGATGCCCGCCTGCAGGCGCGCCGCGACCCGGTGGGCCCGGGCCAGGTCCCTGGTCTGCAGGCCCGCCGCGAGCCCGTAGGGCGTGCTGTTGGCCAGGGCCACCGCCTCGTCCTCGGTGTCGAAGGGCTGCACGGTCAGCACCGGGCCGAAGATCTCCTCCTGCACGGCGCGGGAGTCGTTGCCCAGGTCGGCGATGACAGTCGGCCGGTAGTAGTAGCCGCCGTCGAGGTCGAGGCGCTCGCCGCCGGCGACGATCCGGCCGCCCTCCTCCCGGGCGATGCGCACGTACTCCTCGACCTTGGCGAGGTGCCGCTCGCCCGCCATCGGGCCGATGACGGTCCCGGGGTCGAACGGGTCGCCGAGCGGCACCCCGGCGACGGCACCGGCCAGGATCTCCAGGACCGTGCCGTACAGCGAGCGGTGCACCAGCAGCCGTGGTCCGCCCATGCAGAACTGGCCGGTGTTGAAGACGAAGCCCTTGATCGCCGAACCGATCGCCTTGTCCAGGTCCGCGTCCTCGAAGACGATCTGCGCCGCGTTGCCGCCGAGTTCCATGGTGACCGGCTTGAGCGCCTCCCCCGCCGCGCTCGCCGCGTGCCGTCCGATCGCCGTGGAGCCGGTGAAGGCGATCTTGTCGACGCCGGGGTGGCGCAGCAGCGCCTCGCCGACGACCGGGCCGCTGCCGGTCACCACGTTGACCACGCCGTCCGGCACCCCTGCCTCGGCCAGGATCTCCGCCATCAGCAGCGCGCTGAGCGGGGTGTCCTCCGCGGGCTTGTGGACGACAGTGTTGCCGGCGGCCAGGGCCGGGGCGAGCTTGGAGGTGCTCAGGATCAGCGGGAAATTGAAGGGGGTGATCGCGCCGACCACGCCGAGCGGTTCGCGGCGGGTGTAGGCGTGCACGGGGAGCGGGATCTGCCGGGCCGAGCCGTCCCCGCCCTGAGCCAGCGCGGCGAAGTACTCGTACACCTCGGCGGCGGTGGTCACGTCGACGGCGCGGCACAGGCTCACCGGCTTGCCGACGTCGAGGCTCTCGACCGCGACCAGTTCGTCCTCGCGCCGCCGGATCAGCTCGGCGACCCGGTTGAGGACGCGCGAGCGCTCGCGCCCCGAGGTCCGCCCCCAGGGACCCTCGTCGAACGCCTTCCGGGCTGCGGCGACCGCGGCGTCGAGGTCCGTGGCGTCGGCCTCGGCCACCGAGGTGACGACCCTCCCGGTGGACGGATCGATCACGTCCCGGCGTCCCTTGGCGTCGGCCTCGCGCCAACGGCCGTCGATGAAGAGCCTGCCCGGCTCAAGGTGCGGCCTGCTCACAGGGGTCATGTCCAACCCGCCTTCACTGATGCCGGCCGCGCCGATGCGACCAACAGGTTTCCTGATGATTGCGCCCCCGCGACAGGGAAGGCAAGACCTTGGAGATAATCAGGAAGCCTGAATGTCGAACATGGAGGAAAAAGTGGCGCGTGCAGCGAGCAGGGACAGTGCCGGCGAGCCCGCGAGCGTCGCGGCGGGGCCGCGTCCGTCGCTGATGTACGCCATCAAGCAGGTCGAGCTGGCCGCCCGGGCGCACATGGACGAGCTGGTCAAACCGGTGGGGATCACCGCCCTGCAGTACACCGCGCTCACCGTGCTGCGCCGACACGACGGGCTCAGCTCCGCCCAGCTCGCCCGGAACTCCTTCGTCACCGCGCAGTCCATGGCCGACATGGTCACCGCGCTGGAACGGCGCGGCCTGATCGTCCGCCGCCGCGACCCGGACAACCGGCGGGCCCTGCTGATCAGCCTCACCTGCGCCGGTCACGAGCTGCTCGCGGCGCAGGACGCGGCGATGACCGCCCTGGAGGAGCGGATGCTCGCGGACCTCAGCGAACGCCAACGCCTCGACCTGGAGGACTACCTCAACCGCTGCCGCGCCGCGCTCTCGGACCGGCCGTCGCACTGACCTCGGATAAGCTCGTCCCTATCCGAGGCGTCGGACTGCCCGACGCCTCACCGGGAGGGAACCCCTTTGAGCTCCAAGCGCAACCAGACCATCGCACTGCCCACCCTCGCCGACGCCTACCGACTCGCGGCTGTGGAGGCGACCGACGCCGACGCCCGCGACTTCGCCGCGCAGCTCGCCACCACCGAGCTGCGCCGCGCCTCGCACCCGGGCCGGGCCACCTGGTCCCCCACCGACCAGACCGAGCCCGACCCGGTCCCGCAGACCGTGGTCGACGGCGACGAGGATCTGTGGCTGCGCACCCCCGCCACCGGGACCTGGACCATGCCGAGCTTCGACCCCGCGCACGACGCGCCCCGCTGCGGCGACGCGCTGACCTGGCAGGAGCTCGCCCACGAGTACGGCCCGCTGACCTCGCTCGCCGACGACCGCCGCGCCGGCGGACGCCGCTGACGGTTCAGCGGCGTCGGATTCCAGCGGCGTCGATCTCCAGCGCCGTCGGTCTCACCCGGTTCCGCCGAGCAGGTGTCGGCCCCGGCCGAAGAAGTCGGCCACGGCGCCCACGCCGCCCAGCTCCCGGATCGTCCGCGCGGCGCCGAACGGCGCGTTCCAGAACTCCCCGTGCCCGTCCTGCTGGTCGTGCGGGCCGACGTAGGCGTACGGCTCCGGCTGGAAGCCGTCACCCGGCGAGACGCCGTAGTTCGCCGCGTCGACGGTCACGGCGACGTCGAAGTGTTCGGGCCAGATGACCGGGTCCGCGTCGGGGAAGGTCCCGCGCAGCGCGGCATCGCCGATGGCGAAGCAGCGGGCCAGCCATTCGGCGGCAGCCGGATCCACGTCGATGACCTCCTCGCTGCCGACGCCCGCGCCGTCCTGGTACAGCCCGGCCGGAGCGCCGACCGCGACCCCCAGCTCCGCGGCGAGCCCGGCACAGGTGGTCCGCTGCAGCGACAGGCACCGTCCGGCCGCCACCAGCTCGGCGCCGACCACGCGCAGCCGCGGCTCGGAGCGGGTGGCGAAGCCGCCCGGGCACGCCTGCAGCCTGATCGTGCCGCTGGTCCGGTACTGCGGGCCGGCCAGCAGCGTCTCCGCCACCGCGTGCAGGGCCCGGCGCGTGCGTACGACAGTCTCGGAGTCCATCGACCCATCCTCGCCGACAGACGGCCCTCGCGCCGCCGCGCCGCGCCGCACCCCTCCGTTGCCGGGTGCTCAGCAGATACAGGCGACCGTCAGGGTGATGCTCGGGGGCGGGGGCGGCGAGTTGAGGTAGGGGGCGGTCCAGGCGCCGATGCCATCGCCTCCCTCGATGACCGTCCAGCGCCATCGCTGGTCCTTGCCGAGCGGGGTGCCGTCGCCGTTGGTGATGGTGAAGTGGTTGTCCGGGTGCAGGCCGTGGGGGCAGATGGCGGTCACCCCGCCCGGGGAACCGGTGACGGACACGGTCTCGGGGAGGCTGTCGGCTCCGGCTGGGCCGGCGAGGATGGCCGTCAGTGCCACCGCTGCCAGGCCCGCACCGACGAGTCGTCCGGGTCGCATGGATGTCCTCTCGCTGAGCGGCCCCTCCCATGGGGCCGAGCGAACACATCCGTTGCCATAACACGGCACGGCTCACACCACTTCCGCCGCACTCCACTCTTCTGCGCCAGGCGGGGGGACGGTTCACAGGCGGCGGATAGACTCCCGGAGATCACCGGGGGAAACCATGACACCGTCAATACGCACGGCCCTCTGCCTTGTCGCGCTGGGCCTACTGCCGCTGCCTCTGGCGGCCTGCGCTGCGGGCGGCAACACCAGCAGCGCCGCGAGTGCTACGGCTGGCGCCGTCACGCACCCGAGCGGCACGGTCTACCCGACGCGTGTCGTCGGCCCGAGCGGAATCGGTCCCCTGCACCTCGGCATGACGATCCAACAGGCCCAGGCCACCCACCTGTTCGGGCAGCTCAACGTACCCACGACCGCCTGCGCGGGAGCGTCGAACCAGGACCTCACCATCCACTACTCGGTCAAGTACGGTGTCACCCTCATCGCGGCCGAGCGTGGCCGCACCCCCGAGGGCATCGGCGCGGGTTCGACGTTCGCCGAGGTCAAGCGCGCCTACCCGCGCTCGGCGGAGCCAGAACTGGGCACCCTGGACGAACAGTTGTCGCTGTTCGGCGATGTCGAGGCCCAGGTGCCGGACAACCCCGCGGCCGACTACACGATCGTCTTCGACCGCCCCGGACACCACCGGGTCCTCTACGTGTTCCTCAAACTCAAGGCGGAGCAGGACTGCTGAGCAGGGAGGCCCGCCGGTTGTGGCAACCGGCGGGCCTCCCCTGGGGCCATCAGCTGACGTCGGAGGCGTCGAGCCGGTAGAGGCCCGAACTGGTGCTCGACGAGGTGCTGGTGGACGTGGTGCTGCTGCTGTCGTAGGCGGAGGCCTTCACCGCCGTGCCATGGGCCTTGACCCAGGCGGCGATCTCCGAGTTGGTGCCCTGGCCTCCGCTGGTGCTGATCACGATGTAGTGCAGCTTGCCCGCCGCCACCAGGGCCTTGAGCTTGGCCAGCGTCATCGCGTTGTCGCTGCCGCTCCAGCCGCCCATCGAGATGACCGGCTCACCGGACTGCAGGATGATCGAGGAAGCGGTCTGGTCGGTGGCGACCGCCACCAGCCAGGTGGCGCCGTCCTGATGCGCCTTCAGGTAGCTGATCATCGCGGACGAGACCTCAGTGCCGCCGCCCATCCCGCCGCCCCCGGTCGGGGCCGACGTCGACCCGCCGGCCGCGGCACTACCGCCCGATGCCGCACCGCTTGGCGCGGTGCCGCTGGGTGCGGTCCCGCTGGGCTTGGTGCCGCTGGGCATGGTGCCGGTCGGGGCGCTGCCGCCCATACGGGCTCCGCCTCCGCCCATTCCCCCGCCCATCCCGCCGGTGCTCGGCCCGGCGGTCGGGTTGGTGCCGTTGGTCTGGCTGGTGGCGGCGGAGACGCTGTACGCGGCCGGTCCGGCCAGCAGTGCGACGACCGCGGTCAGGGCGGCGACGCCCATCAGCCGCTGCCGCTTGGTGAACCGTCCGACCAGCAGGCCGATCACCGCGATCGCCGCACCGGCGACGACCGCCACCTCGGCGACCGTGTAGATCGTCCCGCTGCCGGAGGCCCGCCGCAGCAGCACGACCGCCCAGACCGCGCTGCCCGCGACCGCGGCCGGCAGGACCCAGCCCCACCTGGCCGCCGAACGCTCGCGGAACGCCTGGTACATCGCCACGCCGCCGGCGCCGGCCAGGGCGGCGACACCGGGGGCCATCGCGGTGACGTAGTAGGGGTGGAAGGTGCCCTCGGCGAGGGAGAAGGTCAGGTAGTGCAGCAGGAACCAGCCGCCCCAGAGCAGCAGCGCCGCGCGCCGGGAGTCCGTGCGCGGAGCCCGTCCGCGCAGCAGCAGGCCGGAGACCAGGGCGATCGCGGCGAACGGGATCAGCCAGGAGATCTGGCCGCCCATGATGGAGTTGAACATCCGGTAGATGCTCGCGGTGCCACCGAAGCTGGCGCCGTTGCCCGCGCCGCCGGTACCGGCGCTCGCGCCGAAGATGCGGCCGAAGCCGTTGTACCCGATGACCAGGTCCCACACCGTGTTGTCGGTCGAACCGCCGATGTAGGGGCGGGAGGACGCCGGGATCAGGTCGACGATCACCATCCACCAGGCGCTGCTCACGACCAGGGCGACGGTGGCGACGGCGAGATTGCGGATCCGCTTGCCCAGCGAGAGCTTGGCGGCGAAGAGGTAGACCACGAAGAAGGCCGGCAGCACCACGTACGCCTGCATCATCTTGGTGTTGAAGGCGAAGCCGATCGCGACCGCCGACCAGACCAGCGGGGCGAGCCTGCCGCCGCGGACGGCCTTGAGCAGCCCGGCGGCGCCCAGCAGCATCAGCAGGACCAGCACCGGGTCCGGGTTGGTGTCCCGGGTGATGGCGACGGTGATCGGGGTGAGCGTCAGCACCAGCGCGGCGATGGTCGCGGCGACATGGCCGAAGTCCTTGCGGACCATGCGGTAGAGCAGGGCCACCGAGCCCACGCCCGCCGCGACCATCGGCAGTGCCAGCTGCCAGTCGCCGTAGCCGAAGATCCGGGCGGAGATGCCCATCACCCAGAGGGCGCCCGGCGGCTTGTCGACGGTGATGAAGCTCCCGGAGTCCAGGGCGCCGAAGAAGAACGCCTTCCAGCTCTTGGTGCCGCTGTAGACAGCGGCGTTGTAGAACGAGTTGCCGGTGAGGCTGGACAGGTTCCAGGCGTACAGCCCGGTGGCCAGGACCAGGATCGCCCACAGCGCGGGGCGGGCCCAGCGCGGGTCCTCCGGGCGGCCGAGGAACAGTCGGCGGCCCCGCGCCGCGAGCCCGCCGCCGTGCTCGGGGGCCGGAGCACGGTGGGAGGAGGGTCCGCCGCCCTGGGCGGGCGCGGCAGGTCGGAACGTCTGGGTGCTCATATCGCTCATGGCAGCGACTCTGGCGACGGACTTTGGGCCAACCGTGAGGCTGGTCTAGAGCCGGGATGAGAAGCGAACTCACAGCTTTCCGACAGGATCGGACTCCGGTCGGCCCAGCAAGCGCACGCAGATGTGCAGCGCCCCCGGCCGCTTCGCCACGACTGCGGTGGTCAGAAGCTCGGCACGGGGACGCTGCGCACGGGAGATTCGGGGTGCGAAGGACAGAACTAGCGGAAGTCCTCCAGCTGGTTGCTGAAGAATCCCTGAGCCCGGGTAAGGCCCCGCGCCACGGTGGTCTCCGCCGTCGCGGTCGGGCGGACGCCCCGCTTCAGGCTGCCCGCGCCGCCGACCAGCGGCAGGGAGAGCGAGGAGTGGGCCAGGTCGACGGTGACGGTCGGGGTGGTGGAGGCCGGGTTGAGCAGCCCGTTGTCGGTGCCGGCCACGATCAGCGCCAACCGGTGCCCGGCGGGGACCACATGGTCGGTGCCGGCCAGGTTGAATGTGATCGAGTAGGACTTGCCGGGAGTGATGGTGGAGGTGCTGTTCAGGCTCGCGTAGTGGCCCAGGTCTGCCCAGCCGCGGCTGAAGATCGTGTAGCCGACCTGCGAGGTGTCGGCCGCCGTGTCCAGGAAGCAGGCGCTGTCGCCGGCGGTGCTGTCACCCCAGCAGGAGCGGGTGGTCAGCGTGGTGATGCCCTCGCCCGCGCCCTCGTAGTTGCGGATGGAGGCAGGGCCGAGGTCGACCAGCACGGCGCTCAGACGCGCGCTCCTGGTGGACGACTTCACGCTCAGCGTGATCGAGCCCTGGCCCGACATCCGCAGGTCGCTGCCCAGCACCCCGGTGCTGAACACGGTCTTCTCCGAGGTGGTGCTGCCCGCCTCGGACGCCCAGGTATCCTCGCCGACGCTGGGATCGTCGGTGAAGCTCGCGGTGCCGCTGCCGGCCGCCGTGGTGAGCGCGCCGGGCTTCAGGTGCAGCGTGCTGGTGACCGTGCCCGGGGCGGGCCAGGTCGCTGAGGTGGTCCACTGGTCGGGGGTCCGCTCGATGTCCGCGACCGGGGCGGACTGGATGCCGTTGTCGACGCCCAGCAGGTAGTGGTCGAACCAGCTGTGCAGGGTGTCCACCCAGGCGCTGCGCCGGAAGTCGAAGGGGTCGACATGGCCGGTCTGGGACAGCCAGATCTTGCGGTCCACGCCGGTCTGCGCGAGCGCCGTCCACCACTGGGAGAAGTTGATGTCGCGGACGTTGAGGTCCTGCATGCCGTGCACCACGAAGACGCTCGCGTGGACGTTGGCGGCCGAGGCGACGTAGTCGCGCTGCTGCCAGAGGGCGGACCAGTTGCCGTTGGACGGCGATCCGGCAGCCAACTGCGTCTGAACCGCGCCGCAGTTCGACGCGGCGGTCGAGCTCTCCACATAGGACGCCAGGTCGGCCGGCGTGCCGTCGTAGAGGGGCGCGCCGTCGGAGCGGTAGTAGTCGTACCAGGAGCTGATCGCGGAGATCGGCACGATGGTCTTCAGGCCCTGGACGCCGGTCGCCGCCACGCCGTTGGCGATCGTGCCGTCCCAGGACTTGCCGATCATGCCGACGGAGCCGTTGGTCCAGCTCGGCGTGACGCTGCTGCCGCCGGTGCGGGCGCTGTAACCGGTGGCGCGGCCGTTCAGCCAGTCGACCACGGCCTTGGCCGAGGTGACGTCGGACGGCCCGCCGACGTCGACACACCCGTCCGAGCGGTTGGTGCCGGCCAGGTCGACCAGCACCACCGCGTAGCCGCGGGAGACGAAGTAGTTGTCGTAGAAGAGCGGGAACTGGACCGGCTTCCCCTGCGCGTCATGGGTCTTGAGCTGGCTCTCATTGCCCCGCCCGCAGCAGGAGTAGTACGGGCTTGCGTCCATGATGACCGGGATCTTCAGCCCGGCCGCCGCAGGTTCACTCGGCCGGATGATGTCCGCGGCCACCCGGTCGGTACGGCCGTCGCCGTCCCCGTCCAGCCCGGTGTCGACCCAGACGGTCTCCCGGACGGCGTTGGCATAGGAGTAGAGGGGCTGACTGACACCGTGCCGGACCGTGCCCGGATGAGCGGTGGAAGCGGCGGCGGCAGTGGTGGTCACGGGGGCGGCGGAACTCGCTCGGGCGGTTGGTGAGCCGAGCACCGCCACGGTGAGCGTGACCAGGATCGTGGTGACGACGGCGGTCGCGCGGGATCTACGTGTAATCACAAGCGTCGAAGGTAGTTCGTGGGGAGCCCCGTCAGAAGAGTTTTGACGAGACATCAACAATGATTTTACAGCGAACGGCCCATTCCCCAGGAGCGAGCGCGGAGTCAGATGCGGGGCCAGTCCTGGCCGGCTGTCACCTCGCCTGCGATGCGCCGCCACTGGTCCGCCCCGCCAGGCAGGGGCCAGGCCCAGGTCGGCTGTTCCGCGGTGTCCAGGTCGTGGAGGAGGCGGACAAGACGTGGGCCGGCGGTGGCAGCGCCGTCCGGGACGGCGGGGCCGTGGACGGCGCGCAGTTCGGCGAGGCGTGCCAGTTCGTCCTCGTAGAGGCCCGTACGGCCGCACGGGTCGGCGCCGTTCCCCTGCGCCGCTGCATGACACTGTGCACTCTGGCGCTCGCCCTCCACCGGGCCCAACGTCCCGACGCGGCCCACAAGGCTCTCGCACGCGCACGGAAGCTGGCCCCGGAGGTGGCCCGGGTGGGCTTCGTCGGGCGCGTCCTGGAACTCGGCCGCGAAGCGACGCGTCAGGAAACCGCCACGAGTTGACCGCCGCGGGCCGGCTGTGACTACTGGCTGTAGGTCCAGGTAGGGCGCACGGCGACGGCTACGCGGTCGGCTGCGTCCCTGGGGGTCACCGGGGTGCCGTCGTAGCGCTCGGACAGGCGCTGGTAGAGCTTGGCCTCGGGGTCGGGGTCGATGTGGTCGACGACGCCGCGGATCTCGACGTAGCCGTACTTCTCCTCGGGGTCGAAGATCGCGATCGAGACCCTTGGCTCATGGGCGAAGTTCTTGTACTTCTGCCGGACGTTGGTGTGGGTGAACCAGATGAACTCGCCGTCCCAGACGAACCACATCGGGTTCACCTGCGGAGCGCCGTCCGGGCGGACCGTTCCCAGGGTCACCAGGACCGGACGCTCCAACAGCCTGCGGACGCCCTCGGGGATCTCCACCATCGATGTCACTCCCATACTCAGCTCTGGAAACGGTAGGTGCGGTTGCGCTGTTCATGCCCGCGGGGGCGGTTGGCGTCGTGCGTTGAGCCATTCGGCCGGGTTCCATGCGACGGGCATCGCTCCGACGGGCTCAAAGGTGATGCCCGGGTCGTCGCTGTGGACCAGGCAGAGTACGCGGATGCCGAACACCGCCGCGTTCCGGCTGCGGTCGGCCAGGATGTCGAGGACGATCTGGGCTTCGCGGGGGCAGGCACGGGCGAAGTGGTCGTAGTGGGTGAAGCCGAGGACGAAGCCGGTGCTGTCCGCCGGGATGCCGTATTCACCGTCGACGACGTCGCGCAGGCAGTCGTTGAGCGCGTCGAGGTTGCGACCGTAGTAGTCCGGGAAGTCCAGGGCCGTGGCGATGGACTGGTGCATTGCGGCCGGGGTCGTCCAGTTGGAGGCGTCCACTTCCACGACCGCGAAGTGCTGCTCGCGAAGTCGCCCGGCCGTCCGGTCGAAGAGCTCTCGGCGCCAGTAGAGCGTGACGAAGGTGTTGGCCGCCAGTTCCCGGTAGAGGCGCTGGGGGGACATTCCCTCGGTGAGCTTGGCCCTGACCTGGTGGTTGTGTTCCGCGTGGTCGATGACCTCGCCGGTCACCCGTTCCCCGATCGCCGGCAGGACCGCGTCCTTGGGCATCGTGGTGATCTCCACCAGGCCGATGGCGTCGGGGTGCCCGTCGATACGGAGGAAGACCCCGAAGGGCTGTCGGCCGATGACTTCGCCGGTGATCGCGGCGCCGACGGGCAGCTCTCGGCGCGTTGCCGACCAGGCCGCTCGGACCCGAGTCGCGCGTGCGGCGTCGCCTTCGGGCCACGAGAACTCGCTCATGTCTCCGATCATGGCATGGAGCGGTGAACGTTTGCGCAACTCCCCGCGCCGGGTTCGGGACCGGGACTGCCGACATACCCGTCGCATACCAGCCGTGGGCGAACTCTGAACCGGGGGTTCCTACCGTTGACCGCGGTGGGTGTGGGGGACCAGCCCGGTCCGAATGACTTCCGGCCACGGTCGACCTGCCCACGATGAGGAGGGATCTCGTGCTCGACGCCCTCGCCGAGTCGCTCGCGAACGAGGAGTACTACGCTCCGCTCGCGACGATGGCCGATCCGGGCCCGCGCTTCTCCCCCAGCCGGTCGGCACCCGGCTGGCTCCGGGTGGAGCAGTCCATCTGGACGGTGTGGAGCGAGCCGCGCTCCCAACATCCCGAACAGGGCTGGAAGATCCATGTGTCGGCGCGGCTCGACCGTGCCCAGCAGGTGCTGGACCGGGTGGCGGAGGTCTGCTTCGCGCAGGGGGTGCCCTTCAAGCACGTCTCCGCCCGGACCTTCTTCCTGGTGCTGCACCACAAGCACGCCCACCGGGCCCAGTCGGGCAAGTTCTGCGCGATCTACCCGCCGGACACCGCGACCGCGCGGCGGCTGCTAGGTCTGCTGTCCGAGGCACTGCGTGACGAGGACGGGCCCTACATCCTCTCGGACCGCCGCTTCGGCGACTCCAGGACCGTCCACTACCGCTACGGGGCGTTCGGCGCCCGGAGCAGGCTGCTGCCCGACGGCACCCGGCAGGGGCTGGTCCGCGACGGCTCAGGGCGCGATGTCGCGGACGAGCGGCGGCCGTACTTCGTCCTGCCCGCCGGGATCACCGATCCCTTCGTCACGGAGGAACCCGCACCGCACTCCGGCGCGATCCTGATCCGCGACTACCAGGTCGTCTCGGCGCTGCAGCCGAGCAACGCCGGTGGGACGTACCAGGCGCGGGACACCCGCACCGGACGCCGCGTCTTCATCAAGGAGGCACGCGCCCACAACGGCCTCACCTGGGACGGCGCCAGTGCGCAGCAGCGGCTGCGGCACGAGTACGACGTCCTGACCGCCGTGCACGCGGCGGCTCCCGGTGTGTGCCCGGAGCCGCTGGAGTACTTCACGGAGTGGGAACACGACTTCCTCGTCACCGAGTTCGTCGAGGGGGATCCGCTGCGGACCTGGCTGACGCGTACGTCCCCGCTGATGAGGAGCGGGCGAGCGGCCGCGGACCATCCGGCGTTCTTTGAACTCTGCCGGGGCGTGCTGAGCGACCTGGACCGGTCCCTGGACCAACTCCACGCCCTGGGTTACCGGTTCGGGGACATCAACCTCGGCAACGTCATCGTCACGCCGTCGGGTGACGCCAGGCTCGTCGACTTCGAGGCCGCCACCGCGCTGGACGGCCCCCCGGCGACGATGGGCACCACGGGCTTCGCGCCGCCCGCCGCTCTGCTGCGCGACAGCGACGACCCGCTGCTGACGGACCGTTACGGCATGGCCGCGCTCGCCCTCGCCTTCCTCGCGCCCCTCCACGAGGTCGCCGAACGGTCCCCGGCCGCGCTCACGTTGCTGCGCCACGACCTTTCGACCGCCGCCGCGCCGCCACCGGACGACCTGTGGACCCGGGCGACCGCCTTCCACCGGGCCGACGGGACTCCCTCCCCCGCCGAGGTGGACGCCGATCCACTGGGCTGCCTGGGACGGTTCGCCGGCCAGGTTGCGGAGGGCCTGCTGGCGACGGCCGACGCCGGCCGGCCGGACTGGGTCTTCCCGCCGCCACCGGAGGCGTTCGCCACCAACACCGTGTGTGTGGCCTACGGCACCGCCGGTGTGGTGCACGCCCTGCACCGGGCCGGAGTGCCGGTACCGGACGAGATCGAGAAGCGGCTGCGCCACGACGCACTGGCCCGCCGCGAGGAACTGCCTCCCGGCCTGAACACGGGCACCGCGGGGATCGCCCGGGTCCTGGCCGCGCTCGGCCATCCGGACGAGGCGGTCGACCTCGCCGGGCACGCCGACGGCCACCCCCTCACCGCGTCCTGCACCACCCTGGCCGGCGGCCGGGCCGGGGTCGGCCTGACCTGGCTGGCCCTGCACCGGCTGACCCGCGACAGCCGCCACCTGGAGCGGGCCGCCGCCGCGGGCGACGCCATTCTCGGCACCGCCGACCTGGTGCCCACCCTCGGCGCCGACGACGCCCGCGGACTGTTCCACGGCCGCTCCGGACTGGCCCTGTTCCTGCACCACTTGGGCGCCGAGACCGGCGACGACCGCTACCGCGCGGCCGGAGTGCGGCTGCTGCACCAGGAGTTGGACCGGGCGATCGCCATGGACGACGGCACCCTGTCCTTCGCGGACAACGCCGTGATCAGGCGCGCCATGCCCTATCTGGCCATCGGCGCGGCGGGCGTGGGGACGGCGCTGACCCGGTACGCCGCCACCGGCGAGGACGAACGCATCGCCGCGGCACTGCCGTTGGTGGCGGCAGGCACCTCCGTGACGACCTGGACCAAGGAGGCGGGCCTGTTCGGCGGGCTGGCCGGACTGACCTGGTTCCTCGCCGACCACGCCGACCATGCCGGCCTCGCGGACCACGCCGAGCCCGGCGGCGGCAGCCCCGCCCGCGAGGCCGCCGTACGGTCCGCCATCGGCCTGCTCAAGTACGCCGTCCCGCACACCCGCGGCGTCCGCTTCCTCGGCTCGCATGCGCACCGCTTCAGCGCCGATCTGTGCAGCGGTGCAGCCGGAGTGCTGGTGGCCCTGGGCCGTGTCCTGCACGGCCCCGGGGACGAGATGTTCACCCTGGACCCCGCCGCCGGAACCCCCGTGTGCGGACGAACCACAACCGAGAAGGAGAAGCACCCATGACCCAGATCCTCGCCCTGCAGGCCCTCGACACCGAGCCCGAAGAGGTCGCCGAGTTCTGCATCAGCGGCAGCTGGAGCCACTGGAGCATCCACACGGCCTGATCCAAAACAGCGCAGGTCTCGGCCGGGCTACGTATGAGATTTGCGTAGTTTCACGGATGCTTCCGGGCTCTGCGATTGGAAAACTCACCACAAGCAGGACACACCGAACACTATGGAGATCCGGATGGGCCTGGCGCGCTGGTGCACGCGTTGAGCGCGGTCGCAGTCGACGACATGGGCAAGGACGCGTTCCGCGAGGGCGTGACGAAGGTCGTCATCAGGAACACCGGTCGGTTCTCCAGCCCGTCGGGGATCGCCCTCGCCGACGGGCTGCTGACGTTCGATCACATGTCGGACACCAACACCCACCATGTCGAGGAGCGCACGAAGCACCTCCGGGATGTCCTCGAATCCGGGCTCTGACAGCCGCAGCTGAGGCGGCGTCAACGCGTCCTGGGCCCTGCAGTAGATCCCCTGGAAGGGAGCACCAGTGGTCCAGGCGCACGGCGGCTCAGCGGGGCAGGCAGAACCCGCCGACAGGGCCGAACTGGTCTCGCTGACCGCCCGCGAACGGCAGGTGGCCGGTCTCGTCGCGGAGGGTCTCAGCAGCGCGGCAATCGCCCAGGAGCTCTATCTCAGCCCTCGCACCGTCGAAACCCATATCGCCAGGATCTATCGCAAGACCGGGGTGTCCTCCCGCGCCGCACTGGCCTCCATCGTGACCCGCAGCGAGGCCCGGGACGGCGCACTCCGCCAGGCGCAGACCCCGCGGGCGGCCCGGGCACGCCGACTGGTCGGGCGGGACGTCGAAGTCGACTCGGTGATAGGGGCGTTGGCGGATCTCCAGGCGGGGACGGGCCGGGCGATCGCGCTGGTCGGGGAGCCGGGCATCGGCAAGAGCTCGCTGCTGCGGACCGCCGCGGCGCACGCCCGGGACGGGGGAATCCCGGTGCTCACCGCCCATGGCAGCAGCTCGGCCCTGCCAGCCCTTCCCGGCGGGCCGGGCCACGTGGACCACGCGGAGGTCACAGCGCACGCCGCTGACCGTGCTGCCGTCATGGCAGTGGTGGATGACCTGCATGATCTCGCTGCCGACCGCAGCGCCGACATCGAGCGGCTCATAGCGACGACAACTGCCGGTCCGGTGTTGTGCCTGCTCTCCTATCGGCAGCGCCAGCTCTCCCCGGCGCTCGCGGCAGTGCTCTCCCGGGCGTCGTCCGCCGGGTTCCTCGAGGTGTGGAACCTGGGGCCGCTCTCCCAGGAGCAGGCCCGCGAACTGCTCGGCGATCGGCCGAACCTGGACGAAGTGCACCGCGAGGCCGAGGGCAATCCCCAGTACCTCCAGATCATGGCTGCCGACGACAGCACAGCAGTTGAGGCCGAGACCGCAATCCTGGGTGAACTCACCGGCCTTGACGCCCCGTCACTGACCGTGGTGCAGGCGGCGGCCGTCCTCGACGGACCGTTCCACCCGGAACTCCTGGCCGGCGTCGCGGGCCTGGAGCTGTCGGCGGTCATGGCCGCGTTGGACACACTGGCCCGGCTGGACCTGGTCCGCCCGGCCAAGCCCGCGTCGCAGCTGTCGCTGCGCCATCCGGCGATCGGGAAGGTCGTCTACAGGCGGCTCGAACCGGGTCGCCGCACCGAACTGCACCACATGGCCGAGGCCGAACTGGCCAAGCGGGCGGCGCCGATCGCAGAACGCGCCCACCATGTCGCGCGGGCCGCGGATCCGCGGCGGCCGGGACACGCGACGACCCTGATCGCAGCGGCCCGTGGCATGGTCTACACCTCCCCGGCCGTCGCGAAAGGCCATCTGCAGGCGGCACTGTCGCTGCTCCAGGAGGACAGCGCGCACTGGTACGAGGCCAAGGTCCTGCTCGCCCGCACCCGGCTGCTCACCGGGGACGCCTCCGAGAGCCGGGCGCTGCTGGAGGCGCTGCGGTCGGACATCCCCGGTGGGCCGCGCAGTGACGCGACCGCACTGGCCGACTCCAGCCGGATCGAACGGCGCCTGGGCCGGTACACCGAAGCCGGCGCCCTCGCCCGCGCCGGACTCGCGGCGCTGACCGACGACGACTCGGCGACGGCTGCGGCTCTGCATGCCGAACTGGCCGAGTACGCCTACGACGTGCAGGACTTCGAGACGTCGCGGCAGCACGCCGAGACAGCGGCGGCGCTGGCGCACGGGCACGGGGACCGGGTCGGCGAGACCCACGCCCTGGGCCAGGCGGCCCTCGGCCATCTGTTCACCGGCGACCAGGACAGTGCACTGGCGACGCTGACCAGGGCCGCCGAGCTCCTCGACGCCGTCCCCGACCGGACTCTCGTGGCCAACCTGGAAGCCGTGTTCCAAGTGGGCATGGCGGAAGGAATGGTGGGCCGCCTGGTGGACTCCGAACGCCATCTCGCCCGTGGCGCGGTCCTGTCCCGGCGCACCGGGCAGACCTACATCCATCCGCAGATGCTGACCGTCCTCGGCAATGCCCAGCTGCGTTCAGGGAACCTGCACGGCGCCCTGGCGACCCTGGACGAGGCCGACCACCACGTCAGACGGATCGGCGACGTGGCGACGGAGGCGGTGCTGACGACACTTCGGGCCGAGGCCCTGTTCTGGCGCGACGGCCCCGGCGACCTGGAGGAGGCGACCGCCACGGCCGAACGCGCCATGGCAACCGTCGGCTCCAAGCTGACCTCGTGGGCGGTCTCCGTCCGCTGCACCAACGCCGAGTTCGTCCTGCACACCGGCGACCCGGCGCGCGCCGGATGGCTGCTGCTGGACGCCGCAGGCGGCGACGGGCTGCCCAGGTTCACCGCCTGGCGCCGACCCCGCTGGTGCGAGAGCCTGGCCCAGGTCGCAGCTGCCGAGGGCGACCAGGCCGCGGTCGACCGCTGGACCCGGCTCGCCGAGGAGAGCGTCGCGCAACTCCCCTCCGCGGGCCGACGGGGTTTCGCCCTGCGGGCGCGGATGCGAGCCCATGTGCTGCGAGGGAACACCGACGCAGCACTCCGCAGCGCAGCGGACGCGATAGCCGACTTCTCCACCTGCGGCGAACGCCTTGAGCTGGCTCGCACCCTGCTCACGGCGGCCGCGCTGGCCCAGGACGCCGGCCGGACCGACCCGGTGGGCGGTTGGCTGGACCGGGCCGCGGTCCTGGCCGGCCAGTGCGGCTCGGCCCGTCTGGCAGCCGGTGTCACCACCCAGCGGGCGCGGCTCGCCGAGGGGTAGTGCGGCTGCCCTGTCACGGAGCGTCCGGGAGCTGAGCCAGGACACTGATCAGGGCGGAGCGTGAACTCACGTCGAGTTTGCGGAAGATGCGGGTGAGGTGGCCCTCGACGGTCTTGACCGACACGAACAGGCTTGCCGCGATGTCGCGGTTGGACAAACCGCGGGCCACCATGCCGGAGATGTGGCGCTCCTGCTCGGACAGCGTACGGTCGGTCGCGTCGACGCTCCGGGCCGGACGCGGGCGGCGGGCGCCGAGCTGGCGCTGGGCGTTGACCGCGAGGGCGCCGAGGTGTGCCGAGCCGTGGGTGTCGGCGATCTGCTTGGCGCGGCCGATCGCGGTGACGGCCTCGTCGGTTCGGCCGGCAGCGGCCAGTGCCCGGCCGAGCAGGAGCCGGGCGCGGGCCTCGGCCGGCGCCAGGCCACTGGCCGCGAAGGAGTCGGCTGCGGTCGAGAAGAGGTCCGCGGCAGCGACCGGGTCGTCCTGGACACATGCGGTGGCCAGGGCGGCATGGCCCTGCTGTCCCGGAAGCCCCACCGCCTCGGCCGCCCCGGTGGCGTGTTTCGCCCAGTCGCGGGCCGCCACAACGTCGCCCCGGGCCATCTCGGCCTGGGCCGCGGTGCAGTACCACATGGCTCTCAGCGCGTGCGTGGTCTCCGAGCGGTCGGTACCGGTGATGCTCCGCAGCAGTTCGATGCAGTCGTCGGGCCGCCCCTGGTCGAGCCGGACGGAGGCGAGCACCGCGGTCGAGAGTTCCCACAGCCGTCCACGCCGGCCCACCGCGTGCACGGCGCGCTCGGCAGCCTCGACGGCGGCCGCGGGACTGTCCCGCAGCGCGATGGCCGCGGCGCGCAGCGTCAGCGCGTACCCGATGAGGTCCGGCCGGTCGAGCAGGTGGGCCATCTCCTCGGCGCCCGCCGCCGACGCGATTCCGCCCGCGAGGTCGCCGCTGGCCTGCTGCGCGTACGACTGGCAGAGCAGCAGGTAGGGCATCATGTAGCTCTGCCCGGTCGCGCCGGCTGTGCGGATGCCGCGGGCCATGTGCCGGATCGCGTCGTGATGGCGCTCGGCCAGGACCTCGGCCCAGCCGAGTTGGCCGACCTCCTCAAGGAAGGTCGCCAGTTCCTCGTCCTCCATCAGGTCGATCGCGGCCGCCGCCTCGCTGGCGTACGCACGCAGCGGCGCGGTCCTCCCGCTGTACGCGGCGCCCAGTGCGCGGCAGGCGGCCACGGAGGTGAGCGTGGAGCGGTCGACCGGCGCGGGAGTGCGGGCGAGGAGGGCGTCGAGGAGGCGGTCCGCCTCCTCGAACCTGCCTTGGCCCATGAGCGTGGTGGCCAGCTGCAACCGGAGCGGATTCGCCCGCGCGTCCGTTGTCGGCCAGAGGGTCAGTTCGTCTTCCAGTACGGTCCCCGACACCTTGACGCTGCCGATGGTCCGTTCGACGGCCGAGCGGAGCACCACGATGGGGATGCGCCGGTCGGGCCGGTCGGGCGGCACCAGGTCCAGGGCCTGTCCGAGGGCGTCGCGGCAGGCGGCGAGATCACCGGTCAGCCCGCAGGCGTTGGCCAGGCCGAGCAGCATCCCGTGCCGGTCCAGGGTCGACTCCTCGGAGCCGTCCGGGACGGACAGGTACAGGGCCGCGCGCAGCCAGGCGGCCGCGGTCGCGGGCGCGGAGTGGACGGTGAGCTTAGCCGCTTCGGCCAGGACACGGACGGCCGCGGTGTCGCCCACGTGCGCCGCACGTGCGATGTAGGGTGCGCGTTCCACAGCGCTCGCCCCGCTCCTGCGCAGGGCCTCGTCGGCGCGGGCGTTGGCGGCCAGCCGCCAGCCGGGTGGTGTGTCACGGGACACCACCTCGCGGAGCAACGGGTGCCGGAACTGGAGAAGTTGGCGGATGTCCGGTCGAGGACCGGTCGGGGGGCAGGACCGGATCAGGTCGGTCTCGGCAAGGACGTCGAGGGCCTCCAGCGCAGGCCCGGCGGCCAGGCCGGATATCGGGGCGAGCAGCATCGGGTCGAAGGGGTCGCCGAGCACCGCGGCGGCGCGCAGCACGGCCAGCTCGTCCGTCGTCAGCAGCGCGATCTCGCGCGCCAGCGCCGCCCGCAGGGTGTCCGGCAGGTCGGTGAAGCCGGTGGCGCCTTCGGTGGTGAGCTCGGAGAGCACCTCCAGGTAGAGCGGATTGCCTCCGCTCACCGTGGCGAGCTGTTCGCGCTGGGCAGGGGTGTGCACCGTGCCGAGCAGGCTTTCGCAGGACTGCCGGTCCAGCGGGGAGAGCGGGAGCAGGGCGGTGCGGTAGTCGGCGGTCGCGTGGTGGAAGGAGGCCAGCAGCTTCGCCGGTGCCTGCCGGGGCCGGTGGCCGCACGCGAGGATCAGCGCCGCTTGCGGCGGCTGCCGCAGGAGGTGGTGCAGCAGTTCCACCGTGCCGTCGTCGGCCCAGTGCAGGTCGTCGAGGCAGAGCAGCACCCCGCGGCCGCGATCGGCGTCCGCGAGGAGCCGGCCGAAGGCATGGTGGAGCCGGTAGCGCTCCACGCCCGGGGACTGCGGCTGCCCGGCACGCGAGCCCGCCGTACGGGGAAGCATCAGGTCCAGCAGCGCCGCGGTCTCCTCGTCCAGGGTCTCGTGCCGGCGCTCCGCCAGTCGGCCGACGCACCACCGGACGGGGTCGGCGAACGCCCCGAAGGAGCGTTGCTGCTCGAACTCGGAGGCTCGGCCGGAAAGCACGGTCAGCCCCTCGGCCCGGGCCAGGTCGCCGAGTTCGGCGAGCAGTCTGGACTTGCCCAGCCCGGGGTCACCGGTGATCTCGATGACCGTCGAGGCGCCGTCGGCGCATGCGGTGACGGCGGACCGGAGGACGGACATCTCGTGCTCCCGACCGGTCAACGGCCGGGGAGCGGTCGCCGACGATGAGCTCCGTGCCGGTCGCGCCTCGGGCTGCTGTTGGCTCTGCTTGCTCATCGGCCTCCTCAACTCCAGTCCCCGCACGGGCGGTTGGTGTGGTGAAGCCGGGTGCTCCCCGGGCCGCTCCGATCATCGGACATGACGTGGGCTGCGGGCGTCCGGGGAACTACGTACTCTGCTACTGAATCTCCAGCAGGCGTTCCAGCTCACGGATCAACTGGGCCGCCGCGGTGCGCCGACCTGGTGACATGGCGTGGGCATCGGTCGTGGTGGCGGCCCGGTCGGCGGTGACGATGCGCAGCGCGATCGCGGCCTGGCGGGCGAACATCGAGAGCAGGTCGAGTTCGGGCAGGCCCGACCGCGCCTGGGCGGAGGGGTCGAGGATCTCCAGGACGCCCAGTACCTGGTCGCCGTGCACCAGCGGGGCCGCCATCAGGGCGTCAGGCACGAACTGGGTGGACTGGGCCAGGGAGCGGTCGAAGGCGCTGTTGGCGGTGAGGTCGTCGACCACGATCGACTCGCCGGAGACCGCCACCCAGCCGGCGATCCCCTGCCCGGCCGGGAAGCGCCGGCCCACCAGGAACTCCTCGCCCTGGCCGGAGACCGCCCGGAAGACCAGTTCGCCGGTCTCCTCGTCCAGCAGGAACACGGAGCTGGCCTGGGCGCCGAAGATGGCGCGAGCCACGTCGACGATCGACTGGAGCAGTTCCAGTGCGACCGGGTGGGCGGGGTCGGCCGCCGGGACTGCGATGGGTTCGATGTCGGAGGACACAGTGACAACCTTTCTAGCGGCCGCGGCCCGCGGCCACGGGCCGGCCGTCGGCGGGACTGGGGTCGGCGGGACTGGGGTCGGCGGGACTGGTGTCGCAGACGTTGGCTGCGGAGAGATAGAGCGCGCTCTTCAGCTGAAAGGGCGTCATCCGCGGTTGCTCGGAGAGAATCCGGGCGCAGAGCCCGGTGATGAAGGGCGTGGCGAAGCTGTTTCCGCTGGTGCGGATGGTCCTGCCGCCGAGCCAGGCCACCTCGACGTTCTGACCGGGTGCGAAGAACTCCACCGGCGGCCTGGGGTTGTAGAGGTGCAGGTCGGGGTCGTCCTCCTGGTGGCTGCCGACCGAGACCACCGACGCGAACCGCCAGGGGAAGCTCTCCACCGGGGTGTTGTGCGCCGAGGCGACGATCACCGTGCCGTTGAAGTAGGCCTCGTCGGCCAGTGCGTGCAGTTCCTCGGCGAAACGCATCCGTGTGGTGGACAGGCTCAGGTTCACCACGTCGAATCCCTGCCGCACCGCCCAGCGCAGCCCTTCGAGCAGCACCTCCCCGGTGCCGGAGAAGCGCTCGCCCAGGACCCGGACGCTGTGCAGCTCGCAGTGCGGCGCGACCCGGCGGACGATGCCGGCGCAGGCCGTGCCGTGACCGCAGGAGTCACCGGTGTCGGTCGGATCCACGCGGATGCCGGTGTCGTCCTTCACCACGACCCAGGAGCCGTCCACCCGGCCGACCCCAGGATGGTCCCGTTCGACGCCGGAGTCGACCACGCAGACCCGCACCCCCTTTCCCCCGGCCCCCGGTTCGGACAGGCCGCCGGTCACCACCTGGATGTCGTCGGGGTGCTTTCCGCGCAGGCTCCAGGTGAGGCCGGGGTCCGGCGTGGCCGTGGTCATCGCTGCTCGCTTCCGTCGGCGGCCGCCTGGCGCAGCCGGGTCGCCCAGCGCACGCCGGGCCGGTGCCCCTTGGCCTCGAAGGCCGCACCGGCCAGGGCCGCTGATGATGCCGCCGCCTCGGCGTCGCCGAGCAGCAGGTGGGTGTGGCCCTGGTCGAGTGCGGCAAGGGCCCGCACGACCGGGGAGTCGGTACGGTCCGCCGCCTGCACGGCGCGGGCGGCGGACCGCAGGGCGGTGGCGCGGTCGCCCCGTGCGGCGGCGATCCGGCCCTGCAGGCCGTCGTGCTCCGCCTTGTCGGCGTACGGGCGCCCGGTGGTCGGTCCGGCCTGTTCCAGGAGTTCCGCCGCGGTGGACCACCGGCGACGGTCCACCAGGATCCTGGCGGACTCCAGCGCGGTGCTGCCCAGCAGGCTCGCCGCGCCGAGCCGGCGGGCCACGTCACCTGCTGCGGCGAGCAGTTCGAGGGCCTGGTCGGGCTCGTCGGCCAGGGTCTCCACGGTGGCCGCGAACAGCGGCAGGAACACCTGCGCCTCCGCGTAGCCCAGCTCGTCGGCCAGCGCGCCGGCCTCCGCCAGGCTCGCACGGGCCGCGTCCCAGTCCTCCTGGAGCGCCAGGAGGACCGCCAGCGGGCAGTTCAGGGTCACCCGTACGGTGCGCCGTCCGCGTCCGTGCTCGGCGAGCAGGGTCCGGCAGCGGGCCACCGCCGAGGGGACCGGTTCCGGGCCGCGCCACAGCGAGATGCCCATCGCGCCCAGGGCCGCGGCCCGTTCCGGCTCGCCGTCCGCACGTACCGCGTGGGCCAGGGCCCGGGTCAGAAAGCTGTCCGCCTCGCCGTGCCGGCCCTGCGCCTGATTCCGCTGCCCGAGCCGCAGGCAGGCCCGGGCCTGCCCGAGTTCGTCCCGGGCGGCTTCGAAGACGGGCAGTGCGGCCAGTGCCGCGTCGGCCGGCGGCTCCCCGTCGGCGTCCGCAGTCGCCAGGGCCAGCCGGGCGTGGGCGGTCTCGGCCGGGTCGGCCGGGCCGGCCAGGACGCCCCGGAGCAGGGTGCGGCCCTCGTCGGTGCGCCCGAGGGCCAGCCGGACCTCGCCCAGCCTGCGGGCGGCGGCCATCGCCCCCGGCTCGTCGGGGCGGCCCAGAGCGACCGCCCGGGCCAGCAGGTCGTCCGCCCAGGGGAGGTCCGACCTGGCGCAGGCCTGGGCCCCGGCACGCCCCAGTTCCCGGGCGGCCCGGCCGCGCAGCTGCTCGCTCGCGGCGTCGAGCAGTCCGAGTTCGTTGCGGTAGCGGTGCGCACGTTCCAGGTGGCCGCCCACCGCCGCCGGTCCGGCGGCGCGGACGGACGGCAGTCCGGCGGCCTTCTCGTGGCCCTCGGCCCTGGCCCGCTTGGACATGCAGGCGTAGGTGACCTCCTGGACCAGACCGCTGCTGAACCGGAAGGCGACCTGTCCGGGCCGGTTCCGGCGGTCCGGTTCCACCAGCCGCCGTCGGCTGAGCCGGAGCAGGGCGTCGCGCACCCCCTCCGGCACGCCCGCGGGTCCCGTGCCGCACAGTCCGGCCAGCTCACCCGGCGCGAACTCGCGGCCGATCACCGACGCCAGGTCAAGCGCGCTGCGGTCGCCGGGTTCGAGTGCGTCGATCCGGGCGCCGAGCACGGCCTGGACCGTGAGCGGCAGCCCGTCCGGCGACCCGGTCTCGGCCTCGGCCGCCAGCAACTGCTCCAGGTGCAGTGGATTGCCGCCGGCCCGCTCCAGCAGCCGCGTCGGCGCAGCGCACAGGTGGGCGCTGACGTCCGCCAGTTCGGCGGCCAGCAGCGCGGACTCGTCGTCCGAGAGGCCGGACAGCAGCAGCGACCGGTTCGGGGCGCTGACCGGTTCGGGCCGGGCGTCCGGTGGTTCGGGCCGGGACAGGCAGACCACCAGGACGGCGGCCGGGCCGAGTTCGACCACCAGCCGGTCGAGCAGGTCCAGCAGCAGCGGCCCGGCCCAGTGGCAGTCGTCGACCACCAGCACCACCGGCCGCCGGGCTGCCAGCACCGTCAGCATCCGGACCAGTGCGGCGCTGGTCTCCTCCACCGAGGGGTTCGGCGTGCCGTCGAGCAGCAGTCCGGCGGACAGCACCTGCAACGCCTCGGTCACCTCCGGCTGCCCGCCGGATCCGACCGGGTCGTCCGGACCGCCGACCGCGAGCAGCGCCGCCACCGCGTCGGCCAGCGGCTGCAGGCTGCCCCGCTCGCCGTACGGCCGGCAGCGGCCGGCGCCGTGCAGCACCGGCCGGGCGGTCCGCTGGAGCCACTCCCTGAGCAGCCGGGTCTTGCCCTGCCCGGCCTCGCCGTGCACCAGGACGCGCTGCGCTCCGTGCCCGCGTGCGGCGTCGTCCAGCGCCTGGTCCAGTGCCGCGAGTTCGGAGCGCCGGCCGACGAACCGGACGTCGAAGCGGCGCAGCAGTTCCGGGTCGTCCTCGCCGAGGCCGAGCAGCCGGTACGCGAGCACCGAGTCGGTCTTCCCCTTCAGCAGCAGCGGCCCGACCGGCTCCGCGCGCACGGCGGACCCGGCGGACAGCAGGGTGTCGGCGCCGATCAGGATCTGACCGGCGGCGGCGTTCTGCTCCAGCCGGGCAGCGACGTTGACGGTCTCGCCGGAGACCAGTGCCTGCCGGGTCGAGGTGTCCGAACCGGCCACCACCTGGCCGGTGTTGATCCCGATCCGGACGTCGAGCCGGACCCCCAGGGTGAGCTGCAGCTCGGCGTTGAGGGAGTCGAGGGCTTCGAGCATGTCCAGGGCTGCGCCGAGGGCACGGCGGGAGTCGTCCTCGTGCACGGTCGGCACTCCGAACACGGCCATCACCGCGTCTCCGATGAATTTCTCCACCGTTCCGCCGTGCACTTCGATCTGATGTTCCATCAGATCGAAGTAGCGCAGGGTGACGGTGCGCAGGGTCTCCGGGTCCAGGACGCCGGACAGCGCGGTGGAGCCGACCAGGTCGCAGAACAGCACGGTGACCATCTTCCGGCCCTCCGTCGCCGCGGCCGCGGGGGCCGGTGCGTACGGTGTCCCGCACGAGGGGCAGAAGCGGGCGTCGGGCGGCAGCGCGAGCCGGCAGGCTGAGCAGGGCATGGTCGGCGTCCTCATTCCTTCGTCCCGTTGCGGGCGTCCTGTTGCGGGCGTCCTGTTGCGGCCGTCTCGTTGCCGGGCGGGCCGGCCTCAGAAGAGCGCGCCGCCGGCGATCTCGCTGTGCGCCTGCACCTCTGGCCCGAGCTCGTCGAGTCGGCCCTTGATGTCGATGAGGACGGCGAGTTCCTGCGGGGTGAGGGCCCGGAGCACCTCCCGCTGTTCGTCGTTGAGCGCGTCCAGGGCGAAGCCCGCCGTCTGCAGACGGTCGAGCGTGGTGTCGTGGTTGTTCATCGTGAACCTCCCGGCTGGGCTGCGAGTTGGCGGAACAGCTGGGTGACGCCGTGTGCCGTCCGCAGGGCGCTGACGGCCACCGCGGCCTCCTGCTCCGGCGTCAGCGGCAGGGCGTCCAGCAGGCCGTACAGCGAGGCGACATGCCCGGAGTCGAGTGCGGCGTGGTCGCGCACGGTACGGAACGCCGCGCCGGGCAGGCCGGTCTGCCGGGTGAGCCGGTCGGCGAGCCAGGGCGCCGGGGCGTTGCCCTCCAGGACCAGGATGTAGCCGAGCAGCGTGACCGGGTGGTGGTGCTCGATCCAGTAGTACTGCGCGCCGGCCAGCTCGGCGACGACCGGGGCGGGCAGCCGGCTCAGCACCGCCGCCGGATCGGCTCCGGCCGCTGCCAGGTCGTCCAGCAGCCAGGCGTCGTGGCCGCGTTCCTCCCCGGCGTGCTCCTCGAAGTACCGCCGCAGCGGGTCCGCCAGCGGGTCGCCGGGCGGCAGTTCGGCACAGCGCAGGGCGGCCCGTTCCAGCAACGGCACCGAGGCGCGGATCAGCGCGTGCATGGTGCAGAGGTACTCGACATAGCGCGGGCGGAGGCCGGTCGGCCGCCACAGCGCGGCGCTCGCGGCGCGCAGCGAGGGTGCGGTCAGGCCGAGTTTGATCCGCAGTGCGGTGGAGGCGGCCGGCCGGCTCATGCCTGGCTCCCGGCGCCCGACAGGGCCACCAGGTCGGCGTACGGCGCGCATCCGTGCCGCCTCATCAGCTCCACCGGGCCCGCTTCGGCCTGCCGCCTGGCGGCCTCCCGGTCCAGCAGCTCGCCGACCGGGCCGGAGGCGTCGCGCACGGCGCCCGCGATCACCTCGGGATGCTCGGACAGGCTCCGGCACCCGGCGCAGTAGCCGGTCGTGCTGGGCTCGGCGCCGTAGCGGGCGTAGAGGTGGGCGGGCCCGACGGTACGGACCAGCCGCAGCACCGGCGAGGTCAGCGAACGGCGGCGCACCGTGCCCCAGTCGTCCTCGGCGATGTGGCCGAGGACCAGGTGGTCCGGGGCCGGCCTGCGGTCGACGGTCTGCTGGTTGCAGCAGGCCAGCACCGTCCCGTCGAAGGCCACCACGGGCCAGGCGGCCATCGCGCACGGCAGTGCGCGGTCCGGGTCCGGGCGGTGGGCGGTCGCCGCGGCCCAGGATGCGGCCCGGCCCACCGGGCGGATCTGATTGACCAGCATGGGCACCCGGTCGTCGAACTCCCGCCGGACGGCGGCGGTCACGTCGGCGAGGTAGGGGTCCTCCGGTCCGGTGCCGGTGAGATGGAAGCTGGCGGGGATCCCCGCGTCGAGCACCCGGTGCACCGCGCTGAAGACGTCCGCGCGGGGCACCTCCCGTTCGTGGAAGGCGTCCAGGCTCGCCGAGAAGTGGTCGACGGCGCTGATCGCCCGCATGATCCGTGCCGGGATCCGTCCGCCCCGGGCGAAGAACATCCCGCTCAGCAGGGCGCTACGGGCGCCGGCTGCCCGGACCAGGGCGGCCAGTTCGCCCACCAGGCCGGGGAGCAGCAGCGGCTCCCCACCGGTCAGCAGCACCACCTCGGGCCGGTCCTCGGCGCTGAACGAGTCGGCGAACCTCAGCAGCTGCACCGGGTCGGGCCCCTCACCGGCCATGGTGGACGACGTGGAGCAGTGCGCACAGCTCAGCGGGCAGCTCCGGGTGAGCGTGAGCAGCAGGCCCGCACCGGGGACGGGGCGCAGCCCGACCAGCTCGGCAAGTTCCATGAGCCGCCTTCCAGGTCGATCGGTGCGCCGCTCGGGTTGTGACATCTCGCCCCACAGCGTGCGGAACCGGAGTTGGGATCGGGTTGGCCGACGGTTTGTCACCGGTATGTCCCAAGCTCACCAGGGGGCGACGGCTCGACGTCCGGTCACCGCGCCCTCGACGAGGTCGGCGGCGACCGCCTCGCTCTTGCAACGGCGGAGCCAGGCGCCCGCCTCGCCCACGCGCCGCCGCAGCACCGGGTCCGCCGCGGCCGAGGCGACGGCCGCGGCCCCACCTGTCCCGGGAACGCGGACGGCCGTGCCGGCCCGTACGCAGGCCGCGGCGAGGACGAACTGCTCCGAGCCCTCCGGCGCCAGCAGCAGCGGGCGGTCGGCGAGCAGCGCACCCAGGACAGGTGCGGTGGTCCCGTTGGTGACCACCGCACAGGAACGGCGGATCAGCGGGGCCATCCAGGGCTTGCGGACCACGGTGATGTCGGCACCGTCGGCCCGTTGGGCCGGACCGGACCGGCCCAACTCGACCACGGCCTGGTACGGGCCCGCAGTGAAGGTCTCGTTCAGCCAGGGCCAGAGACCGCTGCGGCCGAACGTCCGCCCCAGATGGACGTAGACGACCGGTTTGCCGACCCGGTCCAGCGCCGCATCGATCGCCGCATCGGCGGCGCCGTCGGGTGCGGGCTCCCAACTGCACGGCCCGACGCGGTGGATGCCCGCAGGCAGCCGCGCGTCCGGGACCTCGAAGTCGGGGTGGCCGCGCAGCAGCAGCCCCGCTCCGGACAGGTCACGCTGCCGCGAGCGGACCGACCGCGCGCCGAGCCCCGCCTCTGCGCGCAGCTCGGTGTAGCCGCGGTGGGTCTCCCGGAGTCTCCACTGGCGCAGCTCCAGGTCGCCCGGCGCGTCGCGGCCACCGCCCCGGTACGGCCACAGGTGCGCCGCCAGTCCGAGCACCACGACCGGGACGTCCAGGACTTCGGCCGCGACCAGGGCTCCGTGGCAGAGCACGCTGGTCACCAGCACATCGGCGCGCGAGGCACGGGCCGCCACCACGACGGAGCGGTACTGCTCGACGCCGTGGCGGTACCAGCGCGAAGCCAGGAACGCCTCCGGTTCGGCGGCCTGGACGGTCGGCAGCCCGGCCTCGGGAGTCTCAGGGCCGAGCAGCTGCACATCGTGGCCGCGACGCCGCAGTTCCCGGCCGACGGCGACGGCCGGATACCGGAAGCCCGGATCGCCGAGTGGGCAGAGCAGTACGTTCATCACCCGTCCTGTGTGTGTCGCACGCCGCGTTCCTCCGGTCCCCTGCGCACTACACGACGGGCTCCGGCGCCCGCTGCTCGGCAGCGTCCGGGCTGCCGCCCGAACCGCTGAGGAACGTGCTGCTCCGGAGCATCGCCGGGCCGTTCACCAGCGTGACGAGACCGATGAGCAGGGCCAGCAGCAGCCAGGTCGGGGCCTGCCCCACGAGTTCAAAGCCCGTCCCGGCCAGAACCGGGCCGAGTGCGGACAGCCCGGCCATCATCAGGCTCGCGGCGGCGCTGACCCGTCCTATCAGCTCCTTGGGCACCCCGCCCAGCAGAGCCTGGCCGATGACCACGACAGCGGCCGGGGAGAGCGCCAGCAGCAGCACCAGGACCGTCCCGGCCCCCCAGGCGGACAGGGGGAACACCGCGAAGAGGACGAGACCGCCGGTCCAGCAGGCCCCGATGACCACCAGCAGCCGGGCCGGGCCCAGCAGCCGCACCAGACGGGAGGAGACCGCTGCTCCGGCCAGCCCGCCGACTCCGGCGCAGGCCATCACCGCGCCGATCACGGTGCCGCTCGTGCCGTGGTCGCGCAGGGAGACCACGATCGCCACGTCGGTCGCCGCGCCGACCAGGTTGATCACCGCGGCGAACAGCAGGACCCGCTGCAGCATCGGCTGGCGGGCCAGCCAGCGCAGGCCCGCAGTCAGCCGCCGGTCCGCCGGACCGCCCACCGCCGCCTCGGCCGGCCGTCGGGACACGCCCAGGATCAGCACGGCGGACAGACCGTAGGAGGCCGCGTCGCAGGCGAACGGCACCACGGGGCCGACCGTGAACAGCCACCCGCCGAGCAGCGGACCGATCAGCGACGCCGCCGCACTGTTGGTCTGGCTGCGCCCGAGCGCCTCGGGGAGCTGGTTCTCGGACACCAGGTCGCGGACCATGACGCTCGCCGCCGGCGAGAAGAAGGTGTCCGACACCGTGCAGACCACGGCGGCCAGGAGCAGCAGCGGGAAGTAGGCGGCGTGCACGACCACCATCAGTGCGACACCTCCCATGGCGGCCAGGCAGACCAGGTCGCAGCCGAGCAACAGGCGGCGCCGGTCGACGTGGTCGGCCACCTGCCCGGCCGGGAGTTGGCACAGGGTGCGGGCGAGCAACGTGCAGGAGGCGATCAGACCCGCCTGGGCGGCGCTCCCGTGCAGGCTGAGCACCAGCAGCGGGAACGCGAGGAAGGACAGGTAGGAGCCGAGGATCGAGACGGCCCGGGCCGCCGAGTAGCGCTGGAAGTCGCCATTGCGGCGCAGGCCGTTCATCGAGCTCATCGTTTCGGTTCTCCCGGGTTCGGGGCGGTCAGAGCCGTCCGGTCGCGTGGAGGTGGTCCATCAGGGCCGCGTCGACGGTGTCCCGGAACTCGGCCAGGGCCGCCTTGGACTCGCTGTACTGGTAGTCGTCGCCGCAGGCGACCCAGCGCCCCTCGGTCTGTGCGGACGGCAGGTAGCCGTCACCGACCGTGCCGACCTCCCAGCCCGGCTTGCCCGCCGTCTCCCAGCAGCTGTAGAGGGTGCCGTCGGCGTTCACGACGGCGCCGTGCCGGCCGTTCTCGGCCGAGCAGAAGGTGCACGGCGTGTGTGCCTGCGGCCGCCGCACGGTGAAACCGTGCTCCAGCGCCCGGATCTGCCACTGCGTCATCAGCGCGGCGAACTCGCCGGTGCGCATCAGCTCGTTGGCGTAGCCCAGGCCCACGTCGCCGACCAGTTCGAAGTAGAGGGAGCAGCGCGAGGTGTCGAGCGAGGCGGCGAGCCGGTCGACCAGCTCCGCCATGCCGAGGTAGTTGAGGTGCGAGACATTGACCCGCAGACTCCAGTGCAGGTCGGTGACGTCCATGCTCCGGGCCATGTTGGCGACGATGGTGTCGAAGGTGCCGCCCCCGGACCGCCGGACCCTGATCGAGTCGTGCTCGGAGCGGTCGCCGTCAAAGGTGATCTGAACCGACGTCAGGCCCGCGTCCGCCAGCTGCCGGGCCAGAGCCGGGCTGAGCAGCGTGCCGTTGCTGGTCATGCTGGCGGCGACCAGGCCGAGGTCCGCGGCACGGGTCAGCAGTTCGGCGCAGCCGCGTGGGTTCAGCAGCGGCTCGCCGCCGAAGAGCAGCAGCGAGAGCCGGCTCTGCCCGGCCTCGGCCATCCGCCGCGCGGTGAAGTCGAGGACCGAGCCGATCGTCTCCGAGGTGAGCCTGGAGTGCGTGATCCGGGGCGGCCGGGTCCCCCCGGTGGGGTCCTGGGCCGTGTTCTGGAAGCAGTAGCCGCAGCCGAGGTTGCAGTCGGTGCTGGTCAGCACGGTCAATCCGTAGGCACGGCGGTCGTGTTGGTCGTACAGGCCCGCCTCGCGCAGATGGCGCTCGGTCCCCGGATTGATGCTGCCGTCCGGACCGACCTGGTGGGGCTTGAGCCGGGCGTACCCGCCCCCGGCTCCCAGGCACCACCACCCCTGGGAGGACTTCAGCAGGCGTACCGGGCTGTCGGCCTGCACTGTCTCTGTTGCGTGCAAGGAGAACCTCCATTCGAGGTGACAGAGATCGTCACGTTTCCAACATGAGCGGGCACTTCAGGTTGAAGGAGTCGTCCTCGCCGAGGACGCCGTGGGCGACGACCTCGGGTTCGTCGTCCGTCCCGTCCTCGATCCGGGGCTTCTCGTCATCCGTGTACGCCATCGCGGTGTCCTCTCGGTGCTGTCGCCGTCGGTGAGCAGGTGCGGCCGGGCCGCCGGACGGAGGGTCCGTTCGGCGGCCCGGGCCGAGGGAGATGAGCGATCGTCAGATCTTGACGTAGACCGTGCACTTGCCGTCTGCGTCGAGTGTGGCGTCGTCGATCCCGTGGGCGACGACCTCGGGCGCTTCCTGTCCCTCCAGCGCCTCGTCCTCGACCTGGGGCTTCTCGTCGTCGATGTGCGCCATGGTTCCGTCCTCTCATTGCTGTCGCGGACGGCCGTCCGCCGACTGCCAGCAACGCTAGGAGCCACCGGTTCGGCGACGGTACGACGTCGGTATGCGAGGGCTTAACACCCGACCCCGCGGCAGACAGAGACAGAGCCGGGCCGTCGGACGGAGGTTCCGTCCGACGGCCCGGCTTGCGTGTACCTCGCGCCTGCTAGATCTCGACGAAGATCTTGCACTCGAATTCGGAGAGCTCAGCGTCGTCGACCGCGTGGGCGACGACCTCCGGCGCATCCTGCGCCTCGTCCTCGACCTGGGGCTTCTCGTCATCGGTCTGCGCCATGGTGCCGTCCTCTCGTCACTGCCGCCGACGGCCGTCCGCCGACTGCCAGCAACGCTAGGAGCCACCGGTTCGGCCACGGTACGACGCCGGTATGCGAGGGCTTAACACCCGACCCCGCGGCAGACAGACACAGAGCCGGACCGTCGGGGAGAGGTTCCGACCGACGGCCCGGCTTGGGTGTGCCCGCGCCTGCTAGAGCTCGACGAAGATCTTGCAGTCCATTTCGCCGAGTGTGGCGTCGTCATCGACCCCGTGGGCGACGACCTCCGGCGCATCCTGCGCCTCGTCCTCGACCTGGGGCTTCTCGTCATCGGTCTGCGCCATGGTGCCGTCCTCTCGGTCCTGTCGCCGACGGCCGTCCGCCGACTGCCAGCAACGCTAGGAGCCACCGGTTCGGCCACGGTACGACGCCGGTATGCGAGGGCTTAACGGGTCCGCTGCGACTAGAACTCGTTGTAGTAGTTGCACTGCGGAATGCCGATGGCGCTCGTCATGTGCGCCTCGACCTCCGGCCGTTCGTCAGCGCCTTCGACTTCCTCCAGCGCCGGGACGGCCTGGTTCTCGGGCTGGTCGGTGCTGGAGGGCTGGGTGTTCTCCGCCACGGTGATCTCCTGCATGCTCGTCAGAAAGGTTTCCGGACCCCGCGGCGAGATGCTAGAAGCGGCAGGTTCGACAACGGTCAACCACCGGTATGGCAGCAGTGGCGTGCGTAGAGATGCGTGAAGTGCGGCAGTGAGTACAACGCGGCGTGCGCCGTCACTTCGGCCTCCGGTGAGACGACCGCCCCCTGCTCGATCAGCCACTCCAACTGCCGCTGCGCCCGGACGTGATCGCGCCCCAGTGCCGCAGAGGCGTCTCGCACGGTGAACGCCTGCGCCAACGGCACCGTCGCCAATTGCAGCAGAGCGGACCGGGCCGATTCGTCGAACTGCCGCCACTCGTCGGCGACACGCGATCGTACGTCGTTGTCGCCGACCACCAACTCGCCGAGCACGGAGCGGGGATCGGCCAGCCGGGCGGCGTACTCGTCGAGCGGCAGGTGTCGCAGCACGGCGAGCTTGAGGCCGGCCACCCGGACCGCCAGCGGCAGCAACCCGCAGGCCGCGACGATGCGTTCGGCGGCTGTGACGTCGCCGTTCACCCTGTCTCCTCCGACGATGCGGCCCAGCAGCTCCAGGGCTTCGGCCGGGGCGTACGGCGGCACGTCGATCCGGTGGGCCGAGGCGAGCCCGGCGAGCCGGGTTCGCGCGGTGACGATGGCCGCGCTCGGTCCGGTGCCTGCCAGCAGGTGCCGGACGGCCGCCTCGTCGGGCGCGTCGTCGAGCACCAGCAGAACCTTTCGGTCCGCCAGCCAGGTCCGCCAGATCGCGGCGGCCTGCTCCGCGGTGGCCGGCATCGCCCCGGCCAGGCCCGCGTACTGAAGCAGCTCGGCGGTCAGCGAGGCGAGCGGCCGAGGACTCCCGTCGTCCGCGCGGAGCCGTACGCAGATCCGGCCGTCGGGGAACTCGGACTCCAGCCGGTGCGCCGCACGCACGGCGAGCGAGGTCTTGCCCACCCCCGCCGGACCGACGGCCACACTGACCGTGCCGCCACTGGCGGCCTGCTCCGTCAACTCCCGCATCTGGCACTCGCGGCCGGTGAAGTCCGGGACGTCAGGCGGCAGTACGACCGGCGCGCTGCGCCGCCTGCCCGCACGGGCCGGCACCGGACCGGCGACGGAACCGCCCTCGTCGGCCAGGATCGAGCGGTACACGGACTCCAGTGCCGGGCTCGGTGACAGACCCAGACTGTGGGAGAGGTGCTGGCGTATGTCGTCGTAGGCGGCCAATGCCTCGGCCCGGCGCCCCGAGCGGTGCAGAGCCGTCATGTGCACGGCGCGCAGGCGCTCCCGCAACGGATGCGCCTCCACCAGGTCACTGGTCACCTCGGCGACCTGCTGGGGTTGCCCCGCGGCCAGTGCGGCCTCGGCCCAATCCTCGCTGACCGCGAGGTAGCGGACGGTCAGGCGGTCGGCCTCCTCCCGGAGCGGCTCCGAGCAGCCCAGCTCCATCAGCGGCTGCCCTGTCCACAGATTCCGTGCCTGCCCCAGGAGTTGGGCAGCGCTGGTGGTGTCGCCCCCGGCAGCCGCCGCACGGCCGGCTCGGACCAGCCCACTGAACTGCAGGGAATCCAGCTCCGATTCGGCCGGGCGGATCAGATAGCCCCCCGACCGGTGCTGGATCCGGTCGTCTGCTCCTGCACCGGCTTCGGCCAGCGTCCTGCGCAGCGCGGAGATGTACACCTGGAGGTTCTTGCGGGCGGTGCGCGGGGGTTCGTCGGCCCACACCGCCTCGGTCAGCAGGTCGACGGAGACCACCACGCCGGGGCGGCACAGCAGCATGGCCAGGACCAACCGCTGTTTGAGTGGCCCGAGTTCAAGCGGGTGACCGTCGGCCTCGGCGGACAGCGGGCCCAGAATGGAGAACCGCAGTGCCCCCGGACACGGCTCGGGGTCCGGCAGGTCAGGCATGGGTCAGCTCCGGCATCAGTTCGTGCACGCGTGCGAGGTATCCCGGGCCGGCCGCCAGGCAGACCAGCAGATCCGCCCGGGCGTCCTCGGCCCTCCCCAGGTCGATCAGACAACTGGCGCGCTGCAACCGGGCGTCCGGGTCCTCGACCTCGGCCAGGATCGCGTCCAGCAGCTCCACGGCCAGGTCGTGCCGGGTGATGGCGTGATAGACGACAGCCAGGTCGAAGCGGATCCCCGGAGCATCGGACAGCGTTCGGGCGCGCTCCAGGTCGGCGATGGCTCCCGCCGGATCACCGCTCCGGTGGGCCAGCGCGCCCCGCAGTGCCCACGCCCTGGCGCAGCCGGGATCCACGGCCAGGGCCGCCGAGAACGCGGCCGCCGCTCCGGCGGGTTCGTCGTTGGCCTCCAGCAACTGACCCCTGAGACAGAGCAGATCAGGGTCGCCCGGATGCGCGCCGGTCATGAGTGCGGCATGCGGTTCGTCGCCGTCGGTCATGCGGATGCCTTTCGCTCGGTGCGGGGAGAGCCGATGGGGACAACTCTGCCGAGTGCGGCGATCCCTAGCATCGGGGGTTTCCCTGCGCCGGTTCAGCCCACGCCGACCGGGAGCAGCGCGTCCAGGCTGCCCTTGCCCTCGAAGACGGTGTGCAGGGCGAGCAGGATGCCTGCCGAGCCGGAAGCGAGGTCGGCGGAGAGCCGGGTCAGGCCGGCCCCGGGAAAGAACAGGCCGCCCTCCCTGCGCACCGCGTGCCAGGAGAATCTGCGGATCGACCTCAGCAGCTCCTGGTCCTGACCGGGTTCGCCGAGCAGGCCCAGGATCGCGACCAGCCCCGCCCGGCCCCCGAACAATCCCGGCTCCCGGACGAACTCGGAGGCGCAGACCGGACGGACGGACGCCACCAGCAAGCTGAGCACGGGGTCCTCGGCATGGGTCAGGTACTCCCGCGCCACCAGCGCGATCCCACCGCTGCCCGTTTTCAGGTAGGCCAGGTGGCGGTGGCCGTACTTCGCCTGGACCGTGCCGTCGGGCATGGTGACGCAGTGCCCGAGGTCCCACGCCAGGGCGGCCCGCGCCGCCGCCAGGTACCGCTGCTCCCCGGTGATGCGGTGGAGCCGGAGCTGGAGCAGGGCGGAACCGCTGAAGCCGTCCAGGAATCCGGCGGTGGACGGAAGCCGCAGGCCGTCCTGGACTCCCTCCCGCAGCAGGGTGTCGAGTCGTTCCGCGGTTCGTACGGCCTCGTCGAGCAGTGTCGCGTCGCCGGTGCGCTGGGCGAAGTGGCACAGGTTGAGCGCCACTCCGGCCTGTCCGCCGAGGAGTCCGACCCGTATCGGGTCGCCGGCCGCCCGGGCTCGCGCGAGCACCTCCAGGGCCTCCTCGCGACGGCCGAGTTCCTCCAGCACGGCGGCGGCGCCGTGCAGTCCGTCGTACAGCCCGTAGCCCCGCTCGGCCCGGGCGCGCCGGGCCGAGTCCACCAGCCAGTCGACGTACTGCTCGGGCACCGTGCCGCCGGCCCGGTGCAGCGCGAGCAGCACGCCGGCCGCGCCGTGCGCGAGGGTGTGGCCGCCGGAGGCGAAGACCGACCAGTGGGCCGGGAACAACCGGTCGGCGCGGTCCGGGGTCGCGCAGGCGTGGATGCCCGCGACCAACTCATCGCGTACGGCGGCCCAGTCGAAGGGCAGGCGGTCGAAGAGGTCCTCGGCCTGGCGGGTGACGGCGCCGGCGGTCGCGGCGCCGTTGATCGCGGTGCCGTTGATCGCCGGCCTGCGCGGGCCCTCGGTGTCGGACAGCCGGAAGCGTTCCCGGGCCGCGGTTTCGAGCAGCGCGGCCTTGCCCGGATCGAGGTCGATCATCTCGGTCAGCATCATCAGCATGGACAGCCAGGTCGCCCACAGGCCGTACTGGTCGGCCTCGGCCCCGCTCGCCCCGGCGGGGGCGGTGAATCCGGCGGCGCCGACGCGCGGCAGGTCGCGCGCGTCGAGGTCGGCGGCGTACTCGAAGTCCACCAGCACCACGGAGTCGTCGGGGCGCACGATGACATTGCGGGGGTGCACGTCCCGGAAGCACACGCCGCGGTCGTGGAGCGCGTCCAGGGCCGCGGCCAGGTTGCCGGTCACGGTCGCCACCCAGCACGCGTACGCGCGGAAGGCCGCTCCGGAGCTGTCCCGGCCTGGGAGCGGATAGCGGCCGATCACCGCCTCCAGGAGGGTCGGTCCCTCGATGTACTCCTTGATGAGGAAGTGGTGCTCCCAGGCGGTGCGCAGTCCGTGCAGGCGGGGCACGCAGTCCAGTCCCTGGAGGGTCATCAGCGCGCGGTACTCGTTGTGCAGTCGTTCCACCGCGTCGACACGGGCGCCGTCGAGGCCGCTGAACGGCCGTGCTTCGCGCAGGACGACCTGCTGCCCGGTGTCGCGGTGCTCGGCGCGGTAGATGCCGCCCGCGTTGGAGAAGTGCAGGGCCTCGCGGACCAGGTAGGGGAAGCTGTCGTCGCGTGCCTCCCGCCGGGCGGCAGCATGGGGCTCCAGGACGGGCGGCAGCGTCACCCACCCGGGCAGACGGAAGACCGGTTCGCGAACGTCGGGGACGAGCTCCCCGGACGGGTCACGAAGCGCCGGTCCGGGCAGGCCGTCCTCGTCCGGGCAGCGCCGGTCGACGAAGGCCCCGTACCGCACATGGACGGGTCCGCGGCCGATGCGCAGGTCGCTGAGGATGTACGGGCCCGGCAGGCCGTCCAGCGCGGCGACCAGTTCGCCCAGCACCTCCTCCAGTTGGGCGTCGTCCGCCGGATACACGGTGACGAACTTCCCGCTGCCACCCCGCGGCATGTTCTTGCTCCCCGTCAGCAGCAGCGCCTGACGACTGCGCAGGAACTTGAACGGGACGCCCCGGGCCAGGCAGACGGCGGCCGCGCGGTCCAGGGTCACCCCCGCCGTCCGCGGAGTGGCCGACACATGGATCTTCCAGCCCTGGTCGGCGAGTGGGGCGCCGTCCGGGATCAGATTGGTCCACAACCCCTTCACCGAACGGCGCCAGCCCGCCGGGACCTCTCCGCCGGCCAGCGGATAGCGGGTGGCGTCGTCCGCCAGACGGCCCGGCGTCTCGAAGTACAGCGGGTCAGCGGCGCCGTAGATCAGCGCTTCGCGAGGGTCTGCCACGATCGTCTCCAGGAGCAGGGGTTCGAGGCGCGGGTTGCGCGCGTACCGACGGGGCCCACGACACCAGCGCGGCACACAGCAGGAACACCCCGCCCAGGACGAGATACGCGGTGTCCGCTCCCCGGGCGGCGAGCAGTGCGCCGCCCGCCAGTGGGCCGAGCGGTTGCACGAGCGAGGAGGCGAAGCCGGCGGCGCTCTGCACGCGCCCGGCCATGTGCTCCGGGGTGGCCACCACCAGGGAGGTCGCGAAGCCGATGCTCCCCACGGACGCGGTGGCGACGGTCAGCGCGCACAACACGCCCACGTACAGCGGTATCTGACTCACCATCAGGAGTAGGGACGTTCCGGTGGCGGCCCAGCAGGTGGCGCCGATCAGCGTTCCGGGGCGCAGGCCCGGGGGAACCTTCGGGGCCAGCAGCGACCCCGTCAGTGAACCGACGGCGATGAGCGACACGATGGTGCCTCCGTCGATCCCGGAGCTGCCACCGTGGGAGGCGGTCGCCAGCGCCACGAACATCATGGAGCTGAAAGCGGCGTTCATCCCGAGCCCGAAGACGAGCAGGACGGTACGCAGGTACGGTCGGCTCCGGATGAAGGTCAGGCCGGCCACGAACTCCTGCCTGGAGAAGGCGGATCGGGCCCCCGGGTTCGGTGCCGAACGGGTGCGGACGAGGGCCAGGCAGCTGGTGGACAGCAGCAGAGCGACAGCCTCGGCGACGAACGGAAGCGCCGGGTGCACCGCGTACAGCGCCCCGCCCGCGAGCGGGCCGACCAGCCGCGCTGCTGCGCCTCTGGCCTGCATCCGGGACGAGGCGCCGGCGAGCAGGTCGCTGGGCACGATCGCACGCAGCAGGCCGAGCGCGGCAGGCCGGTAGACGGTGTTGATCACAGCCCCGACGGTCGCCACCGGCAGCACCAGAACCAGTGGGGTCCGGCCCATGAAGACGCAGACCGCCAGTGCCCCGACGGCAAGCGTGCTGCCCAGGTCGCAGATCCGCATCAGCCGCCGCCGCTCGACCGTGTCGGCCAGCGCGCCCCCGGGAAGCATGGTGAGCAGCACCGCGCCGACCGAGACGCTGCCCACCGCGCCGGCCTCCACCGGGGATCCGGACCGGTGCAGCACCAGCAGGGGCAGCGCGATCGAGGACATCTGCGAGCCCAGAGAAGCCAGCAGTCCACTGATCCAGAGCAGTCGGAAGTCGCGGATGCCGCTGAGCCTGACGCGGCCTTTCGGACCGGCGGTGCCGGTCGACGCATCGTTCACGACATCGCCCTCCGAGTGGGGCAGGGCGGTTGCGCCGCCCCGCCCCCGGGGATCACTCTTCGTTCGCCGAGCTGATGTTGCTGAGGCAGGTCCAGAAGCCGGACCTGTCGGCGTCCTTGCCCAGGCTCTGGTAGTCCAGGATCGAGTGGGCCTCGACCTCCGGGGACTCATCGGTCGAGTCGCCGGTCGGTTCGGTGTACTCAGCCATGGCGCTTCTCCTTCGCTGCCCAGCCCTACGAGTGGTAGTAAATGGCGCAGTAGTACGTCGTCCCGCCGTCCTCGATGACGGCGGCGATGAACTCGGGGGCGTCCTGGGGCATTTCGTCATCGGTGTGAACCATCATGCTGTCCTTCCTCCGGTTGCCGGCCAGCAGGTGCTCAGCCCTGCTCCGGCCGGGCGTAGATGTAGCAGTAGTACGTCGTCTCGCCGTCCTCGATGCCCGCGGCGATGAACTCGGGGGCGTCCTGGGGCTTCTCGTCATCGGCGTGGGCCATGGTGCTGTCCTCCCGGTGCTGTTGTCGACGGCCTTCCGCCGACTGTCGGCAATGCTGGGGGGCACCGGTTGGTCAGCGGTACGACGCCGGTATGCGAGGGCTTAACACCACCGGTGCGCTTGGCGTTGATCTACGATCGGGGTGATATACGGGCTGTGCGTCGGCGGGGTGGGCCGGCCGGGAGAGAGGGGGTTCTTTGCTTCTCGAAGATCCGGCATGGGAGAACAGCGCGGAGTTGGTCGGCAGGCCTGCGGAGCTCCACTGTCTCTCCGAGGTGGTGCGACGCGTGGGTACCGGTCAGGGCGCCGTGCTGGAGATCACCGGCGAGCCGGGGATCGGCAAGAGCAGCCTGCTCGGTCAGCTCGCCCAACAGGCGGTTGCCGCCGGGGCGCAGGTGCTGCGGGGCCACGGCGTGCACGGTGCGAGCGAACCCGGCCAGGTCATCAGTGAGATGCTGGCCGCTCTGCAGTACCGGAGACCGACACCGGAATTCGAGCTCCGAAACGTGCTGGAGAGCTGGGCCGCCGATCAGGGCGGCGTGCTGCTGCTCGACGACGTCCACCTGTGTGACGAGCAGTCCGCCAGGGTGATCGCGCGGCTTCTGCGAAGACCCCCGTCGGGCCCCTTCGCGATGGCCCTGGCCCACCGTCCCAGGCAGACCGGCCCGGTGCTGCTGGACGCACTGGAGCGCGGCGCGGAGACCGGTGACGTCATCCGGCTGACTCCGTCGCCCCTGGATCCCCGGGCGACGTCCGCCTTACTCAGCCGCTGGCGGGCCCGAACCAACACCCCGTTCCCCGCCACGACACCACGGCACGACCTGCCCGCAGGACGGCGGCCCTCCTGGGAGCCGATGGACCAGGGGACGTACGCCGAGCAGCTGCACGCCGCATCCGGCGGCAACCCGCGGATGCTGCAGATCCTTGCCGCCGCGCGCTGGGACCCGGACGAGTGGCCACTGAGCGCGGGGCCGGACCGGGACGGCCTGCGCGGCGCAGCGGCTCCCCTGGTCACCGAGTTGACAGCCCTCAGCACGGGCGCCGCCACGTCGGCCGGAGTCGCAGCCGTCCTCGGTGACCCCTTCCTCCCGGCCGAGGTCGCCGCGATTTCAGGACTGGGGATCGAACCAACCCTCAGTGCCTTCGCCGAACTCTCCGCGGCGGACCTGATACGTCCGTTGCCCTGGGGCGGTCGCCATGCCTTCCGGCATCCGGTGCTCAGTCACGTCGTCCTGGAACACGCCTCACCGTCCCTGCGCCTGAAAGCCCACCGGGCTGCCCTGGAGCTGCTCACCGCACGCCGGGCTCCGGCCGTCCAGCGGGCCAGGCACGCCGAGTACCTGGTGGGCTCAGGCAGCGTCCTGGCTCTGCGAAGCCTGATCGAGGGCGCAGCGGAGGCCACGCCGCAGGCGCCTGCCACCGCCGCCCGCTGGTTGAGCCTGGCGCTGGAACATCTGCCGACCGGGACCGGGATCAGCGCCACCCGGGCCGTACTGGTGCTCGACTGCTGCCGGGCCCTCACCGCCGTGGGCCACCTACGAGAGGCCCGCTCGCTGGCGCACGAACTCCTGCGGCACCGGTCCGATCTGACCGATGACCTGGCGGTGCGGGCCTACGCGGTCTGCGGCGAGGTGGAGCGCCTGCTGGGCCGCTACCAGGAGGCCGACGCGGTCGTCCATGCCGGCCTCGATCTGCTGCCCCGACCGCTGCCGGTTCCTCTGCCGGGTCCGGCTGCCGAACTGATCACCACGCACGGGCGGGTGCAGATGTTCCGGGACACCTACGGCCGGGCACGCCTTCTGGTCCGCGAGGCGGCACAGGCCGCATCCGGCGCCGACCCCATGGCTCCCTACCTGCGGGCCCTGGCGGCGTTCGGGGACACCCAGCTCGGCCTGCTGCCGGAGGCGGCGCGGGAGGTCACCGAATGCGCGCGCCTCGTGGACGCCCTCCCGGACGCCACCGCCGCCTCCATGCCGGAGGTGCTGGGGATGCTCGGCTGCTCGGAGTTGTTCCACGAGCGCCTCCACGACGCTTACCGGCATCTGGAGCGAGGCATCGAGGCCACCACCGGCGCCACCCGACGGTACGTCAGAATCAACCAGCTGGTGGCCCTGTGCCACCTCGACCAGCTGACCGGGCGCCTGGACGAGCTCGGCCGACGGGCACGCGAGGCGGAACTGCTCGCCCGGATGATCGGAGCCGACGAGGGTGCGGGGATAGCGCTGGCGCTGAGGGCGACGGGGCTCTTGTGGTCGCGGCCGAGCCGGGACACCGGCAGGGTGCTCGACATCGCGGAAGAGGGTCTTTCGCTTGCGTCGGCCGTGCGTGGCCTGCGGGCGAACGTCACCGTCGGGCTGCTGGCCTCCGTCCAGTTCTACGGCGGACATCCCGCGGACTGCCTGCGCACCCTCACCGAGGGAGGTGGACCGCACCTGCACGGGTTGGTACGGCCCTGGCGGGCCTCACTGCTGGCGCTGGCCTCCACCGCGGCGCTTCGTTGCGGTGACCTCGACGCCGCCCGCAGCTGGGCCGCGGAGGCGGAGGCCACCGCCGGACGGATGGGTCTGCCGCTGCAGCAGCAGCACGTTCGCAGGGCGCAGGCGGAGCTCCACGCGGCGGAAGCGGACCACGACCTGGCGGCCGGGCTGTTCCACCAGGCCGCGGAGTCGTTCCGCCGGGCCGGCCTGCCGATCGAACACGCACTGACCCTGGTGGCCGGGGCACGCTCGGCCCACACGGCCGGGGGAAGGGGCCAGGCACAGCAGTGGCTCGACGCGGCGGCGAAGGCCTCCCGCGCCTGCGGTGCGCGGAGGATCCTTGAGGAGGTGGCAAGGGTCCGGGCAGAGCTGACGGCGCCCCACTCCGCCGACGCGTCGGGCGTGACGCTGCCGACCATGAGCACCAGTCCGACGGTGGCCCTCCTCAGCAATCGGGAGCGCGAGATCGCCCAACTGGCCGTCATGGGCAGGAGCACCAAGGAGATCGCCGAACAGCTCTTCCTCAGCACCAGAACGGTGGACACCCATCTCGGCAACATCTACCGCAAGCTCGGTATCCGTTCCCGCGCGGCGCTGCTGCACGCTCTCAGCGCGAGCCATGACGGCACTCCGGGAGTTCCCCGCTAGATCTCGGCCCCCGGACGCTCGTACTGAGCCCGGTACAGCTCCTCGTACCGGCCGCCCGCAGTGAGCAGGTCCTCGTGAGTGCCGCGCTCCACGACCTCGCCCGCCTCGATGACCAGGATCTGGTCGGCGGCGCGGATGGTGGACAGGCGGTGGGCGATGACCACCGCGGTGCGGCCCTCCAGCGCCTCGGCGAGCGCCTCCTGGACGGCCGCCTCCGAGGTGGAGTCCAGGTGGGCGGTGGCTTCGTCCAGGATGACCACGCGCTGGCGGGCCAGCAGCAGGCGGGCGATGGTCAGCCGCTGGCGTTCGCCGCCGGAGAGGCGGTATCCGCGCTCCCCGACGACCGTGTCCAGGCCGTCGGGCAGCGAGGCGACCAGGCCGTCCAGCCGGGAACGGCGCAGCGCGTCCCACAGCTCGTCCTCGCTGGCGCCCGGCCTGGCCAGCAGGAGATTGGCGCGGACGGACTCGTGGAAGAGGTGGCCGTCCTGGGTGACCATGCCGATCGTGTCGCGGATCGAGTCCTGCGTGAGATCGCGCACGTCGACGCCGCCCAAGCGTACGGCGCCCTCGTCGGTGTCGTACAGCCGCGGCAGCAGTTGCGCGATGGTGGACTTCCCGGCGCCGGAGGTGCCGACCAGCGCGACCGTCTCGCCGGCCTCGGCGCGGAAGGAGACGCCGTGCAGGACCTCGGTGCCGCCGCGGGTGTCCAGGCTCGCGACCTCTTCGAGGGAGGCGAGGGAGACCTTGTCGGCGGACGGGTAGCCGAAGCGGACCGCGTCGAACTCGACGGCGACCGGGCCCTCGGGGACCGTGCGGGCGTCCGGCTTCTCGTCGATGAGCGGCTTGAGGTCGAGCACCTCGAAGACGCGCTCGAAGCTGACCAGGGCACTCATGGCCTCGACCCGGGCGCCGGCCAGGGAGGTCAGCGGCGCGTAGAGGCGGGTGAGCAGCAGGGCGAGGGTGACCACGGCGCCGGGCGCCAGCTCTCCGCGCAGTGCGTAGAAGCCGCCGAGGCCGTAGACGAGCGCGAGCGCCAGGGCGGAGACCAGGGTCAGTGCCGTGATGAACACGGCCTGTGCCATGGCCGTGCGCACGCCGATGTCACGCACCCGGCGGGCCCGCGCGGCGAACTCCGCGGACTCGTCGGCGGGCCGGCCGAAGAGCTTGACCAGGGTCGCACCGGGCGCGGAGAAGCGCTCGGTCATCCGGGTGCCCATGGCCGCGTTGTGCTCGGCGGCCTCGCGCTGCAGGCGTGCCATGCGGGTGCCGGTGCGGCGGGCGGGGATGACGAACACGGGCAGCAGCACCAGTGCGAGCAGGGTGATCTGCCAGGAGATGGTGAGCATCACGGCGAGGGTGAGCAGCAGCGTCACCACGTTGCTGACGACACCGGAGAGCGTGTTGCTGAAGGCGCGCTGCGCGCCGATGACGTCATTGTTGAGGCGGCTGACCAGCGCGCCGGTCCGGGTGCGGGTGAAGAAGGCGACCGGCATGCGCTGCACATGGTCGAAGACGGCGGTCCGCAGGTCGAGGATCAGCCCTTCGCCGAGGCTCGCCGACAGCCAGCGGTTGAGCAGCCCGAGGGCGGCGTCCGCCAGCGCGATCAGGGCGATGAGCAGCGCAAGACGGATAACGGTGCCGCTGTCCTTGCCGTGCACGATCGCGTCGACGACACGGCCGGCGAGGACCGGGGTGGCGACGGCGAGGAGCGCGGTCGCGATGCTGAGCACCAGGAACTGGAGGATCTGTCGGCGGTGCGGACGGGCGAAGGCCCCGATGCGCTTCGCGGTGGCCCTGGTGAGGGGACGGCGCTCCTGCTGTGCGTTCATCACGCTGTGCAACTGCATCCAGGCTGTGGATTCCATGCTCATGGAAGAGACTATCCCTCAGCCTCGCGGCAGCGTGCGGGGGAACCCGAAGCGGGCGAGGACGCCCAGGTCGCCGAAGCGGGTGAGCGCCTGGATCCGGTCGCCCCGCAGGGTGAGCACGATGAGGCCGCCGGCCCGCCGGATCGGGGCGCTGGGGTCGGGGAGGTAGAGGACCAGGGCGGGCTGGCCGTTGGCCCGGGTGGGGAAGAATCTGAGGTCCTGGCCCACGTGGTCCAGCAGGAATTCGGCGATCTCCCGGGGTCCGCGGTGCTCGGCGGGTTCGGGCGGCATGGTGAGCCTGGAGTCGTCGGTCAGCAGGGCCACCAGCTCGTCCAGGTCGAAGCGCTCGAACGCGTTGACGAACCGGTCGACGACGGCGGCCTCGGCCGGGGACCTGGGGACCGGCACGTCGTGCGGGTCCCGGTCGGGGCGGAGGCCGGCCCGGGCCCGGATCAGCGCGCTGTTGACCGAGGTCTGCGTGGTGCCGAGGATGTCCGCTGCCTCGGCCGCGGGGAAGCCGAGCACGTCCCGGAGTACGAGCACCGCCCGCTGTCTGGGCGGCAGGTGCTGCAGGCCCGCGACGAACGACAGGGCGATGGACTCCCGTGCGTCGTACCGGGCTTCGGGGCCGGGAGCCAGGTCGTCCGGATCGTCCGGGTAGGGCTCCAGCCACCACGGCTCGTCGGGCCGTAGCGGCCCGGACCACCCCGCGCCCCGATCGGGCAGGCCGGCCGGCTGCGGGCGGCGGGACTCGCCGCGCAGGTAGTTGAGGCAGCGGTTGGTGGCGATCCGGTACAGCCAGGCCCGCAGCGACTGGCCGTCGAACCGGTCGATCGAACGCCATGCGGCCAGCAGAGCCTCCTGAAGCACGTCCTCGGCGTCCTGGACCGATCCGAGGATCCGGTAGCAGTGCGCCAGCAGCTCGCGACGGTGCGGATCGACGAGCTCGCGGAATGCCTCACCGTCGCCGGCCTGGGCACGGGCAAGGGTCGCCTCGGTCACTGGGGCACCTGTCCTCTCTCGAAAACGCCTCCTGAACAGTGCAACACCGACAGCGGCACGGATTCATCGGCGAATCGCCGGGACGGCCGGTGCTTCAACCGGTGAGGACCCGACCAGTCACGACCGGAGGCACCCATGACCTCAGTAGAACCCAGGAGCGACATCGGCGGCGACGAGGCCGCGGCACCCGGCGAAGTGCGCCGGTGGCGGGCGTTCTCGCTGCTCGCCACGGCCTGCTTCATGACGGCGGTCGACATGCTGATCGTCAACGTCGCGCTCCCGACCATCGGCGCCGAGCTGCATGTCGCCGAGTCGGACCTGCAGTGGGTGGTGACCGCGTACGCGCTCACCTTCGGCGGGTTCCTGCTGCTCGGCGGCCGGGCCGCCGACCTGCTCGGCCGCAGGCGCATGTTCATGGCCGGGCTGACGCTGTTCACCGCGGCCTCGCTCGCCTGCGCACTGGCCACCAGCAGCACGTTCCTGATCGTCATGCGCGGCATCCAGGGCCTGGGCGCCGCCGCGGTGCTGCCCGCCGCGCTGTCGATCGTGCTGAACATGTTCCCCGAGGGCGCCGAGCGCAACAAGGCGCTCGGGCTCTGGGGCGCCATCGGCGCCAGCGGGGCGACCGTCGGCGTGCTGGCGGGCGGCGCCCTCACCCGGTACGCGGGCTGGCCGTACATCTTCTACCTGAACGTCGCCGTCGGCGGTGCCGCGCTGCTGCTGGCCCGGCGGATGGTGCCGGAAAGCAGACTGCAGGGCGCACGCCGCCGCTACGACCCGCTGGGCGCCCTCACCGTGACCGGCGCCCTGGTGCTGGCGGTCTACGCGATCTCGCAGGCGCCGGCCGTCGGGTGGACAGCCGCCCGGACCCTGGCCCTGCTCGCGTCGGCGGCGGCCCTGCTGGCCGCGTTCGTGCTCATCGAGGCCAGGTCGGAGGCGCCGCTGCTGCCGTTGCGGCTGTTCCGGCTGAAGACCCTCGCCGGGTCCAACGCGGTCGGCTTCCTGCTCGGGGCCGGCTTCTACGGCTACATCTTCATCGGCACCCTGTACATGCAGCAGGTCCTCGGATACTCCGCGATGAGGACCGGCCTCGCCTGGCTGACCGTCGGCATGACCGGGGTGCTGCTCGCCGGGCCGGCGCAGCTGCTCGTCACCCGCACCTCGGTCAGGCTGGTGATGGCAGCCGGGATGGCCCTGACCGGGTCCGGGATCCTGTGGGCGACCCAGCTGCCCGCCCACGGAGGCTTCTGGGCCAACCTGGCCGGCCCGTTCTTCCTCACCGGCACCGTCACCTGGGTGTTCGTCCCGGTGTCGATCGGCGCCCTGGTCGGCGTCACCGAGCGCGACGCGGGGATCGCCTCCGGGCTCATCGACTCGTCCCAGCAGCTCGGCGGAGCGATCGGGATAGCCGTCGCCTCAACCGTGGCGGCCGCCCGCTCCCGTACCCTGCTCGGCCACGGCCACACCCTCGCGGACGCGCTCACCGGCGGATTCCACTGGGCATTCTGGGTCTGCGGCCTCATCGGCCTGACCGGCGTCCCCGTCGCCCTCCTCCTGGTCCGCCGCACAGAAACCACCCAGGCCCCGGCCGGGCAGGCGACCGCGTAGCTTAAGACTGCCACAGATTATCCTCATAATTGTCAACAATATTGAACTCAATCGCTATCCGTTCTACGGTCGTTGCATCAGGCGCACCGCCTGACACATCCGCTGGGTCCCCGACGCAGCGGATGTGTCGGGCTGTGTCCACAGCACCCCGATGCACAAGGAGGTCCACAGGTGGACGTCACTCGCAGGAACGTCATCCACGGCGCAGGTGCCGCAGCGCTGGCCGCGCTCGGAATCGCCCAGGGAGCCGGGACGGCCTTCGCCAGCACCACGTCGTCACAGGGCAGTTCGAGCACAACCACGACCACGAAGTACTCCCTGGAGTTCGACTCCGCCGCCTGGTCCTACGACTCGGCCAACGACGTCTACTACCAGATCGGGACGGTGTACGCCGCGAACCCGGCCGACACGAACTACGAGACCCTGTCGGTCTACGTGCCGGGCGCCTATCTGACGGCGACTCAGAACAGCGACGGGACCACGTACACCGCGACGGTCGACCAGAAGGGCGCCGTCGGCCAGTACACGGCGCGCACCGCGCCGATCGTGATACCCGTCAACACCCCCGGCTACTCCGCGCAGTCCCCGGCCACGTCCTACAACTACTCCGCCGTGTCGCAGTACCTGGCGGCCGGGCTGGTCTACGTGTGGCCGGGCATGCGCGGCACGTCCAGCTCGACCAGCACGCTGACCGGCGACGCCCCCTGGGGCGTGACCGACCTCAAGGCCTCGGTCCGGTACCTGCGGTACAACCGGAAGGCCCTGCCCGGCAGCACGGACCGCATCGCCCTGTTCGGCATGAGCGGCGGCGGCGCTCAGGACACCGTGGCCGGCGCGTCCGGCGACAGCGCCCTGTACCTGCCGTACCTGCGCTCGATCGGCGCGGCGATGGAGGACGCCAACGGCCGGCCCCTCAGCGACGCCGTGGCCGGCGTCATGGCCTGGTGCCCGATCACCAGCCTGCACGAGGCCAACCTGTCCTACGAGTGGAACATGGGCCAGTTCGCCTCGACCGGCACGCGCGCCACCAGCACCTGGACCAGCGCCTACTCGACGGACCTCGCGCACGCCTGGGCCGCGTACCTCAACCGCCTGGGCCTGCGCGACGGGCACGGCAAGCGGCTGGAGCTGACCAGGTCCAGCAGCGGCGTCTACCAGGCCGGCAGCTACTACGACCACCTGATCTCGGTGATCACCACCTCGCTGAACGAGTTCCTCGGTTACACCACGTTCCCGTACACCTACACCACGCAGGGCGGCCCGCCCGGATCGGGCATGACGGGGACCTCGACCACCTACGCGACGGTCGCCGACTACTTCGGCTACCTCAACACCGACAGCACCTGGGCCGTCTACGACTCAACGACCAACACCGCCAGGGTGTTGAGCCTCGAAGGCTTCGTCAAGAGCCAGAAGAACGCGAGCAAGCCGGTCGGCGCGTTCGACGGGTACTCGCGCGGGCAGACCGAGAACGGCGTCTTCGGGCAGGGGCTCAGCCAGCCGAAGCACTTCGCACCGCTGACCCGCGACGTCATCGCGGCCAACCAGTCGAAGTACGCCGCGTACTCCGACTGGGACTCCGCCTACGGCGCCGCCGCGTACGACAGCGACTTCGCCGAACGCGACAACGCCGGCAAGGACACGGCCTGGCGGGTCGACGCCTACAACCCGCTGTACTACCTGTCCCCGGCCTTCGACGGCTACCGCCAGTCCCAGGTGGCCCAGCACTGGCGCATCCGCACCGGCATCATGCAGGGCGACACCGCCAGCACGACCGAGCTCAACGTGTCGCTGGCGCTGCAGGAGTACGGCGTCCGCAGCGTCGACTTCGCCACCGTGTGGGCCATGGCCCACACCGAGGCCGAGTACGCCAACGGCGACCCCGCGACGAACTTCATCGCCTGGGTGAAGTCCGTCATCGGAAAGTGACCGCCTGACGACGACATACCGGTGGCCGACAGCCCTCCGCTGTCGGCCACCCGCACCACCCTCTGGCCTCCCCACCAGGAGCCGGGTAGCGTCGCCCGACATGGAGACGGAACCGCCGCGCAAGGTCCCGGAACTGTCCGCCAATACGGCCCTGTTGAACTTTCTCCGCCCGCTCGCCCGTCCGCCGAGCGGCCCCGGGGACTGGACCCTGGGCGAATGGCAACTGCACACCCATCCCGACCTGGAGGAGCGACTCGCCGACCTGACCCCCAGGGAGCGGTTGCACTCCCCCACCCTGACCACCCGCACGATCCGGGCCCACCAGGAGCAACTGCACTGCGCCTACGGCGTTCCCGTGCTCTGCTACGAGGGCATCGCGGTGGCCGTCGCCATGGGCACGGGCACCCTGCTGGTTCGGCTGCCCGCACTGCCGGAGAACCTGAAACCCGGCGAGCCGGTCCCCCCGCTGACCGACCATGACTGGCAATCGGTGGACCCCTGGCAGAGCCACTTGATCACCGCCGAGGGCAACCGCAGACTGACCGGCCTGCTCCGCGGCGCGATCGCCGCAGCCCGAGCGACCCTCCGCTAGGCAATCCCTCGGCCGGGCGGGGCAGCTCAAGTCACCTGAAGCGGACGCCTGCGCGGCGCCCCGGACCCTGCACGCAGATGTCGTGGCGTCTGCTCGCTGAGCGGGGAATGCGGGGCGAGTTCTTCGGGTGCGAGCAGAAACGATCCGACCAGCGTTCAGCCCCCGGACAGGAGTCAGAGCGCAGCGGGGAACGGATCGGTATGCGATCGGGAACGGGGTGGGTCAGGCTTCCGGCGTCGGTCGGGGGGAGCGCGGCAACGTGGCGGGTCAACCGGGCTGACACCCGCATCGCAGCCGACCGACGCCGAGGGGACCTTCCGGCATGAGCACCACCACCACCACCAAACCTCGCAAGATCGTCCTGGCCTTCTCCGGAGGCCTGGACACCTCAGTCATCCTCAAGTGGCTGCAGCTCACCTACGACGCCGAGATCGTCACCTTCACCGCCGACCTCGGCCAGGGCGAGGAGCTGGAGACCGCCCGCCAGCGGGCCCTCGCGCTCGGGGTCAAGCCCGAGAACATCTTCATCGAGGACCTGCGGCACGAGCTGGTCGCCGACTTCGCCGCCCCGATGTACCGCGCCAACGCCGCGTACGAGGGCGACTACCTGATGGGCACGCCGATCGCCCGCCCCCTGGTCGCGAAGAAGCAGATCGAGATCGCCCGCGCCGTGGGCGCCGACGCCGTGGCCCACGGGGCCACCGGCAAGGGCAACGACCAGCTCCGCTTCGAGCTGGCCTACTACGCCCTTGCCCCGGACATCCAGGTGATCGCGCCTTGGCGGGAATGGGACATGGCGGGCCGCGGCGACCTGATCGCCTACGCCGACGAGCACGGCATTCCGGTGGCGAAGGACAAGCGCGGCGAGGCCCCCTACTCGGCCGACTCGAACATGCTGCACATCTCCTGCGAGGGGAAGTCCCTCGAGGACCCGTGGCTCGCCCCCGAGGCCGACGCCTGGGTCCGGACCACCGCACCGGAAGACGCCCCCGACCGGGCGACCACCGTCGAGGTGGACTTCCGCAACGGCGACCCGGTCGCCGTCGACGGCCAGGAGCTGGACCCGGTCGCCCTGCTCACCCGGCTGAACGAGCTCGGTGCGGAGAACGGCATAGGCCGCGTCGACATCGTCGACACCCGCTACGTCGGGATGAAGTGCCGCGGGCTGTTCGAGACCCCCGGCGGGACCATCTGGCTCAAGGCGCACCGGGCCGTCGAGTCGATCACCCTGGACCGCGGCGAGGCGCACCTCAAGGACGAGCTGATGCCGCGCTATGCGGAGCTGGTCTACAACGGCTACTGGTTCTCCCCCGAGCGGGAAATGCTGCAGGCCCTCATCGACAAGAGCCAGGAGCGCGTCACCGGAACGGTGCGCCTCAAGCTCTACAAGGGCAATGTCATCGTCGAGGGCCGCAGGAGCCCCAACTCCCTCTACAGCAGGGAGCTGGTCAGCTTCGAGCAGGCCGGCGGCTACCGGCAGCACGACGCGACCGGCTTCATCCGCATCAACGCGCTGCGGTTGCGCCGGCTGGCCGAGGTCCGCCAGGGCGTGTCCGCATGAGCGTGCATCAGGCTGCCCAGCGGCGGCAGCTGCTGACGATCGAGGACCTGTCGCCCTCCGACGTGCTGGACCTGCTCTCCGTCGCCGAGGCGCTGGAGCAGCTGTTCAAGCGCGCGGGTCGGCTGCCCGGCCTGCTGCGCGGCAAGTGCCTGGGCATGATCTTCGACGAGACCTCGCTGCGGACCAGGACGGCGTTCGAACGAGCCGTCGGCGACCTGGGCGGCCAGGCGATCCACTACAACGGCGCCGAGGCACGGATCGGCCGCCACGCCGCCAAGGCCGAGCACCTGCCCGACTTCGTCAATGTCGCCGGGCGCTTCAACGACGCGCTGCTGAGCCGTATCTACGACTACGCGACACAGGAGCAGATCTGCGCGCTGTCGCCGGTGCCCTTCATCAACGGCATGTGCGACGAGCACCACCCCACCCAGGCGCTGTGCGACTTCCTGACCGTCAGACGCCGCTTCGGCACCGTGCAGGGCATCAAGATCGCCTTTGTCGGCGACGGAACCAACATCGCCCTGTCCCTGGCGCAGACCGCGGCCAGGACCGGCGCGCTCTTCGCCTGCGCCACCCCCGAGGACATGGCGCTGCCCGCCCGGCACACCGCCCACCTGGCCGGGTTCACCGCCACCACGGACCCGTGGGAGGCCGTGCGGGACGCCCATGTGGTGGTCGCCGACGCGTGGATTCCCATGAACCGTGCCGATGAGGCGCAGCAGCGCCGTGCCGCGCTGGCACCGTACCGGGTGACGCCCGAGCTGATGGCCGCGGCCCGGCCGGACGCCGTCTTCCTGCACAACCTGCCCGCGTACCGGGGCGACGAGGTGGTCCCCGAGGTCATCGACGGACCGCAGTCGCTGATCTACCCGGAGGCCGTCGCGCGGCTGCACGTCGCCAGGGCGCTGCTGCTGTTCTGCCTGCGCCCCGACTGGGCGGAGCTGGTGGACGCCGCGGCCGCCGCCGAGGCCGGCGCGGTCGAGGAGTTCGGCCTGCGGCTGGACGCGCTCGCCGAGCGCCCGGCCGTGCAGGTGTACGCATGAGCCCGCACGCGCCGTCGGGCGCCGCACGGGAACGCGCCGCGAAGAGCATGGCGGCCATCGGCTCCACCGCGCACTTCGACCGGCGGCTGGCGCGCTACGACGTCGCCGCCTCCCTGGCGCACGTCGGGATGCTGCGCGAGCAGGGCATCGTGCCACCGGACGCGGCCGCCCGGCTGGAGCAGGGCCTGGTCGGACTCGGCAAGCGCATCGACGCGGGCGAGGCGGTGCTCAGCCCGGAGGCCGAGGATGTCCACACCGCGGTCGAGGAGTACCTGGAGCAGGAGATCGGGGCCGACGCCGGCTGGCTGGGCACCGCACGTGCCCGCAACGACCTGGCGGTGACCGCGCTGCGGCTCTGGCTGCGCGACCAGGTGGATCTGCTGCGCGGCAAGCTCCTGGCGCTGACCGAGGCGCTGCTGGCGCAGGCGGAGGAGCACGCCGCCACGGTCATGCCCGGCTTCTCGCACCTTCAGGTCGCCCTGCCGCTGACCTTCGGCCATGTCTGCCTCGCCTACGCGGAGGCCTTTCTGCGGGACGTCCGGCGGCTGTCCTTCACGGACGAGCTGATGGCGGAGTGCCCGATGGGCTCCGCCGCCCTGGCCGGCACCGGGTTCCCGGTCGACCGGGACCGGGTCGCGCACGGCCTGGGCTTCGCCCGGCCCACGGCGAACTCCCTGGAGAGCGTCGGGGACCGCGGCTTCGCACTGGACTTCCTCAGCGCCGGCGCCTCGGTGGCGCTGAACCTGTCGCGGTTCGGCGCCGAGCTGGTGTTCTGGTCCTCGCAGCCGGTCGGGCTGGTCTCGCTCCCGGACGAGCTGGTCTCCTCCTCCTCGGCGCTGCCGCACAAGCGCAACCCCGACGCCGCGGAGCTGGTGCGCGGCAAGAGCGGACGGGTCCTGGGCAATCTGCACAGCCTCCAGACCGTGGTCAAGGGCCTGCCGCTGAGCTACTTCAGGGACCTGCAGGAGGACAAGGAACCGCTGTTCGACACTGCGGACACCCTGGTCCTCTCGCTGGACGCCGCCCTGTCCCTGGCCGCCCTGATGCGGCCGAGGACGGACGCGATGCGGGCCGCCGCCGAGGTCGCCTTCATCACCTCCAGCGACCTGGCGGACTGGCTGACCCGGGTCCGTCGGATCCCGTTCCGGGAGGCGCACCACCTGGTCACCCGGCTGGTGCGGCTCGCCCAGGAGCAGCAGTGCGGTCTGGCCGAACTGTCCCTGGAGGCACGGCGCGCGGTCGACGCCCGGCTGGCCTTCGCCCCCTGGCCGGACATCACCGTCGAGGACTCGGTCGCCTCGCGGGACAGCCGGGGCGGCACCGCGCCGCAGCGCGTGCTGGAGGCCGCGGCGGACCTCCGCGCCAGGCTGGCCGGCCTTACCCCCCGGCCGGGCGCGGACCCACGGCACGGCCATGGAACCAACCAAGAGAAGGGCACGGTCACATGCTGACGACGGCGACTCCGGTGAACCTGACGGAGAACCGCGAGCAGTACTGGAAGGACGGCTACACCGTCCTCTCGGGCCTCTACACGGAGGACGAGGTCGAGTCGTTCCGCGCCGAGTGCCGGCGCCTGTGGACCCTCGACGGTCTGGATGACGACCTCAACCTGCGCACCGAGTTCCGGCGCGGCCCCGACGGCCAGTACGTCTTCGACCGCCTCGACCCGGTCCTGGACATCTCCCCGGTCCTGTCCGCGGCGGCAACCCATCCGGCGCTGATACGGGCGCTTTCGGCGGTCCTCGGCGGCTCCGCGGAGCTGCTCAAGTGCAAGCTGATCCGCAAGGAGCCGGGGGTGAAGGGCTATGCGGCGCACCAGGACTTCCTGTACTGGCAGTGGCTCGACATGGCGCCCGACACCCTGTGCACGGCCGTCATCAACCTGTACCCGAGCGACGCCGGCTCCGGCGGGATCGGCTTCTACCGGGCCAACCACCAGGAGCTGCTGCCCGGCCCCGCGGACGACCCCGAGGGCGACTTCGACCCGGCCCAGTTGGCCGGGGCGGTCATCGACGTCCCGGCGTTGGACGCGGGCGACGTACTGGTCTTCCACTCCCTGGCCCCGCACTTCAGCGGGCCCAACGACAGCGACCGGCCGCGCACGGTGCTGCTGCCCTCCTACGGCGTCAGCGACACCCCCGGCCTCTACCAGCGCTACTACAAGCGGGAGATCGTCCGCCGCTGCCACGAACTGGTCGGGTTCGAGCGCTACTTCGCCGAGAACGAGAGCGTCTGACGTATGAGCAAGGACATTCTTCTGCTCCACCCGGTGGCCGACTGGTCGCTGCAGCGGGTCGCCGGGGTCTGCGAGCGCGAGGGCTGGCGGCTGACCATCGTGACCATCGAAAGCTCGACCGTCGGCGACGGCGTCCCCGGGCTGCACGAGTGGATCAGGGTGCCGGCCCTGACCGACGACCCGGTGGAGCTGCTCGCACAGATCGGCTCGCGCCGCTTCCAGGCGGTCGCCGCCGGGAACGAGTTCGCCGTCATCGCGGCGGACGTCCTGGCCGAGCAGCTGGGCTGCTACCACAATGACCCCGCCGCCATCCGCGCCTCCCGCAACAAGGCGCTGATGCGGGAGCTGTTCGAGCAGCACGGCGTGCCGCAGCCGCAGGTGGTCGCCCGGCTGGCCTCCGCCGCCGAGGGCCGGGCGCTGGACTGGGCCGACGTGGCCTTCCCGGTGATCGTGAAGCCGGTGGACATGGCGATGAGCCTGTTCGTGCGCAAGTGCGACTCGCCGCAGGAGGTCCTGGACACCCTGGAGCGGATGTCCACCTTCAAACTGTCCCGGCTCACCAACTACCCGTTCAGCAGCGGCGCGCTCGTCGAGGAGTTCGTCGAAGGGCCGGAGTTCAGCCTGGAGTGCGTGGTGCGGGACGGCGAGGTGGTCGCGCACGCCCTGACGACGAAGTTCAACTCGCCGCTGCCCGCCTGCTACGAGACCGGCCACATCTCCGGCCACAGCATCCCGGATCAGCACCGCGAGCCGCTGCTGGCGGCCGTCGGACGCATCGCGGGCAGCTGGGGCATGGCGCAGGGGGTGATGCATGTGGAGTTCAAGATGACCGCCGAACGCCTCAGCGTCATCGAGGCCGCAGCCCGCCCGGCCGGCGGCCATGTGCCGGAGATCGTCGAGCTGCAGCACGGCCTGCACCTGGAGGAGGCCTACCTGTATGCGCGGGCCGGCCTGCCCTGGAAGTCCGCGCCCGGCGTGCCGCAGGACGGCTGGCACGCCATCCGCTTCCACTTCGAGGAGCGCTCCGCCGTGGAGCGGCCCGAGAGCGTGGCGGTGCTGCGGGAGGTGGTCAGCGACGACGGCGTGGTGCCGGGCGCGGAGCCGTTCTCGGTCAATCGCCGCACCGGCTACTCGGTGCTGCGCGGTGAGGTGCCGACCGAGCTCGACGCCTACCTGCGGGCGCTGTGAACGGCATGGGTCGCAGGAGCAGCCCGCCCGGTCCGGCCCATGTGCTGGTCGTCGGCGGCGGCCCCGGGCTGTGCGACCGCATCCTGCTGTCCGGTGCCGAGTACACCCTGGTGGACACGCCCGCGCGGTACGAGCCGGCGCTGGTCGCGGCGGCCCGGCACAGCGTGCTGACGGAGTTCGACGATCCGGTGCTGGTGCCGCTGCTGCGTGCGGTGCACAGCGAGCAGCCGTTCGGCGCGGTGCTGTCACTGACCGAGCAGGGGCTGCTGCCCGCCGCCCGGATCGCCGCCGAGCTCGGCATCCTCGGCCTGCGGCCTGAGGTGGTGGCCCGGACCCGGGACAAGTTCGCCATGCGGGCCTGGCTGCGCGACCGGGGGTTCTCCAAGGTCCCCTGCGCGGTGGTACGCAACGGCGCGGACATCGAGGCGTTCGCGGCGGAGCACGGCTACCCGGTCGTGGTGAAGCCGCGGCACGGCCAGGGCAGCGAGCAGGTGCGCTGTGTCCGTGGCGCCGGGCAGGCGGTGCTGCCGGCCGCCATCGACGACGACTACCTTGCCGAGCCGTTCCTCGAAGGCCCGGAGTTCTCGGTCGAGGCGGTCAGCTGCGCGGGCGAGCACCATGTGGTCGCCATCACCGGCAAGCTGACCAACGAGGGCGATCCGGACCACCCCTTCGTGGAGGTCGGTCATGTCGTGCCGGCGGCGCTCCCGGCGGACGCCGCCGCGGCGGTCACCGAGTACGTACGCGGCTTCCTGGACGCCATGGGGATCACCGACGGCCCCAGCCACACCGAGTTGCGGCTGACCCCCGCCGGTCCGGAGGTCATCGAGACGCACACCCGGGTCGGCGGCGACAACATCCCCACCCTGGTCCGCCAGGCCACCGGGCAGGACCTGCTGGACCTGGTGGTCCAGTGGGCCCTGGACAGGACCCGGCCCGCGCCGGCGCAGGCCGCCGCGGCATCCGGTGCGGCCGCGATCCGCTACTTCACGCCGCCGCCGGGGCGGGTCGACCGGGTCCTCGGCGTGCAGCGCTGGCAGGGGCTGCCCGGGGTGGTGAAGCTGCATCTCCCGCTGCGGCCCGGGGACCGTGTCCCGGCCGTCCGGGACTCCGCGTCCAGGGTCGGCTATGTGCTGACCACTGCCGCGACCGCGGAGCAGGCGGTGGCCCTGTGCGCGCGGGTCGTCTCCGGCATCCGCATCTCTCTTCAGTGATCAGAAAGGCGACACAGCACATGCAGGACGACGCGAACAGGAGCGGCGCACTGATCCGGGGCCGCTTCGACCAGGGCATGACCGAGGTGATGGAGCAGATCAACGCCTCCATCGGCTTCGACCGGCGGATGGCCGCCCAGGACATCGACGGCTCGGTCGCCCATGTGACCATGCTGGCCGAGCAGAAGATCATCCCTGACCCGGACGCCGCCGCGATCAAGGAGGGCCTGGAGCAGATCCGGAGCGAGATCGCCTCCGGCGCCTTCGCCTACTCGGTGGCGCTCGAGGACATCCACATGAACATCGAGGCCCGGCTCGGCGAGCTCATCGGCCCGGCCGCCGGACGCCTGCACACCGCCCGCAGCCGCAACGACCAGGTGGCCACCAGCTTCCGGCTGTGGGTGCGCGACGCCCACGACCGGGCCCTGCACCTGGTCGAGCAGCTGATCGACGCCCTGCTCCAGCAGGCCGGCGAGCACACGGCGACCCTGATGCCCGGCTACACCCACCTGCAGAGCGCCCAGCCGGTCTCCTTCGGCCACCACCTGCTGGCCTACGTGGAGATGTTCGGACGCGACCACGGCCGGCTGAGCGACTCCCGCGAACGCTCCAACGAGTCCCCGCTCGGCGCCGCGGCACTGGCCGGGACGTCCTTCCCGATCGACCGCGAGCGCACCGCGCAGCTGCTCGGCTTCGCCGGGCCCATGCGCAATTCGCTGGACGCGGTCTCCGATCGCGACTTCGCCCTGGAGTACCTCGCCGCGGCCTCGCTGTGCATGACGCATTTGTCCCGGCTCGCCGACGAGATCGTGCTGTGGATGTCCCCGCAGTTCGCCTTCGTCGAGCTCTCCGACGCCTGGACCACCGGCTCCTCGATCATGCCGCAGAAGCGCAACCCGGACGCCGCCGAGCTGGTCCGCGGCAAGACCGGCCGGGTCCACGGCTCCCTGTTCGGCCTGCTGACCGTCATGAAGGCCCTGCCGCTGACCTTCTCCAAGGACATGCAGGAGGACAAGGAGCGCACCTTCGACGCCGCGGACACCCTGGAGCTCTGCCTCAGGGCCATGACCGGCATGATCGCCGACCTCAGGCCGCGGGCCCCGCAGATGCGCGCCGCGGCCGGCGCCGCCTACGCCACCGCGACCGACCTGGCCGACTGGCTCACCCGCGAGCTGGGCATGCCGTTCCGGGAGGCACACCACATCACCGGCCGCCTGGTGCGCCTGGCCGAGGAGCACGACTGCGGCCTGGCCGAGCTCACGCTCGATCAGATGCGGACGGTCGACGCCCGTATCCGCACCGATGTGTTCACCGTCCTCGGCGTCGCCGACTCGGTGGCCTCGCGCCGCAGCCTCGGCGGGACCTCGCCCGAGTGCGTGGCCGGCGAGGTCCGGCGCTGGCGCGAGCGGATCGGCATCCAGGACGCCGGGTGACCACCTACCGCGACCTCTTCGCCGTCCAGCAGTTCCGCGTGCTGTTCGTCGTCAGGCTGTTCACGATGACCGCGGTCGTCGTCAACAGCCTGGCGCTGGGCACCGTGATGTACGACCAGACCCGGTCCTCGTTCCTCACCGCGGTATCCCTCTTCGGCGGGCCGCTGGTCCAACTGGGCACCGCCCGCTACCTGCTGGCCTCCTCGGACCTGCTGCGTCCGCGGACCGCGATGGTGCTGGCGGCCTGCGTCTCGGTGACCACCGCCACCCTGCAGGCACTGCCGGGAGAGGCCTGGTGGATGCGCTTCCTGATCCTGGCCGGCGGCTACGTGGCCATGGGGGCGACCTCCGGCACGGTCTTGGCACTGCTGTCGGACATCGTGCCGAAGGAGTCGTTCGTCCTGGCCCGCGCCACGATGAACATCACCGTCGGCGGCATGCAGGTCCTCGGCAACGGCGTGGGCGCCCTGCTGATCGCGGTCGCCTCACCGACCTGGCTGTTCGTCATCGCCGCCGCGGTCAGCGCCGTCGCGGGCGCGGCAGCCCGGACCGGGCTGGCCGACAGCCCGCCCCGGGCCGCGGGACGGGTGGTGGAGCGCAGCCGCCAGGTCAACCGGATGCTGCTGTCCTCACCCGTCCTGCGGCCACTGCTGCTGACGATGTGGCTGCCCAACGGCCTGGTGGTGGGCTGCGAGGCGCTGTTCATCCCCTATGCCGGCAACCACGCCGGCTACCTGTTCGCGGCCGGGGCCGTCGGCATGCTGGCCGGCGACATCACCGTCGGACGGTTCATCCCCGAAGCTCCGCGCGACCGCCTCATCCTGCCGCTGCGGGCCCTGCTGGCGGCGCCGTTCCTGGCGTTCCCGCTGTCCCCGCCGGTGGCGGTCGCCGCGCTGCTGGTAGGCATCTCCGCCTTCGGCTACGCCGCTTCCCTGCCGCTGCAGGAACGGCTGGTCCAGCAGAGCCCCGACGAGGTACGCGGCCAGGTGTTCGGCCTGTCCAGCACCGGACTGATGGTCGGTCAGGCCGTGGGCGCGGCCCTGGCCGGCGCCCTCGCCCAGCTCCTCGGAGCGGCCCGCACAGCCCACCCGGCCGGCCTGGCCATGGCCGCCATGGCCGCCCTGTCGCTGCTGGCCACCACCCTGCTGCGGCACGGGCTGCGGCGCTCGGACCCGGTCCCCTTGTCGCCCGGCCGACCGGGAACCGAAGCACCGGCAGTGACACACCAGCACTGACACACCACCCACGAGTTAGCGATGGCTTCCATGACCAAGACCCTGCTGGACCCCATACCCACCAGCTCCTCCACCGTCCCCCGGCTGCTGTTCCAGCGCGCCACCGTACGCGGCAAGGACGAGGCTCTCTTCCTCGCCAAACTCGGCGTGCTGCTCGTCCTGGTCGCGGTCGGGGCGACCCTCGCACTCCAGTCCTCGTACCTCCTGGCCGGCTGCGGTGTGCTGGTCCTCGGCGCCGCCTACACCCACGCCGTCGAACTGCAGCACCAGTGCCTGCATCACTCCGCGTTCCGCGGCCCGCGGCCGCACCGCATAGCGGGCGTACCGCTGGGCACTCCGCTGCTGGTCTCCTACAGCCACTACCGGGTGCGCCACCTGCAGCACCACCGCTCCCTCGGCACACCGGACGACACCGAGTTCTTCGGCTTCGACACCCGCCGGCCGCTCACCCTCGGCGCCCTGGCCAAGGGCCTGTTCGACGTGGGCCGGCCGGTGGCGGCCGTCCGCGACATCGGCAGCTGCCTGACCGGCCGCTGGCAGTACGACATGGGGCAGATCTCGCCGAAGAGCCGAAAGGCCGTCATCAGCGAGTACCGCTGGTTCGGGCTGTTCCTCGCGCTGCTCGCGGGCGCCTGCGCGGCGGGCGGGGCACCGCTGGTGCTCCGCCTGTGGCTGCTGCCCTTCGTCGCGGCGATGCCGATGCACTTCCTGGTGGAGCTGCCCGAGCACATCCTGTGCGACAACAGCAGTGTCGACGTGCTGCGCAACACCCGCTCGATCAGCGGCAGCCGACTGACGACCTGGTTCACCAACGGCAACAACCTGCATGTCGAGCACCATGCCGCGATGAACGTGCCGATCAACCGACTGCGTGAACGGCACGGCGAGGTACAGGAGTTCGGCCTGCACGTGCAGCGCACCTACGCCGAGTTCTTCGCTGTCGTCCTCCGCGAGGTCTGGAGGAACAGCCGCGCCGGCCGTCGCAAGGCCGAGGAGGAGTGATGCCGGCCGCGGAGGCGGGGACACCGGCAGCTCCCACCGGCATGCGGGCGCCCCGGGTGCTGCTCGTCGCGCCGAGCCCGGGGCTGCTCCGCTCGGCGGTGGACGCCGGGCTCGACACCTGGGCCGTCTGGGACCCGCGGCTGCGCCCCCGGACATCGGCCGCCGCAGCGGCCGGGCTGCCGCAGGAGCGGCTGCTCACGGCCGACTTCGGCGATCCCCTCGGGCTGCACGCCTCACTCGCCGAGACCGTGCGCACGCACAGTATCGACCATGTGCTGCCCTGCCCGAGCGGTCCGGAGCCCTGGGCCGGCGCCCGGGCAGCGCAGCCAGAACCTGTCCAGGTACAGCCTCTGCAGGCGGAGGCGGAAGCAGCGACCGGCCGCCGAATCCGGGTGGAGACGCTGAGCGTTCGCGGCATGCACCTGCTGGCCCGGGTCACCGCCGACGCGCCGCCGGAGCTGCTCCCGGCAACGGCACTGCCCGGCATTCGGGCGGCCGTCCGCGCCCTGCTCGACTCGACCGGACAGGAGGCCGGGACGGCCTGCACCGACTTGGCGCTCGCCGCGTCGGGCCGCCTCTCGGGGACGGCACAGTCCCCGGTGGGGCCGCCGCCGCTGGCCTACCGCCTCTGGTGAGACCGGGAACGGAACGGGAACCGTTCGGTACCCCCCTCGGCCAGGCTCTCAGCTGTCGGAAGCGGACGCCGGGCAGCGCAACCAACGCGTATTGTGCCCGCACGGGAGGGAACAGAGCATGCACAAGAAGCTGGCCTGGCTGGTGGGGACCGTCGCGGGCGTCCTGGCGATCGGAGTGGGCGTCACCGTGCCGGCGGCCTTCGACGGCGGGGCAGCCGTGCGGCACGCGCTCGCCAACACCAGCGGCCCCGCCGCCCAGACCCCGACGGGGACCGCCGCCGACAGCGGCGCGTAGCAGCACCGCGGCCGGCCGTCAGCGCGACCCGGCGGCCGGTTGCACCTCCGAGTAGTCCATGTAGTCGAGCAACTCCGCTGCCGCCGCTCGATGCCCGGCCGCCAGCGGGGCGTCGCCCAGTGCGGCGGCTGCCTCCGCCAGGCCGAGCAGTGCCGCCGCCTCCTCCGAGCGGTAGCGCATCGTCGCAGCGGCCTCCCGCGCGCTGCTGTGCAGCTCCCGCGCGGCCGCGTACTCCCGCCAGGAGGTGTGGAGGGCGCCGACCAGGTTCTGTACCTTCGGCCGTCGGACCTGTGTGCCCCGGGCATGGACCAGCGCCAGGGCCCGCGCGGCGAAGTCCTTGGCCCGCGCGTCGTCGCCGAGGATGTTCTCCACCTTCGCGGACAGCGCCATGAGCAGGGCCGCGTCCCCGGGGCTGGTCAGGTCGTCGCACAGAGCCCGCGCCCGCTCCAAGCTGACCTGCGCCTCCGCATGGGCGGCCAGGCCGACCTGGGCGAAGGCCAGATCGGTCAGGCCGGTGAACTCGATGTCCCGGTAGTCGATCGCACGACCGGCCTCAATCGCCTGCCGGGCAGCCGCGGCCGCGTCCTCATGCCGGCCCCACTGCTCGTACAGGGTGCTGAGCATGGTCAGCACCTCCGCCTTCATCCGCGCCATGCCGATCTCCTCGGCCAGCACCGCGGCGCGCTCCAGCAGCGGCAGGGCGTCCCGGTGCCGGCCGAGGGCCGACAGCAGCAGGCCGATGATCGAGTCGCCATGCGCCTCGATGTACCGGTCCCCCGAGGCCCTGGCGATGTCCCGCCCCTCCATGGCGGCCTCCAGCCCCTCCTCGAACCGGCCCAGCCGCCAGCAGGCCGAGCCGAAGTTGGAGAGGGTGACGCAGAGCAGGCTCGGATCGTCCAGCTTCCGGGCGGCGGCCACCGCGATCCGGCCGAGGCTCCACAGCTCGTCGAAATGGCCGTGCGCGTGCAGGGGGAAGTTGAGATCGCGGTTGAGGAACACGGCATGCCGGTCGTGGCCACGGCGCTCGGCGAGCGCCACGGCCGCCAGCAGCCCGTCGCGCTCACGCGCGAGCCACTCCTGGGCCTGCCCGGCGTCCCTGAACTGCGGTAGCTCCCCCTGGAAGGACGGGATGCCGGAGGGGCGGACGGGGCGGCCCGGGAAGAGCACCGAGCACACCGCGTCCATGGCCGTCAGGTAGTAGTCGAGCAGCCGCTCGACCGCCGCCGCGGCCTCCGGCAGCCCCTGCGCGAAGCTGCGAACCAGGTCGTGGAAGGTGTAGAGCCCCATGTCGGGCTGCTGCAGCAGATGCGCGTCCAGCAGCAGCTCAAGGATGGACTCCGCCTCCCGGGTGTCCGTCCCGAACAGCGCGGCAGCCGCGTGCACATCGATCGTCCCGCCGGGGTGCAGGCCCAGGTCGCGGAAGGCGGTGCGGCAGCGGGCGTCCATCGCCAGGTACGACATCCGCAGCGTCGCCGCGACACTGCGCTCCCCGGAGGTCAGCTCGTCCAGCCGCCGGCTCTCGTCGCGCAGTCGCTCGACCATGTAACGGGTGGTCCAGCGCGGGCGGTTGCGCAGACGGGCGGCCGCGATACGCAGCGCCAGCGGCAGGTGCCCGCAGAGCTCGGCAAGCTCGGCGGCCACCTCGGGCTCGGCGGCCACCCGCTCCGCGCCCAGGATCTCCGCGATCAGGGCGGCGCTCTCCCCGGGTGCCATCAGCCCGACGGACACCCATTTCACGCTGTCCAGATCCACCAGCCGCGCCCGGCTGGTGACCAGCACCAGACAGCCGGGCGCGTTCGGCAACATCGGGCGGATGTGCGCGCTGTCGGCCGCGTTGTCGAGCAGCAGCAGCATGCGCCGACCGGCGAGAGAGGACTGCCACAGCCCGGCGCGCCCGGCCAGATCGTCCGGGATGCGCTCACCCGGCACGCCGACGGCACGCAACAGGACGTCCAACGCGGCAGCGGGCGTCATCGGCGTTTCGCCGGGAGTGAATCCGCGCAGATCGATGCTGAGCTGCCCGTCGGGGAAGTCCGCCGCCAGTCGGCGGGCGGCCCGGACTCCCAGGCAGGTCTTCCCGGTTCCCCCCATGCCGTCGATGGCCACGATCCGCGTGCAGTGCTCACCGCGCGGGCCGTCCGCCCGCATGTGGTCGAGCAGCTTCGCCAACTCCCGTTCCCGGCCCACGAAGTCCGACAGCCCTGAAGGCAGCATGCACGGCACCGCGGGCGGCCCCGCCGTCTCCGGTGCCGCGGGTGCGGGCGCGGGCGGCCCCGTCATCCCCGGCGACCGCTCCGTGGCGGCAAGCTCCGGGGCCTCGCGCAGGATGTCCTCGTACAGCCGGGCCAGCTCGGGGCCGGGGTTGATGCCCAGGCTCTCGACCAGCAGCTCGCCGAGCAGCCGGTACTCCTCCAGAGCCTCGGCCTGCCGACCGGAGCGGTACAGCGCGAGCATCAGGTGGCTCCGGAGTCTCTCCCGCAGCGGGTGTTCGCTGATGAGCAGGCGCAGTTCGGCCACGATCTCGCTGCACTCACCGAGTTCGAGGCACAGTTCGAAGAACTGCTCGGCGGCGGCGAGACGGCGCTCCTCCAGCACGGTCACCGCAGCCTCGATCACCGGCCCACCCATCCCCGACAGCCCGGCACCGCGCCACAGGGCGAGGGCGGCCCGCAGCTCGTCCCTGGCCTCGACCAGCCCGCCGCCTCGCAGGGCCTGAGCGGCGCTGCGGACCCGGGAACCGAACTCCAGCAGGTCGAGCTGGGCGGCTGCGGCCGAAATCCGGTATCCGGGGCCGTCGGTGCGGATCACTTCCCTGCCCAACGGGAGACGCCTGCGCAGATCGGCGACGGCCTTGCGGATCTGGTGGACGGCAGTCACCGGCGGCTCCTGCTCCCAAGCGCCCTCGACCAGCCGCGACACCGGCACCACCCGGCCCGCCTCAAGCAGCAGCATCGCGAGAACCCGCTCCTGGACGGCTCCGCCAAGAGGGATCCGTTCACCGTCGACCGAGGCGGCGAGCGGTCCGAGGACTTCGAATTGGACCATTCGAACGGGCGCTTCCAACCCATGCCCTGTCACCGCGGCCAGCCCCCGAACCCTCGACAATGCCGACCCCCCGACGGGCAGCATGCAGCAACCGAATCGTAATCCGAAGACACAGGTTTCAGGCTGTGCACGCCCAGTCCGTGAGACAACGGGACCCCGTGCCAAGGGCAGGACACCGAAGCCCTCCCCTCCCCCTCCGGCCCCGGGGCCGCCCGCGGCCGACGGTGATGACGCGTCCGCGGGGGGCCGACCGCGTAACCGTGAATTAACGCCGGAACTCGACCGGAAACGTGTATTTCACTGGACGCGTCGCCGTTCTTCACATGCCTTCTTTCGAATTCCGGCCGAGTGACGTCGCGCAACGATGGAATGCCCACAGCGTTACACCGTGCCACTGCACCGCCCTGGCTGCGGTCTCCTAATGTCGGCCGTCAACGGGGAAACCGCTCTTCCAGAGGAGACAGCCGATGAGCCGTGTGGTCCGCGCAGCCCTGGTCCAGACGAGGTGGACGGGCGACAAGGAGTCGATGATCGACCTGCACGAGCAGTACGCCCGCGAGGCCGCCGCCCAGGGTGCGCAGATCATCGGGTTCCAGGAGGTCTTCAACGCCCCCTACTTCTGTCAGGTGCAGGAGGAGGAGCACTACGCCTGGGCCGAGGCCGTGCCGGACGGCCCGACGGTGACCCGGATGCAGGACCTGGCCCGCGAGCTCAACATGGTCATCGTGGTGCCGGTGTACGAGGCCGAGCAGCCCGGCGTCTACTACAACACCGCAGCCGTGATCGACGCCGACGGCAGCTACCTCGGCAAGTACCGCAAGCACCACATTCCGCAGGTCAAGGGCTTCTGGGAGAAGTACTACTTCAAGCCCGGCAACCTGGGCTGGCCGGTGTTCGACACCGCCGTGGGAAAGGTCGGGGTCTACATCTGCTATGACCGGCATTTCCCGGAGGGCTGGCGCGCATTGGGTCTGGCCGGAGCTGAGATCGTGTACAACCCGTCGGCGACCAGCCGGGGCCTGTCCGCCTACCTGTGGCAGCTGGAGCAGCCGGCCGCCGCCGTCGCCAACGAGTACTTCGTCGCCGCGATCAACCGGGTCGGCGTCGAGGAGTACGGCGACAACGACTTCTACGGCACCAGCTACTTCGTGGACCCGCGCGGCCAGTTCGTCGGCGAGCCGGCCTCCGACAAGGAGGAGGAGCTGGTCGTGCGCGACCTCGACCTCGGCCTGATCGAGGAGGTCCGCCACCAGTGGGCCTTCTACCGCGACCGCCGCCCGGACGCCTACGGCTCCCTCGCCGAAGCCTGAGCAACGCCCTGACGGGAGAGCGGAAGGAACAACGCACATGACTCGCACGGTGATCCGGGGCGGGCTGGTGATCACAGCGGCCGAGGAGACGGTGGCCGACGTCCTGATCGAGGGCGAACAGGTGGTGGCCCTCGCCGCCGGCGGCAGCCAGGTGGCCGAGGGCTGGTCGGCGGACCGCGTGATCGACGCGTCCGGGAAGTACGTGATCCCGGGAGGGGTGGACGCGCACACCCACATGGAGCTGCCCTTCGGCGGAACGTCCGCCTCGGACACCTTCGAGACCGGCACCCGGGCCGCTGCGTGGGGCGGGACGACGACGATCGTGGACTTCGCGGTGCAGTCGGTGGGCCGCTCGCTGCGCGAGGGCCTGGACGCCTGGCACGCCAAGGCCGAGGGCAACTGCGCCGTCGACTACGCCTTCCACATGATCATGTCGGATGTCACCGGGGACAGCCTCAAGGAGATGGACCTCCTGGTGGACGAGGGGGTGACCTCGTTCAAGCTGTTCATGGCCTACCCCGGCGTCTTCTACAGCGACGACGGGAAGATCCTGCGCGCCATGCAGCAGGGCGCGGACAACGGCGGCCTGGTGATGATGCACGCGGAGAACGGCATCGCCATCGACGTGCTGGTGGAGCAGGCATTGGCCGGCGGACACACCGACCCGCGCTACCACGGCCAGGTACGGCACGAACTGCTGGAGGCCGAGGCGACGCACCGCGCCATCCGCCTGGCCGAGGTGGCCGGTTCGCCGCTGTACGTGGTGCACGTGTCGGCCGCCTCGGCGCTGGCGGAGCTGACGGCCGCGCGGGACCGGGGGCTGAACGTCTTCGGCGAGACCTGTCCGCAGTACCTCTTCCTGTCCACCGACAACCTGGCCGAGCCGGGCTTCGAGGGCGCCAAGTACGTGTGCTCGACGCCGCTGCGGCCCCAGGATCACCAGGTGGCGCTCTGGCGCGGGCTCCGCACCAACGACCTGCAGGTGGTGTCCACGGACCACTGCCCGTTCTGCTTCTCCGGTCAGAAGGAGCTGGGACGCGGGGACTTCTCGAAGATCCCCAACGGCCTGCCCGGCGTGGAGAACCGGATGGACCTGCTGCACCAGGCCGTAGCGGACGGGCGCATCTCGCGGCGGCGCTGGGTGGAGATCGCGTCGGCGACCCCGGCCCGGATGTTCGGGCTGTACCCGCACAAGGGGACGATCGCGCCGGGTGCGGACGCCGACATCGTGGTCTACGACCCGGACGCGACGCAGACCCTGTCGGCTGCGACGCACCACATGAACGTGGACTACTCGGCCTACGAGGGCCTGCGGGTGCGCGGCAAGGCGGTGACGGTGCTCTCCCGGAGCACGGTGGTCGTCGACGACGACACCTACCTGGGCCGGCCCGGACACGGCCGCTACCAGGCCCGCGCCACCTGCCAGTACCTCATCTGACCCCCGTCCGAACCCGTCCGAACCCCATCCACTCCCCTGCTACCGGAGGTTTCCCGTGGACATCGGCCTCGTTCTGCAGACCGACCCGCCCGCTTCACTGCTGATCGAGCGGATGAAGCGGGCCGAGGCCGCCGGCTTCAGCCACGGCTGGACCTTCGACTCGGTGGTGCTCTGGCAGGAGCCCTTTGTGGTCTACAGCCGCATCCTGGCCGAGACCGAGCGCATGGTCGTCGGCCCGATGGTCACCAACCCCTCCACCCGTACCTGGGAGGTGACGGCGTCGCTGTTCGCGACGCTCAACGACATGTACGGCAACCGGACGGTGTGCGGGATCGGCCGCGGCGACTCCGCGATGCGCGTGGCGGGCCGCAAGCCCGCCACCCTGGGCCGCCTCAGTGAGGCGATGCACGCGATCAAGGAGCTGGCGGAGGGCCGGGAGACCGTGGTCGACGGGACCGCGATGCGGATCCCGTGGGTCAAGGAGGGCACGTCGCTGCCGGTGTGGATGGGCGCGTACGGACCCAAGGCACTGGCCCTGACCGGACGTCAGGCGGACGGCTTCATCCTGCAGTTGGCCGACCCCTATCTGACCGAGTGGATGGTCAAGGCGGTCCGCGACGCTGCCGCCGCGGCCGGACGCGACCCCGGCGACGTGAAGATCTGCGTGGCGGCCCCGGCGTACGTCACCGAGGACGACTCGCCGCAGGCCCTGGCGCACGCGCGGGAGCAGTGCCGCTGGTTCGGCGGCATGGTCGGCAACCACGTCGCCGACCTGGTCAGCCAGTACGGCGAGAGCTCCGGCCTGGTCCCCGACGCGCTGACCGCCTACATCAAGGAACGTCAGGGGTACGACTACCGCCACCACGGCCGCTCCGGGAACCCGGACACCGCGTTCGTACCCGACGAGATCGTGGACCGGTTCTGCCTGATCGGTCCGCCCGAGGCGCAGGTCGCGAAGCTGGAGCAGCTGCGCGACCTGGGTGTGGACCAGTTCGCGGTCTACGCCATGCACGACGCCGTGGAGTCGACCATCGACGCATACGGCGCCAGTGTCATCCCCGCGGTGAGCTGACGACCCGGGACCACTGCTCCACTCGTTCGTCCGGCAGCCCGACGCCGTGCCCGCCGGCTTCCTGTCCCGTCCCCACGCGAGACCCCACGAACCGAGGTGGCCGTACATGTCCACAGTCACGCCCCTGCCCACGGCGGCGCAGACCGCCCATCCCGACGGAAGAGTCGAACTCGCCGCCGGAGTCACTCTCACCGACCCGCGCTTCACCAACGAGGACCTGATGCCGGTCCCGGTCGAGCGCAGACGCTGGACCACCTACAACTTCCTGGCGCTGTGGGTCGGCATGGCCCACAACATCCCCTCCTGGACCCTCGCCTCGGGCCTGGTGGCCCTGGGCATGGACTGGAAGCAGGCGGTGCTCACCATCGCCCTGGCCAACGTCATCGTGCTGGTCCCGATGCTGCTCACCGGACACGCCGGCACCAAGTACGGCATCCCCTTCCCGGTCTTCGCCCGCGCCTCCTTCGGCCTGCGCGGCGCCAACCTGCCCGCGCTGATCCGGGCCGCCGTCGCCTGCGCCTGGTTCGGGATCCAGAGCTGGATCGGCGGCGAGGGCATCTTCCTGCTGGCCGGCAAGCTCTTCGGGCACAGCTGGCAGACCGCCTCGGCGATCGGCGGCTACCCCTGGACGCAGTGGCTCTCCTTCCTGCTCTTCTGCGCGCTGGAGATCGCCATCATCTGCCGCGGCATGGAGACGCTGCGCCGGTTCGAGAACTGGGCCGCGCCCTTCGTCATCGCCGGTGCGCTGGCCCTGCTCGCCTGGATCGCCGTCAAGGCCGGAGGCTTCGGCCCGCTGCTGTCCCAGCCCTCCAAGCTCGGCTGGGGAAGCGGCTTCTGGAAGATCTTCTTCCCGTCCCTGATGGGCATGATCGGCTTCTGGTCGACACTGGCGCTCAACATCCCCGACTTCACCCGCTTCGGCGGCAGCCAGAAGGCCCAGACCCGCGGTCAGGCCCTCGGCCTGCCCACCACCATGACCCTCTTCGCCCTGCTCTCGGTCCTGGTCACCTCGGGCTCCCAGGCCGTCTACGGAACGCCCATCTGGGATCCGATCGCGCTCGCGGCCAAGATGAACAGCGTCGTGGGCACCCTCTTCGCCCTGCTGGTGGTCCTGGTCGCCACCCTGTCGGTGAACATCGCCGCCAATGTCGTCAGCCCCGCGTACGACCTCTCCAACCTGCTGCCGAAGATCATCAGCTTCCGCACCGGCGCGCTGATCGCCTGCCTGGTCGGCATCGTGATCTTCCCCTGGAAGCTGGTCGCCGACCCGCACGTCTACATCTTCACCTGGCTCGGCGTGGTCGGCGGCCTGCTCGGCACCGTCGCCGGCATCCTCATCGCCGACTACTGGATCATCCGCCGCACCCACCTGGAACTGGACCAGCTCTACACCCCCGGCGGCCGCTACTGGTACGCCTCCGGCTGGAACTGGCGGGCGGTGGTGGCCTTCGTCGTCGGCGGCCTGCTGGCCGTCGGCGGCTCCTACGGCGGTCCCTTCCCCACCGGCGGCATGATCCCCTTCCTGAAGCCGCTCGCCGACTACGGCTGGGCCGTCGGCCTGGCCTCCGCGCTGGTGCTCTACGTCGGCTTCACCCGCCTGGCCCCGCCGGCGGAGCCGCACGCGCCGACCACGGACGAGGCAGTCTCGGACGAGCCGGCCACGGCCGACAGCTGAGGCCGGTCCCGACGACGGGCCGCCCGGTTCACCGTTACCGGGCGGCCTCGGGGCCCGCGGCCTGCTGCGCCTCGTGGGCGAGCAGCGCGACATAGAGCGAGGTCAGCTGCTCCCAGTCGTCCAGGTCGACGTCCAGCAGCGTCTGGATGCTCTCCAGCCGCCGGTACAGCGCGGGCCGGCTGACGTGGTGTGTCTGGGCGGCCAGCGACTTGTTGCGGCCGGTCTCCAGGTAGGTCCGCAGCACCGCCAGCAGCGGTGCGTTCTCCAGCAGCGGCCCCAACTCCCTTTCGATGAACGCCTGCAGCTCCGGCTCGTCCCGCAGCAGCCGGACCAGCCCGCGCAGCCGTACATCGCGCAGCCGCGCCACCGCGGTGGCCGGGGGTCCCGCCACCGCGGCATCCGCCACGTGCACCGCCTCGACGAAGGACCGGCGCACCTCGTCGAGCACGGCGCAGCCGAACCCCGCCCCGACCACGGCCCGGCGCCCCCGCGCCGCCAGCCGCTCATGGGTCTGCACCGCGACCCGCCGCAGCGCGGCATCGGCGTCCTGGTCGTGCGGGATGCTCAGCAGCACCGCCGTGCCGTCCGCGCCGATGCTCCCCACCAGGCCCGCCACCGACTCCTCGCCGAGGATCCGGTCCAGCAGCTGCGGCAGCCCCTCCCGGTCGGCCGCACCGCCGGCCAGCTCGCGGACCACCACCGGCACGAACGTGCGCCGGTTCACCGGCAGTCCGGCGGCCCGGACCCGGGTGAGCAGCTGCTCCGGCCGGGCCGCGCCCGAGGCCAGGTCGCCGAGCAGGGACTCCGCCGCGTGGTCCTCCCAGCCCCGGTCGCGGTCGCCGAGCAGACGGTGCATGGCCAGCGCCTCGGCCGCGCGCTGCCCCAGCACCCGGCCGGACTCCTCCGAGCCCGGGTAGCCGAACAGCACCAGCCGCCCCCACCGCTGGCCCCGGGCCTCCAGCGCCGCCACGATCCAGCCGTCCGGGCCGACCGTCACCGGGTCGTTCCGCACCAGCTCGGCGACCTGCCGGGAGACCCGGTCCCAGTCGCGCATCAGCTCGCTCAGCGAGTTCCGGTCCCCCGCGGTGGCCAGCACCCGGTGCGCCAGGTTGACCAGAACGGCCGGGCAGCCGCCGAAAGAGGCGATCTCGTCCAGCAGTTGCTGCAGCGGGGCGCCGGAGAGATTGAGCGCGGTGAGCGAGGAGCGGATCCGATCGGAGAGATTGAGCGCGGCGAACCTGCCGTGCACCAGCTGCGAGTGCACCTCCTCGGTGAGCCGGGCGAACGGCGCCGGACGATGCAGCACGATCAGCGGCACCCCGCACCGTTCCGCCGCCCGGCGCATCGCCGGGGGCGTGGTCCGGAACGCCCGGCCCAGACCCAGCAGGACGGCCGCCACGTCGGCCCGCTGCATCGACTCGACGTACGCGACCTGGGCCTGCTCGTCGCCGGCCAGCAGCAGGCCGGTGGTGAGCACGATCTCGCCGCCGGTCAGCATCACCCCCACGTCCGCCGCCTCGGCCACGTGCAGCCACCGCACCGGCCGGTCCAGGTGGGCCGCGCCGGCCACCACCTCGGGTCCCCAGGTGGCCATCAGGTCCAGCCCCAGCACGTCGCGCACGGTGAGCCGGCCGACCGGGTCCCGGGTGTCCGGCACGGGGGATGTCTCGTCGCTCACGCGGACCGACCTCGCTGAGTGTGCTGGGGCCGGCCCCGGCGCTTGAACCGGAATCCGGCACTCTCGATTCCGCGAAGCTTACGCCCCGGCCGCAGTCGTCATCGGTTGGACAGCATGCGCAGCATGTCGGCGTACTCACCGCGGGCCTCGGCGAATCGCACCGGTTCGACCGCCTTGACGAGGATCTCATCCGGGTGCCCAGCGGACCCGAGGATCTCCATGACCTCGTCGAGGAAGGCATCGAGGGGCATGGCGGTCTGTGAGTCCTCCTGTCCCATCAGGGCGGTGCGCACCGCCGGCGGCACCAGTTCCAGGACGTCGATGTTCGTGTCCGCGAGTTGGACGCGGAGGCTCTCGGTGAAAGAGTGAATAGCGGCCTTGGTGGCGTTGTAGGTCGGGGCGATCGGCAGGGGGACGAATGCCAGCCCGGAGGACACCGTCATGATCGTCGCTTGCGGCCGGGTGGCGAGGTGTTCGGTCAGAGCGGCCACGAGGCGGATGGGGCCGAGGAGGTTGGTCGCCACCGTCGCTTCTGCCGTGGCAAGGAAACCACCACGGTGAAGGTCCTCCGGCAGCATGATGCCGGCCACCGCGACCAGGACGTCGAGGTCGGGAAAGCGTTGCAGCAGTTGCGCGGTGACGTCCTGGACGGCGACCGGGTCGGTGACGTCGAGCACGACGGACTCGACGCCGGGGTTCTCCGAGACGATCTGCGTCAGCCTGTCCTCGCGGCGCCCGGAAATGATGACCCGGTTGCCCGCCGCGTGCAGCCGCAGCGCGAGGCCGAGGCCGATGCCGGAGGTCGCTCCGGCGACGAAGACGGTGTTGCCCGTGACGTTCAAGGAATTCTCCGAACCGTAGTTGGTGACGAGGGGCAGCCGAGCCGGTGCGGGTGATGCGCGGCCGACAGCGCCGGGCATCACCCGCACCGGACGAGCGGGTCAGTGCTTGTTGACCGCCGAGGCCCAGTCGAAGTCCACGCCCATGTCGTGGTACATCTTCGAGTACCCGACGAAGCAGTTGAACATCTGGACCTTGCCGTCCTTCAGGTACCAGAAGTCGGCGGTCGGCGCGTCGACCTTCTGGCCGTTCCCCTTGACGAAGCCGCCTGTCGGCGACGCGAGTTGCCCGTCGAACGTGCCCTGGATCGACAGCTCGATGCTGATCACGTCGCCGTTCACGGTGATGCGCTTGAGGTCACGGTGAACGTTGGAGAAGAGGCTCTTCATGTAGGGCAGGACGTTGCCGAGCGCCGTTCCCCGATAGGCCTGGCCGGCGACCATGTCGTTGAAGACGCCGTCCTTGGTGAAGCTGTTGACGAACGTCTGGACGTCGATGTGGCTCCCCTCCGCCACGTAGTAGTCGCGCAGGACGACCGCGAGGTTGGCCTTCTCGTGCTTGGTCAGATGGCGGTCGGTGAGCGGCAGGTCCGCCAGTTGGAGTGCGGTCAGGGTCGGGGCGGCCGCGTTGCTCCGGCCCGCTGCCGCGCTGTGAGCGGGGCTGGCGGCCTGCGACGGCATGGCGGCGATGGAAAGACCGCCCAGGACAGCTACCGCGGTCGCGGCGGTGATCGACTTCCGGCTGAGCAGCTTCATGTCGTGTTCCTCCAGGTCTCTGTCGCGCCCTTAGTCATTCAAACGCTCGCTTAACTTTATGAACGGCACTGTGGGCTGTCAAGCCACTGTTTGAATTCTTTGGTCGCCCAGCCGCAGGGGGCGGGCGACCGTTGACGATGCACTCAAACATCTGCTTGAATACATCGTATGATGCAGGTGGAAAAGGCAGACCTGCGCCGGGAGGCCGGTCAGCGCACCCGGGACGGCCTCCAGACGGCCGCCCTGGAGGTAATCGCGCAACGAGGCCAGGAGGGCGTGACACTCCGCGAGATCACGGATCGCGCCGGAGCCAACGTTGCCGCGGTGAGCTACCACTTCGGGTCGCTGAAGAAGCTGTGCGACGCGGCGATCGAGCACGCGTTGGAGCGGTATCTCGACGACAAGATCCTGGAACTCGATTCCCTCGCCCCCACCGCGACACTCCATGAGGTGGCCCTGGCGTTCGCACGGCCGATGATGCGTGCGCTGGCGGCCGGAGGGCAGGACCTGGCTGTGATGCGGACGGTGGCGCGCGTCGGCATCGATCCACCCCAGGGATGGGATCGGCTGGACGACAAGTTCGACCGCAGTCGCCGGGGGGTCGTCCGCGTGCTGGCGCCGATCCTTCCCGGAGTCGACGACGAGGAACTGATCTTCCGTACCCGATGCGCGGCCGGCCTGCTGAACTGGCTCGCGCTGGCGCCCATCGGCACCGAGCTCGCCGCCCTGTCCGCCGAGCAGATCGAGCGGCAGCTGGTCCCCGTGGTGGCCGGGGCGTTCCGTGGGGACACTCCCCCCGGCCGCTGACGCGGCCAGGGCCTGTAGGCCGCGCATGAACTCGATGCAGACGCCCAGTTGACATGTACTCAGCGTCCGCGCTCTACTCATGTTTCGTGCCGATTGGCAACGTTGTCAGACCCTCGGGCGTGACACCGGCGCCAATCGAGGAAGCCACCTGTCCCTGGCACACCCATGCGCGAAGCACGAAACGCGGAGGCAACCGATGGCCACACGGCGGCGCCCGGACGGACCACGTATCAGCAGCAGACTCCGTCAACGCCTGACCGTGGTGGCCCTGGTGGCCATCGCGGTCGTACCCTTCCAGCCCCTCGGCAGTGCCGTGGCCGCGTCCGGCCCGCAGCTCGTCGCGGACCCCGCAGCGCTGGTCAATCCTCTGATCGGCACCTCGGGCGCCGTCGACACCTTTCCCGGTCCCGACATGCCCAACGGCATGATCCAGTGGAGCCCGGACACCACGCCCGCCCGCACCGACGGCGGCGGCTACGAGTACAACAGCACCAAGATCTCCGGCTACAGCCTCACCCATGTCTCGGGCCCCGGCTGCCCCGTCGCGGGCGACATCCCGATCCTCCCGCTCACCGGTGCCCTGACCGGCAACCTCTCCGACACCACGTCCACGTTCAGCCATGCCCACGAGCAGACCGGGATCGGCTACTACGGCCTGACCGACGCCTCGGGCGTCAGGACCGAGCTGACCGACACCACCCGGGCGGGACTGGGGAAGTTCACCTTCCCGTCCGGTACGCAGGCCAGTCTGCTGCTGAAGCTGAGCGGCGGCGCCACGCAGGTGGACGGCACCCGGGCGAAGGTGGTCAGTGACACCGAGGTCAGCGGCGCCGTCGACAGCGGCCACTTCTGCGGCGCCGACAACCGCTACACGCTGCACTTCGACATCAGGTTCAACCGGCCGTTCACCCGGAGCGGCACCTGGGTCGGCAGCACCATCAACCCCGACGCGAAATCGCTCAGCCTCGGTCGCCCGCAGCAGTCGCCGGCCGCGCCGCAGAGCACTCCGCGGAAGCAGAAGCACTTCACTCTCCCGGCCACCCAGTCCCCGACCATCCACCCGACCGCGACGGCCTCGTCCGCCCCCGTCACCGGCGCCAACGGCATGTACCTCACCTTCGACACCTCCTCGTCGACCACGGTGACAGCGGCCGTCGGGATCTCGTACACCAGCGACGTCAACGCCGCCTCGAACCGCTCCACCGAGGTCAAGGGGTGGGACTTCGCCGCCGTGCGGCAGGCCAACCACGACGCCTGGAACACCGTCCTGAAGCGGGTGCAGGTCGGCGGCGGCAGCAACGACCAGCAGGTCCAGTTCTACACCGCCCTCTACCACTCGCTGCTGCACCCCAACGTGTACTCCGACGACAACGGCCAGTACATGGGCATGGACGAGCAGATCCACAAGATCGGCAAGGGCCAGAAGGCGCAGTACGCCAACTACTCGGGCTGGGACACCTACCGCTCCCAGACACAGTTGATCGCCATGGTCGAGCCGAAGGTCACCGGCGACATCGTCACCTCGATGCTCAACGGCTACGACCAGACCGGCCTGCTGCCCAAGTGGGCCTCCGACAACGGCGAGAGCTACGTGATGGTCGGCGACCCGGGCGCCGCGATCATCGCCGACGCGTACGCGTTCGGGGTACGCAACTTCGACACCGCGCACGCCCTGGGCGCGATGGTCCACGAGGCCACCGCGCCCAACCAGAACCGTCCCGGCGAGTCGGTACGCGACGCCAAGGGCTACCTGCCGCTGGACGAGACGGACTACGGCTGCTGCAACTTCTACGGCCCGGTCTCCACCCAACTCGAGTACGACAGCGCGGACTACGCCCTGGCGTCCTTCGTGAAGGCGCTGGGCAGCACAGCGGACTACCAGAAGTTCGCCACCCGCGCCCAGGACTGGATGAACGTCTTCAACCCGCAGACCGGTTATGTCCAGGGCCGGGACCTGAACGGCCAGTTCGCCGGCGGCTTCACCCCCGGAACGTCCAACGGCTTCGTCGAAGGCACCTCCGCCCAGTACACGCCCATGGTGCCGTTCAACCTCCGGCAGCTGATCACCGCCCGTGGCGGGAACGCGGCCTACTCGTCCTACCTGGACAGCCTCCTGGAGAACATCACCGACCCCGGTGCGACCAACGCCGACCTCAGCAACGAGCCCAGCCTGGAGATCCCCTGGGAGTACGACTACCTCGGGCAGCCCTGGAAGGCCCAGGCCGCCGTGCGCCAGGCGCAGCAGAAGCTCTACTTCAACGCGCCGGTCGGCTCGTTCGGCAACGACGATCTGGGGGCCATGAGCTCCTGGTACGTCTGGTCCTCGCTCGGGATGTACCCGGAGACGCCGGGCACCGACACGCTGGTGCTGGGCAGCCCGACCTTCCCCGTCGCGAAGGTGACGTTCGGCAACGGCAAGCAGGCCACCATCAGCGCTCCGCAGGCCGCGCCCAACGCTCCCTACGTCCAGGCGCTGGACGTGAAGGGCAAGGAGTGGAAGAACTCGTGGCTGACGTTCGGCCAGTTCGAGAAGGCCGGCACGGTCGACTACAGCCTCAACACCGTACCGAACACCACCTGGGCCGCCTCGGCAGCCGCGGTCCCGCCGTCCGACACCACCGGCGGCGGCCGGATGCTCGCGGCCACCGGCCCGAGCAGTGACGGGCTGATCGTCGCGCCGGGCGGATCGGCCGACGCCACCCTGCGCCTGACCAACCTCGGCACCCGACCGGTCACCGCCGACTGGACCGCCACCGCCCCCTCCGGCGTGACCCTCGCCGCTCTCGCGGGTTCGCTGACCGTGCCCGCGTCGGGCAGCGCCGAGGCGAAGATTCCGGTGACCGCCGGAAGCAGCGAAGGCGCCTACGCGGTGACGTTCGCGGCCAACGACCACAGCAGCGGCGCCGCACTCGCCGCAGCCACGCTGCGGGTGTCGGTGGCTCAACCGGGTGAACTGTGGCCCTACGAGTCCAACGAGGGCGTCTACCCCGACGGCACCCACTTCTCCGGCGGCTTCGACGACCAGGGATGGGCCTACTCACAGACCGCCCTGGCCACAGCCGGGGTCGGCAGCAACACGAAGGTCACCGCGGACGGCATCGCCTACACCTGGCCGACCAGCGCAGCAGGCCGACCGGACAACCTGGAGGTCGCAGGCCAGACGATCCCGCAGCCCGACGGCACCACCGACGCCTACCTCGGCCTCCTCGGCGCCGCGACCGACGCACCCCTCGACGGAACCGGCGTCCCCGGCCAACTCACCGTCACCTACACCGACGGCACCACCACTACGGCGACGGTGACCTTCTCGGACTGGACCCTCAACGGCGCCTCCAAGAAGCCAGTGGCGAGCGACACCACCGCCGTCACCACCGCCTACCGCAACACCGCCGACGGCACCAAGGACACCGTGCAGGCCTACGTCTTCTCGGTGAAGGTGCCGTTGGACAAGACGAAGACCGTGGCGTCCGTGACACTGCCGGTGACCGGCGCGTCGGGAACGGTACACCTGTTCGCGATCGCCTTCGGCGGCTGAGCCCACCACACACGTGTGGCCCTGCCGTCCTCGCGGGCGGCGGGGCACACATACAGGTCTGTCGGCTCAGTGCCGGTAGGCGTGGGTGGTGAAGCGGGTCCGGGGTGTGGCGAGCGCGGTGGGGGCTTCTGTGGGCGTGGTCGCGTTGACGATGCCCGGCCGGAGCAGACCGCTGTAGGCGTCGGTGGAGTCCAGCGGGCTGGCGTTGTTGGTCTCGACCAGGATCGGTCGCAGCGAGCCGGCGTCGGCGGCCAAGCCCTCGTAGTCGCCCAGGAAGTGGCCCCATCCGGCGTAGGGCGCCTGGAGCCAGTCGAAGACCGGGGTGATCCGCCGCTCCGACGGGTAGCCCGCGCCACCGCGCGGGAGCGTGACCAGCCAGGCCGCCGTGGGCAGAGTGGTGGTGTTGCCGGGGCTGAGGTAGCGCAGGTCGTAGTAGGTGATGTCGACTGTGCCGCGGCTGTCGACGGCGATCGAGGGGGTGAAGGCGGGGGCGGCGGGGGCCTGGTTCACCCGGGTCGGCCCTGACCAGGTGCGTCCGCCGTTGGTGGAGTGCACGAGCTGGATGGAGTTGTACTGGCCGCCGCTGAAGTCGGAGCCCTCATAGGCGAGGTACAGCTCGCCGCTCCGCGGGTCGATGGCGACGTTGGGCAGGCCGCTCCCCGCTCGCAGGGCCTTGGTGGCGTCGGCGGGGGCGTTCGGGTCGACCTCGGCAACGGACGTGTCCGGCGTCACCGCGACCGGCTTGCTCCAGCTGCGCCCCTGGTCGGTGGAGTGGACGACGCCGTAGTGCGCGTCGATGGCCGTACTGGCGGTCGCGTCGGAGTAGGTGATCCAGTTGAAGAAGTCGTAGAGCGTGTCGCTGCGCGGGTCGACGACGATGACATTGCCGATGGTCTGCGAGTTGGGCACGGCGGTGGTGTCGACGAAGGGGCGGGCGGTCGACCAGGTGCGGCCCTTGTCACGGGTGATGGAGATGTACGCCGGACCGGTGAAGAAGGGTGTGGGGGCGGTGGTCTGGTCGAGGCGGTCCCAGACCTGGTAGGCGACGCCCGCGTGGACCGGGTCGGCAGTGACCGAGTTCTTGTCGTCGCCGATCGCCGGGTCGTTGTCATCGATCAGCATGCTGGTGTGCTTCCAGGTGCGGCCGCCGTCGTAGGAGGTGGTCGCGGCGACGCCGTTGCGGGCGTCGGTGGCGTTGAAGACCAGCCCGCTGGCGTAGGCGGTACCGTCCGGGCCGAAGCTGACCCAGCCGTCGGAGGCCCGCTGGAAGGGGAGGCCGCCGGGAGCGCAGTGGCTGAACGGCAGCGGAGTCTCGCTGAAGTGGCGGCCGTCGCTGGTGTAGCTCGCGGTCAGGCCCCGGGCGCCGCCGTTGGACCAGCGGTCCTGCTGGAAGATGCCGACCGCGCGGCGCGGATCGCGGGGGCTCACCGCGACGTACGGCTCCACCTCGGCAGAGGGGGAGTTGGTCCCGGGCCCGTCGCCGCTGAGGTCGCAGGCGGCGTAGGGGTCGCCGGGGGAGGCCAGGTTGAGCGGCTCCCCGGCGGCCCCAGCGGCGCCGGCCGATCCGGTGGTGAGGGCCGAGGAGAGCAGGAACACCAGGGATGCTGTGGTAATGGCTGATCGGACATGTGCGCGCATGTGATCCCCCGTGAATGGGATGCCTGTGACACTCCTGTGCATCTGTCGACCCCAGAGCCTAGCGGGCCATGACAACCCACGGGAGAGCACCGCGGCAGCCCGACAAGACAGATGACGGAGAGTCAGAACTCTTACAGTGCCCCTACCATGGCGGGTACGGCTGATGGCGCAGGCGAAACCGTTCGTGCCATCCATGCCGCGGGGGATCCGCTGGGCGATGAGCTGCGGGTGCAGCGGGGCGCCGAGATCACGATCACGTTGCACGGGTCGCCGGTGTACGGGTGGACCGGGATCACCTGTGCCGAGGGGTCACTGGTCCTGTTGCGCCGGAGTGAACACGAGGATGATGTGGAGGCCGTGCTACGCGGGCGAAGGACCAAGGTCCGGATGCGCCCGGCGCACCCCCGCAAGCCCGATCTGGGGCTCCTCGGAATCGTCACCGCCAGCGCCCTGCCGTGCCTGGGGACGTTCAGTCGACGGGGGTGGGTGTCGGCTGCGCCATGGAGGCGAGGAGGCGCAGTCTCTCATCGCTCTCGCTGCCCTGATCGGCGTAGTAGAGGACCAGGAGCAGATCCCCGACAGGGAGCTTGTCCCGGTGCAGGCGCAGCTCACCGACGACGGGATGGTTCACGGTAGTGGTGCCGCCTTCGAGGCTGCGGATGTCGTGGCGCGCCCAGAGAGTTCGGAACCGCTCGCTCGACAGGGCCAGCTCGCCCACCAGTTCCACGAATCGCGGGTTGTCGGTGTCGTCGCCGATGGACTTTCTGAAGGCAGCGATGAATCCTTCCATGGAGCGCGCCCAGTCCTGCTGGAACGCTTGCTCCTCAGGATCGAGGAGCAGCGACCGGAGACGGTTGTACCCGGGCTGGAGGCGCGGAGAGAGCGCGACTGCGAGCCGGTTGGATGCGAGCACATCGAACGCGCGCCCTTCCACGAACGCGGGAACCTGCACGCTCGCCAACAGCTGATGCAACCGCGCGGGCACGCGTTCAGGCTTCCGGCGCCGCTGTGGCCTCGGACGCGGGGCGGCCAGACCGAGGAGGTATTCCTGTTCGAGCTCGTCAAGGTGCAGGACCCGCGCGAGCGATTCGAGGACCTGCGCCGAGGGGTTCTTGTCGCGGCCGCGCTCCAGCCGCAGGTAGTAGTCGGCGCTGATGCCCGCGAGCATGGCGACTTCTTCACGGCGAAGCCCGGGCACACGGCGATTCGCACCCACCGGAATCCCGGCCTGCTCCGGAGCGACCAGCGCCCGCCGGGCACGGAGGTAGCTGCCGAGCAGGTTGGCGCGGCCGTCGTGGCTCATATTCGCATCGTAGTTCAGGACCCTCTCCGCCAAGGGGGCCCTGCTGGGACCCCGGAAGACGGGGGCACTGCCTCCTGCCGGAGAACAGATCAACACTGAGGGTGTCGCCGCGCCTGGAAGTCGGCGCCCTGAGCAGGAGTGATCAATGGACATCAGCAACCGCACGGTCTTCATCGCCGGCGCTACCTCGGGAATCGGTCTCGAGCTCGCCCGCCGCTTCGCCGCGGCCGGCAGCGCCGTCATCGTCGGCGGCCGACGGACCGACCTGCTCGACCGACTCGCGGCTGAGGGATTCGCCGCCGTTCCCATCGACGTGACCGACCAGGACAGCGTCGACCGTGCCCGCGACACGATTCTCCGCAGCCACCCGGGCCTCGACACGATCGTGACGATGTCCGGGGTCATGATCCCCGAGGACCTGCGCGATCCCGCACACTTCAGTGCCGCGGAGAAGACGATCGACGTCAACCTCCTCGGTACCGTCCGCGTCATCGACGCGTTCACCCCGCACCTGATCGGACGCGGCACCGGCACCATCATCACGGTCACCTCGGGCATCGGATTCCTGCCGTTCCCGCCCATGCCCACCTACGCCGCCTCGAAGGCCGGCGTACACGCCTACTCCGAGGCCTTGCGCGCGCAACTGGACGGCACCGGCATCGAGGTCACCGAACTCGTCCCCCCTGCTGTCGCCACCACACCGGAGCTCGCACAGGCCAACCCCCGCGCGCTGGACCTGGCCGACTTCGCCACCGAGGTGTTCGACCTGCTCCAGACCAGCCCCACTCCGCACGAGATCCTCGTCAAGGGGGTGCTGATGCACCGGTGGGCCGAGCGTGACGGCACCTACGACGAGTTGGTCGCCCAGCGGTCGCAGGCGCTCGCGATGCTCCCGAGCCGTCAGTAGTCACGACCTCGGGCCTCGGAGCTGACCCCCGCCCAGGGCCTGGGCAACCCCGGGTACGAGTCCGCAGGCGGCACGGTCGTCATCCTCAAGGAGGGCAAGACCCTGCGCGTTGACACCACCGGCATGCCGCCCGCCCCCGGACCCAGCCGCCGGCTCTCCGGGGCCGATCTGGCCTACGAGATCGCCGGCGACATCCTCGGCTGCTGGAGCGAATAGCCGATGAAACCCAGCCACGCAACAGCGGGACCCCCGACCGGGCCCGACTGGTCGCATCAAGCGGCAACCGTAGCGAACATAGGAGGAGCGCTGAGAAATTCAGACACCGCCGATCCTCTCGCAGAGGTGAGGCACTCCGGCTCCGCGGGTGACCGCCCCCGCTTCACAGACAGGGACATGACATGTCCAGATTCCCGACTCGAGTCGCACTCCCGGCAGCAGTACTCCTGCTGGCCGTAGGCGGCTGCTCCTCGACAGCCACCACATCCACGCCGACCCCGGCGACAGCCCCGAGTACGCAGAGCACTCCGAGTAGCCCTGCCGCCGCGAGCTCGCTGCCCGCTACGGCGGCCGCGCAGATCGTGATCGACAACTTCGCCTTCAGCCCGGCGAATCTGACCGTGCACCCCGGGCAGTCCGTCAGCGTGGTCAACCACGACTCCGCCACGCACACCCTCACCGCGAAGCCCGGCAGTGCCTTCGACACCGGCCCCATCAACCCGGGCAAGTCAGCGACGTTCACCGCCCCGGCCACCCCCGGCACCTACCCCTACGTCTGCACCATCCACGCGTCGATGCACGGCACACTGACGGTCGGCTGAGGAGCCCCTCGTGGCTTCCATGCCCATGGTCCTGCGAGGTACCGCAGCAGCGGGCCTCGCGGTCGACGCCTACATCCACCTGAAGCTGGCCCACCAGTACTCCCTGGTCGCCTCCTCCACCATCAGCGAGGGCACCCTGTTCCGCATCGAGGCCGCCGCCGCCATCATCGCGGCGCTGCTCGTCCTGTTCTGGCGGCACCGGACCGGCGACGCCTTCGCCTGGCTGACCGCCACCGCCGGCCTCGCAGCGATCCTGTTCTACCGCTATGCCGACCCCGGAGCCCTCGGCCCGCTGCCGGACATGTACGAGCCGATCTGGTTCGCCGACAAAGTCTGGGCCCTGATCGGCCAGGCCGTCGCCATCGCGGCACTGACACCGCTGATCGCCGGACGACGCCGACCGCACAGCGGGGCTTGAATCAGCAGGTCACCACGTTCACGGTCACCGCGGTGCGTGAGTACGCCGGGAACCGATACCCGGCACGCCTTGACCGCGCCCAAGGCTCCCCAGCACAGGTGCACAGTGAAGTTGACGGGCAACGGCCCCAGCTTCTCCAGCCTGTCCAGGGTGGCAGCGGGGAACGGGGAAGGACGTGGCGCGTCAGCGTCCGGCCGCATTCGTCGCGCGGGGCGACCATGTGGTCCCTGGCCTCCAGGCGACCTGCACCGTGCGCCGTGCGCCGTGCGACTTGTCGTCCGTCCCGCGACACAGGGCTCGGAAGCGAGTTGGAGCAGGCCGTAGCCTGCGCGTACCAGGGTGAGCCGGCTCACCGGCGTGACCTCAGCCGTGTAGCGGCCGCCAGCGCGGTGAGGCCCAGGATGGCGGCAGCGAGGGCGCCGTGGCGCTGGGAGAGGCCCACAGCTGGGGGCTGCGGTTGGTGGCCCACAGCGCCGGGCTTCGTGGAAGCCCTGGATGGCGTGCTTGGAGCCGCAGTAGGCGGTCTGCAGCGGGATGCCGCGGTAGGCCAGCGCGGGCTCGATGATCGGACCCGGCCCTGCCCTCGACATGGTGACAGCGCCCCGCCAACGGCGGGCGCTGCACAGATGCGGCGCGTGTGCGACCGTCAGGCGGGCTGGTCGGGTGCTGGGTCCGGGGTGCGGAGCTGGCCGTTCAACCGCAGGGCTTCTTCGAGGTCTTCGAGGATGACGATGCGGCAGGCTGCCTCGATGGGGGTCCCCTCGTCGACCAGTTCGCGGGCGCGAGAGGCGATGCGCAGCTGGTAGCGGGAGTAGCGCCGGTGGCCGCCGGCCGAGCGCAGCGGGGTGATCAGGCCCTGGTCTCCGACAGCGCGCAGGAAGCCCGGGATGGCGCCGATCATCTCGGCTGCCCGGTCCATGGTGCAGGCGGGGCGACGCCTTCGCCCGCCAGCCCACCACGGCCACCAGCCCACCACGGCCACCAAGCCCGGCGGCTACCCCTACGGAGGCTTCGGCGCCGGGCAGCGCGCCCGCGACTTCGAAGGCAGCAAGGCCCAGGCCAACCTCGTCGCGGGCGGCAGCCCGGCGCCGCTTGGCCGTGCATAGCCTGCACGGCACCGGTGGTTCAGGCCCGACAGTTGGCGTCGTACAGCACCAGTGTGCTCAGCGGTGGCACCTGGATCGGGCGGCGCAGGTCCGTCTGCCTGCCGGTTTGCAGGTTGACTGCGCGCTGGGAGCTGGTTGACCGGTAGGTGAAGGTCTGGTTGGTGCTGGTGTTCATCGCGACGATGTAGCCCGCGTACTCCAGGATGTAGAAGGGCGCTTTGCCGACGAGCATCTCCTGCGCTCCGAGGACGGGTGAGTCCTGGGCGGGCACGTCGGCGGGCAGCGGCGCCAGGTACAGCTTCTCCCCGGCGAACGCCTGGTGCAGGGCCGGCCCGGGAGGTGCGATGCCGCCGCCCGGCTGTTCGACGTTACTGACGGGGTCGTAGATGCCGAAGTCCCAGGTCACCCAGTCCTGGATGGTGAAGGTGCTGTTCGGGTCCTTGATGAATTGCGTGGTCACGCGGACGGTGGCGGAACGCTCGGACTGCGGTGAGAGCAGGTGGACGCGCGACATGTCGTTGACGGCCTGTCGGGCGCGGAAGTACAGGGAGCTGTAGAGGATTTCCTGGCCGCGTTTGACGGCCAGGCAGGCGTTGACCTCGTCGGTGAAGACGAAGTCGGGGGTGTCCCAGGAACCTGCGGGCAGCCGCCGGGTCGAGGCCGGCAGTGCCTGGAAGGCGGGCAGGTGCTCGGCGACGAACTGGAAGGCGTTGAGCCCGGTTCGCGTGCCCAGCCCGTTCCCGAGGTAGGTGTCGAGCTGCGGGGCGAGTTGCCCGTCCTGGACCATCTGCTGGGTGCTGCCGACCAGGTCCGGGTCGGCGAACGCCGCGGCGGCCGAGACCGGGCTGCTGTCGTGGTCGAGGAGTTGGGTGTAGACGACGGCGCCGGGGTAGGTCTCGTTGCGCCAGCCGATCTGGGACTCCAGGCGCACTGTCTTGTATCCGTCGGCGTCCACCGTCGGGTAGCGGAACCAGGAGCGGGCTTTGGCCATGGTGACCATGCGTGCCTTGAGCTGCGGGTCGGGGGCGCCGCCTGCCCCCTGGGTGACCGCCTCGTACATGCGCACGAGGATTCCGGTGGTCTCGCCGTAGTCGGCGACCCATCCCATCTCGCGGCTGAGGCCCTTGGGGGTAACGGAGTAGTAGCTGTGGCCCAGCGGCCAGGTCCAGTTTCCGGCCTGGTCCTGCGAGCCGGCCAGGGGTTCGAGGCCGACTGCCTGGTAGATCCAGCTCTTGGCGTCGGCCTCGCTCCAGGCGTCGGAAGGCGACAGCAGCATGAGGGCGCGGTTGCAGGTGTAGATGCCGATCGAGCAGTACATCACCTGGTTGGTGAAGTTGCGCTGGTTCTGCCGCCAGTACTCGCGGCTGGCGAGCATCATGTCCCGGTACGCGGTGCGGCGTGGAACAGCGGAGCCGGCCACCGCGGGGGCGGTGATCTGCAGGCCGTCGAAGTGGGCGGTGGCGCCTGCGCCGATGCCCAACCGGAACGCGTACTCGGCCGCGCCGGCCGGGACCGCGAAGCTGGCGGTCACCTGCTGCCAGTCGGTCGTCGCCGCGGTCGCGAACACCATCCCCGGGGATGCGACCGTGGCGCCGGACGCGCTTCTGAAGAGCGCCCCTGCCCGCGCTGTGTTCGTGGACCCGTCGGTCTTGACCCAGACGGAGAACGCGAAGGTGCCCTGGCCGACCTGAGCCCACCCTGCGCTCTGGACGATCAGGTTCTTGGCTGCTGAGGTCGCCTTCATCGACGCCGTTCCGCTGTGGGAGACCGTCGCGTCCTGGGCGAAGGTGCCGTCGTTGGCCCAGCTGGCCGCGCTCCAGCCGTACACGGTGCTGCTGTCGCCGCGTTCGAAGTCGAGGTTGGCCAGGGAGGTCGGTGCGGAGGTGACGTTGCTGTCCAGGCTGGTCTGCAGGTCGTTCCAGGTCAGGCATAGGGCTGCGGCGATGCGTCCGAAGCCCTCCCAGCCCTGGGTGTCGGTCATGACCTTGGGATCGGCCTGCCAGGCCAGGTAGGTGCCGTCGAGGGCCTGGCACAGGGTTTCCAGGGCTTGGGGGTTGTTGTAGGCCGGGGACTGGGGCCAGTAGTAGCCGCGGGCGAGGGAGGTGAGGGCGTAGGCGTCCGTCTTGGCGGCGTTGCTGTTGTAGAGGATCTTGATCTGGTCGTTCACGACGCGGGTGGTGGCCAGTGCGATCTGGGCGGCGTCGGTGTTGGGCCGGGTTGCCGCGGTGTCGGTCGTCCCGAAGTCGTCGTCCGCGGCGGGTTGGAAGTACGCGGACGTGTGGGTGTATGCGCGGTAGATCGCCCGTGAGGGGGTGGTCATCGGGGAGAAGAACTTGGCCGCGGTGGCTCCGTAGGCCCAGATCCGGCCCATCGCGCGGATCTCGATCTCCAGCTCGGTCCTGCCCTGTGTGGCGGCGAGCGGCAGGGGCAGGGTGTGGCAGTAGAAGCCGCCCGGGCGGCGGGGTCCGAGGTCGAGCTGGTCGACACTGTCCACCACGCCCTGGTCCAGCCAGCCCAGGACCTCGCCGTTCAGGAAGATCTGCAGGCGCCAGCCCTGTTCGAGCGCCGGGGCGTAGTCACCACCCCAGAACTTGACCGACACGTAATTGGCCACCTGCGGGTCGACCTTCATGGTGAAGGCGCTCGTGCCCCCCCAGAAGTCGGCGGGGGTCTGGGGGTTCAGCACGCGCGCGGACTGGCCGAGCTGGCCGGCCACGGAGTCCGACAGGGTGGTGGCCACCGCATGGGCGGTCTCGGAGGCGGCATTGCCGAACACGACCGTGTCCAGTGCGCGCGCAGCACAGCCTGCGGGCTCTGGAGCCGCAGCGGCGGCACGCTGGGGGGTCCACCACTGACCGGCCACCACGGCGGCGGCACCGGCGAGTGCGCCCGTCCGCAGCACGCTGCGACGGCTCATGCCGCCGTTCCCTCTGGGCGCTACGTCGTTCGACGAGGAGTCGTTCATGGAAGCTCCTTGGCTTCGGGGTGGGGGTACCGCTCTGCGGCGCTGGGCCCGAACGGCGATTGGAGCAGCGCACAGCGGCCGGGGGGCAAACGCCTCTCACGTGCTCCCGAATGGCAAGCGCTTGCGTGGAAACGTAAGGCCCAGGCGCTCGCTGGGCAATACTCAGGGACCGATGTGTTTCGATCCGTTGTCGCCCAGGTTTCCCACTCGCCGCACCACAGGGTCTACGGGCTTACCTTTTCGCAGCTCATACACGGCGTTGATGGACCTCGATCACGGCTGCACGCCTGCGCCGTTGACCAGTGGTACCGGCCTCGTTAACGTAGCAAGCGTTCTCTATCGGCCTTTCGACTTCATGATCAGGACTGCGATGACTCACTCCTCGACGCCCCCGGCCCCGGGCCACGTCACCGTCGGTGCCGCGCCGTACGACAGGCGCCCGGCGGCGCTCTTCGCCATGGCACCGGAGCACCTGCCGTCCCTGTTTCCGCCCCGGCTGCTGAACCGCCTCAAGGACCTACTGGACATCGACGAGACACTCGTGGTCCGCCGGTTCGACCAGGAGTCCCTCGCCCCGCTGCTCGCACGGACCGAGGTTCTGATCACCGGTTGGGGTGCCCCGCTCCTGGACCCCGCCGCACTGGCGGCCGCGCCCCGGCTGCGGGCGGTCCTGCATGCTGCGGGCACCGTCCGCGGCATCGTCAGCGATTCCTGCTGGGACCGGGGACTACTGGTCTCCACCGCCGCACAGGCCAATGCCCTGCCGGTGGCCGAGTTCACCCTCGCAGCCATCCTCCTGGCGGGGAAGGACGCGTTCGGCTCGCGCGATCGGCTGCGCGCTGCCCGGCGCCCAGCACCGGGAGCGCGAGGCGGGCCCGCCGTCGGCAATTTCGGACGCAGCGTCGGAATCATCGGGGCCTCCCGCGTCGGACGCCACGTCATGGAACTGCTGCGCCCCTTCGACCTGGCGGTCCGCCTCGCCGATCCCTACGTGGACGCAGCCGAGGCCGCTCGACTCGGGGCCGCCCTGGTCTCGCTGGACGAACTGCTGGCGAGCAGCGACATCGTGAGCGTGCACGCTCCCGACACCGCTCAGACCTTCCGGATGCTGGACCGGCGGCGCCTGGCCGTCATGCCCGACGGCGCCACCCTGATCAACACCGCCCGCGGGGCATTGATCGACCCGACCGCGCTGACCGATGAACTGGTCTCGGGACGGATCAACGCCGTCCTGGACGTGACCGAACCCGAACCGCTCCCGCGGGACTCGCCGCTGTACGGCCTGCCCAATGTCTTCGTGACCCCCCACATCGCCGGTTCCCTGGGCAACGAACTCGAACGCCTGGGCAGGAGTGTGGTCGAGGAAGCCGACCGTCTGGTCGCAGGCCTGCCCCTGCGCCACCAGGTGCTGCGCACCGACCTGGAACGCGTCGCCTGAGCGTCTGCGTGCCCCGTCAGCGATGCCAGCAAGCGCTCGCTGGTAACGTCACCTCGTGACTTCCAGCGTGAACGAGGCCCCGCCGCCGGCCAGGACCGCCCCGGGCGGACGCCCCAAGAAGCCGAAGTCCGCGGGCGCGCCGGGACCGAGCACCCTGCGCGACGTCGCCGCCCAGGCCGGCGTCTCCACCTCGACGGTCTCGCGTGTGCTGGCGGGCAACTACCCCGTGGCGGAAGGGACCAGACGGCGCGTCATGGCCGCCGTCGAGTCATTGCGCTATGTGGTCAACGTCCACGCCCAAGCCCTGGCGGGCAAGATCGAGGGGCCAGTCGCCCTGGTCATCGACAACCTGCTCGGGTCCTCGCTGGCCCACATCGCCGCCGGCGTCGAGCAGGAGGCAGCCGAGCACGGCAGGCTGAGCCTGGTCTGCGCCACCCACGGCGACCGCGACCGGGAGGACGACCTGGTCCGGCTCATGCGCCAGCAGCACGCCGCGGCCGTGGTCCTGGTCGGCGGGGCCGTGGCCGACGACGCCTACCACGCCCGCATCGAGGAGTACGCCAGGGCACTGGACGCGTCCGGCTCCCGGCTGGTGCTGTGCGGCCGCCCGACCCCGAAGGTCGACATCCCGGCGACCATCGTGGAGTACGACAACCGCAGCGCCGCCTTCCACGCCGTCTCCCACCTGCTCCTGTCCGGGCACCGGCGCATCCTGTACCTCGGCGGAATCCCCGGCTTCAGCACCGCCGAGGAGCGCCACGCCGGCTACCTGGACGCGCTGCGCGCCCACGCCATCCCCTACGACGCGGACCTGGACCGCCCCGGGGACTTCGACCGACCCTCGGGCTACCAGCGCACCAAGGAGGCGCTGCACACCGGCCCGCCGTTCACGGCGGTATTCGCCAGCGCCGACATGACCGCGGTCGGGGCCGCCGCCGCACTGCACGACGCCGGCCTGACCGTACCCGACGACATGTCGCTCATCGGCTTCGACGACATTCCCCTGGCCGCCGAGCTCACCCCCGCCCTCACTACTATCCGCGTGCCGTACGAGGAACTCGGACGCACCGCGGTCCGACTGGCCCTGCAATCGCGCGAGGGCCGGCCTGCAGCGGCCGAACGCGTCATCGTGAGCACGCAACTGGTAGTCCGGGACACCGTCCGGCCGCTGAACTGACTCTGCGCAACCGGCCTCCGGCACGACCGGAACGCGATCACAGCAAGCGCTGTCTGTAAGGCAGTCGCCGACGCTGGCCGTCCCCCACGCGCGACGGCGGCGCATGGCACTTCACGTCAATGTCAGCCCAGGTCAGAACCTGCTCTGCGAGAGGTCCGCAAAGACCTCCAGCCTCGGCGGCTCGCCCACCATGTGAACATGCCGATTCCCGGGACGCCGTCCGGGGCGTACCATCACAGCAAGCGCTTGCTATGCCAGGGAGTGGCCTTGCAGTCCGGCCTGCCCTGCGCCTTCCTCCGCGACGGGCCGCACGCTGCCCACAGACCACCAAGGAAGACAGATCCTATGACGACGTCCCCGCCCTGGGCCGATGAGTGGCCCGTCCCCACACCTCTGGCCGCCGCCAAAAAGCCGGTACGGCCGTGGAGCGATCCGGCGCTGCCGGTCGACGAGCGCGTCGCGTCGCTGCTGGCGGCCATGACCTTGGAGGAGAAACTCGCGCAGCTGGGAAGCGTGTGGCCCGGTGTCGACAGTGTGATCGGCGATGTCGCCCCGATGCAGGGGGTGCTGGCCCAGGACGTCGATTTCGAAGCGGCGACCGCTGAGGGGATCGGCCATCTCACCCGTCCCTTCGGCACGAAGCCGGTCGAACCCGGGGTCGGCGCCGCGCAGTTGGCCGACCGTCAATGGGACCTGGTGCGGCGCACCCGGCTGGGCATTCCCGCCCTGGCCCATGAGGAGTGCCTGACCGGCTTCACCACCTACCGGGCCTCGGTGTTCCCCGCCTCGATCGCCTGGGCTGCGGCCTTCGATCCGCAGCTGGTGGAGCGGATGGCCCACGCCATCGGGTCGGGGATGCGGCAGGTGGGGGTGCACCAGGGCCTGTCGCCGGTGCTCGACGTGGTGCGCGACTACCGGTGGGGACGGGTGGAGGAAACGCTGGGCGAGGACCCCTACCTGGTGGGGTGCGTGGGGGCGGCCTATGTACGCGGGTTGGAATCAGCGGGGATCATCGCCACCCTCAAGCACTTCGCCGGCTACTCCGCCTCCCGCGCCGCCCGCAACCACGCACCGGTGTCCATGGGGCCGCGCGAGTTCGCCGATGTCATCCTGCCGCCCTTCGAGACTGCGATCCGTGAGGGCGGCGCGCGCTCGGTGATGAATTCCTACAGCGATGTCGATGGGGTTCCCGCCGCGGCCGATCATGCCCTGCTGACCGGTGTGCTGCGTGACCGGTGGGGTTTCACCGGCACCGTGGTGTCCGACTACTGGTCGCTGGCGTTCCTGCGCACCATGCACCATGTGGCAGGCTCCTTCGCCGAGGCGGGCGCGGCCGCGCTGCGCGCCGGAATCGACGTGGAACTGCCCAACACCCTCTGCTACGGGCCGCAGTTCATCGATCTGCTCCACACCGGAGCAGTCCCCATGGAACTGGTGGACCGGTCGGTCGAGCGCGTCCTGCGGCAGAAGGCCGAACTGGGCCTGCTGGACGCCGACTGGTCACCGTACCCCGCCGCCGACTGCGGCACCGAGGCCATCGACCTGGACCCGCCCGGCAATCGCGAGGTCGCCCGGCTGCTGGCCGAACGCAGCATCGTCCTGCTCGACAACCCCACCGGCGCGCTGCCGCTGCCCTCCGGTGGATCGATCGCTGTGGTGGGGCCCTGCGCCGACGACGCGCACGCCTTCTTCGGCTGCTATTCCTACCCCAACCATGTGCTGCCCCACTATCCGGACCTGCCCACCGGCATCGACGCGCCGTCCCTGCTGGAGGCCCTACGCGTCGAACTTCCCGACACCAATGTCGTCCACGCGGCCGGATGCCCGGTCAAGACGCCCGACCGGTCCGGAATCGCGGCTGCGGCAGCCGCGGCCCGCGCCGCCGACGTGTGCATCGCCGTCGTCGGCGACCGGGCAGCCCTGTTCGGCCTGGGCACCTCCGGGGAGGGCTGCGACGCCGAGGACCTGAGCCTGCCAGGGGTCCAGGACGAGCTCGTGGAGGCGCTCCTGGAAACCGGCACCCCTGTCGTTCTCGTCTCGGTCTCAGGGCGGCCATACGCACTGGGCCCCTATTCCGGGCGGGTGGCCGCGGCAGTACAGGCGTTCTTCCCCGGCGAGGAGGGCGGCCCGGCCATCGCCGGGGTCCTGTCCGGGCGGGTCAACCCCTCGGGCAAGCTGCCCGTCCAGATCCCGCGGACGAGCGGCGGGCAGCCCGGCACCTACCTGGCGCCGCCGCTGGGCCTCAACAGCCAGGGCATCAGCAACCTCGACCCCACCCCAGCCTTCCCCTTCGGCCACGGCCTGTCGTACACCACCTTCGCCTACAGCGATCTGCGGGTGAGCGCCTCCAGTGCGCCGACCGACGGGCAGATCGAGGTCTCCTGCACGGTCACCAACACCGGGCCGCGCCCGGGCACCGAGGTCGCCCAGCTCTACCTGGGCGACCCGGTCGCCCAGGTTGCCCGCCCCGTGCGCCAGCTGGCCGGATTCATCCGCGTTCCGCTGGAGGCGGGCGCCCGAGCCCGCGTGGTGTTCCAACTGCATGCCGACCGAACCGCGTTCACCGGAGTCGACCTGCGGCGGATCGTGGAGCCCGGCGAGGTCACCTTGGCCGTCGGGCCCTCCAGCACAGAGCTGCCCCTGCACTGCAGCGTCCAGCTCACCGGACCGGTGCGCGAGGTCGGCCGCGACCGAGTCCTGACCACCCCCGCCCGCATCGAGCAGGAAACCGGCGACTGACCCGCCTGCCTGCCGAAATCCGGATTCGCCGAACCGACGAGAGCCACACTCCGCCGGCCCCCTGGTCGACCGCCCGCGGGCGCCGACCGCTCACGGCACTCGGCTGTGACGCAAAAGGGGACCGGCGGGGTCACTCCCTGGAGATGTGGAGCACACCCATGCGGATCGACCTCCCCCTCGCCCGGCCGGGGTCCGCAAAGCCTTCGCACCGCGAGGCGTCGATGCGACTGGCCGCCGCCACGCTGCTGGCCCTGTCCGGCACCGTGCTGTTCCCAGCGCACCCCGCCGAGGCCGCCGGCGTCACTGACATCACGGCCGCCGTGCTCGCAGGCACCGACGTGACACTCGCCGGAGCCTCGATCATCAACCTGCCGCAAGGCACCACCACGTACAAGGGCGTCCTGTCCGGGCAGGGCACCCTGACCATCGCCGGTGCGGGAACACTGCTGCTCACCCGGGACAGCGACGTCACCCTGCCAAGCTCCGACCAGCACCAGAGCCTGTCGACGAACAGCGGGAACTCGCCGTACCCGGTCCTCAGCAACCCCGACCGGCCCGCCGTCATCGTCGAGCGCGGGGCCACCCTCCAGTACGGCAACGGCGGCTCAACCGGCATCATCGGCGACTACCCGTACCCGCCCGCAGGCCGTGTCCCCCTCAACCACGACAACATCGAGGTCGAGGGGACCCTCGTCCTGGACATCACCGGGCGCGAGTACAACCTGGGCACGATCAGCGGTTCCGGACTGATCTCGCAGCCCAGGTTCACCTGGGGAACACTCGATCTCGTGGGCTCGCTCCCGTTCACCGGCACCATCGCCAACGGCACCGGCATGACCTTCGGCAACGTGGCCTACCACCTCTCCCTCCCCTCAGCCGCCCAGGTGCGCAACGACGGCTCCGCGATCATCAGCGCCAACGACTACACGCTCGTTCTGCCCGAGGACTTCTACGAGGACCACTACGGCGACGACATCAACTTCCACACCTGGAACACCGGCCTGATCGAGATGACCGGCGTGGACCACTACACGGATCCCTCGCTCGACACCGCGAGCATCGCGCACACCCCCAACTACCGCGGCATCAACATCGGCTCGGCGAACGTCCAGTGGGGCGACGGATCCTCACAGCGATTCTTCCTGCCCGCCACCCCGTCCAACTCCTACATCAACATCCAGAACGGCTCGCTGGCCTTCGACTACAACGGACCGGTCACCCTGGCCACCCCCATCTCCGGCGGCACGATCCACGACTCGCTCAGCACCCCGGCGAACGCCTCGATCACACTGGCCCCCCACCCGGGCAACGCCGTCACCTTCGCGGTGCCGATGAACTACCACGGCGCGACCACCATCGGCGGCGGCGCAACCCTGCTGCTGGGCACCGGACAACCCGGAGGCGACAGCGGCCTGCTGACCGGCACGGCCAAGGACCAGGTGCACGACGACGGAATGCTGGTCGTGCGCAACACATCCACCGCAACCACCTTGCAGGACGTCAGCGGTACCGGCGGCCTGCAGCACTCGGGCGCGGCCACCACGACCCTGACCGGCGCCACCGGCTACACCGGCCCGACGACGATCAGTGCGGGAACCCTCGCGATCGGCTCCGGCGCCTCCGGCATCGCAGCCAGCAGCAGCCTGACGCTCTCATCGTCCACAGCCAGGTTCAGCGTCGCGTCGTCGGGCTCCGGGACGGTGCAGCACGTACGGCAGTTGTCCGGGGCCCCGGGCAGCGCGATCGAGCTGGGAAGTACGACTCTGGCCGTGGCGACCTCGGGCTCGACGACCTTCGCGGGCTCGATCACCGGCGACTCGGGCGGCCTGACCACCACCGGTACCGGGACACTCGCCCTGACCGGCCACACGAGCACACCGGACGGGACCTGGCACGGGCAACAGGGCACGCTGGCAATCGGCCCTGGCGGTGACCTGCGCGTCGGCTCGCTGATCCAGTCGCCCGGCAGCACCCTGTCGCTGGCACCGGGCCGCACCGCCACGACACCGGCCGGTGCACCGGTCCAGGTGAGCGGCACGGTCCGACTCGCCGGCCCGCTCGCGGTGCCGACAGTCGCTCCCATCCCAGCCGGCGGGCACGTCGTACTCATCCACACCACCGGCCCGCGGCCGGTCTCCGGGACGTTCACCGGGCTGCCGCAGGGTGCCCACCTGACGGTTGACGGCCAACAGTTCACCATCGACTACGCGGGAGACTCCGGACACGATGTCGTCCTCACCAATACCGGTACCGGGACCAGCGCCCCCGCAGTCAGCGCCGCGGCCGGAACTCCTGTCAGGGGCAGCAGCGTCGAAGCCGGCCCCGACACCGGCTCGCCAGTACAGGTCGCGGCCGGAGCGGGGACAGCAGCACTCGCCGTAGCGGCCGGCAGCATCCTGGTCGCCCGCAGACGCCGCCGGGCGGCCGCTCCAGAGCCGAACACCGGCACCGTACCCGCCACACCTGCGCGCCCGGCCCGACACCGGCACCGGAGATAGCGACGCCAGCCCCCTCGCCGACCACCGCCTCGAAGTAACCTGGACCCCAGCCCTCGTCATGGCAGGCGGCGGCCCCTGCCCAGCCGAACTCCGGGCCGTACTCGCTCGGCCCCTCCTGTTCCCAGTGCCGACGCGGGAAGCCGCGACGTCAGGTTGGCCGGTGACGGCGGGGGCGGGGGTGCGCCCCGCCGTCAGACCCATTGGTTGCAGCTACAGCGCCGGGACCAGGCTGTTGTCGGTGAAGTACTCCGGTGCGTGTTTGAACGTTACGTTCTCGAACACCGGATTCGATTTCATCAGGATGAGGTCGTCTTCGAGGTTGCGGAAGACGGAGTTGCGGACGAAGACATTCTGCGCGATCTTCCAGACTCCGCCCCGGAGGTTGTCGAGGAATGACGACTCGTTGACAATCACGTAGTTGGGGGCATACGTCGGGTCCTCGGTGTACTGGTTGGGGTTACTGAAGATCTCGCAGATCATCCAGAGTGCCGTCTTGCCCGCGTCCGAGATGTTCAGTTTCTGGAAGAGGATGCGGACGTCGTTGCTGCCGTCCGCCTGGATGCCGTTGCCGGTCGTCTGGTGGATCTCCATGCGTTGGGTGATGACGTCGGAGGTGGAGGTGTACTTCGCGCCCTTGCCGAGCACAGGCTTGGAGAGCTGCGTGTCGGACTGCAGGATGCGGTTGTCGAACAGCCAGTAGCTGTTGTGGAAGAGGCTGTTGCTCTCGCCGTTGTACATCGACGTCAGATGATCGGTGATGATGTCGGTGGTGCGCTTCATGTGCACCCCGTGGCCGGGGAAGTTCTTGACGGTGAGGTCCTGGAGCGCGATGCGGTGGTGATGTGCGCTCTCCGGGTCTGCGCCGGCGAAGTAGATGCCGATGGCCCCGCCCAGGTCACCCTTGACGCCTTCAAGGGTGAAGCCCTTCATCACGACGTCCTCGATCTGCTTGAGGGTCGTCGTGATGGCGCTGCCTGTTCCGGTGTACTGGATCACGGTGCGATCCTGTCCGGCGCCGACGAGCGTGACGGTGCTGCGCATGTTCAGTGGGGTCGTGAGCGGGTGCGTTCCGGCGCCGAGGCGGACGACTCCGCCGCCGGCCGCGGCGACGGCGTCGATGGCGGCCTGGATGGATTGGCCCGGCGCAACGGGGATTTCGCGGGTGAGGACCTGCGTCGGCGCGGTGACCGGGGTGAAGGCAGTTCCCCATTGCTGGGAGATCAGGCCGGTGACTTCCTGCTCCACGATGACGGGACGCAGAGCCGCGTCGATCGGGATCGCAGCCTCCGCACCAGGGTCCTTGGGCACGACGACCTGGAGGCGGTCGGTCAAGGTGACGGAGCCGTTGGTCACCTTGAGGTCGAGCGCGACGTCCGCGTCGGGCAGATCGGCCGTCGGCCGGGTGACCCGTCCCCGGTCATTGAGATGCTGGTCGTCGCGGGAGGACCACGTCAGACGGGATCCGTGGACGCCGAAGGCCGGGAGTGCGATGTCATGCTTGACCGGCCCGAGTCGACGCAGGTACTCGCGCGCATCGGCGAGGTCCTTGGCGGCATCCGCTGCGTCCTTCCTGTCTCGATCGGTGGTCGGCTTGAAGGTGACCAGTAGGGCGGGACGGTTGTCACCGATGGAGTGGTCGTCGCTGTAGAACTGCGCCGCCGCGTTCTGATCATCTGTCCAGATCCGCAGCGACAGCCGGCCGTCGCCGTCGCTCTCGTTCTTGGTCCGGGCGGCGGAGGTGACGTCGCCGGCGTAGCGCACCGCGCCGCGGTCGGCCCGAAGCGGGGTGGTGGACCCGGCGATGTCGGTGGCTGTCGGCTGTGTGGCTCCGGTGAGCGTGAAGATGGGGTCGTAACGAGTGACCTGCTCCCCGTTCCAGGTGTCGTCCGCGACGAACGCCGAGGTCAGCTGAGTTCCGACGGGGGCTGTTGAATCCGGCGTCGCGGTCAGGACGATCGTCGCGGAAACGATCGTTCCTGGCACCACCGCTGGGCTGATGTTGAATTGCAGGTAGGACGCCTGAGAGTCGGCTGCATCGATGCCACCGGCGTTTCGAACGCCGAGCGTGGATGCCCACCGGCGTGGTCGGGGGGTTGCGCCGACGGTGTCGGTGTCGAGCACCGGGTGGATGACCATGGTCGCGGTCGGGCCCGTCCCCGGACCGGACTGGGACGGATCAGTGGGAGTAGCGCTTCAATCAGCCAGGACACGGCATGGGGGACGCCGCGCACGGCGGTTGCGACCGGCGACGGGTTGCTGCGGGTGGGCATGGGTTCGGGCGGTGACGGCTATTTCAGGGCGCCCAGGGTTACGCCGCTGCGCCAGTAGCGCCGCATGGCGACCATCAGGGCACCCAGCGGGATGATCGAGAGCAGGGCGCCGGTCAGCACCAGGCTGGTCAGGTCGACGCCCGACTCCAGGCGCTTGCCGCTCCAGTCGTACAGGCCCAGTGCGAGGGTCCAGTTCTTCTCGCTGTGCAGCATGGTCAGCGGCAGGAAGAAAGCGTTCCAGGTGCCGACGAAAGCGAGCAGGAACACGGTGGCCGCGCCGGTGGTCATCATCCTCAGCACGATGCTGAAGAAGATCCGCACCTCGCCGGCGCCGTCCATCCGGGCCGCCTCCAGGAGTTCGGCCGGGATCGCCGCCTCGGTGTAGACCGTGGCGAGGTAGACGCTGAACGGGTTGATGCAGGTCGGGATGAGCATCGCCCAGGGCGTGTCCACCAGACCCAGGTGCGAGAACAGCAGGTAGAGCGGCAGGGTCAGCAGCGCGGTGGGGACCAGGAACGAGACGATGATCAGCCCGAAGGCCAGCCGCTTGCCGTGGAACTCGAACCTGGCCAGTCCGTACCCGGCGGCCATCGCGATCAGTGTCCCGGCCAGGGAGCCGCCGCCGGCGTAGAGCAGGGAGTTGGCGATCCAGCGCAGGTAGATCCCGCCGTCGTAGGTGAACACCTGCCTGACGTTCTCCCACAGGTGCATGCCGGAGAACCACAGGCCGTTGCTGGAGTAGAGCGCCGGCTGGTCCTTCGTGCTGGCGACCAGCAGCCACCAGACCGGGGCCACCGAGTAGAGCACGAAGGCGGCCAGACCCAGTGTGATCAGCGGCTTGGCGTGCTTGGCGGCGGGAGTGCGCGCCGCACCGCCGCGGCCGCGAGGACTGCTGAGGACGCTCATGACTGCTTCCGGTTCGTCAGGCGGTAGAAGAAGAAGGATGCCGCGCCGACGACGACCGCCAGGATGACGGACAGAGCCGAGGCGTAGTTGTAGTTGCCGGAGACGAACGCCTGGTTGTAGATCATCATGATCGGGGTGAAGTTCTGGGTCACCGTCTGCGGGGTGACGTGTCGGAACAGGGCCGGCTCGTTGAAGATCTGCAGCATGCCGATGATGGAGAGCATGCCGGTCAGCACCAGAGCGGTACGCACGAACGGGACCTTGATGGACCAGGCGATGCGCAGCTCCGAAGCGCCGTCCACGCGAGCGGCGTCGAACAGCTCACGTGGCACGGCCTGCAGCGCGGAGTAGATGATCAGCATGTTGTAGCCGATGCCGTGCCAGGTCAGCAGGTTGCCGATGGACGGCCAGACCATCGCTGGGGCGAAGAAGTTCCAGCCGAATCCCAGCGTCTTGCCGAGCGGGGTGAGCGGGCCCACGTCGGGGCTGTACAGGTTTACCCAGATGATCGCGGCGACGATCCCGGGGATCATGTAGGGCACGAGCAGCAGGATTCGGAAACTGTTCGCCAGGCGCGGCTTGGCCGCGTCCAGCAGCAGGGCCATCATCAGGCTGACGCCGAGCATGACGGGGATCTGGACGCAGGCGAACAGGAAGGTGCGCAGCACCGCACCCCGGAAGTCCGGATCGGACAGGCCGCGGGTGAAGTTGCGCAGCCCCACGAAGACCGTGGAGTTGGATCCGCCCAGGCCCAGCCCGGAGGACTGGACCAGGAACAGGCTCTGGTAGATCGCGTAGCCGAACGGCAGCAGGAACAGCAGGACGAAGCCGAGGAAGAAGGGGGCAGTGAACCCCGCCCCCTTCCATGCCTGGGCTCCCAGGCGCGGGCGGTGCCGGGCCGGTCGTGGGCCGGGGTCCGGACCGGCGGCGCCGGTCACCGGCGCGGTGATGGTCTGACCGGACATCAGTGGAGCTCCTTGGATCGGTCGGCCCGGCGGCCGTGTTCAGAGCGGAGGCCGCCCGTGAGAGGCCAGGAGGCCTCGCAGGATGTGTCAGCCTTCGACGCTGATGCCGCGGGACTTGAGGTCGCTGACGGTCCACTGCTGCATATGGGCGAGCAGCTGCACAGCGGTCTGCTGCTTGTTCATCACCTTCGCCCAGCCGGAGGCCATCTCCTGGCCCATCGCGGTCCAGTCCGGCCCGTAGGTCCAACCCGTCACGATGGTCGGCACGCTGTTCACGATGATCGGCTTGGCCGCGGCCGTGTTCGAGCCGAGGAGCTTGGCGGAGATCACCTTGTCCAGGTACGGCGTCGCGTCGGCAACTGCGGGGTAGAACCCCGATCCGGTGGCCGGGTCCGCCATGGTCCCGACCGCGCCGGGGTTGGTCGACATCCACAGCGCCGCTTCGGCGGCCTGCGCCGTGTCCTTGCACTGCTTGGTGACCACGGTGATCCCGGCGCCGTTGTTGGTGCCCGCGGGGATGGCGGCGCTCTCGCCGTCAAAGGTGGGCCAGGGGGCCAGCGCCCACTCTCCGTCGGACTTGGTGAAGTTCTTCACCATGCCGGACATCTGCCAGGTGGAGATCTGCCGGGTGACGGTACCGCCGTTGTCGTAGTTGCGCTGGACCGCGGCGTAGTCGGCGAAGGAGATGCTGGAGTTCAAGCCGCCGTCGATGATCTGCTGGACCACGGCGGCGGCCTTGAGTGAGGCGGCGGCCTGGAAGTCGACCTTCCAGGAGCTGCCGTCGATGGTGTACCAGTGCGCTCCCGCCTGCATCGCCAGGGTGATCAGCGAGGTGGGGTCCTCCCCGGCGAAGTTCGTGATGTGCACGCCGTGCGCGGCCAGCACCTTGCCGTCGGCGATGAACTGGCTCCAGGTGGCGGGCGCGGTCAGGCCGTACTTCTTGAAGACGTCGGTGCGGTAGATGGTGAAGGCGGGCGAGGTGGTGGTCGGGACGGCATAGACCTTGCCCTGGATGGTGGAATAGGCGTACGCGGCGGCGCTGAAGTCGGCCTTGTGCGGGTCGGTCCACTGGGTGATGTCCGCCGGGATGCCCTGGGCCACCAGGGAGGTGAGGTTCTCGGCACTGTTCTGCACCAGGCACGGCGCGTTGCCGGCCTTGACGGCGTTGCTCAGCGTGGTCAGCGCGGTGACCGCGTCGGTCAGCTTGGTGTACTTCAGGGTCACGCCGGGGTGGCTGGCGTTGAAGGCCTTCACCAGGGCCTGCTGGCCGTCCTGCCAGCCCCAGAAGTCCAGAGTGACCGGCTTTGCGGAGCTGCTACCCGTTGTCGCGCCACCGCCGTTGCCGCTGCTGCAGGCAGCCAGCACGCCCGCCATTCCCATCGCCAGCCCGGCGCACAGAACTCTTCGCCCTGCCGGGTGCAGCTTTGCTCTACGCATGGTGACTCCTTCGTCCGGGGCGTTCCCGCCCTGCGCTTGGTGTGTGGTGACCGTGCGGACGTACACGGCCCCCGCCGCTCCCGAAGCGGCCGACTGGGGGCTTGTGATCGTCTCTGATTGCGGTGAATCGAGCAGTAGTTTCGATACAGTTTCAGGTGGCCGACTCACGGGCTTGGGGTGTTGCCTGCGGTGGGCGGTTGCAAACGTAGGATTGCCACCAGGTAACGTCAACGGCTAGGTGACCTGCTGTCGAAAGGTCGAAAAACTTTCGACCGGTGGACCGGCGCATGCCTCTCCCGGTCGGCCCTGGGAGAGGGCGCTTGTGCGTCCGGCAGATCAACACCACGAGGAGATGCCGAGTGAAACAGGTGGGACACGGACCGACCATGGCCCAGGTGGCTCGCGAAGCGGGTGTCTCGGTCCCCACGGTCTCCAAAGTCCTCAACGGCCGCGAGGACGTCGCGGCCAAGACCAGGCGCCATGTCGAGGAAGTGCTGCTGAGGCTGGGCTACCAGCGCCGGGGCTTGGACAACCGGCCCGCCACGGGACAGCGGGCGCGCACGGTGGACCTGATCGTGCACTCGCTGGACACCACCTGGACCGGTGAGATCCTCGCCGGAGCCGAAGGAGCCGTCCAGGAGGCCGGACTGCACCTGGCGGTCAACGCCATGCTGGGTCGCACCTGGCACAACCGGGCCACCCGCGGATGGCTGGACCGCATAGCGGCACGCGGCACCGCCGGCGTGGTCACCAACCTCGCGCACGTCTCCGCCTCCGAACTCGCGTGGTTCGAGCAGAACGCGATCCCGTACGTCATGATCGATCCGGCCGCCGCCCCTCCCCCGCAGGCGTACTCGGTAGCGACCACCAATTGGGAGGGCGCGCGCAGCGGTGTGCAGCACCTGCTGGACCTCGGCCACCGCCGGATCGCGCTGATCGCCGGACGACGCAGCCGGTACTGCAGCGAACTGCGGGTCGAGGGCTACCGGTCCGCGATGCGCGCCGCCCACGTACGCATCCCGCCCAGCTACATCCGGCACGGCGATTTCGACGGACAGGTCGCCGGCGAACAGATGCATGCCCTGCTCGACCTGCCGGAACCACCCACCGCGGTCTTCGTCTGCTCCGATCCGATGGCCCTCGGCGCCCTGCGCTCCATCCGCGAGCGCGGCCTGAGCGTGCCGCACGACATCAGCGTCGTCGGCTTCGACGACCTGCCCGAATCCCGCTGGGCGGTGCCGGAGCTGACAACGGTGCGCCAGCCGCTCGCCGAGATGGGTGCGGAGGCGATCCGCACCCTGGTACGGATCATGGATGGCGAGGCGCCGGACAACCGCCGCATCGAGCTGTCGACCCGGCTGATGGTGCGCGCCAGCACCGCACCGGTTGCAGCCGGGACCACCGACGCCTAAGCTCCCGTTTCGAATCGAGTCACCGTCAGACACCGCCGGGTTTCCCCGACCCCTCCGATGTCGACGTTCAGGTGTGCCGTGGCGCACGGGCCCCACCCTTGTGAGGCGGCCCTGCGGGCCCGTCCTTCCGGCAACCGTGCCGTTCCCACCCCTCCAGGTGGGATCGACCGCGATCCGGACCGCACACCTGGAGTTCTCCTCCCATGGCAGTGACCCCTATGGCCGGCCTCGGCGCGGCCGACCCGATCCCGCAGCCATCCATACCCGCGATCCACAATCCGGTGCTGCGCGGCTTCCACCCGGACCCCTCGATCCTGCGTGTCGGCGCGGACTACTACCTGGCCACCTCCACCTTCGAATGGCTTCCCGGGGTCACCCTCCACCGCTCCCAGAACCTGGTCGACTGGGAACCGCTCGGCGGCGCGCTCGACGAACCACGGCTGCTGGACCTGGTGGGCACCGTGGACTCCGGCGGCGCCTGGGCGCCGTGCCTGAGCCATGCGGACGGGCTGTTCTACCTCGTCTACACCCACATGGTCAGCAACATCGGGCCCTACCGCGACCTGCAGAACTTCGTGGTGACCGCCCCGTCGCCGACCGGCCCCTGGTCGGACCCCGCGCCCCTGCACAACCGAGGGTTCGACCCCTCCTTCTTCCACGACCAGGGCCGCACCTGGATGGTCGCGATGGACTACGAACACCGACCGGGGCGGGACAACTTCGCCGGCATCACCCTTCAGGAGTGGTCCCGCGAGCAACGGCGCCTGGTCGGACCGATCCACCGAATCCTCAGGGGCACCGGACCAGGCGTCACCGAGGGGCCGCACTTGTACCACCGCGACGGCTGGTACATCCTGCTGGTCGCCGACGGTGGCACCGGCACGGGCCACGGAGCGGTCGCCGCCCGAAGCCGCACGATCGAGGGCCCCTACGAACTCGATCCCGCAGGACCGCTGATCACCACGCGCGACGACAAGGGAAACCCGCTGCAGAAAGCCGGACACGGATGCCTGGTGGAAACCCCGGACGGCCAGTGGTACATGGCGTACCTGTGCGCCAGGATGCTGCCCGACAACGGGCCCAGCATCCTGGGACGCGAGTCCGCCCTGGCCCAGGTTCAGTGGAGCCCCGACGGCTGGCCCCGGATCAGCCGCCGGCGTCCCGCCCTCGTGGTCGCCACGCCGGCAGCTGCCACGTCTCCCGGCCTGGACTCCGAGAACAAGGACAGCCCCGTCGAAGCCGGCGCGACACAGTACACACCGACGTACCGCTTCCGCGACAACTTCAACGACCCGGGCCATGACGGCTCACTGGACCCGAGGCTGCTGACACTGCGTCTGCATGCCGACCCGAGCTGGGTCGACCTCCGCTCACGCCCCGGTCACCTTCGGCTGCGCGGACAGCAGTCCCTTGCCTCCGCACACCGCCAGAGCCTGGTCGCCCACCGGCAGACGGCCCTGAACGCCGAAGCGCGTACCCTGCTCGACTTCCGCCCCACCAACCCCCGGCAGATGGCAGGCCTGGTCCACTTCTACAACACCAAACTCTGGCACTACCTCCACCTGACCTGGGACGAACGGGACGGACGAGTGCTGCGACTGGGCAGCCTGAACTACCAGACCTATACCGAGAGCGCCGTGGTCCCGGTCGAAGGCGATGCACCACTGCACCTTCGAGCCCGAGCGCAGGCTGCGACCGTCCGCTTCGCCTGGTCCCTCGACGGAGTCGAGTGGCAGGCAATCGGGCCGTCCCTCGACGCCTCACTGCTCTCCGACGAGTACGCCACCCGCTCCGTCTCCGGCCGCATCGTCAACTGGGGCTTCACCGGCTCGGTGTTCGCTATGGCAGCCCAGGACCTCACCGGCGCCGGCCTCAACGCCGACTTCGACCTCTTCGACTACCGCGAGATCTGATCCAGCATCGGAGATCTCGCACATCCACCTAACGGAGGTCCGCTCCATGTCCGCCCTGCCCGACCGCATACTGTTCGGCGCCGCCTACTACCACGAGTACCAGCCCCACCAACGGCTCAAGACCGACCTGGACCTGATGGCGGAGGCGAAGTTCTCGGTCATCCGCGTCGGCGAATCGGTGTGGTCGACCTGGGAGCCTACGAGCGGCCGGTTCGACCTCGACTGGCTGGAGCCGGTGCTCGACGGCGCCCCCTCGCGCCAGGCGCCGTTCCTGGTCACGCGGGACGCGATGACGCCAGAGCTCGCCGCGCGACGCCACCGGGTCCTGCTCGTCCCCGGCCTCTACCTCGCCGAGGATGCGACGCTCGACTGGCTCGCGGCGTACGCCGACCACCTGGGCCGCGCCCGCCACGAGCCCGCACCAGGGCGTCTGGCAGTCGCTGCGGGTGTGCACTACGACGAATTCAGCAATCTGCCGAGCGATCTGCGGCTGCGCGCCGCTCCCGGTTCCCCGCTCGACCTGCCCCACGACGCCACGGCGACCCGCTGGGCCGACGCCCTGGTGCCGCTGGACGCCGAGACGCTCGTCGAATACGACCACCCGCACTTCGGCCGCTGGCCCGCTGTCACCACCCGCGCGCACGGGGCGGGACGGGTCACCTGCGTGGGCACCGTGCCCGGTCCGGCCCTGGCGCAGACCCTGGCACGGTGGTTGGCACCGGCCCCGGTCAGCGGCTGGCGAGACCTGCCCGGCTCCGTCACCGCCACCACTGGCACCTCCACCGACGGAAGGAGCGTCCACATCGTCCACAACTGGAGTTGGAACCCTGTGCGGATCGAGGCCCCCACAGCACTGTCCGACGCCCTGGACGGCAGATCCACGGCTTCGGGCGGCCCGATCCAGCTCGATGCCTGGGACGTGCGCGTCTTCGTGGCCGGAGAGAGCCGATGACGACCGCCCTCCTGTGCCAAGGCGCCTGGCGCGCATGCGAAATCGAACTGGCCGCCGCCCACCAGCACCAGAACCCGTACGTCACCGTCGACGTCTGGGCCGACTTCACCCACGATGACGGCACGACGCTGCGACGTCCCGCCTTCTACGACGGAGACGGCACCTGGCGCGTGCGCTTCGCCTCCCCGCAGACCACCGGCACCTGGCACTGGGCAACCGACGCCACTGTCGACGACCCGGGGCTGCGCGGTGCACGGGGAACGATCCAGGTCGACGCTTCCGCCGCACGCAACCGCTTCGAGCAGCACGGCTTCTGGCGGATGTCCCCCGGCGCCCGCAGCCTGGTCCATGCCGACGGCGCTCCTGCCCTGCTGGTCGCGGACACCGCATGGGCGCTGCCGTGGCGGGCGACTGTCGAGCAGACCCGCGTCTACGCCGCCGACCGGGCAGCCAAGGGCTTCAATGCGGCGCTGCTGATGACGGTACAGCCGGACATGCGCGCCGTCGGCCCGCGTGAACGCGGTGCCGACGAAGGATTCGACGTCGGGTTCGAGGACCTGCCGGGCGGCCGGCTGAACGAGCTGAACCCGTCGTACTTCCAGTACCTCGACCAGCTGATCGACGTCCTGTCGGAGCACGGCATCGTCCCCGTGCTGCAACCGGTCTTCCAGGGCTTCGGCTGGAAGGGCCTGGACACCGCCGGCACCGTCGTACCGCCGCAGGAGTACGCACGCTACTGCCGCTACCTCGTCGCCCGTTACGGCGCCCGACCAGCTGTCTACCTCGTCGGCGCCGACGAATCCGGCGAGGAGCGGCAGGTCGCCGCGGGCGGCGCCGAGGTGCACCACTGGGACTGCTACGGCCAGCCGACCGGTGTGCACTACCGCCCCCACGGCCACAACCGGGCCCACCAGGACGCCGACTGGCTCGACTTCCAGTGGTGCCAGACAGGCCACAGCGGCGAGCACGTCCCGGAGCGGGTCGCCGACATGTGGCGCAACACCCCTGCCCGGGCTGTGGCCAACGGCGAGCCGACCTACGAGCAGACACTCCACGCGTGGCGAGGCTCAGGCTGGTGGCAGGGGAACGAGGCATGGGGCAACCTGTGCGCCGGCGGCACCATGGGCGTCGTCTACGGAGCGGCCAATGTGTGGCAGTGGCGGCAGCGGCCCGAAGAGCCGGGCCAGGCCCAGGTGTTCCTCGCACCCAGTGGCGACTGGCGCAGCGCGCTGGACTTCGAGGGCGCCGCATACGTGGGCCTGGTCGGGAAGATCCTGGACGGCCTGCCGACCACGGACATGCAGCCGAGCTGGGACCTCTGCCTATGCCCGCACGGCCTGAGCGTGCCGGGCCGGCTGTACATCGCCTACCAGGAGTTCGGCGGCACGCTGCAGCTCGCTCGTACGCAGGAACTGCCCCGCACCTACCGCGTCATCGATCCCCGGAGCGGAGAGACGTTGCGCCGCGGCAGGCTCGAACCGGATGTCGCGGTCATCGACGACGAGCACGCACCCGCACCGCGTCTCGTCGTCTTCTGCGACGAGTAAGTGCGCGCGGCACCGTGCCCCGCCACGCTACGCCGCCGCTCAGGCAAGCAGCGCCTGGGCGGTTGCGCGGTCGGTCACCAGGACGTGCAGCAGCCCACCGCGCAGTGCGCCACGGATCGCCTCGTGCTTGCGCTCGCCGCCGGCCACGCCCACGCGGCGCTCCACGGCCAGCAGTTGCTCGCGGCTGATGCCGATGACCCGCTCGTCCAGCGCGGAGGACACGGGCTTGCCGTCGGCGTCGAAGAAGTGCAGGCAGATGTCGCCGACCGCGCCCATCCGCTCCAGAGCGCCGAGCTCCTCCGGGGCGAAGGCGTTGCCGCTGCGGGCCAGGGTGCTCGAAGGGCGCACCTCACCGACGCCGACCAGGGCCACGCTCAGGTCGTCCAGCTGTCCCAGCGACGCGGCAACGAACGGGTCCTGGCGCAGCACCTGGGCACTCTCGGCCGAGCCGGCCAGGCCCGGGGCCGGCAGATAGGAGGCCTCTGCCGCGGCGAGCTGGGCCAAGCGTCCGGTCAGCCGGGTGGCGTGCGCCGCGGCAGCCGGATCCCCCACACCGCCCACCGCCTGGACGATGCGCACGTCGCGCAGACCGGGGACGGGCTCCATGGCTTCCACCGTGGCCAGCAGGGAGGCGCTCCAGGACGAGAGGCCCACAACGTCGCCGGGAGGACGGCACCGCGCTCACCCTTGCCCGGGGAGAGTCCCAAACCCCCCCGGTTGACACCGTCAACGGCGGTGGCCCGGGTCGTGAACGCGGACGGCGGTTCGCCCGCACCCTCGTCCGCGCGTCGACGCCGATCGCACGTCCCGAGGCGTTGCGCGAGGGCAGTGCCACCGGCGAGCGGGGCTGCCGGGGCCTGATCGCACGCGCCGCGGGTTGCGCAGTCGACTCTCGCCTGGCGCTGCCGTCCCGGGCTCAACCGATCATCGCTCGCGAATCAGAGTTCTCGGCCCACTTGTTCCGGGCGAGGGATGGCCGCAACACGTGGAGTCTTGATGGCGAACGCCAGCTCAACGTGCGCCGGATACGCCAGAGAACGACGCCTCGGCGTCGTTCACGACCGGACCGCCGTCTGGCGGGGCGCCAGGACCCCTTGAGACGTTTCAGCAGCCCGGGGGAACAGGGAGGGCTGGTGCTCTGGTGCTATGGCGAAGAGCCCCAGGGGACGCCTGTCGCCCGATGTGGCACCGACGGTGAGGCGGCTCGGGGCCGGGGGAATCCGGATGTAGAGAACGCTTGCCACGCTAGCGAGGTCGATACTGCCGGTCAGCGAAACAGGAGTGCAGCCGTGATCGGGGGCCAGCAATACCCGGTATGAGCTGCGAAAAGGTAAGCCTGTAGACCCTCTGGTGCGGCGAGTGGGAAACCTGGGCGACAACGGATCGAAACACAACCGTCCCTGAGTATTGCCCTGCGAGCACCTGGGCCTTACGTTTCCACACAAGCGCTTGCTGTTCGGGAGCCCTGAGAGGCGTCTGCCCCCGGCCGCCGTGCGCTGCTCCAATCGCCGTTCGGGCCCAGAGCCGCAGAGCGGCACCCCACCCGGAGCCAAGGAGCTTGCATGAACGACCTCGTCGAACGACGTAGCGCCCAAAGACCACGGCGGCATGAGCCGTCGCAGCGTGCTGCGGACGGGCGCACTCGTCAGTGCCGCCGCCGTGGTGGCCGGTCAGTGGTGGACCCCCCGGCGCGCCGCCGATTGGTGGGGGGTACGAGTGCTTTCACCATGAGGGTCGACCTGCAGGTGGCCAATTACGTGTCGGTCAAGTTCTGGGGTGGTGACTACGCCCCGGTGCTCGAACTGGGCTGGCGCTGCAGATCTTCCTGAACGGCGAGGTCCTGGGCTGGCTGGACCAGGGCGTGGTGGACAGCCTGGACCAGATCGACGTCGGACCCCGCCGCCCGGGCGGCTTCTACTGCCACACCCTGCCCCTGCCGCTCGCCGCCACACAGGGCATCGGGTAGAAGAACCTGTCCGCGGTGGCTCCGTAGGCCCAGATGCGGCCCATCGCGCGGATCTCGATCTCCAGCTCGGTCTTGACCACCCCCTTACGGGCGATCTACCGCGCGTACACCCACACGTCCGCGTACTTCCAACCCGCCGCGGACGACGACTTCGGGACGACCGACACCGCGGCAACCCGGCCCAACACCGACGCCACGCAGATCGCACTGGCCACCACCCGCGTCAGGAACGACCAGATCAAGATCCTCTACAACAGCAACGCCGCCAAGACGGACGCCAAAAAACGGAGGCCAACAATGATGAAGTTGGGCAGTCGGAATCAAATCCGATCGAGATCATCCGCCCCCAATACGAGTGCTGCACTCAAACTCGCACTCAAGCTGATCATTGCCATGATGGCGATAGCAATCTACCTCACCTCAGTCCCGAATTTGGCACTTGCGGACGGGGCGCCGGCAACGCTGCCGGCACTGCCGGCCCAAGTCGCGTCGCCCGTGTTCAACGTAAGCCCCGGAGGAAATATCCAGGCAGCAGTGGATGCGGCATCCAAGGCAGGCGGGGGAACAGTGAACCTTGCGTCCGGCAGGTTCGACATCACCGCGCCCATCATCCCTCGAAGTAATGTCACCATCCAAGGTCAAGGTTCGACCGGCTCGGGGCTGACGACCCTCTACAACGCACTCGGGACCGACATGGTGATCATGGTAGATGGCCGGAGCGGCGGGCTGAACAACATCATTTTCCGCAGCTTCAAGGTCGACTGCGCCTTGTCGCGTACCCAGCGTAGCTACGCCAGCGATCCGGGAAAGAACTACGGCATCTACCTCACGGACACCAGCGCCTCGAATGACCGGGTACTTTTCGACAACGTTCAGATCACCCAGTGCCTCATGGGTCTCCAAGCCAAAGGCACGAGCGATCTGACCATCCGGACCAGCAACATCCATGACAACGGCGGTGTTCTGTACTACAGCCACAACGTCTATCTTCGACGGGTGTCAAAGGCCAACGTACAGAACAGCACGCTGTCTGACGGCTCCACGGCAAACGGCCTCAACATCTCCTACTCCGACAACATCACCGTGCAAGGATCCACCCTCAGCAACAACTACTTCCGCGGCGTTCGGGCGGCCGACTCGACCTACATCGACTTGCTCAGCGACACGGTGAACGGAAACGGCGAAACCGGAATCATCATGAACTCCGAAGCCACCGGCGTCGACCAGTTCCGCATCATCGGTGACACGGTGAAGTCCAATTCGGTGGGAATCTCTACGTCGTCAAACTCCAGCAACGGCAGTGTCTGGAACGACATAGTTTCTGGAAACGGGACAAATCTCAGCATCGATTCGTCTTCGACGTCGGTCAGGTGATCTCGCACCGGACCGGCTCGGCGAGCGCTCGGCCGCTGTTCAACACCTGCTGCTCCCAGGAGTTTTGACGAGGTGGAGCTCCGACACCATCCCGTCCTCGGCCCACCAGCTGACGGCCCGTCGGCGTTCCGGTGCGGACCAGTCCTCGATGCTCACCGGCAGAGGATGAACCCCACAGGATCAGTCCGCAGTCCCGGGCGGCACGACCCACTGGGTGGGCTGGCCGGTAACGGCGGCAATCATGTCGAAGTCGCCGTCGTAGTGGAGCACGGTGGCACCATGGCGTTGCGCCGTGGCCGCGATGATCAGGTCGGCCATGGACAGTGCCCGCCAGTTGCCCTCCTCCACGAGTCGGGCCTGCACCGCGATCGCCGCGTCCCATGCCTCGTCCGGCGTCGGGAGCCAGTCGAAGCCCTGGAACTCGTCCCGAATACGGTCGGCGTCGGACTTGGACCGGGCGCTGTACAGGATCTCTATCTCCACGGCCCCACACACGGCAAGCCGCCCTGCCGAGGAAAGCGGATCCAGGATGCTCGCCACCGAAGGCTGGGGCCAGAGCGCAAAGGCGGACCTGTCGAGCAGGTAGCGCACGCTCATACCGCCTGGTGCGGTTCCTGGCCAGCGGGCACCGCACCCGTGAGCTCGGGAAGGCCACCGGACTTCAACCACTCCGCGAACGACTCCCGCTTGCGCCGCTTGACCACGTCTTCCAGCGCCGCGTTCACCGTGGCCACCTTCGTCGTGGTACCGAAGATCTCTGCCGCAGCCGCGAGCTTCGCGTCATCCAGATCGATCACCGTACGAGCCACGCCACCCTCCAACCACAGAACCTTCGCCCCACCGCACCACGATACGAAATTCGAGCAAGGTTGATATCAAGACCCCGGCAAGCCTGCCCTGCCAAAACCACAACAGGTGCTGTCTGACGATCGAACGCGTTCAAAATCGAGATGGTGAAGTCCCGGCCCACCCACCCGCCTCCAAATCCCCACCTGCGCGGATGGTTTTCCGGCACCCACACAGATGCTGGACCTGGGAGACGGGCAGGCGCAGAGGGTTGCTCCTGGGCACGGCGCAGCCGTTGACGGAAGCGGTGGTCGAGGCGAAAGCAGCCGCCTTGGCCGACTGCGGTCAGCTGGGAGAGGAGACGGTCCGGTCCTGGATGTGGTCGATCATCGAGTCGAGGGCGACCTCCAACGGCCGGACCCGGCGCTGCAACTGGGTCAGCAGCAAACCACCCTGAAGTGCCGCGAGGGTGGCCAGGGCGAGGTCCTCGGGGTCGCCGTCGAGTTCTCCGCGCGCGTGCATGGCGCTCAGGCCGGCCCGGATGGCGGCCTCCCAGCGAAGAAAGCCTGAGGCCACAGCCAGGCGCGCCTCGGGATTGCTCTCGGCCACTTCGCTCCCCAGGGAGCCGATCGGACAGCCGCCGCGGCACTGGAGCCGCTTCTGATACTCAACCAGGCCGTCGCGCCATCGGCGCAACCCGGCGACGGTATCCAGGCGGTCGAAGTGCGGGGCCTGTGCGTCCAGTACGGCCTGGGCCTGGTGGTCGATGACGGCCAGCAGGAGTGCCTGCTTGTCGGCGAAGTAGTGGTAGATCTGCGATCCGCTGACCCCTGCGGCCGCTCGTACGTCCTCCAGGGTGGCCTCGGTCAGGCCGCGTTCGTACATTAGCTGCGCCGCGGCGGCCACGATCCGCTGCCGCGTCTCGCGACCCTTGCGGGTGAGCGGCTTGCCCGCCGACTGCCTGGCCTCGGTACTCATGGTACCCAAGCCTAGCATTTTCTGGATTGGACAACCCATTTTTTGCCCGCCACAGTGGGCTGTGCAACCCATTCCTTGCTTCTGGAAGGACACGTCATGGAACTCACCGGCAGGACAGCCCTGGTCACCGGCTCGACCGGCGGCATCGGCGCCGAGGCGGCCAAGCTTCTGGCCGCCTCCGGCGCCGATGTCCTGGTCACCGGCCGCAACACCGAACGCGGCGCGGCCACCGTCCGGGCCATCACCGGCACCGGCGGCATCGCTCGCTTCGTCGCCGCCGACCTCGCCGACCTGGCCTCGCTGCGCCGCCTTGCCGACGTGGCCGGCCCCGTGGACATCCTGGTCAACAACGCCGCGATCTTCCCCGCCGCCCCGACCCCCGCACAGGACGAGGAGAGCTTCGACGCCACACTGGCCGCCAACATCAAGGCCCCCTACTTCCTGACCGCGGCCCTGGCCCCGGCCATGGTCGCCCGGGGCTCGGGCAGCATCATCAACGTCAGCACCATGGCCGCCCGCATCGGCATGCCGGGACTGTCCGTCTACAGCGCCACCAAAGCCGCCCTCGAATCACTGACCCGTACCTGGGCCGCCGAGTTCAGCCCCGCCGGCGTACGCGTGAACACCGTCGCCCCCGGCCCCACCCTGACCGACATGGTCCTCGCCACCATGGGCCAGGAAGGCGCCGACCAGATCGCCAAGACCACCCTGCTCGGACGCCTCGCCACACCCCGCGAGATCGCCGAGGTCATCCACTTCCTCGCCACCGACCGCTCCGCCTACCTCACCGGCGCCACGCTCGCCGCCGACGCCGGCCGCACCGCCGCCTGACATCGACCGAGGGGCGGGCGGGCCACCCGCCCCGTTGTCAGTCGGCTCCGAGCAGGACGTCCGCGCTCTGCCTGACCACGCTCCGGTGCCAGCCCAGCACCGTCTCTGGTCGGACCAGCGGGCCCAGGCTGCGCAGTATTTCGCGGGGCAGCGAGGCCAGGAGCGCGGCGAGGAAGGCACGGTCCTCGGGCGCGAACCGCGCCCTGCTTCAGCCCAACTGCCGCTCCAGAACCGTGATCTGATGCCGGAGCGCGAGGATCTCCACATCCTTGGCCCGCTCGCCCATCGGCAACAGACGCAGCGCGGCAAAGGTCTTCGTAACGGTCAGGTAAGCCAGGGGCAGCAGCACAGTCGACCTCATGCCGCGACCGCCGCACCCAGCCGCCCGACGGGGACGACCGGCGCGGATGAGCCGAACAGCCGTTGAACATGCTCAAGACCCACACCAAGCCGCTCCGCCCAGGAACCCCCTACAAGTCCCTCAGCTGCACGGATGGGTTTTCGGCAGGAGCAACCCGGGAGTCCAGTACCTCGACGATCTCGCCCGAGGCCACGTGCATGGTGCGGAACACGCGCGCCAGCGGAACGCCCGGTGGAATTGCCAGTACCACCGCCTCTTGTGGCGTCGGCATCCTCATCTCCAGATTCTCCACGAACTGCACGATGCGCTGCTGGATCGGACCCTCAGGGTCCTCGATCAGGGCACTGACGCCGCCCTTGACACGCTTCGGCTCCGCCACGGCCGCGCCTGCGAATCGCGACGCCAAATAGTAGGAGTCCACCAGTTGCATCGGCTCACCGTCCACGACATACAACAAGCGACGCACCACCATCGGAGTGCCATCCGGCACCTGAAACCGCTCGGCGACCTCGGGCGCCGCCGACACCATCTGGTCCACACCGAGAAGCTGTTGCACAGCTGTACGCCCCTGCGCCGCGGCCTCGGCCGAGTAGTTCGGCGCACCAGTGGCGCGCCGCAGCCGGAAGTTCGCGCCAGTAGTGAGCATCTGCACCGCCGGCCGAGGGCGGACGAAGACGCCCTTGCTCTGGTGGCTGACGAGCAACCCGTCAGCCTTCAAGAGCGCAATCGCCTTGCGGACCGTGACCCGCGTCGTGCCATAGCGGTCCTTGAGCTCGTTCTCCGACGGCAGTTGCGTGCCCGACGTCAGCTCACCAGACAGGATCGCGGCGCGCAGCGATTCGGCGATCTGCCGGAACAGGGCCTCAGCCATGGGCCTCCATCCTCCGCTTGCATATGCATGTACGGCGAGACGATACGCCAGCCTCCAAGTAGTCAGCCTCGGTACGACCACCCGGAGATGCGCCCCACCGCAATGGCGACCACCGGGCCCGCTGGTACATGCTCGCGGTATTGCGGGTAGCACCCGGCCAGGAGTTCGACCGCGGAGTTCCGGGCGTCGCCGCACTCCCAGATTCTCGCGCGGCCGTCGGCGCGGACCCACCACAGGGCTTCCCAGTCGTCGGAGTAGTGGTCGACCAGGACCGACACCTGCGGGTTCTCGGCGATGTTCCGCAGCCGGCGCAAGTTCATCGACGACTTGGGCTTGTGGTCGATCACGAAGTACAAGTGGGTGCCGTCGAACGCGTAGGTGATCGGGACGAGATGCGGTTCACCGCCGACGGATGCCGTGGCAAGGCGGGCTACGCGGGCGCGGCGAAGGCGCCGATCGGCCTCGGCAGGTTCGAGCTCCATGGCGGGACGGTACCGCGAGTAGGGAAGTAAAGGCGGATCTCCGGCACAGGCGCGTCTCGATCCTCCGCGAGATATCGGCACGCCGCTGCGTGTCGCAGGACCCGGCGCAGGGGAGTAGCCCCGCCACATACGCCGTCGAACACCGGCTGGCCGTAGCGCGCCGTCGACTTCCGACCTCGCGCCTTCCGTGGGAGCGCTGAACTCGCGGGAGCTGCAGTTGACTTCTTTGACTACCCGTCAGGCGGACGCCGAGGACCTCAACGACCCCTTGACCAACGACCCCCTTCGCGCACCCGGCATTACCCAAAAGCAGCTCAAGTCATTTGCAGGTCAACCGGCGCATCGGGCTCCGCGCACACCCATCGGCCGGAAGACTCCGCACCTCGACCCGATCGAGTGACGGCAAATCAACCAGGATTGACTTGGGAGCGCCCTGGGAGTAAGGGGCTGCCAATCCGCTCCCAAAATCATTCGCGCCGAGAGGCGTCGAAACGACTCAGGGTCTGTATCTGATGAGTCAGGTACAGCCCCTGGCCTGCGACTATGGACTACCCTCCGAGTCGGGACGACAGGATTTGAACCTGCGACCCCCTGCCCCCCAGCAATGCCGACAAGCTTGCTCTGGTCCTCGCTTCAGCACGCGGCTCGCCGCCGCTCCCAACCAGTACAGAGCCGCTCGCCACTTCTGGTCCGCAGTTCAACACCGGCAGCTCCCAGAATTTTTGACGATTCAGAAGCTTAGACAGCATTGTGTCCACAGCTCGAGGGTTGCCGCGGCCTTGCGATGCGGTCCCTGCAGCCGATCAGTCTGCGGTCCCGGGCGGCACGACCCACTGGGTGGGCTGGCCGGTAACGGCGGCAATCGTGTCGAAGTCGCCGTCGTAGTGGAGCACGGTGGCACCATGGCGTTGCGCCGTGGCCGCGATGATCAGGTCGGCCATGGACAGTGCCCGCCAGTTGCCCTCCTCCACGAGTCGGGCCTGCACCGCGATGGCGGTGTCCCATGCCTCGTCCGGCGTCGGGAGCCAGTCGAAGCCCTGGAGCTCGTCCCGAATACGGTCGGCGTCGGACTTGGACCGGGCGCTGTACAGGATCTCGATCTCCACGGCCCCGCAAACGGCAAGCCGCCCTGCTGAGGAAAGCTGATCCAGGATGCTCGCCACCGAGGGCTGGGGCCAGCGTGCTAAGGCGGACTTGTCGAGCAGGTAGCGCACGCTCATGCCGCCTGGTGCGGTTCCTGTCCAGCGGGCACCGCGCCCGTGAGCTCGGGAAGGCCACCGGACTTCAGCCACTCCGCGAACGACTCCCGCTTGCGCCGCTTGACCACGTCTTCCAGCGCCGCGTTCACCGTGGCCACCTTCGTCGTGGTACCGAAGATCTCTGCCGCAGCCGCGAGCTTCTCGTCATCCAAGGTCGATCACCGTACGAGCCACGCCACCCTCCAACCACAGCGCCTTCGCCCTACCTCACCACGATACGAAATTCGAGCAAGGTTGATATCAAGACCCCGGCAAGCCTGCCCTGCCGACAGCAGCAGCAGTTCAATCTGACGATTGAACGCGTTCAGAATCGAGACTCCGAAGTCCGGCCCGTCCATCCGATTCCCGCCTCCCACCTGCACGGATAGATTTTCTACACCTACAGGAGCAGACCGTGAAGACGCACGTCAGCCGCATCCTGACAGAGCTCCGCCCGCGCGACCGCACCCAGGCGGCCGTCTTCGCCTACGAGACGGGACTGGTCCGCCCGAACGGCCGGTGAGCAGCGGCAGGCGGTGAGCAGAGGCCGCCCCCCGATCGGCGGGGCCGACCGGCGTGTTGCCCTGGTGGGGGTGATGTGGGGAGACTGTGACGCAGCTGCTCGGGGGGAACGGTGGAACGGCCCCTCGCCGCACCTTCAGTCCGCCCCCTCCCGTCCGAGCGACGGGCCATCAGCACCGAGGAAGTAGCACGCTCATGGGTTGGTACCTGGCAGTTCTACGCAACTACGCGGGCTTCCGCGGCCGCGCGGCGGGCCTGGAGTTCTGGGTCTTCTTCCTGTTCCAGGCCGTGATCCTGGGCGCCCTGTACCTCCTCGGCATCGCGATCCACAGCCAACTGCCGTTCCTGGTCTACAGCCTGGCCACCGCCGTACCGACCTGGGCAGTGATCGTCCGCCGACTCCACGACACCGGCAGGGGCGGCTGGTGGATCCTGTTCCTGCTGCTGCCGATCGTGGGCACGATCGTGGTGCTGCTACTGATGGCGGACGAGGGCGAACTCGACGAGAACCGGTTCGGCCCGCAGCCGCACCGCAGGATCCCGCCGCAGCGCGGCCAGCTCAGTCAGCCGCAGGCTCACGCGGGCTGACGTCCGGCGCATGCCGTCGTCTCTGACGCCGTCTTTGTGACACCCCGGGCGACCAAGGCAATGTCCCTCACCAGATCTCCGCCGCGAGGTCGGCGGAGATCTGGCCGGTGCGGCTCGCTCAGGGAGGCCCCCGTCGTCAGCGGCCGGTGAACCCGCCCCAGACCGAGCCGGTGCCGCCCACCCCACCGGCGTCCACCCGGTAGCTGTCGGCTGCGGCGCTGCGCGCACCCGTGATGTGGTTGAACTGGGCGGCGAACTCGTGCTGGCCGACCTGCACGGTCAGGCCCGGCTTGAGCACCCAGCGGAAGACCAGCGAACTTATGGTCCGCTGGACGGTGACGGTGAAGTCGTCGCTGGGCAGCGTCCGCCACGTGCCGGTCTCCCGCACGGCGGCGGTCAGCGCGATGTGCACTTCCACGGTGAGCGAGGTGAGCGGCGACGTCGTACTGAGGGTGACGTCGTTCTCCTCCCAGTACACCGAACTGTGGGCGCTCACCGAGCCGGCCGACCGGAGCGGCCCGCTCTGCAGCTGACTCGCGGCAGCAGAAGCCGAAGCCGAAGGCAAGCTGCTCGGGGACGCCGACGGGACGGCACTCCCGCTGCTGGGAGCGGCCGATGTCGGGGTCGGGGCCGCCGAACGCGCCGATGGGGTCGGCGACGGCACGGCGGTGGCGGGGCCGACGATTCCCGCGGACGGGGACGGGGACGGTTGGACGATGGCGGCGACAGCGAAGCCACCGGTCGCCAGGCCGAGGGCCGCGGCCAGGCCGACGAGGACGGCTCGCGGCCCCGACCTGGCACGCGAGCGCGAGCGATGCCGGATGACGGGGGCGACGGCGCCTCTGCGGACGCGGGCGGCCATCCGGTCGTGGTCCGGCTGATAGGCCTGGGCGCTCTCCCGCAGTTGACGCTTGATCTCCCGGCTCACCGGTTCCTCCTCCCAGCCGCGAAGTCCCCGGCCGCTCGTGCGCCCAGTATTCCCTCCAACTCAGCCAGCCCCTTGGAGGTCTGGCTTTTCACCGTGCCGACGGATATCCCCAGCGCCGCCGCGGTCTCCTTCTCCGACAGGTCGAGGGCATGGCGCAGCACCACGCAGGCCCGTTTGCGGAACGGCAGCCGGACCAGCGCCGCGCGGACGTCCAGCACCGCCGCCAGGTCCGGCAGGTCCGCCTGCTCCGGGTTGCGGGACCAGAACAGTGCGACCCGGCGTCGCTCCCGCACCGCGCTGCGGATCCGTTCGCGTGACATGTTGGCCACCACGCCGCGCGCGTAGGCCAGGGGTTGGTCGGCTGAGCGCATGCGGTCCCAGCGCTGCCACAGGGACACCAGGGCGTCCGCGGCAAGGTCGTCCGCGGCCTCGGATTCGCCGGTCAGCAGATGGGCGAACCGGGCGAGTTCGGTGTAGTGGCGTTCAAAGAACGCGTGGAACTCCGCGGACGTGTCATCGAGGAGCATGTCCCCCGGCCGTCCTCTCCCAGCAGTGTGAGCGCTAAAATCAGGGCGAAGCGTAGCAAGTCCCAACAGTGGATCCGGGCGACGGCCCTCCGAACCGGTCCACTGCCGGGCCCCGGCTACCTGAGCGCCGTACCGCCGGACCTGTGGTAGGCGACCGTCTTGCCGATCAGGTTTCCGCCGTCGGTCTCCACGGACGTCTGCTCGCCCTGCCCCGCACCGAACAGCAGCGCGTCGACGTGTGCGGCCGCCACCTGGTCCATGTGCGCGAAGAACCAGTCGACCTTGTCGTCCTTGTAGTGGTTCAGGGTGTTGTTCTGTGCCATGTTGCCGAGCGGGATCTGCCACAGCGCCACCGGCTTGCCCATGGACTCGGCCATGGTCCGGTAGAAGGCCAGGGCGGCGGCGGCCTTCTGGGCGGTCCAGAAGTGGTCGGAGCCGCCGTGGGCCGGCTGTGCGTACCAGCCGGAGTCGCGGTCAGACACATCGGCGACCAGGACGTCGGCGTTCTCTGCGCCGAGGCTCCGGTAGGTCTTGACGCAGCCCGGGATGTCGCTCTGCCAGTTCCAGCAGGTGAGGTGCAGGCCCACGGTGGCGTTGGGCGCATAGGTGCGGGCCATCGAGATCAGGCAGCGGGAGAGTCCGGCGGCGCTGTTCTCCTGCGATCCGCAGTCCTTCGGGTCGGCGCTGGTGACCTTCGCGGGGACCTGGTGCGGATCGCCGAGGGACTGCACGTAGCCCCAGAAGTCGGGTTCGATGTCGATCATGTCGTGGGACTTGCCGATCTTCTGGAGGAAGAAGCGGTAGTCGTCGAGGTACTGGGTGAGCAGGTCCGCCCTGTTGATGGCCTTGACCTCGCCCGGACCGTCTCCCTCGCCCGCCATGTCCCCGAGGTCGCGCAGCGAGTACCAGCTCCAGAGCATCTTCTGCGGGCGCGGGCTGCCCTGGTAGGTCGCCTGCGCCGTGACGCTGTCCCGCCAGGTGACGTAGGTGCCCGGTGCTGTGGTGTTGCCGTTCCAGCAGCCCCACCAACCGGACCAGGCGTCCGTGCAGCGCGCCGCCGAGTAGGCGGCCGAGGAGGGTGCGGGCTTACTGTGCACATAGGCGTACCGCATGTCGAACGGCGCGGCGGCTGCCGAGGCGTCGGACATGGAGCCGCCGATGAGCACCTTGCTGCTGCCCATGAAGCTGACGGTCGAGCTGCCGCCCGAGGCCGCGGGCGAGGTTGCGGCCGACGGAGTCGTCCGGCTCGGGGTCCGGCTCGCGGTGGCACTGCCGCTGGCGGCTGCACCGCCGGCGCCGGGGGACGTTGCGGCCGGCGGGGTCGTTGTGCCCGGGGCCGGGTTGGTGGGGGCGCTGCCGACGCTGCCGGCCGGGACGAGCTGCCACTGCTGGTCGGCGCCGCCCGAGTCGCGGCTCTGCACGACACTGCTGCCGTCGCCCTTGCCGGCGCCGCGGACGCCGACGGCCATGCCGCTGAAGCGATTGACCAGGCGCACCGTGCCGCCCTTCGACTTCACCGGCTTGAACTGCTGGTTGGCGCCGTTCAGATCGCTCCACTGCACCATGCTGGAGCCGTCGGTCCTGGACCAGCCGTAGTCGTCAAGCACCTTGCCGGAGTGCCGGTTCTGCAGCCGGAAGTACCCGTCACCGGCATCGACGAACCGCCACTGCTGGTTGTCCGCGCCGATGCGCCCCCACTGCACCACCGCCGCGCCGTTGTTGGTGGCCTGGGCGCGGTCGTCCAGCACCTTGCCGCTGTTGCTGTTGACCAGGACGTACCAGGTCTTTGAATCCACTGTCCCCGCTGAGGCCGATCCGATCGCGACCACGGAGCCGGCCGTCACGGCCAGGGCCACGGAGGCCCAGAAGCCCTTGTGTGTGAACAGCCGACGGCGACGGCTGCGGGCATGGCCGCCGCCGGCACGATGACCCCCGGGCGCTTCGGTTGGGCGAGACGACATTCCTGTGCTCACTTTCAGCTGTGGTGTCCGACCGGACCCCCCGGTCCGACACCACCCAGTTGCCGCCGTGGGCCGAAAGGTTGCCGCGGGCGCAGAAATCTCTGTCGAAGTTCTGGCCCGGTTTCGGCCCCAGGCAAGGTTGCGGATCAGCAACAAAGATGGGATGACTTCTCCCGCGTCCTGGCGGCTGCGTTTTCCGAAAACCCCATGCCAGCCCGTGTTATCGCGGCAATCTCGACGAAAGTCCAGGCAGCCCTCTCACGCCCGGGTCCATGCATACATCCGTCAAGGGCGTGGCGATGGCCCCGCAGGACAAGGCCGCGATACTCAGGTTGAATGCGCAGTGTCCGGCTGGTTGCTGAGCATATTCGGGGCGACATCGTCCTCGCGGGGCGATCCGAATTGCAGCCCACTGACGCGATGCCCTCCATCGGGTCACGACCTCTCGCGCCGCAGAGCCGCCTTCTCTTCTCCGGCCAGCAGCCGTTGGTGCAGCTCACTGGTCATGGCGTGGATGGCGCGGGTCAGTTCGGTATTGGTCTTCAGCTCAAGCTCCTGCTCGACGAAGTCGTGGTCGGCCTTGGCCTGTTGGAACGCGGCCTGGCGGTTCTGGCCGATCATCACGAAGGTGGAGAGGAAGATCGCCTCCAGTGAGACCACCAGGGTCAGCGTCGGCCAGGGGCTGTCTTCGGCCAGGAGCATCCACGCGGCGAAGCCCACCGCGTGGATGTAGACGAAGAGCATGGAGCCGGCGAACTTGGTGATGGCGTCCGCGATGCGTACCTGTAGGTCGGAGGCCTGCCGGGCCAGGTGGGCGGCGACCACGGGGTGGTGCTGAGGGGGCTGCGCCCGCTGCGGGTCCGATTGGGGCATGAGGATTGTCTTTCCTGCGGATGAGTAAGGCCTCGGTAGACCGGGACACGCGCTGCCGACCGCGCCGGATACAGCCCTCGAACAGCGGGACCCGCTGTGACGGAAACCGTGCCCACGGATTCGTACCGCCGGCTCGCGATGGCACGGCAGGATCGGCGGCCGCGGCTCACCGCAGGTCCGTCATCCGGCGCCGTACCCGAATCTGTCCGGGCATGCCGAGCGGTGTCGCCGGTGAACGGCCCGTCCCGGACCTCGACGTGACGGACCGGTACGTCGCAGCGGGGGTGGATTGTCCGGCTCGGCACTGGCGGTGATGCCGAGCCGGACATCATGCGGAAGTTTCCCTACTGGGCGGCGAGATCGTCGGCGTCGGCGCGAGCGAGTACGGCGTCCACGACAGCGTATTCGGCCTGGTCCAGCATGTAGTACGCCAGGGCGATCGCGTCGGCCGCATCCTGTTCGGCGTCATCGGCGCTGCGTTCGGCCCGCTTGAGGTCGCGTTCGGCCTTGTGCTCGGCGCTCGCCGCGCGGCGGTCGGCGAAGTGCTTCTCCACCGAGGCGTGGACGTCACTGAGCCGGCCCTGTGCTCGGGCCTTGGCCTCGTCGGCCTTGGCTCCAGCGGCGTCCAGGGACGCCTTGAGGCTGGTCTCCTTCGCCTCCAGCTGCTCGCGGTTCTTCGCCTTGGCAGCCGTAGCAGTGTCCTCGACCTTCTTCGTCCGGTCCGCAAGCTTGCTGAGCTGGTCCGAAAGCTTGTCCATGGTGATTCCTATCTCGTGAAGTTGATTCGTGGGGTCGCGGATATCGCGTGGCACGGGCCGCGCCCGCGCCACGCTCGCTTCTAGGCCGCTCTCTGCCGCAGATGGAACGAGAGGACGATCCCCGAAGCCCCGTACATCAGGCTGAAAAGGCCGAACACGGTCGCCAGGGACAGCGCGCCCACGTCCGGTCGGACGAAGAGCGCGAATGCCAGTGCGATGGATGTCAGCCCGGTCAGCATGAACATCGCCCGCTCTCCGGCGGACTCGCCCTCCTGGGATGCCATGCCGATTTCGACAGCGCCCGTGACCAGCGCTCACGCGGCGACCCAGAGGGTGAGTGCCAGAGCCGTGATGCCCGGCCACAACAGCGCGGCGGCCCCGCCCGTGGCGGACAGCATGGCCAGCAGCAGCCAGCCGAAAACCGGCCCCGCCCGGTTGCTGTTGAATGTGCGAACGACGTCGTTCGCCGCGGCGAAGAAGGCGTAGAAGGCAAACAGGTAGACGAATGTGCCCACAGTAATGCCGGGCCACACAAGCGATACCAGTCCGAACGCAACCGCGAGGATGCCACGCCACAACAGTGCGTTGGGTGAACTGATGATGGTGATCACTTCCCTTCTCGACCGGCCGTGGATCAGTTGCGGGTACGCCGGACTTGGCCGGACCGCTGTGAGACAACGCCGGGTTGTACAGGCGTTGCCATGCCTCTGACCGACCTCTTTCCCAGCCCTGAGGCTATGGCCCTACGGCTCGCGCCCCATCCGCTATTTGACTGCACTACCGTGCAAATCAGGCCGCGCAGGTTCGGAGCGGCCCAGGTCGGCCGCTGCGAGCGGGCGCTCCGAGCAACGCCAGCGGCTGCTTCCCGCGCGGCTGGTGGTCTACTTCGTGCTGGGGCTGGCACTGTGCTCGCCTGCTCCATATCTGGAAGTGATGCGCCATCTCGTCGAGGGCTGCAGGGGCTGGGGCTGCTGGGCAACTGGCGTGTTCCGGCGAAGTCCTCACTGTTCAGGGCCCGGCAGCGGCTGGGCCCTGAACCGCTGCGTGTGCTGTTCGCCACGACGGTGAACCCGATGGCCACCGAGGGACGCCTGAGGCGTTCGCCACCACCGGCGCAGCTTCTGCCCTTCCGGCCGAAGGTCTCGGCGAGCGCGGTCACGCCGGCCTTCCCGCCAGGCACCTTGCCGATCTCGACCTTTCGGCCGTAGCGCTTGTCCCACTCCGGCTCCACCAGCGCCAGCAGCCAGTGGGGCGCCTGCACCGCGAGCTGCTCCAACGCCGCCCGCACACTCTCACCGGCCAACTCCAGGCGGCTGAGCCTGCGGACGGCGGCGAGCACGTGCGTGGCCTCGGTGCGCTGGTGGCCGCCGGCCTTGAGCAGCCCGGCCTCGACCAGGCGGTTCAGCATCACCTGCAGCAGCCGGTCGGCCCCATCCCCCTCGGCCAACCGGGCCGGAACTCGCACAGCACCGAGTGGTCGAAGCCGGGATCGTTCAGCTCCAGTCCCAGGGCACACTTCCAGTCGATCCTCGTGCGGACCGCGTTCGCCGCGGCTCGGTCGGACAGGTTCTCCGCGAACTGCAACACGCTGACCAGCACCAACTACCCCGGCGACAACCCCGGCCGCCCGTCACACGGATACAGGTCCGCGAAGCGGGCCCCTCCCCGAGACACCACCCCGCTCACTTCAGCGAACCGCATAACGGACGCTACGTCAGCACCCCGCACAAGATCGCCAACAGAGTCACCGTATTGCCCCTACGGGGCCCGGGTGTGCTCGTCCATTGTGATCATCGCCTTCAGGGCGCTGCTCAGAGCGGCGCGCGAGGTGATGCCCAGCTTGGGATACAACCGCTGCAGATGGGAGCCGACCGTGCGGTGGGAAAGGAAGAGCCGTTCGCCGATCTGCTTGTTGCTCAGGCCGATGGCGGCCAGTTCAGCGATCTGTCGTTGCTGGGCGGTCAGCGCGGACGGCGGTGTGTTCACCCGGACGGAGCCCACGCCGCTGGCACGCAGTTCGTTGCGGGCTCGCTCGGCCATCGCCCTGGCACCGATCCGGTCGAATGTCTCGAACGCGGAGTTGAGGTGCTGGCGGGCGCGGCTGTCGCGTGTGCGGCGCAGCCATTGTCCGTAGGCGAGTTGGACTCGTGCGTGTTCCCATGGCCAGCGGGCCGCTTCAGGCAGGGCCAAGGCGGCTTCGAACAACGGGCCGGACTCGGCGTCGGGGGCAGCCAGGGCCGCGGCCCCGGCCACGATCAGCGCAGTACGGGAGCTGATGCGGGAGATACCGGCCCGCCGAGCGGCGATGACGTGGGCGTGTGCCTCATCGGTGCGTCCGGTGCGGGCCGCCGCCTCCACCAGGTCGAGGCCCAGCCAGCGGCCCGGGACACCGGGGCCGGGGGCGTTGGACGGGTCGACCCGGCAGGCCTGAACGTACGCTTCCTCGTAGTCGCCCTGGCACAAGGCCGCGAGGGTGCGGGCTTCCCGGCCGTACGACTCCGTCACCTCCATCCAGCGAGGCGCCGCCGCGTTGGCGTTCTCGTCACCCCGCGCCTGTGCGAGGTCCGGCGTGCCACGCCGAGCGGCACCCGCCGCCAGCAGGGCTCGAAGCTGACGCTCCCAGAAGAGATAGCCGTGGACGCCGGCCAGTTCCAGTCCCTCCCGCGCCAGCTTTTCCGCCTCGTCCCACCGGCCGTGGGCGTAGGAGTCGTGGCAGAGCACCACCAGTCCGGGAATGAGCATGCCCATCGTGCCGCCCTCGCGTTCCCGGTAAACCATGCGGAGCACCGGACACCGGTAGTCGGCCAGGCAGTCCATCGCGGTGGCCGCGAAGGCCAGGGGAATGAGCTGCCACGGTGCCGCGTCCTCGGGTACCGCCGCGAAGGCGTCCGCGAGACCGCTTCGGATTGCGTCGGGGCTGCGGGCGGGGTTGACGTAAGCCTCGTAGCATAGTTGGAACGGGATCACCTCGTCAGGTGCGAACCGGGCCATGGCCTGATCGAGCAACTTCCACGGCTCGGGCCGCAGGGCACAGATGCTGACGAGCAGCAGGGCATACAGGATTCCGTAGCGCTCCCAGCCGCCGTCCTCGGGGGTGCTGATGTCCTCGTCCAGGGCCCGGGCCAGTAGCCAGTAGGCGGCCTCGACATCGCCGTCACCGTGGCTGACGACATGGGCCTTGGCGGCGAAGAGCAGACTGGTGCGCATGCCTGGTACCTGCTCCGCGGCCGCCAGTAACCTCCTCACCTGGTCGAGTTGGCCGGTGAGGGCCGCGAGGTAGGCGGCCTCGACCAGACGCCGGGACCGGTCGGCAGGCCGCGGACTGAGCTCGCCGGCCCGTACCAGGGCTGCCACCGCTGTGGACGCGGGCGCGCGCCGCCCACCGCGGATGGTCGTCCCGGCCAGGGCTCCGGACCCGGCGGCGGACGGCCCACCACGCCGCCAAGAGGTCAGGGTCGTCTCGTCCAGCGCCCGGGCCACCGTCTCGTCGGGTTCGTCAGTGGCCTCGGCGAGATGCCATGCCCTGCGCTCGGGGCTGCCTTCCAGAGACGCGGCCAGCGACTTGTGTGCGGCTCGGCGCTCGGGCAGCGGTGCCGTCTGCGTGATCGCCGCGGCCGTCAGCGGGTGGTGGAACACCACGCCGTCGGCCGTATACGTGAAGTCCACACCCGCATCCCGGGCAGGAGCGAGGTCGTCGGACTCCGAGGAGCGTCGCGCGGCGGTCCGCAGCGTCCGCAGATTGGCATGGGGTTCCAACGCGGCCAGAAGCAACATCTCGCGGGTCGGCGCGGGGAGTTCCTCAAGGGATGGAGCGAAGGCCGCGTGGAGCCGCCTGGTCAGAGGAAGGTGATCCGGCAACGGGTCCTGGCCGGAGCGCTGCCGGTCACTGAGCGCGGCGGGCAGTTCCAGCAGGGCGCGTGGATTGCCCGCGGCGCTCGTGAGGATTCTTTGGCGTACGGCCGGTCCCAACCCTGGCCAGCGGGCATCCAGCAGCTCGGCGGCCGGTTCCTTTTCGAGCGGCTTGACCGTGTGCTCGGGCAGTCCGCTGCGGTGAAGGAGGCCGTCGGCCTTCGTGCGTGCGGCACCCAGAAAGAGGACGGGGTTTTCCGCGATGCGGCTGGCGACGAACCCCAGTACGGCCGCACTGGCAGAGTCGAACCACTGGATGTCGTCGGCGAGGATCAGCAGCGGATGCTCGGTGGCGACCGTGCCGAGCAGGGTCAGTACGGCCATCGAGACCAGCGGATCCGTCGACTGCTCCGCCGTCATGGAGAGGACTCGCCGGAGGGCGTCCCGGCTCTGGTCGTCGACCCTGTCGACGTGATGGCGCAGCGGGTAGAGGATCTGATGCAGAACCGTGAAGTCGACCCCGGCTTCCGACTGCACACCGAAGGCGCGAAGCACGCGAACTCCCCGGGCCGTCGCACGTGATGACGCTGATTCCAGAAGCGCTGTCTTTCCCACTCCGGGCTCACCACGCAGCAGGAGGCCCGCGCTGACCAGACCGGGGTGCCTGAGTAGCGAGTCGACCAGATCCACCTCGGCCGCGCGCCCCAGAAGAAGGGGCTCCATCGTAGGTTGCGTCACTGGCTCCTCCGATCGAGTCATGTTCGATGATGCCTCATTCCGAGGTGGCCCCTTCGGGCTATGCGATGAGAGCCTCGGACACGGCCCACAGGCGGGCCGAGTTCTCGGGGTCCAGAGCGTAAGGGGCGACACCGTTGACCGCCAGCAGGGCGAAGTTCAGCGGGGCGAAGCGTGCGGCATCGGCCCGGGCCAGGGCGTGGGCAGCGAGCAGACGCTCGGCGCGAACGGGGTCGCGCCGGCGCGCCGGCGCACCGGCCCTTCGCACCAAGCGCGGAATCCGTCGCTCGAAGGCGGAACCCGCGGTAAGACGGGTGCGTGTTGCCAGTCGGCCTCACGGCGCACGCGCAGCCAGACCGAAAGGCTGTCAGTAGCGGTCATGGAGATCCTCCAGAGCCGCCCTTTCGCGGTGGTCCTGATAGGGGGCGTAGCCGGTGAGGCCGACGGCGAGGTTCTCACCGACGGAGTCGATCAGTGTCCGTTCAGGGGTGACCCAGCTCTTGAACCGGCCGCCGATCGCGCTCCCCACTGCTCGCCCTGCTTCGGCTTGGTTCATGCCCGTGGTAGCGAGGAACCAGCCCAGAACTATCGAGGCCTGCCCGTACCAGCCGCCCTCCGCTCCCGAGTCCAGCACGTACGTCACCAGCCGGACGCAGGCCCGCTCCAAGTACCAGCTGCGATCCTCGGGTGAGGCGTCCGGCGGCGGCGCCAGTTCGGCGAAACGCTGAGCCGTCCGCTCCAACCACTCCCGCCACTCCAACAGCGCGGCTACCACGCGTGCTGCGGTTTCATCAGGGGTCGTCACCGAGCTTGGCCCGCCGACCCAGCTACCGATAGGCCCGCCGTCGTAGTAGCGCCAGCTCCATCCCCAGGCCCAGCTGCCGTATCGCTCCCGGATGATCGCGTCCACCTGGCTTTCACACCAGCGTTCGCCCTGCCACCAGCCGGCCATACCGGAGAGCACCGGCGGCACCCACTCGCGGACCAGCGAGCGCAGGTGGCCGTCCTCATCCTCGTCCCAGGCGAAGGGGTGGCGCGCCGGATCGAGTTCACCCCAATTCCGAACGCCCGAGGCGGTGATGGGGGGCACACGGTTCCCCGGGAAGGGCAAGGTGTCACGGTTGTACGTCAGCGCTGGTCACTCTTTCCGTCCGATGTGATCGGCCCACCAGTCTCGGCTCGAAGCCCCCGTGCCGCGAACGGTTTTCCGGACCGCACCTCCGGTGCGGCCATCCATGCAGAACCTGTAGCCCGTTCTCATCGTCCCCAACCGACGGTTCCCGCAACGGCCGGCGCCGGGTCTCGGTCAGGCGGATGCTCGCAAGCGACCGAGCCAGGCGCAAATCCGATCCGCCTCGCCCGCTCGCGACGCATCTCCGACCGATCCGTCCTGCGTCGGACGCGTCGATCCAGTTGATCATTGCTGCGAGGTCCATGTCTCCGGTGAACTCGCCAGCTGCCAGCAGGGCCCAGGCACGACACTCCGCCACCGTCTGGACCGTCATGTGACGGGAAGCGATCAAGCAGCCCACGGGAACCGACCTTCCGGCCTCTCAGTCCCTGCACCTCAACCGCTCTCAAGAACACCCCGTTCCACGACCGATCTCTATGGGGCGAGCCGTCGAGGTCGACCTTCCAGGCGACGCGGCGCCTTGCTAGCTGCAACGATGCTGCGATGTCCTCCCCTGATCTTGCCGAGCCGTGGTTGCGAGGTATCGCGGCCAACCCGGCTGCGCCGAGCGAGGTACTGCTGCGTCTGCTGACCGTGCGAGCGCGCTCGGTCTGGACGATCCTGTGCGAGGAGCGGGACCTTCCCGCTGACGTCGTCGAGGCAGTAATAGCGCACCCGGAGCGCGCGGTCCGCCGCGGCTTCGCCCGCAACCGGCACGCCGCCGTCCGACAGCGCAGCCGACTGGTCTGCGACCCCGACGCCCTGGTGCGCGCCGGCGTTGCCTCCGGTCCTCGCCCCCGCCTGGGCAAGGTCCTGGCGCTGCCGGACGATGTCCTGGAAACCCTGCTGGCCGCAGACGACAACGACCTGGGCCAATTGCTCACGGCCAACGAGATCAAGCAGGAGCTGGAGTTCTCGGGGCAGATCCCGCAGGCGTTCCGCCACCGGATGCCCGACCATCCGAACCCCGCTCTGCGGGCCCAGGCCGCCAGCTTGTGGCTGTGGCTCACCCCGGGACAGCGGGACACACTCCTGGCCGACCCGAACCCTGCGGTATGCGAAACCGCGCACCGCAGCAGCCGCATTCTGGACCCTGCCGCGATGGAAGCCGAGCTACCAGAGCGCGACTGCCACCACCGGTCCCTTCTACTGGTCAACTACACCATCTCCCGCAACGTCGCCGAGCAGTGCCTCGCCGAGCGACGCGACCTGTGGCCACTCGCCTACAACCCCCACACACCCAGCGACATCGTCGCTCGCCTTGCCCATGACCCCGATCCCAAGGTGCGTGAACGAGTCGCCTCCCGCGCTGATCTGGACCCGGCGCTGCTGGCAGAACTGGCCCAGGACCCGGACGCCACCGTGCGGACCCGGGCCCAGCTGCAACCACTCCCGCGCACCTGGACGCAGCGCAGCGCCATCGATCGGATCATCGGCCACGCAGCCGAGAGCATCGGCCCGGTCGGCGAGATGCTCATCGAGCCGAACACGAGCTGGTACGAGACGTGCGCGGTATCCGCGGATCCGCTGCTGCGCCGCGTTGCCGCGACCTGCCCCGGGCTGCCCGAGGAACTCGTGCACCTGCTGGCCGACGACCCTGACGCCGACGTGCGCCACCTGCTGGCCTACAACCATACACTGGCACCGCCCGCCATCATCCTCGACGCGTTCATCGCCACGCCGGGCCAACGCGGGTACCTGCTCACGCTTCCCCGATTGCCCCGCACCGGCCTGCATCACCTCCTCGACCACGACGACCCCGACGTTCGCGCCCTGGCCGCCGCCGACACCACCCTGGCCCAGCCGCCCGTCCACCTGCTCGCCGACCCCGAGCCGCAGGTGCGCCGAGCCGCGGCGGCCAACCCACTCCTTCCCCTCGACCTGCTCGCATCACTCCTGAACGACCCAGAGCTGGCCGAAGGGGCAGCAGCCAACCCGAGGCTGCCTACTGAACGCCTGCATGAACTGCTCGACCACTGCGGGCTCACCCCGCGGTAGGGCGACCCACGACTCCCCCAAGATCATTCTGCGGAGACCGCGGCCCGCCGAAGCCGCCCCGGACCGATGACGACCCGGACGAGCACGGTCGCGGCATGGACATCGTCACGACCCTCGCCACCTGGGTCGAGATCCTTCAGGACGACAGCGGCCGACACGTCCGTGCCAGCCTGCGTGTCCTCCAGCGGAGAATTTCTGGCGCCGCTGCTCCGGGACCCACCGAGGGAATCACCGCGTGTGACCGACGCCACTCATAAGATCCGCCGAGGGCTGTAACCCGGCACCCGTCGAGCTGCGTAGAGCGTACGGAAAGAGTTCCACACCCGCCTCCGGGCGCACGTGAATGGAAGAGGAAACCATGCGCAACAACACCGAGTCGCAGATCGAGACCCACGAGATCTCCGACAGCGAGCTGGACAACATCTCCGGAGGTGTCGCCAGCGCCACCGTCAGCCTCCTGGGCTACGGCGCCTCCGTGGGCATTGGCGACGTTGTCGGGACTGCCAAGTCCGTGGTCGCCACTCTGCCCGTTTCGCCGCTCCTGAGCCTCGCCTCGGTGCAGACCACCCCGTCACTCTGACAGTGGTCGATCAGGACTCTGGAACCCGCGTTCCAGAGTCCTGCGGCTGTCGAACCCAGGAATGAGCGAGAAGGACAAAGACGCAGAGATCCTCGTCTTGCGCCACCAACTCGCCATCCTGCAACGACAGGTCACCAAGCCCACGATCACATGGCCGGACCGCGCCGTCCTCGCGGCACTGCTGCACCAGCTGCCACGGTGGAAGCTGCGCCGACTCCATCTACTGGTCTCCCCCGGACACCTTGCTGCGATGGCACCGTGACCTGATCCGCAGACGCCACGCGAAGGACTCACGTCCCAAGCGCCCCGGCCGGCCGAGAACCGTCCGCTCCATCCGCCTGCTGGTGCTCCGACTCGTAGATGAAAATCCGGGATGGGGCTACCGGCGCGTGCACGGCGAACTGGCCGCCCTCGGCATCAAGGTCGCCGCCTCCACCGTGTGGAACATCCTCCACGAACACGGCATCGACCCCGCCCCGGAACGCGACCATCGACTTCTTCGAGACCCGCACCCTGACCGGAGCCCGCCTCACCGTCCTGGCCGCGATCGAACACGCCTCACGGCGCAACCGGATCCCCGGCGCCACCGCCCACCCCACGGCGCAGTGGGTGACCCAAGTCGGACGCAATCTCGCCATGGACCTCCAGGACGCCGACGTACGCGTCAAGCGCCTGATCCGGGACCGCGACGTCCGTTACCCCGCCGCCCTCGACGCCCTGCTCGCCGACGAGGGCATCGAGACCTCAGTGAGCAGGTTCACCACCAGCGCGACGCGCCCGACCTCCGTCAGCGGCGACTGCTCGACGCCCCAGGGCTCCCCTTCGAGCGGGCCGTCGAAGTCCCGGCCCCTGGTCTAGGGCACGTACTCATGCGGCATCCACTCCTTGAAGACCCCCAGATGTCGGTTCAACTCCCGCTCCACCACCTCCTCCAGGACGTGCAGCAACTGGACGTCGGACAGATCTCGGGGCCGTTGGGGGCTCACGGGCGGTGGTCTCCTCGGATACACGAACCTACGGTTGCGCAGGTTCCGCCACCGTAGGTTTCCGCCCGGCCCGCTGTCCGGGGCCGTTCGGCCCTACTTCCGCCGGACAGCACGCCCGGCCGGCCCCCTTGGATCAGGGCCGGTCGGCCGCTGCTGCGTCGGTCAGCCTCAGCATGATCGGCACGTCAATCACTTCTTGAGCTGTAGGAGCAGCAGCAACCATTGTGCCCAGTCTGCACTGTGCCCGTCTCTGGCCAACACCGCGACGAGGGCCACCACGAGAAGGGCGGGCGGCAGTCGGGGTGTGATGGGCTTGCGGCCCTCTTCCATGATTGGTTCCTCTTGCTCTCGGTCCAACCGCTCTGCGGTTGGGGCGTCGTCGGTGCCTCCGCGGGGTCCGTCCACCTGTACCTGGAAGTTCGGCCCCTTCCCACAAGACCAGCTCATCCGGCACCCGGGAAGGTCGTTCTCCTATGCCCGGACAGGGCTGGACAACGTTCGGACGGCCTCGGACAGGGGCCTTTCGGACGAGGGTAGGGCCACGGTCCGCTCCGGCGGTGGCGTGGAGACCGTTGGTGCTGGTGGAGCCTGATCGCTCACAGCACGGAGCACCGACGCACATTGCCCAGGGAGTGGTGTCCTGGAGCCGAGGTCGTTGAGGGGCTGCTGGGTGCGGACGCACAGTGACTGTGGGGATTCGGTGAGCGATCGCCGCTACCCTGATAGAAGCTCTGTGGTCCGTTCACAGGTATGGGCGCGGTATGCCTCCGCGCTTCGAAGGGGGACCCATGCCGGACGGCGAGCCCACTCTGCCCGAGCCGAGTCGTATCGCGACCTCGCAGGATTTCGGCAGGGAGCTCACCCTCGCCAAGGAGCTGACCGGGCTGACGGTGCGCCAGTTGGCGGGTATGGCCGCAGTGCCGCGCGGGACAGTTCAAGGATACCTCCGAGGCGACCACCTGCCGCCCTCCGGTTACCTGGAGCCCTTCAAACGGATACTGGTGGCATGTGGGCAAGGCGAGCCGGACCGGATCGCGAACTGGCTCGAAGCGCTGAACCGCGCCCGACGCGCCCCTGGACGCAGGCATGCCTCGAGCCCGTCGCCGTACCGAGGACTGACCGGCTTCGGGGAGGACGACGCTGAGTGGTTCTGCGGCCGCGAGGAACTCACGCGGCTCGTCGTGGGCCGGTTGAAGCAGCGGGTCACGCTGGGGGGTGAACCGCTTGTGGTCGTGGGGCCGTCCGGTGCGGGCAAGTCGTCCTTACTCAGGGCCGGAGTGCTGCCCGCGTTGGAGGATTGCGGATACGCCCCTGTTGTCTTCACCCCGGGGGCGCATCCCCGCCGTGCGTACGACATCGTGGCAAGCAGTGCAGTGCCGGGTAAACCAACCGTTCTGATTGTCGATCAGTTCGAGGAGGTATTCGCCCGCGAGGTGACTGATGAGGAAAGGCAGTGGTTCATCAACGTCCTGTGCCAGCCGCGCTCGGACGCCGCGGTCGTACTCGGGATCCGGGCGGACTTCTACCCGCAGGCGCTCCGCCATCCCCTGCTGGCTGAGGCCATCCAACACGACCAGGCGGTGGTCGGGCCCATGAACGTCGAGGAGCTTCGGCAGGCGATTGAAGAACCCGCACGCCGAGCGAGGCTCGACGTCGACGAAGCACTCATCGAGTTGGTGCTGCGGGAATTGGTTCCCCGAACCAGCGGAGCGGTGTCCGGAGCAGCCCACGACCCCGGGGCGCTGCCGCTGTTGTCCCACGCACTGCAGAGCGCCTGGGAGCGACACCGGGGCGGCAGACTGACGGTCGGCGACTACCTCGCGGGCGGAGGCATCGCTCGCTCAATCGCCCAGAGCGCCGACGCCGTGTACGGGGCACTGTCCGATCTGCAACGGGAAACCACCCGCCACCTCTTTCGGCGGTTGGTACGCATCGGCCGGGACACGGCAGACACCCGCCGCAGGGTCTCCCTGAGCGAGATCCTCGACGGGCACACCGATGCCCAGGTTGAGGACATAAAGGATATCCTCGACCGGTTCACCACCGCACGCCTGCTCACCGTTGGAACGGACACGGTCGAGATCACCCATGAGGCGCTGCTGAGGGCCTGGCCGCAACTGCTCGAATGGCTCGACGCCGACCGTGACTGGCTCCGCCTGCACCGCCGAATAGGCTTTGCGGCCGATGAGTGGCGCTCCGCGGGTCGTGATCCTGACGCGCTCTACCGTGGCGGACTGCTGCAGCTGGTACTCGAATGGGTCGACAATCCCGGCTACCGCAGCGAACTCAACGCCACCGAGAGCGAGTTCCTCAATGCCGGCCTGCAGCACCAGCAGGACGATGACGTCCGCACTCGGCGTCGTGTCAAGCACCGCTACCAGGTCGTCGCCCTGCTGGTGGTGCTGGTGGTTGTCGCGGCGAGCGTGGCGGCCTTTGCACGCCAGCAACAGGTCGAGAACTTTCGTCAGCAGACGCAAGCCTTGTCTCGGGCAGTGGCCAACGAAGCCGACCGTCTGCGTGGTAATGACGTGGCGCTGTCCATCCAGCTGGCGCTCGCTGCGTACCGGATCTCCCCGACACCGGAGGCTCTCTCCAGCCTCCTGGACTCCACCGGCGTCACGCCCGACACGCAACTACGACCCGCAGGAAGTGCAGCCGAGTCGATCGCAGTCAGCGGCCATCTGCTCGCGGCGGGCACCACGAACGGCACGGTCCAACTGTGGACTACTGGGCAAGGACGCATCACACCCCTCGGCCTACCTCTCGCCGCTGCCCACGGCACGGTTACGTCCGTCGCGTTCAGCCATGACGGGTACCTCCTCGCTGCCGGCGGGCAGGATCGGCGGATCCGCCTGTGGAACGTCCGCGACCCAGCTCGACCGCGCACGCTGGCGGTTCTGGGCGGCCCCAACAGCAGGATCATGTCCGTCGCGCTGAGCTCCGACGGCCGCAGGCTGGCTGCCGGAACCGGTGACGGGACGGTCTGGCTGTGGAATCTCGTGAACCCAGCCCGAATCGAAACAGGGGTAACGCTCCACGGCCCCACCCGCACCGTTGAGAGCGTCGCCTTCACACCGGACGGGAGCACACTGGCCGCAGGCGCCGACGACTCCACGGTCCGCTTGTGGCAGGTGGCCAACGCAGCCCATCCCACTCCCCTGAGCGTGGCGCGCATGCCGATCGGCAACGTGTTCTCCGTCGCGATCAGCCCCGACGGGCGCACCCTGGCAGCCGGTTCGAGCGAGGGCCACGATGTGTACCTGTGGAATATCGCCGTTCCGACGCGACCGCAGTCCCTCGGCGCCCCGTTGACCGGCCCGACCGCGTGGGTCAACGCAGTGGCTTTCAGTCCCGACGGACGCACTCTGGCCGCGGGCGCTTCCGATGGCCAGCTCTGGCTCTTCGACTTGGCAACCGACAAAGCCATCAGGGAGTTGCCCCATCCCCAACCGGTCACGGCCGTCCAATTCACGGCTGACGGCACACCGGTGACGGTCACTGTTGATGACGGCGTCATTCACTGGTGGCGTACTCCCGGCGCGGTCATCCTCGGGGCCAAGGACTCGATCTTCTCCGTCAGCTTCGATGGCGACGGGCACCGGCTAGGCATCGGGCCCGGGGCCAACGACAACACCCTGTCGGTATGGGACCCCACCGACATCCACCGCCCCGTGCGGCTGGGCCCGTTCCTGCTCGGCGACCCCGGAACCGGGAGTTTCTCGGGCTCGGGAGCACTCTCGCCCGATGGCAACGTATTCGCCGTTGGAGACCTCGATGGCACGATCCAATTGTGGGACACCAGCCACCCGGCGCATCCCGTCCGCCTGGGCGGCCCAATCCCTGCCGCAACCAAGCTCATCGAGTTCGTGGCCTTCGAACAGGGCGGGACACTACTGGCTGCGGCCTCCGACGACGGTACCGTCCACCTGTTCAATACCACTGCCCCACGCCACCCGGTCGCGCTTTCAACCATCACCACACCAGGGACCGGTGAAATCTTCCAGACCCTCTTCAGCCCCGATGGAAGACTGCTCGTGGCGGCAAGTAGCGACAACCATGCCTACCTGTACAACATCGCCGACCGAGCCCGACCGGTCTTGCTGGCATCCCTGGGAGGATTCTCCAACGCCGTCTACTCAGCGGCTTTTGACTCCGACGGCCACCTCCTGGCCGTCGGCAGCGCCGACGGCACTGTCCGTGTCTGGAACCTGTCCCGCCCTGGACACCCCACAGCCTCTGGTCAAGAGCTAAGCGGACCGATCGGCTACATCTACTCGATGGCATTCGCCCCTGGCCAAGACCTCCTGGCGATCAGCGGCAACGAAGACGGCACCATTTGGCTCTGGAATCTGGCCAACCCAGAGCGCCCCCTGCACCTCGCGACCCTGAACGGACCCGCGAACGGCGTCTTCTCCGTTGCCTTCAACCCACACGACCACACCCTCGCGGCAGGCGGCGTCAATCACACAGTCCAACTCTGGAACATCGACCCGACATCCGCAGCAACTTGGATCTGTTCCATTGCAGGTCAACCCATCACCCGCGCCCAATGGCAGCAGTATGTCCCGGGCCGTACCTACACCCCGCCCTGCTCCTGATGACCACATTGCGCCGGAACCACAGCAGTAGGCGGCGGTCGTGGTCAACCAGAGCGGCCCCCTCGCACCACATGTCGTCGAGCCAGCCGCTGGTGCTGTGGCGCAGCGCGTTGTCCACCTGGCGGCAGGAACGGAAGCAGCGGGTCGCCGCCCCGGGTCCGTAGGCAAGGTCCAGAGTGAGCGCGCCGGCTCCCCCTGTGTGATCGGTGAAGCGACCAGTCGCCGTTCTCCACCACGATGTACTGAGCGCGCGATCCCATGGGCTAGGCCGCTAAAAGCATGCAGCGTCAGGGGGTGCGGCCGGGGCTCCGGGGACGACGCCTACGGCACACCTTGTCCGGCAAGGGGTCTCCTGATTCCCGGCGGCGCGGTGGGTGCGCTCGATGCCTTGCCCCCAGTACGTTCCGGCAACCAAGAGCATCGCGCCGAACACCGCGGGGACGGTGAACCGTTCGCCACCGAGGCTGATGCCCGCCGCGACGGCCCAGATCGGTTCGGTGCCCATCAGCAGACTGGCCCGGCTGGGAGAGGTGCGCTGCACCGCCCAGGTCTGGGCGAGGAAGGCGAACACGCTGCAGAACAGGGCGAGGAAGACGAGCTGGCCCCAGATTGCGGCATGAGCGTGGCCGAGCGTCGGCAGGCTGGTCGCGGCGGGCACCGCGAACAGCGTGGAGCCGACCACCGTCTGGACAGCCGTCAGGTGCAGCGGCCGCACGGCGCGGCCGTTCGTGAGCCGTCCCACGAGCGTGACGTGTACCGCGCGCACCAGTGCAGCGGCGAGCATCAACAGGTCGCCCACCTGGGGAGCGTGGAAGCCGCGGCTGGAAATGAGCAGTCCGACGGCCAGGAGGCACAGGCCCGTGGCGGCGAAGAAGCGCAGGGGCAGCCGGCCGTTGCCGGCTGTTCGGTCCAACAGCGGGGTGAGCACGATGGTGAGACTGATGATCAGACCGGCATTGGCTGCGCTGGTGTGTGCGACGCCGTACGTCTCCAGTACCAGGACAGCTGCCTGGGTGATCCCCAGCAGCGTTCCGGCGCGGACCTCATCGCGGGTGCAGCGCCGGTGCCGAGGGCGGGCGGCGACGAGGGTGAGGCAGGCGAGGGCGGAGAGCGCATACCGTGCGAACAGCACCGTCAGGACCGGCAGGGCATGGGTGGCCGTCTTCGCGGCCAGGTAGCTGGAACCCCAGACGACGGCGACAAGGAGAAGCACTGCGTCAGTGCGGCGGGTTTGGAGCACGCTCCTACGCTGCACCCACCCGAGCTTGAAGCCAAGGCCAAGCTTCTTCACCATCACTTAAGTTTCACTACACTGTGGGGATGAATGAGCGGCAGTTGCGGATCTTGCGAGAGCTCGGCGAGTTGGGAAGCGTGACGGCGGTCGCGGAGGCGCTGATGATGACCCCCTCGGCGATCTCACAGCAGCTCCGGCTGCTACAGCGCTCACTGCCCGTCGAACTCACCGAACGGGACGGAAGGCGGCTGGTGCTGACCGAAGCGGGGCAGGTCCTGGCCGGCGCGGCGATCGAGGTGGAGACCGCGCTGGCCCGGGCGCGGCACACCATCGACGAGTTCGTCGACCAGCCGGACGCAGGCGTGTCGGTGGCCGCCTTCCACAGCGCGGGCTCGGCATTCTTCCCGCTACTCCTGCGTAGCCGATCCGTCCCTGGGAGCCCGCGGCTCTCCCTCGCCGATGAGGACGTCTCGCAGGACCACTTCCCGCAGCTGACCCGCGACTACGATCTGGTCCTCGCCCACCACCTGAACCCGGCACCTCCGTGGCCGCGTGCCGTCACCGCCACCACACTGCTGCGTGAACCGCTCGACGTCGCCATGCCGACCGACCACCCGCTCGCCGTCAAGCGGCGTGTCACCCCACGCGACGTCGCGGACCAGCCGTGGATCACCGTCCACGACGGCTTCCCGCTGATGTCCACCATCGACGCCATCGCGGCCGCCGCAGGCCGCCGGTTGGACATCGCCCATCGCATCAACGAGTTCGCAGTGGTTGCCGAAGCAGTCGCCGCCGGCGGCGGTCTGGCCCTGATGCCCCGCTGGACGACTCGTCCACATCCCGAGCTCGTCCTCAGACCCCTCAGCGGCGTACACAGCCGCCGTGACATCGATGTGCTCCATCGCCCCGAACGCGTCGCGCGAAGAGCCGTACAGACGGTGCTCACCGAACTCCACCGTGCCGCCGCGACGATCCAGAACCGAGACGCGAAGCGGATTCGGATCCCTTGAGCGAGCCTGGGTACGGGCGTGGCAGTAGGGGTACCAGGAACCCCGGTAGGAAGAGCACGACACCGAAGTTCCCTCGAGAGCGTCGGGCAGGGGAGAGCTCCTTTGGGCCAGGCAGGTTGACCGCGGGGGCGGGGAAGGCGTCCCCACTACAGGGGTACGTGGATCCGTTTGCTGACGGTTTGGTGCGTTCTGCGCCATAGCGACTGGGCGAAGACGAGGGCGGCGGGGTGGTGGACGTGCCACAAGGTCTGGTTGAGCAGGCGGCGGATCTCCTCGGCGGTGTAGTCGATCAGGCGCTCGAAGAGCCCGGGCGTCGGGGGCGCGGTGCCGCTATTCCAGCGGCGGGTTCGGAGAAACGGGCTGATGGCCGTCTCGAAGTCGACCTTCGCGTCGTCATCGTCATAGCCGGCGACGACGAACCGGCACAGGGCGTCATCGAAGACGGGAACGGGAAGAGGCGAACTCACGTAGTCGCCGAAGTCAGCATCGACGGTCACGAGGCCGAGGCCGGGGATCTCCATGCGCGCACTCCACGGCCTCCATCGAGAGCCCCGGACAGCACGGGCACGCTACGACCCCAGGGGGTCAATTCTGCGGGACTGGTGGGTGGTCAATTCTGCGAGAGCGTTGACAGCGTCCTCGAAAGCTGGAGCATCGGGCGTGCACAAGCGGCGGCAGCCTCCTCTCCTCAGGTCACACAGGGATGCGAGGCCGGACTGACGCAGCATCGCCGCTGGTCAGTACCATGGTCAGAATCGCTGAAATTCCCCGGCCGATATCACCAGGCCCCCTGTTCATTCTCAGTGATAATACTCGGCCTGGACGGCTGTTCATTCAATGAGAACCAAGCGGAATCTCCCTCCTACCGCCCTGTCGAGATTCGCGGATGACCTTTCTTCTGAAGTAATTGTGTTAGCGTCTCGCTCACGCCGGAGCAGCGGGTCGAAATCCCGGACCTGCGGACCGGCGAAGGTTATGGATACGTTTGCAAGGAGTCGTCGAATGCTCACCCGAGAGGAATACGACGAGGCCTGCCTGCTGCGAGGGCAGGGATGGTCGGTCTCCGCGATCGCCAGGCACCTCGGCCGTGACCGCAAGACTGTCAGGTCGTACCTGGAGGGGCGTCGCGAACTCGGTGTCCGTCGCTCGCCCGAGGATTCCCTCCAGCGCTACGTGCCCTACTGCAGGCAGCGATTGTCGGACGCCGCCCATCTGCCGGCCAGCGACCTGCACAACGAGATCGTCGAGCTCGGATACACCGGTAGCTACTCGACGTTGACCCGGGCTCTGCGCAAGCATCGGCTGCGTCCGCTGTTCCCACTGTGCTGCCGCAACCTCGGCGTCGCCGCGCAGAGTCGGGACCAGCAGGGAAATGATCATGTGCACTTCGCCCTACTGCGCCTGCTGAACCCGCCGCCCCAGTGGGGCTGGGGGAGCTGCGCCTACCTGACCGTCGCCAGGCTCAGCTCTTCCGGCCGCTGGAGAGCGGTCCTGGTCGAGAGCGAGGGCTTCGCGTACGTGGTCGAGGCGGTCGACGAAGCCCTACGGCGCCTGGGTGGAACCGGCAGCACCTGGTCTCTGGACGCCTCGATGACGGCGGGAGCGGGGATGGCCGGTCATGGGACGCACGACTTCGTCCAGGTAGCCGACTACTACCATGTCACTTTGGAGATCGACCCGCAGCAAACGCCTTCACTCTCGGCGGAGGACTTGCGACAGATCATGTGCGCGTGGCGGACGATCAGCGCCACCTGCCCGCTCCCCATCGCACAGGATCGGTTCGATCAGCTCACTGCCCGGCTGGACGTGCGTCGGACTCCGGTGTCGAACCGGTGCGAGGCCAACGGACAGACCCTTCTGCTGCCCCTTCCTGACTCTGCCTATCCAGCTCAGATGTGCGTGAAGAGGTCGGTGGCCCCTCGCGGGCTGGTCTCCTTCCGGGGCAATACGTACATCATCGCCCTCGATCTGGTCGGCGCTACCGTGGAGGTGCGCTGGCGCGTCGGCGAGGCCCATCTGTCGATCGCCTCCGCGGACGGGGCCTTCATCGCCCACCACGCCCTGGCACCGCGTGGTGCCAGACGCACCGTCACCGGCTCCGTGGAGCCCGTCACCCCGGACCGGCGGACGAGACCTCCACGGCGGCCCCAGCCCGCGCCCTGCTGTCGGGGCGGTTACCTGCCTCCCTCGCCCGCGGCTCTCGGCGAGGCGCGGCGTCTGCGTTCCGCGGATGCCACGGGTACGCAGCACTCGCCCGACCGTCAGGCCCGTGCGTGCGCGGGCGCCGGCGCGCAGGGCGGGTCCGGTTGGGGCGATCGAAGCGCCGGTGGGACTTGACGCCGGGCGGGGCGAGAGGGCGTCCCTTATGCCGGGTCCTGCCGTCTGCCCGGCCTGGGCCTGGTCATGTCCCGGTACAGGTGCTCCAATTGGTTGATTTGGGCCGAGCCGCGTTCGGTGCGGCTGATCAGGTCCCGGTTGGCCAGGCGTTGGGCCCGGGGCAGTGGGGTGGCGGCGGTGAGGGCATCGGCCAAGGTGGCGGGCAGCGGGTCGGGGAGCAGGTCGGCGTGCAGGCCGTCGGCTACCAGTTCCCGGTATGGAGGGATGTCCCCGAGGAGCAGGCGGCAGCCCGCTGCTGCCGCCTCCAGGACTGAGGAGCTGCGCTGGTCGGCGTGGGGCACCGAGACTGCGACCTGGCTGGCGCGCATCAGGGCGAACAATTCGGCTTGGCCGAGGAGGTGATCGATCACTGTGATGCGGTCGGCGAGAAGCGCTGTACCGCGGCGCAGCGTCGCCTGGTAGTGCTGTTGTGCGCGGGCTGGACCGGGTTGGGCGGGCCGGTGGCCGGCGAGGAGTACGAGGTGCAGGTCGGGTCGCTCCTGTGCGGCGTGGGCGAAGGCGTCGAGGATCTCCTGTGTTCGGTAGACCTGTGAGCTACTGCGGATCGACAGCACGACGGTGGAGTCGGCGGTGATGCCGAATCTGGCGCGTGTCTGCCGGGGATCGGCGCCGTCGTTGCTGTCGAGGAGGATGTCGGGCACGCCCCAGGACAGGACGGTGATCCGGGAGGGGGTGATCCGGTAGCAGTTCGCGACCTTCGCGGCGACTTCCCGTGAGGTGGGCAGGACCTGGTCGGCGCGGCGCAGGGCGAGTCGGGCAACCAGGGCGCGGCCTGGATGGTGGTCGGCGGCGCGCAGTTCCGAGCCCCAGGGTGTGACCAGGACGCGCGTCGTACGGATCGGCAGTGCCAGGGACAGCGCCCCGTGTACACCGAGCGAATGGACGTGGATGACGTCCGGCCGAGTGCGGCGCACCTCGCGGCGCAGCCAGCCGGCCGCGCGGAGCACCCGCCACGGCCACCGGGCTCCGACTGCGGGTGCGCACGAGAGACGCCAGGCCTCAGTACCCCTGTCCGGGCCCGGATCGTGCCAACTGCACACCGTCACCGTGTGCCCGAGCGCCGCCAGAGCGTCTGCCCAGCGGCGGGTGTGGGCCGATGTGGCCGGGGCGAGGAGCAGCAGGCGCAGTGGCGGGGTGGAGGAGCGGGGCGTGCCCGGCTGCCCGGGAGCGGGGTCAGGGTCAGGGTTGGGCACGGCGTTCCCCGAGTACGAATCGGCTCTTGGCGGCTGCGGCACGCAACCGCCGCACGGGGCCGTGGGTGTAGTGCTCCCAGCCGGCGGCTGCTGTCAGCCAGCGCGGGTCTGCGAGGAGCCGACCGGTTGCGGTCAGCAGGGAGACGTGCAGGCAGTGGTAGGCCAGGCTGGCCGGGGCGTGGTGCCGCAGGTCGTAGCGGGTCCAGTAGCCCAGGTCGAAGGCGGTCAGGGATTCGCGGATGCGGTCCGCTGCCGGTGCGGCGCGATCGCCGCCGAGTTGACGGCTCAGTTCGTGCAGGCCGAACAGCGCGAAGACGGCGCCGTTGAGGATGTGGCTGGCCGGATCGGAGGGGCATTCCTCGGGAAACGGCCGGCCGTGTTCGTCGTAGTGCGAGCAGCCGCCCGCCTCCAGCGGCCGCAGCATGAGTTCCGTCGCGCCTTGGCAGGCGTCGAGGTAGGAGTGCTGCCCGGTAGCGGCGTATCCCCGCAGCATTACCGACGCCGCGAGGCCTTGGGCCATCGCCGAGTACCAGCCCGGGGTCACCCCGTAGCGTGGCACGGGGACCGGGTACCGCCAGCCGCCGTTGCCGTCCTGGGTGGCGCGCAGCCAGTCGGCCTGGTTGAGCAGGGCTTGAACGTCCGGTGGGTGGTCGGTCGGGGCGTGGGGGTACCAGCCGGTGCTTCGGGCCTCGGTGTGCCGGGCCAGTGCGTAAAGGCTCATCGAGACGGGGTTGTGGTAGAGGTCGCCGGTTGCCGCTTGGGTGAGGACCAGCCCCGCGCGGTCCAGGACGGTCCGGGCGGTCATCGGTCGCAGGTCGAGTGGATAGCGGTCCGGGGGGCCGGCAGCCGGTGGGTGGGGGGCCGGTGGGTGGATGGGTGGTCTCACGTCGACGGGGAAGCTGGGCCTTCGCAGATCGGCCAGTCCTGTGCGCAGGAGCGTGCCTGGCCCTGGCCGGGTCTTCGCCTGGCCGGTCACGCGGGGCCCCGGCGCGACTGGCCGCGGCGCCGGCGTGCCGCGAGTGCCTGGTGGTAGAGGTCGTTCACCTGGTCGACGGTGCGGGTGATGTCGAACTGGCGGAGCGCGAGTTCCCGCCCGCGGGCTGCCAGTTCGCGGCGTCCGACCGGATCGGCGACCAGCGCGGCCACGGCCTGTGCGAGTGCGGCCGGGTCGGCGGGCGGGACCAGCAGTCCGGTGCGTTCGTGCTGGACGGTGTCCGGCAGGCCGCCGACGTTGGTGGCGACCACTCCTTTGAGCATGAGTAGTGCCTCCACCACGGTGTAGCAGGCTGATTCGTCCATGGATGGGTTGACCAGCACGTCCAGGCCGGCCATGACTGAACCGATGTCGGTGCGAAGGCCGGTGAACCGGATCCGGTCGGCAACTCCGAGGCGGGCGGCGCGTTCCTCCAACTGGTGCCGGTAGTGGCCGTCTCCGATCAGTTCGTCACCGACGATGAAGAACGTCGCGCTGGGATGGCGGCGCAGGACCAGCGGTACGGCGTCGATGAAGACTTCGTGTCCTTTCACGCCGATCTGTCGGAAGTCGCGGAAGTTGCTGGGGTACATGTAGGCGACCATGCCGATCGCGGGAGTGGCTTCGGTGATCGCGAATTCGGTGCGGAACGGCTGTGCGGGCGTGGCGGGGTCGAATCGCTGCACGTCGCAGCCGTAGTAACTGACCTCGACAGCCCGTGCGCCCATGGCCCGGTAGCGAGTGGCGATCGCCCGGCACGAGCCTAGTACGAGGTCGTCCCGGCGCAGGGAGAGCCGGTCCAGGATCCGAAAGGGTGCCATGCGCAGGTGGACCAGGCCCGGCACTTGGGAGACCATCAGCGCGCGTCGGTGGCAGGCGGTGGCGGCCCGCGCGGCCAGCATCGCGATGATCAGATGTGCGTGGACGACGTCCGGCCGATAGTGCCTGACGAACCGGGTGAGCTGCCACTGTCCGCGGATGAGGCTCGGCCATTGCCGTGGGTGGCGGGAGAGACCGAACGCGATGATCTTCACCTGGACGCCGTCGATAGCGCGCAACCGGTCTGCGAGCGGGCCCTCGCGTGGCAGCACCGCGCAGACCTGGTTCCCCAACCGGGCCAGGCCGTGGACCTGGTCGTGGAACCAGCTTCCGCCGACAGCGGTCGAGGTGATCTGAAGGATCCGCAGCGGCTGCGGCTTTCCGGTCATGGGCGCGTTCACCGTCCCGCCGGGGCCGGCATCAGCACCGGTGCACCTGCCGGGGCCGGGACCCGCACCGGCGCCGCGGCCGGTGTTCGTCGTCCGGCGGCCAGGACGATCAGCAGCAGGCCGGCCAGCAGGGGTGGCACCAGCAGCACTTCGCCGAACGCCGAGCAGATCCCGGCACCGGCCAGTGCCAGCAGCGCCGCCTGTCCCGCGGGCTCACCCGATCGGATCGCGGACCATGCCCGGCGCGTGCCGAGCACGGTGAGCAGGCCGATGCCGACGGCACCGAGCAGACCGGTCTGCGAGAGCACGGTCAGGTAGGTGTTGTGCGCGAACTCGAGCCGGGGGAATTGCAGGAACATCGAGTTGTAGCTTCCGGTGGCGTGATAGTAAGTGGGCAGCAGACCGGCGAAGTTCAGGTAGCCGACACCGAAAACCGGATGCGCGTCGAACATCCGCAGTGCGCTGCTCCACAGGTCGAGCCGCACCGCGGAGTCGCTGTCCAGCGCGCTGCCGCCCAGCACCGAGCCGAAGCGGGCGGCGATCGCCGCCGGCAGCAGCGGCATCAGGCACGTCAGGCCGAGACCCAGCGCCAGGAGACTGCGCAGTGGGCTGCGCAGGGTGCGGATCGCGAGCACCACGATGCCTGCCAGATAGGCCGCGCGGCTGAGCGAGTAGGCGACGCCGACGGTAAGGACGAGCATCGCGGCCCAGCAGGCCAGCCGGGGCAGGCCCGCTCGTACGCCCGGGGCGCGTGCCAGCACAACGGCGCCCGCCATCACGAGCAGCGCGCCCACGGCGTTGTGATTGGCCGTGCCGGGCTGGGTGATGGCCAGCAACGCGACATCGTCGGGGGCTTTGTCCCCGTTGTTCGCGAACACGGAGCCTGCCTGCGTGATCTCGACCAGGGCGAGTGCCACGCTGCCGCAGCAGAACAGCACAAGCGCCCGGTCGAGTGTCGTCCCTGGCGCCGCGAGCAGCGGCAGCAGCAGCAGTGGCGCGCAGACCAGCAGCAGGTACTGCCAGTTGCGGGTGCCCCACGCGTCGGTGCCGCCCATCACGGCGCTGGCCGCGCCGAGGTAGCCGACCGTGCCGACCGTCACCCAGAATCCCGCGGGCCGGGGCCGGACGATGCCGCGGCCATGGACGGCGCGGCTCAGTACGCAGATCAGCATCAGGGCGACCAGCCGCTTCGGTGTCACCAGCGAGGCTCCCACCTCGGACTGCGACAGCGGCACAACCAGCGCGAGCGCGTACAGTCCCGCGTCCGGTACCAACAGGAGGACCACTGCGACGACGCCCAGTGCGACGGCTGCGGCGGCCTGGGCCGATGCGGAGGCCAGCAAGGCGGCCGTCGCGGCGGTGGGCAGCACCAGAGCGGACAGGAGAATCGACCGGCCGCTCACCGCGGACCAGCACGGCCAGGCGCGCGCGTCCCGCCAGCGGCGGCGCAACCGCGCCGACGGCCGGGACGTCCCGATGACGGCCCCGCCCACCCGAAGCCGGCCGGCGCCGGCGGCGGCGCCCAGCAGGGCATGACGGCCGATCATGGCTGCGAACACCAGATAGCCGGCCGAATCGGCGGCAGCGGCGCCGACCGCTCCGTAACGCGGCGTCAGCGCCGTAAGCAGCGTGAGATTCACGGCGGCGCCCACGCCGGTCGCGGTGACCACCGGCCGCAGCAGGTCCGTCGCCGCGAGGTAGGCCTGCAGCGAACGGCTGGCCCCGACCAGCACCAGCCCGGGGAGCATCGCCCACACCACCCACGCGGCACCGGCGTACGGCTGCCCGTAGATCACAGGGATCACGACGGGTGCACCCAGCGCCACCACCATGGCCAACGCGGCGGTGGCCGCGAACACGGTCCCGGCGATCCGGGTCGCGGCCCGTGCGTCGACCGCGCCCGAGGTCACGCGTGGGAACAGCACCAGCGCGACGGTGGTCGGCAGCAGGGAGAGCGCTTCGGCGATGGGCAGCGACACGGCGTACAGGGCGACCGCGCCGGCTCCGGCCAGCAATTGGACCGCGGGCACGTCCAGTCGCAGCATCCCGTAGTGCAGCATATTCGGCAGATACGCCTTGACCGCGAAGCTGCCGAACCGCCGGACCGGCACCGGCTCGCCGTCCGGGTGGACCCGGACGGCGGCCACGGCCAGCAGCACCACGGCGCCGACCGCTTGCCCGGCCAGCACACACAGGAAGCAGTGGGAGACCGTCAACGATCCGGTGGCCAGCAGCCCTACGACGCCGGCCAGGTAGCAGGCCGACGGCGTGGCAGTGGCGAGGCTGTACGTCATGACGCGGCCGCGACCGATCTCGGCCGTGCCGAGCAGCGTGGTCAGCAAGGACGCCGGGCACAGGGCCGCGGAAAGCAACGCGAGGCGGAACGGCACGTCGAGCAGCACGAGCGGACACAGGCGGCCGAGCAGCAGCCAGAGCCCGGCCACCGCCGATCCGCACACCAGCGAGTACACCAGGCTCCACCGCACGATCTGACGGAACGCGGTGTGCGAGACACCCGCGAAGCGGGCATTGGCGTTGTCCATGCCCAGGACCGACACGATGCTCAGCACCGCCGGGACCGAGACCATGACCGCGAGGATTCCCCGGTCATGCACTCCGAGGCTACGCGCCGAGACCACACCCGCCGCGCAACCCATAGCGGTGGCCAGGACCCGGGCCGCGAGCGTGCCGCCGACCGCGCCGGGGCTCACGCCGGGCAGTCGGGAGCACATGCGGTCGATGATCTGCTGCACGTGGAAACGCCCTCCGAATTCATCAGCGAGCACAACACGACGATTCAACCACGCACGGTAGCTTTCCAAGCACGCACAGTGGTGCGTGTTCACGGGCGCCACCCTTCCGGTGCCCGCTGCACTACGTCGAGAGGGTCGGCCGTGAAGGTGGTCAGCGTCGTTGGCGCGCGTCCGCAGTTCGTCAAACTTGCACCAATCGCCCGGCAGTTGGCCCTGCGCTGCGACGAGCACGTGATCGTCCACACGGGCCAGCACTACCACCCGCTGCTCTCCCAGTCCTTCTTCAGCGAACTGCGCATCCCGCCACCTGACGTGAACCTGGAAGCCGGCTCGGCCGAACCTGCGGCACAGACGGGCGAGATGCTCACCCGACTGGACCCGCTGCTCGCGCGGACGCGACCGGACTGGGTGCTGACCTACGGCGACACCACTTCCACCCTCGCCGCAACCTTGGCGTCCGCCGCACAGAACCTGCCGATCGCGCACGTGGAATCGGGCCTGCGGTCCTTCGACCGCACGATGCCCGAGGAACGCAACCGGATCGTGGCCGACCATCTGGCCGACCTGCTCCTGGCGCCCACTGCGGCGGCGATGGCGAACCTGGCAGCCGAAGGCCTGGCCGCCCGCGCCGTGCTCACCGGTGACCTGATGGTGGACGCGCTTCGCACCGTTACCGACCCCTCGTCCGGGCCCCCCGCAGCACTGCCCCCGTTCCTCGCCGACCACCGGGGCCCCTATCTGCTCGCGACCGTGCACCGCCAGGCCACCACCGACGACCCCGAACGGCTGTCGGCCGTGGTCGCCGCCCTCACTGCCTGTCCGCACCCGGTCTGGCTGCTGGTCCACCCCCGACTCGCCGCCCGCTGCCGCCAGTTCGGCATCGACCTCGACGGCGGCTCACTGCGCGCCGCCGACCCACTGCCGTACCCCGCCATGATCGCCGCGCTGGCCGCGGCTGCCGGGCTCGTCACCGACTCCGGGGGCCTGCAGAAGGAGGCGCTCGCCCTCGGCGTCGCCTGCACCACCCTGCGCGCCGAGACAGAGTGGCCGGAAACCCTGGTCGACGGCTGGAACGTCCTGGTCCCCGACCCCCGGGAGCTGCCCGCGGCCGTGGCCAGGACCCGCCCGACCGGGAGGCCACCCAGCCCGTTCGGCGACGGCCGCGCCGCCGCCGCAATCGTCACGGAGCTGGCGTCGCGGGCCCGCCCAGCAGCCGGGCCCGCGAAGGCGCACACCCGCGCGAGCGTGACGGCATGAAGATCTGGATCTTCAACCACTACGCGGCGCCCCCGGACTGCGCGGCCGGCACCCGGCACTACGACCTCGGCCGGGCGCTGGTCTCGGCAGGACACGAGATCACCGTGTTCGCCAGCAGCTTCAACCACTTCAGCAGACGCGAGGAGCGGCTCGCCCCCGGCCGGAACACGGCCGTCCGCGATGTCGACGGCGTCCGGTTCCTGTGGGTCCGCACCCTCCCGTACACCGGCAACGGATACCGCCGGTTCCTCAACATGTGCAGCTACGCCGTACGCGTACTGCCCGCCCAGCGGGACCTGGACCGGCCCGACGTCATCGTCGGCTCCAGCGTCCACCCCGCCGCGGTACTCGCCGCCTGGCTCGCCTCGCGTCGCCGTGGCGCCCGCTTCGTCGTCGAGGTACGCGATCTGTGGCCGCAGACCCTGATCGACATGGGCGTGCTGCGCGCAGGCGGAATCCCCGCCCGGGTGCTGCGGCTGGCCGAGTCGTTCTGCTACCGGCGCGCGTCCGCGGTGATCTGCCTGCTGCCAGGGGCGGCCGCCTATCTCAGGGCCCGCGGCGTCGCGCCCGACCGGATCCACTACGTGCCCAACGGCATCAGCGACCTTCCCCCCGCCGCCGATGACGATCCGTCGCTCCCGCCGAACCTTCGCGAGCACGCGCCGCACGTCACCGAACTGATCGACCGGATCAGGGGCCTGCGCGCACAAGGATGCCTCACCGCCGGATACGTCGGCTCGCACGGCCCCGCCAATGCCCTCGACACCATCGTCGCCGCCGCGGCCCGGCTGCACGACGCCGGGCGGCCGCCGGTCGTCGCCGTGCTGGTCGGTGACGGGCCGCAGAAAGCCGCCTGCCGCAGGCTCGCGGACGAACTGGGCGTCGACAACGTGCTGTTCTGGCCCCCCGTGCCGAAGAGCGCTGTTCCGGCCGTGCTGGCCGAACTGGACGTGACGCTGTTCTGCCTGCGCGACGTCGCGGTCTTCCGCTACGGCCTGAGCAGCAACAAACTGTTCGACTACCTGGCCTGCGGCAAGCCCGTGCTGTTCGCCAGCAACGCCCCGGGCGGACCGGTGCGTGAGTCCGGCGGCGGGATGTGCGTACCGGCCGAGTCGCCGGCCGCCATCGCCGAAGCACTGACCGCGCTGGCCGCGATGAGCGAGCACGAGCGCGAGACGATCGGGCAGCGCGGCCGCACCTGGGTCTACCGGCACCACGGAACGACCGCCCTGGCCATGGCATTCCTCGCCGCGGTCGGTCAACCGGCCGCGGCCGGCCCGACGAACGCCAAGGCGGAGGCACCGCGGTGACACTCCATATCGTGGGTGCGGGCGGATTCGGCCGTGAGACGCTGGACGCCGTACGGCGGTCGGCGACGACGCCAGAGGTGGTCTTCGTCGACGAACACCCGGCCGCCACGCAGGTGAACGGCTGCCCGGTCCTGCAGCCGGACCGCCTGCACCTGGCGGTACCGGACCAGCACGAGTTCGTGGTCGCGATCGCCGACCCCGCGGTACGGCGCCGGCTTGCCGACCGGTTCGAGGACCGGGGCGTGCGGCCGGCGACCGTGATCGACCCATCGGCCGTGGTCTCCGCCGGGGCCACGATCGGGCCGGGCTGCGTGGTACTGGGCCAGGCATTCGTCTCCACCGGCACCGTCCTGGGCGCCCACGTCCAGGTCAACTACCACGCCAGCGTCGGTCATGACACGGTGCTGGAGGACTTCGTGACGATTCTTCCGGGAGCCAACATCGCCGGCAGCGTGACCATCGGCGCAGCGTCAACGGTCGGCACCAACGCCGCGGTCCTCCAAGGCCGGCGGATCGGCCCGCGCGCGACCGTCGGCGCCGCGGCGCTGGTGACCCGCGATGTGGCCGCCGGTCACCTCGTCATCGGCCTGCCCGCCCGACCACGTTGACCCGCCTGCGCACCCGCCGCGGGCCGCCCACCGGTCCGCCGGCGTCCGGGTCACCCAGCCGGGACCACGGCCGGGGCAGCCGGGGTCCCGCTGCCCAACGCCAGGCGGGGCACGCCGCGCCACAGGAGCGGATCGGTCACCGACCTACCGTCCAGCAACGCGGCGACACCGGGCAGATCCGCCGGCCCGATCCGGGCGTACTCCCGGTGATCCGCCTGCACGATCGCGACATCGCACGGTTCGCCCAGGTGGTAGGGGTGCAGGCCGAGCGCGGCCAGTTCGGCGTCGTCGTACAGCGGATCGTGCACAAGCGGGACCGCGCCCTGCTCGGCCAGCGCACGCACCACCGGCAGCGCCCCGGTGAACGCCGTCTCCTTCACCCCGCCGCGGTAGGCGACGCCGAGCACCGCGGCGCGCCGGCCGCGCAGACCTCCGGCCAGGTCGGACAGCAGTCCCACCGCCCTGGCCGGCATCGCGTCGTTGATCTCGCGGGCCAGCAACGGCAGCCGGGCAGCCGGATCACCGGCCGCGTACAACCACGGGTAGACCGGGATGCAGTGCCCGCCCACGGCGATCCCCGGGCGGTGCAGATGGCTGTACGGCTGGCTGTTCGCCGCCTCGATGATCGGCAGCAGGTCCAGCCCCGCGTCCTGCGCGAAACAGGCGAACTCGTTGGCCAGCGCGATGTTGACGTCGCGATAGGTGGTCTCGGCCAGCTTGGCCATCTCGGCGGCCTCGGCCGAGCCCAGGTCCCAGACCCCGTTCGGCCGCCGCAGATCGGGCCGCTCGTCGAACCGCAGCGTGCCGGCGTAGAACGCTGCCGCACACTCACCCGAGGCCCGGTCGATGCCGCCGACCAGCTTGGGATAGCGGGCCAGATCGGCGAAGACGCTTCCGCTGGAGACCCGTTCCGGGCTGTGGCAGACGCTGAAATCGGTCCCCGGACGCAACCCCGAGGCGGCCGCGAGCCGCGGCGTGATCCGGCGCCGGGTGGTGTGCACGGGCAGCGTCGTCTCCACGACCACCAGGGACCCGGGGCGCAGACCGGCACCGACCGCGTCCACCGCCGCGTCGAGCGCGCGATAGTCGGGCCGCCGGTCGGCACCGATGACCAGGGGCACCACGATGACGACCACGTCGCTACCGGCGGCCGCCACTGTGGCGTCGGTGGTGGCCCGAAGCCGGCCTTGGCTCCTGGCCTCGGCCAAGCGGCCGGACAGCCCCGGCTCACCGGGGAAGGGCGGCCGCCCCGCCATGACCTCTGCCACCACTCGCGCACTGATGTCGGCGCCGGTCACCCGGTGTCCCGCCGCCGCGAAGGTCACCGCAAGCGGCAACCCGATCTTGCCCAGACCCACCACCGTGACCACGGCCATCAAAACCACCGCCGTGATCCCGCAGCCGGCACGTAACCCGCCACCAGCATCGGCAGGGCCGCGGCCGGTGACTGCCCCGCGCCGAGCAGGGCCGCGGCTCGATCCGCGCCCGGCGGCGCCGGGACCAGGGCCGCAGCCCGGACCGAAGCGGGCCGGGCCGCGTCCACCGGGGCGGTGGCGGCCGGCACCTCGACCATGGCCGCCGGGTGCGTCAGAATCGCCGCTGTCACGTCCATCACCTCCGCACCTGCCTGCATCGGCACCACGTCGCCCGCTCCAGCCGCGTGTCCTCGCACGGCGGCCACGAATCCCTCCAGTTCCGCCACCAGCGGCTCCGGTCCCACCGGCTCGAACCGGTCGGCGCGGCTGCCCGGCAGTGGCACCCGCCCACCGCGGCCCGGCATGGCCCCGCTCTGTTCGTGGCCGTAGAACCACAACGTTCCGTTGAGCAAGTCGCCACGCAGGCAGCCGAGTTCCCCCGTCACGGTGATCTGCCGCCGCTTGACCGGGGAGAGCCAGTTGACCAGGTGGTTGACCACCGTGCCGTCCTGCAGGACGCCGACCACCGCGGCCAGGTCCTCATGGCCGCTGGCACCGGCCACCTGGCTGGTCACCGCCGACACCTTCACGTACGGCGCCCCGGCGATCCACCGGGTCAGATCGATGTCGTGGCTGGCCAGGTCCAAGATCACCCCGACGTCGCGGATCCGCCGCGGGTACGGCCCCTGGCGGCTCGTGGTGATCTGCAGCACCGTGCCGACCTCACCGGTACCGATCCGCTCCCGCAGGGCACGCACCACCGGGTTGAACCGCTCGATGTGCCCGACACAGCCGACCAGAGCAGCTCGCTCGAAGTCCGCCGCCAGCATGCGAGCCTCGTCCGCGCTGGCCGCCAGCGGCTTCTCGATCAGCGTGTGCACCCCCGCCGCGGCCAGGCGGCTGCCGATGGCCGCATGCATCAGCGTGGGCGCGGCCACCACGCACAGGTCCAGATCCAACTCCAACAACCGGTCCAGATCCGGAAAAACCGGCACGCCGCCCACCATCGGGCCGGCACCCGGATCCGGATCGCAGGCCCCGACCAGGCGCACACCCGCCAGCGCGGACAGGACCCGGGCGTGGTGCCGCCCCATGCTGCCCAGTCCGACCACCCCGGCCCGCAGTACGCTCATCGCTCACCGGCCAGTTCCGGCACGTCCACGGCCTGCGGCGACGGAAGCGCCCCCGCGAGCGAGCGGCCCAGCGGAGGGGCGCCGGCTGGCGCTGCCGTAGTTCCCGGCACCGTGGTCGCCCGGCCGACCGCGGCGATCACCGCATCCGCGATCTCAGCCACCTCCGCCTCGGTCAGCCGGTGGTGCACCGGGAGGGACACCATCGCCTCCGCGACAGCCTCGGTGACCGGCAGCACGGGCCGCACCCCCAAGGCGTGGGCGCCGCACGCGCCGTCGGCGAAGACCGGTTGCCGGTGCACCGGCGGGAAATAGATCCGCGCCTCGATGCCCCGGCTGAGCAGGTCGGCCAGCACCTGGTCCCGGATGCCCGGAAGCAGACACGTGTACAGCAACCAGGTGCCTTGCACTTGGGGGGCCCGGTACGGTGTCGCCAGGCCTGCCAGCCCGGAAAGCCGCCGGGTCAGCGATCCCGCGATCACCCGCTTCCGCTCCAGGATTCCGTCCAGTCGGCGCAGTTGGACCCGGCCGATCGCGGCCTGCATCTCCGTCAGGCGCCAGTTGTGGCCAAGACTCTCGTGCCGGTACAGCCGGGTCTGGCCGTGGTTGCGCAGCAGCATCAGCCGCTCGGCGATGCCCGGATCGTCGGTCAGCACGATGCCGCCCTCTCCGGTGGTGATGTTCTTGGTCGGCGTGAAGCTGAACATGGCCGAGCGGCCGAAGGTACCCACCGGCCGGTCCCGGTACCCGGCGCCGGCCGCCTGCGCGGCGTCCTCCAGCAGCACGACGCCACGCTCGGCGCACACCTGCGCCAGCGCGTCCAGGTCGCCGGGTTGTCCGCCGTAGTGCACGGTCAGCACGGCCCGGGTCGCGGGGGTGATCCGGGCCGCGACCGACACCGGGTCCAGGTTGAACGTGCGCGGGTCGATGTCGGCGAACACCGGAGTGGCCCCGACATGCCGCACCGCGGTCGCGGTGGCGATGAACGTCATCGACGGAACGATCACCTCGTCACCGGGGCCGATGCCCTCGGCGAGCAGCATCGCGGCCAGCGCGCACGTCCCGGTGCAGAAGGTCACGCCGAACCCCGCCTGGTGCCGGTCGGCGAACTCCCGTCCGAAGGCCTCGTTCTCCGGGCCGTTGGTCAGCGTGCCGCTGCGCAACACCCGGCGCACGGCATCCAGTTCCTCCTCGCCGAGTTCGGGGCGGCTGAGCCGGATTCGGACGTCGTTGTCAGGCATCTGAGTGCATCCTCTCTGGTCTGCGGGCAATGGGATCGGCGTCGTGGCTGACGGTCGTACCGCCATGGGCCAGCACCGCCCAGACGGTGAGCAGCAAGATGGTCAGATCGAGCCGCAGGCTCTGATGGCGCACGTAGCGCAGATCCCATTCGATCCGCTCCGGCCAGCCCAGCTGCTGCCGGCCGTGCACCTGCGCCAGCCCGGTCAGGCCGGGCACGGCCCGCAGCCGCTCCCGCTGCCGATCCGTGTACCGGCGCACCTGGTAGGGAAGCGTGGGCCGCGGCCCGATCAGGCTCATCTCCCCCCGCAGCACGTTCAGCAGCTGTGGCAGCTCGTCCAGGGACAGGCGGCGCAGCACCCGGCCGACCGTGGTCACCTGAGCGAGGTCACCGCCGTCGGGCAGGCCGGGCTCGCCCACGACGTTCCCTATGGTGCGCAGTTTCCACAGCATGAAGGGGCGGCCGTCGTGGCCGACCCGCTGCTGGCGGAACAACGCCGGCCTGCCGTGCGCGAGCAGGTGCGCCGCCGCCGCGGCCGCGCACAGCACAGCGGCCGGCACCACGATCAGACACACCACGACCAGGTCCAGTAACCGCTTGCCGCGGTAGGGCGAGGCAAGCGCCACGTGCTGCTCGGGCACGGTCGGGGCGATCACCGGCCGACCCCTGTTCGTCCGGGCGACGGCGCGGAAAGCGGCGAGGGAATCGAAGCGGTGGCGGCTGCGCCGGCCAGGGCCGCGCGCACTGTGTCGGGGTCGGCCAATGCGTCCAGCCCGGTCACCTCAGCAGGCTCCAGCGGTGGCACCGGTACCTGCCTGACCAGCGGATGGCGCGGCCGGTGGTCCGCTTCCCCGGCTCCGAGCAGATCCTCGGTCAGCTTCTCGCCCGGTCTCAGCCCGGTGAACACGATCTCCACCCGGTGCGACGCCGCCGCCGCCATCCGGCGTGCCAGATCGGCGATCCGAATCTGCTCCCCCATGTCCAGCACGAGCACCTCACCGCTGCGGCCGACGGCCACGGCTTGGAGCGTGAGCTGCACGGCCTCGGTGGCTGTCATGAAGTACCGGGCGACCTGCGGATGCGTCACCGTGACCGGGCCGCCCGCAGCGATCTGCGCGGACAGTGAGCCGAGCAGCGAACCCCGGCTGCCCAGCACATTCCCGAACCTGACGGAGACCCAGGTCCCCGGCGCCGGGCCGGCTCGGTGCGCGGTGAGCCGTTCGGCGATCCGCTTCGACGTGCCGAGGACGCTCACCGGGTCCGCGGCCTTGTCGGTGGAGATGTTGACGAACGACCGGACACCGTGGGCGGCGGCCGCCTCCAGCACGTTCAGCGTGCCGATCACGTTCGTCTTCAGCGCCTCGCCGGGGTACCGCTCCAGCAGCGGCAGATGCTTAACCGCCGCCGCATGGAACACGATCTCCGGCCGCGCGTGGGCGAAGACCTCCTGGATCCTTGCAGCGTCCCTGATATCAGCGAGCACGGTCTCGTCGGAGTCGAGCAGTGCGCGGCCGTGCAGGGCGAGTTGGACTGCATGCAGAGCCGATTCGTCCCGGTCCAGCATCACCAGTGACGCCGGGCCCAGCCGGTGCAACTGGCGGCACAGCTCCGCCCCGATCGAACCTCCGGCACCGGTGACCAGGATCCGGCGCCCGGCGAAGTGCGCGGCCGCCGACGTCAGATCCAGGCAGACCTCCTCGCGGCCCAGCAGGTGCGTGATGCGCGGGTCGCGGACCCCGTCGATCCGCGCGGAACCGGTGACCAGTTCGTCGATCGGGGGGATCACCTTGGCGATCAGACCTGCCGCTTCGGCGGCTGTCACCAGCTCCCTGATGAGCCGTCCGTCACCGCGGCCACCGGCGATCGCGACCACCATGACTGTGGCCCCGGTCTCGGCGGCCACCTCGGCGATCCGCTCCCGGCCGCCGCGTACCGGCACGCCGCAGACCCGCAGCCGGCGTTTGCCGGGATCGTCGTCCAACAGGGCCATGGGCCGATACCGGGCGCCGCGTTGACTGATCAGCCGGTGCACCAGCTGCGTGCCCGCGCTGCCGGCACCGAACACAATCACTTTGACCGCAGCCGGCGCGGGCCGCTTCGGCCTGCGCCGGACGGCCGCGATCGTGGACCGCTCAGTGATCATCCCCAGCACGCCGACCACGGCCGCGATCAGGGCCTCGGCCGGCCTGCCGCCCACCAGCGGGAGCCGCGGGACACTCACCATGACGATTCCGGCGAGCGCACCGGAAGCCGCCACCGCGCCCAACTCCGCGCCGCTCCCGGGCTGGAACCGACCGGAGTACAACCCGCACACAGCGCCGGCCAGGACCGCGACCACGCAGGTGGCGACGCAGGCGACACCCAGATCGCCGGGGGCGGCGAGCAGACCGGCACCGCCCCTCAGGGCCAGTCCGGCAATCAACAGGCCACCGGCCCAAGCGGTGGCATCAGCAGCGCCGCGCACCGCGCGCCCTCGGCATCGTGCGGCAAGGCGTGTCAGCCCGCCATTACTGGCGCAATCACCTTTCAACTGTCCCGCGCATCCTTCGCTTTCCGCGGGTGTCCCTGTGGACACCGTGCTCGCGATGCATACACATTCGTGATGCGTAATCGAACGACTACGCGTCGCTCCCAGAGCATAGGAGCGGCGAACACCGGTCCCGGCGCAACCAGGACGCGTCCGGCGCGCTGCTCGGATCCGCCCCACCCACCGACCGGAGCCGGCGAGCCGCGCCGAACCGGACGGCGAGAGCCACCCCGTTTCGACGGGCCGGCTTCCAATGGCGCTCGCCACCACGCGGAAAGCAGGGCCGAGTTGACCCTTCGTGTATGCAAATATCCGCCGCGCGGAAGGCAATTCACTGTGGGACATCCCTCGGGACCCCATTCATGAAAGCCCTGAATTCGCCTGTGCCGCAGTGCAGTTGGGGATGAGCAACAGCAGCCCGGACGGCTTCCGGACGCGCGGTTCAGCACGGTGGCCCGATCCGCACGGCCCGGTCGCCGACTGCTCCGTCGCGCGTCCGCGGCGAGCGGACGTCGACCGTCCGCCCACCGGACCGCAGACCCTTGAAAGTGCGAAATCCGACTCGCGTCCGGGCGACGACGCTAACCAAAAACGACCACTTCACTGCGGCGATCTCTTTCCGACCGCACCCGCGCCGGCCCGTCTCGACTCGGCGGACTGCCATGGGGCGCTCAGTGATTATCCCCAAGCAATTCGGATATGACGCGCGGCGGCGGGGCGACATGACGTCATCGCGCAGTCGTGTGCCTACTATTCATCACGTACACAGTCCGTGACCATGTGCGACGAAAAGCACGCCGGGAGGGCGAGAAAGACATGACGCTTCGGAGTTTCCTCGGACTGATCAAAGAACGCTGGAAGCTCGTCATCGTCGTAACACTCCTCGCCGCAGCGATGAGCGTCGTCGTGACCGAGCGAACCACCCGGATGTACGCCTCGAGTCTTTCCTTCTTCGTCTCCGCACAGACCGACTCGTCCAACGTCATCCAGGCCTACCAGGCCAATCTGCTGTCTCAGCAGAAGGTTCAGTCGTACGCCAATCTGCTGACCGGCCACGTGCTCGCGGCGGCGGTCGTGCAGGCAACGGGACTGCCCATCTCCGCGGCCGAGTTGCAGTCGCGGATCTCCGCGCAGGCGGTGCCACAGACCGTGCTGCTGCGCGCCACCGTGACCAGCGGGTCACCGAGACAGGCGCAGCAGATCGGACGGGCGATCGCCGCGATCTTCCCAGATCAGATCAACAGTCTCGAACACACCGCCACCGGGAAGACCTCGACCGCGGTGGTCCAAGTGGTCGAGCCGCCCAGCTATTCGGCCGTGCCCGTCTCACCGAAACCGATCCGCAATGTGTCCGCCGGGCTCGCCCTGGGTCTGCTGGCCGGCCTGGCACTGGCCGCCGCCGCACGCTCGCTCGACACGTCGCTGAAGACCTCGGACCAGGTCAGTCAGGTCCTCGGTGGCAAACCTGTGCTCGGGCTCATCCCGTACGACCCGGCCGCCCGCAACAACCCGCTGCTCAACGAGGACCAACTGGGCTGTGCGCGTATGGAGGCGTTCCGCAAGCTCCGGATCAGCTTCGGCTTCGTCGAGGTGGACAAGCCGCGCAAGGTCATCATGTTCACCAGCGCGGTGCCGAAGGACGGCAAGAGCACCACCGTCTGCAACCTCGGAATCGCGCTGGCCACCGTCGGCACCCGGACCGTCGTCGTCGACTGCGACATGCGGCGGCCCCAGGTCGGTCGATACCTCGGTCTGCCCAACGGGGCCGGCCTGACGGACGTGCTTCTCGACCGAGCACGTCTGGAGGACGTCGTCCAGAGCTGGGGCGACGACGGCCTCGACGTGCTGACGACCGGAATGCTGCCGCCCAACCCGGGCGATCTGCTGGGGTCGCGAAAAATGGAGCAGCTGATCGAGAATCTGCGGGCACGCTACGAGGTCGTGCTGCTGGACATGCCGCCCGTCCTGGCGCTCGCGGACGCGGCCGCGGCCGGCCAGTACTGCGACGGCGCGATCCTGGTGACCCGCCACGGCCGGACCAGAGCCGCACAGTTGCGCCGTGTCTGCGAATCGCTGACGTCCGCCGGCACCCCGGTTCTGGCCGGGGTACTGAACATGGTGCGCTCCCGCGACAACGGCGGCGGCCGGTACAACTACGGTTACGGCTACTACCAGGCCGACAAGGCCCAGCGGGACGGAGTCCGGGTGGGCGTGCACACCCAACCCGCCCGAGCCGATGCGGGGGCCCCGACGCAGCTCCCGCAGGACCTGGATCTTGCCGGGGGCCGCGCGCTGACGTCTGACGCGGCACCGCCGGCAGTCTGAGCTGACGGCGCACACGCCCCCGATGAACACCTTCCAGCTCCGGTTTGTCTGCACCGCGAACTTGTGCCGGTCACCGCTGGCCGAGCGCATCGCGGTGCACCGCATGCCGCCGACCACGGCCACGCCGCCGTGGCTTGTGGTGACCAGCGCGGGCACCAACGCCCGCAACGGCATGCCGATGCATCCACTGGCGGCGTGTCAGCTGACCGAAATCGGCGCCGATCCGGTCGGCTTCAGCAGTCGTCGCCTGACCGCCGCCATGGTGGCCGAGGACGACCTGGTGCTCACCGCCGACCTGGCGCAACGCGACGCCGTGGTCGCACTGTGCCCAGGAGCGTCCCGACGCACCTTCCTGATCGGCGAGTTCGCCCAACTGGCGGACCACCCTCAGGTGCCCGTCGACCGCTCCCTGCCACCAGCTGTCGGCGGTGCGCCGACCGAAACACCGGAAAGCCGGGCCCACGCCGCGCGGGCCCTGGTCGCGACGGCGGCCCGGTACCGGGGCCGGGTGCCCTGGCATGAACCGACCGTCGACGAGATCGCCGACCCGGACGGCAGCGAGGCCACCATGACCGCCTGCGCCGAGGAGATCGACCGCGCGGTGACCCGGATCATCCTCATCCTCGCCGGCGTGACGCCCACGCCGGCCCCCCTTCCGACGCGAGCAACGGATCAACGATCATGACAACCACACCGACGACCGGCCACCGCACCCCTGACCGGAACGCCGCCACCACTCCCCCACAGCCGCTGATCAGTCCTCCACTGGTCCACCCGACCGCGGAGGTCGAACCGGGCGCCTCCGTCGGAGCCGGCACCCGCATCTGGCACCATGCCCAGGTCCGCGCAGGCGCGGTCATCGGCCTGCAGTGCGTGCTCGGCAAGAATGTCTTCGTCGACGACGGGGTGGTCGTCGGCGATCTGGTCAAGATCCAGAACAATGTCTCGCTCTACCGTGGCGTCCAACTGGCCGACGAGGTCTTCGTCGGCCCCGCCGCAGTGTTCACCAACGATCTGCGTCCACGCGCAACCGGTCCCTGGCAGGTCCTCGCCACCAAGGTGCACCAGGGAGCCTCCATCGGGGCCAACGCCACGATCGTGTGCGGCATCGAGATCGGTGAGCGGGCCATGGTCGGCGCCGGGGCAGTGGTCACCCGGCCGGTGCTCCCGCATCAGCTGGTCGCCGGAAACCCCGCCCGGCCTCGGGGCTGGGTCTGCGGCTGCGGCACGGTGATCTCCCGCGCCGCGACGCCGCCCGCGCGCCTCGACTGCGACAGCTGCGCCACGGATGCCGCGAACCCGCCGGCCCGCAAGCGGAACCGCATCCGCATGGGCATGCCCCAACTGGGCACCGAGGAGGAGTCGGCCGTGCTCGCGGTCATCCGGTCGGGCCGGCTGACCTGCGGTCCACGGGTGGAGGAGTTTGAGCGGGCCTTCGCTGCCGCGCACGGTGCCGCCAACGCGGTCGCGGTCAGCAACGGCACGATGGCGCTCGTCGCGGCGCTACGCGCACACGGCATCAGCACCGGTGACGAAGTGATCACCAGCCCGCTGACCTTTGCCGGGACGCTGAGCGCGCTGCTGGAGGCGGGCACCACGGTGCGCTTCGCCGACATCGGGGACGACTTCCTGCTGGATCCGGGGGCTGTCGCCGCCGCGATCACACCGCGGACCCGGGCCGTCATGCCGGTCCATCTGTACGGCTTGCCCGCGGACATGACCGCGATCACTGAGCTGGCCGAGCAGCACCGGATCACAGTGATCGCGGACGCCGCGCAGGCGCACGGCGCGCTGGTTGCCGGGCGGTCCGTCGGCGCCGCCTCGACAGCGGCGTTCTCCCTGTACGGCAGCAAGAACATCACCTGCGGCGAGGGCGGCGTCGTCACCACCACGGACGACGAGGTCGCCGACCGGCTGCGGCTGATCCGCAATCACGGAATGCGGGGCCGGTACGAACACCTGATGCCGGGCTCGAACTACCGCCTCACCGAGCTGCAGGCAGCGATCGCCACCGTCCAACTGGGCCGGCTGCCCGAGATCAACCGGCGGCGGGCCGCACACGCGGCCCAGCTCACCGCCGGTCTGGCAGACCTCCCAGGGCTCATCACTCCGCGGCAGCCCGCGGACCGCCTGCACGCTTGGCACCAGTACACGGTCCGGCTCACCGGCGAGGCGCAGATCGGACGGGACGCCCTGATCACTGCGCTGGAGCGCGACGACATCGAGGCCAGCGTGTTCTATCCCAGGCTGGTCTTCGACTACGACTGCTACCGGGAGCATCCCCGGATCGTGCGCGACGCCGTGCCGCGGGCAGAGCTGGCCAGTACTCAGGTACTCTCCCTCCCCGTCCACCCGGGACTGACCACCGCGGACCTCGACCGAGTGGTGATCAGCGTGCGGCGCGCACTGGGCGGTTGAAGACCTCGAACCACCCGGCTGAGCCCTCACCCCCCACCCACCGGTCCGGCGCGCTCACGAGCACCGGGCGGCGACCACCTGGGTGGTCTGCGGCCGCACAAGCGGCTGGACCGGAACCGCCGGGGACAGGGCCGAGGCCGGCTCGCGCAGATGAAGGTCCATCTCCCGGGCCTGACCTGGAATCAGTTCGACCTGCGCGGACAGCAGGAGATGACTGCGCTCCACGCTCGGCGACATCAGCAGCGGGCGGCCGTCCAATTCGGCGTTCCACAACTGCGCTCCCACGCTCGCGTAGAGCGAGACCCAGACGAGGGTGGAACCGGGCGGGTGCGCATGCGTGGGGTCGTCGGAGCGCAGCGTGATGTCGCCCGGCAGACCCGATGTCGGCGCATGGCTGGTGAGCCTGATCCGGACGGTGCTTGTCCGGTAGCCGCGCGCGCATGGGCCGAGCTCATAGCGCAGCCTGCGGTCGAGGTAGTAGTCGAGCTTGTTGCCGGCGGAGTTGTTCACCACCAGTGCCGCGTACGGTCCTGGCCGTTCGGACACGGCACCCGACAGTGCGGTGCCCTCCAGCGCGCCCTGGGTGCGGGGGTCCGCACTCCACATCCGCAGCCGACCGTCCGCCCTGAGGTGGTCCACGACCCGCAGCAGGGCGAGCGGTTCACGATGGCCGTGCAGGAGTGCCTCGCTGACCGCCTGCGCGACCTGCACCAGGAAGTGCTTGCGGGTGGCCGTGTCGGTGTAGCGGGCGTACGCGGTGCTTTCGGTGAGTGCGACAGTGTTGGCCGCGGTGAGCTCCTCGCCGTTCGGCAGCGGTACCGGGCCGGTCGCTTGCAGGAGCTGGGCCAGACCCACCGGATCGGTGGCGATCGCCCCGTCCAGCCGCTGACCGGTGTGCCGGCGCCACAGGCCGGTCCAGATCTGCGCGGCGTACGGGAAGTGCGCGGACAGGTTGGAGTTGGCGAGCAGTCTGCTGCTCGCGGCTGCGCCGTAGCGGTTTTCGAACGCCGGGCCGAGGTCGGCCACGGGCGCGGGGGCGGCCAACCAGTCGTCGGAGGACAGGTCATGCACGGTGATCCGGCCGTGGTCGGCGGTCAGGACCCCGTAGGCGCCGACCAGGCCGCCAGTGCCGCGCGCCTCGGCGTTGGTCTGGAAGGCCAGGAAGTACGACCGCGGGCCCGACGCGCCCAGCGCCGGCACCAGCAGTCCCACCGCCGTTCGTACTTTCGCGACCCGCCCGGTGAGACCGGTGACGACACGGGACAGCCGGGCGCGGGCGTCGTCCACGCCACCGATGCCGTTGGCAGCGGGCAGCGCGTCCAAGCCTTGACGGACTTCGGTGAGGCTGGTCTCGATCCGCTGCAACACCGGATCAGCCGCCACCAGCGACGCCAGGTCGATGCCGCCGTCCCGGCGAACCAGGGTTGCCGGGCCGGCCACCTGGCGTAGCGTCACCACCTGTGGCATCACCCGCGTTGCCAACTCGTCAGCGGCTACGGCGATGCCGTGCGCGGTTCTGAACGGACGTCCCGCCAGGGGGAGGTGAGCCGTCGCGGTCCACCACACACCGGATGTCGCCCGGCGCGCGGCTGCCGTCTGCTCCCGGAGACGGGCCAGCTCCTGCTGACCGGGCTCGGCTCCGGCGAGGGTCTCGGTGCGGAGCCGAACCATCGTCACCTGAGCCGCGGAGAGACGGGCTTGCGCCGTTCGGGCCTGGACCGTCAGCCATGCGGCCAGCACGGCCAGCGGCACGCAGGCCAGCACGGCGCCGAGGAGCAGGCGACCGCGCCTGCGGCGACCGCGCGGCCCTACCGGCCGCTCGCACGGGTCGGCCGGGCCGGCGCAGGGCTCAGCGTGCACTTGTCAGCCGACGGCGTCCGCGCACCAAGAGCAGGGTCAGGGCACTGGCGCCGATCAGAACGCCGCCGGTGACCTCGATTGCGGTGATCCCGGAGGCACCTGTGCTGGCCAGCAGGTCGACCCCGGGGGTACCCGACGCGTCGTTCGCCGATGCCCCGGCGGAGCCGTGGTCGTCGTCCGCGACGATCTGGATCGTCGCCTCCAGCCGCCGAACCGAACCGTCAGGGTTCCTTCCCGTCAGCCGGATGGTGTGCGTCCCCTCTTCGACTCTACGGGGAATGTGCACCCGTGTCCTCACCGTGCCGTTGCCCTCCGTCTCCACGGTCTTCAGGTGCACGACCTTGCTCAGGAGGTCGATGGAAACCGACGACTCAGAGGCGAAGCCCGGGCCGGTGACGGTCAAGTAGCCGTCCTCGGGCACCACTGTGGAGCTCAGCGAGACCGTGCACTGAGCAGGCGGATAGCTACCCGGCGTGCAGTCTGCGGCCCGCGCCGTCGGCGCGGCGACGAACGTTGCGCCCAGCACCACGAGGGTGACCGCCGCCTTCTGTACAAAGCCGCGGCGGCGAGTCCCTGGCCCCCGCGGAACAACCGGGGTAGGGCGTTCGTCCTGCGCTGCGGCAGATCCGTCATTCATCGATGCATCCTTCCGACTCTCAGCTGGCATGGCCGGCAACGAGCGCACGATGGCTGACAGCGTTGCCGGAACAAGTGGTCCCGCAGCGCTACAACCACGAAGTGCGCATACGGACCCCTTTTCTGCGCTGCGCAATCGAATGACTACGCATGGTTGTCACGAGCATATGAGAATCGCCGAACGGCCTCGACTCAACGACTTCCCGCGTGGCGCGCCCTGGGGCTCCACCAATCCCCCGGCGCCATCCAGGCATGCCCGCTGCCGCGATGACGACGGTGCACACGAGCCGCGTCCGGCGAAGCGGTGGACACCGTCGCGGGCCGACGGCCGGTGCGCGGACTTCGGCCACCACCCTTCTTGAAGAAAAAGGGAATTGGGGTTCTGCACGTGGATTTCCCGCTGGTCCGGCGGCAGTTCGCCGCACCTGAGCCGGGGCAACCCACGCAGTGGGCCATGCCCGCCTTGCACGGCAGCGGAGTTGAGCCGTTCCGCCGACAGTCCGACCGTCCGACAAGCGCACGGTGGAGCGCCACTGCCGGCGGGGTGCGCAGCCGTCCCGGGCCGCCCCGTCCAGGGACGGCGATACGTGTACCTCGGCGATCCGTGCACCAGCCGCGAGCGCCGCGAAGCGCGGAATGCGGGTCGGCGTCCGGGCGACAGCGCTCACCGAAAACGACCGGCGGGCGGCGCTGAATCGGACTTTCGCTGCAGTGGCCCCACCGGTGGGGTTTCACCAGCGCCTCCCACTTCAGCCGGATGTTCCGGGCGGCGTTCAGGTTGACTCCTGTGGATTGGCGGGACTCCGCGGTGCGCGGGTCTCGCGCACCCTCGGGGCCGATACCGGCGTGGTTTGGCTGACCGAGCAGGGCCGGACCGCGTCAGCAACGAGGTCAACAGCCGGGGCGAGAGGAAGCGCACCACGCGCCGCCGCTCGGGATTCTCCAGCCGGGCCAAGGCCGCGCAGGCGCTGCGGCTGTTCCTGCTGGGGGAGGCCACCGGCGTCTACGCCGACCCCGACGAGAGCGTGTCCCAGTACCTGGAGCACTGGCTCGCCACCAAACAGGAGCGGCTCAAGGCGGCGACTTTCGTGCAGTACCGCGACTACATCGCCAAGGACCTCGCGCCCGCCTTCGGCGCGCTGCGGCTGGACGACCTGCGCACCCGCCACATCGAGCACGGGCAGCTCGCCCAGCTGCGGGCCGGTCGCGGCCGCACCTTGTTCGACATGGAGTGGCTCCTTGGTTTCGAATTTCTTCGGTGTGGTTTCCCCTTGCGCTTCCATCCTGCGAATCAGCCACCTGGGCAGCGTTGTCCGATCGGCCCCTCAGGGGGATGAACGGTGCCGGCCCACCCGCCCACGGCCCCGGAACCTCGGCGACGACACCCTGTTTCCGTGAACTTGCGGAACCTGCACCGAATTCCAACGTGTACGGAGATCCGGGAGGCTCAGGACTGGTCGGTGGCCGAGCCGTAGACGTTCCTCGGGCTGATGACCTGGGTAATCGCCCGGCCGAGCAGGGTATGGGGGTTCTCGTTGTCCGACCTGATGTCGGTGTTCAGCAGGATCACCAGCGTCGCCCGTTGGCCAGGCAGGTAGATCGTCAGGCTCTGGTAGCCGGGCAGGGAGCCCGCATGGCCGATCCACCCGTGGTTGATGTCGATGCCCAGTCCGTACGCGTCTCCCGGGCCAGGGGTGGGGAGCGCCTTGAGGCGCTCCGCCTGGGTCTGCGGCTTCAGCAGCCGTCCGGTCGCCACGTTCACCGCCCAGGAGTGCATGTCCTCCAGGTCCGAGATCATGGCGCCGGCCGCCCAGCCCCAGCTGGGGTTGAAGTCCGTCGCGTCCGCCTCGGCGCCGGTCGGCGTCTCGTCGGTGTAGCCGTGAGCGTGTGGCCGGGGGAACTCCGCGGCCCTCGGCAGGAAGGTGTGGTCCAGGCCGCTCGGCCTGGTGATCATGGACCGGAAGGCGTCCCGCAAGGGGCGGTGCGTGACCTTCTCGACGACCAGGCCGAGCAGGACGGTGTTGCTGTTGGAGTAGTCGAACCGCGCGCCCGGTGCGAACTGGTTCGGGTGCGCGAAGCCGAAGCGCAACAGCTCCCGGGGGGTGTATCGGCGGCGCGGCTCGGTCTGCAGCAGGTGTTGGAAGGCCTTGTCGGCGCTGTAGGAGAACAGGCCGCTGCGCATCCCGGCGAGCTGACGCAGCGTGATGTGGCGCCCGTCGGGGACGCCCGGCACGTATGCCGAGATCGGGTCGTCCAGGCCCACGTCGCCGCGATCGACCAGTTGCAGCAGCGCGGTGACCGTGAAGGTCTTGGTCTCGCTGCCGATGCGCATGAACAGGTCGGGCCGCATCGGGCCGCAGTCGCTCTTGTCCGCGATGCCGAACGCGCGCACGTAGCGCTGGTGTCCGGGCCGCCAGATGCCCACGATCACCCCAGGGACGCCGGCGCGCGTGGCCGTGTCCTGGATGACCTGGTCGAGACTGGCCGGTGTGTCGGCCGCGGGCTGCGGTGCGGCGGGGGACGATGCCGCAGGCGGTGGCGCGGCGGGAGCCGATGCCGCGGGCAGGACGGACGCGAGACAGGCGGCGGAGACGATTGTCACGGCGGTGCGCAGGCCGGTTCGGAGAGACATGCTCCATCGATAATCCCCTCCGGGCCCGTAAGCCCCCGCCACGCCCCCCGAGTCGCCAGGATCAACCCGAACGGGTCTGTCCATCCTTGTCAGCGGACGGCATCCGGGGGCAGCAGCCCGCGAAGCGTCGGCTGAGGCACAGCATCTGAGCAGGAGTCATGTGCCGGAGGAAGGCCCTGCCGATCGCGTTGGCGATGGCAGGCAGCTGGGCCGGATCGGGGCAGGCCATGAGCAGCGGCAGGTGGATGGGCTGGAACTTCGCCTTGAAGGCGAGCAGGGAGCGGAAGCCGTAGGCGGCGACGCCGGCGACAACCAGCTCCTGGCCCTCAACCCGGTCCGCCCGCACCGCCGCGGACGCGGACGCACCCAACCCCAGCCCGAGAAAGCCTGGGCCACCGGCGAACAGGTCCACACCATCGCCGCCCGCATCCTGACCCTCGCCGGACCCACCCAAGCCCTCCTGATCATCACCGCCGCATACACCGGCATGCGCTGGGGCGAACTCGCCGGCCTGCGCCGCGAACGCTGCCACCGCAGTGGAGCGGATCCGTTCCGACGCAGGGGTGGGTTGAACGATGGACTGGTTCACCCCGAGCCCCGACGCGGCACCCGGCTCGCCCCGGCTGTTCTGCTTCCCGCACGCGGGCGGCTCCGCCTCCTTCTTCCGTCCCTGGCGCGAAGCACTGCTGCCCCGTCTCGACGTCTGCCCGATCCGGCTGCCCGGCCGGGAGGGGCGTTCCGGTGAGCCGCCGTACACCAGCATGGACGTGCTCGCTGCTGACCTGGTCGACGCCATCGGACCGCAGACCGACAGGCCGTACGCGCTGGCCAGCGCCGAAGAGATCGCCATCTGGGCCCGCGGCCACTGGGTCATCGAGAACTCCGTGCACTGGGTCCGCGATGTGACCTTCGGCGAGGACGCCCGCCAGATCCGCACCCACAACACGCCCGCCGTGGTCGCCACCCTGAGCGACATCGTCCGCAGCACCCTGAAAGCCGTCGGCTGGGCCAACACCGCCAGCGCCCGACGCGCCCACACTGCCCCCCACTCGATCCTCAAGCTTCACGGCATCACATGATCAAATCGGACTTCCAGGGAACACTCCGGGGCCGTGGGTCGAGCCCGGGCCGGCCAAGGACGTCAGCGTCGGGCTCGGCACGGGCTCGGCGATCCGTATTGGATTCGGTGGGGTGTTCTGGCTCGCCATCAGACGTCTGTGTTCCGATGCCTGGTGAATGCCCCGGGCGGCGCTGTGTTCCATCCTCGTTCAGTGCAGTGGTATCGACTTATTTCCGCTGATGGTGATACTGGTGAACGGATAGGTTGAATTCGCGTCATAGATGACGAATTGCGTATATGTTGACGCCGGCATGGAGCGGCCGAGTGATTGCATCACCTGGCGCCAGTAGGCGAGGTCAAGCTGTATCGAATTTTGCGTGATTGTTACGTTATGAAGACTTGGTGCGGTGATCGACCAGAGGTCGACAACGTTCGCGGAGGTGTATACGTAGTTGTTTGAGAGGGTAGTGTCGGAGGCTACGATATTGACCCCTCGATAGTAGCCACTTATCTTGTTGCTGCTTATGTTTACCTGATCGCCGTGTACCTCAATGGCCGCCGCAACGGCGGCATTGCCGTTGAATGTATTGCCGTAGATCTCCGTCCCGGTGCCGGACGTGTAGACGGACGAGTGATCATGCCAGGGAGTGTCTACGGTCGAGAAGGTGTCGTAGGACACGATGACATTATGGGTTGCGCTTCCCGTGACGATTGTGTTCGTGTTGTTGGTGTTAACGAACACATCCCCGGTTATGGTTATCCTTGTGCCGGAGAGCAGAGCGAGAACAAACCGAGGCGAGGCCGGCGACAGGCAGTTTCCCGACGCAGTCGAGGCACAGGTGCCGGAAATTTGATTGCCTGACGAATTCTGATCGAAGACAACGCCCCTGATCGTGAGGCCGGAAAGGTCTGTGCTTGCCGGAGCTGTAAGAACGGCACGGTAGTTGCCGTAATTGTTCATGACCCTGAGCGTCGTACCGCCCCCGTTGATCAGCTCGCCTCGCGGGATTGTGAGCCCGGGCCTGATGATGAACGGGTTGGAAGGAGGGCGGTATGGCAGGTTCACCACCCCGTTGACGGGGTTGCTGAGAAGCTGCTGGATGTAGCCCGTGTCATCTGCTGCGACCACCTGTGGGGCTTTCTGCGCCGCGGCCACCGATTCCGCCATCGACGGGACGAGCAGAATTGAGAGCGCCGCCATCGCTGCGAGCATGGTCACCCACAGCCTGAGCATCCCTCGATATTGCCAGCGGTGGGAATCTGGCGAGGGGGCCTGGGATCGGTGACGCGGTGTCAGCGCTGTCGGACCTTCTGCACGAAATGGCATGCGGTAGGCGAATCTGTGCTTCGGGTTCGAAATCCGGCGGAACCGAACGATTCCAAGCGCCTGCCGAAGGCTTTGCAGGATCTTCCTTACCAGGGGTGCCGTATGCACAATGAAACCTCTCGCTAATAAGACAAATCCGTTGAATTCGCTGGGCGCCGCCAGGATCACTTCCTGTTCACGGCCGGCCGAGACTTCTGCCGACAGGGCCCGAAAAGGCTAAAACCCACGGCCTTCTGATTGACCGTCAGCTCGGTAGGGCACCCCGCAATCGCTGACCTCGATTCGTCAGCGGCCCGTGCTCAGTGATCGAATCGGCGTTTCGCTGGAATATCCAGAGCCGTTCGGGTAAGCCATGGCTCAGCCCTGCAGGGACGCCCGACCTTGCACGATCCTGGTGGATCTCCTGATTAGGTCTGGCTGTTGGCCAAGGGTTGGTCAGGCGCCGGGTACTGGAGGGCGACCGGACCGAGCCCCCGCCTACCGGTCGACCCGTACCGCGCAGGCCGGTGACCACTCGAACGCGGCGCGAGCATGCCCGCCGCGCTGTGGGTGGGAACAACCCTGGCGACGGTGTGCCCGGTGGTGAACTCGCCGGTGCAGCAAGCCTGTTGGCTACTTCTCACCAGACATGGGGCAATGATGTCGCGGGGAGACGTGAAGCACATCGAGAAAAGCCCCTCGAAAGGGCGCAGAAGTGCCCGCGGAGATGAGAGTTGAGGAGACGCCGCCGTGCGCACGGGCCTGGAAATGAACCGCCGGTTCGATGCCCTCGCCCCGCGCATCCCGGCCCAGACATAGCGTCGACTGTCTCAGGGCGCCTCAGCGCCGACCACCACGTTTGGTAACCAAGTACCTGGCCCCCAGCATTGCCGCACCGATCACACTGGGTCAAGGAAACTTGTCGTGTATCTGGTGTCTTCACGCAAAACTCGTGCATATGCGGGGGTGCTCGGGCTCTTCGGATTCACTCGGAGTCTCCACCGGGCTACACGACGCTACTAAGAGCTACTCAGGGCTCCTCAGTCTGAACTCGCGTGTTTCGCACGGAGGTGACAGCGGGTGGCTCTGGCGTGCGATTGGGGCCGATGTCAATCCCCTGGTTACAGAGCTGAGTCATGATCGTTGACCTGTTCGTCGTGTGCTGATTGACCATGACGGTGGGGGTGCAGTGTGGGTATGGACCTACAGGCCATGTCCGCCGTGGATGCGGACCTCGCGGAGTTCAGCGGAGACGTCTTCAAGCACATGTCTATGTGGGCCAACGCGGCTACGGCCAGCAGTACTTGCGCGGGTTGATGCTCGACGGCAAACGCAAGTCGGTGGAACCGATGGCGTCCCGCCTGGGCATCCCGCCGCAGAACCTGGGCCACTTCGTCGCCCAGTCCACCGAACACTCCGGGGCCGTGCCCCGGCACCCTCCTTGCCTGGCACCGCAGACTGATCGCGAAGAAGTGGGACTACTCCACGCACCGCCGCCACACTGGTCGACCACCGACAGCGGCCAACCTCAAACGGCTGGTGCTGCGCCTGGCGAACGAGAATCCGCAGTGGGGCCACCGCCGGATCCAGGGCGAACTCGCCCGACTGGGACATCCGATAGCGCCGTCCACGGTCTGGGAGATCCTGACCGCCGCCAGCCTGGACCCCGCCCCGCGCCGATCCGGACCCAGCTGGCGGAAGTTCCTGACCGCCCAGGCCGAGGGCATCATCGCCGCGGACTTCTTCCACCTCGACACCGTGGCGGCATAGTGCTGCTTCCGGTATGGAGTTTTCTTCCTCGATCCAGGTGAGGCATCCCTTCCATCCTCTGCGGGATGAAGTGCTGCGGGTCGAGCGTGTCAGCGAGTGTGGCGGGGTGAGGGTCTTCCTCTGCGAGGGCGGACCGCTGGGGCGCATCCGAATTCCTGAGGCGTGGACCGAGCACGGGGGCGCGCCGCTGGACCACCGGCTGGCAGCCGAAGCGTTCGTTGCACTGCGTGCGCTGCTGAACGCTCTCACCTGCCCTTGCGGCGGAGGCCCGGACACCTGCACTTTGAACCATGCGGGAACAGGTGCAAACGGAGGAGCCACTGGCGGGGACGGGGGATCCGATACGAGCAGGCGACCTGGTCGTGGTGCTCGCGAACATGGCCCTGGCCGCGCTGGGAGGACGCCGTGAACGGCGACATGAAGGTGACCCGGACACACCGGGACCGCCTGGCCGTGACGGTGAAGACGGTCGCGCTCCACCGTGATTCGTCCGGGAGCCGGACCTCGATGTCGATGTTGCACACGGTGTCCAGATCCTGGCCGTCGTTGGGCAGGAAAGACGCCACGAACCCGTCTGTACCCAGCCTTCCGTCGTACCGGAAGGCGCATCGCCGGTCATCCCGCGAGTATCCCGGCCCGGGCTTCCGGCGCTCAACCGAATTCCCGTGCCCGTCCACCGTGGCGCGTCCGCGCATCCGCGCCGCGGTCTCGCCGAGCAGGCCCCGCGATGCGCGCGGCTCATCGGCGGACGACCGATGAGTTTTGGCCGGACGGGGAGTCGGTACTTCCGTAACGGCACCCGACCGCCCGGAGGCATCGTGTCCCCCAGTAATAACGCTCATGCCCTGCCGCCCGTCGTCGACGTCTCCACCTGGGAGAAGGAGCTGGCCGCCCTGCGCGTGCGGGAGAAGGTCGCCACGCGCGAGCTCGACGCCATCGCGGCGCAGCGCCGTCGGCTGCCGATGGTGGAGATGCCCGACTACATGCTGGAGGGCGAAGGCGGCCCTGTCCGGCTAGCGGAGATTTTCGGGGAGCATCCGCAGCTGATCGTCTACAGCCACATGTGGCATGAGGGCGCAGAGTGGCAGTGCGGCGGCTGTACCGGCTTCACCTCGCAGTTCACCCGGCTCGCGGGCCTGGAGAAGTTCGACGCCCGGTTCGTGATCGTCACCCAGGGCCCGATCGGCGAGGCGCTCGCGTACAAGCGCAAGGTGGGCAACACGATGGCGTGGTACTCGACGGCGAACAGCCCGTTCGGCACCGACGTCGGCGCCCCGCCGAACGGCGGCTTCGCGGTCAATGTCTTCCTGCGCGACGGCGGCAAGGTCTACCGCACCTGGCACACCGACGGTCGCGGCACCGAGCAGCTCAGCCATCTGTTCCCCCTGGTCGACGTCCTGCCCTACGGACGCCAGGAGGAATGGCAGGACTCCCCGCAGGGCTGGCCGCAGTCACCGACCTACAGCCGGTGGGCGTCCTCCCAGGAGATCGCTGCGGCGTACGGTGAGGACGCCGGCTGACGGGCGGCAAGACCCCGCGCGGGCGCCAGCCCCGTTACGCCGCCTTTCCTTAACCTGGCGGCGGACGAGTTCGAGGCCAGGGGGGATCACCACGTCGACGAGTACCCGCTATCTCCATAATGAGGGCCTCCTGCCCTTCGGGCTGGACCAGGTCGCCCTCAGACGCTCGGCGACATCCGCGACCGCGGACATGAGCGAGCGGGTGGAGAGCGAGACTCGCCACTTCCGAAGCGATGTCCAAGAGGAGTTCTACACACGGCTGCGGGCAGCGCTGACCGAGATCGGACAGGCCTGGGCGCGGATGATGGACGGCTTTCTGCTCTCCCACCCGGGGGACGTCGTCGCGATCTTCGACGAGCACAAGCTCTCCGTGTCCTGGGATCTGCAGTCGATCCTCGCCTCGGTGCTGCCCTGCGCACGGCTGCTTACGGCAGAGTTCTCCTGGTTGGCTGGCCGTGTCCCCGCGATCCTCTCGCTGTTCCTGCAGGAGAGGGACAAGGGCCTGGTCGGGCTGGTCCTGGAGACCGAGCACACGCAGACCTTCAATGCGGAGCAGGCAGCCCTGCTCATGCGCAACTTCGTCCGCCTGCTCGACCGGCCGGCGCTCCTTGACCGCGTCGCGGAGTGCGGCGCCGAACCCTGTACCGCTCGGAAAGTCATCGCTGCAGGTGAGCGGTACTGCCCGTGACTATCGGCGGTGACTGGGATGCTGACCGGATGACCGTGTCGCTGCTGTACCGCGCCGCCCGCACCCTGCTGTCCATACCGGGGGTCCTGCTGCGCCGGGACACCGCGAAGGACGCCGAACTCCCGGTGCTGCGACACGAGAACGCGGTACTGCGCCGTCAGCTCACGGGACCGGTCCGCTACGAGCCCGCCGACCGCTTCTGGCTCTCCGCCCTGTCCTCACTGATCCCCCGCCAACGCTGGTCGAACATCTTCCCAGTCACACCCGGCACCCTGCTGGCCTGGCACCGCCGGCTCATCGCCAACAAGTGGGACTACTCCGCCCGCCGGGGGCGCAACGGTCGACCACCAACAGCCGCCGCGCTCAAGAAACTGGTGCTGCGCCTGGCGAACGAGAATCCCCACTGGGGCCAACCGCCGGATCCAGGGCGAACTCGCCCGCCTGGGACACCCGATCGCCCCGTCCACCGTCTGGCAGATCCTGACCGCCCCCGGCCTCGACCCCGCCCCACGCCGATCCGGACCCAGCTGGCATGCCCCCACGGCCCAGGAGATCGTTCAACCGGTACCGCCCAGCTACCAGCACCCGCTCATCCCTCTCCTGGAATCGCCGCACCGAGCCAGCACGGAACAGTCCTCTACAGGGGGCGTTCAGCTCCGGGGCGCGGCGTCGCCCCACGGTACAGAACCGGACTCGGGCCAGGTCGCAGCCCCCGCGGCGCTCAACGGTCAACCGCCCGCCGAGCTGCGCCGATCCAGCGTGGACGACGACCTCCGGATCCGCGACGGAGGACCCGCCCGACCTCGCGCCGCCTGCGGCGTCACCGAGCCGTCCCACCCATCCGATCGGCTGCCTGATCCAGCCAGGCCACGACTTCGTCGTCCGAGGTCTGCGTGAAGTCCTGGTAGAACTGTCCGATCCCGAAGAAGTCGGCCGGCGTGTCCACGCACACCAGTTCGTCGGCCACATCCCCCAGCCTCGTACGCCACTCGCTCGGCGCCACCGGCACAGCGAGCACCAACCTGGCCGCCCCCTGCGCGCTGGCGATCAGGCAGGCGACCCGGGCCGTCGAGCCGGTGGCCACGCCGTCGTCGACCACCACCACCGTCCGGCCGCTGAGCTCGACACGGGCTCGCCCGCTCCGGTACCGCCCGGCGCGACGCTCCAGCTCGACGCGTTCCCGCTGCTCCACCCCGGCCAGCTCATCCACGGAGGTCCGGGTCGCCCGCTGCACCGCTTCGTCGATGACACGCACTCCGCCCTCCCCGATGGCTCCCATGCCCAGCTCCGACTGGGACGGCACACCGAGCTTGCGCACCACGATCACATCCAAGGGCGCGCCGAGCGCTTCCGCGACCGCCGCCGCCACCGGAACCCCGCCGCGCGGTAGACCGAGAACGACCACGTCCGCGTCCCGCAGATACGCCAGCCGCTTGGCCAGCCGCCGCCCCGCATCGAGACGATCAACGAAGTACATGGCCAGAACTCCTCGGGAGGGCGGAACTCCGCCGCGGCCCCCAGGCAGACAGTCAACGTCCTGACGCGCATCCGGATACCCGCAGGCGACACCCATCCGGCGTCACGGAGGTTGTTCCGCGATCTGCCGCTCGCTCCGTGCCGGCGCGCAGCAAAGAACCTGCAAGGTGGGCTCCCTTCGCCGGCATTGTCCGGATCAGGTGATGGAGGTCGCCGTTGGGTCGTACCGACCCGTCCGGCCTCTCAGCAAGGTTGTCGAGACGACCTGAGCCGTGAGCCTGAACCGAACCCACTGTCCCGGCCGCCGCAGCCGAACTCCCTCGCTCGCCCTGCAGGCCACTGTCCAGAATACGCCGGTTTCACCCCGATGCCAGGGTCAGCCGCACCCTCCTGCCACCTGCGCTACGAGGGATGCCCCGCCTTCGGTGGGTCCCACGGCGTTGACCAGCGTGACCAGCAGCGAGGACACTCCGTCGAACAGCCCGCCGAGGTGCTGGAGCAGGAACTGGATGAGGTCGTTGATGTCTGCATGTCGCAGCGGATCAGCGGGTCCAGTGCACTGAACGGCTCGTCCATCAGCAGGATGTCCGCCTCGGCCTCGCCAGTGCGCGGGCGAGGCCGACCCTGCTGCATGCCGCCGGACAGCTCGTGCGGTAGGCGTCGGGTTCGCGGACCGCCGCGCCATCGACCGCTCCAGGATCCGACTCCCATCGCCCCAGGCGCGGGATCGAAACCGGCAAATGGCGCAAGTAGCAACAGAGTAGAAACCTCCCAGTCATTGACGCGGTACCCAGAGGGCGCAATCCTGTTCCACCAAGAGAATCGTATTGCGCAGTACGCAACACTTCTCGCACCGGCGAGTCGGCACCCGGGAACTACCCCCAGAGAGGTGAACCGTGGCCACACCCACCGAGCAGGTCATCGTGTCCAGCCCCGGCCGTACTGCAGTCGCGCCCGGGACGGGCGGTGATGCCGTCATCGACGTGCGCAACCTGTGGAAGGTGTTCGGCTCCAGGGCCAAGGCCGACCGGATACCCGGTTCGGCCGAGCTGTGTGCCCTGCCCCGCAGGGAGTTGATGGAGCGTACGGGCTGCGTGGCAGCCGTGCGCGGGGTGGACTTCACTGTCGCGCCCGGCGAGGTCTTCGTGGTGATGGGCCTGTCCGGCTCAGGGAAGTCCACCCTGGTCCGATGTCTTACCCGGCTGGTCGAACCCACCGCCGGCGAGGTGCGGTTCAACGGCGAGGACATCCTCGGCGCGAGCCCCAAGGCGCTGCGCGAGCTCCGCCGCACCAAGTTCTCCATGGTCTTCCAGCACTTCGGCCTGCTGCCGCACCGCCGGGTGCTCGACAACGTCGCCTACGGGCTCGAGGTGCGCGGCACCGGCAAGAAGGAGCGTCTCGCCAAGGCCGCCGAGGTCACCGAGCTGGTCGGCCTCGCCGGTTGCGAGAACTCCTACCCCGATCAGCTCTCCGGCGGGATGCGGCAGCGGGTCGGTCTGGCCCGGGCGCTAGCCGTCGACCCCGAGGTGCTCTTCTTCGACGAGCCGTTCTCCGCGCTGGACCCGCTGATCCGCCGTGACATGCAGAACGAGGTCATCCGACTGCACCACGAGGTCGGCAAGACGATGGTCTTCATCACCCACGACCTCTCCGAGGCGCTCAAGTTGGGCGACCGCATCCTCATCATGCGGGACGGCGAGGTGGTGCAGATCGGCACCGGGGACGAGCTGGTCGGCGCACCGGCCGACGACTACGTGCGCGACTTCGTCCGCGACATCCCGCGCGCCAACGTGCTCACGCTGCGCTGGATCATGCGGCCGCCGCGCCCTGACGACCCGATGGACGGCCCGGAACTCGGCCCGGACGTGGTGATCCGCGAGGCCGTGCGGGCGGTCCTCGCCGCGGAGAGGCCGGTCAAGGTGGTACGGGACGGTGAACTCCTGGGCGTGGTCGGCGACGAGGAGATCCTCGCCGTCATCGCCGAGAACGACACCGACAGCGCCGCCACCGTCTCCGCTGCCACCGACAGCGGCCGCGGCGCCGACACTGACGGGGCGTGATGCGTCGTGGCCGACCTCGCCCTCACCCGTCCACTGCGCGGACGCCTGCACCGGGTCGACCGCCGTGCCGCCGTCGCGCTCATCGCCGTCGCGTGGCTGGTGCTCTTCACCGCGCTGCGCGGCCGTGACACCCTCTTCCTCGACACCTCCTCCGTCACCTCCCTGCACACCCACCTCAACAACCTCGACACCAGCATCGGCGCGCACCGCAACAGCAACCCGCTCTTCGTCTACTTCTTCAACGAGATCCAGCTCGGCACCACACACCTGGTGACGTTCTTCCAGTCGCTGATCTCGCAGCCCGCGGCCGGGCGCCCGCTGCCGCTGATCGGCTGGCTCGGCGTGGTCGCGCTGGCCACCTTCGTCTCCTGGGTGTTCGGCAACGGCAAGGTCGCGCTGCTGGCGCTCGGCGGGCTGCTCTTCATCGGCGCGCAGGGCCTGTGGCAGCCGGCCATGGACACCCTCGCGATGACCGTCGCCGCGGTGCTGCTGGCGCTGGCGATCGGCATCCCGCTCGGGGTGTGGGCGGGAGTCTCCCGCCGCTTCGAACGCCTGGTCACTCCGGTGCTGGACCTGATGCAGACGATGCCGACCTTCGTCTACCTCGCCCCGCTCACCCTGCTCTTCCTGATCGGCCCGGCGTCCGCGACCATCGCGACCCTCATCTACGCACTGCCCCCGGTCATCCGGCTCACCGCGCACGGTCTGCGCGCGGTGCCCGCGGAGACCGTGGAGGCGGCCGAATCGCTCGGCTCGACCCGGACCCAGGTGCTGCTCAAGGTGATGCTGCCGATGGCGAAGCGAACCATCGTCATGGGCGTCAACCAGACCATCATGGCCGCGCTCTCCATGGCGACCATCGCCGCCCTGGTCGCCGCGCCCGGACTGGGACAGACCGTGGTCCAAGCGCTGGAGAGCCTCGACGTCGGCACCGCGTTCAACGCCGGGCTCGCCATCGTCGTACTCGCGGTGGTCCTGGACCGGGTCACCACGGCCGCCAGCGTGCGGGTGGAGACGGCTCGGCGGACGCCCTCGCGCCGAGCCGCCCGGCTGCGCCGCCCGCTGATCGTCCTCGGCGCGGTGGCCGTCACAGTCGCCGTCTACCTCTCCTACACCTTCGTCGCCTACGCCCAGTTCCCGACCGGGTTGGATCTCGGCACACCGATCCAGCAGTTCGCGAGTTCGGCGACGAGCTGGGCGCAGAACAACCTGGCCGGCATCACCGGCGGGTTCAAGGATGCGACCACCTCCTGGGGCATCGACCCGCTGCAGACCCTGCTGGACAGCTCGCCGTGGTGGGTGACCTTCGCGGCGGTGGTCGGCATCGCGCTGGCCGTCGGCGGCCAGTGGGCGGCGCTGAGCGCGACCGTCTGCCTCGGCCTGATCATCGGCACCGGGCTGTGGCAGGACAGCATGGACACCCTGGCCGCCACGCTGCCCGCGACCGTCATGGTGATGGTCCTGGGGCTGGTCCTCGGCGTGTGGATGGGCCGCAGCAAGCGCGTCGACCGGCTACTGCGTCCACTGCTGGACGCGGCGCAGACGATGCCCAGCTTCGTCTACCTGGTGCCCTTCATCGCCCTCTTCGCCGCCTCCCGCTTCACCGGCGTGATCGCCGCCGTGTTGTATGCGGCACCGGCCTCCATCAAGATCATCGCTGATGGCATCCGGGGCGTCCCCGAGGAGACGGTGGAGGCCGCCACCTCGGCCGGGTCCAGCCGCTGGCAGATCATCACCAAGGTCCAACTACCCATGTCGGTACGCACCGTGGCGCTCGCCACCAACCAGGGCCTGATCTACGTGCTGGCCATGGTGGTGGTCGGCGGCCTGGTCGGCGGCGGTGCGCTGGGCTACGACGTGGTCGCCGGCTTCTCGCAGACCAGCCTCTTCGGCAAGGGGCTCGCCGCGGGCGCCGCCATCGTCCTCCTGGGGATCATGCTCGACCGGATCACCCAGGCCGCCGCCCGCCGAGCAGACGCGGGCGCGCACCTCAACACCGGCCACTGACGGCCGTCCCACGCCTCGCCCCCGGCTGCGGGGGCGAACGAGAGAAGGGTATCTTCGATGGATCTCTCGAACACCGCGCGGCCGACCTCGCGCCGCGCAAGACGGCTGGCCGTGGCTGCCGCCGTGGCCACCGGCCTGCTGGTACTGAACGCGTGCAGCGGCGCCAAGGTGGGCGCCTCGGCAGCCTCCGGGGGAGGGAGCAGCAGCGGCAAGGCCGCGGCCTGCGGGACGTTCAACCTCGCCGACAACCCCTGGGTCGGCTACGAGGCGGACGTCGCCGTGGTGGCGTACCTCGCCAAGACCAAGCTCGGCTGCACCGTGAACGTCAAGCACATCACCGAGGAGGTCTCCTGGCAGGGCTTCAGCACCGGCCAGGTCGACGCGATCCTGGAGAACTGGGGCCACGACGACCTGAAGAAGCAGTACATCACCGGCACCCACGCGGCCGAGGAGCTCGGCTCGGACGGCATGCAGGGCGTGATCGGCTGGTACGTGCCGCCGTGGATGGCGCAGAAGTACCCCGACATCACCGACTGGAACAACCTCAACAAGTACGCGAAGCTGTTCCAGACCTCGGAGTCCGGCGGCAAGGGCCAACTGCTGGACGGCGACCCCTCCTACGTCACCAATGACGCCGCCCTGGTGAAGAACCTGAACCTCGACTACAAGGTCGTCGAGGGCGGCAGCGAGACCGCGCTGATCCAGAGCTTCCGCTCGGCGCAGCAGAACAAGACGCCGCTCCTGGCGTACTTCTACTCGCCGCAGTGGTTCTTCAACGAGGTGCCGCTGGTGAAGGTGAACCTGCCGAAGTACACGGCCGGTTGCGACGCCCAGGCGACGAAGGTCGCCTGCGACTACCCGCCCTACAGCCTCGACAAGATCGCGGCGACGACCTTCGCCAACTCCGGCAGCCCCGCCTACACCCTGGTGAAGAACTTCTCCTGGACCAACGAGGACCAGAACACGGTGTCCAAGTACATCTCCGTCGACAAGCTGTCCGACGACGCCGCGGCCAAAAAGTTCCTGGACGCCCACCCCGAGCTGGTCAAGGCCTGGCTCGTGGGCACTGGCGCCAGCTGAACCGGAGTCGAACCCGGAGTTGGACGGAAGCTGCGGGCCGAGCCGGCGCCCCGTGCCGCCGCTCGGCCCGCCAGCCCGTCCGCGTCCTCACCCACCCCCAGAGCTACGGCGCAGTGGGGTCGCGCATCGAGGATAATGTTGCGCTATGAGCAACAATGCGATGGGCGAGTCGCCCGTCCAGTCCGTCGACCGTGCGGTGACCATCCTGGAGCTGCTCGCCCGCCAAGGGGAGACCGGTGTCACCGAGATCGCCATCAAGCTGGGCGTGCACAAGTCGACGGCCTTCCGCCTCACCGCCGCGCTCGAACTGCGCGGGCTGGTCGAGCAGGCGGGGGACCGCGGCAAGTACCGCCTTGGCATGGGCCTGGTCCGGCTGGCGGGCGCCGCGACCATGCGGATGGACCTGTCGCTGCAGTCCAGGCCGGTCTGCGAGCAGCTGGCCGCCGAGGTCGCCGAGACCATCAACGTGGCCATCCTGGACGACGACGAGGCCGTCAACATCGACCAGGTGATGGGCCCTTCGGCCATCACCAGCCACAACTGGGTCGGCCAGCGCACCCCGCTGCACGCGACCTCCAGCGGCAAGGTACTGCTGGCGTACCTGCCGGATGCTGCCATTGACGCGCGGACGGCCGCGCTGAAGCGCTACACGGCGAACACCGTCACCGACCCCGACGTGCTGCGCGCGCAGCTCTTCACCACGCGCGAGGAAGGCTATGCGTACACCATCGAGGAGCTCGAGGAGGGGCTGAACGCGGTTGCCGCCCCGATCTTCGCGCAGACGGGGCAGGTCTTGGGCGCCGTGAGCGTCTCCGGGCCGTCCTTCCGCCTGTACGCGCCCCGTCTGCTGGAAGAGGTGGCGCCGATGGTGCGGCGGGCCGGGGAGGAGATCTCGGCGCGGTTGGGGTATCTGAGAGGGCGTTTGATCTGAGTGAATTGCCCTTTATTCCCTAGTGGGTCCCTCGCCAGGTTGGTGTGGTCTCGTCCGTTATGCGCTTGGTGAGGTTGTCGATCGAGGCGATGTGGATCATGGCTACGGAGCTGGCGGGGAGGGTCTCGTAGTCGCGGGCGAGGCGCCGCCTCAACATGATCCACCCCAGGCTTCGTTCGACCACCCACCGCCTTTCACCACGTGAAATCCGGGGATGTCGGACTTCCGGTGGACGACCTCGACGTCGATGCCGAGACTTGCTCCGTGCTCGACCATGGCGTTCTTGAAGCCAGTGTCGACCCAGCTATCACCGAACTGTCCGAGGAGGTCGTCTGCCACCCCGAGGACGCGCTCCGGGTCGGCGACGAGCTGACGGTCCGGATCCTCACCATCGACCGCCAACGCCGCCGGGTCTCCCTCTCCCTCAAACCACATCCCACCGCGACCACCGACAGCTGACGCTGAGCAGCGTGGCAGTGCCAGGCAGCAGAAATCCGCCTGACAATGAGCCGGCGGGCGGGCACGCTGGCAGGTATGTCCGACGTATCCGACGCCATCGACGCCCCACCTCCACCCGCTCCGCTCGCCGAGCTCTGCGCCTCGGTCCGCCTGCGCCGACGCCCGGAGGATGTGGCCGACCTGGTCCTGACCGTCCTCGACGGCCGGCTCTCGCGCGTCGAGCGCAGCCTGCTGACCGTGGCCGCGCGGGGCTCGCTGCGCCGGGCCTGGCACGGCTACACCTCCATGCTGGAGGAGTTCGCTCCCGTCGTCGGTGCACAGAACCAGGTCGCCACCGTCGCGGTGCTGTTTGATGCCATCGACCGCCTGGACGACCAGGCGGCCGACGACCCGGCCGCTGTCGAGCAGGTGATCCGCACCGCCTGCGCCCAGATCGGAAAGCGCGTGGGTGGCAACGACTTCCTCACCGACCGCCTCAACCGTGAGCAGCGCGCGGCGGCCGGACTCGGGGAACTGTCCAAGCGGCACTACAACAAGCGCTTCCGGCTGCTCCAGCGACTGGAGGCCAAGCTGGCGACGATGGTGCGGGCCACCCTGGAACGCGACGCGATCATGCTCGGCAAGTCCGCGCTCGCCTCCCGCCTGGACCCGGTCCGGCTCGCCGCCGACCCGGACACCGCCTGCTTCATCGCCTACCTGACCGCGCGCAGCAACCTACGCAGCGAGTTCACCATCACCGGTCAGCAACGCCCCTACGACCAGATCGCCGACCTCCTGCTGCGCCGACTGCGCGGACGCGCCGGCACCGACTGGTGGGCGGTGGCGCACCTGCACCCCGTCCCCGAAGTCCTGGCCCAGCTCACCGACGAGCAGCGCGGCCGGCTCCTAGGCCACTGGTACGCCGAGCTCGGCAAGGCCGCCGACCTGCTGGAACGCGCCTACGGGCGGTGCCGGATGGACCGGGCGCGGATGGTTGTCCAGCGCGGGGACGACTCCTCCGCCTGGAACGCCGCCGCGTCAGCGTGGAACACCTCCCGCGCCCACTGGATCTCCGTACTGGAGGCGATTGACGCCACCGAGATCCTGGACGCCGTCTGCCCCGGCAAGGTCCTCAAGCTCATGGCCGCCGACGTGGTCGCCTGGCACCTGGCCACCGGCGGCGAACTGCACCCGGACACCCCCCTCTGGGCGGAACTCCCCCTGCCCTGGCGGGTGCTGCGCGGTCAGGAGCACTGCGACCGGGCCACGGTGGAGGCCGCCTGCGCCCGCCACGGCCGCGAGCCGGTCGCCGCCGGCTGGACGGCAGGCCGACGCCCACGCGGCGCCGCCCCGTTCCGGCCCACCCCGGAACTCGTCCACGGCGTCACCGTCGCCGACCCCCTGCTCGCGCAACTCCTGCGCACCGCAGGGGTCTTCTCCGGTAAGCCGCTGCGCCCGGCCGCCTCTGAGCTGTTCGCCTCGGAATCCGGTTGACCGGCCAGGGGCAGGGCGCCAGGATCAAGGTGCTTCCGGGAGTAGCTCAGCGGTAGAGCACCCGGCTCTTATCCGGGCGGACGCAGGTTCGAGCCCTGTCCCCGGAAGCACCCCAACACGTCACGGCCGTGGTGAAGCTCCGCGGTAGAGCGCCCGGCTCGGGACCGGGTGGACGCAGGTTCGAGCCCTGCCGCCACGACCGTGACCCCCAGCTCCCCGCCACCAGGCCCGGTTGGTCTGCTTCCTGGGAGCAATGCGCTCCGAAGAGCTGGGGAGCGGCCGTTGACCTCTTTGACCACACGTCAGGCGGACACTCGCGAGCACAAAGACCCCCTGACCGACGACCCCCTTTGCGCTCCAGGCATAACCCAAAAGCACACCGAGTCACGTGCAGGTCAACCGGCGTATCCCCACCCCGCACACGCCCCCGCGGCGCAGAAAACTCCGCACCTCGACCCGATCGGGTGACGACCCATCACGCACCATTGACGTGGGAGCGCTCTGGGAGCAGAGGGCTCCCAATCCGCTCCCAGTTCCGCTCGCGCCGAGGAGCGCGAAAACGACTCAGGGGCCGTATCTGATGAATCAGATACGGCCCCTGAGCTGCGACTATGGACATATGTCCGAGTCGGGACGACAGGATTTGAACCTGCGACCTCCTGACCCCCAGCAATGGCGACATGCCCCTCTTGCACCGTGCCACTCGGCGCCCTCCGACGGCCACTTCCCCGGCGCCGTCCGCACGGACGGACGGACGGTCGCGGTCGACCGGCTCCCCGGCTGGCCGCAGGTGATCCGGATGCGCTGGTGAGAGCCCCGGGGGGACGGGTCGTTAGACCCGTCCCCCCAGGGTGTCGGACGCGGGCGTCAGCCGCCGATGCCGAGGGCGAAGACGTGCAGGGCGCTCTGGCCGCCCGCGGCGCCATTGCCGATGTCCGGGAGGGTCACCGAGGCGACCGTCTTGCCGGCCGCCAGTGCCACGGTCTGCTCGTAGACGTTGACGGTGGTGTGGTCCTGGATGTTGCCGGGTCGGTTGCGGTAGGCGCAGACGATGACCGCGTGCGAGCCGGCGGGGGCGCTGCCGTACCAGTCGGGGACGGAGAGGGTGAAGTTCTGGGTGGTTCCGTCCGTGTAGGTGATGAGGCCGCCGCCGGACGCGGGGCCGTAGGTGGCGGTGTCCAGGAAGCCGAGTTCGGCTCCCGAACCGGTCAGGTCGACGGTCTGGCCGCCGGCGGTCGCGTTGTCCGGTTGACCGCTCGCGGCGGTCGGCCAGGTGAAGCCGATCCCGCCGTAGGTCAGGGCGGCCCCCGGGGCGACCCCGGCTGCGGCCAGGGCCTGGGCGGACAGGCTGGACTGGGAGCCGTCGATGTCGGCCGAGCCGGTGGCGGTGTCGTCGGAGACGCCGGTGTTGTCGTAGGCCGCCGCCAGCGAGGGATAGGGCTGCTGCACCTGGATGCCGGTGGTCAGCACCGTTCGGCCCGTGCCTCGCGCACCGCGGTAGGAGGCGGTGACGGTCAGTGCGATCGGCCCCGCGGGCTGCAGCCCGGCCGGCGCGGTGACCGAGAACGTCGCGGTCCCGCTGCCGTGCGGCGGGACCGCCGGCGGCTGCGCCCGGCGGCTCACGGTCCAGCCCTGCGGCACGGACATCCCCAGCCGGACGCCGGTCAGCGCGATCGGGCCGGGATCGGCGACGGTCGCGGTCACCGTGAACGCGGTGCCGGGGTGGAACGTCGTCGGTGCGCCGCTCACCCTCAGCGAGGGCATGGCCGGCACCTGGAAGGAGTCGACCGTCAGCCGGCCGGATCCGGTGGCCACGACCTGGATCGTGTGCGGGCCGGGGGAGAGTCGGGTGTCGGTGAACACCGTCTGCCCGGTCTCGGGCGAGGCGGAGTAGGTATCGACGGCCCCCCGCGAGACGCCGTCGACCAGGACCCGGGCGCTGCCCTGGTTCGGTCCCTCGGCGGCGACCAGTGCGACGCTGGTCCCGGTGAAGGCGAGGGAGACCGTGGCACCCTGGGCGCTGGTGCTGTGCTGGTCGTCACCGCCGGGGGCGCCGGCCGCGGACCAGGTCCCGGTGTAGCCGAGCAGCGGGCTGTCGTTGCCGACGGTCCCAGCCGCCGGCGTGGCGGGCATGGGCCCGGCGCTTCGCATGACCGCCAGTGCGGCGGCGGGCCAGGCGCCGGCGGCGACCAGAGTGGGCGCGGTGTAGGCGATATCGGTGCCGTTGTCGTTGGTGTTCGGGTTGTCGGTGTAGTTGGTCGGGCCGACGGTGATGTTGTTGATCGTCGGCGTCCACATGCCGATCCAGTCGTTGCCGCCCAGGCTGGTGACGTTGCCGAACGTGTCCCAGTAGGAGCTGCCCTCGTCCTGGTAGAGCATGTTGTTGGTGTGGTTGCCGACGGTCACGTAGTTGCCGGAGAAGACCGAGTCGATCCCGGCGCCGTCCTCACCCTGGCCGCCGTTGGTGTAGATCGGGCCGCCGTCGTACAGGACGTTCATCACGTCGTGGATGAAGTTGTCGGTGATCCGGTTGCCGCCCGCGTAGTTGCTGCCCCGGGCGCAGGAGGAGATGCCCTGGGCCGCCTGCATGGAGCACGGCGACGCCCAGCCCCAGCCCCAGCCGAGGGACATTCCGGAGTACGAGGTGTGTCCGATGTCGTTGTGGTCGACCCTCAGGTCCCGGGTGTAGCCGGCCCAGACGCCGACGGCGTCGGTGTAGACCTGGCCGACATGGGAGATGGTGTTATCGGAGACGGTATTGCCGGAATCCATCAGCGCCGGGTCGCGCTGGAAGTAGTCGTCCACGTCGCCGACCGAGATTCCGCCCGCCGCCGTGTCGGTGACGGTGCTTCCGGTGACCGTGGAGTTCCGCGTCCCGTCCGCCAGGTCGACGCCGGTCGCGCCGAGGTGGTTGAACGAGTCGCCGCTGAAGGTGATGTCGTCGCCGCGCGAGACCGCGACCGCGCCGGGGGTGACCACCGGGGTGGTCGTGGGCCCCGAAGTGTCCCAGAGCACGGCGGCCTGGTTGTCGATGTAGCCGGTGGTGACCGGGAGGTTCCAGGTCGAGTAGGCGAAGCCGATGCCCTGGAAGGCGATGTCGTGGACTGGCGCGACCGCCTGCGGCGTGGTCTCGAAGGCGTCGACAACCAGGTAGGCGCCGCCGGCCTTGGTCAGCTTCACCGTGTGGGTGCCGGGGGCCAGGCCCTGGACCGAGTAGAGGACCTGCTGTGCCATCCGGGTGCTGCCGTAGCCCGTCCAGTTCTTCCGGGTGTCGGCCACCCCGTCGACGGAGGCGTTGAAGCTGCCCTCGTCCGAGTTGGTCTCGCCGAGGACCTCAAGACCGCTGCCGGTGAAGGTGTAGCTGACCGAGTCGCCGTCAGTGGTGGCGTAGGCGACGTCGTTGCCGAGGTCGCCGGAGCCGCGTGCGGCGGAGGTGCCCCAACTGCTGCCTGCATAGTTCACGCCGGGGGCGTCCTGGTTGACCGGCACCAGGTGGCCCGGGGTGCCGTTGAGCGACACCAGGGTCTGCAGGACCGGCAGTTCGACGTCGGCGGCGTGCATGTCCTGGCCCGGACGCGGCAGGTAGTAGAGCCGGTCAGCCACCTTGTCCAGGTAGAACTGGCCTGCCTGACCGAGCAGTTGGTACGCGTTCTCGACGTAGGAGACGCCGTCCATGCCGGGCAGCCCGGCGCCGTTGAAGGGGAAGCCGAGGTTGGGCACGTTGACGTGGTTGGCGGCCCAGCAGCTCGGCAGGACGTTGATGTCGGAGCCACCGGCCGGGTCGGCGGTGATGCTCTGCACCGGACAGCTCATATGCTTCCAGTCGTTGTCCTGCACGACCTCGATCTGCGACTGCTGGGTGAACCCGGCGTAGGCGGCGTCGGAGGTCCGGAAGCCGGTGGCGGTCGTCTGCAGGCCGGGCGGGCTGCCGGCGGAGCGGGCCAGGGTGGCCCTGGTGCCGTCGACGAAGAGCTGCTGGCCGGCGGTGGCGGAGGCCGGGACCGGCGCCGACCAGAGTTCGGACCCCGCCACCTCGGTGAATCCGCTGACCCGGACCGCGCCGTTCAGCACCGGCTGCTGGTCGCGGACGGGACGGTAGACCACCTGGAACCCGTTGCTGCCGGAGTCCTGCGGCCCGAGCTGCAGCGGAGCGGTCAGCCGGTAGTCCCCGCCGTACAGGTCGACGTCGATGTCCGCGGTCATGTTCCGGTCGAGGGCGCGGACCCTGGTCGCGGCGGAGCCCAGGCTGCAGGGCGCGGCGGCGGTACAGGCACTGCCGTGACCAGTGGGGGAGGCGTACAGAGAGGTGGGACGGGGCTGCGTCGCGGCTCCGGCCGGGGCGGCGGTGACCCCGCAGACCGCCAGTCCGAAGCTGATAAGTGCCGCTAGCCGTACAGCAGTTGGCATGAGGGAACCTTTCGGCACAACAGGGTGGATGGGAACGGTCGAAGGCAGTCGGTGGCGGTGGCGGGTGCCACCCGAGGGGTGCCATCGGCACCCAAGCGGAAGCTATACATCCGATGAATCATTGTCAATGTGCTTCGCATCAGCATTCAGTGACGGTGCGTCAGTTCATTTAGGGGGTGAAGTATCCCTTTATGATGATGCTTGGCGATGCAGCAGGCGGGCCGAGGGGCCATGATGGGCGGGGTCCTGGACTCATACATCGGATGTCTGTACGGGAGTTGAATGCGACCGACGGCGTCAGACTGTCTCCTTGGGCGGGGTGCCCTCTGAAGGGCTTCGCGTCCGGTTGCGGTTGATGATGTAGCTGTCGAGCTTGTCGATGAGGCCGTCACGCCTGGCGAACTCTTGAGCCGCCCCGGCCCCGTTCCGCGGATCCTGGTTTGACAGCAGGTCACGGCAGGGTCACCGAGGCGCCGTCCTTCAGCCGCGTAGACCGGCCGCACCGCGCAGCCGCATGGCTCTGTGAGCACAGACGGCCGCGCGAGCATCAGATGTCGTCCGAAGTCATCCGATGCCCATCGCGAAGATGTGAAGCGCGGACTCGGCCGAACCACCGGTGGCCATCGGCAGGGTCACCCCGACGAGGGTCTTGGCCGGATCGATCTTGATGGTCGACAGGTAGATGCTGCGGCTGCGCTCCACCGGGCCGGCGTGCCCGGCGAGGTTGTAGTACGCGCTGCTGATCGCCTCGGTGCCGCCGGACGGTCCGGCGGTCCAGTCTGGTGCGCTCAGGTCGGCGGTCTGCACGCTTCCGTCCGCATAGCGCACAGTCGCTGTCCCGCCGGCCGGTCCGAATCCGGCCGTGGTGAGCAAGCCCAGGGTGCTCCCGGATCCGCTCAGGCTGATCGTCTGGCCCTTCGCGACGACATTGTCAGGCGTTCCGGCCGTGACCGACGGCCAGGTGAACGTGATCCCGCCCCGGGTCAGCGAGTCTCCGGACGTGACGCCCGCTGCCGCGAGGGCTTGGGTGGAGAACGTCCCCTGATAGTCGTCGATGCCCGCGCCGAGGCCGGCCGGATCGGTGTTCGTGTCATCGGTGATGCCGACGTTGTCGAACGCGGCGGCGAGTGTCGGATAGGGAGCAGACACGGAGAGCGTGACGCTGTCGGCATCGACGCGCCGGCTCCCGTCGACCGCTGCCAGCTTGATCGGAATCTCGGTCGTCCCGGGCTTGGTGGCCTGTACGGACACCAAGATCGACGCCGTGCCGCCCGCGGGTACGTCGAGGACCCCGTCGGCAGGCGTCACGGTGACACCGGACCCGTCGGGTGGGACCGCCTTCCACGCGAGGTGGACGACACCGGCGGCGCTGTTGGCCACGGCCAGCCCGGCGGTCGCCGATCCGCCGAGGCGGTCGAGGGCGACCGAGGCCGGTGTCGCGGTGATCAGCTGCGGCAGAGCAGCGCTTCGAGTATCGGTGGCGGTCTGTGTCCCGGCACTCGACCCCGGCACGTCATAGCTCGCCCGGGCCTGGAAGTAGTACGTCCCGGCCGTGGCCTCGGCAGGGACCTGGATCGGCCAGGTCAGAATGCGGGCCCGGTGAGGCAGGATCACGGGAATCGTGACGGGTGCCGGTGACGCGAGCGTCGAGGCGTCAGTTCCGGAGAACGCATCGAGGCTGACGACGACGTTACGCAGAGGCGTGTTCCCGGTGTTGGTGACCGTGCCCGTCACCATGCTGCTCTGGAGCGCGTGCAGCTTGTCAGGGAAGGTCAGTTGGACTTCGGCGTCGGTGGCCGGGGCGGTGTAGAACTGGATGTCGGAGACCATGACGGGCTTGCCCGCGGCCCCGACGAAACGCAGCCACCGGAACTTCTGCGGCACCGTGACGGCCAACTGGTTCCAGTCGTACATGGGGTGCCATTGGACCGGGGCGAGGTCGACGCATCCCGAGTCCGGCCCGGTGCTGCAGCCTTGGAACGTCCCGCCGACCATGTTCAGCGTGTTGTCCAGGGCTCCGGGCTGGTAGGAGTACGGCCAGTTGGGATTGGGGTCGGGGACAGGGACGAACCGGATCTTGGTCACCCGGGCGGCGTGGCCCGCTCCGAGATCGATCCCGATCTCAGCGCCCGTGGTGCTCGTGGAGGCGTAGTAGGTGTCCGCACTGCCGTCGAACGCCGCACCGACCGTGTGCCCGCTGGAACCGAGGCTGCCGTACGCAGTGCCAGTGACCAAGCGGGCTTGTGACGGCACGGCGTCGGGGATCCCGGGGGCGCCGCCGATCCGGTCGAGGACGTCTTCGAAGGCGAAGACGTTCGCCAGGCGCTGACCGCCCCAGGTCCGGTCGGCGACGACCGCGAAGGGGTTCCGTGCGAACCACTGGATCCGGTCCAGGGGAGGCAGGGCCCATTCCGGGCTCTCATACCCGAGCACGTTCTGGTTGGCGGCGTCGACCCACCAGTCGGATCCGGAATAGAGCCGGGAGTCCAGGGGCAGGTCGGGGTTGTCCGCCGCGGTGTCGGGCGAGATGTAGAGCCGGTAGTCGGGCAGGTTCTCGTCGGGCGCCGAGACTACGTGGTAGCCGAGGCCGGTGTAGTACGAGGCCGGGTTAGCGGACCAGGGCTCGATGACGAACGACTTGTCCGGGGCGATCGTGGCCCCGCCCGCGTTGTCCCACCAGTTCCAGATCTCCGGCTGCCGTCCGAGCGACTGCACGTAGCGCCCGAGCGTGTTCTGCCAGGCCACGTAGACGTCCTCGGTGCTCGCGAAGCCGTGCTGCTTCGCGTAGTCGACCAGCGCCGGACACTTCTGCTGGTCGGCCAGGACCGGGTACTCGTCGCCGCCGAGGTGGATCACCGGCGAGTCCGGGAACATCGCCGCCGTCTCCTTGAGGAGGCTCTCGACGAACTCGGTGGTGTGTGGCTTGGTGATGTCCAGGCCGCCGCAGGATGTGCCGAGGGAGGGGTCGAACGCGGTCAGCTCCCCGGAGTGTCCCGGCACGTCGACCTCGGGCAGCAGCACCACGTGGTACTGCGCCGCGTACCGGACGAGCTCGGCGATGTCCGCCGGGCTGTAGGACTGCGGACCGCTCAGACCTGGATGCGCCGCGCTGGGCAGCAGGTAACCCTGGCCGTCGGTGAGGTGCAGGTGGATCTCGCTCAACTTGAGCCATGCCGACTGCCGGATCTGCTGCTCCAGATAGGCAACGGATTCGAAGTGCGCGGGAAGGTCGATCATGGTGCCCCGGGTCTTGACCGTCGGCCAGTCCTCGGCGTGACCGCGCGGTATCGCGGTCACGCTCTGCAGCAACTGCTCGATGCTCTGCTCGCCGTAGAAGGCTCCCGTCACATCATGTCCGGTGACGACGACGGTACCGCCGACGTCAAGGCTGTAGGCCTGGTCCCGGGACGGAGCCGACGCTCCCAGGGTGAGAAAGAAGTCGCCCGGCCGCGGCCGCGGGACAGTCACGACGGGGAGGCGTCTACCGGTGATGGTGGCCAGGTCACGGCTGAAGGTGTCGGCGTCCGCGGCAAGTTGCGGCGCGTGGGCTGAGTCGACGGCCACCCTGCTGTCGAGACCGAGGCGGAACACACCGTCCTTTCCGGACCACTTTTGCAAAGACGGTACTACTGGCGGGGTGGCCGCGGGAGCCTGCGCTGTCGGCCCGCCGAGAGTGAGTTCGTAGAGCGCGAGATCACCCCACTCAAGATTCGCCTTGCGAACCACGAGGCGAACCTGCGAGGAGGTGACCATGTGCGGCAGACGAATCGTCCGGAACTCCACGAGCGAGCTGTTCGAATCCCACGTGACGGGCGCTGCCGGGACCTGGGTCGCCCAGGCGTGGCCGGTCCAGGTCTGGACGTCAGCGCTCGTGATGCCCTGACCCTGGCCGAAGGCTGTCGCCAGGGACACCGAGTCGAAGGTCTGCGCGGTCCCGTAGTCGACGGTGACGGTGCCGGGGAAGGCGGTCCCGGTGGCGGCACTCGCCCACCCGGTCGAAGGCCGCTGATCAGCGATCGCGGCCGGCGAGGTGCCCTGCCCGCTCCGGTAGGAGGTGGTGACCGTCGTCTTCGCCGCGTCGGTCTGCAGTGCGCCGAGGTCGGGCGCCGTCGCCGGCAGCGGGGTGCCGACGAAGTCGCGGCCCCCGTCGCCGCTGCGCGTACCGGCGCCGATGGCCGGTGAGCCGGGCTTCAGACGATAGCCGGTGAGATCGTCGATCGATGTCGCGGTGCCGGACGAGGCGAGGCGCGGATCGCCGGTGATCGCGGAGGAATCGGTCGGCGTCGGGCCGCCGAAGTAGAGGTTGTGCTGATAGGTGATGTTGCTCGTCGCGTCGTACGGGACCCCCAGCGGGTTCACGAACACGTTGTCGCGGAAGCCGATCTGGGTGTTGTTCGTCTCTCGGTAGACCATGGAGTAGAGCGGAACGTCGGCCGTGGACTTGGCCGCGTAGACGGTGTTGTTGTAGATGTCGACGTTCTTGGCGTTGTAGCAGGACAGGTAGAAGACGTTCCCGCCGTCGTTCTGGCTGACGTTGTAGCGGACGGTCGCCTCGGCCGGACCGGAGTCGGCGGAACAGGTCTCGAAGAACCCGCCGCCGTTGTCGTGGCTGAAGTTGTACTGCACGAGACTGCGGTAGGTGGACTCGTCAGAGTCAAAAGCGGTGTCGTCCAGTCCCCTGCCGTTGTTGTGCGTCGCGGAGACGTCGTTGTACTGCACGGTGGTGTCGTCCGCACCGGACCACCAGATCGCCGCGTTACCGTGGGCCTGCGCGGTCCGGGCGACCGTGTTGTGCTCGATCAGGGTCCCGACGACCTGGTTGGGGTTGATTCCGCCGTTGCCGATGTCGTGGACGTCGTTCCCACGGATGACGAGGCCGGTGCTCGGGGTGAACGCGCCGTACGCGGTGGCCGGCAGTCCCAGTTCGCCCCACAAGGCCTTCCAGCCGTCGCGCTGCATCCAGGTCGACCAGGTGACGATGCCGTACGCTCGCACGTCGGCGACCTGGTTGTCCTGGATCACCATGCCCGTGTAATAGGTGGGCGTGGTATTGCCGTTGACGTGGACCAGGATGCCGCCGTGTCCGATGTTGACGACGTACCCGGAGGGGCCGTCTATGTGATGGACGTAAAGGTTCTCCAGGGTGATGCCGGGCAACGCGCCGTCGTCCTGCGCGGCGACCTCGACCCCGTTCCGCCAGGACCCGTCGCCGCTGCTGTTGGTGACTTCGAGCCCGTCGACGGTGATGTCGTGCTCATTGGAAAGCAGGACGGCCGACACAGCGGTGCCGTTCCCTGCGATCACCGGCTTCGCGCCGGTTCCGTAGGTCGCCACCGTGATCGGTGCGCCGGCGCGTCCGGAGCCGTGCAGCGCCAGTTGCCCGGTCCAGGTGCCGCCGTCCTTGAACAGGACCCGGTCCCCGGGCCTGAAGGTCTGGGCGTTGACTTTCGCCAGACTCTGCCACGGAGTCGCAGGCGAGATACCGTTGGTGGTGTCGCTTCCGGCCGGGTCGACGTAGTACGTCGTCGCCTGCACGGCATGCGCGATCGCAGGAGGAACGGACAGTCCTGCCGCGGAAAGCAGGACCGCGATGGCCGCGACGGACAACCGGCGGGCGAATCGGGTTGTGCGATGGCGTTTCATGGGCTTCCCTTCGCAAGGACGTGCGGGCTCACATGGACCAAGGCAGGCGGAGCGGGCCGGACTTCTCGATGGACGGGCGAACGGCTACCTGGTGACGCCGAGCGTCATCCCGTCCATGATCTTGCGGCCGAACCAGAAGAAGAGGACGACCATCGGGGCGACCAGGATCGTCACTCCGGCGAACAGGCCGCCCCAATCGGAGGAGTACTGCATCGTCGAGTTCAGCTGGTTGAGCGCGGCCGGCAGGGTGAACTTCGTCGGATCGCGCAGGATGACCGAGGCCAGCAGGAACTCGTTCCACAGCCCGATCGCGTTGAGGACGACGACTGTGCTGAGTCCGGGCCGCGCGACCGGCACCATGACCTTCCAGAAGGCGCGCGCAGGTCCGGCGCCGTCCAGGGCGGCCGCCTCCTCCAGCTCCGACGGCAGCGAGCGGAAGTACCCGGTCAGGACGAAGACCGTGAACGGCATCGACACCGCGACGTTGCAGATCACCAGCGAGATGCGGTCGTCCCACCAGCCGGTGACCCAGTCGTTCATGAACTGGCTCAACCCCTGGGCCAGGGTCTGGTACGGAATCAGCACCGCCTGCACCGGCAGCGCCAGCCCGGCCGCGAAGTAGGTGACCAGCGGCGCCGCCGACCTCCTTGTCGATCGCGCCAGCACGTAGGACGCCGGGGTCGCCAGGGCCATGAGGACGACGATCGAGGCCGAGGTGACCAGCAGGGTACTGATGAACGCCCCGGCGAAATCGGCGGCGTGCCAGGCCCGCGCGTAACCGCCGAGGTTCAAGCCGTCCGCGCCCAGTGGATCGGACCACAGCGCCCGGGACGAGCGGAAGGAGCTGAGCAGCGTCCAGGCGAGCAGTGCCAGGTTGACGCCGGCTACCAGCCACAGCAGGACTTTGATGCCGCGCGGGACCGCGCGGTCGCCGAGGTACCGACCGATGGCGTTCACGAGATCTCCAGACGGTCGCCGCGCCCGAGCCGGCGCACCAGGACCACGAGCACGATGGTCAGCAAGGTGAGCAAGGTGGCCATGGCCGAGCCGTAGCCGAGTTCCGGGATCCCGCCGGTCCCGTTCCCGGCGCTGATCCACTGTTGGACCGCGTAGGTACGGGACTGCAGCGGCGGGGTTCCGGCCGAGCCGACGAAGCCGATGACGATGTCGAAGGTGCGCAGGCTGTTGGAGGTCCAGAGCACCGCCGCGATCGCGATCATGTCCCGGGACAGCGGGAAGGTGATGTACCGGAACTGCTGCAGCCGCGTCAGCCCGGCCAGCTGGGCTTCCTCATACAGGTGCTTGGGGATCGCGTCGACCGCGGTCATCAGCAGCACGATGTAGAACCCCGAGGTCATCCACACGACGCCGACCAGGATGCACGCGAAGATGTGGTCCGGGTCCAGCCACGGCTGCTGGAGGGCGTGCAGCCCCAGGACCCTGAGCAGCTTGTTGACCACGCCGTCCGGGTTCAGCAGGAAACCGATCGAGGTGCCGACCGCGATCATCGAGATGATCGACGGCAGGTACAGCGCGGCCCGGACGAACGCCCGGCCGCGCATGTCGCGCAGCACGGCCATCGCCAGGAACGCCAGGCCGAACACACCCGCGCCGCCGACGAGCACGATCAGCAGCGTGTTGATGAAGGCCTGCCGGACCGCGTCGTCGTGGAGGATCCGGACGTAGTTGTGGAAGCCGATCCACGAACGGTCCGAGCCGGGTCCGGCCCACTTGCTGAACGAGATCACCACGCCGTAGACCGACGGGGCGAGGAACCCGAACGTGTAGACGAGGATGGCCGGCGTGGAGAACGCCCGGTAGATCCGGTCCCGGGGCGCGCGCTTCGCCCCGGCCCTCACCGGGTGGGCGGGACCGTCCCCGTGCGGGCCAGGGGCCGCTGCCCCCGGCCGGCTGGACGCCACGGCCTCAGCTGTTGGCGAGGACATCCGCGGTCTTCCTCCGCCCCTGCGTCACGAACTGCTCCGGGCTGATCTTCCCGCCGAGCAGCTGGTCGTCCAGCGGCAGGAAGACGTCGTTCCACCACTTGTTGTCCGCCGTCGCGCCGTCGTACGTCAGGTTCGTCTCGCTGGCGCCGGTGATCGCGTCCTGGGCCGCCTTCAGCGCCGGCGGGGCCGGGTCGTCGGAGCGCGCCGGGATGTTCAGCGCCTCGGTGCCGATCTTCGCGAGGTTCGCCTTGGTGACCATGTAGGTCAGGAACAGCTCGGCGGCCTCGACGTGCTTGGCCTTGGAGCTCACCGCCCAGCCGAGCGAGCCGACCTCGACGGAGTCGTGGCCGCCGTCGACGGACGGGAAGGGGAAACTGCTCGGCGCCGCGTCCGCCGGGGCCTGTGGGTGTGTCTCGGCCGGCAGCCAGGTGCCGTTGATGTTCAATGCCTCCTTGCCCTGGGCCCAGTCGTTCTGCGCCGCGGGGTACTTGGTCCCCATGTAGCCGTCCTGGAAGTACGGGATCAGCTGGGCCACGGCCTTGGCCGCCCTGAGGACGGCCGGGGCGTCCCAGTTCCTGGCGTCGGTGCTCAGGCCCGCGAGGCTGCCGGGGCCGCCGTAGCGCATCATCAGCTCGTAGAACCAGTAGGCGTTGTAGTAGTCGACCAGTCCGTCCTGGGCGATCGGGGTCTTGCCCGCCGCCTTCTCCCGGGCCAGCAGGGCGATGAAGTCCGTCCAGGTCTTCGGCGGGTTCGCGGCGATATCCGGGAAACGGGCCGCGTCGTACCAGATCGCGGTGGAGATGAGGGTGTTCGGGACGAAGTCGAGATGGCCGGAGGAGTCGGTGGCCGACTTCACGACATTGGGCGAGAGCACGTCGGCGACGGTCTTGCCGGCCTCGCCGGGGACCGGCATCTTCAGGACTCCGTCCAGCGGTCGGGTCATCTTTTGTGCTTCGAACTCCGCGATGTGGTCGGTGGAGGTGTTGAACACGTCCGGCCCGTCGGCACCGGCCACGTCCTGGGGCAGGCTCTTCTCGCCGTCCCGGCCGATGTACTTGATGTCGACCTTGATGCCGGTCCGGGCGGTGAAGTCGTCCGCGGCGGCCTTGAAGATCTTTGCCTGGGGCTCGGTCTGGGCCCACGTCGACCAGTACTCGACCGAACCTTCGGCCTTGGCCGCGGCCACGATGTCAGTGCCGTCTGTGGACGAGGACGACGCGTCGTCCTTCTTGCCGACCTTGTTGCCGCACGCCGAGATGAGCATCAGCGCGACCAGAGACGCCGCGAGGCCGGCCTTCGTGGATATGCGGACCTTGTTTCTTCGGTTCATGGGGAACGGGCTCCTTGACGAGGGGGTGAAAGCCGGGGTCCTCGTTCGGTGTCGAGGTGGTGTGTGCGGTGCCGCAGAGGCGTGTTCTGAGACCGTCATGCGAGGGCCAGGGTGACGACGGTGCCGGTGTTCCGGGCGCGTTCGGCGGCCCAGACGACCTTGTGGGACGCGAGCGAGCCGCGCGCGTCGGTGAGGACGAAGGACGGGTCACAGGTTGCGACCGCTGCGATGAAGGAGTCGACGAGCGCGTAGTCCCCCCCGCCGTGGCCATCGGCCGCCGACGCCCCCTCGTCGGCGCCGGTGTCGATGACGTCGGCGGTGTCGGTGAGGAAGTCGTGGACGTGCAGCCGGACGCCGTCGCCCTCGACGATGCCCTTGGTGCCGAAGATCCGGGTCTTCCGATGCTCCAGCTTGGTGAAGGCGACCATGGTGAAGGAGGCGGTGGCCCCGCCCTCGAACTCCATCGAGACCACCTGGTGGTCCACGACGTCGTTGCCGCCGTTGTAGACGCAGACCCCGTAGTCGCTGGTCTTCAGTGCCTCGCGGACGGACGCCTCGTCGAAATGGGTGGTCACCAGCGAAAGCGGCCACCACTGGCCAGCCGGATCGCCGAGGAACCGTGAGTAGATACGCGTCGCCGCGTAGGCGCACGTCGGCTCGACAGCGCAGTCGGTGCACCGGCCGGCTGCGCCCTCGGGCTTGTTCTCCGGCCGGAAGTGCATCAGCGAGCCGAAGGACGAGACGCGTTCGGGGACGCGTCCCATGATGTGGATGAGCCAGTCGATGTCGTGGCTCGATTTGGCCAGGAGCATGGGCGAGGACTCGTGCTCGCTGCGCCAGTTCCCCCGGACGAAGGAGTGCGCCTGGTGCCACCAGCCGACCGGCTCCAGGTGCTCGATACTCGCGATCTCGCCGACCCGGCCGGAGTCGAGCAGGGCCTTGAGGGTCTTGGTGTAGCGGGTGTAGCGCATGACGTGACAGACGGCCAGGATGATGCCGGCCTTGTCGGCGGCGTCGGCGATGCGCTCGCTGTCGGCCTCGGTCGGCGCCATCGGCTTCTCCAGCAGGATGTGGTAGCCGAGTTCGGCGAAGCGGACGGCCGGATCGGCGTGCATCGAGTCCTGGGTCGCGATGACCACCGCGTCGGCCACCCGCTCGGCTTCGGCCAGCGAATGCCAGTCTTCGAAGACACCCTCGGGTGGCACGCCGAACTCCGCCGCCGCCGCCGCCCGAGCCTCGGGGCGGGGCTCGGCGATCGCGGCGATCCGGGCGTGGCCGCCTTGGACCGCCCGCCGCGCGTAGCCCAGACCGCGCATACCGGTTCCGACTATCGCCAGGGTCACCGGCACTCCACTGCCGGCCGCTGTTCTCACCTCCTTTACATCTACGTATGTGGTCATGACCTCATCTCCGTCAGCAGCCAGGGCATACGGGCTCACCTCGCGGCCTCCGCAAACATCCAGTCCATCCCGATATGTGCTCATTCATCGGCTCCTGTTCGCGTCGGCCTGGCGGGCGCCACGATCGACGGCGGGGTCGGCGCGGCGTGTGTCCGCAGTGCGCCGGCGGTCCTGCTGCCCGTCGGGCAGATGGTGGTGCCACGGCGCCGAAGGGTGGTGGAATCGGGCCGGCGAGCCGTCCTGGTGGGGGTCGACGTGGCCCTCACCGATACGGAGGGAGGAGGTATGCCCGACATGGTCGCTCATCCGTTCGCCGGGGCGAGATTGCCTCACTTTAATAATTGTGCCAAAATTAATAACTAGAACGGTCCTGTGTCAAGAGGGGGAACATCATGCGACAGACCAGTGGCGGCGACTCCACCGCGCTGCGCCGCATCAACACGGTGACGACGCTGCGGACGCTGCGGGTAGGGGATCCCCCGACGCTGACCGAGCTCGCGAAGAGATCAGGGCTGTCCCGCCCGGCCGTGGAGTCGGCCATCGACGACCTGACGGAGGCCGGATGGGTCGCCGAAGTGGCGCCGCCCGCGGGCGAGCGCCCGGTCGGCCGCCCGGCCCGGCGGTTCCGGTTCCGCGGCGAGTCAGGCTACGTACTCGGCATCGACATCGGCGCCTACAAGGTCCTGACCTGCCTGACGGACCTGGACGGCCGCCAAGTGGCCACCTACCGCGCCGATGCCGGCCCCGACGACGACCGCCAGACACGCCTGGCCGCCGTCCGCCACGCCGCGCGCCGCTGCCTGGCCGAGGCCGGAGTCTCCGACCAGCGGCTCTGGGCGGTCGGCGTGGCCTCACCGGGTGTCGTCGGCCGCGACGGCTCAGTCCTGTTCAGCTCCCTGACCGACTGGGCCGGCCAGAACCTGGCCGCCGAACTCGCCGCCGACTTCCCCTGCCCGGTCCTGGCCGAGAACGACTGCAACCTGGCGGCCTTGGCCGAACGCTGGCGAGGCGCAGTCCAAGGCTCCGACGACGTGGTCTACGTCCTGTCCGGCCTGCGAACCGGCGCAGGCCTGGTCCTCGGCGGCCGCCTGCACCGCGGCCACATCGGCGCGTCCGGCGAAACCGGCGCACTCCCCCACCTCGGCTGGGCGCGCACCCAGGACCATCTGCAGAAGTTCCCGGGACTCGCCGACGATGTGCCGGAGCAGCGCCGCGCCGAGCAAGTGTTCTCGCTGGCCCGGTCCGGAGACCACGCCGCGCTGGAAGCGGTCGACGCGTACGCGTCGGATCTCGCCATGGGCGTCGCCGCGATCGTCCTCACCGTCGATCCCGAGGTCGTCGTCCTGGGCGGCGGCCTGTGGCGAGCCTCTGACCTGCTACTGGAGCCGCTGCGACGACACCTCGAACCGCTGTGCCTGATCATGCCGCGGCTGGAGGTGTCGGTGCTGGGCGACGAGTCCGTCGCCCTCGGAGCCGTGCGGGTGGCGCTGACGCACTTGGAGGAACGGCTCTACGATCCCGACACCGCGGCGGTCCAGCCGCCTGGATTTATTAAGTCAGACTTGATTAATAGCTAAGACTGCGTCGCCCATGCCAGGGGCTCTGCCGGTGACCAACGTAAGCATGAGTGTCGTAGTTGCCGATGATGGTGGCTGCGACGGGGTCACCTTCAGTTCCTCGCATCTCACGTCCCTTCAGTTGCAGTTCGGTACCCGGTGCTCCCTGTTGGGTTCCAATACTGCCAAGAGGTGCTGAACTGCAGTTACATCGGCTGCTTCAACTGCGGCATGATCGAGTCTCATGGCGCTGCGACTGCTTTACCTGGTCTTCGTCCGGCTACTCGGCGGTCTGCTCCTGCTGGGCCGCTCCAGTCGGGCGAAAGACATCGAGATACTCATCCTGCGCCACGAGGTCGCCATCCTGCGTCGCCACTTCCCCAAAACCCACCTTTCCTGGGCCGACCGCGCCCTGCTCTCCGCGCTGACCCGCCGGCTGCCCCGAACCCTGCGCCGCCACCGACTGGTCACCCCCGCAACGCTGATGGACTGGCACCGCCGCCTCGTCCAGCGAAAATGGCGACAGCCAGCGGCAAAGCCGGGCCGACCACCGATCCCCGAAGAACTGCGGACGCTGATCCTGCGCCTCGCCGGCGACAACCCGAGCTGGGGATACACCCGCATCCAGGGCGAACTCCGCCGCCTCGGGCACCGCGTCGGCGCCTCCACCATCCGCCGCCTCCTGCGCAGCACCGGCCTGCCGCCCGCACCCCGCCGCGCCATCGAGCAGAGCTGGACCCAGTTCCTGCACACTCAAGCCGAAGGGCTGCTGTCCTGCGACTTCTTCCATGTGGACACCGTCACGCTCAAGCGCCTCTACGTGCTCTTCGTGATGGAGGTCCGTACGCGCACCGTTCACGTGCTCGGCGTCACCGCCAATCCCACCGGCGACTGGGTCACTCAGCAGGCGAGGAACCTCCTGCTCCAGGTCGGCGAACGAGCACTGCAGTTCAAGTACTTGATTCGGGACCGGGACGCCAAGTTCACCCAGCCCTTCGACGCGGTGTTCACCGCCAACGACACCCAGGTCCTCAAGACCGCCCCGCAAGCGCCCAGGATGAACGCCTACGCGGAGCGCTGGGTACGCACAGCAAGATCAGAGTGCACCGACCGCATGCTCATCTACGACGAGCACCACCTGCGTCGCATCCTCGACCTGTACGCCGAGCACTACAACACCGGACGCGCCCACCGAGCCCTGGACCTCCGCGCCCCCGCCGACGACCCGAAAGTCATCCCCTTCCCCGCACAGCGCATCCGACGTCAAAAAATCCTCGGCGGACTCCTCAGCGAATACCACCCAGCCGCCTGAGGCTCCATCGGACCTTCGGGCAAATCAGCAGCTCAGACCATGCACGAGGGTTTTGGAACCCTACAGGCAGATTACTGAGCACTACCGGGCCACGGACCTTCTGCAGCAAGGCATCACGCATCCGTGTGCTTTATCCAAGCCCGCCCCCGCCGCAGGTCGAACGTCAACACAGTACGAGAAGTCAGCCGAAGGAGTGAGACGGCACCTTGAGCACCCTTAAGGGGTCGGCCCAGCTCAACGCCCCGACGCCGACTGAGGTGGTCGCTGGGTGGTCGCTGGGTGGTCGCAACAAAGTGATCACCGCTCGGGCCCGACAACTGCGATTCCGGACAAAAAATCCGGACAAAGACCCGTCAAAGCCGCACTGCGTCCGAGAGCGTGGTCAACCGGCCATTCCAAGGGGTCACTCGATCGTGAAGGACGCCAGCACCGCGCCTACGGATCATTGGCAGCGGAGTGCGTCAACTGCCCAGCATTCCCAAGGGATTTACCCCACCGGGCCCCTCGGTCCCATCTGCGGGGATGCGACCATCCTGCGACCACCAGCCCGCGACACGCCGAAAAAGGCCGTCCCCGCCTTCCGGCGGAAACGGCCTACGACCTGCACGAATGCTGGTCGGGACGACAGGATTTGAACCTGCGACCCCCTGACCCCCAGTCAGGTGCGCTACCAAGCTGCGCCACGTCCCGAGGCTGCGGTGCCTTGCGGCTTTGCGGCCTGTTCCCGGTCGCCCGGGTACAGGAAGAACAATACAGCACGGCGGACCGTGCTCGCGCACGCCTTTCGGATCGGGTTCGGGGGGCGGATGCACTGGTCAGAGGGGCGACGGGGCGCGGAGGGCTGCTCGGGGGCGGCGGCTCACGGGGTTGGGTGGCGGGAGTCGTAGCGGGCGAAGGAGGGGTAGCGGGCGGTGAGCAGGAGCATGACGGCGACGCAGGCGAGGCCGCCGCTCACTGCGGAGAACGTGGGCGAGGTGAGCTGGGCCACCGTGCCGGACTCGAAGTCGCCCAGGCGGGGGCCGCCGGCCACGACGACCACGAAGACGCCCTGGAGCCGCCCCCGCATGTCGTCCGGGGCCGCCGCCTGCATGATCGTGTTGCGGAAGATCATGCTGACGGTGTCCGCCGCGCCCGCGACCGCGAGGAGCAGCAGGCCCAGCCAGAGCCGGCCGGACAGCCCGAACCCGGCGATCGACAGCCCCCAGGCGAGTACCGCGCAGACGACCGCGAGGCCGTGGCGGTGCACCCGGCTGACCCAGCCGGAGAAGAGCGCGCCCAGCAGCGCGCCGACCGCCGGGGCGGCGGCCAGCAGGCCGACGGTGCGTGCGTCGCCGTGGAAGAGGAGCACTGCGAGGGCTGGGAAGAGCGCGCGCGGCATGCCGAAGACCATGGCCGCCAGGTCGGCCATGAAGCTCATCCGGAGGTTGGGGCGGTCCTTCAGGAAGCGCAGCCCGTCCAGGACGGAGGCGCGGGGGCGGCTGCCCTGTCCCTGACCCGCGCCGCCTCCGCTGCTTACCGGGCGCATCGACGGCAGCCGCCACATCGCGTAGAGCGAGGCGCTGAACGCGAGCGCGTCAACCAGGTAGGCCGCCTGGTAGCTCCACACACCGATCAGCAGGCCGCCCAGCATCGGCCCGACCGTCAGTCCCAGGTTCATGCTCACCGTGGACAGCGCGTTCGCCGCCGGCAGCTGCTCGGCCGGGACGAGCCTGGGCACCATGGACGCCCGGGCCGGTGCGTTCAGCGCGAAGCACACCGCCTGCAGCGCCACCACCAGGTAGAGCACCCAGACCTGCCGCACACCCAGGAAGGCCTGGACCGCCAGCGCCGTCGACAGCACCGCCAGCCCCGACGCGCCGTAGAGACCGAGTCTGCGCCGGTCCATGGTGTCGGCGATCGCCCCGCCGTAGAGCCCGAAGACGACCAGCGGCACCAGTGAGCAGAGCCCGACCAGCCCGGTCGCGAAGGGCGATCCCGTCAGCGCGTACACCTGGACCGAGATGGCGAGGGCCGTCATCTGCTGTCCGACGGAGGAGACGCTCTGGCCGAACCACAGCCGCCGGAAGTGGGCGCTGGTCCGGAGCGGGGTGACGTCCGCGAGCGCTGAACGTGCCAGGCGCCGCAGCCGACCCGGGGGAAGGTCCCGAGCGGGCTCGGCAGCGGGGACGGCCCGGGTGGGGGCTATGGACTCGGTCGGCGGGGGCTTCGCGGCGCTGCTGGTCTGTTCCTTGGGCACGTGTCATCATCTCGCGGCCGCCACGCCACGCCGCCCCCACCCCCTGGTCCGGGCTATTCCGCGATCCGCCGGAAAAGCCCTTCCTGCATCACCGACACCACCAGCCGCCCCTGCCGGTCGAACAGCTGACCGCGCGCCAGCCCGCGTCCGCCGACCGCCACCGGCGACTCCTGCTGGTAGAGCAGCCAGTCGTCGGCCCGGAAGGGCCGGTGGAACCACATCGCGTGATCCAGCGAGGCCATGTCGAAGTGCCGCTTGCCCCACAGCGGCTCCACCGGGACCCGGACCGTGTCGAGCAGGGTTATGTCGCTCGCGTAGGTCACCGCACAGGCGTGCACCAGCGGATCGTCCGAGAGCCTGCCGTTGGTCCGCAGCCAGACCGCGCTGCGCGGCTCGACGCCCTCCAGCTCCTCCTCGGTCCACCGCAGCCGCTCCACATAGCGGATGTCGAAGGGCTGGCGGCGGCTGATGAACGGCGGCAGCTCGCCCAGCACCGCGCCGACCTCCTCCAGCGCGGTCGGCAGCGACTCCGGGTCGGGCACCGACGGCATGGCCAGCTGGTGCTCGAACGGTGACTCCTCGGGTACGTGGAAGTCGGCCGTCAGCGCGAAGATGGTGCGTCCCTGCTGGACGCCGAGCACCCGCCGGGTGGTGAACGAGCGGCCGTCCCTGATCCGGTCGACCTGGTAGACGATCGGCACTCCCGGGATCCCCGGCCGCAGGAAGTAGGCGTGCAGCGAGTGCACCGGACGGTCGGCCGCCACCGTGCGGCCCGCCGCGATCAGCGCCTGCCCGGCGACCTGGCCGCCGAAGACCCGTTGCAACGACTCCTCCGGGCTGCGCCCCCGGAAGATGTTGAGCTCGATCTGCTCCAGGTCCAGCAGATCGACCAGCTGGTCGACGGGGTTGCCCATGGGGTGTACGTCCTCTCGGTGCCCACGCACATGTGCGTTCTCGTGCGTTCTCGTGCGCTCTGGCGCCATTCTCCCCTGTGCTCGCCGCACCGCTCACCCGCAGCCTGCACACAGCATGATCACTGCCCGCCCACTGCCCGCTCACCGGCGACCGCGGACCCCGCCTCCCCCCGACGCGAGCGTGCCCGGTATTGTGCACGCCCCCCGTCCGGGTGATTCCGCCCAAGGAGGTGACGTACGCCATCTGCGCAGGTCACAAGCATAAGAATGTGGAATGAACACCTTCCGATCCGGGCAGGAGCACCCATTTCGCATGTCATGATGCGGCCGTGCCTCTTGTCTCCCCTGTCAGCTCCACCGGTGCGGGTTCGCCCGAGCCGGACGGGGCCGGGACCAAGCCCGCCCCGGGCTCGTCCTCCTCCCGGTTCCGCACCGACTTCCGCATCCCCGGCTGGCTGGGATCCAGCGCCGGCACCCTGCACCGGCCCCCGGAGCAGGTCAACCGGATGCTCACGGTGCTCGCCTGCTCCAGCATGCTGATCGGCGCCAGGGACGTCTGGAACCGCACGATCATCAACCAGCAGGTCCACGCCCTGGCGGTGATCCTCTACTTCGGCGCCATCGTGGTGCTCGGGGTACTGGCACTGTCGGTGCGCACCCGCCGCGCGATGATCCTGGTGGACTGCGCCGCGCTGCTGGTGGCCGCGATGGAGTGCCTCAACCGCTTCTTCACCGTCACCGCGGCCAAGCCGACCACGGGTCCTTCCAGCCATGTCTACTACGGCACCGACGAGGGCTCACTCGTCGACATGGCGGCCAGGACCCTGCTGCACGGCGGCCACATCTACGGCACCCAGTGGCCGCAGATCTTCGGCCTGTTCCACGTGGGCACCACCCCGCTGATGAACGGCGGCGCCGCGACCGGGCTGGACTACCCCCCGCTCGGGCCGGTCTTCACCGCCATCCCCATGTACCTGGGCCTCAGCCACCCGCCGGCCGGTCTCGCCGCCACCGCGATGCTGCTGCTGGCCTCGGTGGTGATGTTCCTGCTGCTGCCCGCGCCCTGGCGGTCGGTCTCCGTGATCGTCTGCTACGGCTTCGGCTGGCTGCCCGCCTACGCCCAGATGGGCTACCCCGGTTGCATGGAACTCCCGTTCCTGATGATCACCGTCGCCTACTGGCAGCGGACCGGACGCGGCGGGAAGCTCGGCCGCTGGGGCGTGCTCCGCGCGGTCTGTCTGGGCATCGCCATCTGCCTGCACCAACTCACCTGGTTCCTGGCACCGTTCCTGGTGGTCGGCCTCTATCTGATCCGGCGCGGCGAGATGCCGGCCCGCGACGCACTCCGGCTGGTGGGCCGGTACGTCGGGATCGCTCTGGGCGTCGCCGCCCTGATCAACCTCCCGTTCATCATCCAGGGCCCCTACGCCTGGCTGCAGGGGGTGTTCACCCCGCTGTTCCAGAAGGCCATCCCCAGCGGCCAGGGCCTGGTCGGGATCTCGTACTACTTCCGCGACGGCAGCGGCAACATCCACCTCTACAGCGAGGCCGGACTGCTGCTGGGCATGGCCATGCTGGTGCTGCTGGTGATCTTCCCGCGCCGGCTCGGCCTCGCCGTCACCGTGATGCCCTGGCTGGTCTTCTACCTGTCGGCGCGTTCCCAGGAGGACTACTTCGACCTGACGGTGCCGCTGTGGGTGCTCGCCGCCGCGACCGTCAGCTCCACCGACTTCGACCGCGCCTGGCACCCGCGGCCGGCACTGCTGCGGACCCGCACCGCCCGCGCACTGCTGGTGCCGGTGCTGCTGCTGCCCGCCGCGGCCGCACTGCTCGGCGCGATCCTCACTCCCCCTCCGCTGTCCATGGTGGTCACCGCGATCAAGTCCACGGACGGCCTCACCGGCGTCCAGGCGCTGGCGGGCACGGTGAAGCAGCTGCGGGTCAGCGTCGACAACGTCACCGGGAGCACGCTCACCCCGCACTTCGCCACCAGCACCGGGGCCAACATCTCCGACTACTGGAAGGTGCTCTCCGGACCCGCCTCGCTGGCCCCGCACACCAAGGCGGTGTATCTGCTGGCCGCCCCGCACGGCGGCGTGGGCGGCCCGGGCGTACGCGGAAAGTTCCTGCTCCGGGCGGTCACTCCGCAGCCGATGAGCCTGTCGACCGCGCTGATCGGTGTCGGACCGCCGCTGACGGCCAAGGCGCTGAAGCAGTTCAACTCACAGAACCAATGACGCCGGGTCACGGCCGGTAGGGCAGCGCCGGCACCTCGAAGCAGTCGGTGTCCATGTCCGGCACCTGGGTGACCCACCCGCCCCGCTCCCAGCGCGCCACGTCGAGGCAGGCCCGCTGCAACCCGGTCGGCGGGTTGCGCTGCGGTGCGAACGAGGTGGGGACGAGCAGCCCGTGCGCCTCGTACGGCTGCGGCCGCTGCAGGTACCGGTCCAGGCAGCCGCGGTCGATCTGGGCCCCGCAGGACAGGGCGGCGTCGGCGAACCACTGCGCCGCGGCCCACCCCTCCAGCTCCCACTGCGACAACTGTCCCTCCCTGGAGGGGAAGTAGCGCTTCATCGCGGCACGGAACGCGGCCACGGCTGGATACTGGACGTCCGCGTAGGAACGGCTGGTCGCCGTCGCCCAGAGCGCGTTCAGGCAGCCGGGCACGGACTGGTAGTCGGCGCCGGTCTGCGCACCCCAGTTGAGCCCGGTCGTCACCTTCGCCGCGACGGTCACCCCGGCCGCCGCCATCGCCTGGCACAGCGCGACATTGCCCCGGGTGTCCATGGCGTCGAGCAGCAGTTGGCTTCCGTCGGCCTTCATCGCGGCGGCGACGGCGGCGAAGCCGGGCAGCGCGAAGTCCACGGTCTCGTTGAGCACGTGGTAGCCCTCCGCCTTGAGCCCCTGCGTGACCTGGGCGGCGTAACGGGACGAGTCGGCCTGGTCGTAGTTGACGACGACGGCCCGGCTGAGGCCGATCTTCTGTTTGAAGTAGCGGTAGACCTCGGTGGTGAGGTACTCGGTGCCGTTCCAGCCGACGGCCCTGCCGTCGCGCGGCTCGGAACTCCCGTCGATCGAGTAGAGGTGCGGATAGCGGTCGTAGGCGGTGCCGATCGGCTCGCCGCCGATGTCCGGCACGCCCTGCGCGCTGACATAGGGGGCGCCCGCGTAGTCGAGTGCGCTGGTGGCGACCAGTGCGACCACATGGTCCTGGTCGATGATCTTGTGGACGCAGTTCTGGTTGCCGCTGCCGGTGCCGCCGTCGTCGCAGGTCACCACGTTGACCTGGCGGCCGCCCCGCCCGCCCACCGCGCCGAGCCCGCCGGCCGCGTCCAGGGCGCGGAAGAACGCCTGGGCGCCGTAGAGCGGCCCGCTGAAGGTCCCGCTGCCGAGCAGGCTGGTGACGGAGGTGACGATGCCGACGGTGACCGGCGGTCCGGAGGCGGCCCCGGACCCGGTCACCCCCGGGCCGCTGGCAGGTCCCGGCGCGACGAAGTCACGCTCCGGCAGCCGGCTCCCGCAGGCCGACAGGCACAGCACCAGAGCGGCGGCGAACACCGCCGCCGCCCTCGCTCCCGCGCGACGCCGCCCCGCGGAACGCTCCCGCGTCCCCGCCCCCTGCACGGCCGCGGCGTCGCTCAGGGGCAACCCGGTACCGCCGCGCCGCCGCTGTTCAGCTTGACCAGCCCGCACAGGGTCGCGTCCGCGATCTTCCAGACACCGCCCTGCTGCACCGCCTTGCCCGCCGAGTTCGGCAGCACCGGCTGCCCGCCCTCGCACAGATTGAAGGTCACATCGGCCGCGGTGGCGCTGGTGAACGCCACCTTCTGCACGCTCACCGCGGCCTGCGCCGCCAACGGGTTGCTGGCGAAGCTGGCCACCACAGGAGCGAAGGACGTCCCGTTCTCCAGCAGTCCGAGCTTGGTCGCCGCAGGCGTGGCCGGGTCGAAGAACTTCTGGTAGGCGGTGGCGACCTGGGTGCCGGCCGCCGCGGTGTCGGCCGGACCGCTGCCGCTGACCGCCGGGCTGGTGGTGGCCGCGCACGCCCCGGTCGCGGCGCCGCCACTCGCTGCCGCGCTGCTGGACGCGGCGGTCGCCGAGGCGCTGGGCGCCGCTGCGGTGGTGGCTGCGCCCGAGGTGACGGACGCGCCGGGTGAAGCCGTGCCGCCTCCGCTGCTGCTGCAGGCGCCGGCGAGGAGCAGGACCGCAGCGGCGACGCCGACGCGTGGAGCGAACCTCTGAAGGCCTGTGGAACCGTCGATCATGGAACCCTCACCGTCCGACTGAGCATCCGATCTGACTACGCGTCAGCTATCTTCCACGCTAGCGGTTACGGCGCATGATGGTCCTGTTGCTGCACGCAGTCGGCGAAATCGATGAGGGAACGTGACCGTCCACCGGTCCGCCCCTCCGGCCCACCAGGGGGGACGATGCCAGAACCGCGGGAGCCCGTACCGGAACCGCCGCGAACTGCGAGGACGGCCCTGCAGGCACTGCGGACGCATCTCGGCTGGGTCTGCTGTGCGGGCGGCGCGCTGCTCTGCGCCCTCGGCTGGTACGGCGTGTCCGGCGAGCGCTACACCGCGCGGCAGATCCCCTATCTCGCCTCCGCGACGGCCCCCGGAGCCGCCCTGATCATCGGCGGCACGGTGCTGCTGGCCGCCCGTCGCCGCGATCTGCCGGCCTCGCCCGAGCAGCAGCGCGACCAGGAGCAGATGCAACGTCAACTGGCCGTGCTGTACCAGCTTCTGACGGACGCCGTGGGGACCGCCGAGGCCCCCTCCCGGGCGGACGACGACGCCGCCAGGGCCGGGGCCGACAGCTCCGCCGCCCTCCTCCTCGCCGTCCCCGGCGGCCGGACCTACCACCGGACCGGCTGCCTGCTGGTCCAGGGCCGCCAGGACCCGGAGCGGCTGCTCGACGGCGCCGCCTCCGAACGCGGGCTGCGCCCCTGCCCGTTGTGCGACCCGCCGGAGGTGTGAGCGCACGATGGCCGCTCCGCTCGCACTCCAACTCGCCGTGGCCGGACTCTCCGTGGGCAGCGCGGCCGCGATCACCGGCATCGGTCTGGTCGTCTGCCACCGCGCCACCGGCGTGCTCAACCTGGCCCAGGGCGCCGTCGCCATGGCCACCGCGTTCGCGCTGCGCCAGTGCGTGGTGGTCTGGCACTGGCCGCGGGCGCTCGCAGTGGCCTGCTGCGTCCTGCTGCTGGCACCCGGACTGGGTTACCTGATGGACCTGCTGGTGTTCCGGCGGCTGCAACGACGCCACGCGGGCACCGCCGAGACCCTGGTCGCCGGGCTCGGCGTGTTCGTCCTGCTCGTCGGCGCCGCCGCGCTGCTCTGGGGCACCACTCCCCATCCGGATGCGCCGGTGGTGGTCCCGGCGACGCCGCTGGTCGCTCCCGGCGGACTGCTGATCACCCTGGACACAGCGGTGGAGCTCGGTCTGGTGGTCCTACTGGCGGTCGGCGTCGGCGCGTTGAGCCGCTGGACCGCGTTCGGGACGGCGCTGCGTGCCGTGGTGGACAACCGACGGCTGGCCGAGCTCTCCGGCATCGACGCCGACGCGGTGGCGTCCACCGGCTGGGCCTTCGGCGCCTTCACCGCCGGCCTCACCGGTGTCCTGCTGGCGCCGGCCCTGCGGCTGGACCCGTACGGGCTACCGCTGTTGGTGATGGAGACCCTGGCGGTCGCGGTGGCCGCCGGACTGCGCAGCCTGCCGCTGGCGATCGGCACGGCGCTGCTGCTGGGCGTCGGCCAGAGCGAACTGACGATGCTTCACTTCTCCGGTACGGCGCAACCCCTGCTCCAGGCGCTGAGTTCGGGGCTGTTCGTGGTCGCGCTGCTCGCGGTGGCGCTGCTCCCCGGCCGCCTGGCGTCCGGGCTCAGCGCGCTGCCGCCGGCGCCGGCAGTCGCAGGGGTCACCCAAGGCCTGCGGCTCGGACGGCGCTGGGCCGCCGGACTGCTGCTACTCGCCCCGCTCGCCCTGCGCGGCGGCGACGTGCGCTCGCTGCTGCCCGGTCCCGGGCTGGCCCTGGTCCTGGTCTCGATCGTCGTCGTCACCGGCTACGGCGGGCAGATCTCGCTCGGCCAGGCCGGATACGCGGGCCTCGGCGCCCTACTCACCGGAGCGCTGGCGGGCGGCGCCGTCCCCGGGCTCCCCGCGTTGCCTGCACCCGTCGCGCTGCTGCTGGCCACGGCGGTGGCCGCGCCCTTCGGTCTGCTCGTCGGCTGGCCGGCCATCCGTCGCCGCGGCCTCGCCCTGGCGCTGACCACCTTCGCGGTCGGTACGGCGATGAGTCGATTCGTCTTCCAACAACCCCTGCTCACCAGCGGGCTGCGCCTGGACCGCACCGGCGCCTGGGCCGACGACCGGCTCTTCTACGCCATCGAACTCGCCGTCCTCGGCGTCGCCCTGCTGGCCGTACGCGCCCTGCGCCGGGGCGCCATCGGCCGGGCGCTCGGAGCCATGCGCGACCACGAGCCCGCCGCCTACGCCTCCGGCGTCGACGTCCCCCGGCTGAAGCTGCTGGCGTTCACCGCGGGTGCGGCCCTGGCGGCGCTCGGCGGCGGGCTGCTGGGGCTCGGCGCCCAGGCCTTTGACCCCAACGCCTTCGACCCGGTGCTCGGCCTGCTCTGGTTCGCCGCCGCGGTCGCCTTCGGCGCGGACAGCGCCTCGGCGGCCGTCCTGGGAGCCATGGTGCTCACCGCGCTGGACGCCTCCACCACCGCCGGGGTGTCGGCCGCCGCGATCGGCCTGCTGGCGCTGCTGCGCGGACGGATCGCCGGGGCGGCGCCGCTCGCAGCAGTGTTGACCGGAGAGGAGCAGCTACCCGCGCCGGCCGTACGGCTCAGCCCGTTCGGTGAACAGCTGGTCAAGCGGCTCAGAGGAGTCCCCGAGTGAACCCGGCCCCGCGCCTGTCCGCCCGCGCCCTGGTCCGCCGTTTCGGCGGGGTGACCGCCCTGGACGAGGTCTCGCTCGACCTGCCGCCCGGCCGGATCACCGCCCTGACCGGCCACAACGGGGCCGGGAAGAGCACCCTGTTCCGCTGCCTCAGCGGCGCCGACCGCCCCGACAGCGGCCAGGTGCTGCTGGAAGGGCGCGACATCACCCACCTCCCCGAGTACACCCGCGCCCGGCTCGGCCTGGCCCGGACCTTCCAGCAGATCGCCGTCTTCCCCGGCCTGACCGTCGCCGACAATCTGCGCGTCGGCGCCGAGCAGGCGGGCCGCCGGGGAGGGCTGGAAGCCGACTTCGCGGTCGCCCGCACCCTGCGGCTGCTCCGGCTGGAGCACCTCGCCGACCGGCACGCCGCCGGCCTGCCCACCGGCACCCTGCGATTGGTGGAGCTGGGCCGCGCGCTCAGCGCCGAACCGGGCGTCCTGCTGCTGGACGAGCCGGCGGCCGGCCTGGACCGGGCCGAGTCCGAGCGGCTGGCCGTGCTGCTCACCGCGTTGGCGGCGGACGGCCTGGCGGTCCTGCTGGTGGAGCACGACCGCGAACTGGTCGACCGGATCGCCGACCGGGTCCTCACTATGTCCGCCGGGCGGATCTTCCCGGCACTTTCGAACGGGTCCGCCGATGACGCTTGAGATCGCGCTCCTCGGCGCCCGGGTGCGCTACGGCCCGCTGGAAGCCCTGCACAGTATCGACCTGCCGGTCCCCCACGGCCGGCTGACCGTCCTGCTCGGCCGCAACGGCGCCGGACGCAGCACCGCGCTGCACGCCCTCGCCGGCGCCACCCCGCTCTCCGCCGGGCGGGTGCACTGGTACGGGGGCGCGTCCCGCGGGGCGGGCGCTGCCGTCGACATCACCGCGATGGGCGCCTACGCCCGCGCCCGGTTGGGACTCGCCCTGGTGCCGGCCGAAGGAGCGGTGTTCCCGTCGCTCACCGTCGACGACCATCTCTCCCGGCTGTCGGCGCCGGGGCGCGCCGCGGCGCTCGACCTCTTCCCCGAGCTGGGCCGGCTGCTCCCCCGCAGCGCCGGTACCCTCTCCGGCGGGGAGCAGCAGATGCTGGCGCTGGGCGTGGCGCTGTCCCGCCCGTACCGGCTGCTGATGCTGGACGAACCCGGGCGGGGGCTGGCCCCGGCCGTCCTGGAGCGGCTGCACGCCGCGCTCGCCGCAGCGGTGGCCTCCGGCCGCACCGTAGTCCTCGCCGAGCAGTCGTTGCCGACCGCGGCGACAGCGGTGGTCGACCTGGTCCATGTGCTGCACCGGGGCTCGGTGATCTTCTCCGGCGAGCCGGGGGAACCGGCGCTGGCCGGGATCACCGAAGCCGCAGCACCGTCCCCGCGTTCAGTCGGTTCGGATCCGGGCCGATGACGCTGCGGTTCAGCTGGTACAGCGCGGGCCAGCCGCCTGCGACACCGTAACGGGTGGCGATCCCCGCCAGGCTGTCACCGGCCTTGACGGTGTATCGGGCGGGACGGGGGGTGGGCGCGGCGGCGGGACCGGGCGTGGGGGCGGGAGTGGGCGTCGGCGTGGGGGTAGGCGTCAGTGTCGGCCACGGCTTCGGCGTCAGCATCGGCCTGGGTTTCGGACCGGGCTTGTACGTCGGCCCAGCCGTCGGCTTGGGCTTCGGACCGGGCGTCGGCGTCGGCTTAGGTTTCGGCCCCGGCGTATGCGTCGGCCCAGCCGTCGGCTCGGGCGTCGGCGTCGGCCGGGGTTTCGGCCCCGGCGTCGGCCCAGGCTTCGGCGTCGGCCGGGGCGTCGGCTGGGGCGTCGGGCTCGGTCCCGGCGTGGGCTTCAGTAGCCCCAACTCTCGGGCGCACGAGGGCCACGCCTCCCACCCCTGCCAGCTGAGGATCTTCTCGGCCACCCTGATCTGCTGCCGCTTGGTCGCCTGGTCCGGCCGGGCCGCATACGCCCGGCCGCCAGCCTCGCGCCAGGTCTCCAGCGAGATCTGGACGCCCCCGTAGTAGCCGTTGCCGGTGTTGGTGTGCCAGTTCCCGCTGCTCTCGCAGGCGGCGAGCGCATCCCAGACGGCGGTGGTCACCCGGGCCGGCGCAGGCCCGATCGCCGCGCCGCTCCCGTCCGGTCTGGGCAGCGCCCAGAGCAGCAGCGTCGCTGTCGCCACCGTCAGCACATGTCTGCGTATGCCCACGGCGGATGACGCTACGTCCGATCAACACACCATCTGATGACCCAACAGCTCGGCGCGCCGTAGCCTCACCCGGTCGGCGGCAGGAGACGCCGAAGGCGTGGCACCCCGTGCGGGGGCCACGCCGTTCGGTTCGAGCAGAGGCGGACGTCAGCCGATGGTGAGCGTCTGGCCCACGAGGATCAGGTTCGGGTTGGAACCCACGGTGCTCTTGTTCTCCTGGTACAGCTTCTGCCAGGAGGTGCCGTTCGCAGCGGCGATGGAGCTCAGGGTGTCACCGGACTTGACGGTGTAGGACGCGCCCGAGGCCGTGGAGCTGGTGGAGGCGCTGCTGCTCGTGGTGGACGAGGCGGCGGCGCTGTCCGAGGAGTTGGTGCTCGCGCTGCTGCCGGTCGAGCTGCTGGAGCTGCTGGACGAGCTCGCGGCGGAGGAGCTGCTGCTGGACGAGGTGTCCACCGAGGCGGCCGCGCCGCCCTGGGAGAGACCGGCCTGCGGGCCGCAGACGGGCCAGGCGCCGGGACCCTGCGAAGCCAGGACCTTCTCGGCCACGGCGATCTGCTGGCCCTCGGTGGCCTGGTCGGCCGAGGAGGCGTACGCGGTACCGCCGTAGGCGGCCCAGGTGGAGGCGGAGAACTGCAGGCCACCGTAGTAGCCGTTGCCGGTGTTGATGCTCCAGTTACCGGTGCTCTCGCACTGCGCGACCGCTTCCCAGGTGGAAGTGGAGGCGGCAGAGGCGCTGGTGGCGGTAACCAGACCGGCCACGGGGGCGGCGACGACCACACCGGCAAGTACGGCGGCCCGGAGGCGGCTCTTCTTGCGGCCACCCTCGGTCTCGGTGGCGGTGGTGCGGGCAGCGTCGGTCTCGCGGCGGAAGATCATGAAGTCCCTCTCGACAGCCCCGGCCGCGTCCATGGGCAGCGCTTTGCAAGCACTGCTGCGTCCATGGACCCGGTTCTGCGGGACGGCCGGCGACACGGGGTGTCCTCCTGGCCGTCCCGGTGCCTGCCACTCGCCGCCGACCTGTCCTTGCGGCGGCGGGCGCGCTTCCACGGGGTGAGCCGAGAAGGCGAACAGAGGCGGGCGAACCCGGGTGGTGCTCGTTGCACCGGTGTCCGAACGTAGGCAACTCCTACTGCGCATCCAAATAATTTGGTTTAAATGCAGGTCAACCGGGCGTTACCGGAAGTATCGATCATCGAAAGCCAGGCGATTGGCACCGATTGGGTCGATATGCGCAAGATCGACAAAGTATTCCGTGGGGTGCGCCACACAGCCGACTGAGTGAACTGACCCACATTATCGACCGAGGGTCACCGCTGACCTGCAGGGAGTGAAATTTCGACCGGCCGTTCCCGTGCCCGAGCACCCTCAACCGTGACCTGGCGCACACCCGGTCCGTTTGTCATCACGGCTGGGGCAGCACCGCGCCGCCCCTGTGACCCAAGGAGTGTTCGTGCCGCGTTTGATCGACGTCAGCGACGAGGTCCGTGCCGAGATCGGCGACGACGAGGCGGACCGCCTGCTCACCGGAGTCACCGCCCCGGACCGATACGACTGCACCTCATGCCGGGCTCCGGGCGATGTCACGGTGGAGCCGACGGCGACCGTGCTCTTCGTCGGCGAGGAGACCGCCGTCCTCGCCTTCGCCCATTCCCGCTGCATCCCCTCCCAGGTGGTACCGGTCGCCGAGGAGCAGCTGCTCGGCGCGGTCCGCAGCATCGGCCAGGCGGCCGGCGGCGCGGCCCCCGGAACGCCCGGGCAGTCCCCGTACCCCTACCCGACAGAGTTCCAGCCGGAGTTCCCGAGCGAGTTCCAGCCCGCGTTCCCGCCCGCGGCACAGCCGCAGCAGCCCCAGGCCGCCGCGCCCTTCCCGACCGGCGTCCCCGCGCCCCGGCAGCAGGACGCCGCCGTCCTCGGCGTCACCTGCGGGCTGGTCCTCAGCCAGGAGGGCCCGTACGCCGGGGTCCCCCGGGCCGCGCTGGTGGTGGAGCCCACCGGGCCGGTCGGCCGTCCCGGCGACGAGTCGGGCGTGGACCATTTCGCCGAGATGCTGCTCGACCACGGCTTCGGACCGGTCGCCGACGTCGAGCAGGGACCGGTGTCGCTGCCGGGCTGGTCGGTGCTGATGGCGATGGGACAGCTGCACGCGATCCTGCAGCCGGCCCCGCAGGGCGGCGGCACCATCGCCTGGTGGCAGGCGCATGTGCCGCTCCAGGTCACCGAGGCCTGGCGGACCGCCGCCACCCAGCAGGGCGAGGTGCTGATGTACGCGGCCCCGGCCGGGAGCGTGGGCCGGCAGCCCCGGGAGGACCTGCTGCGGCAAGCCATGGACGAGGCGGCCCGGCGCGGGCTGCTGATCGGCGCGGTGCTGCCGCTGGCCGGGACCTGAGCCCCACGGCCCAGCTGTCGGCCGCCGCCCCGCATCCCACGGGGCGTCCGGTCGTTGGCCATGACGTGCAGACTTCTCGCTCCTTCCCTCCGCCGCGCTGGGCCACCGGCCATGTGCCGCCGAGCGCCCCGCTGATGCCCTCCCCGCGTTCGCACGAGGCCGAGCCGGCCTCCAGCACGCCCATCTACGACGCGCTGTACTCGGAGTTCCGGCGGCTCTTCCGGGCCCTGCCGGGGGACCGCTCCGGGGAGGAGGAGCTGCGTTTCACCGGCTTCGGCCACTACTACGCGGGCAGCCACGAGTACGCGACGCAGGGCGGGATGGGCCGCCACCGCAGCTACCTCTCGCTGCCGCCGGGCCGCAGCTGACCGAACTGCCGCCCGACCGGACCAAATGCGAAGGGGCCCCGTGCGGCAAGCGCACGAGGCCCCTCGGTGACATCCCTACTTCTTGCGCCCGCGCTTCTCCCGCACCCGCACGCTGATCGAGATCGGCGTGCCGACAAAGCCGAACTCCTCACGCAGCCGGCGCTCGACGAAGCGCCGGTAGCCGGCCTCGATGAAGCCCGAGGCGAAGAGCACGAACCGCGGCGGCTTGGCGCCGGCCTGGGTGCCGAACAGGATGCGGGGCTGCTTGCCTCCGCGCACCGGGTGCGGATGCGCGGCGACGAGCTCGCCGAGGAAGGCGTTGAGCCGCGCCGTGGGGATCCGGGTCTCCCAGCCCTCCAGCGCCGTCTCGATGGCCGGGACCAGCTTCTCCATGTGCCGGCCGGTCAGCGCGGAGACGTTCACCCGGGGCGCCCACTGGACCTGGACCAGGTCCTGCTCGATCTCCCGCTCCAGGTAGTAGCGGCGCTCCTCGTCGAGCTGGTCCCACTTGTTGTAGGCGACGACGACCGCGCGGCCCGACTCCACGGCCATCGAGATGATCCGGGTGTCCTGCTCGGCCAGGGTCTCGCTGGCGTCGATGAGGACGACCGCGACCTCGGCCTTCTCCAGCGCGGCCGAGGTGCGCAGCGAGGCGTAGAAGTCGGCGCCGGCCGTCTGGTGCACCCGGCGGCGGATGCCGGCGGTGTCGATGAACTTCCAGGTCTTGCCGCCGAGTTCGATCAGCTCGTCGACCGGGTCGCGGGTGGTGCCGGCCACCTCGTTGACGACGACCCGGTCCTCCTTGGCGACCTTGTTCAGCAGGCTGGACTTGCCCACGTTGGGCCGGCCGATCAGCGCGACCCGGCGCGGGCCGCCGAGCGGCTCGCCGCCGAAGGTCTGCTCCGGTGCGGGCGGCAGCTTGTCCAGGATGGCGTCGAGCAGGTCGCCGGAGCCGCGGCCGTGCAGCGCCGAGACCGCGTACGGCTCACCGAGGCCGAGCGACCACAGCATCGCGGCGTCGGCCTCGCCGGAGAGCCCGTCCACCTTGTTGGCGCACAGCACCACCGGCTTGCCGGACCGGCGGATCAGCTTGACCAGCGCCTCGTCGGTGTCGGTCGCGCCGACGGTGGCGTCCACCACGAACAGCACCGCGTCGGAGTTCTCGATCCCCAGCTCAGCCTGTGCGGCGACCATCGCGTCCAGGCCGAAGACGTCGATCTCCCAGCCGCCGGTGTCGACCAGCCGGAAGCGGCGGCCGTTCCAGGTCGCCTCGTAGTGGACCCGGTCCCGGGTGACGCCCGGCTTGTCCTCGACGACCGCCTCGCGGCGGCCGATGATGCGGTTGACCAGGGTCGACTTGCCGACGTTGGGTCGGCCGACGACAGCCAGCACCGGCAGCGGGCCGGCCTGCGCCAGGTCGCCGATCTCCTCGGCGTCGAAGCCCTCTTCTGCGGCGAGTGCCATGAACTCGGCGTAGTCCGCCGGATCCAGCTCGCCGTTGCCGGCGTTGCTGCCGACGATCTCGTTGCTCATGGTGCGGTGCCAACTCTCGTTCGTCAGACGCCCGGGAGGGGCGCGCAGTACTTCGGGAAATGCGGGGGCCGGGCCGGGTGCGGCGCTAGGCCCGGACGGTTCGGGCGCGCTGGGCCACCAGACCCATGATGTGGCTGATGACCTCTTCGGGGCCCATCTCGCTGGTGTCGACCTCGATCGCGTCGTCGGCCTTGGCCAGCGGCGAGGTGGCCCGCCCGGAGTCGGCGGCGTCGCGGCGCTCGATGTCCGCGAGGATCTCCGCCACACCGGCCGGGTCGGCCACCCCCAGCTGCGCGGCCCTGCGGGTGGCGCGGGTGGTGGCGGAGGCGGTGAGGAAGACCTTGAGGTCCGCCTCCGGGAAGACCACGGTGCCCATGTCGCGGCCCTCGGCGACGATCCCGCGCGGGGCGGCGGCGGCCGAGCCGCGCTGCAGGTCGACCAGCCGGGTGCGCACCTCGGGGACGGCCGAGACGGCCGAGACGGCGGCGGTGACCTCGGGGCCGCGGATCGGCCCGGAGACGTCCACCCCGTCGACGGTGATCGTCGGCCCGTCGGCGTCCGTGCCGGAGAGGATCACCGGCTTGGCCGAGGCGTTCGCCACCGCCTCGGCGTCGTCGACGTCCACGCCGTTCTGCAGCAGCCAGTAGGTCATCGCCCGGTACATCGCGCCGGTGTCGAGGAAGCTGAGGCCGAGCCTGCCGGCGATCTCGCGGGAGACGGTGGACTTACCGGTGCCGGCCGGGCCGTCGAGGACGACGATCACCGGGGCACCCGAACGGTCGGCGCCGCTCGGCGCAGTGTGGTGGGCCACGGTGAAAGGTCCTCATTCTTCTCGATGCCGCCGGGGGTCTCCCTCAAGGTTACCGGTCCGCGCGCACCTGCCAGCCCCGCTCCTGCAGCGCCTCGGTCAACCTGCCCACCGCGGAGGGCGCGACCATCAGCTGCACCAGCCCGACCTGCCGTCCGGTGGAGTGCTCGATCAGCACGTCCTCGATGTTGACCCCGACCCGCCCGGCCTCGGCGAACAGTCGCGCCAGCTCGCCCGGCTGGTCGCCGATGGCGACCACGACCGTCTCGTACCGGGTGGGCGGCGCGCCGTGCTTGCCCGGGATCCGGGCCCGCCCCGCGTTGCCACGGCGCAGCACGTCCTCGACGGCGCTCGCGCCCTCCTCGCGCTTGGCCTCGTCCGAGGCCTGCAGCGCCCGCAGCCCGGCGACCGCTCCGCCGAGGTCGGCGGCCAGCTCCTCCAGGACGTCGGCGACCATCCCGGCGTTGGCGCTGAGGATCTCCACCCACATCAGCGGATTGGATCCGGCGATCCGGGTGGTGTCCCTGATCCCGGGGCCGGCCAGCCGGACCGCGTTCTCCTCGGCGTGCTCCAGCCGCGCCGCGACCAGGCTGGCCAGCAGCTGCGGGGTGTGCGAGACCAGGGCGACGGCCCGGTCGTGCGCGGCGGCGTCCATCACCACCGGGACGGCCCCGCACAGCGCCACCAGCTCCAGCGCCGCGTTGAGGGTGTCGGTGTCGGTCTCCGGGGTCGGCGTCAGCACCCAGGTCCGGCCCTCGAACAGATCGGCCCGCGCGGCCAGCGGCCCGGTCCGCTCGGCCCCGGCCATCGGGTGGCTGCCGATGTAGTGGACGGTGTCGCAGCCCAGCGCGGCGATGTCCCGGCGCGGTCCCGCCTTCACGCTGGCAACGTCGGTGTACCAGCGGGCCAGGTTCTGCCGCTGGCAGTCGGCCAGCACCGGGGCGATCATCGCCGGCGGCACCGCGATGACCGCCAGGTCCACCGGCCCCTCCGGCTCCTCCACCGTCCCCGCCCCCAGCGACGCCGCGGTACGGGCCGCGTCGGGGTCGGCGTCCCGCAGGTGCACCGCTATCCCGCGGGCGCTCAGCGCGAGCGCGGCGGAGGTACCGATCAGTCCGGTGCCGATCACGGCGGCGGTGCGCATGGCGGGGTACGTCCTCGGGTGGTGGAAGAGAAGAGGCGAGCCCCATGATTCCGTATCGCCGGGCCGCCCAGCGACTCCGTTCCGGCGCGTGCGGCCCGGGTCGGAGGCGCAGACCGACCCGGGCCGCCGGGCCGAGGGGACACCACAGGACGGTACGGGCGCTGCCGGCGCGCTGCCCCGGCGCCACGTCCTGCCGGGTCAGCCCAGTCCGGCCGCCCGCCACCCCGTGCTCACAGCAGGCGCAGCTCACGTGACGTCAGATTGAGGCGCTCGCCCCCGGTCTCCGTGCAGACCGCGATGTCCTCGATCCGGGCGCCGTGCAGCCCCGGGAGGTAGATGCCGGGTTCGACGGAGAAGGCCATGCCCGGCTCCAGCGGCCGGGCCGAGCCGGAGACGATGTAGGGCTCCTCGTGGGTCTCCAGGCCGATCCCGTGGCCGGTCCGGTGGATGAACCGTTCCCCGTACCCGGCCTCGGCGATGATCTCCCGGCCCACCGCGTCCAGCCGCTCGGCGGTGATCCCGGGACGGATCGACTCGCACTGCGCGGTCTGCGCCGCCAGCAGCACCTCGAAGGCCCGGAGGTAGTCCGCGGGCGCCTCGCCGACGCAGTAGTTGCGGGTCGAGTCGGAGCAGTAGCCCGAGGGCATGGTGCCGCCGATGTCGACCACCACCGGCTCACCGGCCCGGATCACCCGGTCGGACAGCTCATGGTGCGGGCTGGCGCCGTTGGGTCCCGAGGCGACGATCACGAAGTCGACCGTCTCGTGGCCGGCCGCGATCATGGCGTCGGCGATGTCCCTGCCGACCTCGCGTTCGGTCCGTCCGGGGCGCAGCCAGTCCCCCACCGCCCGGTGCACCGCGTCGATCGCCGCACCGGCCGCCCGCAGCGCCCGGATCTCGGCCGCGGACTTCCGCATCCGCAGCGCCCCGAGCACCTCACCGGCCAGCGCCTGCTCCGCCCCGGGCAGCGCAGCTCGCAGCGCCAGCGCCTTCTCGGCCCACATCCGGTTGTCCACCGCGACCCTGCGCGCGGATCCGCCGATCCGCTTCGCGATCAGCTCGTAGGGGTCCTCGGTCTCGCGCCAGCCGACGATCTCCAGGTCCAGGTCCCCGGCCGGGGAGGCCTCAGCGGCGGGCTGCTCCAGCAGCGGCACGACCAGGAACGGCTCCCCGCTCGCCGGCGCCACCAGACAGGTCAGCCGTTCCAGCGGCAGCGCCTGGTACCCGGTCAGATACCGCAGGTCGGGTCCGGGCGAGACCAGCAGGGCGTCCAGACCGGCCTCGGCGGCGGCCTTCTGCGCGCGGACGATCCTGTCAACGGGGTACAGCTCAGCGTCATGGGCCATGCGGCCCAGTCCACCATGCGGTCGAGTCCGCTGCCAGTCTGCGCAAGGGGTGATCCGGAGCGGCGGGGATCGGGTAGAAAGAAGAGATGATTCTGCACCTGACGACGCTCGACGGCTGGCTGGCGCACCCCGACCGCCCCTACGCCACTGCCTCGCTGGCGTTGGAGGGCTTCATCCACTGTTCGCCCGACGAGAAGTCGGTGCTGGCGGTGGCCAACGACCGCTTCGCCCGGACCCAGGGACCGCTGATGGTCCTGCTGATCGACGAGGACGCCCTGGACTCCCCGGTCCGCTGGGAGGCGGCGGCCCCCGCGCCGCCGCCCGGCACCCCGGGCACCACGCTCTTCCCCCACATCTACGGCCCGGTCAACCGCTCGGCGGTGGCCGGGATGCTGGAGGTCGAGCGCGACGCCACGGGCCGCTGGGCGACCTTCGCCGCCTGGAGCTAGGCGTTGAGGGGCTAGGCCGCTTCAGGTTCGAAGATGTGGATCGCCTCCGTCTCCCGCCCGTAGAGGATCACGCGGGCCGGCGGCAGCTTTCCCTCCCGTACGAAGTGGGCGTGGATCTCGGCGAAGGCCCCGGAGAGCCCCGTCACCATCTCGGCGCTCGGCGGAGCGGTGGGAAGCCAGTGCACGGACAACTGCCACCGGCGACCGGTGTCGTTGTCGCGCGGCGCCGTCGGCTCGGCCTCCAGACCCACCGCGTCCAGGATGTTCAGCAGTGCGTTCATGTCGGCTCCGTCGATGCGGACGAAGTTCTCTTCCACCAAGATCTCTGCCATGCCCGCTCCATACCCGTTGCCCCGATGGCGAATCCGCCTGGACGGGGCCGACCGTTCCGGTGCGGATTGACGGAGCGTCACATGTGTACGGCGGCCGGCGCGTCCGGGTCCACCGAGATCCGGCCGCGGCGGTAGAGCGCTCCGGTGAGGACCAGGCCGACCACGAAGAACCCGGCCGACCACCAGTAGGCAGTGCTGTAGCTGTGCAGTTGGGCCTGGGCCAGCACCGTCGGGCTCGCCGTCCTCCCCACCATGTAGCTGGTGGCGGCGCTGGAGGCCAGGGTGTTGAGCAGCGCGGTGCCGATGGAGCCGCCGATCTGCTGCATGGTGTTGACGGTCGCCGAGGCGACGCCCGCGTCCGCCGGGTCGATCCGGTCGGTGGCCAGGCTCATCGCCGGGGGCATCACCAGGCCCAGGCCCAGACCGGTGATCACCAGCGCCGGAAGCACCGAGGTGGTGTAGCCGCTGTTCGCGCCGAGGCCGGTGAGCAGCACCATGCCGGCGGCCGCCAGGCCCATGCCCAGCGGGACCACCGGCTTGGGGCCGATCCGGGGGATCAGCACATTGGTCGCGATCTGCGCGGTGACGATCAGCGCGCCGATCATCGGCAGGAACGCCAGCCCGGTGCTGACCGGCGTGTAGTGCCGGGAGACCTGGAGGTAGTAGGTCAGGAACAGGAACACGCCGAACATGCCCGCGCCGGAGATGCCGACGGCCAGGAACGAGGCGCCGCGGTTGCGGTCGAACAGCACCCGCAGCGGCAGCAGCGGGTGCTCGGCACGCGACTGCCACCAGCCGAAGGCGGCGATCAGCAGCCCGCCCGCGACCAGGAAGCCCCAGGTCATCGGGGAGGACCAGTGGTGCGTCTCGGCGTTGGAGAAGCCGTAGACCAGGCCGAAGAGGCCGGCGGTGACCAGCAGCGTGCCGGGGATGTCCAGCTTGGGGCGGTCGGCCGGGGCACCGGGCTTGAGCAGGATCAGGCCGCCGACGAGGGCGAGCACCGCGAAGAACAGGTTGACGTAGAGGGTCCAGCGCCAGCTGAGGTGCTCGGTGAGCAGCCCGCCGAGCAGCAGCCCCAGGCCGCCGCCGGCCCCGGCGATGGCGCCGTAGATCCCGAACGCCTTGGCGCGCTCCCTGGCGTCGGTGAAGGTGGTGTTGAGCAGCGAGAGGGCGGCGGGTGCGAGCAGGGCGCCGAACATGCCCTGCAGGGCCCGTCCGATGACCAGGACCTCGAAGTTGCCGGCCGCACCGGCCAGGGCCGAGGCGACCGCGAAGCCGACCACTCCGACCAGGAACACGGTCTTCCGGCCGATCAGGTCGGCCAGGCGTCCGCCGATCAGCAGCAGGCTGCCGAAGGCCAGCGAGTAGGCGGTGATCACCCACTGCCGGTCGCTGTCGTTGAAGCCCAGTGCGTGCTGGGCCGAGGGCAGCGCGATGTTCATGACGGTCGCGTCGAGCACGACCATCAGCTGGGCGAGGGCGATGACGGCCAGCACCCACCAGCGGTGCGTGGAGGCGGGCTCTACGCCGGACGGGGTGTCGGTGCGGGCGCCGACGGTGGTCTGGGTCATGGTCTCTCTCCGAACGAAACGGTTTCGTACTCGACCACCACCATAGAATGCGGCTTATCGAAACTCAAGCGTTTCGATAAGCCGCAGGTGTGACTGTGACTCAGACGACACCGAGCGCGGGCAGGACCACCGCGTCGACATAACGGGACAGGTACTCGCCGTCGGCGAACTTGCCCTCCAGGAACTTCCGGGCGATCACCGCCCCCAGCACCATGTGGGCGAAGAACTCCACGGCCGCGGCGTCGGCCGCGATCTCTCCCCGGTCCACCGCCCGCCGGACCATGGCGTCCAGCTTCGCCCGCTCCGGGTCGATCAGCATCTCCTGCAGGGCGGCCGCCAGGTCCGGGTTGCTGCTCACGGCGTGGCCGATGGCGCCCATGAACGAGGTGTCGTGCTCGGCCGCGTCGCCGACCTCGTCGGCCAGCCGGTGCAGGTCGCCGCGCAGGCTGCCGGTGTCCACGTCCAGGGTCTTCACCGGCCGGTTGTGCCGCATGGCGGCGGCCACCAGCTGCGGCTTGCCCTGCCACTGCCGGTACAGGGTGGCCTTGCTGGACCGGCTGCGGGCCGCGACGGCGTCCATGGTCATGGCCTCGTAGCCGACCTCGCGCACCAGCTCGATCACGGCCTGGTAGAGCTCGGCCTCCCGCTCACTGCTGAGCCGGGAACGGCGCACCGTCGCGGTCATCGCTGCCCCCCGATCCCTACAGCCCGACGGCCTTCATCAGCTGGCCGACCTCGGGGTTGGTGAGGCGGCGCAGCCAACCGGACTTCTGGTCGCCCAGCGCGATCGGGCCGAACTGCACCCGGACCAGCTTCTCGACCGGGTAGCCGGCCTCGGCCAGCAGCCGGCGCACGATGTGCTTGCGGCCCTCGTGCAGGCTCACCTCGACCAGGTAGTTCTTGCCGACGTTCTGGACCACCTTGAAGCTGTCGGCGCGGGCCCAGCCGTCCTCCAGCTCGACGCCCTTGGCCAGCTGCTTGCCCAGGTCGCGGGGGATCGGGCCCTGGATCGCGGCCAGATAGGTCTTGGTGACGCCGTACTTGGGGTGGGTCAGCCGGTGCGCCAGCTCGCCGTGGTTGGTGAGCAGGATGATGCCCTCGGTCTCGGTGTCCAGCCGGCCCACGTGGAACAGCCGGGTCTCCCGGTTGTTCACGTAGTCGCCCAGGCACTGGCGGCCGTCGGGGTCCTCCATGGTGGCCACCACGCCGGCCGGCTTGTTGAGCGCGAAGAACAGGTACGACTGGGTGGCGACGGTCAGGCCGTCCACCTTGATCTCGTCATGGGCGGCGTCGACCCGCTTGCCCTGCTCGCGCACCAGCTCGCCGTTGACCTCGACGCGGCCCTGCTCGATCAGCTCCTCGCAGGCGCGACGGCTGCCCATGCCGGCCCGCGCCAGCACCTTCTGCAGCCGCTCGCCCTCGGGCTCGCCGTGCGTCTTCGGCAGCTTCACGGCCGGCTTGTCGTGCCGGGCCCGCACCGCGTCCTCGACCTTGGCCTGCAGCTCGCGCGAGCGCACCGGCTTGGCCGGGCCGCGCTTGGCGCCCGCCCCGCCGCCCAGGCCGCCGGGGCGGATCTGGCCGACCGAACGCCCCGCGCCCGGCGCCTTGGCGCCGTACTCGGGACGGTCGTACGAGCGCTGCTCGGGACGCGGCGACTCCTTCTCCCAGCCGCTGCCGCTCCGGCGCTTGCCGGTGTTGGTGGAGCCGCCGCGCTGTCCGCCACGGCCGCCGCCGGCACCGCGCGGGGTGCCACCCCCACTGCGGCCGCCGCCACCGGCGCCGCCACTGCTGTTCCTACCGTTGTTGTTACTACCGCTACGCATCAAGAAGTCCGTTGTCGAATCCGTCGTCGGGGCCGCGTCCCAGGGCGGGTGTCACTGCCTGTCACCTGCTCGTGGCGACCGCCTCGGCGATCGCTGAGCCCTCCTGCGAGTCCGCTTCCACGTCGTCGGCCTCAGGCAGGAAGGGGGCCAGCTCCGGCAGCTCGTCAAGGCCGCGCAGCCCCATCCGTTCCAAAAATGTTTGCGTCGTCCGGTACAGGATGGCTCCTGTTTCCGGTTCGGACCCGGTCTCCTCGACCAGACCCCTCTGCACAAGGGTACGCATGACGCCGTCACAGTTCACACCACGAACGGCGGACACCCGCGATCTGGACACCGGCTGACGGTAGGCGATGACCGCCAGGGTCTCCAGCGCGGCCTGCGTCAACCGGGCGTGCTGGCCGTCCAGGACGAAGCGGTCGACCGCCGGTGAGCACTCCGCACGGCTGTAGTAGCGCCAGCCCCCGGCCACGAAGCGCAGCTCGAAACCGCGTCCCTGCGCGGTGTACTCGGCGGCCAGCTCCCGCAGCGCGCGCTCGACGGCCCGCTTCGGCCGCTCCAGCACCTCTGCGAGATGGGCGCTGGTCGTCGGCTCGACGACCACCATCAGGATCGCCTCCAGAGCAGGCTTCAGCTCCACCGCGGACGCGCCCGGGTCGGGCAGCGGCAGCGGCTGGGGGTCGGGAAGCGGTGGGGCGGGCGGCAGCGGCGGGGCGGGCGGGGACGGCAGCGGATCCGGCACCGGCTCGGGCCCGGGCACCGGCGGCTCCGGGACCGGCCTGGGGATCGGGTCGGGCTCCGGGGTCGGCCTCGGGAAGGGCTCGGGGACGGGATCGGGCTGGACCGGCTCCGGCTCGACCCAGGTCTCGTCCTCGATCCAGGCGTTCTCCAGGTACTCCCCCGGGCGCGGCCGACCGGGCATCCCCAGCTGCCGCCGCCCACCGGGCCGGCCTCCGTCGTCGCTGCCGCTCATCGCCTGTCGCCTTCCTCGGTCCCGGAGCCCTCGGTGTCGAACTCCTCGCTCACCTCGACCTGTGCCCCTTCCTCCCCGATCCACTGCACCAGCAGCTCCCCCAGCGCCTCCGGCTGGTCGAACAGCAGCACCCGCTCGCGGTAGAGCTCCAGCAGCGCCAGGAACCTGGCCACCACCGTCAGCACGTCCGGGGCGTCCTCGGTCAGGGTGCGGAAGCTGGCCTGCCCCAGCTGCTGCAGCCGCTCCAGCAGCAGCGCGGCCTGCTCGCGCACGCTCACCTTGGGCGTGTGGATGTGGTCGACGTAGACCACCGGCTTGGGCTTGGGCTCCATCGCCCTCACGGCCAGCCGGGCGAAGGCCTCTGGGGTGAGGCTGATGACCACCTCGGGCAGCAGTGCGGCATGGTGCGGCTCCAGCCCGGCGGTCCGGGGGCGGCGCTTCTGCTCCTCCGCCCAGCGCTGCTCGAACAGCGCGGCGATCTGCTTGTAGGCCCGGTACTGGAGCAGCCGCGCGAACAGCAGGTCGCGCGCCTCCAGCAGGGCCAGGTCCTCCTCGTCCTCCAGCTCGGCGACGGGGAGCAGCCGGGCTGCCTTGAGGTCCAGGAGGGTCGCCGCGACCACCAGGAACTCGCTGGCCAGGTCCAGGTCCCAGTCCGGGCCCATGGCCCTGATGTGGGCGATGAAGTCGTCGGTGACCTGGGACAGCGAGACCTCGGTGACGTCCAGCTTGTGCTTGGCGATGAGGCTGAGCAGCAGGTCGAACGGCCCGTCGAAGTTGTGCAGGTGCACCAGGAACCCACCGGACGGCTCCGCCTCTTCGGGAGACGCGTCAGGCGATACGGGTACGACAGGGACGCTCACCGGGCTCAGCGTAGAGCCCCACTGCAGCATCAGCATGGCTGGGCGCGCAGTTCCCCGCGCCCCTGGATAGTGCAACTTACTCGCAGCGGCTCAGTTGCAGCCCTCTAGGGGCGCGGGGAACTGCGCGACAAGCCGTGCACAGCCCGCACCCAAAGAACGGAGCTACCGCCCCCGCAGCCGCCGCACCAGAATGCTGGCCTCGCCCCGCTGCTCCAGGTCCGCCAGCACCACCGCGACGGCCTCCCGCACTATCCGCCCGCGGTCCACCGCGAGCCCGTGCTCGCCCCGCAGCACCAGCCGGGCGTGCTCCAGGTCGATCAGCTCCTCGGCGGAGACATAGACCGTGATCTTCTCCTCGTGCCGCTCCCGCCCGGTAGGGCGGGACCGCCCGCCCCCCCGCGGCTTGCGCCGGGCCGCGGCGTCCGCCGCAGGTGCGGGGGTGCCGTTGTGCTGCGGCGCCGGCTGCCCGACCGCCGCACCGGGGGCCGCCCCACCGGGAGCCGCCAGCGGTCGGCGCTGAGGCGCCACCGGCGCCGACACCGCGGCCTGGGCCGCCTTCTCGCCGGAGGCATGCTCACCCTCCGGCTCCGCGGCTCCGGCCTCCGCCGCGGGCCGGCTCTGGCCCGGTTCGGAGGAGCGGGGCGCGGGCGTGAGCGACATCCCCCCGGTGGTCCGGAACAGTTCGTCCGCTCCCGGGAGGCTCACTCGACGGGGCACCGGGCGAGCACCTCCCTGGCGAGCTGGCGGTACGCGGCGGCGCCGACCGAGTTGGAGGCGTAGGTGGTGATCGGCTCGCCGGCCACCGTGGTCTCCGGGAAGCGCACCGTGCGGCCGATGACGGTGTGGAAGACATGGTCGCCGAAGGCCTCGGTGACCCGGGCCAGCACCTCACGGCTGTGCACCGTGCGGGAGTCGTACATGGTCGCCAGGATGCCGTCCAGGCGCAGGTCGGGGTTGAGCCGCTCGCAGACCTTCTCGATGGTCTCGGTGAGCAGCGCGACCCCGCGCAGCGCGAAGAACTCGCACTCCAGCGGCACGATGACGCTGTTGGCCGCGGTCAGCGCGTTGACCGTGAGCAGGCCCAGCGACGGCTGGCAGTCGATGATGACGTAGTCGTAGTCCGGCAGCAGCGGCTTGAGCGCCCGCGCCAGCGCGGACTCCCGGGCCACCTCGCTGACCAGCTGCACCTCGGCGGCCGACAGGTCGATGTTGGACGGCAGCAGGTCCATGCCGGGGACGGCGGTCTTCAGCAGCACCTCGTCGGCCGTCAGGCCCCGCTCCATGAGCAGGTTGTAGACCGTCAGGTCCAGTTCCATCGGGTTGACGCCGAGGCCGACCGAGAGCGCGCCCTGCGGGTCGAAGTCGACCAGCAGCACCCGCCGGCCGTACTCGGCCAGCGCCGCGCCCAGGTTGATGGTCGAGGTGGTCTTGCCCACCCCGCCCTTCTGGTTGCACATCGCCACGATCTTGGCCGGACCGTGCTCGGTGAGCGGTGAGGGGATCGGGAAGTACGGCAGCGGACGGCCGGTGGGGCCGACCCGCTCACGGCGCTGCCGGGCCGCGTCGGGCGCCAGTGTGGCGGCGTACTCCGGGTCGGGCTCGTACTCGGCGTCGGGGTCGTAGAACTGACCGTCCGGCAGTTCGGCGTAGACCAGGCCCGGCTCCACGGCGTCGTAGGCCGTGGCGTTGTAGACGACCGGCTCGGGCACCTCGGAGTGGCGCGCGGCGGCCTGGTAGGGATCGGTCCGGCCGGGGTAGTGGTGGGTGTCGTACTCGGGCGTCGCCTGGCGGGCGTCAAAGGTGCGCACGTCCATCGACTCCTCCCCGGAGGGACCGGCGACGTCCTGCACCAGTCCTGGCTGACCACCCCCGGGAGCAAATGTCGACTCATTCACAAGTCGTCTTACCTCCTTGGCGACCGCCGTTGACACCGGAATCGTTTGGTGGGGCTTTGGGGCTTGCCCCCTCCAATGGGCGGCATGTGCCGTGCCGCAGCCTAGCAACGACACAGTAGCGCCAACCACCACACCAGTGATGCACGAACCAACATGTCGATATGACTAGATCACCGCGCGATGGCCGACGTTAGCGCCGCACCCCGCCACGATGCCAGAGATCAGGCGGCAGTACAGCCCTTCGGGCCACAGTCACCACATCCGCACGGGAGTGAGATCGGACGTCAGAAAGTTGACGATCTGTCGACATTGAGACCATTCGCCCCCTCAGCGGGGCCGTACGGGCACGCCGAAGGGCGGAACACGGGGTGCTCCGCCCTTCTTTTTTGGACTATGCCTCAGGCCAGTACATCTGCCAGGTCGACCGAACTGAGGCCGTGCGCCTCGGCCACCTCACGGTAGGTCAGCTGGCCCTCGTGCGCGTTGAGGCCCTTGGCGAGCGCGGCGTCACGGTTGCAGGCTTCCTTCCAGCCGCGGTTGGCCAGCTCGACGATGTACGGCATCGTCGCGTTGGTCAGCGCGTAGGTGGAGGTGTTGGGCACCGCGCCGGGCATGTTGGCGACGCAGTAGAAGACCGAGTTGTGGACCGGGAAGGTCGGCTCGGCGTGCGTGGTGGGCCGGGAGTCCTCGAAGCAGCCGCCCTGGTCGATGGCGATGTCGACGAGCACCGAGCCCGGCTTCATCCGCGAGACCAGCTCGTTGGTGACCAGCTTGGGGGCCTTGGCGCCCGGGATCAGCACCGCGCCGATGACCAGGTCGGCCTCCAGCACGGCCTTCTCCAGCTCGAAGGCATTGGAGGCGATGGCCTTGATCCGGTTGCCGAAGATCTTGTCGGCCTCGCGGAGCTTGTTGATGTCACGGTCAAGCAGGGTCACGTCGTAGCCCATGCCGATGGCGATGGTCGCCGCGTGCCAGCCGGAGACGCCGCCGCCGATGACCACGGCCTTGGCCGCGTGGGTGCCGGGCACGCCGCCCGGCAGGGTGCCGCGGCCGCCGGCCGGGCGCATCAGGTGGTACGAGCCGACCTGGGGGGCCAGCCGGCCCGCGACCTCGGACATCGGCGCGAGCAGCGGCAGGGCGCCGTTGGCCAGCTGCACGGTCTCGTAGGCGATGGCGGTGGTGCCGGAGGCGAGGAGGGCGTCGGTGCACTCCCGCGAGGCGGCCAGGTGAAGGTAGGTGAACAGGGTCTGGCCCTTGCGGAGGCGGTGGTACTCCTCGGCGATCGGCTCCTTGACCTTGAGCAGCAGGTCGGCCGCGGCCCAGACCTCGTCGGCGGTGGGGAGGATCTCGGCGCCGGCGGAGACGTACTCCTCGTCGCTGATGGAGGAGCCGACACCGGCGTTCTGCTCCACCACGACCTGGTGCCCGTTGCGGACCAGCTCGTGCACGCCGGCGGGCGTGATGGCCACGCGGTACTCGTGGTTCTTGACCTCGCGGGGGATGCCGACCTTCACGGCTAAACACGTCCCTTGCACATCGGGGGTCCGTCGGCGGGTACGCCGACGGTGGCCGCGCACTGGTTGCGGCACTTCCGAGTGTAATGAAGCCGGAGGATTGCAACAGCCTTACAATCTGACCAAAAGAATACGATCGGTTGGCAGTTTCGTAGGCTTGTGCGGTTGCGCGCGTTAACAAGTGCTACCAAAAGCACCAAATCGCTCACACAACCGCAATCACTCCGTAACGGCCGGGTGCGTCGCCGCCCCGTCCTCGCTCCGCCGCCCTTCGGCAGCCCGAGCGCCGCCGCCTGCTCGCGCCGCGCCCGGCCTCCCTCGGCGTCCCCGGCCCGCTCCAGCGCCTCGGCCGACCGCAGCAGCACCTGGGTCTGCAGCCGGACGCCGGACGGGCCGGCCACGCCCCGCGCCTCCTCCAGTGCGTCCCGCAGCGTGCGCACCGCCTGGTCCGGGTTGCCCGCCAGCTCCTGCACCCGGGCCGCGCCCAGCGTCGCGCCCACCGCGCCGGCCGGGTCGCCGAGCTTGCGGTGCAGTGCGGCGGCGGCCCGGTAGTCCTTCAGCGCGTCGCCCATCCGTCCCTGCGCGGTGTGCGCGGCCGCGAGCCGGCCCAGCAGCCGCACCTCGTCGGCCTGCTCGCCGCGCCGGCGGCGCAGTCCCAGCGCCCTGCCGTACCAGTCCGCGGCCCGGACCAGGTCCCCCGAGGCCCGGAAGGCGCCGGCGACGGCCTCCAGGATCCGGCACACCGCCACATGGTCGTCGGCGGCCCGGGCCGGGCCCAGCGCCGAGCGGTAGCGCTCCAGCGCCCGGCGGTGCTCGCCCGCCGTGGCGCGCAGGTCCCCCAGGTTGACCAGTGCGGCCGCCTGCTGCCGGTGCAGCCCGCTGCGCAGGGCGAGGTCGAGCACCGTGCCGTGCAGGGCGTAGAGGTCGGCGGCGACCGGCTCGGGACCGCCGGCCCACAGCGGCAGCGCCCGTACCAGCGCCGTGGCCAGTCGCATCGCCAGTCCGTCCAGCGCGCCGTCGGCGACGGCGGTGTCCAGGGCCGCGCGCAACACCGGCAGTTCGGTGTCCAGCCACTGCCAGGCCTCGGCCGACCCGCTGAAGCGCAGCGGACCCGGCAGCGGGTCGGGGGCGGGCCCGGCCGGCGCGAGCTGGTGGCAGCAGGCGGTGAGCAGCCGGGTGAGCCGCTCCAGCAGCCGGGCCCGGGCCAGCTCGGTCTCGGCCGGGCGGTCCCCGGCGAGCAGCGCGGCCAGCGGTTCGCGCAGGCAGCCGGGCAGCTCATGGCGCCCGCCGGGCCCGACCGGACGCAGCAGCTGCTGCTCGGCCAGCGTCGCGAGGTGCACCGCGGCGGCGTCCACCGGGCAGCCCAGCAATGCGGAGGCGGTACGGGGGTCGGCCACCCCGCCGGGGGCCAGGGTCAGCAGCCGCAGCAGCCGGGCGGCCGGGGCCGGGAGCCCGTCGTGGACCAGGTCGAAGGCGCGCAGCAACGGCTCGACACCGGGTTCGGCCGCGCCGGGCCGCTTGGCCAGCAGCACCCGGGGCGGCTCGGGGGTGTGGTCGGCCAGCAGCCGCAGCACATCGGTGACCGAGGCCCTGGGCCTGGCCCTGAGCCAGCCGCCGACCAGGCAGAGCGCCATCGGGTGGCAGGCCAGCGTCTCGGCCAGGGTCCGCGCCGCCACCGGGTCGCAGACGATCCGGGTGTCCCCGGCCTGCCCCACCAGCACGGCGGTGGCAGCGGAGGCCCCGAGGCCGCCGATCACCACCGGACGGGCGTCGGCCAGGCCGGTCAGCGGACCGGAGGTCACCGCCACCACCAGGCAGCCGTCGGTCGGCGGCAGCAGCGCCTCGACCTGCTCCGCCTGCTGCACGTCGTCCAGCACCAGCAGCACCTGACGCCCCGCCAGCGCCTCCCGCAGCGCGGCTAGGCCGTCAACGGCCGGTTCTTCGGAGTCGGGGTCGGGCAGCGGCGTCGGCGGCCGGGGCTCGCCGAGCGCCTCCAGCAGCAGCTCGGCCGCCCGCTCGGCCGCGACGGGCGCGCCGGCGGGCTCGCTCATCCGGACGAAGAACTGTCCGTCCGGGTAGTCCGCGGCGACGGTGCGGGCGAAGCGGACGGCCAGCGCGGTACGCCCCGAACCGCGGCGCCCGGCGACGATCAGGACCCGGCAGCGCGGGCTCTCCTCATCCGCTCCCAGGCCGGGCCGGCCCACCTCGTCGCGCAACTGGGCGAGCTCCGCCTGGCGCCCGGCGAAGACCGGCGGATCCTCGGGCAGCTCAGCGGGCAGCACCGCGCCGCGCCGCTGGTTCTGACGTACCGTCCGCGCCTCTGCCGCATTAGCTTCCGCCACTCGCGCAGCGTAGTTCACCGGCGGGGCGCTGCTCCGCAGCTGCGCCCCGCCGTCAACAACTCGACCCGCCGATCACTCGAACGGTCGCGCCGGCCAGGGGGCTTCGGCAGCGCGCAGGCCGTTCAGACCGGCCTCACCGAACACGCCGCCGTCCAGTGCGACCTTGGCCGCGAACACCGAGGACACCAGCGCGCCGTTGTGCAGTTCGCCCGCGAGGACCAGTTGCACCAGCTCGTCCAGGTCGACCCGGCCGACCTCCAGGTCCAGCTCCTCGTGCTCGGCCTGGAAGCGTTCGCCGTCCGCCTCGGCCAGGTCCTGGGCGAGGAAGATCCTCAGCGCCTCCGAGGAGCCGCCGGGCGAGCTGTAGAAGTCGATCAGCGTGCGCCAGTCGCCGGCCTTGGTGTGGGCCTCCTCGTACAGCTCGCGCTGCGCGGCGTGCAGCGGGTTCTCCCCCGGCACGTCCAGCAGGCCGGCCGGCAGCTCCCAGAGGCGGTGACGCACGGGGTGCCGGTACTGCCGCACCAGGAGGACGCTGCGCTGAGCGTCGATGGCCAGCACGCCGACCGCGCCGGGGTGCTGCTGGTAGTCCCGCGCGGCGGTGACGCCGTCGGGCATCACGACCTCGTCGGTCCTGATGTCCCAGACCCTCCCGTGGAACGACAACCGCGAGGCCGTGACCGGCCACTCCTCCGGACTGTCCACAACCGGCTCCCGCCGCATACCCGCACCTCCAGCTAGACGCCAGCCATGCAACCACATCGGGGGCGCGGGGCTCTGCTCGATGAAAAGCAGGCGCTGCCAACCATGCACCTCCGTAGAGGGCTGGTCGCGCAGTTCCCCGCGCCCCCGGTGGTGGTTACTCGCCGTTCTGACGCTTCACGGCCGCTGCCACGAGCCCCGCGAACAACGGGTGCGGACGCGTGGGGCGGGACTTGAGCTCCGGGTGGGCCTGGGTCGCGACCAGGTACGGGTGCACCTCGCGCGGGTACTCCACGTACTCCACCAGATCCCCCTTGGGGGAGAGCCCCGAGAAGACCAGCCCGGCCTTCTCCAGTTCACCGCGGTACGAGTTGTTGACCTCGTAGCGGTGCCGGTGCCGCTCCTCGACGTACGGCTCGTCCCCGTACACCTCGCGGACGATGGACCCCTCGGCGAGCTTCGCCGGGTAGAGGCCCAGCCGCATGGTCCCGCCCAGGTCCCCCTTGCCGTCGACGATCTCCAACTGCTCGGCCATGGTGGAGATCACCGGGTTCTGCGCCGCCGGGTCGAACTCGGTCGAGTTGGCGTCGGCCAGCCCGGCCAGGTTCCGTGCCGCCTCGATGACCACGCACTGCAGCCCCAGGCACAGCCCCAGCAGCGGGATCCGCTTCTCACGGCCGTAGGTGATCGCGGCGACCTTGCCGTCCACCCCGCGGTCCCCGAAGCCGCCCGGGATGCAGATCGCGTCCACGTCGCCGAGCTGCTCCTCCGCGCCCTCGGGGGTCCTGCAGTCGTCCGAGGTGACCCACTTGATCTCGACCTTGGCGTTGTTGGCGAACCCGCCGGCCCGCAGCGCCTCGGTCACCGACAGGTAGGCGTCCGGCAGGTCGATGTACTTGCCGACCAGCGCGACCTTCACCACGTGCTCGGGCTCGTGCACCCGGCGCAGCAGGTCGTCCCAGACGGTCCAGTCGACATCGCGGAAGGCCAGGTCGAGACGGCGGACGACATACGCGTCCAGCCCCTCGCTGTGCAGCACCTTGGGGATGTCGTAGATCGATTTTGCGTCGATCGCGGCGACCACCGCTTCCTCGTCGACGTCGCACATCAGCGAGATCTTCCGCTTGATGGCCTGCGGCACCTCGCGGTCGGCGCGCAGCACGATCGCGTCGGGCTGGATGCCGATGTTGCGCAGCGCGGCGACGGAGTGCTGGGTCGGCTTGGTCTTGAGCTCGCCGGAGGGGCCGATGTAGGGGAGCAGCGAGACGTGCACGAAGAAGACGTTGTCCCGGCCGACCTCGTGGCGGACCTGGCGGACGGCCTCCAGGAACGGGAGCGACTCGATGTCGCCGACGGTGCCGCCGACCTCGGTGATCACCACGTCGACGTCGTCGGTCGCCATCCGGCGGATCCGGGACTTGATCTCGTTGGTGATGTGCGGGATGACCTGGACGGTGTCGCCGAGGTACTCGCCGCGGCGCTCCTTGGCGATGACGGTGGAGTACACCTGCCCGGTGGTGACGTTCGCCGAGCCGTGCAGGTTGGTGTCCAGGAAGCGCTCGTAGTGGCCGATGTCCAGGTCCGTCTCGGCGCCGTCGTCCGTGACGAAGACCTCACCGTGCTGGAACGGGTTCATGGTGCCGGGGTCGACGTTGAGGTACGGGTCCAGCTTCTGCATGGTGACCCGCAGTCCGCGCGCCTTCAGCAGGGCCCCGAGGCTGGAGGCGGTGAGCCCCTTGCCGAGCGAGGAGGCGACGCCCCCGGTGACGAAGAGGTGCTTGGTCGTCGTGTTGTTCCGGCCGGAACTGGCCGAATGGGGCTGTGCCAAGAGGGGGCTCCCGTGGTTGCGTCTTCGCAGGTGTCGACCGGACCCTGCGTACCGCCTCCAGCGATGCCGAGGGGGCGGGTTGGCGGCGGTGTCTAGCACCAGTCCACGGAGTACCAGCCTATCAGCGCCGTGGCTTGATCGCGTCCTTCGACCCCGTTCGGCGGCGCGCCGTGATCACGGTGTTCACACCCACCCCTTTCGGCGACGTATCCTGCACGGACGCGTTCCTCCAGCAGGAACCCCACAGATCCCAGGAGCACCACAGCACCTGACGGATCGACGGCAGATCCGGGCGCTTCCACCCCTTGAGCCTCCCTTTCCCCCGCAACAGCGCTGCCGAGTTCATCTCGCGAACTGGAGATCCACGTGGCCGCTCGTATCGAGGACTACGCCCTCATCGGCGACATGCAGACCGCCGCCCTGGTCAGCCGGGACGGCTCGGTCGACTGGCTGTGCCTGCCCCGCTTCGACTCCCCCGCCGTCTTCGCCGGACTGCTCGGCACCGACGAACACGGCTTCTGGCGGATCGGCCCGGCCGACCCGATCGGAAAGCCGCAGACGGCCGCGCCCAAGGGCCTGCCCGACTTCACCGAGAGCGGCGAGTTCCGGGTGCTGCCGCCGACCGCGGCCGCCCCCGCCGCGCCGGCCACCCGCCGCCGCTACCGCGGCGACTCGCTGGTGCTGGAGCAGGAGTGGGACACCCCGCGCGGCACCGTGCGGGTGATCGACTTCATGCCGCCGCGCGGGCTCCCGGAGCGCGGCGCGGTCCCGCAGATGATCCGCATCGTCGAGGGCGTCAGCGGCCGGGTGCGGATGCGCTCGGCGCTGCGGATGCGCTTCTCCTACGGCCGGGTCGTCCCCTGGGTGCACAAGGTGGAGGACGGGGACACCGTCCGCACCGTCGCCGTCGCCGGACCCGACTCGGTCTGGCTGGACGGCGAGGCCGAGACCTACGGCCGCGACCTCACCACCTACGCCGACTTCACCGTCGCCGCGGGCCAGCGGATCGCCTTCGCGCTCACCTGGCAGCCCTCCCACCTGGGCGCGCCCGACCAGCCGGACGCCGAGGAGGCGCTGGCCACCACCGAGGAGTTCTGGCAGGGCTGGGCCTCCCAGTGCACCTACCAGGGCCCCTACCGCGAGGCCGTGATCCGCTCGCTGGTGACCCTCAAGGCGCTCACCTACGCGCCCACCGGCGGCATCGTGGCCGCCCCCACCACCTCGCTCCCGGAGGACATCGGCGGCGTCCGCAACTGGGACTACCGCTACACCTGGCTGCGGGACGCCACCATCACGCTCTCCTCGCTGCTGCGCACCGGCTACCGCGACGAGGCCCGCGCCTGGCGCGAGTGGCTGCTCAGGGCGGTCGCCGGCGACCCGGAGAACCTGCAGATCATGTACGGGATCGCGGGCGAGCGGGAACTCACCGAGACCTCGCTGGACTGGCTGCCCGGCTACGAGAACTCCACCCCGGTCCGGATCGGCAACACCGCCGCCGAACAGCTCCAGCTGGACGTCTACGGCGAGGTCGTCGAGGCGCTGCACCTGGCCCACATGACCGGATTGGTCCGCAACGACCACGCCCACCTGCTGCAGCTGCGCCTGATCAGCTACCTGGAGCAGCACTGGCGTGAGCCCGACGAGGGCATCTGGGAGGTGCGCGGCCCGCGCCGGCACTTCGTCCACTCCAAGGTGATGGCCTGGGTCGCGGTGGACCGCACCATCCGGATGCTGGAGGAGACCCCGCACGAGGGCCCGCTGGAGCGCTGGCGCGAGCTGCGCGACGACATCCACTTCGACGTCTGCGAGAACGGCTTCGACCGGGAGCGCAACACCTTCACCCAGTCCTACGGCTCCAAGGAGCTGGACGCCTCGCTGCTGCTGATCCCGCAGGTCGGCTTCCTGCCGCCGGACGACAAGCGGGTCATCGGCACCATCGAGGCGATCCAGCGCGAGCTGCTCACCCCCGACGGCTTCGTGCTGCGCTACCCGACCAGCGGCGGCGAGGAGGGCGTGGACGGCCTGCCGGGCGACGAGGGCGCCTTCCTGGCCTGCTCGTTCTGGCTGGCCGACGACCTGGCGATGATCGGCAGGGTGGGCGAGGCCCGCGACCTGTTCGAACGACTGCTGGCGATCCGCAACGACGTGGGCCTGCTCGCCGAGGAGTGGGACCCGCGCCTGAAGCGCCAGGTCGGCAACTTCCCCCAGGCCTTCAGCCACGTCCCGCTGATCGACACCGCCCTGCGCCTGAACGCCGTAGGCGGGCTGCCCGCAAGGTGAGGCACTCCTCTTTGTACACTTGAGGAACAAAGTCGGTTCCGCAAAGGAGTCCCATGCCTGCCAGCACCGCCGAGACCGTGATTCTCACCGCCCGCGCACTGCTGCTCGACATGGACGGGACCCTGGTCGACTCCGGGGCGGCGGTGGAGCGGGTGTGGCGGGCCTGGGCCGCCGAGCAGGGCCTGGACAGCGACCGGGTGCTGGAGGTCGTGCACGGGCGGCAGGGCTTCGCGAGCATGGCGATCCTGCTGCCCGACCGGCCGATGGAGATCAACCACGCCGAGAACGCCCGGATGCTGGCCCAGGAGACCGCCGACACCGAGGGCGTCGTCCCGATCGGCGGCGCCCCGGCCTTCCTAGCCTCGCTGGCCGACCTCCCGCACGCCCTGGTCACCTCGGCCGACGACGCCCTGGCCCGCGCCCGCATGGGCGCCGCGGGGCTGGCCGTCCCGGCCGTGGCGGTCACCGCCGAACACGTCACCCGCAGCAAGCCCGACCCCGAGGGCTTCCTCCTCGGTGCCAAGCTGCTCGGCATCGACCCCGCCGACTGCATCGTCCTGGAGGACTCCAAGGCCGGCACCCGAGCCGGCCTCGCCGCCGGCATGCAGGTCATCGGCATAGGCCCCGCCACCACCACCTACGGCGCGACCGTCTCCGTAGCGGACCTGACCCAGCTCCAGGTAACCACCAACGAAACGGGCACCATCACCCTGACCGTCACCCCCTGAGACGTAAGGGGCGCGGGGAACTGCGCTGCCAACCACCCACCGCGGAAACCCGTGCGCCTACCGCTCCCCCGTCAATTCGTCGTACACGCTCAACACCTGAGCCACCGTCGCCGCCTCATCGGGCCACGTCTCCGCCTGCACCGGCCCCGCCACAGCCAGCTCCGCCCGACGAGTGTCATCCGCGAGCACCGCAGACACGGCTGCCGCCAAAGCCGTCGGATCCCCCGGAGGCACCAGCACCGCCGCGTCCCCCACCAACTCCGGCAACCCCCCGACCGCCGTAGCGACGAGCGGCACCCCCGCCCGGAGGGCTTCCTGCGCCACCAGCGACCGCGCCTCCCACCGCGAGGAGATCACCACCAGGTCCGCCGCCAGCAACAGCTCCCGCACGTCCGAGCGCCGACCCAGCAGCCTGGCGCGCAGCTTCTCGGACTTGATCCGCCCCCGCAGCGCCCCCTGCTCGGGCCCCTCCCCCGCGATCAGCAGCAGCGGCTCCTCGCCGCCGCGCCATCCGGAGGCTGCGTCCAGCAGCAGATGGAAGTTCTTCTGCGGAACCAGCCGCCCCACCGCCAGCACCACCGGACGGTCCGCCCGCTCCTTGCTGCCCAGCAGCTCCTTCCGCACCGCCTCCCGGCTCCGCTCAGCCGCCGCCGCAGGCAGTGGCGGCGCAGCGACCGGCCCGAGCCTCGCGTCGGCCGCGCCGAGACTGCGGGCCCGGGCCACCAGATCGGAGGAGGCGCCGAGGATCAGGTCCGCGTTCTTGGCGACCCGACGCTCCATCAGCCGCAGCAGCCTGCGCTCCACCCCGGTGGCGAGGTTGGCGTGGTGCGAGGTGACCACCAGCGGGGTCCCGGCCCGTGCCGTCCGCAGCGCCAGGTCGGACAGCAGCGCGGCCCGCAGCCCGTGCGCATGCACCAGCGAGGCGCGGGCGAAGGCCCGCCGCAGCTCGCCGACCGCGGCCGCGTCGGTACGGGGGCCGGGGGTGGGCGTGATCTCGACCGGCTGGAACCGGGCCCCGGAGCCGGAGAAGCCGTAGAGCTCGTCGGTCTCGGCCGGGCCGCACACGGTGACCTCCAGGCCGTGCGCGCTGAGCCCCTGGGCCAGGGAGCGCACATGCGTGCCGATGCCGCCAGAACTGCCCGCCAGTACCAGGACGGCGTGCAGTTGGCCGGTGGGGGCTGCAGGAGTGTGCTCCACGGTCAGCGTCGTCTCCAGCTCGGTCGGATGTGTGGGCGGGCGCGGGACCACGATGCCAGCTCGGAAGGGGTCTTGGACAGTCGGCGGCGGCGCTGCCGCCGTGGTCACGGCCTGTTGCTCACCCGTTCGGCGGCGTGTCGCCCAACGGTCCCGTCCTAGTCGGCCGCCGCGGTGCGGGCAGCCGCCAGCAGCTCTTCCGCGTGCGCACGGCCCAGCTCGGAGTCCTCAAGACCGGCCAGCATCCGGGACAGCTCCCTGACCCGTTCGACGTCGCTCAGCGTGGTGACCCCGGAGCGGGTGACCGTGCCGTCGACGGTCTTCTCCACCACCAGGTGCCGGTCCGCGAACGCGGCCACCTGCGGCAGATGGGTCACCACGATGACCTGCGAGGTCCGCGCCAGCCTGGCCAGCCGCCGGCCCACCTCGACCGCGGCCTTGCCGCCGACACCCGCGTCGACCTCGTCGAAGAGATAGGTCGGCACCGGGTCCGCCCCGGCGAAGACCACCTCGACCGCCAGCATCACCCGGGACAGCTCACCGCCGGACGCGCCCTTGGCGATGGGACGCGGCGGGGCGCCGGGGTGCGGCGCCAGCAGCACCTCCACCTCGTCCACGCCGTAGGGGCCGAAGTCGGCGGCGGGGGTGATCCCGAAGCTGACCCTGGCGTGCGGCATGGCGAGCTCGGTCAGTTCGGCGGTGACGGCCTTGGCGAAGTCCTCCGCCGCGGCCCTGCGGGCGGTGGTGAGCTGTGCGGCGAGCTCGGAGACGGTGCCGCTGAGCTGCTCCTGCTCCTCCTCCAGCGCGCCGATGGTGTCGTCGTCGCCGTCGAGCTCGGTGAGCCGCTCGGCGGCCGCCTCGGCCCACTCCAGCACCTCAGCGAGGCCGCCCTCCGGACCGCCCCCGGCTCCAGTGTTGGAATACTTGCGCACCAGGTGCGCCAGCACCGCGCGGCGCTCCTCGACGGCGGCCAGCCGGGCCGGGTCGGCGTCCAGGTCGTCCGCGTAGCCGGCCAGGTCGCCGGCGATGTCGCCGAGCAGGTAGCCGACCTCGCTGAGCCGGTCGGCCAGCGCCGCCAGCCTGGGGTCGTGGTGGCGCACCGACTCCATCGCCCGCCGGGCCTGCGCGAGCAGCGTCCCGGCGTCCACGGCGTCGGGGTCGGCGGGTTCGCCGGCCAGGGCGGCGTGCGCCTGGTTGGCGGCGGAGGACAGCGCGTCGGCGTGGCCGAGCCGCTCGGACTCGGCCGCCAGCTCCAGGTCCTCGCCGGCCAGCGGCTCCGCGGCGGCGACCTCGTCCAGGCCGAAGCGCAGCAGGTCGGCCTCCTGGGCCCGCTCCCTGGCCCGGGTGGTCAGCTCCTCCAGCCGTGCGCTCACCTCGCGCAGCCTGCGGAAGGCGGTCTGGTACTCGACCAGCGGCAGCGCCACCGGGTCGCCGGCGTAGCGGTCCAGCGCGCCGCGCTGCCGGGCCGGCTGCAGCAGCCGCTGCTGGTCGGTCTGACCGTGCACCGCGATCAGGTCCTCGCCCAGCGAGGCGAGCAGGCTCAGCGGGACCGAACGGCCCCCGACATGCGCCCGGGAGCGGCCCTCCGCGGAGACGGTACGGCTGATCAGCAGGGCGCCGTCGTCCAGCTCCGCGCCCGCCTCGACCGCGCGCTGCGCGGCCGGTGAGCCGTCCGCGTCCGCGACCCGACCCTCCACCACGGCGCGCTCGGCGCCGTTGCGGACCAGGGCCGGGTCGGCCTTGCCGCCGAGCAGCAGCCCGAGGCTGGTGACCACCATGGTCTTGCCCGCCCCGGTCTCACCGGTGACCACGGTGAATCCGGGCGACAGCTCCACCACGGCGTCCTCGATCACGCCCAGTGCCCGTATCCGCATCTCTTCCAGACGGGGGCGGTCCATGCCGTTGACCTGCACCTGGTCCTCTCGGTGAGTGCTCACTGGCCCCTCTGGGGGAAATCATGGGGAGCCCGCGCTCCCGTCCACGTCCGTACACCGACCCCATGACGGGCTGTCCTGAAGCCTAGTGGCCTGACCCGTCCGGGCGAAGCGGGGACCGGCACGTTCCCCGTGCCCGCTGCCTCAGCGTTGTGCCGCGCCGCGCCAACCCGTCACCGGCAGTGCGAACTTGGCGACCAGCCGGTCGGTGAAGGGGGCGCGGTGCAGCCGGGCCAGCCGCACCGGGATCGCGCCCCTGCGGACCTCCACCCGGGCCCCGGCCGGGAGCTCCACCGTCCGCCGCCCGTCGCACCAGAGCACCCCGTTGGGCGTCTTCGCCTGCACCTCGACGGCCAGCACCGAGTGCGGCGAGGTCACCAGCGGCTTGGCGAACAGCGCGTGCGCGCTGATCGGCACCATCAGCAGCGCCTCGACCTCGGGCCACACCACCGGGCCGCCCGCCGAGAAGGCGTAGGCGGTCGATCCGGTGGGCGTCGCACAGACCACCCCGTCGCAGCCGAAGGTGGACACCGGGCGTCCGTCCACCTCGGTCACCACCTCGATCATGCGTTCGCGGGATGCCTTCTCGACCGAGGCCTCGTTGAGCGCCCAGTCGGTGTGCACCACCCGGCCGTCCGTTCGAACGACCACGTCCAGGGTCATCCGCTCCTCGACCTCGTAGTCGCTGTCCACCACTCGCTCGACCACCTTCTGCAGGTCGTCGCGTTCGGCCTCGGCCAGGAAGCCGACCCGCCCGAGGTTCACCCCGAGCATCGGCACCCCGGACTCGCGGGACAGCTCAGCGCCGCGCAACAGCGTCCCGTCACCGCCGAGGACCAGCACCAGTTCACAGCCCCTGGCCGCGCCCGGACCGCCGGCCACCATCTCCACCTGGGCCGGGTAGCCCATGACGGGCGCCTCCTCGGCCAGCACCCGAAGCTTGATCCCGGCCTTGGACAGCCCCTCCACCAGGCACTCGACGCTCTGCAGCGCCTCCTCGCGGCCGGTGTGCGCAAGCAGGAAGACCGTACGGTCACTCATCTGAACCTCCGGCGCCGGGACGGGACGTCCTCGGCCCGGTCGGCGCTCCCCCTCGAATACGGGCAAGTCGCGGTCAAGTGCAGTGCTCCGACCTTACCCGGTGTCCCGCACCCCTCCAGGAAGACCAGCCCCAGTAGCCCCTTCGATCGACAGTCGTCAGTCCGTGCGAGGAAAGCTGTAACCCAGGTGTTAATTCGGGGAGTAGATATGTCGAACGGTCGCCCCCGGACAATCCCGTTATTCTAGGCTTCCCGTGGGAACCGAGGGGGATCCCGTTTCCGGGCCTGGGGGGGCTTGCATGGCCGAGTTGCGTCGCCATTCCCGTTCTTTCCCTTCGCCCGGACGTATTCGCGAAGCCCTGGCCCTCGCCGCCGCCTGTGCACTGCTCAGCGCCTGCGCGGCCACCGGCAGCGGCGCGTCGAAAGCCGTCGGGGACGGATCCGGGGGCAGTCCGATCGCGGTCGCGACCGCGCCGGCCGCACCCTCCGGGGCCTGGCCCTACTACGGAACCCGGATCGAGCCCGCCGTCGCGCTGCCCTCCTTCGAGCTCATCGACACCAGCGGCGCGGCCTACCAGCCGAGCACCCGAGCGGCCGGACGGATCGTCACCCTCTTCTTCGGCTACACCGCCTGCCCCGACGAGTGCCCCACCACGATGGCCGACATCGCCGCCGCCCTGCAGGAACTCCCCGCGTCCGTCCGCGCCCAGGTCACCACGGTGTTCGTGACCCTGGACCCGGCCCATGACACCGCCACGGTGCTGCGGAAGTGGCTCGACAACTTCAGCACCCGCTTCGTCGGCCTGAGCGGACCGGTCGCCGTGGTCGACCGGGACGCCCTCTCGCTGGGCGTGCCGGCCCAGCCGCCGACCACCTCCGCGGCGGGGACCCGGACCGTCGAGCACGGCACCCAGACCCTGGTCTTCGGCCGGGACGGCACCGCCCGCTTCGTCTGGAGCCCGGAGACAACCGTCGCCGACATCGCCCACGACCTGCTCCGACTCTCCGGAGCGCCATTGACCGGGTGACGTAAATACAACAATCGATTGCGCTCCACCGATTTGTTCCGGGAAATTCGGAATTCAATGTGAGCCGTGCTACTGCGGGCCCTGCTCCACGGCCCGGCGGGCGTCCGCCGGATCCAGCGGCGGGGCGTCCCGGCGGAACCACAGGAAGTACTCGACATTGCCGGAGGGCCCGGGCAGCGGGCTCGCGGTCACCCCGCGCACACCGAGCCCCAGCTCGGCCCCCTGCCCGGCCACCTTCTCGATCATCTCCTGGCGCAGCTGCGCGCTGCGGACCACACCGCCGCTGCCGAGCCGCTCCTTGCCGACCTCGAACTGCGGCTTCACCATCAGCACCAGATCGCCCTCCGGCGCGGTGCACCGCGCCAGCGCGGGCAGCACCAGACCCAGCGGGATGAACGACAGATCGCTCACCACCAGGTCCACCGGCACCCCGTCGAGCTGCTCCAAGGTGAGCTCCCGGACGTTCGTCCGGTCCATCACGGTCACCCGGTCGTCGCTCTGCAGCGACCAGGCCAGCTGGCCGTAGCCGACGTCGACCGCGAGCACCCGGTCCACCCCGGCGCGCAGCAGCACGTCGGTGAACCCGCCGGTGGACGCCCCGGCGTCCAGGCAGCGGCGGCCCTCGACGGCCAGCCCCTCGGGCAGGAACACCGCCAGCGCCCCGGCCAGCTTGTGGCCGCCCCGGGAGACGTAGTCGGGGTCGTTGTCGTCCTTGGCCACCACCACTGCCGCCGCGGTCTCCACCTGCGTGGCCGGCTTGGTCGCCGTCGTCCCGCCCACGGAGACCCGCCCCGCGGCGATCAGCTCACTGGCGTGCTCCCGCGACCGGGCCAGCTTGCGGCGGACCAGCTCTGCGTCCAGACGGCGTCGTGCGACTGCCACGTGCGGTTCAGCTCCTGCGATTCGAATCGGTGTCGAGCGGGTGGTCGTTGTCCAGCGCGTTCAGGGTGTCACGGAGAGCCTGGTGCACGGTCTCGTAGACCCCGGCGTGCGCCTCCGTCGGCACCCCGTCCAGCTCCCCCAGCCGGGCCAGCGCGGAGTCGACGGCGTCGTGCCCGGTCTCCAGCTCCGGCTGCCGCGGCTCACTCATCGCCCGCCCCCGCACCCGCACCCGCCTTCGGCGCGACCCGCTTCCCGGACGAGGACGCCGGCTTCTTCGCACCAGGTTTCCTCGCCGCGGCCTTCTTCGCCGGGGTCTGCTCCGGTGCGGCCTGTCCGGCCGTGGACTTCTGCGCCGCAGCCCGCTTGGCCACAGCCTTCTTCGCCGGCGCGGTTTCCACCTCGGTCGCCTTCGTTGCGGTCGTCTTCGCGACGGCCTTCTTCGCGGGCGCGGTCTCCGCCACGGCCTTCTTCGCCGGCGCCCTCTTCGCTGGGGCCTTCTTCGCTGGGGCCTTCTTCGCGGGCGCGGGCTTCGCGGGTGTGGTCTCCGCCGGTGCCTGATCCGTCGCCGGGGCGGGTTTCCGTGCGGGGGCCTTCCGCGCTGCGGGGGCCCGGGCCGGTGTCGGCGCCGCCGCTGCGGCGACCGCCGCCTTCCGCGCCGCCGTCTTCTTCATCCCCGGCACGGCCGCGCGCCGCCGCGCCGCCGCGGCTGCCTCGTCGTCCGCCGGGACGTCCTCGTCGACGACCACCCGAACCGGCCGCGTCGCGGCCGACTTCCGCCGGGGCGCCGGGAACGCGTGCTCGGCGCGCGGCTGGGCGACCCGCCCCTCCGCGGGCTGCGCCGCAGGCGCGTCCTCCCCGCCCTGGAGGTGCCTGACCTGCTGTTCCAGGAACTCCAGGACCACACCCACCTGGACCACCCCGTCGCCGAGGCGGCTCCACACCTTGTCCGCCTCCGAACGCACCACGCCGACCACCAGCTGCACCGGCTCCGGTGCCCGCTCCAGCAGCTCGTTGGGATGCACCCCGCTCAGCTCCAGCAGGTCCCGGGCAGCCCCCTCGGCCCGGCGCCGGGCCTCCTCGGCCACGCCGACGACCCCGTTGGCAGCCCCCGCCGCGGCTTTCAGGCAGTCACGCACCACGTCACGCATTCCGGCACTCCTCCTCCACGCCCAAGCACTCGACAGGCCCTGCACCGACGCTACCGCCTGCCCGCCCTCGGTCGCGCACTCAGCGCGTCCCCTGCTGCGGTAGCGTCGGTGCAACCAGCACGTATCCCGTACCTCAGGAGCACAGCGCACCATGGCCACCACCGCCGAGTGCCGCGCGGCACTGGAACGGCTCAGCCGGAACCTCGGCAAGGCCGAAGGCGACGTCCGTACCGCCGCCTCCCTGGACCGCTCGCTGACCTGCTGGATCACCGACCTGGACGTCACCTTCTCGGGGCGGCTGCGCGATAGCAGCATCACCGACGTGACGGAGGCTCCGGGCCGCCCGACCGAACGGGCCCAGATCCGGCTGTCGATGACCGGCGACGACCTGGTCGCCCTGGTCGGCGGCCGGCTGAACTTCGCCTCCGCCTGGGCGACCGGCCGGGTCAAGCTTGAGGCGGGCATCCGCGACCTGCTCCAGCTCCGCAAGCTGCTCTAGGCGGCCGGCTTCAGAGCTCGAGCGAGGCCAGCGCCTCGCGCCACTTGGGCGTCGTCCCGCCAGGCGCGTCGGCCGCCGCCCAGGCCGCCGCGCAGAGCGCCCGCAGCCCGTCATAGCGGTCCTCCCCACGCTCGGCGATCTCCAGCACGCCGTCCCGAAGCTCCACCGTCCAGCCGCCGCAGCGGAATGAGCCGCCGTCCCCGGCGCTGAGCTCGGGCTGCACCCGCAGCAGCCCGCGCAGGTCGGCCGCCAGGTACGTCGGCCGGTACTTCGCCGGGGCCTCGGGCAGCTCCTCGGGCCTGCTGACGCCGGTGAACACCAGCAGGCTGTCGACACCGCCGTTGAAGGCCCCCTCGATGTCGGTGTCCAGCCGGTCCCCCACCACCAGCGGCCGCTTCGCCCCGGTGCGGATCACCGTCTCCCGGTGCATCGGCGGCAGCGGCTTCCCGGCCACCTCCGGGTCCACCCCGGTGGCCGTCCGCACGGCGGCGACCAGCGTGCCGTTCCCCGGCGCGGTGCCGCGCGCGGTCGGGATGGTCAGGTCGGTGTTGGAGGCCACCCAGGGCAGGCCCTTGGCGACGGCGTAGGAGGCCTCGGCGAGCTGCGTCCAGCCCACCGACGCGTCATAGCCCTGCACCACCGCGGCCGGGTCGTCGTCCAGCGAGCGCACCGGACGCAGCCCGCGCTCCCGTACCGCCTCCAGCAGGCCCTCGCCGCCGATGACCAGCACCGCCGCGCCCGCCGGCACCTTCCCGGCGACGACCCGGGCCGCCGCCTGCGCCGAAGTGATCACATCATCGGGCTCGGCGGCGATGCCCAGCTCGGTCAGGTGCTCGGCGACGGCCTTCGGCGTGCGCGAGGCGTTGTTGGTCACATAGGCCAGCCGCATCCCGGCCGCGCGGGCCTGCGCGAGCGAATCGACCGCGTGGTCGATCGCCCGGGGCCCGGCGTAGACGACTCCGTCCAGGTCCAGCAGGGCCGTGTCATAGGCCCGGTACAGCGGCTGGTCTGCGTGCTCAGACATGGATGGGCGTCTTCCTACTCGTCCTGATGATGCTCTTCGTCCTGCTGGTCCTGCTTCTGCTCTGCCCCGACCGTACCGAACCCCCCGGCCCGTGCCTTCAGGGTCGCCCGGGTCTGGCGCAGCGCGGCCCGGTAGTGGGCCGCGTCCGGACGCATCGCCACCGCGAGCGCCAGATGCACCGCCGACTCCTCGAAGTCCCCGGTCCGCGCCGCCGCGAGCCCCCACCCGAACTGGGCGTAGTCGTCGGACGGGTCGGCCAGCGCCACCTCCCGGAAGCTCTCCAGCGCCGCGGCGTACGACCCGGCGTCGAACTGCGCCCTGGCCAGCGACTCCCGGATCGCCGCCGAACCGGGCTCGGCCGCGGCGGCCCGGCTGAGCAGCTGCTGGGCCGCCCCCGGATGGCCCCCGGCCAGCAGGGCGCTTCCGCGCCTGAACCACTCGTACACATCCCCGCTCGGTGCACCTTCGTCACTGCGTGCACGCTTCCTCATCGCACCCTCCGATGATCAGGCAACCAGGCATACCCGATTAACATGCCCAGAGTGAGAGCAGTCAGTGCAGACGACTCAGGAGATTTCCGCCCCGGCGACGACGCCCGTGGCTGGGGTGATGCCGGACGGGTGGCCGCAGCCGGGTTGTCGCTGACCCCGTTCCGGGGTCTGCGCTACGACCCGGCGAAGGTCAGCTCGCTCGCCGCCGTCACCTCCCCGCCCTACGACGTGGTTGATCCCGACGGACGCCTGCGCCTGGAGACCGGCGACCCGCACAACATCGTCCGGCTGATCCTGCCCCGCCCGCAACCGACCGCCGAGAGCGGCTACCGCCAGGCCGCCCGCCTGCTCGCGGAGTGGCAGCGCGCGGGGGTACTCGTCGCCGACCCGGCAGCCGCCCTCTACGTCTACGAGCAGCGGACGCCCCCCGAGAACGGCGCCCCGGGCGGCGGCACCCTGCAGCGCGGCCTGATCGGCGCCCTGGCGCTGAGTGAACCGGGCGCCGGGGTGGTGCTCCCGCACGAGGACGTGATGCCGCAGCCGGTCGCCGACCGGGTCGGCCTGATGCGCACCACCAAGGCCAACCTGGAACCGCTGTTGCTGACCTACCGCGGCGACGGCGGAGCCGCCGGCGTGGTGGAACGCACCGCGGCCGGTCCCCCGCTGCTCACCACCACGACCCTGGACGGCACCACCCACCGGCTCTGGTCCGTCACCGACGCGACCGACCTGGCCGCCGTCAGCACCGACCTGGCCACCTGCCGGGCCCTGATCGCCGACGGCCACCACCGCTGGGCCATGTACCTGCGCCTGCAGGGCGAGTACCGGCACCTGGCCAACAGCCCCTGGGACCGCGGCCTGGTGCTACTCGTCGACACCGCCCGCTACCCGTTGCGGGTCCGCGCCATCCACCGGGTGCTGCGTCAGCTCCCGTTGGACAAGGCCCTCTCCGCCCTGGACGGATCCTGGTCGGTCTCGCCGGTGGAGGACGGCACCCAGCAGGGCGCGCTGGCCGCCCTGGCGGACGCCAAGGCCGCCGGACTGAACGCCTTCGTCCTCGCCGGCGACGGCGGCTTCCACCTCGTCACCGGGCCGGACGAGCAGACCCTGCGCGCCGCCGTCCCCGACGACCGACCCGAGGAGTACCGCCGACTGGACGCCACCGTGCTGCACTCGGTGCTCCTCGACCGGGTCTGGCACGTTCCGGATGCCCCCGAGCACATCGGCTACCTGCACGACACCGCAGCCGCCGTCCGCGAGGCGGAGCGCGGCGGCGGCACGGCGGTGCTGCTCCACCCCGTCGACGAGGGGGTCGTCCGCCGGCTGGCCGAACAGGGCGTCACCATGCCGCGGAAGTCCACCTCCTTCGGGCCCAAACCGGCCACCGGACTGGTCCTGCGCAGCCTGCTGGTCCGCTGAGCGCTCGTCAGCCTCTGAACATGGCTGTGGCCCGGAACCAGAGACCTCCTGGTTCCGGGCCACAGCCGGTGGATCAGTTGCGATCGCCCTCGGGCTCCAGGAAGGGGCGCTCGGCGGAGGGGCTGCTGAAGCCCTCCTCCTCGTCCTCTTCCTCGTCGTCCTCGTAGTAGTCCTCGCCGTCGCCCTGGGCGAACTCGGCGTCGCTCTCGGCGTCGTCCTCGTCGTCCACCGCGACCACGATGCCGGGCTCGTCCTCGTCGTCCTCGTCGTCGTCCAGCTCGACCTCGGGGTCGAGCGCGTCGACGAACTCGATGCCGTCCAGCTGCGCCAGGCGCTCCGCCGCGCCGGTGCTGCCGTCCTGGTCGGCCTCGACCGCCTTGGCGAACCAGTCGCGGGCCTCGTCCTCACGCCCGGCGCCGATCAGCGCCTCGGCGTAGGCGTACCGCAGCCGGGCCGTCCACGGCTGCACCGAGTGCGAGCCCAGCTCGGGGCACTCCAGCGTCACCACGGCGGCGTCGAACTGCTCCATGTCGCTGCGGGCACCCGCCGCGACCAGGCGCATCTCGATCTGCCCGGCCTTGTCCAGCTGCTTCACCTCGGGAGCACCGGCCATCTCCAGCGCCCGCTCCGGACGGCCGAGACCGCGCTCGCAGTCGGCCATGACCGGCCACAGCTCCGCTGACCCGGTCATCCGCCGGGACGCGCGGAACTCCGTCAGCGCCTCCGAGTACCGCTCGGTGACGTAGGACGCGAACCCGGCCGCCTCCCGCACCGCAGCGACCCGCGACGCCAGCCGCAGGGCGACGCGCGAGTACGCGTACGCCTCCTCCGGCTCGCTGTCGAGCAGCCTGGCCACCATGACGAGGTTCTTGGCCACGTCCTCGGCAAGCGTCTTCGGCAGACTCATCAGCTCCTGGCGGACATCACCGTCGATCTCCTGCCCGGTGACGTCCTCATCGATCGGCAGACGCCGAACCGGCTCGCTCCGCCGCTCGTCCCCCTGCCCCCGGTTCTCGAACCGCCCACCACCGGAGGACGACCCACGGTCATCCCGGCGCGGACCGCGGTCATCGCGGTTGAAGCTGCGGGGACGGTCGTCACGGTTGTAACCACCGCCCGAGGACGGCCGGTCGTCGCGACGCGGGCCGCGGTCGTCACGGTTGAAGCTGCGGGGACGGTCGTCACGGTTGTAACCACCGCCCGAAGACGGCCGGTCGTCGCGACGCGGGCCGCGGTCATCGCGGTTGAAGCTGCGGGGACGCTCATCGCGGTTGAAGCCACCACCCGAAGACGGCCGGTCGTCGCGACGGGGGCCGCGGTCATCGCGGTTGAAGCTGCGGGGACGGTCATCCCGGTTGTAACCGCCACCCGAGGGACGGTCGTCACGACGCGGACCGCGATCGTCACGGTTGAACCCACCACCACGCGGACGGTCATCCCGGTTGAACCCACCACCGGAAGGACGGTCATCACGACGGAACCCACCACCGGACGACGGCCGGTCATCGCGACGCGGCCCACGGTCGTCACGATTGAAGCTGCGAGGGCGCTCATCGCGGTTGAAGCCACCACCCGAGGACGGACGGTCATCGCGACGGGGGCCGCGGTCGTCACGGTTGAAGCTGCGCGGACGGTCGTCACGGTTGTAACCGCCGCCCGAGGGACGGTCGTCCCGGCGCGGACCGCGATCGTCACGGTTGAACCCACCACCACGCGGACGGTCATCCCGGTTGAAGCCACCACCCGAGGGACGGTCGTCACGACGGAACCCGCCACCCGACGAGGGCCGGTCATCGCGACGCGGGCCACGGTCGTCACGGTTGAACCCACCGCCACGGGGACGGTCATCCCGGTTGAACCCACCACCGGAGGGACGGTCGTCACGACGGAACCCACCACCCGAAGACGGCCGGTCGTCGCGGTTGTAACCACCGCCACGGGGACGGTCGTCACGGTTGTAGCCACCGCCCGAGGGACGGTCGTCGCGACGGAACCCACCACCGGACGAGGGCCGGTCATCGCGACGCGGACCGCGGTCGTCACGGCTGTCGCGGTTGTAGCCGCCACCGGCGGGGCGGTCGTCACGACGGGGGCCACGGTCATCCCGGTTGAAGCCGCCGCCCGACGGGCGGTCGTCACGACGCGGCGCGCGATCATCGCGGCTGTCGCGGTTGTAGCCGCCGCCACGGGAGTCACGCCGGCCGCCCGCACCCGCGGCGCCCTGCGATCCGTCACCCGAACGGCGCTCCGGGCGTCCCTGAGGGGGGTTCGACATTGACCTGACTCCTTCTGATCTTCCAGCAACATCCCGGTGGCCACCGTCGAGGCACCCCACCGACTCTCATTGTCCCGCACTCAGCAGGCGCCCGCTCACGGGCTACCGGCCAGTTCAATTCCGTCCTGCAAAAACACAAAAAGCCGCGGCCCCAGCGAATCGCTGGGGCCGCGGCTCTGAATAATTGTTCGGCGGCGTCCTACTCTCCCACAGGGTCCCCCCTGCAGTACCATCGGCGCTGTGAGGCTTAGCTTCCGGGTTCGGGATGTTACCGGGCGTTTCCCTCACGCTATGACCACCGAAACCCTATCGGGTGTTCAGCGAACACTCTCTTCAATTGTGATGTGCCATCGAAATGGCACGTTCACCGGGGCTGTTCGCAACCCGGGAACTGCACAGTGGACGCGTAGCAGCTATGGTCAAGCCCTCGGCCTATTAGTACCGGTCAGCTCCACCCCTTGCGGGGCTTCCACATCCGGCCTATCAACCCAGTCGTCTACTGGGAGCCTTACCCACTCGATGGTGGTGGGAGTCCTCATCTCGAAGCAGGCTTCCCGCTTAGATGCTTTCAGCGGTTATCCCTCCCGAACGTAGCCAACCAGCCATGCCCTTGGCAGGACAACTGGCACACCAGAGGTTCGTCCGTCCCGGTCCTCTCGTACTAGGGACAGCCCTTCTCAAGACTCCTGCGCGCGCAGCGGATAGGGACCGAACTGTCTCACGACGTTCTAAACCCAGCTCGCGTACCGCTTTAATGGGCGAACAGCCCAACCCTTGGGACCTACTCCAGCCCCAGGATGCGACGAGCCGACATCGAGGTGCCAAACCATCCCGTCGATATGGACTCTTGGGGAAGATCAGCCTGTTATCCCCGGGGTACCTTTTATCCGTTGAGCGACGGCGCTTCCACAAGCCACCGCCGGATCACTAGTCCCTGCTTTCGCACCTGCTCGACCCGTCGGTCTCACAGTCAAGCTCCCTTGTGCACTTACACTCAACACCTGATTGCCAACCAGGCTGAGGGAACCTTTGGGCGCCTCCGTTACATTTTAGGAGGCAACCGCCCCAGTTAAACTACCCACCAGACACTGTCCCTGATCCGGATCACGGACCCAGGTTAGACATCCAGCACGACCAGAGTGGTATTTCAACGACGACTCCACAACCACTGGCGTGGCCGCTTCACAGTCTCCCACCTATCCTACACAAGCCGAACCGAACACCAATATCAAGCTATAGTAAAGGTCCCGGGGTCTTTCCGTCCTGCTGCGCGAAACGAGCATCTTTACTCGTAATGCAATTTCACCGGGCCTATGGTTGAGACAGTCGAGAAGTCGTTACGCCATTCGTGCAGGTCGGAACTTACCCGACAAGGAATTTCGCTACCTTAGGATGGTTATAGTTACCACCGCCGTTTACTGGCGCTTAAGTTCTCAGCCTCGCCCCGTCGAAACAGAGCTAACCGGTCCCCTTAACGTTCCAGCACCGGGCAGGCGTCAGTCCGTATACATCGCCTTACGGCTTCGCACGGACCTGTGTTTTTAGTAAACAGTCGCTTCTCGCTGGTCTCTGCGGCCGGCCCCAGCTCAGACAGTGAATGTCGTCACCAGCACCGGCCCCCCTTCTCCCGAAGTTACGGGGGCATTTTGCCGAGTTCCTTAACCATAGTTCACCCGAACGCCTCGGTATTCTCTACCTGACCACCTGAGTCGGTTTGGGGTACGGGCCGCCATGAAACTCGCTAGAGGCTTTTCTCGACAGCATAGGATCATCCACTTCACCACAATCGGCTCGGCATCAGGTCTCAGACTATATGTGCGGCGGATTTGCCTACCACACGTCCTACACCCTTACCCCGGGACAACCACCGCCCGGGCTGGACTACCTTCCTGCGTCACCCCATCGCTCACCTACTACCCTGTTGGGTCACCGGCTCCACCACTCCCCCTTGTCCGAAGACTCCGGGGCGGCTTCGCGGGTTTAGCATCCAGAGGTTCGACGTTGGCGCTTCAAAGCGGGTACGGGAATATCAACCCGTTGTCCATCGACTACGCCTGTCGGCCTCGCCTTAGGTCCCGACTTACCCTGGGCAGATCAGCTTGACCCAGGAACCCTTGGTCAATCGGCGCAAGAGTTTCCCACTCTTGTATCGCTACTCATGCCTGCATTCTCACTCGTGAACCGTCCACAACTCGTTTCCACGGCTGCTTCACCCGGCACACGACGCTCCCCTACCCATCACAACACCCGTTGGGGCTATCCGTTGCAATGACACGGCTTCGGCGGTGTACTTGAGCCCCGCTACATTGTCGGCGCGGAATCACTTGACCAGTGAGCTATTACGCACTCTTTAAAGGGTGGCTGCTTCTAAGCCAACCTCCTGGTTGTCTCTGCGACTCCACATCCTTTCCCACTTAGCACACGCTTAGGGGCCTTAGCCGGTGTTCTGGGCTGTTTCCCTCTCGACCATGGAGCTTATCCCCCACAGTCTCACTGCCGCGCTCTCACTTACCGGCATTCGGAGTTTGGCTAAGGTCAGTAACCCGGTGGGGCCCATCGCCTATCCAGTGCTCTACCTCCGGCAAGAAACACACGACGCTGCACCTAAATGCATTTCGGGGAGAACCAGCTATCACGGAGTTTGATTGGCCTTTCACCCCTAACCACAGGTCATCCCCCAGGTTTTCAACCCTGGTGGGTTCGGTCCTCCACACGGTCTTACCCGCGCTTCAACCTGCCCATGGCTAGATCACTCCGCTTCGGGTCTTGGGCGCGCTACTCAATCGCCCTATTCGGACTCGCTTTCGCTACGGCTACCCCACACGGGTTAACCTCGCAACACACCGCAAACTCGCAGGCTCATTCTTCAAAAGGCACGCAGTCACGACCAGTAAGGGCAAGCCCTCCTAGAGACGCTCCCACGGCTTGTAGGCACACGGTTTCAGGTACTATTTCACTCCGCTCCCGCGGTACTTTTCACCATTCCCTCACGGTACTGTCCGCTATCGGTCACTAGGGAATATTTAGGCTTAGCGGGTGGTCCCGCCAGATTCACACGGAATTTCTCGGGCTCCGTGCTACTTGGGAACAGTCTCAAGAGAGCCGTACAGATTTCGTCTACGGGGGTCTTACCCTCTACGCCGGACCTTTCGCATGTCCTTCGACTACCCATACGGTTTCTGACTCTCCGACCGGCCGGCAGACCAGTCAAGAAACGTCCCACGACCCCGCAATGGCAACCCCTGCCGGGTATCACACCACTACGGTTTAGCCTCATCCGATTTCGCTCGCCACTACTCTCGGAATCACGGTTGTTTTCTCTTCCTGCGGGTACTGAGATGTTTCACTTCCCCGCGTTCCCTCCACACCGCCTATGTGTTCAGCAGCGGGTGACAGCCCATGACGACTGCCGGGTTTCCCCATTCGGACACCCCCGGATCAAAGCTCGGTTGACAGCTCCCCGGGGCCTATCGTGGCCTCCCACGTCCTTCATCGGTTCCTAGTGCCAAGGCATCCACCGTGCGCCCTTAAAAACTTGGCCACAGATGCTCGCGTCCACTGTGCAGTTCTCAAGCAACGACCAGCCACCCATCACCCCCACACCAACAGCGCGAGGTTCACTGGGGCCGGCACCGAAGACCCGACCATACGGCCGCGCCCTCAGGACCCAACAACGTGCCCGACCCGCAGGACCCACCGGACACCGCGCTCCACGCACCCAGGGGTGCAGTACTAGCGATCTCCGACGACCCTGCGTGCCGAATAGTCAACGTTCCACCCATGAGCGAACCAGCACCGGACAGTCGCCGGTGTCCTGGCCCTCTGACCGCCGTAGCGGTAGAAGTGCTCCTTAGAAAGGAGGTGATCCAGCCGCACCTTCCGGTACGGCTACCTTGTTACGACTTCGTCCCAATCGCTGGTCCCACCTTCGACAGCTCCCTCCCACAAGGGGTTGGGCCACCGGCTTCGGGTGTTACCGACTTTCGTGACGTGACGGGCGGTGTGTACAAGGCCCGGGAACGTATTCACCGCAGCAATGCTGATCTGCGATTACTAGCAACTCCGACTTCATGGGGTCGAGTTGCAGACCCCAATCCGAACTGAGACCGGCTTTTTGAGATTCGCTCCACCTCGCGGTATCGCAGCTCATTGTACCGGCCATTGTAGCACGTGTGCAGCCCAAGACATAAGGGGCATGATGATTTGACGTCGTCCCCACCTTCCTCCGAGTTGACCCCGGCAGTCTCCTGTGAGTCCCCGGCATAACCCGCTGGCAACACAGAACGAGGGTTGCGCTCGTTGCGGGACTTAACCCAACATCTCACGACACGAGCTGACGACAACCATGCACCACCTGTATACCGACCACAAGGGGGCGTACATCTCTGCACGTTTCCGGTATATGTCAAGCCTTGGTAAGGTTCTTCGCGTTGCGTCGAATTAAGCCACATGCTCCGCTGCTTGTGCGGGCCCCCGTCAATTCCTTTGAGTTTTAGCCTTGCGGCCGTACTCCCCAGGCGGGGAACTTAATGCGTTAGCTGCGGCGCGGACCACGTGGAATGTGACCCACACCTAGTTCCCAACGTTTACGGCGTGGACTACCAGGGTATCTAATCCTGTTCGCTCCCCACGCTTTCGCTCCTCAGCGTCAGTAATGGCCCAGAGATCCGCCTTCGCCACCGGTGTTCCTCCTGATATCTGCGCATTTCACCGCTACACCAGGAATTCCGATCTCCCCTACCACACTCTAGCCTGCCCGTATCGAATGCAGACCCGGAGTTAAGCCCCGGGCTTTCACATCCGACGCGACAAGCCGCCTACGAGCTCTTTACGCCCAATAATTCCGGACAACGCTCGCACCCTACGTATTACCGCGGCTGCTGGCACGTAGTTAGCCGGTGCTTCTTCTGCAGGTACCGTCACTTGCGCTTCTTCCCTGCTGAAAGAGGTTTACAACCCGAAGGCCGTCATCCCTCACGCGGCGTCGCTGCATCAGGCTTTCGCCCATTGTGCAATATTCCCCACTGCTGCCTCCCGTAGGAGTCTGGGCCGTGTCTCAGTCCCAGTGTGGCCGGTCGCCCTCTCAGGCCGGCTACCCGTCGTCGCCTTGGTAGGCCATCACCCCACCAACAAGCTGATAGGCCGCGGGTTCATCCTGCATCGCCGGAGCTTTCCACGCACACCCCATGCGGAGATGCGTCGTATCCGGTATTAGACCTCGTTTCCAAGGCTTGTCCCAGAATGCAGGGCAGATTACCCACGTGTTACTCACCCGTTCGCCACTGATCCACCCCGAAGGGCTTCACCGTTCGACTTGCATGTGTTAAGCACGCCGCCAGCGTTCGTCCTGAGCCAGGATCAAACTCTCCGTGAATGTTCTCGGGATATCCCGATCGCACTCGCAAAAGAGCGGCACAGCAACCACCGGAATAGGCGGCCCCGTGCACTGCGTCCTCGCTAGTGTTTACTACTATTTTTTCCCAAAGGAACCTCGACCACCCACAGAATTGCGGGCGGACGGGGTATCAACATTTGGCGTTGACTTTTGGCACGCTGTTGAGTTCTCAAGGTACGGACGCTTCCTTCGAGGCCGTTTCACCGACACTCTCCGGGCGCTTCGTTCTGTTCTCAGCCTAGCAGATTCGTTTCGTCCGGGCGAACCGTCCGAATTTCGTTTCTGCACCCTGCTGAGCTGAGCTGTCGCTTGGCGACCGGCGTTACGCTACCGCATTTTCCGGGTGTCCGGAAATCGCGGCTGCTAATTCGCACGACAAAGCAAACCAGTCCGAATCCGACGCATGCGTCGACTCGAACAGTTCAGTTTCGAAGTGGCGGATAAGCTTGGCAACTTTGGTCACGTGAGGACCGGTGCGGCGAGGCGAAGCCCCGTACGACGTACCGACCCGAATCAGGCGACTCGGCCAACACTAGACGACCCTGAGGGATACGTCAAACATCGGGGGTGAAGATCCTTTCGAATCTTCACCCCCGATGTCGTCGGCGCAGGTCAGGCTGTGGGGACGAGCTCCACGGCGGCCAGGCTCCGCTTGCCGCGACGGAGCACGAGCCAGCGACCGTGCAGGAGGTCGGCGGTGGTGGGGACGGCCTCCTCGTCGGTCACCTTGGCGTTGTTGAGGTAGGCGCCGCCCTCCTTGACGGCCCGTCGGGCGGCGGACTTGCTGGGGACCAGGCCGGTGGCGGCGAGCAGGTCGACGACGCCGGCGAGTTCACCCACCTGGGCCTGCGGGAGCTCCGCGACGGCCGCGTCCAGGGTGGCGGCGTCCAGCTCGGCGAGGTCGCCCTGGCCGAAGAGGGCCCTGGAGGCGGCGATCGCACGGTCGAGCTGCTCCTGGCCGTGCACCAGTGCGGTGACGTCCTCGGCCAGGGCCCGCTGGGCGGTGCGGGCGGCGGGCTTCTCGACTGTCTGCCGCTCCAGCTCCTCGATCTCCTCCCGCGAGCGGAAGCTGAAGATGCGCAGGAAGTTGGCGACGTCGCGGTCGTCCGCGTTCAACCAGAACTGGTAGAAGGCGTACGGGGAGGTCATCTCGGCGTCCAGCCAGATGGCGCCGCCCTCGGTCTTGCCGAACTTGGTGCCGTCCGCCTTGGTGATCAGCGGGGTGCCCAGGGCGTGGACGTGCTTGCCCTCGGCCTTGCGGATCAGCTCGGTGCCGGCCGTGAGGTTGCCCCACTGGTCGCTGCCGCCGGTCTGCAGGGTGCAGCCGTAGCGGCGGTTCAGCTCCAGGTAGTCCATGCCCTGGAGAACCTGGTAGCTGAACTCGGTGTAGCTGATGCCGGCGTCGGAGTTGAGCCGTCGCGCGACGGCCTCCTTGGCGATCATGGTGTTGACCCGGAAGTACTTGCCGATGTCGCGCAGCAGGCTGATCGCCGACATCCCGGAGGTCCAGTCCAGGTTGTTGACGACCCGGGCCGCGTGCGGTCCCTCGAAGTCGAGGAACCGCTCGACCTGGCCGCGGAGCCGGAGCACCCAGGCGGCGACCGTCTCCGGGTCGTTCAGGGTGCGCTCGGAGGTGGGGCGGGGGTCGCCGATGAGCCCGGTGGCGCCGCCCACCAGCGGCAGCGGGAAGTTCCCCGCGTTCTGGATGTGCCGCATGGTGATCAGCTGCACCAGATTGCCGATGTGCAGGCTGGGCGCCGTCGGGTCGAAGCCGCAATAGAACGTGACCGGACCGTCCGCGAATGCCTTGCGCAGTGCGTCCTCGTCGGTGGAAAGGGCGATCAGCCCGCGCCACTTCAGCTCGTCGACGATGTCCGTCACGGTGTCGCTTCTCCTTCGGTCCGGGGCCGGCGGCGGTCCGCTCAGCCTGACCGAGCCTACGCGGTTCCCGCCACTCGATTCCTCTCGGCTTGGGCGTGGAGCTGCTCCGACTCCGTGAGCCGTTCGCCTAGGCGCCTGGCGGTGCTGGGTGCCGCGATGACGGCGACGACCGCGGCCAACAGCCAGCCGCCGGCGACGATGGGGAACCAGTGGCCCGCCCCCGAGGACGGGTAGGGGACGACATTGCGGTAGATGGTGTAGCCGAGCAGGGCCAGGGCGGCGAGGGGGATGACGATCTGCCACATCGGCACCGGCATCCGCCGCTGGACGAAGATCAGCCGGATCGCGCCGATGGTGGTGAGGGCGTAGGCGACCAGCAGGATCAGGGTGCCGATGGTGCCGCCCCAGACGAAGGTGTCCTCGGGTACGGCGGAGAAGGCGACGATGCACAGGCCCAGGACCAGCGCCATCGCGGCGCTGACGAGGACCGCGGCGCGGGCCGGGGTGCCGTAGCGGGAGACCCGGCCCAGGCCGCGTTCGCCGAAGCCGTCCCTGCTCATGGCGTACAGCAGCCGGGCCGAGCCGACGGTGCAGGCGAGGCAGCAGCCGAAGGCGCTGACGGTGGCGCCGAGGGTGACCAGGTTGCCGACCCAGGAGCTGAGGTAGCTCGCGCCGAGGTCGCCGATCAGGGAGGACGAGGAGCCGAAGGCGGCGACGCCGGTCTTGTCGGCCCCGAAGCCCATCATCTCGACGGCGGTGACCACGACGAAGAAGGCGCCGCCGAAGAGGGTGGTGCCGAGGATCGCCCTGGGGATGTCGCGGCGCGGGTTGAGCGACTCCTCGCCGAGGGTGGAGGCGGCCTCGAAGCCGGCGAAGGAGAGGAAGCCGAAGACCACGCCGAGGAAGAGGGCGGACGGGGCGGTCCCGGGCGGGACCGAGAAGACGGACATGGTGAAGCCGTGTCCGGCCGGGGCGTTGCCGGCGATCAGCCGGACCAGGACCACGGCGGTGACGATCAGGATCAGCGCGACGGTCGCGCCCTCCACGGTGAGCAGCACATTGGTGCCCCGGCGGACCGAGGCGATGGTCAGCCAGCAGGCCAGCAGCAGGACCGCGCCGGTGAGGATGAACGGGGCGTCCACCGGCGGGTTGGACCAGGCGCCGGTGCGCTGCAGGAAGGAGATGCCGAAGATGCCGACCACGGAGGAGGTGGTGACGCCGTAGAACAGGTAGGTGCCGACCAGGCCCCAGCCGGCGACCACGCCGCTGCGGGGGCCGAGGGTGGCGCCGACGAAGGCGTAGACCGAGCCGGCGTGCTGGTAGTACTGGCACAGCCGGACGAAGACATAGGCCACCAGCAGCACGCCGACGGCAGCGATCAGGAAGGCGAGGGGGACGGCGCGGCCGACGCTGGGCGCGGCGGCCTGGGGGTTGATGTTGACGGCCATGCTGGGCGCCATGAGTGCCATGGAGAGTCCCACGGCCTGCCAGACGTTGAGGCTGGGGCGCAGGCCCCGCCGCCCGGAACGGTCGGTGGGAGTGGTCAGGGTGGAGTCGGACATGTCAGGTCCTTCCGCCGAGGCTTCGCGTCGTCGCGCGGTACGTAGTGTGCTCGCGGCGTGTTACGGACGAAAGAGGGCCTGCCGGTAGAGCCTGGTGGCGTTGTCGGCGCCGATGAGGCCGGCGATGACGGCGGCCTCGGCGGGGCGCAGGCCGGCGTCCCTGGTCCAACCGGTGATCGCGTCACGGAAGGCGGTGGCCCCGACGAGGTGGAGCTCGGGGAGGCCGTAGGCGTCGGTGGAGAACAGGACCTTGCCGAAGGGGGCCAGTTCCAGGGTCTCGGCGAGCAGGCGGGGGGCGGCCGGGCCGGTGTAGGAGAGGGTCAGGCCGACGTCGCAGTAGACGTGCGGGAAGGCCTGGGCGAGCCAGGCGGCCTGGCGGTGGTACGGGTAGCAGTGCAGCAGCACCAGGGGGGTGCCGTGCGGCTCCACGGCTCTGATGAAGTCGGTGAGGAGGGACGGGTCGGCCCGATGGAGCGTCAGATCGGGGTCGCCGAAACCGGTGTGGATCTGGATCGGGAGGCCCAGGTCGACGGCGGTCCAGAGGAGGTGGCGCAGCAGGGTCGGGTGGGTGAGGCGGGGGTTGCCGCTGCGGGCCGCCTCGGCGAGGTGTTCGCCGGCGGCGTGGGCGACTTCGGCGGGGGCGGGGCGGGCCGGGTCGATGTCCAGGCCGTAGCGGTAGGCGAGGACGGATTTCACTGCGATGGCGTCGGCGGTGTGAATCGCTTCGGCGATGGCGGTGCGGGTGGTTTCGGCCCAGTGGGCGGCGGTCGCAGTTGCGGCGGCTTGCTGGGCGACGTGTTCCAGGCGGACGACCTCGCGGACCTGGGTGCCGGAGAGGGCGGCGAAGGCGGGGAGGTCTAGGAGGGGGGCGCCGGCGGCCGTCTGTAGGCCGGTGTCGATGAAGCAGGAGTCGAGGGCGGCGGCGCGGAGGAGGCGGCGGGCGGATTCGGTGGGGCCCAGGGACGCGCGGGCCGCGAGGTAGGTGTCTGGGGTGGGGTGGCGGCCTGCGTCGAGGACGGGGCCGCAGGTGCGGAGGACGGCTAGGCCCAGGGCGGAGTCCCAGGGGGTGGTGCCGGGGGGTGGGGGGCGGTCGGACTCGGTGAGGAGGGAGGCGAAGGCTTCGGGGGTGAGGGGGTGGTGGGGGGTGGCGACGATGCTGTGGGTGTGGTGGTCGATCAGGTGCACGGGCCCTCCGGGGGATGGGGGCTGGGGTTGGTACGGGGGGTGCGGGTTGTGGGTGGTTGGTCGCGCGCGCAGTTAAGCAAGCACAGCCCCGCGCCCCTGAGGTAGGAGCGGGGCTGGGGCGGTGCGGAAGTGCGGGTTGGGGGTGGTTGGTCGCGCGCGCAGTTAAGCAAGCACAGCCCCGCGCCCCTGAGGTAGGTGCGAGGTGAGGTGGGTGCGAGGGTGCCGGTTGCGGGTGGTTGGCAGCGCAGTTCCCCGCGCCCCTGAGGTGGGAGCGGGCTGGGGGCGGTGCGCGGGCGCGGGCTAGTAGCGCCAGCGGGTGGATTCGGCGATTTGGGTGGGGGTTTGGTTGGTGAAGAGGGTGATTTCGGCTTGGCGGACGGCCTGGATGGCGTGGAAGAGGGGGGCGCCGAGGGCTTCTTGGAGGGTGGTGGAGCGGGTGAAGGCGGCCAGGGCTTCGGGGGCGGTTTCGGGGAGGCGGGGCGGTGGGGTGAGGAGATGGGCCGGGTCGCCGTTGACCTCGGCGGGGAGGGTGGCTGCGGCGTCCAGGCCGGCCAGGGCGGTGGCGATGGTGCCGCCGAGGGCCAGGTAGGGGTTGGCGGCGGCGTCGAAGCACTTGATCTCGGCGTTGGCGGAGCGGCCGGAGACCAGCCGTAGTGCGGCCTCGCGGTTCTCCGGGCCCCAGCACTGGTAGGCGCCGGCCCAGTGCGAGGGGACCAGGCGGAGGTGGCTGGCCGGGCTGGGGGCGCCCAGCGCCAGCAGCGCGGGGAGGGCGTCGAGGATGCCGGCCAGGAAGGCCTCGCCCTCCTTGGTGAGCTGGTGCCGGCCCTCGCCGCCGGTCATCAGGTTTCTGCCGTCGCGCCAGGCGCTGAGGTGCAGATGGGCGCCGTTGCCGACGGTGCCGGGTTCGAAGGAGGGGGCGAAGGAGGCGCGCAGGCCGTGGCGGGCGGAGACGCCGCGGATGGTCTGGCGGACCAGCACGGTGGTGTCGGCGGCGGCCACGGGCTCCTCGGCGGCGACCGAGACCTCGAACTGGCCCGCTGCGTACTCGGGGTGGATCTGCTGGACGTCCAGGCCCTGGGCCTCCAGGGCCTGCAGCAGGTCGCGGAGGTAGTCGGAGAGGTCGGTCAGGCGGTGCAGGCCGTAGGCGGGGCCGTTCTCGGCCGGGTCGGTGCCGTCGGGGCGGCGGAGCACCCATTCGACCTCGTACGCGGCCAGCAGGCTCAGCCCCCGGGCGCGGGCCTGCTCGGTCATCCGGCGGGCGAACAGTCGCTGGCAGGCGGGGTGCGGGGTGCCGTCCTGGGCGTAGCGGTCGGCGGGGGCCCAGGCCCAGCCCGGCTGGGCGGCCAGCGGGACCGCGCGCTGGAGGTCGGGGAAGAGCCGCAGGTCGCCGTCGGGTCCGCCGAGGAAGCGGCTGGTGGTGGTGGAGTCGTCGACCAGGAAGACGTCGAAGACCGGGGACATGCCGACGCCGTCCCGGACCGCCTCGTCCAGTCTGCGCAGCGGGATGGCCTTGGTGCGGGTGATCCCGGCGTTGTCCACCCAGCTGAGCGCCAGTCCGACGACGCCCTCGGCGGCGAGTTGAGCCCGGGTCAGATGCGACTGTGCTGACCGTTCTTCGTCCATGGGAGCCCATGGTGCCGTGTGGGGGCCCTGTGGCGCGAGAGGGCGGCGCGCACCGGAGTGACGGTGGTCACCCTGGCGGCGATGGCCTTGGGCTTCCCGGCGTCTTCATGTCATCATCTGAAGACATCAACTGATGACAAATGCTGGGGAGAACGCCGATGAATGCCCGAGACGCTGCGCCCGGCGGTCTTCGCGAACGCGCTCTGGTGCCGGTGCTGGTGTTCCTCGGCACGGTGGTCGCGGTCATCAGCAGCCTGGGGTCGCCGCTGGTGCCCACCATCGCCTCGGTCGACCATGTCTCGCTGTCCGACGCGCAGTGGTCGCTGACCATCACCCTGCTGGTCGGCGCCGTCGCCACACCCACGATGGGACGGCTCGGCGACGGGCCGCACCGGCGGCGGGTGATCATCGGCGCCATCACGGTGGTGCTGCTGGGCAGCGTGCTGGCGGCGCTGCCGCTCGGGTTCGGCTTCCTGATCGTCGGGCGAGGTATGCAGGGCCTCGGCCTGGGCCTCACCCCGCTGGCCATCGCCACCGCTCGCGACGCGCTGCCGGCTGAGCGGTCGCGCCCCACGGTCGCACTGCTCTCCATCACCACGGTGGCCGGTGTCGGTCTGGGCTACCCGCTCACCGGGCTGATAGCGGAGTCCTGGGGCGTGCACGCCGGCTTCTGGTTCGGGGCGATCATCAGTGCGCTGGCGCTGACCGCCGCCGTACTGGTCGTTCCTGACGCGCGCGGACGGGAGAAGCGTCCGCTGGACGCCCCCGGCGCGGTGCTGCTGGCCGTCGGGCTGGCCGCGCTGCTGCTCGCGCTGAGCGAGGGCGGGCTCTGGGGCTGGGGCTCGGCCCGGCTGCTCGGCCTGACCGCTGCCGCGCTGGTGCTGCTGGTCTGGTGGGCCTTCCATGAGCTGCGCACCGCGCACCCGCTGGTGGACCTGCGGTCGCTGCGGAACCGGGTGGTGCTCACCGCCGACGTGTCCGGGCTGATCGCCGGTGTCGCGATGTACATGTTGATGTCGATGGTGACCCGCTTCGTCCAGACGCCGTCCTCCGCCGGATACGGCTTCGGGACCTCGATCCTGGTCACCGGGCTGGTGCTGCTGCCGTTCTCGGCGGCCAGCGTCGCCTCCAGCAAGCTGGTGCCGCTGCTGGCCCGGCGCACCTCCACCGCGCTGGTGCTGCCGGTCGGCTGCGCGGTCTCGCTGCTGTCGATGGTGATGTTCCTGTTCGCCCGCAACAGCCTGTGGGAGCTCTTCGTGATCATGGGCGTCGCCGGGCTCGGCGTCGGCTGCACCTTCGCGGTGATGCCCGGACTGATCGTCAGTTCGGTCCCCGCGCACGAGACCGGCAGCGCCATCAGCTTCAACCAGGTGCTGCGGACCGTGGGCTACTCCACCGGCAGCGTACTGAGCGCGGTGATCCTGGAGGCGCATACCCCCGCCGGGCGGCTGCTGCCCGAGAACAGCGGATACCAGGCCGCCGCCTGGCTGGGTTGCGCGGTCTGGGTGGTCACCGCCGTGGTTACCATCGTCCTGCCGCGACGGGGAGCCCGCGTGCGGAGCACGGTGACTGTGGAGGAAGAGCTGCTGATGGACGAGAGCATCGCCGACGCCGAGACGGCGGAGGACAGCGTCACCGCGGTGACCGGACCGGGTCCCCGGTGAGCACGCCCAGGCGACGGGACTCCGCCCGCAGTCGCGAGCTGCTGCTGGCGGCCGCGACCGACCTCTTCGCCGAGCGCGGCTTCGACCGCAGCACCATCCGGGAGATCGGCGAACGGGCCGGGGTGGACCCGGCCCTGATCGCCCGCTACTTCGGCGGCAAGGCCCAGCTCTACCTGGCCTCGCTGCAGCTGGACCAGCTCAACGCCAACCCGGCCGACCTGCTGGAGCCCGAGCGGGTCAAGGCCCTGCTCGACGGCGCGGCACAGCGCGGACCGGGACCGATCCACCGGGCCGCGGTCGCCCCGCACGAGGATCCCGAGGTGCAGGCCGCCGCCTCCGAGCAGCTGCACCGGCGGCTGGTCGACCCGCTGCGCGAGCGCTTCACCCGCGAGGGCCTGGACCGGCCGCAGCTGCGGGCGGAGGTGGCCGTGGCGGCCTTCATCGGGGTGAGCCTGTCGCGGAGCAGCGGGACGTTCCAGGCGCTGGCGGCGGCCGAGACCGAGGAGATCGTCGGGCTGGTGGTGGAGTTGCTGGCACCGCGACGCTGACGGCTGGTCAGGCGGTGGGTGTGCGCCGCTTCTTGGGGACGTGGCGGCGGTAGGGGCTGACGCTGGGGTCGTCGGTGATCCAGAAGCGCCAGGGGATCTCGGCCGCCGAGGAGACGCCGGTGCGCGGGCCGGTGGACACGGCTCCGGGTCCCGGCGGCGTCCCGGGCAGGATCCTGACCGGGGTGCCCGGCGAGCAGGCGTCGACGCCGTTGACGGCGCGGTCGAGGCCGAGGGCGGAGGCCAGCCGGGCCGGGCCCCGGGCGAGGTCGGCATCGCTGCGGGAGCTGGGGCGGCGATGACGGGCCAGGACGTGGCCTGAGCGGATCTCACCCGCACGGAGCAGCACGCCGGAGGCGGTGGTGCCGGGGCCGGTCACCAGATTGGCGCAGAAGTGCATGCCGTAGGTGAAGTAGACGTAGACGTGGCCGGGCTCCCCGAACATGACCGCGTTGCGCGCGGTCCTGCCCCGGTAGGAGTGGGCGGCGGGGTCGGCGGCACCGCTGTACGCCTCGACCTCGGTGATCCGCAGCTCCACCGTCCCCTCGGGAAGCTCGGAGACCAGCGTCCGGCCGAGCAGGTCGGGGGCGACGAGCTCCGCCGGGCGGTCGAAGAAGCTGCGGCCGAGGGCGGCGGGGGCGGGGCGGGGCATGGGGACGAGGGTACGGGCTGGGGAGCGGCAGGGGGCTCGGGGTGGTCCGGCACGGGTAGCGTTGGGGCCGACGAACCAGCGCTATGCAGGAGGTTGAACACGTGTCTGCAGCAAGGCGGCCCCTCCCCCACGACTTCCACCCGCCGGTACCGGAGCTCTCTGTCAGCAGCGAGGACTTCGCCGACGGCGGCACCCTTCCGGACGACCACGTCTACAGCGAAGGCAATCTGTCGCCGCAGCTCAGCTGGGCCGGGGCGCCGGCCGGGACCAAGAGCTACGCGGTCACCTGCTACGACCCGGACGCCCCGACCGGCAGCGGGTTCTGGCACTGGTCGGTGTTCGACATCCCGGCGAACGTGACCGAACTGCCCAGGGGCGCGGGCAGCGGTGACTTCAAGGGGCTGCCCGAGGGCGCCGTGCAGGTCCGCAACGACTACGGCACCCGGGACTTCGGCGGCGCCGCGCCGCCGCCCGGCGACGGCTCGCACCGCTACGTCTTCACCGTCTACGCCGTGGACCAGGAGAAACTGGGCCCCGACGCGGAGGTCTCGCCGGCCGTGGTCGGCTTCAACCTCCGCTTCCACGCGCTGGCGCGCGGACAGGTGATCGCCGAGTACGCCGCCCCTTCGGCACCCCCCGGAGGCTGAGCAGCCGAAATTGCGTTGTTCCGGGGGCGGTCCGGCCCGCACAGTGGTGTCGCGTACTTCGAGGGGAACGGCCCTCGGCGGCGCGGCGCCGCCGTGCGGGCGGGGCAGATCCTGTACCGCCTGGAGGTGGCCGGAATGCGCAACACACTGGTGCTGAACGCGAGCTACGAGCCGCTGTCGACGGTGTCGCTGCAGCGTGCCGTGGTGCTGGTGCTCCAGGACAAGGCCGTGGTCGAGCACGCGCACCCGCTGCGCCGGGTCCGGGCCGCGTCGATCGATCTGCCGGTGCCCCGGGTGGTGCGGCTGCGGCGCTACGTGCGGGTGCCGTTCCGACAACGGGCTCCGTGGTCACGGCGTGGAGTACTGGTACGGGACGGGTTCCGCTGCGCCTACTGCGGGCGGCGGGCGACCACCGTCGACCATGTGCTGCCGCGGTCCCGCGGGGGCGGGGACACCTGGCTGAACACGGTCGCGGCCTGTGCCGCCGACAACCACCGCAAGGCGGACCGGACACCGGAGCAGGCCGGGATGGCGCTGCTGGTGACCCCGTTCGAGCCGACTCCCGAGGCCACGCTGATGCTGGCGCTGGGGGCCGACCAGGACGATCTGCCGGAGTGGCTGCCGCTGCCGGCCTGACCGGGCCGGGGGGAAGCAGGGGCAGCAGGGGCAGCAGCACGGGGGAATGACTGCCGTCGGCCCGGCGCGGGGGACCGGGTCGGCGGTGGGGGGCCGGCTCAGCCGGACGTGGTGAAAGCGGTGGCGGCGGTGCTGTAGGTGCTGGTGAACTCGGGCAGGGCGGCCACCAGGTTGCCCTGGTACAGGATCCGGCCCGAGGTCAGCAGCGAGCCGGTGTTCTGGGGGAAACCGCCGCCGGGGGTCTCCTTGCCGGTGGTCAGGTCGAAGTGGCTGAGCCGGGCGGCCTGGCCGATGCGCTCCTCGGTCGCGACCACCGCGTCGTTGCCGTCGATGCCGACCAGCGCGATGTTGCCCTTCTCCTGGGGCGTCGACTGCCACAGCTGCTTGCCGTCGGCGAGGGTGAAGGCGGTGAGGACTCCCCCGGTGCTGGCACTGGCCTTCGGCGGCGCCAGCTCGGCGACCATGGTGGTGCCGGTGAAGTACAGGGCCGGGTCGGGATCGAAGCTGCCGTGGATGGCGTCCAGGGTCCCGGCGGTCTGCGAGACGAAGATCGTCGCCTGGGTGTCGCCCTTGGCGCTGAAGGACATGATGCTGTCCTTGGTGGCATCGGACATGTGCACGGCCACGACGGCGGGGGTGGCCGAGACCACCGTGTACGAGGAGGCGCTCGCGGGCAGGCCGCGCCACCAGGTGAGCTTGCCGGTGCCCGCGTCCAGCGAGATCGCCTGCTGCTTGGGGCTGCTGTCGGCGCAGGTGCTCTGCACCAGCAGGGTGCTGCCGGTGCCGCTGCCGCTGATACCGCCGCAGTACTTGCCGGGGCCCGCGTAGGTCCAGCTCTGCTTGCCGGTGGCGATGTCGTAGCCGACCACGGCGGAGTCGCCGACCGCGACGGCCCTGGTGTCGTTGACCATCACCGAGGCGCCGTAGGCGGAGGTGGTGTTGGCGATGGTCGCCTTCCACTTCTGCTGTCCGGTCGCGGTGTCGACGGCGACGAGCTGGGTGCAGGCCTGTCCGGTGCCGGCCTTCGCCTGGAACAGGACGGCGCCGATCCCGGTGGCGTTGACGGTGGCGGACATCGCACACGGGACGGCGCCGGTGCTGGGCGGCGCCACCGTCCACAGCTTGCTGCCGCTGGCGGAGTCGTAGGCGGTGACCCCTGTGCCGTCGCCGCGGACCAGGGCCTTGGCCAGCAGCCAGGAGCCGAGCAGGCCGTCGTTGCCCTGGGCCGCGCCGGTGTCGGCAGCGGCCGACCAGGCCTTGGAGTGGCTGCCGGCCAGGTTGGCGGTAGCGCCGCTCGCCGCGGTCTTGGCGCCGCCGCTGCCCTGGCCGGCGACGACGACACCGGCGGCCACCACGACGATCAGGGCGACGGCGCCGAGGGCTGCGCGCAGCAGGAAGGTCTTACGGTCCGTGCCAGGGGCCTTGCCGGTAGCTGCGGCCAACAGCCGGGCGGGGAGAGTGCCTTCGGCGGCGGGGTCCTTGTCGCGGTCGGAGGTTTCGGGGTCGGGAGCCTCGGCTTCGGGGGCAGCAGGTTCGGCGGCGGCGGCGTCGGGTTCCGGCTGGTCCGCGGCTGGCTCGGCGGTGTACGGCTCGTACGGGTAGGGCTCCGTGGCGGGCTGGTAGTAACTCTGCGGATCTCCGTAGGTCTGCTCGGAGTAGGGCTGGTAGGCCTGCTGCTGGTACTCCAGGGAGTAGCCCTGCTGGGGGTACTCCTGCTGGGGGTACTCCGGCTGCGGGTACGCCTGCTGGGAGAAGTCCTGCTGCGCGTACTCCTGCTGAGGGTACCCCTGCTGCCCGTACCCCTGCGGTGCGTACTCCTGCTGCGGGTACGACTGTTGCGAGTAGCCGTCGGCGGGGTAGCCGTAACCCTCCGGCTGCCAGTACTGCTGCTGCCCTTCCGGCGTCGGCCACTCGGGGTTCACCTGCGGGTACGCAGGGTCACTCCCCGTGAAGGCGCCGGGAACATGTTCCTGGCCGTAGCCCTGGCCGTAGTCATGGACGTAGTCCGGGCTCTGGCCGGTGCCGGTTGGGTCGTGTTCCATGGGTTCCGTCAGCTCCCGCCTTCACGATGCGTGCGCCAGCATCTCATGCGGGGCTGAGGAATCAGGCGTGCGTACCGGCGGCTTTTGCGAGGACGGATTCGATCGCGCTGTCGATGACGGCGGCGAGGCGCAGGTCCAGGGCGGTGATGCCGCCGGCGTCGTGGGTGCTGAGCGAGAAGTGCAGGGTGCGCCAGCGAATGTCGATGTCGGGGTGGTGGTCCATCGCCTCGGCGGCCTCACCGACAGCGACGACCATGCCGATGGCGGTGGGGAAGTCGGGCGCCTGGAGGGTGCGCAGCAGGGCGTCGCCTTCGCGGTGCCAGTGGGGGACGGCCTTGAGACCGTCGGCGATTTGTTCGTCGCTGAGGCGGGCACGGGACGGGCTCATGAGCTTGCTCCTGGTCGGCGAGTGGGGTTCAGGTTCCGTTCCCGCTGCGCCTCCGGATATGCGCGAAGCAGCCTGTGGATCTGCCTGTCAGAGCAGGAGCTTGGCCATGGCCGCCAGGCCGACGACGACGATCAGGCCGCGCAGCGCGATCGGTGGCAGCCGGCGGCCGACCCGGGCGCCGATCTGGCCGCCGATGACCGATCCTGCGGCGATCAGCAGGGCGGCGGTCCAGTCGATGGAGGCCGCGAAGAGGAAGAACACCGCGGCGATGCCGTTGACCAGCCCGGCCAGGATGTTCTTGGTGGCGTTGATCCGCTGCAGGTCCTCGTCGAGCAACAGGCCCATCAGTCCGAGCAGCAGCACGCCCTGGGCCGCGCCGAAGTAGCCGCCGTAGATCCCGGTGCCGAAGACCCCGACCAGCAGCGCCACCCCGCCGTCGGCGTGGACCGGTCCCCGGCCGCGGGCCGCGAGGTAGCGGGCCAGCCGGGGCTGCAGGATCACCAGCAGCAGCGCGATGCCGATGAGCGCCGGGACGATCGCCTGGAACGCGCCGGAGGGGAGCACCAGCAGCAGGATCGCGCCCAGCAGACCGCCGAGCAGCGCGGCGCTGCCGAGCCGCAGCAGCCGGGAACGCTGGCCCTTGAGCTCCGCGCGGTAGCCGAGGGCCCCGCTGAGCGAACCGGGAACCAGGCCGAGGGTGTTGGAGACATTGGCCGTGATCGGCGGCAGGCCGACGGCGAGCAGCACCGGGAAGGTGATCAGGGTGCCCGAGCCGACGACCGTGTTGATCGTGCCCGCGCCTATGCCGGCGGCGAAGACGCCGACCGCTTCCCACGGTGACATGGCTGCGCCCCTTCACTCCTGGTTCGTGTCCGGTCCGATCATGCACGATGCGGGGAGTGGAGGGGCGGGCGGGTTTGCGATGTGGGACGGCGTCCGCTGCCGTGGGCCCTACTCCGGGTCGATGGAGGGGTATTCGCGGCGCTTCTCCAGCCGGGGCGGGGGCACGGCGGTGCCGTTGCTGTCGGAGGGCGCGTCCTTGGGCGCGAGCCCGCTGAAGGCGCCGCTGAGGCCCTTGAGTGCGTCGCCGACCTCGCTGGGGATGATCCACAGCTTGTTGGAGTCGCCCTTGGCGATCTCCGGCAGCGTCTGCAGGTACTGGTAGGCCAGCAGCTTCTGGTCGGCGTCGCCCTCGTGGATGGCCTCGAAGACGGTGCGGATCGCGGCCGCCTCACCGTCGGCGCGCAGCACGGCAGCCTGGGCCTCGCCCTCGGCGCGGAGCACCTCGGCCTGCTTCTGGCCCTCGGCGGTGAGGATCTGGGCCTGCCGGGCGCCCTCGGCGGTGAGGATCGCGGCGCGCTTGTCGCGGTCCGCGCGCATCTGCTTCTCCATCGAGTCCTGGATGGAGGTGGGCGGCTCGATGGCCTTCAGCTCGACGCGGTTGACGCGGATGCCCCACTTGCCGGTGGCCTCGTCGAGGACCCCGCGCAGACCGGCGTTGATGGTCTCCCGGGAGGTGAGGGTGGACTCCAGGTCCATGGAGCCGATGATGTTGCGCAGGGTGGTGACGGTGAGCTGCTCGATCGCCTGGATGTAGCTGGCGACCTCGTAGGTCGCCGCGCGGGCGTCGGTGACCTGGTAGTAGATGACCGTGTCGATGTTGACGACCAGGTTGTCCTGGGTGATCACCGGCTGCGGCGGGAACGGCACGACCTGCTCGCGCAGGTCGATCCGGTTGCGGATGGTGTCGATGAACGGCACCACGATGTTGAGGCCCGCGTTGAGGGTGCGGGTGTAGCGGCCGAACCGCTCCACGATGGCCGCGCTCGCCTGCGGGATCACCTGGATCGTCTTGATCAGTGCGACGAACGCCAGCACGACCAGGATGATCAGGACGATGATCACGGCATTCACGGGGACTCCACTTCCTGAACTTCCAGACTGCCGGGGACCTACAAGGACAAGCGGGCTAAATAACAATTGCGGTGGCGCCGTCGATCTGGGCGACGTTCACCTGCTGGCCCGGTGCGAAGACCTGGCCGGGATCCAGGGCCCGCGCGGACCAGACCTCGCCCTGGAGCTTGATCCGGCCGCCGTGCTCGTCCACCTGCTCAAGGACCAGCGCGGTGGCGCCGGTGAGCGCCTCGATCCCCATCCGCACCTGGGGCCGGCCGCGCAGGCTGCGCATCGCCAACGGGCGTACGAAGACCACGAGCAGGACCGAGACGGCCAGGAAGACGACGAACTGCGCGACCGTCCCGACCCCTAGGGCGGCGGCGATCGCGGCGGCGCCGGCGCCGATCGCGAACATGCCGAACTCCGGCATGGCCGTGACCACCAGTGGCACGCCCAGGGCAGCCACGACGATCAACCACCACGTCCAGTTCTCCACAGCCTCATGGTAGGGGCGGAGAGGGGTCCGGGGAGAGGGCTTTGCGCAGGTAGTCCGGATGTTGACGTTGTGACGGAAGAGTGTGGGGGACGGTTGCGGCGGGGGCAGCGGGGGCGGGGCGGACGATCAGCCCATCGGGAGGCCGCGGGCGGACCAGCGGTCGCCGTGGCGCTCCAGGGTGAGCGGGAGGCCGAAGCAGAGCGAGAGGTTGCGGGCGGTGAGGGTGTCGTCGATGGGGCCGGCCGCCAGCACCGTGCCCTGGCGGATCATCAGGACATGGGTGAACCCCGGTGCGATCTCCTCGACATGGTGGGTGACCATCACCATCGCGGGGGCCTTGGGGTCGCGGGCCAGCGCGCCGAGGCGGCGGACCAGGTCCTCGCGGCCGCCGAGGTCGAGGCCGGCCGCGGGCTCGTCCAGGAGCAGCAGTTCGGGGTCGGTCATCAGGGCGCGGGCGATCAGGGTGCGCTTGCGCTCGCCCTCGGAGAGGGTGCCGAACTTGCGGTCGGTGAACTCGGCCATGCCGAGCAGGTCGAGCAGCAGCCTGGCCCGGGACTCGTCGGAGGTCTCGTACTGCTCGCGCCAGGTGGCGGTCATGCCGTAGGCGGCGGTGAGGACGGTGTCCAGCACGGTCTGCCGGCGCGGCAGCTTGTCGATCATCGCCGCGCCGGCCAAGCCGATCCTGGGGCGCAGTTCGAAGACGTCCACGCTGCCGAGCTTCTCGCCGAGGATCGCGGCGGTGCCGGTGGAGGGGAACAGGTAGGAGGCGGCGATCTGCAGCAGCGTGGTCTTGCCCGCGCCGTTGGGGCCGAGGATCACCCAGCGCTCGCCTTCGGCGACGGACCAGGACACCTGCTCCACCAGCGCGCGTCCGTCCCGGACCACGGATACGTCCACCAGCTCGAGCACGTCGCTCATGCGTACGCCTTCCCCACTGCCTTGTTCTTGCGCCTCTGTGTATGCGTCGAGGGAAAACCTACGCCACGGAAGTGTGGGACTTCTCCGTAGGCTTGCCCCATGGCGCAGAACACCGGCGAAAGCCGTCCCGATGACCGATTCGACGAGCCCCGGTCGGGGCGTCTCGTTGCCTGGGGCAACGCCTGGCTGGGTGGGTTCGCCTCACCCGACCATGCGGGCGAGGGAATCAGGGGCCGGGACGACGCGCATACCGTGGAGGGGATAGAGGGGGCGGCCGGGGCGGGACTCACCCTGGCCCTGGGCCGGTTGCGGGCCCAGGGGGTGACGGGGTTTCGGCTGGCGCTGCCGGCGCCGGGGCATCCGGTCGGGCTCACCGGTCCCGCGTCGTTCAACGAGCGGGCGCTGCCGGCCGGGGAGGCGGTGCTGACCGTGGGAGAGCTGTCGGTCGGACTGGTGCCGGAGGTGGTGCGGCACGGGCCGGTCGGCGACCAGCTGGTCCGGGTGGTGTGGCATGCGTCACCCGTGGACGTCGGGGTCCCCGCCGATGTCCCGCAGCTGCGGGACGCCGAGCGGGAGCTGGCGCAGACCCTGCGGGAGGCGACGGAGCTGCTGCTGCGGCTGGACGTGGCCGGGGGCGGCCCCGAGGTGCAGCAGGCGCTGGAGGCCTACCGCAGGCGGCGCCAGCCGGAGCTGCTGGCGCCCGGCTACCAGCCGCGCGCGGTACGGGTGCTGCAGTCGGCCCGGCAGGTGCGGGCGGTGCTGGAACTGGCCGCGACCACCGACGGGGCGGCGGTCAGCGCCGGCGAGATGGCGGCGCGGGAGGCCGCGATACGCCCGCTGGAGCGGGCGGCCCGGCGGGCGGCGGTGGCGGCCTACAACGCGATGGTGGACGAGCCGGCCCGGGACCCGTCCTAGGCATGTGGGAGTGCGCCCCCGCGCGGAGGTTCGGCCTGCGGCGGGGGCGCGGGTGTCGGCGCTGTGTCAGTCGTTGTGGCAGCAGTTGCCGAACGCCGGGTTCAGCAGGCCGATCACATTGACGCTGTCGCCGCAGACGTTCACCGGGATGTGGACCGGCACCTGGATCGTGTTGCCGGAGACGACGCCGGGCGAGCCCACGGTGTGCCCCGCCGCGCCCGACTGCGCCGAGGCGGCGCCGGCGCCGGCCAGGACGGCGGCACCCGCGGCGGTGACGACGAGAGCACCCTTGCGAACGTTCATTTTCTTGTCCTCCTTGAGCAGGCCCGGCGCCGCAGTTCGGCGTCGGGCTTCGTCGTGGAGGCTAGGGACAGGCAACCGGTGAGTTCACCTTTTGACACTCTTTCGGGTTGATGTGACTGTTGCGCAGATCTGTTCTTCACTCCCCCATGTGCCACCTGTGCGCCCCCTGCGCCATGGCGTTGGTCCGACAGTCCTACCGGGTCGCCCCGTTGCGGACCGCCCAGAGCGCCGCCTGGGTGCGGTCGGCCAGGTCAAGTTTCATCAGGATGTTCGAGACATGGGTTTTCACCGTCTTCTCGGACAGATGCAGGGCCCGGGCGATCTCGCGGTTGGAACGGCCGTCCGCGATGTGCCCCAGCACCTCCTGCTCGCGCTCAGTCAGGGTGCCGCCGCGCCCCTGCGGGCCGCGCGGGGACTCGTCCGCGAGCAGCGCGCCCGCCAGCTCCGGCTGCAGCAGCACATGTCCGGCGTGCACCGAGCGGATCGCCCCGGCCAGGGCCTCCGGGTCGACGTCCTTGTAGACATAGCCGGCCGCGCCGGCCCGTAGTGCGGGGACCACCGTGCGGTGCTCGGTGAAGCTGGTCACCACGAGCACCCGGGCCGGGTTGCCGCGCTCCTTGAGGATGCGCAGCGCCTCGATGCCGTCGGTGCCCGGCATCTTCACGTCCATCAGCACCACGTCGGGGTGGAGCTCCTCGGCGCGCTCGACGCCCTCGGCCCCGTCCGCGGCCTCGCCGACGACCTCGATGTCGTCCTGGACCTCCAGGAAGGTGCGCAGCCCGCGGCGCACCACCTGGTGGTCGTCCACCAGCAGGACCGTGATGCGCTTCGGGCTGTCAGCCACCGGGAACCTCCAGTACGACCACGGTCCCCCGGCCGGGGGCCGACTCGATCCGCAGCGTGCCGCCGACTCCGGCGGCACGGTCGCGCATGGACACCAGGCCGAGGTGCCGACCGGCCCGGCGCACCTCGTCCGGGACGAAGCCGGCGCCGTCGTCGGTGACGGTCAGCACCGCGCCCCGGCCCGCATCGGCCGGGTGCAACTCCACCCGTACCGCCTCCGCGCCGGAGTGGCGCAGGGCGTTGTGCAGGGCCTCCTGGGCGACCCGGAGCAGCGCCGCCTCCTGCGCCGAGGGCAGGGCGCGGACGCGGGTGTGGGTGAAGCTGACGCGCGCGGCGTGGGCCCGGTCCAGGACCTCGATCTGGGAGGTGAGCGTCGGCAGCAGGCCGTCCTCGTCCAGGGCGGCCGGACGCAGCTCGATCACGACGCCGCGCAGTTCCTCGGCGGCCTCGGCGGCGAGCCGGGAGACCTCGGCCAGCTCGGCGCGGGCCCGGTCCGGATCCCGGCTGACCAGCGCGGAGGCCGCCTGGGCGGTCAGCCGCAGCGAGAACAGCTTCTGCGAGACCGCGTCGTGCAGGTCGTGGGCGATCCTGGCGCGCTCGCCGGCCAGGGTCAGCTCCCGGCTGCGCTCGTAGAGGCGGGCGTTGGTGAGGGCGATGGCGGCGTGGGCGGCGAGGATGCGCAGCAGGTGCTCGTCGTGGGCGGTGAAGATCTCACCGGGGCGGCTTTTGTTGGCAAGAAAGAGCGCCCCGATGATGTCGTCGCCGTCCAGGATCGGGACGCCGAGGAAGGCGCTCATGTCCGGGTGGGCGCTGGGCCAGCCGCCGAAGCGGGGGTCGTCGCGGACGTCGGCGAGGCGCTGCGGGGCGGTGTCCTTGAGCATCGCGGCCAGGATGCCGTGCTGGCGCGGCAGCGGGCCGATGGCCCGCCACTGGGCGTCGCTGATGCCGTCCACCACGAACTGGGCGAAGCCGCCGTGGTCGTCGGGGACGCCCAGGGCCGCGTACTCCGCGCCGACCAGGGTGCGGGCCGAGGCGACGATGCGCTGCAGCACCTCGCGCACCTCCAGGTGACGGCTCATCGCCAGCACGGCGGAGCTGATCGCCTCGATGCCGCCCAGGCAGGGTTCGTCGGACGCCGCGTGGGCGCTCGGCTGCTCGGCGCTCAGCTGCTCGGCGCTCGGACGTTTGGCCATGCCGTCACCGTACCGCCGAGGTGATCGCCGGGCATCGGGCTCAGGGGGTGGCGGACCAGGTCCCAAGGACTAGGACCAAGGGCCCGCCGGACCGCTCCCCGACGGCCGAGGTACGGCGGGCCCGCTCCTGCCTACCTTCGTAGGCAGGAGGACACGACCATCCGAGGAGTGGACATGGCTGTCGCAGTGGTGACCGGAGCTTCGCGGGGGCTGGGCCGGGCGCTCGCCCTGGCGCTCGCCGCGCAGGGCTGGTCGTTGGTGCTGGACGCCCGGGGCGCGGAGGCGCTCGGCGCCGTCGCGGCGGAGCTGGACGGACCGGTGGTGGCACTGCCCGGGGATGTCGCCGACCCCGCGCACCGGGCCGAACTGGTCTCGGCCGCACGCGGATTGGGCGGTATCGACCTGCTCGTCAACAATGCGAGTGTGCTGGGCGCGGAGCCGCTGGTGCCGCTGGCCGAGCAGTCGCTGACCGGCTTCGCCGAGGCGCTGACGGTGAACACGGTCGCGCCGCTGGGCCTGGTGCAGGCCGCGCTGCCGCTGCTGCGGGAGTCCGGCGGGACGGTGCTGAACATCAGCTCGGACGCCGCCGTGGAGGCCTATGAGACCTGGGGCGGCTACGGCGCCAGCAAGGCCGCGCTGGACCACTGGTCCGCGGTGCTGGCCCAGGAGGAGCCCGCGCTGCGGGTGTGGTCGGTGGACCCGGGGGACATGCGCACCGCGATGTACGCGGCGGCGGTGCCCGGCGACGACGACAGCGGTCGGCCGCTGCCGGAGGACGCCGCCGTCCCGGCGCTGCTGGAGCTGATCGGCAGCGGGGCAGCGAGCGGACGGTACGCGGTGTCGGGGCGGACGGCGAAGGAATGGACGCGATGAGGGTGCAGCAGCGGACGGGGGACGTGATGGCGGAGCGAAACGTGAGGGTGCCGGGGAAGTTCCCGGCACCCGGGCAGGACCGCAAGCGGCTGGGCAAGCGCGGGGACCGGGCCGGGCACCTGGCCGCGCCCGCACCCGATCCGGTGGCGGCCCTGGACGGCTTCGGCCTGGACGAGTTCGAGCTGCCGGACGAGCTGGAGGCGACCGCGCCGCCGGAGGAGCGGGGCCGCACCGGCCGCGACGACGTTCGCCTGCTGTACGGCGGCCGGGGCCCGCACGGGGAACTGACGGTCGGTCACCACGCCTTCCGGGAGCTCCCGCAGCTGCTGCACCCCGGTGACGTGCTGGTGGTGAACGTCTCGGCCACGTTGCCCGCCGCGGTCGACGGCCGGGTGGCCGGCAGCGGCGAGCAGGTCGTCGTCCACTTCTCCACCCGGCGGTCCCGGCAGCGCTGGGTGGTGGAGCTGCGGACGCCGGACGGGCACGGCAGCACCCGGCAGCGCGACCATCGGGACGGCGCGGTCACGGTACTGCTGGCCGGCGGAGCCTCGCTGAGGCTACTGGAGGGCGTCGGACCCCGGCTGTGGGCGGCGGAGTTCACCGTCCCCGACCCGTTGGCCTACCTGGCGGCGCACGGGCGGGCGATCCGCTACGCCTACACCGACGGCGACCGGCCGCTCGCCGCCTACCAGACGGTGTTCGCCCGACCGCCGGCCGAGGTGCGCGGCGGGTCGGCGGAGATGCCCAGTGCGGCGCGGCCGTTCACGGCCGAGCTGGTGGCCCGGCTGGTGAGCCGGGGCGTGCAGATCGTGCCGATCACCCTGCACACCGGGGTCGCCTCGCTGGAGTCGCACGAACCGCCCTACGCGGAGTGGTTCGAGGTCCCGGAGCCGACGGTACGGGTGGTGCAGGCGGCCAAACGGGCCGGATCGCGGGTGATCGCGGTGGGGACGACCGCGGTGCGGGCCCTGGAGTCCGCCGCCGACCGTGGTGACAGCACCGAGGGCGTGCTGCGGGCGGCGTCGGGCTGGACCGAGCTGGTCATCACACCGCAGCGCGGGGTGCGGGTGGTGGACGGGATTCTGACGGGTCTTCATGAACCGCGCGCCTCACATCTGTTGATGCTGGAGGCGATCGCCGGCCGGCCGCTGCTCGACCTGAGCTACGCCGAGGCGCTGCGCGAGCGGTACCTCTGGCACGAGTTCGGCGACCTGCATCTCATCCTCTCCCGGTGACCGGACGCACACGGAGCGTATGATCACGGTGTGAACGAGGAGATGGCGGCGCTGTTCGCGCTGTTGGGGAAGCGCTGGACGCTGTCCGTACTGGGCGCGCTGCTGCGCGGCGACGACCGCTTCGACCAGCTGCGGGCCGCGGCACCGCGGTTGAACGCACGGATGCTGTCGTCCCGACTGTCCGAGCTGGTCCATGCCGGGCTGCTGGTACGTGAACTGGCGGCCGGGCCGCCGCCGTTGGTGCACTACCGACTGACCGCGACGGGCGCCGCGCTGGGGCCGGGCACTGGCGGGCTTCGAGCACTGCCTGGAACGGGCAGCAGCTCCGACGCAGAAGGCGGCCTGACGATGGATCAGTTCCCGCGGAACCTGCCCTCGAACAGGTCGACCTGGATGCGCTCCTGGGGTTCCGCCTCGCGCTCCTCCCGCCACCCCTCCCTCGGTGACATTGCGACCGTGATCGCGGCCACGGTCAGGAACACCACGATGCCCACCGCCACCGGCAGGATGAACTGGCCGACCGGGACCCCGTTCCGGGGCTCCGTCCCGGAGAGCCGGACGCTGACCGCCTGCATCGCCATGTAGTGCATCGCGGTCACCGCCACCCCCGCGATCAGCGCGGACAGCAGCGACGCCCACAGCTTGCGGATGTTCAGGGTCATCCACAGCGCCGCGGTGGCGGCGAAGACGGCGATGAGGACCGAGAGCACCACCACCAGCGGGTTGTAGTCGACCGATCCGTTGAGCTCCATGGCGGCCATGCCCAGGTAGTGCATCACGGCGACACCGCCGCCGGTCAGCACCCCGCCGACCAGCAGCGTCATGGTGTCGGGCGGGCGGTGGCCGACGTAGAAGACCCCGACGCCGACCACGACGATCGCCAACAGCAGACTGGCCAGGGTCAGCGGGATGTTGTAGACGATGGTGGCGCTGCTGACCGAGAAGCCCAGCATCGCGATGAAGTGCATGGTCCAGATCCCGCAGCCGATGGAGCAGGCGGCCAGGAACAGCCAGCCGCGGCGCCGCTCCGGCGGCAGGTCCAGAGCCCGTACGGTGCAGCGAAGCCCCAGCGCGGCGCCGATCACGGCGACGATGTAGGCCAGCAAGGGGTTCACCCAGCCGTAGGTGAACCCATCCATGTGCGCCATCCGCATTGTCCCCGTTCAGTGGTCAACGTGTGATTCCTGTGAGGTACGCGTGAATGGTATGAGGCCGCAAAGATCCTTTCTCGGTAATGCCGATTGTGATATGCGGTCGAACAAGACAACTCGAACAAGACAAGGGGCCGCCCGCCTGTCGAGCAGGCGGGCGGCCCCGGTCGGTCGGGCGGGTCGACGGGTCAGCGTTGCCGCATGACCTCGGGCTCGTGCCGACGGAGCAGCCGGACCACCAGAACCGCGCAGACCACCCCGAGCAGCACCAGAGCGCCGGTGTCAATGGACCACTGGGCCAGCGTGTGCTTCCACAGCGGATCGTCGGCATGCGCCGGGTCCCCGATGTGGGCCAGGTCGATGGTGGACGCCACCGCGGCGACCGCCCAGCGTGAAGGCACCAACCAGACCAGCTGGGCCACGCCGGGCTGGGTCAGCTTGACCAGCACGCCGCAGAAGACCACCTGGAGGATGGCCAGCAGCACCAGCAACGGCATGGTCTTCTCAGCGGTCTTGACCACGGCGGACACCACCAGGCCGAGCATCATCGAGACGATGCCGAGCAGGGTGAAGACGAGCACCATCTCGGGCAGCGGCGAGGACGAGATCACCAGGCCGCTCTTCGGCAGCTTGTTCGGCAGAATGCCGATCACCGAGAGCACGATCGACTGCAGCGCGGTGATCAGGCCCAGCACGATCACCTTGGACATCATGTACGCCGAGCGGGACAGGCCGACCGCGCGTTCGCGCTCGTAGATGACCCGTTCTTTGATCAGTTCTCGGACCGAGTTGGCCGCCCCGGTGAGGACCACGCCCACGGCGATCACCAGCAGCAGGGTGCCGGCGTCCGAGTTGGGCTTCTGCGGATCACCTGTGCCCACCAGACCGGCCGAGGTGCCCAGGGCCAGGCTCATCGCGCCCATGATCAGCGGTAGCGCGATCAGCAGGCCGACGAAGCCCTTGTCCGCGCCGATGACCGTGGCGTAGCGGCGGATCAGCGTGGACAGCTGGGAGCCCCAGCTCTGCTGCTTCGGCGGCTTGGACTGCTCGTGCTGTATCTGCACGGACTGGGCCTGCACGGCTTCGACGTCGGCCGAGTACATCTGGTAGTGCACCGAGCCGCGGAAGCGTCCGGCCCAGTCGTGGTCCGGGTAGTTCTCGAAGGCCTGGAACACGTCGGCCCAGGTCTCGTACCCGAAGAAGTGCAGCGCCTCCTTCGGCGGCCCGAAGTAGGCCACCGAGCCGCCCGGCGCCATCACCAGCAGCCGGTCGCAGAGCGCGAGTTCGGCCACCGAGTGGGTCACCACCAGGACCGTGCGGCCCTCGTCGGCCAGGCCGCGCAGCATCTTCATGACGTCGCGGTCCATGCCCGGGTCCAGGCCCGAGGTGGGCTCGTCCAGGAAGATCAGCGACGGCTTGGTGAGCAGCTCCAGGGCGACCGAGACGCGCTTGCGCTGGCCGCCGGAGAGCGCGGTGATCCGGTTGTCGGCGCGCTTCTCCAGGTGCAGCTCGGTGAGCACCTCGTCCACCCGGCGCTCGCGCTCGGAGGCCTCGGTGTCGCCGGGGAACCGCAGTTCGGCCGCGTACTTCAGGGCCGTACGGACCGTCAGCTGGGAGTGCAGGATGTCGTCCTGCGGCACCAGGCCGATGCGCTGGCGCAGCTCGGCGAACTGCTTGTAGAGGTTGCGGCCGTCGTACAGAACGTCGCCGTTGTCGGCGGGGCGGTAGCCGGTGAGCGCCCGCAGCAGCGTGGACTTGCCGGAACCGGACGGGCCGATGACCGCGACCAGCGACTTCTCCGGGACCCCGAAGCTGACGTCGTTCAGCAGGATCTTCTCGGCGCCCTTGTGCTGGACCTTGACCACCAGGTGGCGGGCCGAGAAGGAGACCTCACCGGTGTCGACGAACTCCTCCAGCTGGTCCCCGACCAGCCGGAAGGTCGAGTGGCCGACGCCGACGATGTCGGTGGGGCCGAGCAGCTGACGGGAGATCGGCTGGCCGTTGAGGTAGGTGCCGTTGTGGCTCTCGAGGTCGACGATCTCGTAGCGGCCGTCCTGCAGCTGGCGCAGTTCGGCGTGGTGTCGGGAGACCGAGAGGTCGGAGACCACCAGCTCGTTGTCCAGCCCGCGGCCGATCCTGATGGTGCGCAGGCCGCCGGCCAGGTTGCGGACCATGGTGGGGTTGCGCGAGCCGTAGACCGGCTCGGGGGCGGGCTGCGAGGGCTGCTGGGCGTAGCCGCCGCCCTGCTGCGGGGGCACCGCCGCGCCGCCGCCGTACTGCTGCTCCCACTGCGGGGTCTGCTGGGCCTGCTGCGGCGGCTGCTGGACGTAGCCGGCCTGGGCCGCGTTCTGGGCCCCGGGGTTGAAGCGGGCGGTGCCCTGGTCGTGCCAGGCGTCGCCGCCGACCGGAGCGACCGGACTGGGCAGGCCCGCGAAGTTCAGCCGCGGACCGCTCTCGGCGTTGCCCAGCGTCACCACAGTCCCCTGGCCCAGCTGGACCTGATTGGCCCGCTGGCCGTTGGCGAAGGTGCCGTTGGTGCTGCCCAGGTCCTCCATGACCCAGCCGTTGCCGTGGTACGCGATGGTGGCGTGGCGCCAGGAGACCCTGGCGTCGTCCACCGCCACATCGGACTGCGGATCGCGCCCGATCGAGTAGCTCCGGCCGGGTTCCAGTGTTCTGCGTTGTCCGTTGAGTTCAAGTACCAGCTGCGGCACTGTTGCCTGCCCCACGATGTAGTCCCCCGAGATAGTCCCCACTCTTGACAGGGGAAGTTTAGGGATGCCGAACGATGGGGGGAATCATTCCAGCTCGATCGACGTACGCGGAACCGGACCCCACTACCGTGACCCTGTGGCAACCTGACGGATGGGCAGCAGTTCGCTTGGGGGCGGTTAGACGATGACGGTGTACGGGCACCAGCGACCGATGGCGGGCACGGCAGGGCCGGGCGGCGGACTGCGCGACGGCGCGCTGTACGCGGCGGTATCCGGGGCGGTGGCCGTGAGTTGGGCCTTCGCCGCGATGGCGGCCGCGACCGCGCTGGGGATCCACCTGCTCGGCCTGGACACCTATGCCTCGCTGGGAGCGCTCACCGCGGCCCTGGTCGCGATGGCGGTCGGCGGCAGGATCAGCCCCTCGGGTGACGTCTCGTTCTTCGGCATCGACGCGGCCGGCGCCCAGGGCGCCATCGGGATCATCCCGCTGGGAATCACCCTGGTGGGTGCAGTGGTGCTGGGTCGGCTGTTCGTCAGACCGCTGCGGCGCCATCAGGTGCTGCAACCCGGGCTGCTGCTGGCCAGGGCCGCCGGGGCGGTCGTCGCCTTCATGGTGCTGCTGGCGATCGGGGCCTGGTCCGGGAACGGCACCGTGGCCATCAAGCTCAACTCGCTGCCGGGCAGCGGGAGCGGCTCGGGCTCCGGGAGCGGTGATCCGCTCGGCGGGCTCGGCGGGCTGATCGGCAACAACAGCTCCGGAACCGGGTCCGGTTCGGGTTCGGGATCGGGCGGGACCGGCGGCCTGCTGGGGGGTATCGGGAGCCTCCTCGGCGGCGGCACCAACCCGACCGTGGGCTTCAAGGTCAACATGGCGCCGACGCTCGCGCTCGGCCTGCTGTGGGTGCTGGTGGTGCTGGCGCTCGCGCTGCTCGCCTCCAGGCGCTGCCCGCTGCCGGCCGGCTGGGAGTCACTGCACCGCACCGTCCGCCCGGTCGCCTCGGCCGTGGTGACGATGCTGGTCGGGACCGTACTGGTGGGTGCGCTGTCCGGGATCGTGGTCGGGCTGATGGGCAACGGCGGGGCGAAGACGGTGGGCGCCGCGCTGCTGGCCACGCCCAACGGGGTGTTCCTCGCCGTGGTGCTCGGCATGGCCGTCCCGTTGACCGGCAAGGCCAGCGGCCCGCTGGCGCAGTTCCTGCCCTCCCCGGTGAACCAGCTGCTCAAGGGCGGCACCGGACAGAGCATCACCCTGACCAGGTTGACGCAGCTGGACGGTCGGGTGTGGCTGCTGCCGGTGGCCGTGGCGCTGATGCTGCTGGCCATCGGCGTGGTGGCGGCGGTGCGGACCCCGCGTCCGGTGCTGCCGCAGAGCGGGGCGCGCGAGGCGGCCGGAGCCGCGCTGCGGCTGGGGGTGGCCATGGCCGTGGTCACCCCGGTGCTGCTGGTGCTGGCGGACGTGTCGGTGAACGCCAACCTGTCGGTGTTCGGCTTCAACGCGGTCGGCGCCGGACTGAGCATCAGCGGGAACCTGCTGATGGGGATGGTGCTGGGACTGGCGGAAGGGGTGGTGTTCGGCTTCCTCGGGGCACTGCTGGTGGGCCGGTTCGCCTCCGCGAAGCGGGTGGCCATGACCCCGTCGGCGCCGGGCGGCATCCCGGTCACCCCGGACCGCACGGCGGAGTACCCGGCCGGCTACCCCTCGCCGTACCCGTCCGAGTACCCGTCCGAATACCGGGACCAGCCGACACGCCAGGAACCGCGCCCCTACCAGCAGCCGCAGCAGCCCTATCTGCCGCCGGGCGCGCCGCCGCCGGCCCCCGCGCCCGACAACCCGTACGCCACTCCCCCGGCCGCCCCGCCGGCTCCGCCGCCGGTGGGGCCCCCGCCTGGCGGCTACAACCCGTACTCGGGCGGTCCCGCACAGGCACCGCCCCCGCCCACGGCCCCACCTGGGAGGTAGCGGCCCCGAGTCCGCTGTCCGGTGGGCGGGACGGTTCGCGGAACGGTAACTTCGGCCAGGTAGCGTTGGCCGCATCATGAGCGCTCAGTCCCCGGCCCCCGAGGCCGCTCCCGCACCCCGGACTCTGCTGGTCAAGGTGTTCGGCAAGGACCGCCCCGGTATCACCACCGGCCTCTTCACCACCCTCGCCGAGTACGGGGTCGACGTGGTCGACTTCGAGCAGGTGGTGACCCGGGGCCGGATAGTCCTCTGCGCCCTGGTGACGGCGCCGCCGCAGGAGGGCGAGCTGCGCGCCACCGTGCACCAGTGGGCCGACCGGCAGCATCTGCAGGCCGAGGTCATCTCCGGGACCGGCGACAACCGCCCGCGCGGCGAGGGCCGCTCGCATGTGACCGTCCTGGGCCACCCGCTGAGCGCCGCCGCGGTGGCGGCCCTCAGCGCCCGGATCACCGACTGCGGCGGCAACATCGACCGGGTGTTCCGACTGGCCAAGTACCCCGTCACCGCGGTGGAACTGGCCGTCTCCGGGGTGCCGACCGAGCGGCTGCGGGCCGAGCTCGCGGCCGAGGCCGCGGTGCAGCGGGTCGATGTCGCGGTGGTCCGCTCGGGCCTGGAGCGGCGGGCGAAGCGGCTGATCGTGATGGACGTCGACTCGACGCTGATCCAGGACGAGGTGATCGAGCTCTTCGCGGCGCACGCGGGCTGCGAGGCCGAGGTGGCGGCGGTGACCGCCGCGGCCATGGCCGGCGAGCTGGACTTCGCCGAGTCGCTGCGGGCCCGGGTGGCGCTGCTGGCGGGTCTGGACGCGGACGTGGTCGCCAAGGTCCGGTCCGAGGTCCGGCTGACGCCGGGAGCCAGGACCCTGATCCGCACCCTGAAGCGGCTCGGCTACCAGGTCGCCATCGTCTCCGGCGGCTTCACCCAGGTCACCGACGACCTGGTGGAGCGGCTCGGCCTGGACTTCGCCGCCGCCAACACCCTGGAGGTGGTGGACGGGAAGTTCACCGGCCGGGTGGTCGGCGAGATCGTGGACCGGGCCGGCAAGGCCCGGATGCTGATCCGTTTCGCGGAGGCCGCCGGCGTCCCGCTGGAGCAGACCGTCGCGATCGGCGACGGCGCCAACGACCTGGACATGCTCAACGCGGCCGGCCTGGGCGTCGCCTTCAACGCCAAGCCGGTGGTCCGCGAGGCCGCCGACACCGCGGTCAACGTCCCGTTCCTGGACACCGTGCTCTACCTGCTGGGCATCTCCCGGGAAGAGGTCGAGGACGCGGACGGGCCGATGGCGGCGCACTGACCGCAGGGCACGTCGCAGGGGTGCGCGAGGCGACTCGCGCACCCCTGCCTTGGGTCAGTCCTTGGGCGACCAGAAGGTGGTGAGGTGGGCCACCCCGGGCTCGACGGCCTTCCAGGGCGTGTCGAGGGTGAGCACGGCGACGGCGGAGGTCGGGAACCCGCTGCTGCGCAGCCGGGTCAGGGTGTCGCCCTCGAAGCCGCCGGTGAGGACCTCGGTCAGGCCCTGCACGCCCGGGTTGTGGCCGACCAGCAGGACGGTCCGGACCTCCTCGGGGACCAGTTCCTGCATGACCTCGATCAGCCGGCCCGGGCTCGCCTCGTAGAGGCGCTCCTCGTAGACCGTTCTGGGCCGGGTCGGAAGCTCGTGGGCGAACAGCTTCCAGGTCTCCCTGGTGCGCTCGGAGGTGGAGCACAGGGCCAGGTCGGGGATGATGCCGGTGCCGGCGAGCCAGCGTCCGGCGACGGGTGCGTCCTTGCGGCCGCGGTCGGCCAGCGGCCGCTCGTGGTCGGGCACGGCGGGCCAGTCGGCCTTGGCGTGCCGGAGGACGATGATCCTGCGGGACGAATCGACGCTCATACCTGCCAGCTTCCCAGAATTCGCGGAGCCGGGTACTGGGAGCGGGACCAAGTCAGCCCATTGTGGTGGCGAAGGAGGCGATGACGCCGATCACCACGAGGATGGCGAGGATCAGGCCGAACATCTGCAGCAGCTTCTTGTTGCCGCCGGTGGGATTGGGTTCGAGAACGGGCATGCGACGAGTCTGCCACCGGGTTTTGGATGAGAAGCAGGGGGGTCGTCCCTCTTACCCGTGGATCTCGTCCTCGATCTGACGCGGACGGGCCGCCCGGCGGCCGACCAGGGCCTGGATCGACATCAGCACCGCGAGGAAGGCCAGCGGCCCGTACCAGCCGTGCTCGTGCTGGTAGAGGACGCCGATCAGGATCGGTCCTGGCACCGAGATCAGATAGCCGACGCCCTGGGTGAGGAGGAGAGGCGGGTCACGCCCTCCCCGGTCCGGGCGCGCAGGCCGATCATGGTCAGGGTGAGCGGGAAGGCGCAGTTGGCGAACCCGGCGAGCAGCGCCCAGATCCAGGGAGCGGCCGCCGGGGCGAACGCCAGCCCGGCGTAGGCGGCCAGGCCGGCTGCGGACAGGATGACCACGATGGCGCCCTGGTCGGGGCGGCGTACGGCGTAGGCCGGGATGACGAAGGCCAGCGGGGCGCTGACGGCCATGGAGACCGCGAGCAGCAGCCCGGACTCGGAGGCCGAGATCCCGGCGTCCTGGAAGATCTGTGGCAGCCAGCCCAGGGTGGCGTAGGCGGCGGTGGCCTGCAGGCCGAAGAAGACGGCGAGGGCCCAGGCGGTGCGGCTGCGGGTGATCTCTCCCCGAGCTCTTCGAGCAGGGGATACCCCATGCTTGGCCGGGGCGGGCGCGGCAGGGGCCGGGACGGCGCCGGAGCCGGCCCGGTCGCGGCGGGTGAGCGCGAGCTGGGCCAGCCAGACCGCCAGGGCGACGGCCGCGGTGAGCGACCAGACGCCGAGGCCGACCCGCCAGCTGCCGCCCAGCGCCTTGGTCAGCGGGACTGCGACGGCGGCCGCCGCGGAGGTGCCGAGGGCCAGCGACATCGAGTAGAGCCCGGTGATCGGCCCCACCCGGTCCGGGAAGTAGCGCTTCACCAGCACCGGCATCAGCACGTTGGAGACCGCGATGCCGCCCAGGGCCAGGGCGCTGAGCAGCAGGAACAGCGCGCTGTTCGGGGCGATCGCACGGGCGGCCAGACCGAGCGTGATGGCGCCCATGCCGGCGCAGACGGTGGCGGCGGGACCGATCCGGCGGGCCAGGGTGGGCGCCAGCAGGCCGAACAGGGCGAAGCAGAGCGAGGGCAGCGCGGTCAGGATGCCGGCGACGGCCGCGCTCATCCCCAGCGTGCTGCGGACCTGGTCCAGCATCGGCCCTAGGGCGGCGACGGCCGGGCGCAGGTTGAAGGCGGCCACCGCGATGGCGACGATGAGCAGCAGACGGGCGCGCCGAGGGGTGAGGATCGGCAGCGGCCGGTGGGTGGTGGAAGGCGGCGTGGGTGCGGTGGTCTCAGCGGCAGGCATGGAACCATCATAGAATGATGGGATGACTTAGTTTTGCGCAGCGCGGGAGCGCGATGATGGGATCACTGCACAACCCTCGACAAGGAGAGTCCATGGCACTGACCTCGCCCCGGCGTGAGCCGCTGGCCGACCAGGTGATCGCGCAGCTGCGGATCCAGATCACCTCGGGCGAGTGGCCGGTGGGCTCCCGCATCCCCACCGAAGTCGAGCTGGTCGAACAGCTGGGCGTGGCCCGCAACACGGTCCGCGAGGCGGTGCGGGCGCTGGCGCACAACGGGCTGCTGGACATCCGGCAGGGCTCGGGGACCTATGTGCTGGCGACGAGCGAGCTGGCCGGGGTGATGCACCGGCGGTTCGCGGACGCGGAGCAGGAGCAGGTCGCCGAGCTGCGGGCGACGCTGGAGTCCTCGGCGGCACGGCTGGCCGCGGGGCGGCGGACCGAGCGGGACCTGGAGCTGCTGGATCTCGCCAGCGAGCGGCGGGAGGAGGCCTGGCGGGGCGGGGACGCCGAGTCCTTCGTCCAGGCCGACGCGGCGTTCCACCAGGCGGTGGTGGCCGCCAGCCACAACGAGGTGCTGGCCGCGCTCTACGCGGACCTGGGCGAGGTGCTGCGGACGCACCTGCGGAACGACGTGGGGCCGGTGCTGGCCGCGGAGCGGTACGTCCCGCACGGTGACATCGTCGAGGCGATCAGGTTGCGGGACGGGGCAAGGGCGGCGGAGCGGGCGGCCTGGGTGGTGGGGCGGTGCAGCGTTGACGAGGGAACCTGATGGGGGCGCGGGGGCTGTTTGGGCAACCGTGCACCTTGGTGGGTGGTTGGTCGCGCAGTTCCCCGCGCCCCTACGGGGCGCTAGGCGCCGATGGCGTGGAGGCCGCCGTCTACGTGGACGATCTCGCCGGTGGTCTTGGGGAACCAGTCCGAGAGCAGGGCGACCACGCCGCGGCCGGCCGGCTCGGGGTCGGTGACGTCCCAGGGCAGCGGGGAGCGGCCGTTCCAGGTGTCGGCCAGGGTGTCGAAGCCGGGGATCGACTTGGCGGCCATCGACTTGAGCGGACCGGCCGAGACCAGGTTGCAGCGGACGTTCTGCTTGCCGAGGTCGCGGGCCAGGTAGCGGGAGGTGGCCTCCAGCGCGGCCTTCGCCGGGCCCATCCAGTCGTACTGCGGCCAGGCGATGGTGGCGTCGAAGGTCAGGCCGACGACCGAGCCGCCTTCCTCCATCAGCGGCAGGCAGGCCATCGTCAGCGACTTCAGCGAGAACGCCGAGACGTGCACGGCGGTGGCCACGGACTCCCACGGGGTGTTGAGGAAGTTGCCGCCGAGGGCGTCCTGCGGGGCGAAGCCGATGGAGTGGACCACTCCGTCCAGGCCGCCCAACTCCTCGCGGACCTTCTCGGCCAGCCCGTCCAGGTGCTCCGCGTTGGTGACGTCCAGCTCCAGCACCTTGCAGGGCTTGGGCAGCTTCTTGGCGATGCGCTCGGTCAGGCTGGGGCGGGGGAAGGCGGTGAGGATGATCTCCGCGCCCTGCTCCTGGGCCAGCTTGGCCACCTGGAATGCGATGGAGGTCTCCAACAGCACGCCGGTGACGAGGATGCGCTTGCCTTCGAGGATTCCACTCATGTCGGTCAGTGACCCATGCCCAATCCGCCGTCGACGGGAATGACGGCTCCGGTGATGTACGCGGCCTCGTCGGAGGAGAGGAAGCGGACGGTGGACGCGATCTCGGACGGATCCGCGTAACGGCCCAGCGGCACGCCCGCGACGATCTCGGCCCGGCGCTCGTCGCTGAGCACCGAGGTCATGTCGGTGTCGACAAACCCGGGGGCGACCACATTGACGGTGATGTTGCGCGGGCCCAGCTCGCGCGCCAGCGAGCGGGCGAAGCCGACCAGGCCGGCCTTGGAGGCGGCGTAGTTGGCCTGGCCCGGAGATCCTGTCAGGCCGACGACCGAGGAGATCAGCACGACACGGCCCTTGCGGGCCCGCATCATCAGCTTGGTGGCGCGCTTCACGACGCGGAACGCGCCGGTCAGGTTGGTGTCCAGGACCGAGGTGAAGTCCTCCTCGGTCATGCGCAGCAGCAGCACGTCCTTGGTGACGCCGGCGTTGGCGATCAGGACCTCGACGGGGCCGTGCTCCGCCTCGACCTCCTTGAACGCCTGGTCGACCTGCTCGGCGTCGGTGATGTCGCACTTGACCCCGAAGAGGCCCTCCGGGGGTTCACCGGAGCGGTAGGTGACGGCGACCTTGTCGCCCGCCTCGGCGAAGGCTCGGGCGATGGCGAGGCCGATGCCCCGGTTGCCTCCGGTGACGAGAACCGAGCGGCTCAACGGTCCACCTCTCTCTCCTGGGTGACAGCTACTGGCAGAAACAGCCAACGCATGAGTACGCAGGCCTACGCATGGCGACGCTATCCGCAGAGGACACAGGCAGGCGAATCGGCGCCCGACAGTGGAACCGGCCCTCAGCTGTGGGTTTCCCACAGTGGGGTGCAACATGGCAGCCGGACAACGGCAGAAGGCCCGGCACCTGGGTGCCGGACCTTCTGTCGTGCGAGTAGCGGGGACAGGATTTGAACCTGCGACCTCTGGGTTATGAGCCCAGCGAGCTACCGAGCTGCTCCACCCCGCGTCGTTGTGTCCACACCGTACCCCGGCCGCGCCGGTAAAAGCGAATGGGTATCGGCGGAGGTAGGGCAGGATGCCAGGCGAGACCCATCATCTGGAGGAGCTTGATGACGGACACATCACCGTCCCTCGATCCCACCTTCCTGGCGCTGCCGCTGCGCGCGCTGGCCGCCGCGGCGCTGGCGCGGGCCGGCGAGCTCGGTGCGAGCCACGCCGACTTCCGGCTGGAGCGGGTGCGCAGCGCGTCCTGGCGGCTGCGGGACGCGCGGCCGGCCGGGACCTCGGACACGCTGCAGCTCGGCTTCGCCGTGCGGGTGGTCCTGGGCGGCGCCTGGGGCTTCGCGGCCGGGGTGGACCTGACCCCGTCGGCCGCGGCGCGGGTCGCCGAGCAGGCCGTGGCGATGGCCAGGCTCTCGGCCGGCATCGGCGCCGCCTCCGGCACCGAGGACCTGGTGGAGCTGGCCGAGGAGCCGGTGTACCCGGACGCGACCTGGGTCTCCTCGTACGAGGTCAACCCCTTCGAGGTCTCGGACGCGGAGAAGACCGCGCTGCTCGCCGACTGGAGCAGCCGGCTGCTGGGCGCCGAGGGCGTGTCCCATGTGACGGCATCACTGCTGGCCGTGCAGGAGAACAAGTTCTACGCCGACAGCGCCGGGACGGTCACCACCCAGCAGCGGATCCGGCTGAACCCGGAGCTGGAGGCGGTCTCGGTGGACGACGCCACCGGCGCCTTCGACTCGATGCGGACCCTGGCTCCGCCGGTCGGCCGGGGCTGGGAGTACCTGCAGGGCAAGGGCTGGGACTGGGAGTACGAGCTGGCGGAGCTGCCGGTGCTGCTGGCCGAGAAGATGAAGGCGCCGAGCGTCGAGGCCGGGCGCTACGACCTGGTGATCGACCCGACCAACCTGTGGCTGACGATCCATGAGTCGATCGGCCACGCCACCGAGCTGGACCGGGCGCTGGGCTACGAGGCCGCCTACGCCGGGACCTCGTTCGCGACCTTCGACAAGCTCGGCAGCCTGCGCTACGGCTCCGACGTCATGCACGTCACCGGGGACCGCACCGCCGAACACGGCCTGTCCACCATCGGCTACGACGACGAGGGCGTGCGGACGCAGTCCTGGGACCTGGTCAAGGACGGCACCCTGGTCGGCTACCAGCTCGACCGGCGGATGGCGAGGCTCAAGGGCCTGGGCCGCTCCAACGGCTGCGCCTTCGCCGACTCCCCCGGCCATGTGCCGGTGCAGCGGATGGCGAACGTGTCGCTGCGGCCGGCCGCCGACGGCCCGGACACCGCCGGGCTGATCGCCGGCGTCGAGGACGGCATCTACATCGCCGGGGACCGCTCCTGGTCCATCGACATGCAGCGCTACAACTTCCAGTTCACCGGGCAGCGGGCCTACCGGATCCGGGGCGGACGGCTGGCCGGGCAGGTCAAGGACTTCGCCTACCAGGCCACCACCACCGACTTCTGGGGCTCGATGGAGGCCGTCGGCGGCCCGCAGACCTACCGGCTCGGCGGCGCCTTCAACTGCGGGAAGGCGCAGCCGGGCCAGGTCGCGGCGGTGTCGCACGGCTGCCCCTCGGCGCTGTTCCGCTCCGTCAACATTCTCAACACGCAGCAGGAAGCGGGTCGCTGATGTCTTCTCCTTCGGAGCTGGTCGAGCGGGCGCTGGAACTCTCGCGCACCGACGGCTGCGTCGTCATCGCCGACGAGGAGTCCGACGCCAATCTGCGCTGGGCCGGGAACGCGCTGACCACCAACGGGGTGACCCGGGGCCGGACGCTGACCGTGATCGCCACGGTGGACGGCAGCGAGGGCACCGCCTCGGGGGTGGTCTCCCGCGAGGCGGTGACCGCGGACGAGCTGGAGTCGCTGGTGCGGGCGGCCGAGGCGGCGGCCCGCGAGGCGGGCCCGGCCGAGGACGCCCAGCCGCTGGTGCGGCCGAGCGGTCCGGCCTCGGCCGACTTCACCGCGGAGCCCGCCGAGACCGGCGTGGACGTCTTCGCGGCCTTCGCCCCGGCGCTGGGCGAGGCCTTCGCGCGGGCGCGCAAGAGCGGCCGGCTGCTGTACGGCTTCGCCAACCACTCGGTCACCTCGACCTACCTGGGCAGCTCCACCGGCCTGCGGCTGCGGCACGACCAGCCGACCGGCACGGTCGAGCTCAACGCCAAGACCGCGGACCTGTCCGGCTCGGCCTGGGCCGGCGCGGCCACCCGGGACTTCACCGACGTGGACCCGGCCGCGTTGGAGGAGCAGCTGGCCCAGCGGCTGGTCTGGGGCGAGCGCCGCATCGACCTGCCGGCCGGACGCTACGAGACGCTGCTGCCGCCCTCGGCCCTGGCCGATCTGCTGATCTACCTGAGCTGGTCGGCCGGCGGCCGGGACGCGGCGGAGGGCCGTACCGTCTTCTCCAAGCCGGGCGGAGGAACCAGGATCGGCGACCGACTGGCCCGGCTGCCGCTGACGCTGCGCAGCGACCCGGCCTACCCGGGCCTGGAGTCGGCCCCGTTCGTGATCACCCACTCCTCCGGCGGGGACTCCTCGGCCTTCGACAACGGGCTGCCGATCGAGCCGACGGACTGGATCAGGGACGGCGAGCTGGCCAACCTGCTGACGACCCGTCACTCGGCGGGCCTGACCGGGCTGCCGGTGCGTCCCGGTCCTGACAACCTCATCGTCGATACCGGCGGCACCGCCTCGATGGAGGAGATGGTCGCCCGCACCGAGCGCGGGCTGCTGCTGACCTGCCTCTGGTACATCCGCGAGGTGGACCCGGCGACGCTGCTGCTCACCGGGCTCACCCGGGACGGCGTCTATCTGGTGGAGAACGGCGAGGTCACCGGTGCGGTCAACAACTTCCGCTTCAACGAGTCGCCGGTGGACCTGCTGGGCCGGATCACCGAGGCCGGACGGACCGAGCGCTGCCTGCCGCGCGAGTGGGCCGACTGGTTCACCCGGGCCGCGATGCCGCCGGTCCGGGTGGCCGACTTCAACATGAGTTCGGTGAGCCAGGCGTCCTGACGGGCCGCTGGGACGGCCGGGGCGGCCGGTGGGGGGATCCTGGGAATCTCCTCCAGAAACCGGGTGCCCCGGCCACGATGCGGCACGTGGCGCGGCGTACCGTGACGGGCATGGGGAAGTCCAAGGGCAAGGTCGAGGTCGTACGGATCACCGGGGCTCGTTCGAGCCTCACCGAGGACGTGCGCGGGCGGCAGCGTCGCTACATGATCGCCATGGCGGTGCGCACGCTCTGCGTGATCCTGGCCGTGGTGCTCTGGAAGGAGTCCCGGATCGTCGCGATCATCGCGCTGGTCGGCGGGATATTCATCCCCTACCTCGCCGTGGTGGTCGCCAACGCCGGTCGTGAGAACTCCCCCAACATGCCGGACACCTTCATCGGCCACCAGCCGCAGCCGATGCTGGAACCGGGCGCTGCCGCGCCGGCGCCGACCCCGACCGCGGCGCCGCCGGCGAGCTGACTCACAGGGTTCTGTCAGGCTCCTTCCAGCCTGCTGAGATTTTCTCGTTTCCCCCTCTCAGGGCCCGTTTGCGCATGCAATACTGCACACGCGTTCCGGACTCGTACCGGAACCGACGGACCGATGCCGGGCAGCTCCCCCCGTGGCTGCCCGGCATCTCCATGTGGTCAACGGCGGTACGCCGTCACCCGGTCCAGTCGGCGAACGGGACGACGTCCTTGAGGAAGCCCCGAAGGTCCAGGAACTGCGACAGGTGCTCCTTGTGCTCGTCGCAGGCGAGCCAGGTCTTGCGGCGCTCGGGGGTGTGCAGCTTGGGGTTGTTCCAGGCCAGGACCCAGACGGCGGTCTGACGGCAGCCCTTCGCGGAACAGTGCGGGTTCTCCTCGGTGCTCATCCCTGGAGTATCGCCCGCTCAGCCGCCGATGGCGGACATGGGTCGGTCCGGCTGGTGGAACGAGGGGTCGTCGATGCCGGCGCCGGCCTTCTTGCCCCACATCGCCTTGCGCCACAACTCGGCGACGACCTCGTCGCCGGAGCCGTCGCGCAGGGCGGCGCGCAGGTCGGTCTCCTCGGTCGCGAAGAGGCAGTTGCGGATCTGGCCGTCGGCGGTGAGCCGGGTCCGGTCGCAGGCCCGGCAGAACGGGCGGGTGACGCTGGCGATCACGCCGACCCGGGCCGGGCGGCCGTCCGGCCCGGTCCGGCCGTCGACCAGCCAGCGTTCGGCGGGGGCCGCGCCGCGTCGTCCGTCCGGTTCGGGGGTCAGCGCGAAGCGCTCGCCGAGGCGGGCGAGGATCTCCTCGGCGGTGACCATGTCGGTGCGGTCCCAGCCGTGCTGGGCATCCAGCGGCATCTGTTCGATGAAGCGCAGCTCATAGCCGTGGTCCAGGCACCAGTCGAGCAGGTCGGCGGCCTCGTGGTCGTTGACGCCCCGCATCAGCACGGTATTGATCTTCACCGGGCTCAGGCCCGCCGCCTCGGCGGCGGCCAGGCCGGCCACCACGTCGTCCAGGCGGTCGCGGCGGGTGAGGGTGTGGAAGGTCTCCCGGTCCAGGGTGTCCAGGGAGACATTGACCCGGTCGAGACCGGCCTCGCGCAGGGCGGCGGCGGTACGGGCCAGGCCGATGCCGTTGGTGGTGAGCGACAGTTCGGGGCGCGGTTCCAGGGCCGCGCAGGCGGCGACGATGCCGACCAGGCCGGGCCGCAGCAGCGGCTCGCCGCCGGTGAAGCGGACCTCGGTCACCCCGAGCGCGGTGACGGCCAGGCGCACCAGGCGCACCACCTCGGCGTCGGTCAGCAGCTGGGGCTTGGGCAGCCACTGCAGGCCCTGTTCGGGCATGCAGTAGGTGCAGCGGAGATTGCAGCGATCGGTCAGCGACACGCGCAGATCGACTGCGCGGCGCCCGAATGTGTCGATCAACATGGCGGCCCGCTCCCCTTGACTGCCTCCCAGGGTATGACCTTGACCGGATCACCGGTCCCAGGACTGCCGTCAGGACGCTTTGTCGATGAATTTCTCTACCGATGGCAGCCTTCCAGCCCGCTACCGCAGGCAGGGGTGCGTCGTTGTCCAGTCTGAACCCCTTCGAGTGCGCACCGTCCCTGCGGGACAGCTGCGGAGGTCTGCCATGCCCAGGCGCCCCACATCCCGGAGCCGCGGCTCCCAACCCGAGCCCGAGCCGGGTACCGAGCCCGCTCCGGTCCGGCCGCCCTTCGGGACGGTCCGGCTGGAGCGGGCGATCACGCCGGTGCCGCCGCCGGCCACGGTCCGTCACCCGCACGCGCTGCCGCTGGGGCCGTCGGTGCCGATGCCGGTGCTGAGTTTCGCCGCGCTGCGGCGGATGCCCTAGCCCGGATGTCCTAGCAGGGTGCCGCCGTCCAGGGGGTGGCGGATCTCACCGGTGCGACGGCTGGGCCCGCGCGCCCTGACTTTGGAATCATGGCAGCACCCGGCCGTCACCGACGACGGCCAGCTGTGACGACGAGGTTCCGGCATGCCCAAGAGCGCTCTCGATCCCCGCGACCCGCTGGGGCTGGACGACCTGTTCGACGCCGAGGAGCTGGCGGTGCGCGACACCGTCCGGGCCTGGTGCGCCGACCGGGTGCTGCCGCACATCGCGGACTGGTACGAGCGCGGTGAACTGCCGGACGTGCGCGGACTGGCCAGGGAGCTGGGCTCGATCGGGGCGCTGGGAATGCACCTGGAGGGCTACGGCTGCGCCGGGGCCTCCGCGGTCCAGTACGGGCTGGCCTGCCTGGAACTGGAGGCCGCGGACTCCGGGCTGCGCTCGCTGGTCTCGGTGCAGGGCTCGTTGGCGATGTACGCGATCCACCGCTGGGGCTCGGAGGAGCACCGGCAGCAGTGGCTGCCCGGCATGGCGGCGGGCGAGATCATCGGCTGCTTCGGCCTGACGGAGCCCGACCACGGCTCCGACCCGGCCTCGATGCGGACCCGCGCCAAGCGCGAGGGCACCGATTGGGTGCTCGACGGGCGCAAGATGTGGATCACCAATGGCTCGGTGGCCGGCGTCGCGGTGGTGTGGGCGCAGACCGACGACGGCATCCGGGGGTTCGTCGTCCCGACCGACACCCCTGGCTTCTCTGCGCCGGAGATCAAGCACAAGGGCTCGCTGCGGGCCTCGGTCACCAGCGAGCTGGTCCTGGACGGCGTCCGGCTGCCCGCAGCGGCCGCGTTCCCCGAGGTCCGCGGCCTGAAGGGGCCGCTGAGCTGCCTCAACCAGGCCCGCTACGGCATCGTCTGGGGTGCGCTGGGCGCGGCCCGCAGCTGCATGGAGGCCGCCCGCGAGTACAGCATCGGCCGTGAGCAGTTCGGCCGCCCGATCGCGGGTTTCCAGCTCACCCAGGCCAAGCTCGCCGACATGTCGCTGGAGCTCAACAAGGGGCTGCTGCTGGCCCTGCACCTGGGCCGGCGGATGGACGCCGGCACGCTGCGCCCCGAGCAGGTCAGTTACGGCAAGCTCAACAACGTCCGCGAGGCCATCGAGATCGCCCGCACCGCGCGCACCATCCTCGGCGCCAACGGGATCAGCTACGAGTACCCGGTGATGCGCCACGCCAACAACCTGGAGTCCGTCCTCACCTACGAGGGCACGGTGGAGATGCATCAGCTGGTCATTGGTCAGGCCCTGACCGGCCAGGCAGCGTTCCGTTAGTCGCGCTCGCACCGGCCGGTCCGGGCGTGCCGGTCAGAAGGTGATCTTGACCTTGAGGGCGGTGCGCTCGTCCATGGACTTGTAGCCGATCGGGACGCCGTCCAGGCCGACGGTGGCGTCGAAGACCGGGGAGGGGTCGATGGTGCCGTTGAGGACGTCGGCGAGCAGCTCGGGGATGTAGGCGCGGGCCGGGGCGACGCCGCCGCGCAGGGCGACATTGCGGCCGAACATCTGGCCGATGTCGACGCCCGCGCTGCCGCCGTGCGGCACGCCGACGTAGCCGACGGCGCCGCCGTCGCGGGTGATGGAGATCGCGGTGCGCATCGACTCCTCGGTGCCCACCGCCTCCAGCACCGCGTGCGCGCCGACGCCGCCGGTCAGCTCCTGCACCGCGGCGACGGCCGCCTCGCCGCGCTCCGCGACGATGTCGGTGGCGCCGAAGGTCCTGGCGATCGCGGTGCGCGACTCGTGCCGGCCCATGGCGATGATCCGGTCCGCGCCCAGGCGCCGGGCGGCAAGCACCCCGCACAGGCCCACCGCGCCGTCGCCGACCACGGCAACCGTCGACCCCGAGCCCACCCCGGCCGCCACGGCGGCGTGGTGACCGGTCGCCATCACGTCGGAGAGCGCCAGCAGCGCGGTCAGCAGGTGCTGGTCCGCGGCCGCCTCCTGGGGAAGCTGCACCAGGGTGCCGTCGGCGAAGGGGACCCGCACCGCCTCGCCCTGGCCGCCGTCCGAACCGGGGCTGCCCCAGAAGCCGCCGTGCGGGCAGGAGGTCTGCAGGCCTTCGACGCAGAACTCGCAGACGCCGTCGGACCAGACGAACGGGGCGACGACCAGGTCACCGGGCCTGAAGCCGCGCACCTCGGAGCCCACGGCCTCGACCACCCCGAGGAACTCGTGGCCGATCCGCTGCCCCGGCTCGCGCGCCGAGACGCCGCGGTAGGCCCACAGGTCGCTGCCGCAGATACAGGCCAGGACGGTGCGTACAACGGCGTCCGTGGGCTTCTGTATCGCGGCGTCGGGGACCTCCTCGATCCGGATGTCATGGGGGCCGTGGATCACGGTGGCACGCATGGAGGGGTCTCAATCTCTCAGGCAACAGAAGCGAACAAAGCTGGAAGTGGTTCTCCGCCTACGATATTCCGCCCGCACCGGTGCGGCCGTCGTGGCGGGAGCTGTCAGAGTGGGCCCCTATTCTGGACGACCATGGAACCGACCCGCCTGGACGACATCGACGCGCACCCCTATCCCCGGGGCGGCTGGGCCGTGGTGGACGTCGAGACGACCGGCCTGGGCCGCACCGACCGGATCGTGTCGGTGGGTGTGTACCGGCTCGACCCGCGCGGCGAGGTGCTGGACCACTGGTACACCCCGGTCAACCCCGAGCGCGATCCCGGTCCGGTCTGGATCCATGGTCTGACCAGCGAACACCTGGAGGGCGCCCCCACCTTCCCGGAGATCGCCGAGCCGCTGGCGGAGCAGCTCTCCGGACGGGTGCTGGTCGCGCACAACGCGCTCTTCGACTGGTCGATGATCTCCCGCGAGTACGCCCGGATGGGTGGCCGGGCCCCGGTCGAGCAGCGGCTGTGCACCATCGTGCTGGCCCGGGACCTGCGACTGCCGCTGGCCAACCACCGCCTGGGCACCCTGGCCGGGCACTTCGGGGTGATCCCCCGTCAGGCGCACCACGCGCTGGACGACGCCCGGGTGCTGGCCGAGGTGTTCCGGCCGAGCCTGCGGATGGCCGTGGCGGCGGGGCTGCCGCTGCCGTTCCAGCCGTGCGTGGCGCCCGCGCTGGTGGACCACCTCGCGGACGACGCCGACGCCTCCCCCTCCAACCGCAGCTCCGTTCGCACCGGCGGCTGGAGCCCCTACCGCCCCGCGCGCCGGCGCCCGGCCTGCCCGTACCCGAATCCCGGGCGCTGGGCGCCGGAGCAGCCGCTGGTGCAGGGGATGCGGGTGGCGATCAGCGGCGACACCGCCACCGACCGCGAACTGCTGGAGGAACGGCTGACCGAGGCCGGCCTGCATGTGGCGAGTTCGGTCAGCAGCAGGACCAGCCTGCTGGTCACCAACGAGCCGGGCGGCTGGACCACCAAGGCGCGGCGCGCCCGCGAGGTCGGCACGCCGGTGGTGGACGAGGCCGCCTTCCTGCACCTGCTGCAGGCCGTCGTGCCGCAGCAGCGCCAGGGCTGACGCTCCCGCAGGCCGAGGTCGGGGCCCGCCGTAAGCGGACAGATCGGGCGGGGGTACCTTCAATGGGTGCTCCGCATCCTGCTGACCCGGCGCTGGGTGATCCTGACCCTGGTCTTCTTCGTGCTGATCCCGGTGATGTACCTGCTGGGCATGTGGCAGTTCCACCGCTACCAGCAGACCAACGTCGGCAACCGGCTGATCTCGCAGAACCTGTCGGCCGGGCCGGTCCCGATCGGGACACTGACCCGGCCCGGGGCCACCGTGCCCGGCAGCGAGCGGTACCGGAAGGTCATGGCGACCGGCCACTACGACACCGCGCACCAGTTCGTGGTGCGGCACCGCACCGACGCGGCCGGGGACACCATCGGCTTCTACGTGGTCACCCCGCTGATCACCGCCGACGGCGACGCGGTGCTGGTGAACCGGGGCTGGGTGACCGCGGGCAACACCACCGGCGACCAGTACCCCACGGTGCCCGGCGCCCCGTCCGGCACGGTCACCGTCAGCGGGCTGCTGCAGCCGGACGAGACCACGGCGGTCAGCGGCATCCGCGACGTCAAGGGGCTCCCCGACCGGCAGTTCATGCTGATCAACAGCCTCGAACAGGCCGGCCACCAGCCCGAACCGGTACTGGCCGGCTATCTGCAGCTGGTCGGCACCAGCCCGACCGCCCCGGCCGGCGACTCCGCCGAACTGGTGCCGCTGCCCAACAACAGCGACAGCAGCAGCATGGCGGTGGTCGGCAAGGGCGTGCACCTGCCGTACGCGGTCCAGTGGTGGCTGTTCGCGCTGCTGATCCCGATCGCCTGGGGCGCACTGCTGCGGCGGGAGATCAAGGACCGCGAACGCAAGGCCGTGGTCGCCGAGAAGAAGGCCGCCTTCCTGGCCGCCCAGCAAGCTAAAGCTGACACGCCCGGGGAGTCGGTTGGCGCCCCTGCCGGGGCGACCGGGGAGTAGCGTCCGACCAGGAAATCGTCGGCCTTTCCGAGTGAGGGGGACGCACATGCCCGGACGTATCGAGGACTACGCGCTGATCGGGGATCTGCAGACCGCGGCCCTGGTCGGCCGCGACGGCTCCATCGACTGGCTGTGCCTGCCCCGGTTCGACTCCCCCACCTGCTTCGCGGCCCTGCTCGGTGGCGAGGAGCACGGCGGCTGGAGGCTCGCGCCCGAGGGCGCCGAGGAGTGCACCAGCCGCTCCTACGTCGGTGACAGCCTGGTCCTGGAGACCGTCTGGGAGACCGACACCGGCACCGTCAAGGTGATCGACTTCATGCCGCAGCGGGACCACACCCCCGATGTGATGCGGATCGTCGTGGGCGTCTCCGGCTGCGTGCGGATGCACGCCGAGATGCGGCTGCGCTTCGACTACGCGCGGGTGGTGCCGTGGATGCGGCGCACCGACCACCACCGGGTCGCGGTGGCGGGCCCGGACTCGGTGTGGATCCGCGGGCACTCCGCGATCCGCACCTTCGGCAAGAACTTCACCACCTTCGGGCAGTTCGAGGTCAACGCCGGCGACCGGATCCCCATAGTGCTGAGCTGGCTGCCCTCGCACCACTCCAGCCCGCCGCGCCAGGACGCCGAGAAGTCGCTCCAGGAGACCCTGCGGGGCTGGCAGGAGTGGGCCTCGGTGAGCAAGTACCGCGGGCCCTACCGGGATTCGGTGATGCGCTCGCTGGTCGTACTCAAGGCGCTGACCTACGAGCCCACCGGCGGCATCGTCGCCGCCGCCACCGCGTCGCTGCCCGAGGAGATCGGCGGCGAGCGCAACTGGGACTACCGCTTCTGCTGGCTCCGCGACTCCACCATGACCCTCTCGGCGCTGCTGCGCAGCGGCTATGTCGAGGAGGCCTCGGCCTGGCGCGAGTGGCTGCTGCGCGCCATCGCCGGCGACCCGGCCGACCTGCAGACCATGTACGGGGTGGCCGGCGAGCGCAGGCTGACCGAGTTCACCGCCGACTGGCTCCCCGGGTACGAGGGCTCGGCGCCGGTCCGCTTCGGCAACGCCGCCGTCGACCAGCTGCAGCTGGACGTGTACGGGGAGGTGATAGACACCCTGTACCTCGCGCTGACGGCGGGAATACCGATGGAGCGTCATGTCTGGGCGCTCATCAACTCGTTCATGCGCTTTCTGGCGGAGCACTGGAGCGACCCCGACGAGGGCCTGTGGGAGGTGCGCGGCGGACGCCGCCACTTCGTGCACTCCAAGGTGATGTGCTGGGTCGCCTTCGACCGTGCCGTGAAGATGGCCGAGATGACCGGCATGGCGGCACCGGTGGACCGCTGGCGCGAGGTCCGCGACGCGATCCACCTGGACGTCTGCACCCGGGGCTTCGACCAGGAGCTGGGCAGCTTCACCCAGTACTACGGCGGCAAGGAACTGGACGCGTCGACCCTCTTCGTGGTCAAGACCGGCTTTCTGCCGGCGGACGACCCGCGGGTGGTCGGCACCGTCGACGCCGTGCAGAAGGGGCTGGACCACGACGGTTTCGTCCTGCGGTACTCCACCGGGGAGCCCCAGGACGCCCAGGTGGACGGCCTGCAGGGCACCGAAGGCGCATTCCTGGCCTGCTCGTTCTGGCTGGCGGACGCGCTGATCGCGATCGGGCGGAGGGAGGAGGGACGGCTACTGTTCGAGCGGGTCGCCGCCATCTCCAACGACCTGGGCCTGATCTCCGAGGAGTGGGACCCGAAGGCCGAGCGGCAGCTGGGCAACACCCCGCAGGCGTTCACCCATGTCGCCCTGGTCAACACCGCCTTCGCGCTGGAAGAGCCGAAGAAAGCACGACAGGAGGAGCTCTGATCCATGGATCTCGGACTTGAGGGACGTGTCTACGCCGTCACCGCCGCCACCCGCGGCCTCGGCTTCGCCAGCGCGGAGGCGCTGGTCGCCGACGGGGCCCGGGTGGTGCTGACCGGGCGCGGCCAGGCCGCGGTGGACGAGGCCGTCAAGCGGCTGGGCGGTGCCGCCGTGGCGGTCGGCGTGGTCGCCGACAACGCCTCGTCGGACACCGGGGAGCGGGTGATCGCCGCGGCGAGGCAGCACTTCGGCAGGATCGACGGGGTCCTCATCAGCGCGGGTGGCCCTCCGGCCGGGTCGATGCTGTCCGCGACGGACGAGGAGTGGGCCGGGGCGTTCGAGTCGGTGTTCCTGGGGGCGGTTCGCATCGCGCGGCGGTTCGCGGGTGAACTGGGGGATGGCGGCTCGATCGGGTTCGTGCTGTCGGCCTCGGTACGGGAGCCGATCGGCGGGCTGGCGATCTCCAACGGCCTGCGGCCGGGGCTGGCGATGGCGGCGAAGACGCTCGCGGACGAGCTGGGGCCGCGGGGCATCCGGGTGTTCGGCCTGCTGCCGGCCCGGATCGACACCGAAAGGGTCCAGCATCTCGACTCGCTCGGCGGAGACCCGGAGGGTGCGCGGGCCCGCGCGGCGGCGGGGATTCCACTGCGGCGATACGGGAGGCCGGAGGAGTTCGGGAGGGTGGCGGCGTTTTATCTTTCACCGGCGGCTTCGTATTTGACTGGTGTGATGGTGCCGGTTGATGGGGGTGCGCTGCGGGGGATTTGAGCGGGGTGGGATTGCGGGTGCGGGTTGTGGGTGGTTTCTGTTCGCGCAGTTCCCCGCGCCCCTTTCTTTAGGGGCGCGGGGAACTGCGCGAACAGAAACCACCACGAACGTTCACTGAACCCTCGGAACCGAACCCGATTCCACCCGTACCCGCGCCTCCGCCGACAGTGCCGTCCCAACAGAGCGCCGTGCATGGGCAAGCGGCCCTGCCGCGAGTTCGTGGAGGACGGGGCCCGGGGCCGCCCCCGGGGCGAGGGTCAGAGCGATGCGCGCACGCGGGCCGCCGAGGATCCGTACGCGGGCCCGGGAGACGCCAGGGATCTGTTCGGCCTCGTCGGTGACGGCCCGCGCCAGCGCCGCGCCGCGCAGGCGGACCGGGAGGTCGGCCAGGTCCGGGACGGTGATCCGGTCCGCCGTGCCGGTGCGGAGTTGGGCCACCATCCAGCTGAGCGACAGCAGCGCGACCACCGCCAACCCGGCGAAGACCGTCGGCCACCACCAGTCCTCGCCGCGCCAGCGCACCCGGTCGGCAGGCGCCAGCACCGCGTGGTGCCGGTGGTTCAGGTACAGCCCCCCGGCCAGCAGCAGCGCTCCCCCGGCGAGCAGCACCAGGCCGACCAGGGCCAGCAGGATGCGATTGACCACCCTCCGGCTCATGACTTCCCCCTGGGCTTGCCCTCCGCGCCGACCCTGACATGGACCATCGGCGGGCGGACCAGCCCCAGCCGGGCGCGCTCCGCCGTGAGCCGCTCGGCCAGCGCCGCCTTCACCTCGCTGGGATCGCCGAAGCCGACGACCGCGCGCACCCGCGCCCTGCGCCGTCCGACCTTCACCCCCGCCTCGCGCACCCCCGGTGTCTCCAGCGCGGCCCGGCGCAGCATCGCCGCCGCCGCGCGCCGGTCCAGGGCGGCGCGCAGGTCGTCGGTGCCCTCCGTGGCGAGCGGCAGCAGCCGGCGCAGGCCGGGGGTCGCGGCGAGCAGCAGCAGCCACAGGCCCAGCGCGCAGGCCACGGCCGCGCCGGCGAGCACCCAGGCGTCGTCGAGGTGACGCTGTGCCAGTTCGTCGCTGATCCGAATGCGCCAGGCATGGGCCCGGTGCCCGCTGCGGATGTAGATCTCCTCGTAGAGCAGCGCGCCGGCCGCGGCGGCCAGGACCAGGGCGGTGAGGGCGGCGGCGTTGCGGCGGGCCGACCAGAACCGGCGGCCGCGCGGGGCGTCCGACTGCTCCGGAGCGGCGGGGGCGGCCGGGGCGGGCGCCGTCCCGGCGGGTGAAGCGACGCTCATCGCAGCCCACCGGGGGCTGCCGGGACCAGGCGTTCCACCACCAGGTCGATCCTCGGGTCCTCGGTGCCCGCGAGCTGGACCACCCGCTCGGTGACCCGGCGGTGCACCGCGCGGGTGACGGCGGCGATGTCGAGGGGGTAGGGCAGGTCGAGGCCCACCGTGATGCTGACGCCGCGTCGCCCCTGCGAGGCGGTAGCCCGGGGGGAGTCGATCCGTCCCGGCTCGGTCAGCTGGTCGGCGAGGGCCTCTGCGGCCGCGCGGGCGGCGATACGGGCGAGCACCCTGTCGGCGAGGCGGATGCTGCCGCGCTCGCCCGGGGCGGGCAGGGACGGGGCGGGGACGGCGCCGTAGGCCATCAGCTCTTCCGGTCCCTGACCTTGGTGCTGCGGATCAGGTCGCCGAACTCCAGGTCGCCGTCCAGCAGCCGCCCGGCCACGAAGCCGACCGCGCCCAGGGCTGCGACCAGCAGGAACGCGGCGAAGCCGCCGAAGTATCCGGCGAAGCCGAGGGCCATGCCCACGGCCAGGCCGATCAGTGCCATGCTCACTGGACCCTGCTCTCGGTGGGTTCGTCGTCGTCCTGCTCGTCCGGCAGATGGACGTCGTTGACGGCGATGTTGACCTCGACGACCTGCAGACCGGTGATCCGCTCCACCGAGCTGATCACGTTCTTCCGCACCACGGCCGCCAACTCCGCGATGGGGACCCCGTATTCGACCACCAGGTCGATGTCGAGGGCGGCCTGCCGCTCGCCGACCTCGGCCTTGACGCCCTTGCCGACGTTGGGCCGGTTCCCGGGGACCCGGTCGCGCACCGCGCCGAAACCACGGGATCCGCTGCCCAGGGCGTGGATGCCCTGCACGTCCCTGGCCGCCATCCCGGCGACCTTCTCCACGACGCCCACGGCGATGGTGGTACGGCCGCGCTCGCCGCTGGGCGCCAGCTGGACGGTCTCCCGCTGGCCGGGCTTGGGGGCACTGGTCTTGGTCACATCGGTCATGGTGGGGGCTCCCTGTCGGGGTGCCCGGACTCAGCAGTCACAATCTGCATATACCGGGCATATCACCTCGACCCTAGGGGAGCCCCACGACACGCACACCGCAGTGAAGACGAACGGGTGAGGCACTGCCGGGCGGCTACTCCCCCAGCCCGGCCAGGTCGCGCAGCCGACGCAGCTGGGCGGCGCGCTCGGCCGCGCGCTGCTCGTCGTAGCCACGACCGAGCGCGCCCTGCAGCAGCGCCTTCGTCTCCACCAGGGCGTCCCGGGGGGCGGCGAGCAGCGCCGCGGCCAGGTCCGCGGCGGCGGCGTGGAGTTCGGCAACGGGGAGGGCGGCGTTGGCCAGGCCGGTGCGGACCGCCTCGTCCGCGCCGACCCAGCGCCCGGTGCCGCAGATCTCCAGCGCGCGGGCCGGACCCACCAGGTCCACCAGCGGCTTGGTCCCGGCCAGGTCGGGCACCAGGCCCAGCGCGGTCTCGCGCATGGCGAACTGGACGTCGTCGGCGACCAGTCTGAGGTCGCAGGCCAGGGCGAGCTGGAATCCGGCGCCCACCGCATGCCCCTGCACGGCGGCGATGCTGACCAGGTCGGGACGGCGCCACCAGGTGAAGGCCTGCTGGTAACCGGCGATGACGGCGTCGCCCTCCTCGCCCTTGGCCAGGTCGAGCAGACCGCGCTCGCCGGGGATCCCCTCCGGGGTGAAGGCGGCCCGGTCGAGACCGGCCGAGAAGGACTTGCCCTCGGCGAGCAGCAGCACCGCCCGCACCGTCCCGGGCAGGCCGCGGCCGACCGCGGCGAGGGCGCGCCACAGCGCGGGCGACTGGGCGTTGCGCCGCTCGGGGCGGCACAACGTCACCGTCGCGACGGCGCCGTCCTCGGCCAGCTCCAGCCGGAGACCGGCCTCCGCCCACTCGGACGGGTCGGCGCCGGGGCCGGTGTGCATGGTGGGCGCGGAATGGGACACAGGGACCTCCAGCAGCGGTTCGACTCCGAACTCTTCGGGCTCGGGCTACTGAAGAGTAACTACTGGGACGCGACGATCGGCGACCGGGTGGGAGGCCCGTGGTGCGGGACTCCGCCAGCCGCCGAAGCGTCAGGGATCTGACGTACTGATGGGTCGTGCTGATGGATGCGTTTCAGGACGTGGCCGCGGCGGTCGCCTTGGCCTTACCGCGCGTGGCGCCACCGCGACCGCGGAGGGAAACTCCGGACTCGCTGAGCATGCGGTGGACGAATCCGTAGGACCGGCCCGTCTCCTCCGCCAACGCCCGGATACTCGCACCGGAGTCGTACTTCTTCTTCAGCTCGGTCGCGAGCTTCTCCCGTGCGGGGCCCGTTACCCGGCTGCCCTTTTTCAGAGTCTCGGCCACCCGTGCCTCCTCGTAGCAAGTGCTCTGTCGGAATCCCATGATCACCCATGGGTGACCTCCTGGCCACCCATTCCGCAAGGTCGGCAACGAAAATCCCGGCGGGCAGTGCCGGGCCGCACGGCTGACCAGCGCGCGGTTTGCTGTCGCACGCCCGGGGACGTCACCGTGGCATGGCGTGAAAATGCTGATCAGCAGCGGTGAATGGGCAATGCACGGGATTCCCGAATGAGCAGAAACTGAGCCGGTTCACTCGTACAGGTGGTGAGCCGTGCGATATGAACTCTTCTGGTCCAGATGCATGATCCAGCGACTACTCCGGCCGGTCAGGCGAGGGAGACCAGGTCGGCGTAGCCCTCGTTCCAGAGGTCCTCGATGCCGTCCGGCAGCAGGATGATCCGCTCCGGCTCCAGTGCCATGACCGCGCCCTCGTCGTGGGTGACCAGGACGACGGCGCCGCTGAAGGAACGCAGCGCGCCGAGGATCTCTTCCCGGCTGGCCGGGTCGAGGTTGTTGGTGGGCTCGTCGAGGAGCAGCACATTGGCGCTGGACACCACCAGGGTCGCCAGGGCCAGCCGGGTCTTCTCGCCGCCGGAGAGCACTCCGGCGGGCTTGTCCACGTCGTCGCCGGAGAACAGGAACGAGCCGAGGATCTTGCGGACCTCCACCAGGTCCATGTCCGGGGCGGCCGAGCGCATGTTCTCCAGGATGGTGCGGTCGTTGTCCAGGGTCTCGTGCTCCTGGGCGTAGTAGCCGATCTTCAGCCCGTGGCCGGGGATGAGCGTGCCGGTGTCGGGCTCCTCCACGCCGGCCAGCATCCGCAGCAGCGTGGTCTTGCCGGCGCCGTTCAGGCCCAGCACGACCACCTTGGAGCCCTTGTCGATGGCCAGGTCGACGTCGGTGAAGATCTCCAGCGAACCGTAGGACTTGGAGAGCCCCTCGGCCATCAGCGGGGTCTTGCCGCAGGGGGCCGGGTCGGGGAAGCGCAGCTTGGCGACCTTGTCGCTGACCCGGACCGCCTCGAGACCGGAGAGCAGCTTCTCCGCGCGGCGGGCCATGTTCTGCGCGGCCACGGTCTTGGTGGCCTTGGCCCGCATCTTGTCGGCCTGCGAGTTCAGCTGGGAGGCCTTCTTCTCGGCGTTGGCGCGTTCGCGCTTGCGGCGCTTCTCGTCGGCCTCGCGCTGCTGCTGGTAGAGCTTCCAGCCCATGTTGTAGACGTCGATGCAGGTGCGGTTGGCGTCCAGGTAGAACACCTTGTTGACGACCGTCTCCACCAGGTTGATGTCGTGGGAGATGACGATGAATCCGCCGCGGTAGGTCTTCAGGTAGTCCCGGAGCCAGATGATGGAGTCGGCGTCCAGGTGGTTGGTGGGCTCGTCCAGCAGCAGGGTGTCGGAGTCCGAGAACAGGATCCGGGCCAGCTCGACCCGGCGCCGCTGACCGCCGGAGAGGGTGTGCAGCGGCTGGGCCAGGATGCGGTCCGGCAGCCCGAGGCTGGCGGCGATGGTGGCCGCCTCGGCCTCGGCGGCGTAGCCGCCCTTGGTGACGAACTCGGTCTCCAGCCGCGAGTACTTCTTCATCGCGTCGTCGCGGGTCTGGCCCTTGCCGTTGGCCATCTTGTCCTCGGCGATGCGCATCTTGCGCAGCACCTCGTCCAGGCCGCGGGCGCCCAGGATGCGGTTGCTGGCCAGCACGTCCAGGTCCCCGGTGCGGGGGTCCTGCGGCAGGTAGCCGACCTGGCCGCTGCGGGTGACCGTGCCGGCGGCGGGGGCGCCCTCGCCGGCCAGCACCTTGGTGAGCGTGGTCTTGCCGGCCCCGTTGCGGCCGACCAGGCCGATCCGGTCGCCGGGGGCTACCCGGAAGCTGGCGGACTCCAGCAGGATGCGGGCACCGGCACGCAGTTCGATGGCGTTGGCGGCAATCATGGCGAAGGTACTCCCGGGACGACGAGGCGCTGGCGCGGGCCGTCGAGCGGGGCCCTGCTTGAGGCGGAGAGGCCCAGTCTACCGGGGTCCGGGCAGCGTCCTGATCGGCAAGGCGGGCGCGGGCTTGCCGGTGAGCCGCTGGACCACCTGGGTCGTGAGCCACGGAACGTCGCGGATGCCGACCGTGGTCGTCCCGGTGGCGACCGGTCGGGCCAGCGGGGTGGACTGGACCTGCCAGACCCTGCCGGTCCCGTCGAAGGCCTCGACGGTGCTGTAGCTGTCGCAGGGGCGGGCCAGCACCAGCAGGTCGTCGAGGGCCAGCGCCTGGGCCGGGGCGTAGGAGCAGCCGGCCTGCGGCAGGGTGTCGCTGCGGATGGAGCCGTCGGCGGTGTTGTACTCCATCACCACCTGCGCGGTGGGGACCAGGAAGACCTTGCCGCGGTCCAGCGAGGCGACCAGGACGCCCACGTCGGCCGGGTGCTGGCGCAGTCGGTCGGCCAGGCCGGGGACGAATCGGTGCCAGGCCACGGCGGCCGGATCGGTGCGGACACCGGTGAGCATCCCGTCGCTCCAGACCGCTACGGTGATTCCGGCCAGCGGCACCACGCTCACCGGCTCGCTGCCGGGCCGCTTGTAGGACCACAGGGTGTGACCGCTGTCGCTGCCCCTGGTCGCGTACAGCTGGACCGAGCCGTCGGCGCCGATCCGGAAGGCCCCGCCGTCCTCCTGGGAGACCGTGTCGTTGCTGTGGACCACCACCGAGTCGCCGAACGGGGCGGGCCGGTGGTCGCGCGCAGCGGCGCCCACGCCGACGGCGGCGAGGATCACGATGAGGGCTGCGAGCGCGGTACGCATGTTCACTACCGTAGGTCGAGGGGGCGGGGAAGGGGTGCAGGGTCTGCAAAATGGCGGTCCCAGGAGCGTAACGTTTCTCCTTTGGGCCGCCCGCAGGGCCCTCGGCGGACCGCTCAGCCGCGCGGCTGGTAGACGATCAGCGCCGCGCCGAGCAGGCAGACCGCGGCGCCGGAGAGGTCCCACCCGGTGGGACGGAAGCCGTCCACCAGCACGCCCCAGGCCAGCGACCCGGCGACGAACACCCCGCCGTAGGCGGCCAGCACCCGGCCGAAGGACGCGTCCGGCTGGAGGGCCGCGACAAAGCCGTAGGCGCCGAGCGCCAGCACTCCGCAGACCGCGTACTGCCACCCCCGGTTCTCCTTCACCGACTGCCAGACCAGCCAGCAGCCGCCGATCTCGGCGAACGCCGCCAGTACGAACAGCAGGATCGAACGCGTGACGGTCATCCCCGCACGATATGACGGATCAGCGGTGAATCACCGGCGGCCCCAGGTGTGTCCCGTCACGCTGGACGGATCGGGCACCTAGCGTGATCCCGAACCGGTCGAGGGAGGATGCCGATGTCGCGCCGTCGTGCGGTGACGCTGCTGGTCACGGCGGTGGTGGTGGTCGCCGCCGGGTTGGGGCTGTACGGGTGGTCCGGGGACGGCGGCGGGCGGGGCCCCGGGGCCGACGCGACCGCGGTGCCGGCGCACCAGGTGCCGTTCGGCGCCTTCCTGGGGTCGACCGAGTCCGACGACGCGATGGCACAGCTCTCGGCCTGGCTGGGCGGCGCGCCGGTCCGGGTCGGGCACACCTATCTCCCCGGCACCTCCTGGTCGGACATCGAGGGCAGCGCCACCCTGCTCGGCCCGTGGGCGGCCTGGCGGGACGCCGCGCCGGACCGGCTGCTGGTGCTGGGGGTGCCGATGCTCCCCGACAACGAGGGGCAGGTCCCCGACGACGAGGTCCGGCAACTGCTGGCACAGGGCGCCGCCGGACGGAACGACGCCCACTTCACCACCCTGGCCCGCACCCTGGTCGCGCTGGGCGCGCCCGACACCGTGCTCACCCTCGGCTGGGAGATGAACGGCACCACCTACACCGGCCGCTGCGGTCCGGATCCCACCGCCTGGAAGCAGTACTGGCGCCGGATCGTCGCCGCCATGCGCGCGGTACCCGGGCAGCGCTTCCGCTTCGAGTTCGCGCCGACCAGGGGCGCCGACGCGCACCCCTGGCCGGACTGCTACCCCGGCGACGACGTGACCGACGTCGTCGGGATGGACAGCTACGACCTGGCCGGCTCCGACCCGGAGCGGACCGCGCCTTTCGCCAGCTATGTGGACGAGCCCTACGGGCTGCTGGCCCAGGTCCGCTTCGCGGCGGCGCACCACAAGCCGGTGTCGTACCCGGAGTGGGGGATGTACCACCGGGGCGACGACCCCGCCTACGTCCGAGGGATGCTGGCCTGGGCGAGCACCCACGACACCCTCTACCAGACCATCACCGACTACTGCCCGCACGGGGTCTGGCGCTGCACCGACAATCCCCGCTCCGGGTGGGTGTTCCGGGAGGCGCTCAGCGCGCGGTCAGTTCCCTGACCTTCGTGCGGACGGCATCGAGCCAGGGGGCGCGGGCGCGCAGCCGGCGGACCGCGGCGGCGCGCAGGCCGATGGCCGCCGCGTGGACGGCCACCGCGGGCGCCCCGCCCAGCAGCAGCCGCTCGTTGCGGGCCTGCTCGGGGCGCCAGCGCTGCTTGTAGGGCTCGTCGCCGCGCAGCAGGCTCAGCTCGCCGCGACCGGTGGCGACGGCGTGGGCCGCGCTCTCCCGGAGCAGTATTCCGGCGACGTCCACCCGCTCCCGCAGCTCCGGGCGCACCCCGTAGAGGTAGAGCGCGGACAGTCCGTGCACCTGCAGCGTCAGATCGCAGGCCACCAGCTCGCCGTCGAGGCGGTACTGACGGACGGTCGCGCGACCGGCGGCGGCCATCCGCTCGGCGGACCGCGACAGGTGCTCGGCGAAGCGGGAGCGCAGATGCTCGGGGGTGACGCCGCGGCCGCGCCACTGCAGCTCGTGCAGGGCCAGCAGCTCGCGGAGGGCCCCGGGCACCTCTTCGGGCGGCACCGTGCGGGTCTCGACCCCGGCGGCCTCCAGCCGACGCAGCTTGACCCGGCTGCGCTGCGCGGTGCGTCCCGGCAGCCGGGACACCAGCTCCTCCATCGGCACGGCGGGCAGATGCTGGCACAGCGAGTCGGGCAGCCGCCGGGCCGCCCCCGGCCAGTGCTCGGCGATCCGGTGCGCGGCCGATCCCGGGCGCAGCTCGCGCAGGTCGAGCGCGACCCAGGGACGACGCAGGCCGAGCCCAACGGCCAGCGCCCGGGCCAGCACCGCCGCGGTCCGCTCGGCGTCGGCGTCGTCCAGCAGCACGTCCAGGAAGTCGGTCAGCCCCTGGCCGACCCCGGTCAGCAGCGGCAGCACTCGCCGACGCAGCATCAGCGGGGCCGCGCCCACCAGGACGCCGTCCCGACGCACCGTCACCACCCGCAGCCGTCCGGGCCTGCCGTAGCTGTGCCACCAGGAGGAGAGCCAGGCGTGGCTCTGGAACGGGGTGGCCGTGGCGCAGCGGTCGACCAGGTCGTCCCAGTCGGCGGCCAGGGCGTCGAAGGCGGCGGCGTCCCGCACCGTGCACACCTCGGTCACCGGGGCCGGGGCCTGCGCCGGTACCGGGGAAGCGGTGAGCTGAGGTGCCGTCATCGACGGGCCTGGGTCGCGGACTGGCGGGGGCGCTTGGAACCCGTCTCGGTGGGGGCGGAGGCGGAGTCCGGGGCCGGGGTCTCGTCGGGGGCCGGCTCGGCGGGCAGTTCGTCGGTCGGCGCGTCCTCGGAGAGACCGTCCGAGCGGGGCTGCGGCAGCGGCGAGGGGGCCGGGCCGCCGTCGGCGCGCGACTGCCGGGCCATCATGCCGAGGCCGCCGACCAGCAGGCCGGCCGCGCCGCCCACCGCCACGTCCAGGCTGCGGGAGGGCGAGCTCGCGGCGGCCGGCCTGGCCGCGGCGGCGAAGGTGATCAGCCGGACCCTGGTCTGCTTGGACGCGTCGTTGCCGAAGGTCACCAGCGAGCGCGCCACCGCATTGGCCTCGGCGGCGGCCCGTGCGGCCGTCGGCGCGCTGCCGGTGATCTGGACCATCGGCGCGTCCGGCGAGGTGGTCGCCTGGATCAGCGGGGTCAGCTGCGCCAGCGGGACGCCGGTGCTGGCGGACGCGTCCAGCAGGATCTCCGGCTGGGCGATCACCCGGCCGTAGGCCTGGGCGAAGTTGACGGCGGTGGCGCTGTCGCCGTCCGCCTGCGGCACCACCATCACATAGGCGTTGGCCTGGAACTGCACCGGCGCGGCCAGCGCGTAGGCGCCACCGCAGGCGGCGCCGAGCGGGACGGCGGCGAGGACGGGCCAGCAGCGGCGCAGGATGCTGCGCGCGGCGTTACGGCTGGTGTCGGACATGGCTGCGGGGCTCCTTGGGTTATCGAGAGGTCTTCGCCGCGGCAGCGGGCGGGTGCTGGGGAAGCGGAACAGTGCGGGTAGCAGTGCGGGCAGGGGCAGCGGTGGGGGCAGCGGTGGGGGCGGCGGTACCGGCCCCGCCGAGCTGGTCGTAGAGCTCGGCCACCCGGGGGGCGAGCCGGGCGATGTCGTAGTGCCGGACCGCCTCCGGCTGCGGCAGCGGCGTACGGCACTGGCGCAGCTGCGCCAGTTCGGCGGCGTAGGCGGCCGGGTCGGAGCGGACCCGACGGGCCCCCGGGGCCGCCTCCGGCGGGAGTTCGGACAGCGCCGGACCGGAGGACCAGCGCACCGGGAGTCCGGCGGCCAGCCCCTCGATCAGCGCCATGCCGAAGGTCTCGTTCCGGGACGGGGCCGCCAGCACGTCCATCGCCGTCAGCAGGTCGGGGACGTCGTCGCGCTCCCCCGCGAACACCACCCGGTCGGCGACGCCGGCCGCGCGGGCCCGCCGCTCCAGCGCCGGACGCTCCTCGCCGTCGCCGACCAGCAGCAGCCGGACCCCGCCGTCCCGTTGGGGCATCAGGGCCAAGGCGTCCACCAGGACCTCGAACCGCTTGCCCGGGACCAGCCGGCCGAGGCCGCCGACGACCAGCGCGTCCTGCGGCAGGCCCAGGCCGGCCCGGAGGAACTGACGGGTGGCGGCGCGGGTCGGCGCGGGCTGCGCATAGCGGGCCGCGTCCACGCCGTTGGGGATGGTCAGCACCCGGTGCGCCGGGACCTTCCAGTCGGCGAGATGCTCGGCGACCGACTCGGACACCGCCAGGGTGCGCTGCCCCAGCCGCTCCGCGGCCAGGTAGAGGGCGCGCACGCCGGGGGTGATCCGGCGGCCCTCGATGACCCCGGGCAGCAGCGAGTGCTCGGTGGCGACCACGGCGCCGACCCCGGCCAGCCGGGCGGCCAGCCGTCCGTAGACGCAGGCCCGGTAGAGGTGGCAGTGCACCAGGTCGTAACGGCCGTGCCGGATCAGACCGGTGAGCCGGGGCAGCGCGGCCGGGTCCCGGTTGCCGCGCATGCCCAGGTCGAACACCCGGACGCCGTCCTCGCGCAGGCCCTGGGCCACCGTGCCCGGGTTCTCCAGGGCCACCACGTCGCACCGGTGACGGTCCGGCAGATGCCGGAGCAGCAGCCGTAGTTGCTGCTCGGCGCCGCCGGCCGCGAGGCCGGTGATCACATGCAGGACCTTCATCGGGCATCCTCTCCGTCGACCCGGACACGCAGGCCGCGCAGCCGGTGCCGGGCGCGCTTGGCGCGCAGCCGCAGTCCGTTGTCGCGATCGCCGACGTAGGAGCGCGGCAGCGCCCAGCGGCCGGTGAGCGGGCCGTGCGCGATGGCGGCGCCGTAGTGGTAGCCACTGTCGCGGACCGCGGCGGCCGCGGCGGCGTCGACCGCGCCGTAGGGGTAGCAGAATCCTCCGACCGGCTCACCGAGCAGGTCGCGCAGCAGCTCACGGCTGTGCCGGGTCTCCTCGGCCAGGGTTGCGGCGGCGATCCCGGGCAGCGAGCGGTGGTACATGCCGTGCGAGCCGATCTCGACCCCGCAGTCGTGCAGCCGGAAGATCTGATCCGCCGTCAGCAGCGGCTTGCGTGGCCCCTCGTCCCAGATGTTGTGCCCGCCGAGGCGGCCGACCACGACGAAGGCGGTGGCGCTGAACCCGTACCGCTGCAGCACCGGCAGCACCCCGCGGGTCAGGTCGGCGTAGCCGTCGTCGAAGGTCAGCCCGACCAGGTCCGCGGCCCGGCCCAGCGCGTGCGCGCGGAGCAGTTCGCCGAGGCCCACCCCGCGCAGGCCGTGGGCGTGCAGCCAGGCCATCTGCCGGGCGAAGCGCTCGGGGGTGACGGTGACCCGGTAGGGGTCCTCGGTGTAGTGGTCCACCGAGTGGTACATCAGCGTCCAGGGCGACCGGGCGGGTTTGATCCTGGGGCCGTGGAAGAGTTCCGTGGTTGAGGGGTCAGCAGGCAGGGGGGCGGTCCTGGCAGTGTCGGACCGGACGCCGTCGGTCCGCGGCTCAGCCACCATGGTGTCCCTCCCCTTCGTCCTTGCCGCCACGGGTCCACAGCCGGGCCGTCAGTGCTGCCATCGGTCCGGTCACCACCGGCGCCCGGAGCACGGCAGCGGCGAGCACGAAGGCAGCGACGCCGACGACGGCGCCCAGGAGCACCGAGGGCAGCGCGTCGGCGGCGAAGGGCTGGGCCGCCGCGTAGGCGGCCGTGGCGGCGAGGGCGGCCGCGACCAGCAGCCTGGCCTGGTCCAGCAGGACCGCGCGCAGCCGCAGGGCCACCCCGCGGGTCCTGATGCCCACCAGCAGCAGCACCGCGGTGAGGGTGATGCCGGTGGCGTTGGCGGCGGCCAGCCCGATCGCTCCGTGGCGTGCCACGGCAGCCAGCCCGATCGTGGTGGTGACCAGCAGTCCGAGGGCCATCGCGGCCAGCGGGAACCAGTCGCTGCGGGACCCCGACCTGGCCGGGGCGGTGCCGAAGGCCACCACCGGACGGGTCGAGAAGAACGGCCGGACCAGGGCGCCGACCATGGCCTGGCCGAGCAGTCCCAGGCTGTAGACGCGCATCACCGAGGCGGTGGCGGCGGTGTCCTGGGCGGTGAAGGCTCCGCGCTGGAACAGGAGTGCGACGACCTGCGGGGCGCAGGCCATCAGCACGGCGGTGCCGGCCAGGACCAGTGCGCCGATCAGTGCGAGGTCCTTCTGGACCCGGTCCCGGGCCGCCTCCAGGTCGCCGTCGGCGAGGGCCCTGGCGATGACCGGGAAGGTCACCGTGCACACCAGCACGCCCAGGGTCATCGCCATCTGGGCGACCTTCTCGGCGTAGTTGAGGTGCGAGATGGTGCCGGGGGCCAGCGAGGAGGCTAGGTAGCGCTCGACGAAGACCTGGGACTGACGGGTGAGGGTGAACAGGGCGATGGGGAGCAGCGCGAGCGGGCTCAGCACCAGGGCGGGCGAGGCCGTCGGCGGTCGCCGACGGGGCGTCAGGCGGGCGCAGTGGCGGGTGAAGGGCGGCAGCAGGACGGCGGTCATGAGGACGCTGCCGAGGGCGACGCCGGCGGCTGCGGCGCGGACTCCGAGGGAGCCGTGCAGCAGCACCATCAGCAGGAGGATGCCGGTGTTGTAGGCAATGTAGACGGCGCCGGGGGCGGTAAAGCGGCGGTGCGCGCGGAGGCCGGCGCTGAGGTAGCCGGTGAGGCCGAAGGGGAGGACGGTCAGGGCGGTCAAGCGGGTGCAGACCACGGCGAGGGCGGGGTCGGCGAGGCCGGGGGCGAGGAGGTGGACCAGGAAGGGGGCACCCAGCAGCGTTGCTGCTGAGACGGCGGTTAGGAGGAGGGCGAGTGGGGGGAGGGTGGCTCCGACCAGGTCTGCTACGGCGGGGGTGGGGGCCGGGGTGCGGGGGGTGGGGGGCTGGTCGCGCAGTTCCCCGCGCCCCTTGGGTGCTGCATGGTCAGGCGCTGCGGGGACGCTCGCGCTGGCCCGGACCAACCTGCTGCGGGGTGTGGGGACTTGGGGTGGTTGTTGGGCGGTCTCGGGTTCGGCGGAGAGGGCGAGGCTGAAGGCGGGGACCATGAGGAAGGCCATGGCGTCCTCGATCAGCAGCGGAGCCGCGGTCTCGGGGACGGTCCAGGAGACGAGGAAGGCGTCGGTGCCGCGGCCCGCGCCGAAGTAACGGGCCAGCAGGAGGTCGCGGAGCAGGCCGAGCAGGGAGCCGCCGGCGCTCATCACCGCGGTGATGCCGAAGGCCCGGGCCAGGACGGAGCGGGCGCGGCCGCGGGTCTCGGTGGGGCGGGGTGCGGTCAGGGTCACGTCGCGGCCTTCCGGTCCGCACCGGAGGTGCCTTTTCGGTTGCCGACCTGCAGCCCGCCCGTCCTGCTTCTCGTGGGGGTACGGGGGGTCGCCCCCCGGGGAACTGCAGTGAAGGTGCCGAACGCGGCCAGGCCGACGACCACCGAGACCAGCACCGTGGTGGTGCCGCCGATGTCGGCGTAGAGGAAGTCGACGAGTTGCCAGACCAGCAGCCCGAGCAGCGCCGCCCCCAGGCCGCCCCGCTCGCGGGCGGTGCGGCGGACGGTACCGAGCAGCAGGGAGAGGAAGAGCACGGCGAAGGCCGTGAGGCCGACCAGGCCGTCCTCGCTGAGCAGCAGCAGGTACATGTTGTGGGGAGAGAGCAGCGGCTCGCGGGAGAAGCCCGCGCCCGCGCCGCCGGTGTCGCTGCCCGAGGAGAGCCGCAGCGGTGCGTGGCCGTCGCGGAACTGGGGGAACTCCTTGGGGCCGACCCCGGTCACCGGGTGGTCCCGCCAGATCCGGCCGGCCGTGGTCCAGAGGTCGTAGCGGTCGGTCACGGAGTGGTCGGGGGCGGCCCCGGCCACGGTGGTGATGCTGCCGAGCCGCTCGGCGACGCTGGCGCCGCCGAGGCCGAAGCCGCCGACCAGGACCACGGCAGCGGCGGCGGCGAACAGCGCGCCGCGCAGCGCCAGCCGGACGTCGGAGACGACCAGGGCGACGACGGCGGCGCAGCCGGTGGCGATCCAGCTGCCCCGGCTGAAGGAGACGGCCAGCGGGAAGACCAGCCCGGCCGCGGTCAGACCGAGCAGCCAGCAGGCGCGGCGGCGTCCGGCCCGGCGGGCCTCCAGGGCCAGGCCCAGGGCGGCCAGCAGTCCGTAGCTGACGACGGCGGACATGGCCATCACGTCCTGGGACCCGAAGGTGCCGACCGCGCGGGCGCTGCCGCCGGCGTAGGAGGCGCCGGTGCCGGTGAGGAACTGCTCGGCGCCGACCGCGCCCTCGATCACCGCGGCGCCCACCATCGCGCCCAGCACCAGCACCAGGTCCCGGCGCTCGCGCAGGGCGAGCAGCACGGCCAGCGGGACCAGCACGAACACCTGGATGAGTCGGACGAACCCGGACAGGCTCTGGGACGGGTCCCGCGAGGCGATGGTGGAGGCGGCCACGGCCACGGCGATCACGCAGAACAGCACCGCAGCCTTGGGCGGGACCAGGGCCCGCCCGGCGCGGAACGCGGAGAGGACCCGCAGTCCGCAGATCGCCACCAGCCCGACCGAGGCGACGTCGGCCGGGGTCACATGGACGGCCGCGGTGACGTCCTTGTTGCCCAGGGGCACGCAGACGAGCAGCACCGTCAGCGCCGCCAGGGCGCTGGGACGCCGCAGCAGCGCCAGCAGCGCCTCCCGCCGTCCGGGCGGTGCGCCGGTCTGTTGGTTGGCCTGCCGTGGCTGCGGCACGCTGAGAAGGGTCACCGCGGTGTCAGCTCCCGTCGGACTGGAGCACCGAGGAGATGGTGCGCAGCAGGATCTTGACGTCCTGCCAGAGGCTCCAGCTCTCGATGTAGTAGTTGTCGAAGCGGGTCCTGTCCTCGATGGAGGTGTCCCCGCGTAGGCCGTTGACCTGGGCGAATCCGGTGATGCCGACCGGCACCCGGTGCCGGTCGCGGTACTGCGGGTAGGCCTGGGCGAAGCGGGTCACGAAGTAGGGGCGCTCGGGGCGGGGGCCGACCAGGCTCATCTCGCCGCGCAGCACGTTCCACAGTTGCGGGAGCTCGTCCAGGGAGGTGCGGCGCAGGAAGCGGCCGATCGCGCTCATCCGCTGGTCCTGGGAGATGTTCCAGCGGGTGGCCGACTCCTGCTCGTCGGCCGGGCGCAGGCTGCGGAACTTGAGCACGGTGAAGGTCTCGCCGTCCAGGCCGATCCGCTCCTGACGGAAGATCACCCCCGGGCCGCCGTCCACCCGTACCGCGATCGCGCAGGCGGCCAGGATCGGGGCGGCCAGCAGCAGGCCGAGGCCGGCCAGACCGGCGTCGACGGCGCGCTTGACCGCCCAGGACGGCCGACGCATCGCGGTGGGCCCGAGCCGCAGACAGGGGAACCCCCAGAGGTGGTCGCCCACCACGGTGCGGCGGTTGCCGTACTCGAAGGCGCCGAACTCCGGGAAACCGGGCACGAACCAGACCTCGCAGCCGTGGCCGGAGCTGGTGCGCAGGGTCTGCGCGACCTCGGCGTCGTCGGCCCCGCCGGAGGTGAGGATGACGTCGCGGATGCCCCGCGCGGGGATCGCCAGATCGAGCACCGCGGGACCGCCGAGCACCGGGACGGCGGAGTCGGACGGCAGGAAGAGCGGCTCGGGGTCGATGAACCCGACCGGGCGCAGCCCGTACTCGGGGTGGTCGAGCAGGGCGGCGGCGATCCGCTGGCCGATGTGCCCGGCCCCGGCGATCAGGGTCGGCCGGGGACGGCGCCGGTGGTGGCGGCGGAGCAGTGCGTAGACGGCGCCCCGCCCCAGCACGTCCAGGCCGAGCTGGCACAGCACCAGCGCGACCAGCAGCCGGAGGTCCACCGGGACCACGGAGAGCCAGAGGCCGTGCAGGCCCCGGTCGAGCGTCAGCGCGAGGGAGACGGCGACGGCGGCGCGCGCCGCGAGCGAGGGGATCTCGTCGAGGACCGAGGGGGCCAGCCGCAACCGGTAGAGCCCGCCGTAGGAGTTGAGCAGCACCAGCACCGGCAGGATGACGAAGGCCGCCCACAGCACCCGGACCGGCTCGCCCGAACCCAGCAGCGCCAGGGCCAGCACCGGCGCGAGCGCGTCCACGGCGAGCAGGGCGGCCGGGATCCCGGTGCCGGCGCGCCGCCGCCGACGGCGCACGGCGGGTGCGGTGACCGCCGCGGCGCGCTCCACGGCGGTTGACGGGGAGGTGAGTTGGACCGTGCCCAACCCGGAGGGAGTCGGCCCGGTCAGAGTCGGCCCGGTCAGAGTGGGCGCGGTCGGAGTCGACGCAGTGGCACGCGGCAGTTCGTCGTTGTCAATGGTGGTCATCCGCGCACGTACTCCTCTGCTGTGTGCCCATGGGGACGGGGCCCTCCCGAAGCCCGGGCTCGGTCGAGGTAGCACCTGCCGTCGCGATCGACGACTCGGCCCGATTGCGACAAAAGGAATGAAGCAGGCAAATACGACAGTACAGAATGTCTCCAGTCGTTTTCTCAGCCGACGTGCTCATTCACACCGATGAGCATTAGTCAGATTTTCCGGCTGGAATTCGTGCAGCTGTCCCACCCGCAGCGGGCGCGGGAATGCGTCGCTCGGCGACCACTTCCTGATACACCGTCATCACGGCGGCGAGGGTCGTTCTCACGTCATGGTGTTCGACCATCCGTTCCCTGGCCCTGGCTCCGGCCGCCAGGCAGGCCACCGGATCCGCCAGCCGCGCTGCCAGCGCCTCCCGCAGGGCGTCCGGATCGTCCACCGGCAGCAGCTTCTCGCCCGGCCCCAGGCACTCCCGGGCCCCGGCCACCTCGGTCAGCAGGACCGGGCAGCCGCAGGCCATGGCCTCCAGCGGAACCAGCGCCATGCCCTCCCAACGGGAGGGCAGCACCAGCAGATCCGCCGCCGCGTACCAGTCCCGGGGGTCGTCGGTGCGGCCGGCGAAGACCACGCTGTCGGGATCGGGCAGAGCGGCGGCCTGCGCCTGCAGGGCGGCGCACTCGGGGCCGTCGCCGACCAGGGCGAGCCGCGCCCCGGGGATCCGGGACGGGATCGTGGACCAGGCCCGCAGCAGCACGTCCTGCCCCTTCTGCCGGCACAGCCTGCCGACGCAGACGACCAGTGGGGCCGCGTCCTGCTGGGGCGCGTCCTGCTGGGGCGAGGACAGCCCCAGCAGTTCCCTGGCCCGGGCCTGCAGCGGCAGCCGGACCGGGTCGAAGCGGTCCAGGTCCACCCCGTTCGGGGCCAGCGCCCAGCGTCCGCCCACGCCGGCGGACTCGCCCTCGGCGCGCTCCTGCTCGCTGACGCACAGCAGCCGGTCGGTCCAGCGGACCGCCCAGCGCTCCCAGACCCGGGAGCCGATCGCCATCGGCCCGCCGACCGCGGCGAAGGACCAGGCGTGCGGCTGGAAGACGGTCGGGAACACGCCCCGAACCGCCAGCCGCCCCGCCAGGCCCGCCTTGGCGCTGTGCAGATGCACCAGGTCGGGACGGGACTCGGCGACCAGCCGCCGCAGCGAGGCGACCTCGCCCGGCAGGCCGGGGCCCGGGGCGCGCACCGCCGTCCAGGGCAGCACCGTCGCACCCACCGCCACCGCCGCGTCCGCGAGCGGGCTCTGCGGCGGGCAGGCCAGCAGCACCCGGTGGCCGTCCTCGGCCTGCCCCCGGAGCAGGTCGACGACGACCCTGGCGACACCGCCGTCGACGGGCTGGGAGACATGAAGAATGGTCAGGGGCACGACGGGCAACCTACGGGCCGTGAGTCGTGCGTGCGGCATTCCCTCACCCCCAGGAATGAGGAACTCCACCCGGAAGAGTGATGCACGGGATTGCCGCGTAACTATCTACGGAAGGGATTACCGGGGCTTTGCATTCGGCGGGAAATGACGGTTCGTCGGGCGCGCCCCGCCTCAGTCGTCCAGCCGGTGCGAGAGGTGGAGGTCCCGCTCGGTGTGGCCGTCCTCGATCCGGAGCGCGGTGGCCACCGGCGGGTAGCCGCTGGCGATCACGGTGTACTCCCCCGGCTCCAGGTCGGTGAAGCGGAACTGGCCGTCGGAGCCGGTGGTCGCAGCGGCGACCACGGTGCCGGTGGAGTCCAGCAGGGTGACCCTGGCGTCCTCGACCGCGTGCCCGGCGTTGGTGCGCACCGTCCCGCGCAGGGTGCCGCTGCCGGCCATGGCGACGTCCTGGCGGGTCTCCCCGCTGGGGGCGACGTCGACGGCCAGCGCGGTCGGGCGGTAGGCGCGGGCGCTGACGGCGAGGGTGTAGCGGCCGCAGACCAGGTCGCGGAAGTGGTACGCGCCGTCCGAGTCGGCGTGGGTGGTGGCGGCGACCTCGCCGCGGGCGTCGGTGAGGGTGACCGTGGCGTCGGCGACCGGCGCGCCCTCGGCGCTGCGGACCGCGCCGGAGAGCCGCCCGGTGCCGCCCAGCACCACATCGAGGTCCACCGGGCGGTTGCCCACGGTGACGGTGACCGCCTGCGGCTGGTGGCCGGGCGCGGCGGCGATGAGGACGTAGTTGCCGCCCCGGGGTGCGGCCAGGGTCCAGCGGCCGTCCTGGCCGCTGCCGGCCCGGGCCACCTGGCGCCCGTCCATGTCGATCAGCGTCAGCACGGCGCGGGGCACTCCGGTCCGGTCGGGCTCCAGCACCGCACCGCTGACCGGGGTGCCGGGCGCGCCGGGGACGCCTGCGGTGTCCAGCGGGGAGGAGGGGGATGACTGGTGCGGCACGGGGACCTCCTGTGCTGCCTCGTAGGGGAGGCCGTCGTCGGTACCGGCCTGCGAGGCCGCGTGGGTGACCAAGGGTTTCTCCTTGAGCAGGAAGGCGAGCAGGAAGCCCAGCGCCAGGACCGGCACCAGGTAGAGGAACACCCGCGGCATCGCCGCCGCGAAGGAGTCGACATAGGCCAGCCGCAGCGGCGTCGGCAGCGACCGGACCAGTTCCGGGGTGATCGAGTCGGTCGGCGGGACGGCTCCGGCGGCGACGCCGACATGCGGCAGCCGGTCCTGGAGCTGCTCCGTCAGCCGGGAGTTGAACAGGGTGCCGAAGACCGCCGCGCCGACCGAACCGCCGATCTGGCGCAGGTAGTTGTTGGCGGAGGTGGCGGCCCCCAGGTCGCCCGGAGCCACGGAGTTCTGCACCGCCAGCACCATCACCGGCAGCGCCAGCCCGACGCCGAGGCCCAGCACCGCCATCCCCGCGCTCTGCAGCAGGTAGGAGCTGTCGGCGTGGAGCAGGCCGAGCATGGCCATCCCGGCCGTGGACAGGGCGCCGCCGACGATCGGGTAGACCTTGTAGCGGCCGGTGCGGCTGATCAACTGGCCCGAGGCGATGGAGGCGACGACGATGCCGCCCATCATCGGCAGCATCTTCAGACCGGAGACGGTGGCGCTGGCGCCGTCCACCATCTGCAGGAAGCTGGGCAGATAGCTGGCCGCGCCGAACAGGGCGACCCCGACCACGACGCCGATGGCGCCGGAGACGTTGAAGACGCCGTCACGGAACAGCCGCAGCGGGATCACCGGCTCCGCGGCCCGGCGTTCGGCCAGTGGGAAGAGCAGCAGCGACAGCACCGCCCCGCCGATCAGACCGAGGATCACCGGTGAGGTCCAGGCGTACTGGCTGCCGCCCCAACTCGTGGCCAGGACAAGGCAGGTGCCGGTGACGGCGAGCAGCAGCGAGCCCAGCACGTCCAGCCTGGGGCGGCGTTCGCCCTCGCCCCGGCCGCCCCGGCTGCGCTTCGGCTTGAGCACGAGGGAGGTGACGACCAGCGCGGCCAGCCCCAGCGGCAGGTTGACGTAGAAGCACCAGCGCCAGCCCGGGCCGTCGGTGAACCAGCCGCCGAGCAGCGGGCCCGCCACCGAGGAGAACCCGAACACGGCGCTGATCAGGCCCATGTAGCGACCCCGGGCACGCGGCGAGACGACATCGCCGATGATCGCCTGGACGCCGATCATCAGCCCGCCGCCGCCGATGCCCTGGACCGCCCGGCAGGCGATCAACTCGTCCATGCTGTGCGCCCAGCCGGCGAACGCGGAGCCGACCAGGAAGACGGCGATGGCGAACTGGAACACGGACTTGCGGCCCAGCAGGTCGCCGAGTTTGCCGTAGAGCGGCAACCCGATGGTGGAGGCCAGCAGATAGGCGGTCACCACCCAGGACATGTGCTGCAGACCGTGCAGTTCGCCGACGATCCGTGGCAGCGCGGTGGCCACGATGGTCTGGTCGAGCGCGGCGAGCAGCAGCGCCATCATCAGTCCGGCGAAGACCAGCCGTAGTTGACGTGGCGTCAAGTCCGGTGCGCCGGCAGCGGCGGCAACAGGCATTACGGGGGCTGGTGCTTTCTTGGCCGGACGGCTCGTCTGGGTCACGGACATGGCACGGATCATTGCATTGACCACGCACCGTCCTCGAACTGGTCATACGATCAGTTCGAGGACGGTCGAGGCCGGGAATTGCTCGATCGGGCGCGATTACCAGCGGAAATGTGACGCCATGTCGATGAATGGCGAAACTCGCTTCATCGACATTTGGATCAGGTTCACTCCTGCGAGAGCTCCCTCGTCCCTGTGTTCCCCCAGCGACCGATGCCGGACAGTCAGCCCTGGTCCGCCAGCGTCGGCGCCAGCTCCTCCAGCGCTCCCGTCACGATCGCCCGCATCGCCCGCTCGGCCGCTGCGGCGTCCTGCACGCAGACCGCCTCGGCGACCTCCCGGTGCAGCGCCACGGCGTAGGGGGCCGGGTGGTGCGGCATGAGCTTGTGCTCGGTGCGCCCGGTGAGCACCGCGCCCACGGCGTCGGCGAGGTGGGCGAACATCTCGTTGCCCGAGGCGCGCAGCACCAGTGCGTGGAAGGCGATGTCATGACGCAGAAAGGTCCGCAGGTCCCCGCTGCGCGCGGTGACGGTCAGCTCCACCGCGAGGGCGCTCAGCTCGCGGCAGTGGTCCTCGGTCGCCTGCCGCGCGGCGAGCGCTGCGGCCACCGGCTCGACCGCGACCCGCAGGCCGCCGAGCGAGCTCAGCTGCGCCGCGCGGTCGGCGCCGGCCAGCCGCCAGCGGATCACCAGCGGGTCGAACACGTCCCAGGCCTCGCGCGGCTGCACCGTCGTCCCGACCCGGCGGCGCGAGGCGACCAGGCGCATCGCCTCCAGCACCCGGACCGCCTCGCGGACGACCGTCCGGGACACCCCGTAGCGGGCCTCCAGCTCCTCGCTGCGCAGCACCGTCCCCTCCGGGATCTCGCCGGAGGCGATGGCGGGCCCGAGGTCCGCGAGAAGGCGCCCGTGCAGGCCCTGGATGTCCATGGGGTCAGGGTATCCGGGCCTGCGGTAGCGAACTCATATGACGATTGCATCTCATCAACTTGAATAAGTCATACCTTTGGAGTCATAGTCCTCCCATGGCTCACAACGTCGTCGTCATGGGCGTCTCCGGTGTCGGCAAGACCACCGTCGCCCGGCTGCTCTCCGAACGACTCGCCCTCCCCTACGGGGAGGCCGACGACTTCCACCCGCCCGCCAACATCGCCAAGATGGCGGCCGGGACGCCGCTCGACGACGCCGACCGCCAACCCTGGCTGGAAGCCATCGGGGCGTGGCTGCAGCAGCAGAACGAGGCCGGGGTCGGTGGCGTGGTCACCTGTTCCGCGCTCAAGCGCCGCTACCGGGACACCCTGCGCGCCGCCTGCCCGGACATCTGGTTCCTGCACCTGGCCGGCCCCCACGACCTGGTCGCCGACCGGATCGGCCACCGCACCGGCCACTTCATGCCGCCCTCGCTGCTCGACTCGCAGTACTCGACGCTCGAACCGCTCGGGGCGGACGAGCGCGGCGCCGTCCTGGACGTCGGACCGGCGCCCGAGCAGCTCGTCGACGAGGCCGTGCGCCTGCTCGGCACGCCCTGACCGAACCGTCCAATCCCCGCACCCCTGTCCACACCCTTGTCAACGGAGACAATGCGTGACCCTCCTGCTGGCCGCCGACGCGGCCCTCCCCCACAGCGGCAGCGACACCAGACTCGTCACCGCCATGCTGCTCGGCATCGCCGTGATCGTGGCCCTGATCAGCTGGCTGAAGCTGCATCCCTTCCTCGCCCTCACCCTGGGCTCGGGCGTCCTGGCGGCCGTCGCCGGCGTCCCCTTCGACAAGCTGATGACCAGCTTCTCGACCGGCTTCGGCGCGACCGTCACCAGCGTCGGCCTGCTCATCGGCCTCGGCGCGATGCTGGGCAAACTGCTGGCCGACTCGGGCGGCGCGGACATCATCGCCGACACGGTACTGGCCCGCTCCGGGCCCCGTTCGATGCCCTGGGCGATGGGGCTGATCGCCGCCGTGCTCGGGCTGCCGCTGTTCTTCGAGATCGGCGTGGTGCTGCTGGTCCCGATCGTGGTGCTGGTCGCCCGGCGCGGAAACCTGCCGCTGCTGCGGGTCGGCATCCCCGCGCTGGCCGGGCTGTCCGTCCTGCACGGACTCATCCCGCCGCATCCGGGCCCGCTGGTCGCCGTGTCGGCGCTGCACGCCAACCTCGGCGTCACGCTGGGCCTCGGCCTGCTGGTCGCCGTGCCCACCCTGGTCGTCGCAGGCCCCCTGTTCGCCCGCGTCGCCGAGCGCTGGGTCGGACCACTGGAGCTGCCCGTGCTGGACCAGGCCGAGGAGGCGGAAGCGGAAGCGGAGGGAGCCGCCCGCCGCAGGCCGAGCTTCGGGGCGACCCTCGGCACCATCCTGCTGCCGGTCGTGCTGATGCTGGGCAAGGCCCTGGTGGACATCACCGTCGACAAACCCACGGCGACCCCGCAGCGCATCCTCGACTTCGTCGGATCACCGCTGATCGCGCTGCTGCTGGCGGTGCTGGTCGCGATGGTCACCCTGGGCCGCGCGGCCGGCTTCGACCGGGGCCGGATCTCGGCCACCGCGGCGGCCGCCCTCGGCCCGATCGCCGGGATCGTCTTCATCGTCGGCGCGGGCGGCGGCTTCAAGCAGACCCTGGTGGACGTGGGCGTCGGCAATGTCGTCAGCAGCTGGGCGACTCACCTGCACATCTCCGCGCTGCTGCTCGGCTGGCTGATCGCGGTCCTCATCCGGATCGCGACCGGCTCCGCCACGGTCGCCACCATCACCGCCGCCGGCATCGTCGCCCCGCTGGCGGCGGGGATGAGCACCACTCACACCTCGCTACTGGTGCTCGCCATCGGCGCCGGATCGCTGTTCTTCTCGCACGTCAACGACGCCGGGTTCTGGCTGGTGAAGGAGTACTTCGGGATGAGCGTGGGTCAGACGCTCAAGTCCTGGTCGGTGATGGAGACGGTGATCTCGGTGATGGCGATAGCCCTGATCCTGCCGCTGAGCCTGCTGATCTGACGCGGTGACGGGAGCCCGGCCCGGGCTCCCGTCGCACGGCCGGTCAGCCGACGGAGGACGCCAGGCGGTCCAGGACCTCGTTGTTGATCCGGTTCAGGCCCTTGGGAGCGAAGGTCCGCTCGAAGAAGCCGCCGACCCCGCTCGCACCGGCCCAGGTCGTCTCGACGACGACCTTCGCCTTGCCCTCGCCCGCCGGGGTGACCGTCCAGGTGACCACCATGGTGGAGTTGGCGTCCGTCTCCACCAACTGCCCCGGCGTGGGCTCGGTGACGGTGAACAGGCAGTCGCGCACCCGCTTCTCGGTCGCCTGCAGCTTCCAGTGCACAACCGTGCCCGCGCCCTTGCCGCCCTCGCGTACCTCGTACTCGCTGAACTGCGCCGGGAGGATCGCCCCGCGGGACGACTGGTAGTCGGCCAGCACGTCGAAGACCCGCTCCGGCGAGGCGTCCAGCACCCGCTCGGTAACCGCGTAGACCTGGCCCATGGTTGTACTCCTCAAGCTCACTGTCAGTACCTGCTTACGTAGAAAGACAACCATTGCGCGGGCCGCCGTCCAAACCGGGGCGGCCCGTTATCGGTGGCCGGCCGTCCTGCGATGATGTCCGCCATGACGACCACCTGGGACGCGGCCGCTTTTGACGCCTTCGAACGGTCGGGCTGGGCGGGGCGCGGCGCGGCATACGGCGGCGGCTTCGCACGTCTGACCGCCCACACCGTCGATCCGCTGCTGGACGCGGCGGGTGTGACATCCGGCACCGAGGTGCTGGACGTCGGCACCGGGCCCGGTATCGTCGCGGCGGCGGCGCTGGCACGCGGCGCGGTCATCACGGCGGTGGACGCCTCCCCGGAGATGGTCGCACTGGCGGCGGCTGCCTGCCCGGGCGCGGAGGTGCGTCCCGCCGTCCTCCCCGAACTCCCCTTCCCCGACGGTTCGTTCGACGCCGTGGTGGGCAACTTCGTGATCAACCACCTGGGCGACGCGGCGGCCGGACTGACCGAGCTGCACCGGGTGCTTCGACCCGGCGGCCGGACCGCGCTGACCTGCTGGGAGAAGGAGGCGATGCGCGCCACCGCGGTCTTCGGCGAGGCCGTCGCCGCCGTGGGCATCCCCCAGCAGGCCGACCTGCCGTCGTCGGGACCCTTCCTCGCGGGGGCCACCGACCGTGCCGCCGCATTCGGTGCGTTGCTCGCCGACGCGGGATTCACCGACGAGTCGGCCCGGCGCCTGCGCTGGACCCACTCGGTGGACCGGGACGACTGGTGGCGCGCGGTCGTCGGCGGCACCCCGCTGACCGGCTCACTCATCGCCCGCCAGCCGGGCGAGGTGGTCGCCGAGATCAAGCACCGCTACGACGCCCTGGTCGCACCGTACGCGGAGGGGGTGTCGGGCCTGGTCGGGCTGCCCGCCGTCGCGATACTCGGTGCAGGACGCAAGGGGGTGGGCCAACCGCTGGGCACCGACGAGATCCTCGACATCGTCGACGCCGAGGACAACGTGATCGGCCAGGCCCCGCGCGGCGAGGCCACCGCGAAACGGCTGCGCCACCGCTGCGTCTTCATCCTCGCCCGGGACGCCGACGACCGGATCTTCGTGCACCGCCGCACGGCGGAGAAGCTGGTCTTCCCGTCGATGCACGACATGTTCGTGGGGGGCGTGGTCGGCGCCGGCGAGAGCTACGACGAGGCGGCGAAGCGCGAGGCCGAGGAGGAACTGGGCGTCGCAGGCCTCTCCCCCGTCCCGCTGTTCCGCTTCCTCTACGAGTCCCCGGAACACACCTGGTGGTCCGCCGTCTACGAGACCAGGACCCCGACGACGGTCGCCCCCCAACCCGAGGAGGTCGCCTGGCACGCCTTCCTGACGGAGGCCGAACTCGCCGCCCGCCTCAGCGAATGGAAGTGGGTCCCGGACGGCCTTGACGCCTGGCGCCGGCTGGCCGCCTGGCGCAACGGAAGGTCCGCCGGCTGAGACGGCGAAGCTGGGATATTCCTCTTCCTACTTCCGGGTAGCCCGGCTACAGTGTCCGCACCACCCCAGTCCGCGTCGGGAGCCGCAGCGACGGGTTGGTTGTTTCTGGCATGCCGTCACATCTATGGATCCGGCAGTGCCTCTTCTCACGGTGACCTCAGTCGCGCCGTGCACCAGCACCACTCCCCCCTCATCATTTGTTGCGAGGCCGTCCGAGCGGGACGGCGGGCGCAGCGCTCCCCGAGGAGTACCCAGCCATGACCCTGACTGAGCCCACCCCTGAGCACACCCCCGGGCCCGCCCCCGAGCTGGACGTCTTCCCCGTCGTCGCCGTCGTCGGGCTCGGCACCATGGGGGCCGGAATCGCCGAGATCGCCGCGCGCAGCGGGCGCAGGGTGATCGGCGTCGAGCTGGACGCCGCCGCTGCCGGAGCCGCGCTGCGGCGGATCGAGGAGTCGACGGCGCACTCCGTGGAACGCGGGCGGATGACCGCCGGCGAGCGTGCCGAGCTGCTCGGACGGATCAGCGTCGGGCACGACCTCAACGCCGCGGCCGAGGCGCAGCTGGTGATCGAGGAGATCCCCGAGCAGCTGGAGGCGAAGCGCGAGCTGTTCGCCGAGCTGGACCGGATCTGCCCGGCCGGGACGGTCCTCGCGACCGGCACCACCGCGCTGTCGGTGACCCGGATCGCCGCGGCCACCCAGCGTCCCGAACGGGTGATCGGGCTGCACTTCTTCAACCCGGCCCCGGTGATGCAGCTGGTCGAGGTCGTCCGCACGGTGCTGACCAGCGCCGATGTGGCCGAGGCGGCTGCCGCTTTCGCCCGGGGCCTGGGCAAGTCCCCGGTCGCCGCGGGCGACCGTCCTGGCTTCATCGTCAACGGTCTGCTGTTCGCCTACCTCAACCAGGCCGCCGCGATGTTCGAGTCGCGCTATGCCACCCGGGAGGACATCGACGCGGCCATGCGGCTGGGCTGCGGGCTGCCGATGGGGCCGCTGGCACTGCTCGACCTGATCGGGGTCGACGTGGCCAAGACCGTGCTGGAGGCGATGTACGCGCAGTCGCACGACCGGCTGCACGCCCCCGCTCCGGTGCTGGGTCAGCTGGTGGCGGCCGGGCTGCTGGGGCGGAAGTCCGGGCGCGGCTTCTACACCTACGCCGCGCCGGGCTCGTCCCAGCCGGTGGCCGAGCCGGATGCGCACGGCGACGGCGTTGCGGTGGCCGGACGGCAGGTCCGCAGCGTCGGCGTCTGCGGGTCGGGGACGATGGCGACCGGGATCGCGGAGGTGTTCGCCAAGGCCGGCTACGACGTCACCCTGGTCGCCCGCAGCCAGGAGAAGGCGGACCGGGCCAAGGCCGGGCTGGCGAAGTCGCTGGAGCGGATGGTGGCCAAGGGACGCCTCGCCGAGGCCGACCGGGACGCGGCGCTGGCGCGGGTCACCGCCTCGGGTTCGCTGGAGGACCTGGCCACCGCCGATCTGGTGCTGGAGGCCGTCGCCGAGGACCTGGCGGTGAAGCAGGAGCTGTTCGCCACCCTGGACAAGATCTGCAGGCCCGGCGCGGTGCTGGCGACCACCACGTCCAGCCTGCCGGTGATCCAGTGCGCGATGGCGACCGGACGCCCGCAGGACGTGGTGGGGATGCACTTCTTCAACCCGGCCCCGGCGATGCGCCTGGTCGAGGTGGTCAGCACGGTGCTGACCGGGCCCGATGTCACCGCCACGGTGCTGGAGCTGTGCACCGCGGTGCGCAAGCACCCGGTGGAGTGCGGCGACCGGGCCGGCTTCATCGTCAACGCCCTGCTGTTCCCCTACCTCAACGACGCGGTGCGGATGATCGAGGAGCACTACGCCTCGGTCGACGACGTCGACACCGCGATGCAGCTGGGCTGCGGCTACCCGATGGGCCCGTTCGCGCTGCTGGACGTGGTCGGCCTCGATGTCTCGCTGACGATCGAGAAGGTGCTGCACGGCGAGTTCCGCGAGCCCGGACTGGCTCCGGCGCCGCTGCTGGAGCATCTGGTGGCGGCCGGATGCCTGGGCCGCAAGACCGGGCGTGGCTTCCGCGACCACGCGCGCCGGTGACGGCGCCGCTGCGGGCGCGCACGGCCGGGCCGCCGAGGGTGCCCGTACGGGCAGGGGTGGCGTGTAGCGTTCCGGTCATGAGCGGGGCAGAGAACGGCGGGACGGTAACGGCGGTCGACCAGGCCAACGGCGCTCCGCGCCGGGTGACGGCACAGCGGCAGCAGATGCGCCAGGACCTGGCGGCGGCGGCCATGGAGCTGTTCGCCAACCAGGGCTACGAGGAGACGACGGTCGATCAGATCGCCGCAGCGGCCGGCGTGGCCAGGCGCACCTTCTTCCGCTATTTCCGGTCCAAGGAGGAGGCGATCTTCCCGGACCACGACGACACCCTGGTCCGGGTCGCCGACCTGCTGGCCGGCGCCGATCCGGCGGAGCATCCGCTGGACGTGGTCTGCCGGGGCATCAAGGAGGTGCTGCGGATGTACGCGGCGACGCCTGGAGTCTCGGTGGCCCGGTACCGGCTGATCCGGCAGGTGCCGACCCTGCGCGAGCGGGAGATCGCGGTGGTGGCCCGGTACGAGCGGCTGTTCACCCGGTATCTGCTGGGGCGCTTCGACACCGCGGGGCAGGCCTCCGGGGGCTGGGAGCGGGGCGTCGGCGACGACGCGATGCTGGCCGAGGTGTCGGCGGCGGCCGTGGTCGCGGCGCACAACCATGTGCTGCGGCGCTGGCTGCGTTCCGGCGGCCGGGGCGAGGTCGAGCCGCAGCTGGACCACGCCTTCGAGGTGATCCGACGGACCTTCTGGGGGAACGCACCCTCGGCCGGGGCATCCCAGGTGGCACCCAGTGCCACCAACGGCGTCGCGGCGACGTTGAGCAGCGCGGTGGAGAGTGCGGTGGGTGCCACCCCTTCGGGCGAGGTGCTGATCACCGTGGCCCGTACGGACGCCCCGTTGGACGAGGTGCTGCAGAGCATCCGCGCCGCGCTCGGGGCCAAGTAGGGGACGTAACCGCAGGTCAGAGCAGAATCGTCAGGCCCCTCCCGGCGCGCCGGAGGGGCCTGACGCATGCCCTGGGGTATGTGTTGCCACGTGATGACGCTCACGTGTCCTGAGTCCATATTGGTGGCACGCAGTGTCTTTACGGGTGGCACAGGGTGCCAGTACCTTGTTACTCACTGGTCGCGGCGCCGCGGCTCCCCACCCTGGCGCGCCATGCCCAGGGCCCGTGCGACACCCCTGCACGGGCGGTCGGCAGCAGCCCCACCACCACGCGACTGAAGCGCAGCCCAGCAAGGCCCAGCACCAAGCCCCTCATCACCGGTGTCCGTTCCCGGTACCCCCAACAGACGTCCCCGCACCCCTCAAGCGGGGAAGCCGCCGGAGGCAACCATGAAGGCCCCAGCCATGAAAAGCATCCTCGAAGCGATCACCAGCGAGGACGCGAGCCCGGCCGATTTCGCCGCACTCGACGTCCCCGAGTCCTACCGGGCGGTCACGCTCCACAAGGACGAGGAGCAGATGTTCGCCGGCCAGGACAGCCGTGACAAGGATCCCCGCAAGTCGCTGCACGTCGAGGAGATCGCCGTGCCGGAACTCGGCCCGGGCGAGGCCCTGGTCGCAGTGATGGCCAGCGCGGTGAACTACAACACCGTGTGGAGCTCGATCTTCGAGCCGGTCTCCACCTTCTCCTTCCTGGAGCGCTACGGGAAGCTCTCGCCGGAGACCTCGCGCCACAACCTGCCCTACCACGTGGTGGGTTCGGACCTCGCGGGCGTGGTGCTGCGCACCGGCCCCGGGGTGCACGCCTGGAAGCCCGGCGACGAGGTGGTCGCGCACTGCCTGAGCGTCGAACTGGAGAGCGCGGACGGCCACAACGACACCATGCTCGACCCGGAGCAGCGGATCTGGGGCTTCGAGACCAACTTCGGCGGCCTGGCCGAGATCGCCCTGGTGAAGTCCAACCAGCTGATGCCCAAGCCGGCCCACCTCACCTGGGAGGAGGCCGCCTCCCCCGGGCTGGTGAACTCCACCGCCTACCGGCAGCTGGTCTCCCGCAACGGCGCCGGTATGAAGCAGGGCGACAACGTGCTGATCTGGGGCGCCAGCGGAGGCCTCGGCTCCTACGCCACCCAGTACGCGCTGGCCGGCGGTGCGACGCCGATCTGCGTGGTCTCCAACGACGCCAAGGCCGACATCTGCCGTGCGATGGGCGCCGAGGCGATCATCGACCGCAGCGCCGAGGGCTACCGGTTCTGGAAGGACGAGCACAACCAGGACCCGAAGGAGTGGAAGCGGCTGGGCGGGAGGATCCGCGAGCTGACGGGCGGCGAGGACGTCGACATCGTCTTCGAGCACCCGGGCCGGGAGACCTTCGGCGCCAGTGTCTATGTGACGCGGAAGGGCGGCACCATCGTCACCTGTGCGTCGACAAGTGGCTATATGCACCAGTACGACAACCGCTACCTCTGGATGTCGCTGAAGCGCATCGTCGGCTCGCACTTCGCCAACTACCGCGAGGCGTGGGAGGCGAACCGGCTGATCGCCAAGGGGAAGATCCACCCGACCCTGTCGAAGACGTACACCCTGGAGGAGACCGGCCAGGCGGCGCTGGACGTCCACCACAACCGGCACCAGGGCAAGGTCGGCGTGCTCTGCCTCTCCCCGCGCGAGGGCCTGGGCGTCCGCGACGAGGAGCTGCGGGACAAGCACCTGTCCGCCATCAACCGCTTCAGGGGTGAATAGCGGATGACCCAGCGAGACCGCCCCTGGCTGATGCGGACCTATGCGGGGCACTCCTCCGCCACCGCGTCGAACGAGTTGTACCGCAAGAACCTGGCGAAGGGTCAGACCGGCCTTTCCGTCGCCTTCGACCTGCCCACCCAGACCGGTTACGACCCCGACCACGTCCTGGCCAAGGGCGAGGTCGGCCGGGTCGGCGTGCCGGTGGGCCATGTCGGCGACATGCGGGCGCTGTTCGACGGCATCCCGCTGGAGCGCACCAACACCTCCATGACGATCAACGCCACCGCCATGTGGCTGCTGGCGATGTACCAGGTCGTCGCGGAGGAGCAGGGCGCGGACATCGCCAAGCTCACCGGCACCACCCAGAACGACATCATCAAGGAGTACCTGTCGCGCGGGACGCATGTCTTCCCGCCCGGTCCCAGCATCCGGCTGACCACCGACATGATCGCCTACACCGTGGCGAACATCCCCAAGTGGAACCCGATCAACATCTGCAGCTACCACCTCCAGGAGGCCGGGGCCACCCCGGTCCAGGAGCTGGCGTTCGCGATGTGCACCGCCATCGCGGTGCTGGACGCGGTGCGGGACCGCGGTCAGGTCGCGCCCGAGCAGATGGGCGAGGTGGTCGCCCGGATCTCCTTCTTCGTCAACGCGGGCGTCCGCTTCGTCGAGGAGATGTGCAAGCTCCGTGCCTTCGGCCGGATCTGGGACACCGTCACCCGCGAGCGCTACGGCATCCAGGACGCCAAGCAGCGGCGCTTCCGGTACGGGGTCCAGGTCAACTCCCTGGGCCTGACGGAGGCCCAGCCGGAGAACAACGTCCAGCGGATCGTGCTGGAGATGCTGGCCGTGACGCTGTCCAAGGACGCCCGCGCCCGCGCCGTCCAGCTCCCGGCCTGGAACGAGGCGCTGGGCCTGCCCCGACCCTGGGACCAGCAGTGGTCGCTGCGGATCCAGCAGGTGCTGGCGTACGAGTCGGACCTGCTGGAGTACGGCGACCTGTTCGAGGGCAGCCGGGTCGTCGAGGCCAAGGTGCAGGAGCTGGTCGAGGGCGCGACCGCCGAGATCGACAAGGTGCTGGCCATGGGCGGGGTCACCCCCGCCGTGGAGTCCGGCTACCTCAAGGCGGCGCTGGTCGGCTCGCACGCCGAGCGCAGGGCCCGGATCGAGTCCGGCGAGGACAAGGTCGTCGGGGTCAACTGCTTCGAGACCACCGAGCCCAGCCCGCTCACCGCCGATCTCGACACCGCGATCATGCAGGTCGATCCCGACGCGGAGCGGGCCGTGGTGGAGGCCTTCGCCCAGTGGCGCAAGGAGCGCGACGAGGACGCCGCGGTGGCCGCCCTGGCCGAGCTCAAGCGCCAGGCCGCCACCGACGCCAACCTGATGCCGGCCACCCTCGCGTGCGTCCGGGCCGGGGTGACCACCGGGGAGTGGGCCTTCGCGCTGCGCGAGGTCTTCGGCGAGTACCGCGCCCCCACCGGCGTCGGCGGCGCGCCGATCACCGGCCCGGTCGAGGGCGGGAGCGGCGCCGAGCTGCTGGCCGTCCGCGAGGCCGTCCGCATCACCGCCGAGGAGATCGGCGCGGGGCGGCTGCGGCTGCTGGTGGGCAAGCCGGGCCTGGACGGGCACTCCAACGGCGCCGAGCAGATCGCGGTACGGGCACGGGACGCCGGGTTCGAGGTGGTCTACCAGGGCATCAGGCTGACGCCCGAGCAGATCACCTCGGCGGCGGTCGCCGAGGACGTCCACTGCGTCGGCCTGTCCATCCTCTCCGGCGCGCACGCCGAGCTCGTCCCCGACGTACTGCGGCGGCTGCGGCGGGCCGGGGTGGAGGACGTGCCGGTGATCGTCGGCGGGATCATCCCGGCGGCGGACGAACAGGACCTGCTGGCGCAGGGCGTCGCCGCCGTCTTCACCCCCAAGGACTTCGGTATCACCCACATCATCGGCCGTATTGTCGACGAGATCCGTCGCGCACACGGACTTCCCCCGTTCTCGGACCTCAAGGAAGAGACCCTCACCGCATGACCGTGAATCGCCTCCGCCCCCGCCGCTCCTGCCTCGCCGTCCCGGGCAGCAACCCGCGCTTCCTGGAGAAGGCCCAGGGCCTGCCCGCCGACCAGGTCTTCCTGGACCTGGAGGACGCCTGCGCGCCGCTGGCCAAGGAGGGCGCCCGCCACACCATCGTGGACGCGCTGAACCAGGGCGACTGGACCGGGAAGACCCGGGTGGTCCGGGTCAACGACTGGACCACCCACTGGACCTACCGCGACGTGGTGACCGTCGTCGAGGGCGCCGGCCAGAACCTGGACTGCATCATGCTGCCCAAGGTCCAGGACGCCCAGCAGGTGGTCGCGCTGGACCTGCTGCTCACCCAGATCGAGAAGACCATGGGCTTCGAGGTCGGGAAGATCGGCATCGAGGCGCAGATCGAGAACGCCAAGGGCCTGATCAACGTGGACGCCATCGCGGAGGCCTCGCCCCGGCTGGAGACCATCATCTTCGGCCCGGCCGACTTCATGGCCTCCATCAACATGAAGTCCCTGGTCGTCGGCGAGCAGCCGCCCGGCTACAGCGCGGACGCCTACCACTACATCCTCATGCGCATCCTGATGGCCGCCCGTGCCAACGACCTGCAGGCCATCGACGGCCCCTACCTGCAGATCCGCAACGTGGACGGCTATCGCGAGGTCGCCGGGCGCGCGGCCGCGCTGGGCTACGACGGCAAGTGGGTGCTGCACCCCGGCCAGGTGGACGCCGCCAACGAGGTGTTCTCGCCGAGCCAGGAGGACTACGACCACGCCGAGCTGATCCTGGACGCCTACGACTGGTGCACGTCCGAGGCCGGCGGCAAGAAGGGCTCGGCGATGCTCGGCGACGAGATGATCGACGAGGCCAGCCGGAAGATGGCGCTGGTCATCTCCGGGAAGGGGCGGGCCGCGGGGATGCAGCGGACCACCAAGTTCGAGATTCCGGAGGCGTAGGGCCATGCAGTTCGGACGCACCTTTGAGGAGTTCGAGGTCGGCGCGGTCTACAAGCACTGGCCCGGGAAGACCGTCACCGAGTACGACGACCATCTCTTCTGCCTGCTGACCATGAACCACCACCCGCTGCACCTGGACAGCAACTACGCCGAGAAGACCACGGACTTCGGGAAGAACGTGGTGGTCGGCAACTACATCTACTCGCTGCTGCTGGGGATGTCGGTGCCGGACGTCTCCGGCAAGGCGATCGCCAACCTGGAGGTCGAGTCGCTGAAGCACATCGCGCCGACGTTCCACGGCGACACCATCTACGGCGAGACCGTGGTCCTGGACAAGACGCCGTCGAAGTCCAAGAGCGACCGGGGGATCGTGTACGTGGAGACCAAGGGGTACAAGCAGGACGGCACGGTCGTCTGTGTCTTCAGACGCAAGGTGATGGTTCCCACCGAGACCTATGTCAAGGAGAGGGGCGGGGAGCAGGCGGGACGGCCTGAGCCTCGGTCGTAACGGTGCGGACCGTAGCCGGTTGCTGTTCGCGCAGTTCCCCGCGCCCCTAAGAAGTCCCCCACGTACCAGGTGTCCTGCGGCTGCTGCCACAGCCGCGGGGCACCTACCCCCTCAACGTCACTTCAGGAGTCAGCCCATGGGACGCCTCGCCCAGACCGAAGGCCTCACCGAGATCCAGCAGGACATCCTCAGCACTGTTCGAAGCTTTGTCGACAAGGAGATCATTCCGGTCGCCACCGAGTTGGAGCACCGGGACGAGTACCCCGCCGCCATCGTCGAGGGGATGAAGGAGATGGGCCTGTTCGGGCTCATGATCCCGGAGGAGTACGGCGGCCTCGGCGAGTCGCTGCTGACCTACGCCCTGGTGGTGGAGGAGATCGCGCGCGGCTGGATGTCGGTGTCCGGCATCGTCAACACCCACTTCATCGTGGCGTACATGATCGCCCAGCACGGGACCCAGGCGCAGAAGGACCACTTCCTGCCGCGGATGGCCACCGGCGAGGTCCGCGGCGCCTTCTCCATGTCGGAGCCCGGGCTGGGGTCGGACGTCGGGGCGATCCGGACCAAGGGCGTCCGGGACGGCGACGACTACGTCATCAACGGGCAGAAGATGTGGCTGACCAACGGCGGCACCTCCACCCTGGTCGCGGTGCTCTGCCGGACCGACGAGGGGCACCCCGAGGGCACCGCCCCGCACAAGTCGATGACCACCTTCCTGATCGAGAAGACGCCGGGTTTTGGCCCCAACGAGACCGTCCCGGGGCTCACCATCCCCGGCAAGATCGAGAAGATGGGCTACAAGGGCGTGGACACCACCGAGATGATCCTGGAGGACGTCCGCATCCCGGCGGACATGGTCCTCGGCGGGACCTCGGGCCGCGGCTTCTACCAGATGATGGACGGGGTCGAGGTGGGCCGGGTCAATGTCGCGGCCCGCGGCTGCGGCGTCGCCCATCGCGCCTTCGAGCTGGGCATCCGCTACGCCCAGCAGCGCAGCACCTTCGGCAAGAAGATCGCCGAGCACCAGGCGATCCAGTTCAAGCTGTCGGAGATGGCCACCAAGGTCGAGGCCGCCCACCAGATGATGGTGATGGCCGCCCGCAAGAAGGACTCGGGCCAGCGCAACGACCTGGAGGCCGGGATGGCGAAGTACCTGGCCTCCGAGTACTGCAAAGAGGTGGTCGAGGACTCCTTCCGGATCCACGGCGGCTACGGCTTCTCCAAGGAGTACGAGATCGAGCGCCTCTACCGGGAGGCGCCGATGCTGCTCATCGGTGAGGGGACTGCGGAGATCCAGAAAATGATCATCGGTCGCCGGCTGCTGGAGGACTATCGTCTCGGGGAATGAGACGCGCCCTGCCGTCAACGGCGAGAATCGGCCGGAACCACTGGGTTCCGGCCGATTTCCCCGTTCTGCCTTCCGTACCATGGAGTACGTGCTTCGGCACCCCGTTCGGCCCCGCGCGCGGGGGTGCTTCGCACGCCCCCTGTTCGCCTCGACAAGCCCCTGACCACTCCTGAGAGAGTTGTCACCGATCCTGTGAAACGCTTGGCCCCAAGGGGTCGACACCTCTACGTTCGTAGCAGGGGACGAGGCCGTGGAGAGCTTCCCCGCCTCCTGGAGGTTGCCTAGTGACCGTCTGCTGCCGATAGCATCCACCCCTGGACAGATACGTCCCCGAACCCCTCGATCACGCGGCCCCTCGCGCGGTCACCGTACGCCGGTACCCTCGGCGTCCATACCGTTCCCGGGCCCCCGCGACAAAGGTCTTCGATGCCCCTCAGTCCGTCCCCACGATCCGCGAGCCGCCCCCGTGTCACGCTTGCACGCGGCTGCTCGCCCTGGCTTGCCCCCACGGTCCTCACCGCCGCCGCCTGCACCGCCCTCACCCGGCGCAGCGGCAAGTGGGCCCTGGCGGCAGTACCGGCCTCCGCGCTCAGCGCGGGGATGCTGTGGTTCTTCCGCGACCCCGAGCGCACCATCGGCCAGGGTCGGGTGATCTCCCCCGCCGACGGTGTGGTGCAGAGCATCGACGCCTGGCCCGACGGCCGCACCCGGGTCGCGATCTTCATGAGCCCGCTCAATGTGCACGTCAACCGGGCGCCGCTGCCCGGCACGGTCACCTCGGTCGAGCACGTGGCCGGCGGGTTCGTCCCGGCGTTCAACAAGGACAGCGACCGCAACGAACGGGTCGTGTGGCACTTCGACACCGAGCTCGGCGACATCGAGATGGTCCAGATCGCCGGGGCCGTCGCCCGCCGGATCATCCCCTACCTGCCCGCCGGGACCAAGGTCGAGCAGGGCGAGCGGATCGGGCTGATCCGCTTCGGCTCGCGGGTCGACACCTACCTGCCCGCAGGCGTCGAGCCCGGGGTGCAGGTCGGCCAGAAGACCACGGCTGGGGTGACTCGCCTTGACCGTGACTGACCCCGAGACCCTGCAGGAGTCCGACGACGACCGGGACGGCGCGGCCCGCCGGCTGCGCCGGCTGCGCGACCGCGAGCTGCGCACCCCCCGTTCGCCCCAGCACCTGTCCACCGCGGACATGTTCACCCTGGGCAACGCCGTCTGCGGTTTCCTGGCGGTCTACTGCACCACCACCGGGGTACTGATCCCGCACCTCACCGGGGTGGCCACCAGCGGCGACCGGCGCAGCGCGGCCACCGCGGTGACGCTGCTGCTGATCGGCTCGATGTGCGACCTGTTCGACGGCCTGGTGGCGCGCAAGCTGCGCTCCTCCGCGCTGGGCGCCGAACTGGACAACCTGGCCGACCTGATCAGCTTCGGCATCGCGCCGGCCTACTTCGTCGTGGTCTGGGGCATGGTCTCGGACGGCGCGCACCAGCGGGTGTCCGCCGGGATCGCCATCCTGGTGCTGCTCGCGGTGGTGCTGCGGCTGGCGCGGTTCTCCTGCACCACGATGCGGCCCGGGGTGTTCCAGGGCATGCCCTGCCCGATGGGCGCGCTGACGGTGATCTCGATCGTGCTGCTCAATCCGCCGTTCGTGCTGGCCGTCCTGGGCATCGTCGCGGTGGCCGGGCTGATGGTGAGCCGGGTCGAGTACCCCAAACCGCACGGGGTGCTGGCGACGGCGACGCTCTGCTGGATCGTGGTCAGCATGGGCTGCCTGGCGGCCTGGGCCACCGGCGTGCCCGGCGGCGAGACGCTGCTCAAGGTCGGCGCGACGCTCCAGGTCACGCTGGCGCTGGTGGCGCCGCTGATGGTGATCCGCCGCAAGGTCGGCGACGTCCGGGCCCGCCGTGCGGAGTCCCGTACCAGCTGAGTCGGTAGCAAGCCCTTCGAAGCCCCCGTGACCGCAGCGAGCGGACGCGGGGGCTTCGGCGTGGGACGGCTCAGACCGCCTGGCTCGGCTCCGGCGCGGCCGCAGCGGTGGCCGGCTCCGGCCTGCGCTCCCAGGGCGCCGGCTCGCCACGGCGGACCAGGGCGAACACCAGCAGGCCCGCGGCGATGCCGGTGATCCCGGCGACCAGGTAGACCCGGTCCAGACCGGCCGCGAAGGAGGCGTGCACCAGCTGCTGGACAGTGTCCCGCCGGTCCGCGGGGACCGCGGCCAGCACCGCCTGGGCCCGGCCGCCGCTCAGCGCCGAGGCTGCCGCGTGCGGGTCCGCGAGGTGGCCGTCGGCGGTGACGAAGGACTGCACCCGGTTGGCGAAGACCGTGCCGAGGACGGCGATGCCCAGGGCGTAGCCGAGCTGGCGGCCGGTGTTGACCACGCCGCTGGCCATCCCGACCCGCTCCCGCGGAACGCTGCCCAGGGCGGCGGACATCAGCACCGGCATGGCCGCGCCGACCCCGGCACCGCTGACGATCAGGCCCGGCAGCGCGGTGGTCCAGGAGGAGCCGGGCGAGACCAGCATCAGCAGCAGCGCGCCGACGCCGACCAGGACCAATCCGAGGCCGACCGGCAGCTGCGGCGGCGCCTTGCGGAAGATCCGGGCGTTGTTGCCGGAGACCACGAAGGCGGCCAGGGCCAGCGGGCAGACCGCCAGGCCCGCCTGGATCGGGCTGAGGCCCAGCACCGACTGCATCCAGATGCCGGTGTAGGTGAGGTGGGCGAAGGCGGCGGCGTTCACCAGCAGCGCGGCCAGGGTCAGCCCCGCGAAGCTGCGGTTAAGCAACAGCGACAGGTCCAGCAGCGGGTCGGACACCCGCAGTTCCACCAGTACGAAGGCCATCAGCGCCACGGCGGCCACCCCGAGCCAGGTCAGCACGGTGCTGCTGCCCCAGCCCCGGTCGGCGCCCTCGATCAGGCCGTAGACCAGCGCACCGGAGAAGGCCGTGAAGGCGATCGCGCCGGCGTAGTCAAGTGTCGCCGCGTCGAGTCGGCCACGGCCGTGGCCCTGATCGCTTTTCAGATGACGCAGGGTCATCACCACGGCCAGTGCGGCGATCGGCAGATTGACGTAGAAGATCGCGCGCCAGTCGATCTGGTCGGTGAGCACCCCGCCGAGGACCGGGCCCACGGCCGCGGCGCCGCCGCTGACGGCGCCCCAGATACCGAAGGCGGTGCCCCGGTCGCGGCCCTGGTAGGCGGCGTTGAGCAGCGAGGTGGTGGAGGTCAGCATCGCGGCGCCGCCGACGCCCTGGGCGGCGCGGGCCGCGATCAGGGTCGCGGCGTCGGGCGCGAGGCCGCAGGCGAGCGAGGCGACGGCGAAGACGACCAGGCCGCCGAGGTAGAGCCGGCGGTGGCCGAGTCTGTCGCCGAGCGCGCCGACGACCATCAGCAGGGCGGCCAGCACCAGTGCGTACATGTCCACCACCCACTGCAGGGAGGTGAAGGAGGAGTGCAGGTCGGAGGCCATGTCGGGCAGGGCGACGTTCACGATGCTGACGTCGACCAGCAGCATGAAGGTGCCGAGGCAGATGGCGATCAGGGGTATCCACTTACGCATGCGACCAGCATCGGCGCCGGAGCCCGCAGTTCCCCAGCCAGCGGCCCGCCAGCGGCGGAACTCGACATAACCTAGGCTGGAGCGGTGAAATCCCATGAGTTCGACCGGCTGGACCGGCAGCTGGTGCGCGCCCTCCAGGTCGACGGGCGGGCCTCGTTCAACCGGATCGCGCAGGCGCTCGGGGTCTCCGACCAGACCGTGGCGCGCCGCTACGGCAGGCTGCGCGGCCAGGGCTCGGTCCAGGTGATGGGGCTGACCAGCCCCGCGGTGATGGGCGAGGCCCAGTGGATCATCCGGGTCCAGTGCACCCCGGACGGCGCGGCCCCGGTCGCGGAGGCGCTGGCCCGCCGCGACGACACCGCCTGGATCAGCCTGATCTCCGGCGGCACCGAGGTGACCTGCATGAGCCGCTCAGGCAACGACCGTACCGACTCGCTGCTGCTGCAGCGGCTGCCGAGGACCCGCAGCGTGGTCGGGGTCACCGCCTACTGCGTGCTGCACACCTACTTCGGCGAATCACTCAGCCTGATCAGCAAGTTGGACACGCTGACGGCGGAGCAGGTGCGGCAGCTGGAGCCGGGGCCGTCCACCGCCGCACCACGGCCGGCCGGGTCGCTGGACGAGGCCGACCGCCGGATGCTGGCCCTGCTGCAGCAGGACGGCCGCACCGGCCTGGCCGAGCTCGCGGCCGCCGCCGGGATCTCGCAGACCTCGGTGCGCCGGCGGATGGCCGAGCTGCAGGCGAGCGGGGTGCTCTACCTCGACATCGACTTCGACCGGAAGATCTTCGGGCTCGACACCGTGGCGATGCTGTGGCTGTCGGTCTCCCCGTCCGAGCTGGAGCGCACGGGGCGCGACCTGGCCGCCCACCCCGAGGTGGCCTTCTGCTGCGCCACCACCGGGCCGACCAATCTGCACGCGGTGGTGATCTGCAAGTCCATTCCGGCCTTCTACACCTATCTGACCACCAGCATCTCCGCCCTGGACGCCGTCCAGCAGGTGGAGACCGGGCCGGTGCTGCGCCGGATCAAGGCCGCGGGCCCGTACCCGGCCGCGCCCGGGGACGTCCGGTACTGGAGCGGGCGGAAGGCGTAGCGGGGGTCCGGGCGGGGCTCAGCCCAGCGGGGGCAGCGCCTCCAGGGCGTGCAGGCTGAGCCGGTCCAGGCCGTCCACCACTGCGCCGGCGCGGTCGGCCGGGAGGACGGCGAAGACATGGCGGTCGAGTTCCTCGACATGACGGCGGGCCGCCTGGACCAGCCGGGCCGCCCCGGCGGGGGTCAGCGTGACGACCTGGACCCGCTTGTCCGCGCTGGAGCGCTGCCGCTGGACCAGCCCGGTGGCGATCATCCGGTCGATCAGTCGGGTGGCCCCGCCGCTGGTCAGCACCAGACGGCGGGAGAGGTCGCCCATCGGGGCGCCCTCCGGCTTGGCGGCGAGCAGCAGCAGAACCTCGAACATCGGGTGGCTGAGCCCGCTCTCGTGCTCCATCGAGGAGCCGAGCAGGCGCTCCAGCCGGTTTGCCGCGGTCAGCAGCACTCCGAAGGCCTGGATCCGGGAGTCGGCGACCGCGTCCGCGGGCGAATCGATCCGTCCTAAGGCTGTCATGTCCATTCCCCTCACCCGACTGCTGCCACACACCGTACTCGCCCTGCGGGTGGGGCAGTCGGCCGCGGGGCCGCGGGTCTCAGCGGCCGCCCTCGTGCACGCTGAAGGCGCTGCGGCGGGCCGCGCGGGCCACACCGGGGTCGGGGTGGGCCGAGGCGACGGCGGCCAGGACCTGGCCCGCCCTGGGGTGGCCGATCCTGCGGGCCAGCGCGAACAGGCGGCCCGGGTCGCCGTCGGTGGCGCCCTGGACATGGCGGACCAGCATCGCGGTGTCGCCGTGTTCGAGCACGGCCGCGCCGGTGTCCACCCACAGCCAGGCGGCGTCGTCCTGGCCGAGCACGTCCGAGGGCAGCACCTCTTCGTCGGTCTGCTCGGCCAGCCAGAGCAGAGCGTACGGGCGCAGCAGCGGCTCCTCGGTGCAGTCCCTGATGGCCGGCTCGGCCGGGTGCCCGGCGACCCGCAGCGCCTCGAAGGCGAGCCCGCGCAGCAGCGCGTCCTCGCCGCGGGCGACGTCGAGCAGGTCCGCGACCGCGCTCTCGGCCTGACGGGCCGCCAGCCAGGCCCGGTACTCGGCGCGGGCCGGGCCCGGGGAGTACTGGGCGCAGGCGGTCAGCAGCTCCAGCGCGGACTGCTCGATGTGCCCGGCGGCGGTCTGCGCGACGGTGCAGATCTCCTCCAGCTTGGCCCGCACCGCCCAGTGGCCCAGCGGGGTGAGCTCGGCGCAGACGTCCACGACGGTGCTCTCGGCGTCGGCCGGGCCGAGGTCGGTGCGGACCACGGCGCCGACGGCGGCGAAGCCGTCCAGCATCCAGTCCAGGACCCCGGCGACCTCGGTCGCGCCCGGGGTGAGGGTCAGCGCCAGCGCGCTGTCGCCGCGGACGGCGCTGACGGCCCAGGCGGCGTGCGGGACGGGGGCGCCCAGCGCGGGGGGCACGCCCCCGTGCCACTGCTCCTCCAGGCCGCGGCGCAGCAGTTCCAGCAGCTCGGTGAGCGGCACCGGGCCGTCCACCAGGTGCAGGAAGGAGAGCAGTTGCGGGGCGTGGTCGACGGCGAGCCCGGCCAGCGAGGTCAGGTTGCGGTCCGGTACCGGCACCAGCAGCGTCCAGGCGTCGAACAGCGCCGCCCAGCCGCGCAGTACGGCCTCGTCGTCGTGCTCCCAGGCATGCAGCCGCCAGCCGGGGCCCGCGCCGCTGCCGCGCAGTTCGACCAGGCCGGCCAGCCGGGCCCGCTCCCAGGAGGCGACGGCGTCGTCGTGGGTCATCGCCAGGGCGCGCCCGGCCGAGACCACGTCGCCCTCCAGCAGGTCCCCGCGCCGGTCGACGTTGGGCAGTTCGCCGGCCCAGCGGGCGATCCGGACCGCGTCGGCGAGCAGCCTGCGGGCGAGCGGGGAGAGCTGGGCGGGGCCGGGCAGCCCAGCAGGGGGCGTGCGGCGGGCATGCGCGCCGGAGCGCGCAGCGCCGGCGCTGCCCATGCCGCCTGAGGTGGCCGCGCGGGGCTGCGGCGGGCGGGCGGCGGTCGGCAGCCGGGTCACCCGTGCGGGTGCACCCTCCTGTCGCCCGCCAACGGTGTCGGGTCGGCCAGAAATCTCGGATCGGCCAGTACGGTCACGCGAATTCCGGGACGTCACGCCGTGCAGTCTTCCCCGTCCGCGGGGCAGTTGTCACATCCCCTGGCGCGGCGGGGTGCTAACGGTCCCGGAATGGTGACGGAAGGGTCACAGGAGGGGCGTGAGGAATCTGAGCAGGGTCGCCTGGTAGCGCTCCGGATCCGCGTTCCACAGCGCCTCGTGCTCCGCGCCGGCGTACTCCTCGTAGACCACGAGACGCTCGCGCCGCCGGGCGAGCTCCCGGGCCGGGGCGACGGCCGCGACGGTGTCGTCCGCGCTGTGCAGCAGCAGCGCCGGGACGGTGAGGTCGGCACCGAGGGCGAGCCGGTCGAAACCGGCCGGATCGACCGCGGAGCGCCCCTGGGCCGCCCGTACGCCCAACTCGGCCAGCGGGCCGGGGACCCCGCGCCGGGTGGCCTGCCGGCGCACCGTGTCCTCCCAGTCCAGCACCGGGGAGTCCAGCACCAGGCCGCGGACCGCCTCGCGGTGGTCGGAGCGGGCCGCCGCCTGGAGCGCCATGGTGGCCCCCACCGACCAGCCGTAGAGCAGGATCCGCCCCGCGCCGCCGTCCACCGCGAGCCGGATCGCGGCCTCCACGTCGCGCCACTCGGTCTCGCCGAAGTGGGCGATGCCGTCCGGCGAGCGCGGCGCGCCCTCGTCGTTGCGGTAGGTCACCACCAGCACCGGGACCTTGAGCCGGTCCAGCAGCGGCAGCAGCGGCAGCGCCTGGCGGCGGTCGGCGCCGATGCCGTGGACGGCGATGACGCACAGGTCGCGCACGCCCGGCAGGTACCAGGCGGGCATCGGGCCGAGCTCACCGCGGACATGGATCTCGGAGTAGTCGAGGCCGAGCGCGGAGCGGGGGTCGCCGGTGAGGACCTGCGGGGTGATCAGCACGGTCTGCCCGACCGCGAGCGCGTCGCCGGCGGTGCTCTCCAGCCGACGGACCACGGTCTGCGCGGTGGTGCCGAGCACCTCGCCCACGACCGCGTGTCCTGACGCGTACTCAAGCGCGTAGCGGCCGGGGCGCTGGGTCTCCCAGGAGCGGGTGAGCTCGACCCGCCCGGCGGCCAGGGAGTGGACCCGGAGCCCGCCGCCGGTGGCCGGGGCCGCGCCGCGGGGCCGGACCGAGAAGTCGGAGACCACCCGTCCGGCCACCAGCGCGGCCGCGCCGGCGCCCAGCGCCGTGGCCGTGGCCAGTACAGCCGTTCGTCCCCAGCGCATCTGGCTCCCAAGGTCGGTCCGCTACGACGTCCATACCCGCTCCAGCCAATCCCAGTACCCCGCGCCCGTACGCGCCAGCGGTGCGCGGCCATCCGACGGAGTGTCCGAGTCCGCCGCGCGCACCTGACACAGTGGGCATTGCCGCAGGTCCAGGGCATCGGTAGCGTGCCGGGCACTATCCGCAGCAGGGAAGCAGGTCTCGCGTGGGCACGTCCGCCACCGCCAACGGCGGTGTCTCGTTCTGGTACTCGACCATCGGGCTCCCCACGCCCCGCAGCCCGCTGGACGGTTCGGCCGAGGCCGACGTCTGCATCGTGGGCGGCGGCTACACCGGCCTGTGGACCGCGTACTACCTGAAGAAGGCCGATCCCGGCCTGCGCGTCACCGTCCTGGAGCAGCGCTTCTGCGGCTACGGCGCGTCAGGCCGCAACGGCGGCTGGCTCTACAACGGCTTCGCCGGGCGCGGGGTCTTCGCCCACAGGTACGGCAGGCCCGGCGCGATCGCCATGCAGCAGGCGATGAACGGCGCCGTGGACGAGGTGATCGCGGTGTGCGCGGCCGAGGGCATCGACGCCGACATCGCCAAGGGCGGGATGATGGAGGTCGCCCGCACCCCGGCCCAGCTGGAGCGGCTGGGGGCGTACGTCGAGAACGAGCACTCCTTCGGCGAGACCGCGCTGGAACTGCTGAGCCCCACAGAGGCCGCCGCCCGGATCGACGTGGACGGCGCTCTGGGCGCCTGCTGGACCCCGCACGGGGCCCGGATCCAGCCCGCGAAGCTGGTGGTCGGGCTGGCCCGGGTGGTCGAGGCGATGGGCGTGTCGGTGTACGAGTCCACGACAGTGACCGAGATCGTGCCGGGCTCGTCCGGTGCGCTCGCCAAGGCGGTGACCGAGCGCGGCACGGTGTCGGCGCGGTTCGTGCTGCGGGCCACCGAGGGCTTCACCTCGGCGCTGCGCGGCGAGCGGCGGTCCTGGCTGCCGATGAACTCCTCGATGGTGGTCACCGAGCCGCTGCCGGCCGCGTTCTGGGAGGCGGTCGGCTGGTCCGGGCGGGAGACCCTGGGCGACATGGCGCACGCCTACATGTACGCGCAGCGCACCGCCGACGACCGGATCGCCCTGGGCGGTCGCGGCGTCCCGTACCGCTTCGGCTCGCGCACCGACAACGACGGGCTGACGGCGCAGAAGACGGTGGACCAGCTGCGGGCGATCCTGGAGGACTTCTTCCCGGCCGCGGCCGGGGCGCGGATCGACCACGCCTGGTCCGGTGTGCTGGGCGTGCCGCGGGACTGGTGTTCGACCGTGGAGCTGGACCGGGCCACCGGTCTCGGCCTGGCCGGCGGCTATGTCGGCAGCGGCGTGACCACCACCAACCTGGCCGCCCGGACCCTGCGGGACCTGGTGCTGGAGCAGGACACCGGGCTGACGGCGCTGCCCTGGGTGAACCACCGGGTCAGGCGCTGGGAGCCGGAACCGCTGCGCTGGATCGGCGTGCACGGCATGTACGCCGCCTACCACGCGGCGGACCGGCAGGAACGCGGGGGCAGGGCGACCACCTCGCCGATCGCCCGGGTCGCCGACGTGGTCTCGGGACGGCACTGAGCGGGGGCGGACGAGCGGCGGACTCGGGGCGCTGACTGTCCGCAGTCGCGTGCGGACTCCCCGAGATGCGGAACGCGGGGCGGTGGCTGAGGCTGGGATCCGGGGGGAGTCGGAAGACCGCAGCAGCACTGACCGCCTGGGGTGCCCATGTCTGTCCTACTCTGCGTCGTCATAGCTCCGATCGGCCTGCTCGTCATCCTGGGCATGTCGTGGTTCGAGGACCACTTCCTCCGCCCGCCCACCAGCCCCGGTGAGCAGGTCGTACTCAGTCAGGTCGTCCAGGGGCAGGTGCTGCCCGGTCCGGTCCTGGGCCCGGTCCAGGGCCCGGCGTCGTCCGAGCCGGGATCGCCCGGCGTCGAACTGCTGCGCATCGTCCGCACACCGAAGCAGCTGCCGGCGAGCAAGGACAACGCCGCCTGAGAAGGGGGCGGTCAGTGGCCGGGGCCGGCGCCGGTTGACGCTCGGTCCGGCGGCGTGGTGGTATCAGCAGGCCAAACGGAGGCATGGAGAGGAAGCCGGTGAAGGGGGAGACCCCCAGTCCGGCGCGGTCCCGCCACTGTCACCGGGGAGCGCCCTCGAACGACGGCCACGGCGGCGGCCACACCTGCTTCAGGTGGCGGCAGCTGCGGGAAGGCCCGGGGGCGTGTCGATCCGGGAGCCAGGAGACTCTCGCCCCCGGTTCGTCGATCCAGGGCGCGGACCCTGAGTGAGGACATTCACCGCCATGCGCGTTGCTGCTGCACCACCACTTCTGCCTGCAGTCCCCGCCACCGCTCAGCCCTGCGGCTGACCGCCGTGCGGGCGACCACCGCCCTGGGCCTCGCAGCGGGATTCGCGGCCGACGCCGCCCTCGGCGACCCCCGGCGCGGGCACCCGGTGGCCGGGTTCGGCCGGGCGGCCGGGGCACTGGAGCGGCTGATCCGGCGCGACCGGCGCGACACCGGAGCGGTCTTCACGGCGATCTGCGTCGGCGCCGTCGCCGGGGCGGCCCGCTGCGGCGAGCGCGCCCTGCGCGGCAGCCCGGCCGGGGCGGCGCTGTTCACGGCCGGGGCCACCTGGACCGTGCTCGGCGGCGCGTCCCTGGTGCGGGAGGCGCGGATCATCGGCGACGCGCTGGAGGCGGGTGACCTCGCGGCCGCGCGCGAGCGTCTGCCCTACCTTTGCGGCCGCGACCCCAGGGAGCTGACCGGGCAGCAGATCGCCCGTGCGGTGGTCGAGTCGGTGGCCGAGAACACTGCCGACGCGGTGGTGAACGCCCTGGTGTGGGGCGCGGTGGCGGGTGCCCCCGGGCTGCTGGCGTTCCGTGCGGTGAACACCCTGGACGCCATGGTGGGCCATCGCTCGCCCCGCTACCTGCGGTTCGGCTGGGCCTCGGCCCGGCTGGACGACGTGGCGGGCTGGCCGGGGGCCCGGCTCACCGCGCTGCTGACGGTGGCCGCGGCGGGGCCGGAACACCGCCGCGACGCCTGGCGGGTCTGGCGGGCGGACGCCTCCAGCCACCCCAGCCCCAACGCCGGCCAGGCGGAGGCGGCCTTCGCCGGGGCGCTCGGGGTGCAGCTGGGCGGGACCTTGCAGTACGGCAAGAGGGTGGAGCACCGCCCAGTGCTTGGAGCAGGGTCGCGACCGGTGGCGGTCGCGGACATCGAACGGGCCTGTCGGCTGTCCCGGCGGGTAGGACTGCTGGCGGTCGGCGTGACCGCGCTGGTCGCGGCGGGAAGGGGGAGGCGCCGATGAACGGGGCACTGCTGGTCGCGGGGACCACCTCGGACGCCGGGAAGAGCGTGGTCACCGCCGGTGTCTGCCGTTGGCTGGCGCGGCAGGGGGTCTCCGTCGCGCCGTTCAAGGCCCAGAACATGTCGCTGAATTCCTTTGTCACCGCGGACGGCGCCGAGATCGGTCGGGCCCAGGCGATGCAGGCGGCCGCCGCCCGGATCGAACCCGAGGCGGCGATGAACCCGGTGCTGCTCAAGCCCGGCGCCGACCACCGCAGCCAGGTGGTGGTGCTGGGACAGCCGGTGGCCGAGGTCGGCGCGCTGGACTACCGCGAGCGCAAGCCCGCGCTGCTGCGGATCGCCCTGGACTGCCTGGCCGATCTGCGCAGCCGCTACGACGTGGTGGTCTGCGAGGGCGCGGGCTCCCCCGCCGAGATCAATCTGCGGGACCGGGACATCGCCAACATGGGTCTGGCCGTCGCGGCCTCGCTGCCGGTGGTGGTGGTCGGCGACATCGACCGCGGCGGGGTCTTCGCGTCCATGTACGGGACGCTGGCGCTGCTGTCCGCCGAGGACCAGCGGCACCTGGCCGGCTGGATCGTCAACAAGTTCCGCGGCGACGTCCGGCTGCTCAAGCCCGGTCTGGACATGCTGGAGAAGCTGACGCACCGTCCGTCCCTGGGCGTGCTGCCGATGCTGCCGGGGCTGTGGCTGGACGCCGAGGACTCGCTGGACCTGGCCGGCCTGGTCGACCGGGCGCCGAGCGGCGGCGCCTCCGGGGAGGAGGTGCTGCGGGTCTCCGTGGTGCGGCTGCCCCGGCTGTCCAACTTCACCGACATCGACGCGCTGGCGCAGGAGCCCGGCGTGCTGGTGCGCTGGGCGACCCGGCCGGAGGAGCTGGCCGACGCCGACCTGGTGGTGCTCCCCGGCACCCGGGCGACCGTCGCCGACCTGGCCTGGCTGCGCGAGCGCGGCCTGGACGCGGCGCTGGCCGAACGCGCCGCCGAGGGACGCCCGGTGCTGGGGGTCTGCGGTGGCTACCAGATGCTGGGGCGGACCATCGTGGACGAGGTCGAGTCCAAGGCCGGAGCCGTCCCCGGACTTGGGCTGCTGCCGGTGCGGGTGGAGTTCGCGGCCGCCAAGACGCTGGCCCGGCCGGTGGGCGAGGCCTACGGGGAGACCGTGGCCGGCTATGAGATCCACCACGGGCTGGCTGTCGTCGAGGGCGGCGAGCCCTGGCTGGACGGGGTGCGCCAGGGCGCGCTGTGGGGCACCACCTGGCACGGCGCGCTGGAGAACGACGGCTTCCGCCGCGCCTTCCTGCGCGAGGTCGCCGCAGCCGCCGGTCGGCGCTTCGTCCCGGCCCCGGACACCAGCTTCGCCGCCGCGCGCGAGGAGCGGCTGGACCGGCTGGGCGACCTGATCGAAGAACACGCCGACACCGCGGCCCTGCTGCGGCTGATCGAGGGCGGCGTGCCGGTCGGACTGCCGTTCGTGCCGCCGGGTGCGCCGTGACCGAACGAACCACTTCTGGAGAGGTACCTGCTGTGACAACGGTGCTGCTGCTGTCCACCTCGGACACCGACCTGCTGGCGGCCGGTGCCGCCGACGCCGGGTACCGGGTCGGCAACCCGACCCGGGTCGAGGTCGGTGAGGAGCTGGACCGGCTGCTCACCGGCTCGGACCTGGTCGTCGTGCGCCTGCTCGGCGGTCGGCGCGCCTGGGAGGACGGGCTGGCCGCGATCGCCCGCTCCGGGGTGCCCGCGGTGCTGCTCGGCGGCGAGTCGGTGCCCGACGCCGAGCTGATGGGCATGTCCTCGGTCCCGGCCGGGGTGGTCGCCGAGGCGCTGGCCTACCTGGTCGAGGGCGGTCCGGCGAACCTGGCCGAGCTGGCCCGGTTCCTCTCCGACACGGTGCTGCTGACCGGCGAGGGCTTCGCTCCGCCGCAGCCGATGCCGCTCTACGGCGTCAGCGGCTCGCGCCCGCTGGTGGAGGGCCGTCCCACCGTCGGGGTGCTCTTCTACCGGGCGCACGAACTGTCCGGCAACACCGCCTTCGTGGACACCCTGTGCGACGCGGTCGAGGCCCGGGGCGGCAATGCGCTGCCGGTGTTCTGCGGCTCGCTGCGCGGCGCCGACGCCGAGCTGTTCGCGTTGCTGGGCCGCTGCGACGCGGTGGTGGCGACGGTGCTCGCCTCCGGGGGCACGGTGGCGGCCGACGCCAGCGCCGGGGGCGCCGAGGAGGCCTGGGACATCGGGGCGCTGGCCCAGCTGGACATCCCGGTGCTGCAGGGCCTGTGCCTGACCTCCTCCCGCGCCGCCTGGGAGGCCTCGGACGCGGCGCTGTCGCCGATGGACGCGGCCATGCAGGTCGCCATCCCCGAGTTCGACGGGCGGCTGATCACCGTCCCGTTCTCCTTCAAGGAGCTGGGCGAGGACGGCATCCCGGTCTACGCCGCCGACCCCGAGCGGGCCGCCCGGGTGGCCGGGATCGCGCTGCGGCACGCGGCGCTGAAGCACAAGCCCAATGCCGAGAAGAAGATCGCCGTGGTCTTCACCGCCTATCCGACCAAGCACTCCAGGGTCGGCAACGCGGTGGGCCTGGACACCCCCGCCTCCGCCGTGCGGCTGCTGGACGCGCTGCGCGGGGCCGGCTACCGGGTCGCCGACTACCCGTCCGGCGGCGACGAGTTGATCCACAAGCTGATCGCCGCCGGCGGCCACGACGTGGAGTGGCTGACCGAGGAGCAGCTGCGGGCCGCCCCGGCCCGGGTGCCGCTGGCCGACTACCAGCGCTGGTTCGCCACCCTGGACCCCGAGTTGCGCGAGGGCATCCTGCGGCACTGGGGCGAGGCCCCCGGCAGCCTCTACGTCGACAACGGCGACATCGTGCTGGCCGCGCTGCAGTTCGACAACGTGATGCTGATGATCCAGCCGCCGCGCGGCTTCGGCGAGAACCCCATCGCCATCTACCACGACCCCGACCTGCCGCCCTCGCACCACTACCTGGCCGCCTACCGCTGGCTGGAGCAGTCCTGGGGCGCCGACGCCGTGGTGCACCTGGGCAAGCACGGCACCATGGAGTGGCTGCCCGGCAAGGGCCTCGGCCTGTCGGTGGGCTGCGCGCCGGACGCGGTGCTGGGCGAACTCCCGCTGGTCTACCCGTTCATCGTGAACGACCCCGGCGAGGGCACCCAGGCCAAGCGCCGCGGCCACGCCACGATCGTGGACCATCTGGTGCCGCCGATGGCCCGCGCCGACACCTATGGCGACCTGGCCAAGCTGGAGCAGCTGCTGGACGAGTACGCGCTGGTCAAGGACCTGGACCCGGCGAAGGCCCCGGCGGTTCGGGCGCAGATCTGGACCCTGGTGAAGGCCGCCGAGCTGCACCACGACCTGCATGTCGAGGACCAGCCCGACGAGGAGGCCTTCGACGAGTTCGTGATGCACATCGACGGCTACCTCTGTGAGATCAAGGATGTGCAGATCCGCGACGGCCTGCACATCCTCGGCAGCGGGCCGGTGGATGAGGCCAGGGTCAACCTGGTGCTGGCGGTGCTGCGTTCGGCGCAGGTGTGGGGCGGGAAGGCCGATGCGCTGCCGGGGCTGCGGGCGGCGCTGGCGGCGGAATTCGGGCTGGTGGAGAAGGAGTTGCTGGCGGAGCCGGGCGCGCCGGTGAAGGTCCCGGCCGAGCTGACCGCCCTGGTGCCGGGCCCGGCCCGGAGCGCGGCCGACGCGGTGGACCTGCTGGAACAGCTGTGCCGCAGGCTGGCCGAGGGCATGGAGCAGGCGGGTTGGACGGCGGGAGCCGCCGAGCCGCTGGTGCGCGAGGTGCTGGGGCACGGCAACGCCGACGCGACCGCGGTGCTGAGGTTCGCCGCCCAGGAGGTCGTCCCCCGGCTGGAGCGGACCACCGACGAGCTGACCCACATCCTGCGGGCCCTGCGCGGCGGCTACGTCCCGGCCGGACCGTCGGGCTCGCCGACCCGCGGGCTGGTGAACGTCCTGCCGACCGGGCGCAACTTCTACTCCGTCGACCCCAAGGCCATTCCCTCCCGGCTGAGTTGGGAGGTCGGCCAGGCGCTGGCCGACTCGCTGGTGGCCCGCTACCTGGCCGACACCGGCGGCTATCCGCGCTCGGTCGGGCTGACCGTGTGGGGCACCTCCTGCATGCGCACCCAGGGCGACGACATCGCCGAGATCCTGGCCCTGCTCGGCTGCCGTCCGGTCTGGGACGACGCCTCGCGCCGGGTCACCGGCTTCGAGGTCGTCCCGTCGGCCGAACTCGGCCGTCCCCGGGTGGATGTGACGGTCCGTATCTCGGGCTTCTTCCGGGACGCCTTCCCGCACGTGGTGGCGCTGCTGGACGACGCGGTGCAGGCGGTGGCGGCGCTGGACGAGCCCGAGGACGCCAACTACGTCCGGGCCCACGTCGAACAGGACACCGCCGAGCACGGCGACCGCCGCCGGGCCACAGCCAGGATCTTCGGGTCCAAGCCCGGCGCCTACGGCGCGGGCCTGCTGCCGCTGATCGACGCCCGCAACTGGCACTCGGACGCGGACCTCGCCGAGGTCTACGCGGTCTGGGGCGGCTACGCCTACGGCCGCGGCCTGGACGGCCGGGCAGCACGGGGCGACATGGAGCAGGCGTTCCGCCGGATCTCGGTGGCGGCCAAGAACATCGACACCCGCGAGCACGACCTGGTCGACGCCGACGACTACTTCCAGTACCACGGCGGCATGGTGGCGATGGTGCGCCATCTGACCGGGACCTCACCGGAGGCCTACGTCGGCGACAGCGCCACCCCGGACCAGGTCAAGACCCGCACCCTCGGCGAGGAGACCCACCGGGTCTTCCGCGCCCGGGTGGTCAACCCACGCTGGATGGCGGCCATGCGCCGGCACGGCTACAAGGGCGCCTTCGAGATGGCCGCGACGGTGGACTACCTCTTCGGCTACGACGCCACGGCGGGGGTGGTGGACGACTGGATGTACGAGAAGCTGGCGACGGAGTACGTCTTCGACCCCACCAACCGCGAGTTCATGAAGCAGTCCAACCCCTGGGCGTTGAGGGGCATCACCGAACGCCTGCTGGAGGCGGCCGACCGGCAGCTGTGGGCCGAGCCGGACCAGGACACGCTGGACCAGCTGCGCGCGACCTACCTGGAACTCGAAGGCGACCTCGAAGGGAACGACCAGTGACCGACCTCCGCTACCCCTTCACCGCGATCGTCGGCATGGACGACCTGCGCCTCTCGCTGCTGCTCAACGCGGTGTCCCCGCAGGTCGGCGGGGTGCTGGTGCGCGGTGAGAAGGGGACCGCCAAGTCGACCATGGTGCGCGCGCTGGCCGGGCTGCTGCCGTCGATCGCGGTGGTCGACGGCTGCCGCTTCGCCTGCGACCCGGCGGCGCCGGACGCCCAGTGCCCGGACGGGCCGCACGAGTCCGGCGCGCCGGACGTCGAACGGGCCACCCGGCTGGTGGAGTTGCCGGTCGGGGTCTCCGAGGACCGCATCGTCGGCTCACTGGACCTGGAACGGGCGCTCGCCGAGGGCGTCAAGGCGTACGAGCCGGGGCTGCTCGCCGCCGCGCACCGGGGCGTGCTGTACATCGACGAGGTGAACCTGCTCAACGACCACCTGGTCGACCTGCTGCTGGACGCCGCCGCGATGGGCCGCTCCTATGTCGAGCGCGAGGGTGTCTCGGTGCGGCACGCAGCGCGGTTCCTGCTGGTCGGGACGATGAACCCGGAGGAGGGCGAGCTGCGTCCGCAGCTGCTGGACCGCTTCGGGCTGACCGTGGAGGTCGCCGCGACGCGGGAACCGGTCGAGCGGGCCGAGGTGGTCCGGCGGCGGCTCGCCTACGACGCCGACCCGGAGGGCTTCGCCGAGCGCTGGGCGCAGGAGGAGAAGGAGCTCGCGGTCCGGATCACCGCGGCGCGGTCCCTGCTGCCCTCGGTGGTCCTGGGCGATCCGGCGCTGCGTCAGATCACTGCGGTGTGCGCCGCGTTCGAGGTGGACGGGCTGCGCGCGGACATCGTGATGGCGCGTACCGCAGTCGCCCTCGCTGCCTGGGCGGGCCGGACCGATGTCATCGCCGAGGACGTCCGCACCGCCGCGCAGCTGGCGCTGCCGCACCGGCGTCGGCGCAACCCCTTCGACGCGCCGGGGCTGGACGAGGAGAAGCTGGAGCAGACCCTGGAGCAGTCGGCCGCCGAGGAGCCGGACGGCGACCCCGAGGACGACGGCCCCGGCCCCGAAGGCCCGCCCGACGGCGGAGGCCCCAACGGCCCGTCCGGCGGCGGCCAGGACGCGCCCGAGCAGGAGGCCTCGGGCTCCGGCGAGGAGCCGGAGGCGGCCTCGCCGAGCCGCACCGCCCCGGTCCCGCCCCAGCCCGCCGCGCCCGCCGCCTCCCCCTACCGGACCCGGCTGCTGACCGTGCCCGGACTCGGCGAGGGCGCCGGGGGGCGCCGCTCCCGAGCCCGCACCGACAGCGGCGGCCACACCGTCCGCGCCGCCCGCCCGACCGGAGCGCTGCAGCGGCTGCACCTGGCCGCCACGATCCAGGCGGCCGCCCCGCACCAGCTCGCCCGGGGCCGTGACGGACGGGCGCTGCGGCTGCGCCGGGACGACTTCCGCGAGCAGATCCGCGAGGGCCGCGAGTCCAACCTGGTGCTGTTCGTGGTGGACGCCTCCGGCTCGATGGCGGCGCGGCAGCGGATGTCGGCGGTCAAGGGCGCGGTGCTGTCCCTGCTGATGGACGCCTACCAGCGCCGCGACAAGATCGGCATGGTGACCTTCCGGGGCTCGGACGCGGTGCTGGCGCTGCCGCCGACCTCCTCCGTCGAGGTCGGCGCGGCCCGGCTGGAGCAGCTGCCGACGGGAGGCCGCACGCCGCTCGCCGCCGGGCTGCTGCGGGCCCACGAGACGCTGCGGCTGGAGCGGCTGCGCGACCCGCGCCGCCGTCCGCTGCTGGTCGTGGTCACCGACGGCCGGGCCACCGGCGGATCGCAGGCGCTGCCCGACGCCCGCCGGGCGGCGCAGCTGCTGGCCGCCCAGGGCACGGCCGCCGTGGTCGTCGACTGCGAGAGCGGACCGGTCCGACTGGGTCTGGCCGCCGAACTGGCGCAGCACCTCGCCGGGGAGGTGGTCCGGCTGGACGAGCTGGCCGCCGACAGTGTCACCAACCTCATTCGGAGCAAGCAGAAGGAGGCGGCGTAGCCATGCCGCAGGGACAGCCGACCACCGTTCCCGACGACGGTCTGACCACCCGTCAGCGCCGTACCCAGCCCGTGCTCGCCGTCCACACCGGGCCCGGCAAGGGCAAGTCGACCGCCGCCTTCGGCCTGGCCCTGCGGGCCTGGAACCAGGGCTGGCCGATCGGGGTGTTCCAGTTCGTCAAGTCCGCCAAGTGGAAGGTCGGCGAGGAGCACGCGCTGCGGGTGCTGGGGGCCAGCGGCGAGGGCGGCAGTGTGGCCTGGCACAAGATGGGCGAGGGCTGGTCCTGGGTGCAGCGCGACATCGAGGACAGCGAGGACGCCGCCCGCGAGGGCTGGGAACAGGTCAAGCGCGACCTGGCGGCCGAGACCTACCGGCTCTACGTCCTGGACGAGTTCACCTATCCGCTGCACTGGGGCTGGATCGACACCGACGAGGTGCTGGCGGTGCTCAAGGACCGTCCCGGCAGCCAGCATGTGGTGATCACCGGTCGCAACGCCCCGGCGGCGCTGGTGGACGCGGCGGATCTGGTGACCGAGATGACCAAGGTCAAGCACCCGATGGACGCGGGCCGCAAGGGCCAGCGCGGGATCGAGTGGTAGAGAGATCGCCATGCCGCACTCCCTCCCCCGCGTCGTCCTGGCCGCCCCCTCCTCCGGCAGCGGGAAGACCACCGTCGCCACCGGGCTGATGGCCGCGCTCACCGCGCGGGGGCTGGCGGTGTCTCCGCACAAGGTCGGTCCCGACTACATCGACCCCGGCTACCACGCGCTGGCCACCGGCCGTCCCGGGCGCAATCTGGACGCCTTCCTGTGCGGGCCCGAGCGGCTGCCGGGGTTGCTGCTGCACGGCGCGGCCGGGGCGGACATCGCAGTGGTCGAGGGCGTGATGGGGATGTTCGACGGCGCCGCCGGGCGTGGGGAGTTCGCCTCGACCGCGCATGTGGCCAAGCTGCTGCGGGCGCCGGTGGTGCTGGTGGTGGACGCGTCCTCGCAGAGCAGGTCGGTGGCGGCGCTGGTGCACGGGTTCGCGTCCTGGGACCCGGAGGTGCGGCTGGGCGGGGTGATCCTCAACCGGGTCGCCTCGGACCGGCACGAGGAGCTGCTGCGGGACGCCCTGGAGACCGGCGGGGGCGTGCCGGTGCTGGGTGCGGTGCGGCGGCAGGCGGAGGTGGTGACGCCCAGTCGGCATCTGGGGCTGATCCCGGCCGTGGAACGCGACGCCGAGGCGCTGCGCGCGGTACGGGACATGGGCGAACTGATCCGGGCCGGGGTGGATCTGGAGGCGCTGCTGGCGCTGGCGCGCAGCGCTCCCCCGCTCACCGCCGAACCCTGGGACGCCGGGGCGGAGATCGCCGCGCTGGGCGGACCGGTACCGGGGCGGCCGGTGGTCGCGCTCGCCTCGGGGGCCGCCTTCTCGTTCTCCTACGCCGAGAACGCCGAGCTGCTCGCCGCCGCCGGGGCCGAGGTGGCCCCGTTCGACCCGCTGCGGGACGAGAAGCTGCCGGAAGGCACGTCCGCCCTGGTCATCGGGGGCGGCTTCCCGGAGGTGTATGCGGAGCGGCTGTCCGGCAACACGGCCCTGCGCGAGTCGGTACGGGCGCTCGCCGCCTCCGGCGCGCCGCTGGTGGCCGAGTGCGCCGGCCTGCTCTATCTCGCGCGCTCCCTGGACGGCGCCCCGATGTGCGGGGTGCTGGACGCCGAGGCGCGGATGACCGAGCGGCTGACGCTGGGTTACCGCGAGGCCGTGGCCCTGTCGGACAGTCCGCTGGCGGCGGCCGGGACCCGGCTGAACGGGCATGAGTTCCATCGCACGGTCTGCGAGCCGGGCAGCGGTCCCGCGCCCGCCTGGGGCTGGCGCTCCGCCGACGGACCGCGCACCGAGGGGTTCACCTCGCCCACCCTGCACGCCTCCTATCTGCACCTGCACTGGGCCGGCGCACCGCAGCTGCCGCACCGGCTGCTCACCCACGCGCTGCTCAGCGGTTGAGCCGCCGCGCCCGCTCCCTGCCGTAGGCACGCAGCAGGAAGGGCAGCCGGTAGCGGGCCGCGCCGGCCCCGTAGGGGACCAGCACCGAACCGCGGATCAGCCCGGCCCAGGCGGCCTCCAGCCCCGTACCGGACAGCTCCGTACCGGCACACGTTTGGTGGGCGTCGGTCAGGTCGAAGCCGACCGGAACGCCTGACAGCCGGGCCCACAGCAGTCGCTCGTCCGCCGTGCACAGTTCATGGCTGGCCTCGGCGGCGGACCGCAGCGTGCGGTCGGGCAGGTAGCGGCGGCCGGCCGCGGCGTACGCCGGATCGAGCCCGCCCGGGGCCAGCGCGAGCAGCCCGGCCGGGCGGGCGGTCTCGGCCATCAGCCGCCGGGGCGGGGTGCCGACCAGCCGGCTGGCGGCGAGCTCGATGGCCAGCGGGTTGCGGTCCAGCAGGTGGCACAGCAGCAGTGCGTCCGGGTGCTCCCGGCCGCCCCGGACCATCGGGCTAGCGCCCAACTGGCGGGCCCGCAGGCGGAGCAGCGCGGTGGCCTGGGCCTCCGCGAGCGGGTCGAGGCGCTGGATGTACTCGTAGGGCGAACCCGGGGCGGCCCGGCCGACGCAGAGCACCGTCAGCTCGGGGCAGGTGTCCAGCAGGTACTCCAGAACCGCGGCGCCCCGGCCGCTGAGCCGTTCGGCGCAGTCCAGCAGCAGCAGGGTCGGCTCGTTGCCCAGGGTACGGGCCAGGCCGCCGAGTTCGGAGATGCCGGGGCGCTCGGGCACCCGCAGGGCGTAGCCGAGGGTGCCGGCGAAGAGCTCGGGGGCGAGCAGCGCCCCGAGATCGGCCCGGCGGACCCGTCCCCCGTGCTCGCCGCGCCAGGCCTCCGCGGCCGTCACCGCGAGCCGCGACTTGCCGACGCCCACTGTTCCGGTCAGCGCGACCAGTCTCCAGGAGCCCAGAGCCCGGCGCAGGTCTGCGAGTTCACGCTCCCGACCGAGCAGGGCGTCACCGGTCGGGCAGGGATCGGGGGGTGTGCATGCCTCGGTGGCCATGACGGCCTCCTCGCGCCGGTACGGAAGGATCGGGCCCGCCACGGCACCCCCGCCAGTGGAACCGGGGGAGCCCCTGCTGCAACGGCGGATGCCGTGACGGTCGCCGGGCCGCCCCCCGTACCGGTACCAGAGGCCCTTGCGGACCTCCTGCTGTACCCGGCTCCGGTGCGACCCGACGTGCTCCCAGCATCGACCGCGGCCCCGGGGCCCGGCATCGGTATCCAACGGAAACACGTACTCCAACTTTCCGGGGAGCGACCCCCCGTACCCCCACGAAACCCCGGGTGGCTCGGGTGCGTATACCTATATCCGCGGGCTGGTGCCTACTCGCTGGATCGGAGGGCCTACACGGTGTCCTCAACGGTCCTCGACCGGGCCACGGCCGCGGCGATCTCGGTACGCGAGGAGAAGCCCAACTTGGCCAGGATGTGCTCGACATGGGCGTCCGCCGTGCGCTTGGAGATCACCAGTCGCTCGGCCACCTGACGGTTCGACAGCCCCTCGGCGACCAGCGCGGCGACCTCGCGTTCACGGCGGGTGAGGGCGTCCGGGCCCGGGGCCGGCTGCTGCTCCTGCTCACCCCGCCGCACCGGCGGCGGGGTGTCCGCGTCGGACAGGGCGAGAGCCACGACCTGGTCCAACTCGCTTGCCGCGCCCTGGCGGTGGCACTGGTCCCGGAGCCGCTCGCCGAGGGCCGCGAGGATCTGCCGCACGGCCGTGTCATGCGACCCGTGGAGCTCGACGGCACCGCTCAGCGGCAGGCCGGACCGCTCCCACAGCGCTGCGGCCGCGCCCAGCAGCCAGGCGGCCCGGCGGTGCCGGCCCTCCCCCGCCGCGACCCAGGCCAGCACCTCCAGGGCGTACGCCTGGCCGGTGCGGTCGCCCAGCTCCGTGCGCAGCCGCAGGGACTGACGAGCACTCAGCGACGCCTCCGGGTACTGCCCGAGAGCGAACCTGGCCTGGGCCTTCACCAGCAGCAGAAAGCCGCGCAGCCAGCACTCGTCCGGTGCGGCGGCGAGTACGGCCAGATACGCGTCGCACACCTCGACACCCTTGTCCGCGCGGCCGGTGGTCACGTACTTGAGCGCCCAGTGCGCCATCATCAGGCCGTCGCTGACCGGGTCCTCGCCGGGGCGCACGTACTCGAAGACCTTCTGCGTATGGACCTCGACCTGCTCGTAGTCGCCGCGCCACCCGGCGGCCAGGGTCAGGAAGTGGTGGGCGTGCAGCCGCAGCCGGTCGTCGTCCAGCCGTTCCGCGATCGCCAGCGCCTCCTCCAGGCCCGGCAGGGCGCCGTCGTGGTCGCCGACGAACAGCGACAGTTCGGCGCCCAGGCTCAGCGCGAGCGAGCGGGCTGCGGTGGGCCCAGGCTGCTCGGCGAGGGCGAGGTCGATCCAGTGCCGCCCCTCGGCGTGCATCCCGGAGCAGATCCAGAAGGCCCACAGGTCGGTGCAGAAGGCCAGGCCATGGTCCGGGTCCTCGGCGCCGGCCCCGGCGCCGGCGCTGCCGCCGGCGATCAGGAAGCGCAGCGCGGCGCGCAGGTTCTCCAGCTCCGGGCAGAGCGCACGGAACAGCGGCAGCTGCGCGTCGGTGGCGAAGCGCGCCCGGAACTCGGCCGCCAGCGCCCGGTAGTGGGCCAGGTGCCGCCGCCGGATCTCTGGCCCGCCGCCGCTCTGCTCCAGCCACTCGCCGCCGTACTCGCGGATGGTGTCGAGCAGTCGGTAGCGGGTCCGGGCGTCGTCCGTGTCGACCCGTAGCACCACCGACTTGTCGACCAGGCCGATCAGGTGCTCCAGCACCGTCCCGCCGCCGAGTTCGCCGCCGGCGCAGATCCGCTCCACCGCGGTCAGGTCGAAGCTGCCGGCGAACACCGACAGCCGGGCCCAGAGCAGCCGCTCCTCGGCCGTGCACAGCTCATGGCTCCAGCCGATGGTGGTGCGCAGGGTCTGGTGCCGGGGCAGCGCGGTGCGGCGGCCGCCGGTGAGCAGCCGGAAGCGGTCCTCCAGCCGGGCGACCAGCTGGTCCAGCGGGATCGCCCGGAGCCGCACCGTGGCGAGCTCGATGGCCAGCGGGATGCCGTCGAGACGGCGGCACAGCGCCAGGACGTCGGCGCGGTTGGCGTCGCTGAGGGCGAACCCCGGCAGCACCGCCGCGGCCCGCTGGGCGAACAGGGCCACCGCGCCGACCCCGTCCGGGCCCTCGTCCTGGACCGGCAGCGGGGGGATGACCAGGGTGTGCTCCCCCGGGACGTCCAGCGGCTGGCGGCTGGTCGCCAGGATGCCGATCCCGGGCGCGTCGCGCAGCAGCAGGTCGGCGAGCATGGCGCAGGCGTCGACCAGGTGCTCGCAGGTGTCCAGGACCAGCAGCGCGGTCCGGTCGGCCAGGTACTCGGTGAGGAAGTCCAGCGGCGGACGGGCCGTCTGGTCCACTATCCCCAGCGAGGCGCAGACGGCCCTGGGCAGCAGTTCCGGCTCCGGGAGGGCGGAGAGCTCGACCAGGAAGACCCCGTCCGGGTAGCGCTCGCGCATCCCGGCGACGGTGCGCAGCGCGATCCGGGTCTTGCCGACACCGCCCGGACCGGTCAGCGTGACCAGCCTGGCCTGCGTCAACAGCCGCTCCACGGAGGCGAGTTCGGCGCTGCGGCCGACGAACCCGGTGACCTCGGCGGGCAGTTCCCCGACCCGCCTGCCATGGACGCTGAAGGTCATCTCCACCCCGCCCGCCTCGCCGGTCCGCACCCTTCCGAGAGTATCGGTTCGTTCACTGCCTGTGGTGGTGATCAGCCAGAACGGGGGTGGGCACGGGGGTGGGCGAGGACACAGCCGCTCCGGTTGACCTGGCGACGGCGCACGTGGTGGGATTTTGAAGCCTTGTACGGCGGCAATGATGAGGAAGTCCGGTGCGAATCCGGCGCGGTCCCGCCACTGTCACCGGGCGACGCGTCCCGTACCGGGCGCGGCCGTCCCCGAGCCAGGAACTCTGGCCGCCGACACCACGATCCGGGGCGCGGACCCCGAGTGAGGACTACTGCCATGCGCTGCTGCGCTCCTGTGCCCCGCTGCCTGCCCACGCCGTGGTGACGCCGCGACTGACCGGCGTGGGCATGGGCCCCGGCGATCCCGAGCTGGTCACCGTCAAGGCGGTCCGGGTGCTGCGCGAGGCCGCCGTGGTGGTCGTCCCGGTGCTGGACAGCGGCGAGACCGGGCGGGCCGAGGCGACCGTGCTGCACCATCTGGACGGCGCCGCGGCCAAGGTCGAGCGGGTGGTCTTCGCCCTGAACGAGCGCGAGGACCGGGCCCGCCGCGAGGCCGCCTGGGACGCGGCCGGCGCCCGGGTCGCCGAGCTGCTGCGGGAGCACGGCAGCGTCGCCTTCGCCACCATCGGCGACCCCAATGTCTACTCGACCTTCACCTATCTCGCCCAGACGCTGGCCCCGCTGGTCCCGGGCCTGGTCTTGGCGACCGTCCCCGGCATCACCGCGATGCAGGACCTGGCCGCGCGCAGCGGCACCGTCCTGGCCGAGGGCACCGAGCCGCTGACCCTGGTCCCGGTGACCGCGGGAGCGGAGGTGCTGCGGGACGCCCTGGCCGGGCCCGGCACCGTCGTCGCCTACAAGTTCGGACGGCTGGCCGAGCAGGTCGCCGCCGCGCTGCGGGAGACCGACCGGGACGGCACCGCCGTCTGGGGGTCCGCGCTGGGCCTGCCGGACGAGCAGATCCGCCCGGCCGGGCACCCATTGACCGGATCGCTGCCGTACCTCTCGACCCTGATCGCACCCGCGACCCGCACCCGCCGTGGAGGCAAGCTGTGACCAGCACGGAAGCCACTGTCGGCAAGGTCACCTTCGTCGGTGCCGGCCCCGGCGCCGCGGACCTGCTCACCTTCCGCGCCGCGCGGGCCATCGCCGAGGCCGACACGGTGATCTGGGCCGCCAGCCTGGTCCAGGCCGAGGTGCTGGAGCACGCCCGCGAGGACGCCGAGATCCTGGACTCCTCGCTGATCCCGATGGAGGACGTGCTGGCGGAGTACCAGCGCGCGGCCGACCAGGGCCGCCGGGTGGCCAGGATCCACTCGGGGGACCCCTCGCTGTGGGGTGCGGTCCAGGAGCAGCTGGACCGCTGCCGGGAGCTGGGCCTGGAGACCGAGATTGTCCCCGGCGTCTCCTCCTTCTCCGCCGTCGCCGCCATCGTCCAGCGCGAACTGACCATCCCCGAGGTGGCCCAGAGCGTCATCCTGACCCGGCTCGGCGGGGGCAAGACCCCGATGCCGCCCGGCGAGGAGGTCCGCGACTTCGCCCGGCACGGCACCACCATGGCGATCTTCCTCTCCGCCGCGCGCACCAAGCAGCTGGTGGAGGAGCTGACCGCGGGCGGCTACCCGCCGGAGACCCCGGTCGTGGTCGCCTACCAGGCGACCTGGCCGGACGAGCTGGTGCTGCACGGCACGCTGGAGACCCTGGAGGCGACCGTCAAGGAGCACCGGCTGTGGAAGCACACCCTGTTCCTGGTCGGCCCGGCGCTGGCAGCGACGGGGACCCGGTCGCACCTCTACCACCCCGGCCACTTCCACACCTTCCGCAAGGCCGACCCGGCGGCCCGGCGCGCCCTGCGCAGCAGCGGAGCGTCGTGACGGACCGGCACCTGATCACCGTCCTCGGCAGCCGGCAGGCCGCGGAGCACGCCGCGCTGATCGCCGGCGCCGGGCTGGTGCTGGGCGCGCGACGGCACCTGGACGCCGCCGGGGTGCCGCCGGAGCGGGCGGTCGTGCTCGGCCCGCTGGCCCCGGCGCTGGACGCGGTCGCCGCCGCGCTCGCCGCCGACGCCGGTCCGGTGCTGGTGCTGGCCTCCGGGGACCCGGGGTTCTTCGGCATCGTCCGCGCCCTGGCCGAGCGCTTCGGCCCAGAGGCGCTGGACGTCCGACCCGGCGTCAGCAGTGTCGCGGAGGCCTTCGCCAGGGTGGGTCTGCCCTGGGACGACGCGGTCGTGGTGAGCGCCCACGGCCGTGACCCGCGTACCGCCCTGAACGTCTGCCGGGCGCACCGCAAGGTCGCCGTGCTGACCGCTCCGGGCGCGGGTCCCGCCGAGATCGGGGCGGCTCTGGCCGCAGTCCCCGGGCTGCGGCGCCGACTGCTGGTGGCGACCGACCTCGGCGCGGACAGCGAGCGGATCGAGGAGGTGACGCCGGAGCAGGCCGCGAAGCGGGACTGGCCCGGCGTCCATGTGGTGCTGAGCCTGGGCCCCGGCGCCGAGCGCCCCGGTCCGATGCGCGCCGTCGCCGGAGGTGCGGGCGTCGCCGAGGGCGGCTGGGGGCTGCCCGAGGACGCCTTCGAGCACCGCGACTCGATGGTCACCAAGGCCGAGGTCCGTGCCCTCGCCCTGGCCCGACTCGGACCGCGGCTGGGCGAGCTGGTCTGGGACGTGGGTGCGGGCAGCGGCTCGGTGGCCGTCGAGTGCGCCCGGCTCGGCGCGGCCGTGGTCGCGGTCGAGAAGGCGGCGGACGGCGCGGAACGGGTCCTGGCCAACGCGGCGGCGAACGGGGTGGATGTCGCCGTGGTCTGCGGCAGCGCCCCGGATGCGCTCGCCCAACTGCCGGAGCCGGACGCGGTGTTCGTCGGCGGCGGTGGCGCGGATCTGCCGGACATCGTCGCCGCCTGCGCCGAGCGTGCCCGGCGCACCGTGGTGGTGACGCTGGCGGCGCTGGACCGGATCCCCGCTGTGCGGGCCGCGCTGCTCGCGGCGGGCTTCACCGCCGAAGGCGTGCAGCTGCAGTCGTCGCGGCTGGCCCCGCTGCCCGGCGGAGTGGTCCGCCTGGCCGCCACCAATCCGGTATTCGTCCTCTGGGGCACCCGACTTGATTCACCGTCAGCCCAGTCGTCAGGAGACACACTGTGATCGGCTTGATCGCCGCCACCTCGGCGGGACGCTCGGCAGCCGCCGAACTCGCCGAGGCGCTGGGCGACTGCACCCTCTACCAGGAGCGGACCGTCGCCGCCTCGATCGCCCGGGCCTGGGCCGAGTGCGAGCAACTGGTCTGCTTCCTCGCCACCGGCGCCACCGTGCGATTGATCGCCCCGCTGCTGGCGGACAAGCACAGCGACCCCGGGGTGGTCTGCGTCGACGAGGCCCGGCGCTTCGCGGTGTCGCTCGTCGGCGGCCATGACGGCGGCGCAAACCAGCTGGCCGCCCGGGTCGCCGAAGCCCTGGACGCACAGCCGGTGCTGACCACGGCCACCGATGCGACGAACCTGCCCGGCCTGGACACCCTCGGCTGGCACACCGAGGGCGAGCTCGCCGCGGTGAGCCGCGCGCTGCTCGACGGCGCACCGGTCCGGCTGCGGGCCGACGCGGTCCACCCGCTGCCCGCGCTGCCGCCGAACCTGACCGCCGAGGCGCCGTCGGACGCGCCGACCGTGGTCATCAGCGACCGCATCGAGGCTTCCGGGCCCACGACCGTGACGCTGCGTCCGCGCACGCTGGTCGTCGGCGTCGGCGCCAGCCGCGGCGCCCCGACCGAGGAGGTGCTCGGGCTGGTCGAGGCGGCGCTCGCGGACGCCGGGCTGAGCCGGCACTCCGTCAGCCACCTGGCCACCGTGGACGCCAAGGCCGACGAGCCCGCCCTGCTCGCGGCGGCCGCCGCCCTCGGCGTCGAGCTGGTCACCCACGTCGCCGAGGCGCTCGCCGCCGTCGCCGTGCCCAACCCCTCCGCCGCCCCGCAGGCGGCCGTCGGCACGCCCAGCGTCGCCGAGGCGGCCGCCCTGGTCGGCGGCGGCGAACTGCTGGTGCCCAAGCGGAAGTCCGCCCCCGAGGGACGGGCCGCCATGGCCACCGTCGCCGTCGTCCGGCGGGCGCCGCGCGGGCGGCTGGCGCTGGTCGGGCTCGGCCCGGGGGCGCGCGACCTGCTGACGCCGCGGGCGCGCGAGGAACTGCGCCGGGCCTCGGTCGTCGTCGGCCTGGACCAGTACGTGGACCAGATCCGCGACCTGCTGCGGCCCGGCACCCGGATCGAGGCCACCGGTCTCGGCGCCGAGGAGGAGCGCGCGCGCAGCGCCGTACGCCTCGCCGAGCAGGGTCACGCCGTCGCTCTGATCGGCAGCGGCGACGCCGGCGTCTACGCCATGGCCTCCCCCGCGCTCGCCGAGGCCGGCCCGGACATCGACGTCGTCGGGGTCCCCGGGGTCACCGCCGCCCTGGCCGCCTCCTCGCTGCTGGGCGCGCCGCTGGGCCACGACCATGTGTCGATCAGCCTCTCCGACCTGCACACCCCCTGGGAGGTCATCGAACGCCGGGTCCGCGCGGCGGCCGAGGCCGACCTGGTGGTCACCTTCTACAACCCGCGCAGCCGGGGCCGCGACTGGCAGCTCCCCAAGGCCCTGTCGCTGCTGGCCGAGCACCGAACGCCGGACACCCCGGTCGGGGTCGCCCATGCGATCTCCCGCGCCGACGAGTGGCACACCGTCACCACCCTGGCCGAACTGGACGTCACCACGGTCGACATGACGACCGTGGTGGTGGTCGGCAACACCGCCTCGCGCACGGTCGCGGGCCAGATGGTCACCCCGCGCGGCTACCGGTGGCAGTCATGACGGCGCGCCAGGTCCACCCCATCGAACGCGAGTCCTACCGCCGCCTCCGGGCCAGGGCCGACACCAGCCATCTCCCCCCGCTGACCAGGGCCGTGGCCGAGCGGGTGGTGCACTCCAGCGCCGACCTCGCCTACCTCGACGACCTGGTGATCGCCGACGAGGCGGTGCTGCGCGCCGCCGCCGACGCCCTGGCGGCCGGAGCGCCGCTGGTGGCCGATGTGCAGATGGTCGCCGCAGGCATCACCACCCGCCGGGCGCTGTGCCGACTCGCCGACGCCAAGGGCGATCCGGCCACCGGACTGACCCGCTCCGCCGCCGCGGTCCGGCTGGCCCTGGAGGAGGTCGGCCACGGCGCGGTGTGGGTGATCGGCTGTGCCCCCACCGCACTGGAGGAACTGCTGCTGCTGGACGCCCGTCCGGCGCTGGTCATCGGCCTGCCGGTGGGCTTCGTCGGCGCCGCCGAGTCCAAGGCGGCGCTGCGGGCCTCCGGGCTGCCGGCCGTCAGCAACATCTCCGAGAAGGGCGGCTCGGCGGTCGCCGCGGCCGCCGCCAACGCCCTGCTCTACCCGGATCTCTACGAGGAGCCCCTCTCGTGACACCTCCTGCGCTGCTCATCGTCGGCCACGGCACCCGCGACGAGGCCGGCGCCGAGGCGTTCCGCTCCTTCGTCGACGGGCTGCGCGACCGGCTGCCGGACACCCCCGTCGGCGGCGGCTTCATCGAGCTGTCCCCGCCGCCGCTCGCCGACGCCGTCGCCGGACTGGTCGACGCCGGGGCCCGCCGCTTCGCCGCGGTGCCGCTGGTGCTGGTCTCCGCCGGGCACGCCAAGGGCGACATCCCGGCCGCCCTGGTCCGCGAGCGCGAGCGCCACCCCGGCACTTCCTTCTCCTACGGGCGGCCCCTCGGCCCGCACCCGGCCCTGCTCACCGTCCTGGAGCGGCGGCTGGACGAGGTGCTGGCGCTCGAGGACCGCGCCGACACCACGGTGCTGCTGGTCGGCCGGGGCTCCACCGACCCCGACGCCAACGCCGAGGTGGTCAAGGTCGCCCGACTGCTCTGGGAGGGCCGGGGCCTGGCCGGGGTGGAGACCGCGTTCGTCTCGCTCGCGGCGCCCGACGTCCCGTCCGGGCTGACCCGCTGCCGGCTGCTGGGCGCCCGGCGGATCGTGGTACTGCCCTACTTCCTGTTCACCGGCATCCTCCCCGAACGGGTGGAACAGCAGGCCGCCGACTGGGCCGCCGCCCACGCGGACACCGACCTGCGCCAGGCTGCGGTGATGGGCCCGACCGAGGAGTTGGCCGAGCTGGTGCTGGCCCGCTACCGGGAGGCCCTCGCCGGAGATCTGCGGATGAACTGTGACACCTGCGTCTATCGTGTCGCCATGCCTGGTTTTGAGGACCGCGTCGGTGCGGCGCAGCGCCCGCACCACCACCCCGACGATCCTTCACACGACCACGGTCACGGCTCCCACACGCATGTCCACTGATCGAGGCAGCAGTTCCCACCAGCCCGACCTTCGCCACCACGGCGACACCGAGGTCGGCGGCGGGCTGGTCGATCTCGCGGTGAACGTCAGGGCGGGCACACCCCCGCCCTGGCTGCGGCAGCTGCTGGCGGACACCCTGGGCGGCCTGGCCGCCTACCCGGACGGACGCTCCGCCCGCGCGGCAGTGGCCCGCCGGCACCGGCGCCCGGACAGCGAGACGCTGCTCACCTCGGGCGCCGCCGAGGCGTTCGTGCTGCTGGCCCGAACGCTCAGGCCGCGCCGGGCGGTTGTGGTGCACCCCCAGTTCACCGAGCCGGAGGCGGCGCTGCGCGACGCCGGGCACCCGGTGGAGCGGCTGGTGCTCCGCCCCAGGAACGGATTCCGGCTCGATCCGGCGGCCGTCCCCGACGACGCCGACCTGGTGGTGGTCGGCAACCCCACCAACCCGACCTCGATCCTGCACCCGGCCGCCGATCTCGCGGCGCTGGCCCGTCCCGGCCGGACCCTGGTGGTGGACGAGGCCTTCGCGGACACCGTGCCGGGCGAGGCGGAGAGCCTGGCCGGACGGCGCGACCTGCCGGGCGTGGTGGTGCTGCGCAGCCTCACCAAGACCTGGGGCCTGGCCGGGCTGCGCATCGGCTACGTGCTCGCCGCCCCCGGGATGATCGCCGCCCTGGAGGCCGCCCAGCCGCTGTGGCCGGTCTCGACGCCGGCCCTGGTCGCGGCCGAGGCGTGCAGCACCCCGGCCGCGCTCGCCGAGGCCGAGGCGGCCGCCCGCGCCACCGCCGAGGACCGGGAGTACCTGCTCTCCCGACTCGCGGAGCTGCCCACCATCCGGACCTACGGTCAGCCCGCTGCATCGTTCGTCCTCGTCCGGATGGCCGGCGCCACTACCGTCCGGGAGCGGCTGCGCGGTACCGGGTTCGCCGTCAGGCGCGGGGACACCTTCCCAGGTCTGGGCCCTGACTGGCTGCGGATCGCAGTGCGCGACAAGGCCACCCTGGACGCCTTCTTCGAGGCGCTGACGGCGCTTCAACTCTAATTCACATACCTGAACTTTGTCCAGCATCTTGACTCCGCCGATTCGACGGCGTGTCATGTCCTCACACCTGACCCCACGTCACCGAGGACGCACGCATGGACGACAGCACGCACCTCGCCGCACCCCTGCGCCGCCGCCACTTCCTCGGCGCCGGCGCCGCCGTGACCGGAGCCGCACTGCTCGGAGCCGGCGCCACCCGAACCGCCACCGCCGCGACCCCCACCGCGGCGGTGGCCCCGGCCTCCGCAGCCGACGCGTTCGACCAGCTCCGCGGCGTCTGGTCGGACATCCTCACCGGCGGCAGCGCCGTCGACCCTACCGACCCCGACTACGCGACGGCCATCGCCACCATCGACGCCACCGCCGCGGCCGCCATCGCGCGCTACGACGACTCCGCCACCCCCGCGTCCGTCTACACCGACCTGCCGTTCACCCATGTCGAGAACGCCAGCGGCACCTACTACCGGATCCGCGACACCGCCATCGCCTGGGCCACCCCGGGCTCGGCCCACCACCAGGACGCCGCCGTCGCCGCCCGCCTGGTCGCCGCGCTGAAGCTGATCGGCACCGCCTACTACAACCCCTCCTCCGCCGAGGTCGGCAACTGGTACCACTGGGAGATCGGCGCCCCGCAGGCCCTGGTCAACGCCTGCGCCGTGCTGGGCAGCCAGGTCCCCGCCGCCGACCTGGCGACCTACCTCGGCACCGTGGCCCACTTCGTGCCCGACCCCACCCACCAGCAGTCCGGCACCGTCCTCACCACCGGCGCCAACCGCTCCGACATGTGCCAGATCACCATCCTGCGCGGCATCCTCGCCAAGGACGGCGCCCTGATCGCGCTCGGCCGCGACAAGCTCTCCGACATCTACCCCTACGTCACCAGCTCGGACGGCTACTACCGCGACGGCGGCTACATCCAGCACGGCACAATCCCCTACAACGGGCACTACTCCTACGTCCTGCTGAACGACCTCAGCCAGCTCTCGCTGCTGCTCAACGGCTCCGGCTGGCCGATCACCGACCCCCAGTTCTCGGTCATCCTGGACTCGGTGGACCTCACCTACGCGCCGTTCATGTACGACGGACTGGTGATGGACGTGGTCCGCGGCCGCTTCCTGTCCCGCCAGGGCGAGACCGACCACGACGCCGGGCACGCCGTCACCGAGGCGATCCTCCGGCTGATCCCGGTCGGCTCCCGGGACCAGCAGAAGCGCTGGAAGGCGCTCTGCAAGGGCTGGATCGAGCGCGAGACTTCCACCACCATCCGGGCGTCGGCCACCCCCGCGCGGATGGCCCTGGTGAAGTCGGTCCTGGACGACACCAGGGTGCACGCCATCGGCCAGGGCCCCGGCCACGTCCAGCAGCCCTCGATCGAACGCGCCGTGCACCGCCGCCCCGGCTGGGCCTGGACGGTGGGCCTGTCCAGCAGCAGGATCGCCCGACTGGAGGCCATCAACGGCGAGAACCAGCGCGGCTGGCACACCGGCGATGGCGCGACCTACCTCTACAACGACGACAACGGCCACTACACCGACGCCTACTGGCCCACCGTGGACTGCACCAGGCTGCCCGGCGTCACCGCGGACACCCTGCCGCTGGCCCCCAGCGCCGGCAGCGGCACCCTGCCGCCGACGACCTGGTCCGGCGGAGCGGTGCTGGACGGCAGGTGGGGCGCGGTCGGCCTGGACCTGGTCCCCTACGGCTCGCCGCTGCGGGCCAGGAACTCCTGGTTCTGCCTGGACGACGGCGTGGTGGCACTCGGCGCGGGGATCACGGGGAGCTCCGGCCACACGGTGGAGACCACCATCGAGAACCGAAACCTCCATGCCTCGGGCGGCAACCGACTGACCGTCAACGGCCGCCCGACGCCCACCACCGCGGGCTGGACCGGCAGCTTCGCAGCCTCCGGCTGGGCCCATCTGGAGGGGGTCGGCGGCTACGTCATCCCTGCGGATTCCGCCCCCGGCGCCACCCTGCGCGCCCTGCGCGAGCAGCGCACCGGCGCCTGGGCGGACATCGACAACGGACCCAGCACCGGCGGCACCACCACGCCCTACACCAACACCTACGCCACGCTCTGGCTCGACCACGGCATCGACCCCAGCGGCGGCAGCTACGTGTATCTGCTGCTGCCAGGGGCGAGCGAGGCGAAGACCGCCCGCAGGGCGGAGCGCCCGGACGTCACCGTGCTGTCCAACACCCCGGCCCTGCAGGCGATCCACTCGCAGCGCAACAGCCTCACCGCCGCCAACTTCCTCACCGCCGGCGCCCTCCCCTCCGTGGGCGCCAACGGCCCGGCCTCGGTGCTGTTCCAGGAGCACGGCGGCCGACTCACCCTGGCGGTCAGCGACCCGACCTGCACGCAGACCTCACTGACCGTCACTCTCGATACCAGGGCCCGCTACCGTCGCGGGTTCAGCGACGATCCCGGCGTCTCCGTCGACCTCAAGGGCGCGGCCCCGGTGATCACCCTGGACCTCACCCAGGGCCTGCCCGGCACCTCCAGGACGGTGCACCTGTCCTCCTGACCCGGCTCAGTGCCGACGCCGCCGCCTGCGGGTCGTCCCCACGACTGCGGCACCGGCGCCGACCAGCACCAGCGCGACGCCGGCTATCACCGGGGTGTTGCTGCCGCCGCCGGTCTCGGCGAGGTTGGTGGTGGCAGCGGCCGGCGAGGCCGCGGCAGCGGAGGCCGAGGCCGAGGCCGAGGTCTGCGGCGGCGGGGGCAGAGCGGCCCCGCTCGCCGAGGCGGACCCGCCGGGCGCGGCCGAGCCGGAGGCAGAGGCAGAGGCGGAGGTCGACGGCGTGGACGAGTTGCCGCCCTGACTGCCACCCTGCTGACCCTTGGCGCAGTGCACGGCCGCGAGTTCGACCGTTCCGGTGACCTCGGCGACGTTCAGACTCAGCGGATTGACACGGACGTTGAGCTCCAGCGCGGTGGCGGCCGCCGCGGAGGAGGTCACCGTCTTCCTGGAGAGCTCCAGGTCGACCACCCCGATGCCGGGCACGCTGACCCTGGTCGGACCGGCCGCGCTCAGCGAGACCCCCTTGCCCAGCACGCTCAGCGTCCCCAGGATGCTGACGTCCGCGCTGGGCCGCCCGTCCACCGGGCAGTCCGCGGTGGCGTGCACCTCCTTGAGGCCCACCACCTGGGTGAGCAGCCCGGGGAGGCTGATGTTCGCCTTGACCAGATCGACCTGGGCATGGGCGCCGTGCCTGTCCACGGTGGCGGCGCTGTGGCCCAGGGTGGCGTCGAGCAGCGTCAGCTGCCGACCCTGGTCGACGCCGCCGATGGTCGTCGTCAGCATCGAGCCGTCCACGCTCCGGGGCGCGTGCACCGCGTTCAGGGTGAGGTCCACCGGGATGTCCACGGTGCCGTTGATCAGTTTGACGTCCAGCGCGAGCCCGGCGGTGGTGGCTGACGCCGTACCCCACGCGGTGCCGTCGGCACCGTCGGCGCGGGCGGGCTGGGCCGCCGCGAGCAGCGAGACGGCGAGTAAGGCGCCGGCGGCGGAGCCGGCGCGGCGGATGGTCATCATAGGAGCCCCCACAGGTGTTCGTCGATCACAGACAGCAAGGAGAAGGCGCCGGACGCTCACCCCCTGTAATGGAGTGCCCGGACGCAATCGTGGATGCGGCCTATCCTTACGAACCGTGCGTCACTCTGGAGGCACACAGAGTGTGTTCACCCGAACGAGTGACAGAACCTCAGGTGTCGCTGCCGTCCCACCAGTTCAGGGCAGGCGCCAGTCAATCGGCTGCGCGCCCTGTCGTACCAACAGTTCATTGGTCCGGCTGAACGGGCGGGAGCCGAAGAAGCCCCGATCCGCCGACCTGGGGCTTGGGTGCGGCGCCTCCAGGCAGGGCGCGGGACCCAGCAGCGGGCGCAGATTGCGGGCGTCGCGCCCCCAGAGAATGGCCACCAGCGCCGGCCCGCGCTCGACCAGTGCCCGGATCGCCTGCTCGGTCACGGCCTCCCAGCCCTTGTCGCGGTGGGCGTTGGGATTGCGCGGCGCGGTGGTGAGCGACCGGTTGAGCAGCAGCACGCCCTGTTCGGTCCAGGGCGTCAGATCGCCACTGCTCGGCGCAGGCAGGCCGAGGTCCTGCTGGTACTCCTGGAAGATGTTGATCAGGCTGCCCGGCAGCGGCCGCACCTCGGGCGCCACCGAGAACGACAGGCCCACCGCGTGCCCCGGCGTGGGGTAGGGGTCCTGACCCACGATCAGTACCCGGACCTGCTCGAACGGCTGCTGGAACGCCCGCAGCACCTGCGGCCCCGGCGGCAGGTAGCCGCGCCCGGCGGCGATCTCCGCGCGCAGGAAGTCGCCCATCACGGCGACCTGCCCGGCGACCGGCTCCAGCGCCTTGGCCCAGCCGGGCTCGACGATCTCATGCAAAGGACGTGCGGCCATGGAGCGTCACTCTAATGCCACACCGACCCCCTTCTCCACGCGCGCGACAAACCCTGCGAAACAGGAAAGAATCGCCCCATGAACGCGCCGCCGGCCCCGGCACGACCCGTCCCGGAGCCACCGCACCATCTCGTCCGGGCCCTGGCCGCCACCTGGACGTACGTCCGCCGTGCGCCCGGCACCCACCTCTGGCTGCTCGCCCTGTTCGTCACCACCGTGGCGATCCACCACATGAGCCCGGATTTCGAGGAGGACTTCCTCCGCCAGCGCTCCACCAATCTGCACCAGCTGGCCACCGACCCGGTCCGGGTGCTGATCGCCAGCGCGTTCTGGCTGGACGGCGGCAGCTGGGTCCCCTACGCCTTCCTGTACACCGTCTTCCACGCCCCCGCCGAGCGCTGGCTCGGCACCTGGCGCTGGCTGGTCGCCGTGGCCGTCTGCCATGTCGGCGCCACCTACATCAGCGAGGGCGTCCTCTACGTGGCCATCCACCAGGGCCGGGCCCCGGAGTCGGCCGTCAACACCCTTGACGTGGGCGTCAGTTACGCCCTGGCCGGGATCCAGGCCCTGCTCTTCTACCGGATCGCCGACCCCTGGCGCTGGTTCTACCTGGCAGCCGTCCTGCTCTGGTACGGCTCGGCCCTGGTCCACGGCCGCACCTTCACCGACGTCGGCCACCTCACCGCCGCCCTGCTCGGTCTCGCCTGCTACCCGCTCACCTTCGGCCGGGACGGGGTCTGGCAGCCGTCCCGGTCGAGGGCCGTCACCTGGCTGCGCGGCCTGCGCCACCGCTCAGCCGACCACTGAACCCTGCAGCACCACCGCCTGCGGATCCGCCAGCACCCGCACATCCGCGCGCGGGTCCTCCCGGTAGACGACCAGGTCGGCCGGGGCCCCCTCGGTCAGCCCGGGACGTCCCAGCCACTCCCGCGCGGACCAGCTGGCCGCCGCCAGCGCGGTCAGCGGCGGCAGTCCGGCGGCGACCAGCTCGGCGACCTCGTCCGCCACCAGTCCGTGCGGAAGCGAGCCGCCGGCGTCGGTGCCCACGAAGACCGGGACGCCCGCGTCGTGGGCCGCCGCGACGGTGGCGTAGCGGCGTTGGTGAAGCTCCCTCATATGCCGGGCGTAGCCCGGGAACTTGCCCTCGGCCGCGGAGGCGATGCCCGGAAAGGTAGCGATGTTGACCAGGGTCGGCACGATCGCCACCCCCCGCTCGGCGAACTGCGGCAGCGTCTCCTCGGTGAGGCCGGTCGCGTGCTCCACGCAGTCGATCCCCGCCTCCACCAGGTCCGCCAGCGACTCCTCGGCGAAGCAGTGCGCGGTGACCCGCGCCCCCTCGGCGTGGGCGGCGGCCATCGCCTCGTCCAGGGCCCAGCGCGGCCAGCACGGCGCCAGGTCCCCGGTCTTCCGGTCGATCCAGTCACCGACCAGCTTCACCCAGCCGTCGCCACGCCGCGCCTCCTGCCGGACGTACGCGGCGAGGTCGCCGGGCTCGATCTCATGGGCGTAGTTGCGGATGTAGCGGCGGGTACGGGCGATGTGCCGCCCTGCCCTGATGATCCGCGGCAGGTCGTCCCGGTCGTCCATCCAGCGGGTGTCGGACGGCGATCCGGCGTCGCGCAGCAGCAGCGCACCCGCCCCGCGGTCGGTCAGCGCCTGCTTCTCGGCGGTGGCCCCGTCGACCGCGCCGTGGCCGTCCAGGCCGACATGGCAGTGCGCGTCCACCAGCCCGGGCAGCACCCAGCCGTCGAGCGTGCCGGCCTCGGCCGCACCCGGCGGCCGGGAGAAGGTCACCCGGCCGCCGACCACCCAGAGCTCGTCCCGCACCTCCTCGGGGCCGACCAGGATCCGGCCCCTGACGTGCAGCGGCTGCGGCTCTGCCTCCGTCTGCGTCCCCGTGGTGGTCACTTCGCCGCGGCCTCTCGGGCCCGGACCGCGCGGCGCAAGTCGTCCACCTGGTCCACCAGCCCCCGCCGCAGCGCCGCGGTGAGATCCGTCCTGGCCAGGCAGGCCTCCGCGGCCAGCACGGTCTCCTCGGTGGCGTGGTAGGCCGGGAAGCCGTAGCGGGTGAGCAGCCGCCCGACCGCGGGCCCGCGCCGCTGCGCGGTGTCCACCACGGCCTCGAAGTAGCGCTGCGGCCGGTCGCCCAGCAGTTCGTCCTGCTCCGGCTGCCAGAAGCCCTGGGCGGTCGCGGCGATCAGGTAGTTGGACAGGTCGCTGTCGAAGAGCGCCGTCCAGGCCGCCTCCTTGGCCTCCGGGTCGGGCAGCGCCGCGCGGCAGCGGGCCGCGCCCTCCTGCCCGGTGGCGCTGGTGTCCCGGACCAGTTCCGCCGCGATCTCGGCCTCGCCGGCCGCCCCCAGCACGCACAGCCGCAGCAGCAGCTGCCAGCTCAACTCCGGGTCCAGCAGCGGGCCGCCGGGCACTCCGCCCTCCTCGCGCCAGGACTGCAGCACGGCCAGCTCGGCCGGGGTGGACGAGGCCGCGATCAGGCTGCGGACGGCGAGCAGCCGCAGCCCGGTCGCATCCTCGGGGCCGCCCTCGGTGCGGCGCAGCAGATCGCGGCCGACCCCGGCCAGCAGCCCCAGCCCGGCCGAGCGCCGGTCCGGCGTCAGGTACTGCTCGGCCAGGGTGGTCCGGGCGAAGCCGAGCACCGACTGCACCAGGTGCGCCGAGGACTCCCCCGGCAGATGGGCCGCGACCAGCTCCAGGTAGCCCTGCGCGTCCAGCTCGCCGTCCCGCACCATGTCGCGCGCGGCGCCCCACAGCACCGCCCGCGCCAGCTCCTCCGGGATGCCGCCGAGCGAGTCGGTGACGGTCCGCCAGGAACGGTCGTCCAGGCGGATCTTGACGAATCCGAGGTCGGTGTCGTTGAGCAGCAGCAGATCGGGGTCGCCCGCGCCCACGCTGTCCAGCTCGTGCTCGGGCTCGGCCGGGAGGTCCAGCGAGCGGCGGGCCCGCAGCACCAAGTGGCCGTCGGCGACCCGCTCGTAGGTGGCCGCGGTGATCAGCAGCGGGCGCAGCTCGCCGTCGGCCGAGGTGTGCGCGATGCGCGTGCCGCCCCGGCCGCCGCTGTCCTCGCCGATCCCGGCCGGCTCGACCCGCAGCGTGTCCACCCCGGTGGTGCGCAGCCAGCGCTCGGCCCAGGCGTGCACGTCCCGGCCGCTGCTCGCGGCCAGCGCCTGGAGCAGGTCGGCGAGCGCGGCGTTGCCGAAGGCGTGCTGCTGGAAGTAGGAGTTGACGCCCTTGAAGAAGGCCTCCTCGCCCAGCCAGGCCACGAGTTGGCGCAGCGCCGCGGCGCCCTTGGAGTAGGAGATGCCGTCGAAGTTCTGCAGCGCCTCCGCCGTGTCGTCCACGTTCTCGGGGGCCACCGGGTGGGTGGAGGGACGCTGGTCGGCGTCGTAGCCCCAGGACTTGCGGGCGGCCGCGAAGCCGGTCCAGGCGCCGGAGAAGCGGGTCGACTCGGAGACGACCGTGTAGGCCAGGTACTCGGCGAAGGACTCGTTCAGCCACAGGTCGTCCCACCAGCGCATGGTGACCAGGTCGCCGAACCACATGTGCGCCATCTCATGGGCGATGACGATGGCGCGTTCCTCGCGCTCGGTGTCGGTGACCGCCGAGCGGAACACGAACTCGTCGCGGAAGGTCACACAGCCGGGGTTCTCCATCGCTCCGGCGTTGAACTCGGGGACGAAGCACTGGTCGTAGGAGTCGAAGGGGTACCGCTGGTCGAACACCCGGTGGTAGTGGTCGAAGCTGCGCCGGGTGGTGTCCAGCATCTCCTCGGCGTCCACCTCCAGGTAGGGGGCGAGCGAGCGCCGGCAGTGCAGGCCGAGCGGGATGCCGTCGTGCTCGGACCGCACCGTGAACAGCGGCCCGGCGACGACGGCGACCAGGTAGTTGCTGATCGGCGGGGTGGGCGCGAACTCCCAGCGGCCGCCCTCCTGCCGGGTGACCTGGCCGTTGGCGACCACGGTCCAGTCCTCCGGCGCCGTCACGCTCACCTCGTAGGCGGCCTTGAGGTCGGGCTGGTCAAAGCTGGCAAAGAAGCGGGGGCCGTCGTCCAGGAACGCCTGTGTGTAGACATAGACCTCGCCGTCGGCGGGGTCGACGAACCGGTGCATCCCCTCACCGGTGCGGGAGTAGGCCATGACCGCCTCGACCAGCAGCTCGTTCTCCGCCGCGAGGCCGTGCAGCGGGAGCCGCCCGTCGACCAGCGTGCCCGTGTCCAGCTCCCGCCCGTTGAGCACGGCCCGCAGCAGGGTCTTCGGCTTCACGTCGACAAAGCTGCCCGCCCCGGGGCTGGAGCAGGCGAACCGGATCACCGTCACCGACCCGAAGACCTCGTCCCCCTGGGTCAGGTCCAGGTCCACAGTGCTGCTGCGGACCTCCAACAGTCGACGGCGTTCAACGGCTTCAGCAAGCGTCAGAGCAGACATGCAGATCATGCTGCCACCGACCCGCCCGCCTCAGCCAGGCAGTACCCCTCAGGGACGCGGGGAACTGCGCGAGCAACCCCCGCTAAGGTTCACCGTTCCAACACCCCGTCCACCCGCCTGGGCACGCCCACCCCACCATCCCGCAGCTCAACAGGAAGCAACGCTTCCGGCACCCCCTGATAGACCACCGGCCGCACCCACCGCTCGATCGCCGTCCCCCCCACCGACGTCCCCGTCGACGTCGTGGCCGGGTACGGCCCCCCATGCTGCATGGCCGGCGCCACCGCAACCCCGGTCGGCCACCCGCCGAACAGCACCCGCCCCGCCAGCGGCGTCAACCGCGCCAGCAGGTCCGCCGCGTCCGCCTCCCCCTGCTCCGCGTGCAGCGTCGCCGTGAGGTTGCCGCCCAGCCGCCCCAGCACCGCCTCGACCTCCGCCGCGTCCCGGTAGCGGGCCACCACCGTCACCGGGCCGAAGCACTCCTCCAACAGAACCTCGTGCGCGTCCTCGACCAGCCGCGCCGCAGCCACGCTCAGATACCCGGCGCGCACCGCATAGCCGTCCTCGCCCGCCCGCACCGGTACGGACACCCCCGGCAGCGCGGCCCGCTCGGCGAACCCGGCCAGGAAGCCGGCGCGCATCCGCGCGTCCAGCAGCGCCCCGGACGGACTGTCGTCGGCGCCGGCCGCCAGCGCCTTCTCCAGCCGGTCGCCGGCCGCGCCCGCGGGCACCAGCACCAGCCCCGGCTTGGTGCAGAACTGACCCATGCCCAGGGTGAACGACCCGGCCAGGCCGGCCCCGATCTCCTCGGCGCGCTCGGCCGCCGCCTGCTCGGTCACCACCACCGGGTTGAGACTGCCCAGCTCCCCGTGGAAGGGGATCGGCACCGGGCGGGCCGCGGCCAGGTCGAACAGGGCCCGGCCGCCCCCGATGGAGCCGGTGAAGCCGGCCGCGCTCAGCAGCGGGTGCTGGACCAGGTCCACCCCGGCCTGCCGTCCGTGCACCAGCACCAGCACGTCCGCGGGCAGCCCGACCGCCACCGCGGCCTCCCGCAGCGCCGCCGCCGCGAGCTCGCTGGTGCCCGGGTGGTCGGGGTGGGCCTTGACCACGACCGCGCAGCCGGCCGCGAGGGCGCTGGCGGTGTCCCCGCCGGGCACGCTGAAGGCGAAGGGGAAGTTGCTGGCGGCGAAGACGCCGACCACTCCGAGCGGCACCTTCCAGCGCCGCAGGTCCGGGCGCGGCGCGGGTGCGGCCTTCGGGTCGGCATGGTCGATCACCACGTCCAGGAAGGCGCCCTCGTCCACGATGTCCGCGAAGGACCGCAGCTGGTACGTGGTCCGGGCGAGCTCACCGGTCAGCCGACCGGTGCCGAGCGCGGTCTCCCGGTCGCCCGTCGCGATCAGCTCCTCGCCGTGCGCCTCCAACCGGTCCGCGGCGGCACGCAGGAAGGCGGCGCGGAGCGTACGGTCACCGAGCGCAGGCTGCGCCGCGTGCGCGGCCCGTACGGCGGCGTCGACCGCAGCGGTGTCCGCCTCCACGGCGACCTGCTCCGTACGGTCACCGGTACGGGCGTCGACACTCCACACTGGTGTGGTGTTCATTTGGGGGCCGCCTCCAGGCGCAAGCTTTGGGAGCATGCATTCCATATGCTGAACGCTGTCCAGTACGCTGAACATCTCCGACGATACGTCCCTGACAGAAATGGGGTCAACCCAGATGGCCCAAGCCCGACCCGCCCCCACCGATGCCGGCGGAGCCCAGGTCAAGTCGGCCGTCCGCACCGTTGAGCTGCTGGAATACTTCGCGGGCCGCCCCGGCATGCACAGCCTCGCCGAGGTGCAGGAGGCCGTGGGCTACCCCAAGAGCAGCCTCTACATGCTGCTGCGCACCCTGGTCGAGCTGGGCTGGGTCGAGACCGAGTCCACCGGCACCCGCTACGGCATCGGCGTCCGCGCGCTGCTGGTCGGCACCTCCTACATCGACGGCGACGAGGTCGTGGCCGCCGCCAGGACCACCCTGGACCGGCTCGCCGACGACACCACCGAGACCATCCACCTGGCCCGGCTGGACGGCTCGGACGTCATCTACCTCGCCACCCGCCAGTCCCAGCACTACCTGCGGCCCTTCACCCGGGTCGGGCGCCGGCTGCCGGCCCACTCCACCTCCCTGGGCAAGGCCCTGCTCGCGACCTACTCCGACGAGGAGGTCCGCAAGCTGCTCCCGGCCCGCCTGGAGCCGCTCACCGAGCACACCCACACCGACATCGACGCCCTGATCGACGACCTGCACGCGATCCGCGAACGCGGCTACGCCGTCGACGCCGAGGAGAACACCCTCGGCCTCCGCTGCTTCGGCATCGCCATCCCGTACCGCACCCCGGCCCGCGACGCCGTCAGCTGCTCCGTCCCCGTCGCCCGCCTCACTCCGGGCCGCGAGCAGATGATCCGCGACGCCCTCTTCGACGCCCGCGACCGGCTGACGCTGGCGACCCGTCACCTCTGAGCGGGGCGCACGGGACGGCTGACGGGTGCACCCAGGTGGTGGGCTTGTCGCGCAGTTCCCCGCGCCCCTAGGGCTTTGCAACTGGCTCAGTTGCAGCACCTCAGGGGCGCGGGGAACTGCGCGACAAGCCACCTACGGACACAAACTCCTCCGCACCACCGCAAGATCCTCTTCGGAGGCCAACCCAGCATGGTAAAGCCGCAACTCCGTAGCCCCAGGAGGCGGCGTGACCGCAGGGTCGCCCCCCATCCCCGCCACCACAGTGAAGTTCGCCGCAAAGGTCCGCCCCGGCACATCAGGAAACACCGCCGGCACCCCCGTGCACGGCATCACCAACCCGTCCGCACCCCCCTCCCCCAGCAACCATTCCGCCTCCACCCCCACATTCGCCCCCACCCGATGCGCAGCAGTATCCGCATGCAGCAGCACCGAGAAATCGGCCGCACCCACCACACCCCGCGCCGCGCTCACACACGCCTGCTGCACAGCCCGAGCCCGCTCCTTCCGCCAGCGCAGCGTCACCGCGGCGAGGTCCGCGCCCAGCAGCTTCTCCACCCCTGACCACTCGTCAGCGAACTGCTCGACCCGCCCGGCGGACCACACCGGCGCCAACGCCCCCCGCACCGCCGCCGCCAACTCCGGCGCACCCGCCTCCGTATAACCGCTTTCGCACACCTCGCAGAAGCACAGCGACATCAGATACTGCGCCGCGCCGTCCAACCGCACGCCGCCGATCTTGTCGTGCGCGTGCAGATGCGCCAGCCCGTACCACCCGCAGGACTCCAGCTCCGTCCCCACCGCGCCGGGCCGCGCCCCCGCCTCACCGGCCAGGGCCGCGCAGTACTCGACCACCTCGGGGCGCGCGATGCACAGCGCCCAGGGATACCGATCGCCGTACGCATTCCGCACCGTACTGTCCGGATTCTCGCTGCCCAGACGGGAGTTGTGCGCCAGCACCACCCAACTGGCGACCTCCAGCCCAGCCGCGCACAACCGCTCGGCCGCCTCGCCCCAGGCGTCCTCCGAGTCCACCCACCGCTGCCGGTGCGGCCGCAGGGTCCGACCGGCCCACGTCTCCTCCGACGGCGGGTAGTAGACCGCTGCGTACGGCGCCGTGACGATCCGGCTCCGCGGGTGACGCGGCGTCAGCGCCCGGGTGCTGTGGTACGCGGAGGCCAGCGTGACGCCGTCGACGCCCAGGTCGGCGATGCGGGCCGGGGCGTCCGGGTCGCCAAGGACGTCCCAGGGATAGAGGAAGGCAGAGCTGCGCATTGATGGACCCTTCTCAGTTGCCCGCGAGCAACGCGCGCCCGCGAGCGATCAGTTCGGCCAGTTCCTTGACGTGCCGCGGCGCCGGGTCCGACAGCGGTGGACGCACCCCGCCGACGTCCAGGCCCTCCAGCCGCACCCCCGCCTTGACCAGCGACACCGCGTACCCCCGCCCCTGGTTGCGCAGCTCCACCAGCGGCCGGTAGAAGCCGTCCAGCAGCGCGTTGACCACCGCGTCGTCACCGCCCAGCAGGGCCCGGTGGAAGGCGAGGGCGATGTCGGGGGCGAAGCAGTAGACGGCGGAGGAATAGAGGGTGACGCCGATGCCGCGGTAGGCGAGGCCGGTGAGCTCCGCCGTGGGCAGGCCGTTGAAGTAGAGGAAGCGCCGGTCGGGGGCCTCGGTGCGCATCGCGCTGATGATGCGCTGCATCAGGTCGAGGTCGCCGCAGCCGTCCTTGATGCCGATCACCTGCGGCAGTTGGGCCAGTGCGACCACCGAGGCCGGGGTCAGCACGGCGTTGTCGCGCTGATAGACGATCAGGTCAAGGTCGGTCGCCGCGGCGAGCGCGGCGAAGTGCCGCAGCAGTCCGTCCTGGTCGGCGCTGACCAGGTACGGGGGCAGCACCAGCAGGCCGTCCGCGCCGGCCCGGCGGGCCCGCGCGGCGAACTGCTTGGCCAGGGCGGTGCCATGGCCGACCCCGGCGACCACCGGGACCCTCCCGTCCGCAGCAACGACGGTCGCGGCGACGACGGCCTCGTACTCGTCCAGGTCCAGCGCGTGGTACTCGCCGGTCCCGCAGGCGGCGAATACCGCTCCCGCGCCCCCGGCGACACCGGTGCGGACATGGGTGCGAAGGACGTCGAGGTCGATCGAGCCGTCAGGGGCGAACGGGGTCACCGGAAAGAAGAGGAGTCCGTGCAGCCGGTCGGGGAGGGGCGGTTCGGCGCGGTCCGGCATGTGTCGCTCTCCCTGATGGCTCTGCTGGGCTTGTTGACTGCATCATGCAGCGACTCCTAGGCTAGCCATATATGTGAATACGATCCACATTCTTGTTCCATCTTCTCCTCTGGAGGCCAGATGCCCGCCCCGCACCATGTGCTCCTGACCGGCGCCGCCGGCGGCGTCGGCACCTTCCTCCGCGAGAGCCTCCCCGGCTACGGCTACAGCCTGCGCCTCAGCGACATCGCCCCGATCCCCGGCGCGCCGGAGGCCCTCGCCGTGGACCTGCAGGACCGGGACGCGGTACGGGAGGCCGTCCGCGGCGTCGACGCTGTGGTGCATCTCGGCGGGCTCTCCCTGGAGAACACCTTCGACCGCATTCTCGCCGCCAACATCGAAGGCGCCTACAACCTCTACGAGGCCGTCCGTGCCGAGAGAATCCGCCGGGTCGTCTTCGCCAGCAGCAACCACGCCATCGGCTTCACCCCCCGGCCCGAGCACCCCGGGGACCGCAAGCAGGACCTCCCGATCGACACCCCGTTCCGCCCCGACACCTTCTACGGCGTGTCCAAATGCTTCGGCGAGTCGCTCGCCTCGCTCTACGCCGACAAGTACGGCGTGGAGACGGTCTCGATCCGGATCGGCTCCTGCTTCGCGGTCCCCGCCAACACCCGGATGCTGGAGACCTGGCTCAGCCCCGCCGACTGCGCCCGACTGGTGCACGCGGCCCTCACCGCGCCCGACGTCGGCCACTCCGTCGTCTTCGGCACCAGCGCCAACACCCGCGGCTGGTGGGACCTGGCCCCGGCCCGCGCCCTCGGCTACCAACCGCAGGACGACTCCGAGGCGTTCGCCGAAGCCGTCGTCGCCGAGCACGGCCCGCTGATCCCCGGCACACCCGAGTACCGGTACCTCGGCGGCGCCTTCACCACGGTCCAACCCGATGGATTCCGACCGGTCAACTCCTGATTGCGGGGTTCTGCGGTTACGGTGGGTGCCGTAGGCGTCCGGATCGGACATCCGGCCATCGTGCGAGCCTTGGAGACCCTTGTGACCGCAGTCCTCACGCCCGGCGGCAACACGCCGCTGACCAGCACGCGCGTCAGCGTGGAGGTCACCGCCGCGAAACTGTTGGACGTCTCGGCGCTGCTGCTCACCACGGCCGGAAAGGTTCGTTCCGACAACGACTTCATCTTCTTCAACGCGCCCACCGGACCGGGCGTCAGTTACAGCCAGACCGGCATCGCCGTGGACACCGGCGGCGTGCCCGCCGAGATCGACAAGATCGTGATCACCGCCAGCCTGGACGACCAGCACGCCACCTTCGCCGGTACCGAGCCCACCGCGACGGTCAAGGACAGCACCAACGGCACCGTCCTGGCGACCTTCACCCCGCCGCGGCTCACCACCGAGACGGCGCTGATCGTGGTGGAGCTCTACCGGCGCGGCGCGGAGTGGAAGCTCCGCGCCGTCGGCCAGGGCTACGCCAGCGGCCTGGCGGGCATCGCCACCGACTTCGGCATCTCGGTCGAGGAGCCCTCAGCCGCCTCCGCCCAGCCCGAACCCGACGACTGGCACCTCGCCTCGCCGACCCCGGCACCGGTCCCCGCCGCCGCACCCGCGCCCGCCGGACCGGCCAAGATCACCCTCGACAAGGGCCGCGTCTCGCTCACCAAGGGCAGCTCGGTCTCCCTGATCAAGGACGGCAAGCCGTTCCTCTCCTCGGTCAAGATGGGCCTGGGCTGGGAGCCCGCCTACCGCGGCCGCAACATCGACCTGGACGCCAGCGTCATCGCCTTCGACAGCCACCGCAAGGAGCTCGAGAAGATCTACTTCATGCACCTGAACGGCTTCAACGGCGCCATCCAGCACATGGGCGACAACCTCACCGGCGCCGGCTCCGGCGACGACGAGGTCATCACCGTCCACCTGCAGAGCCTCCCCCCACAGGTCACCGGCCTGGTCTTCACGGTCAACTCGTACTCGGGCCAGAAGTTCACCGACGTCGCCAAGGCCTACTGCCGCCTCATCGACGCCAACACCAACGCCGAACTCGTCCGCTTCGACCTCACCCACGCCGAACCCCGCACCGGCGTCATGGTCTGCAAGCTCATCCGCATGAACACCGGCGAATGGGTCATGACCGCCCTCGAGGAGTACGCCGACGCCAAGAGCGCCCGAGGCATGGTCAAGCCAGCCTCCAAGGTCCTCTGACCCGCCCGTTCGCCGCTCCGACCCTCCGTCAGTTCTTCGTCGCTAGCGCCCGGAGGAAGAAGGCCAGGTTGGCCGGGCGTTCGGCCAGGCGGCGCATGAAGTAGCCGTACCATTCGCCGCCGTAGGGGAGGTAGATGCGCATGGTGGCGCCGGTGTCGACGAGGCGTTGCTGTTCGTCCGGGCGGATGCCGTAGAGCATCTGGTACTCGAAGGTGTCGAGCTTGCGGTTGCTCCACTGGGCAAGCTGGCCGGCGATGCGGATCATGCGGGGGTCGTGCGAGGCGACCATGGGGTAACCCTCGCCGCGCATCAGCTGCTTGAGGCAGCGTACGTAGGAGAGGTCGACCTCGCGCTTGGACTGGTAGGCCACCGTGGCGGGCTCCTGGTAGGCGCCCTTGCAGAGTCGGACCCGGGAGCCGGGGCCGGCGAAGTCGGCGCAGTCGGACTCGGTGCGGTGCAGGTAGGCCTGCAGCACCACGCCCAACCAGGGGAAGTCCGCCCGCAGTTCGCGGGCGATGCCGAGGGTGGAGTCCGTGGTGGTGTGGTCCTCCATGTCGAGGGTGACCGTGGTGCCCGCGTCCGCCGCGGCGGCGCAGATGCGGCGGGCGTTGTCCAGGGCCACCCGCTCGCCGTCGGCGCCCAGGAACTGGCCGACAGCCGACAACTTGACCGAGACCTCGGCGCGTTCGGCCAGGCCGGTCTCCTTGAGCGCGCCCAGCAGCCGCTCGTACGCGGCGGCGGTCTCCGCGGCCTGGGCCGCGTCACGGGTGTCCTCGCCGAGGTGGTCGAGGGTGATCCGCCGGCCCGCGCCGACCAGTTCGTCGGTCACGGCCACGGCGTCGTCCAGTCCCTCGCCGGCGACGAAGCGCTCGACCAGGGCCCGGGTGGGCGGAAGCTGCTGCACCACCGCGCGGGCACGCGGGGACCGGGCAGCGGCGAGAAGGGGGGTACGGAGCATGACGACGACTCCAAGGAGAAAAGTGCGGCAGGGAAATGAGGGAGCGTCAGCCCATGTGCGGGTAGCGGAAGTCCGTCGGCGGGGCGAAGGTCTCCTTGATGGAGCGGGTCGAGGTCCAGCGCAGCAGGTTCTGCGCCGCCCCCGCCTTGTCGTTGGTGCCGGAGGCCCGTCCGCCGCCGAAGGGCTGCTGGCCGACGACCGCGCCGGTAGGCTTGTCGTTGATGTAGAAGTTGCCCGCGGCGAAGCGCAGCTTCTCCATGGTCGCGGCGATGGCCGCCCGGTCGCGGGCGATGACGGCGCCAGTGAGGGCATAGGAGGAGACCGAGTCGAGCTGCTCCAGCACCTCCTCGTACCGCTCGTCCGCGAACACGTGCACGGCCAGGACCGGTCCGAAGTACTCCTCGCGGAAGTACTCGGCCGCCGGGTCCTCGCAGACCAGCACGGTCGGGCGGACGAAGTAGCCCACCGAGTCGTCATACCCGCCGCCCGCGAGGATCTCGACCTGAGGGTCGGCGGCGGCGCGGTCGATCGCGGCCTTGTTCTTGGCGAAGGAGCGGGCGTCGATGACGGCGCCCATAAAGTTGGCCAGGTCGGTGACGTCGCCCATGGTGAGCCACTCCACCTCGTCCCTGAAGCCGTCCCTGATCTGCTCCCAGAGCGAGGCCGGGACATAGGCGCGGGACAGTGCCGAGCACTTCTGGCCCTGGTACTCGAAGGCGCCGCGGGTCATCGCGGTTCTGAGCACCGCCGGGTCGGCGCTGGGGTGGGCGACCAGGAAGTCCTTGCCGCCGGTCTCGCCGACCAGGCGGGGGTAGCTGCGGTAGCCGCCGATGTTGGCGCCCACCGTGGCCCAGAGCTTCTGGAAGGTGGCGGTGGAGCCGGTGAAGTGAATCCCCGCCAGGTCACGGTGGGTCAGCGCGACCTCGGAGACGGCCAGCCCGTCGCCGGTGACCATGTTGATGACACCGGCCGGCAGCCCGGCCTCCTCCAGCAGGTCCATCAGCAGATGCGCGGCGAACTGCTGGGTCGGGGAGGGCTTCCACACCACGGTGTTGCCCATCAGCGCCGGCGCGGTGGGCAGGTTCCCGGCGATGGCGGTGAAGTTGAAGGGCGTGATCGCGTAGACGAAGCCCTCCAGCGGCCGGTGGTCGCTGCGGTTCCAGACGCCGGGCGAGGACTGCGGCTGCTCGGCCAGGATCTCCCGGGCGAAGTGGACGTTGAAGCGCCAGAAGTCGACCAGCTCGCAGGGGCTGTCGATCTCGGCCTGCTGGACGGTCTTGGACTGGCCCAGCATGGTGGCCGCGACGACGGTCTCCCGCCAGGGGCCGGCCAGCAGGTCGGCGGCCTTGAGGAAGATCGCGGCACGGTCGTCGAAGGAGAGCGCCCGCCAGGCGGGGGCGGCGGCCAGCGCGGCGTCGACGGCCTCCTGGGCGTCCTCGCGGGTGGCGTTGCGCAGGGTGCCGAGCACAGCGGCGTGGCGGTGCGGCTGGACCACGTCGACCGGCTCACCGCGGCCGGGCCGGCGTACCCCGCCGACAGCCATGGTCAGCTCCACCGGGCCCTGCTCGCCGAGCCGCTTCAAGGCGGCCTCCAGCCGGGCCCGCTCGGGGCTGCCCGGCGCATAGCTGTGCACCGGCTCATTGACCGGCGCGGGAATCCGGGTCACAGCGTCCAACACGCGCGCTCTCCTTTTGTGCCAACGGGCGGAGCGGGGTCTCTGCTCCTGTGCAGCACGCTAGGGCCCAGGGGCGGACCACCGATTTGGCTGAGCGGATAACATCTGGCCATGTGAGCTGGCCGATCGGACAAGAGGTGACCCAGTGCAGGAAGTCATGCCGGACCCCGACGGCATCTCGCTGCGCCAGCTGCTGATGTCCTTCGGGGAGCCGCTGGCCGAGCTCCAGTACGCCCCGGACCTGGACGCGCCGGTCACCGGGGTCGCCCTGCTGGACCCGGAGGACCCTCCCGCTGCCCGCCTGGGCGACCTGGTGCTGGCCCTGGGCGTGCGCGGCCGCTCCGCCCTCCCGGTGCTGCGTGCCGCCGCGCGGGACGGGGCGACGGCCGTCGCGGTGAAACCGGCGCCCGGCGCCCCGCCGGAGGCGCTGCGCACGGCGGCCGAGGACGCCGGCGTGGCCCTGCTCTCGGTCCATCCGGAGGCCCGCTGGGACCGGCTGGACGCACTGGTCCGCGCCGCCCTCGCAGCCGGCCGGCCGCAGCAGACCCATGCCGACGCCCAGGAGGGCGACCTCTTCGGCCTGGCCCAGACCACCGCGGTGCTCACCGGCGGCATCGTCAGCATCGAGGACACCGCCAACCGGATCCTGGCCTACTCGCGCTCGGCCGACTCCGACGAGGCGGACGACCTGCGCCGGCTGACCATCCTCGGCTGGCAGGGGCCCGAGCCGTACCTCTCCAAGCTGCGCGAGTGGGGCGTGTTCCAGCGGCTGCGCACCCTGGACGCGGTGGTGTCCATCGACCCGCACCCCGAACTGGGCCTGCGCCGCCGCCTGGTGGTCGCGATCCGGTCCGGCGAACGGCAGTTGGGGACGATCTGGGTGCAGGAGGGATCGACCCCGCTGGCCGGCCGCGCCGACCAGGCGCTGCTCGGTGCGGCCCGGGTCGCGGCGCTGCACCTGGTCCGCCGCCGCAGCGAGGTCAGCGCCGACCTGCGGCTCACCCGCACCCTGCTGGCCGGCCTGCTGGACGGGGCGACCGGGCCGCAGACCCTGGCCGGGCACCTGGCCCTGGACGTCCGCCGTCCGGCCGCCGTGCTGGGCTTCACCCTGCCCGGCGGACCGGAGCCGGGCCGCAGCGAGACCCTCAATGTCATCTCGGTGCACGCCGCCGCCCGGCACCGCAGCGCGCTGGTGGCCCCGGTCGGCGACCGGGTCTACGTGCTGCTGCCCGAACTCCCGCGCGGCGTCTCCCCGGAGACCCTGCGCGGCTGGGCCCAGGAGATCGCCGACGCGGCCCGGCGGCATGCGGCGGAGCCGCTGCGCGGCGCCGTCGGCCGGGTCGTCCCCGACCTCCACGCGGTGCCGGAGTCCCGGGCCGAGGCCGACCGGGTGATGGACGCGATGGCGGCCGGACGGATCACCGCCGACATCGCGGCGCTGCCCGACGTCAGGGCCCAGGTGCTGCTCGGCGAACTGCTGGAGCTGCTGGCCGCCAACCCCGAGGTCCGCGACCCCCGGCTGACCGCGCTGGTGGTCCACGACACGCTGCACAACGGCCGATTGGCCGCCTCGGTGCTGGCCTGGCTGGACGGTCTCGGCGACGTCCGGGAGGCCGCCGCCGGGCTGCACATCCACCCCAACACCCTGCGCTACCGGGTCCGCAGGGCCGAGCAGCTCACCGGGCTGGACCTGAGCAGCCCCGAGCAGCGGCTGCTGGCGATGCTCCAGCTGCGACTGCCGCCGCCCGAGTAGCCCCCCGACCAGCAGTGACGTTTCCTCGACTCCTTGACGGACCGTCCATCAGGTTCCGGACGAGGAGCGTTCCCGCAGCCACCGCTGCCACAGCTCCCGCCAGTCCTCGTCGGCGGCGGAACGCGCCGCGTGCCTGCGGATGCGGGCCTCCGCCGGCTCCTCCTCCCGGAGCGGCTCCATCTTCTCCTCCCACCCGCTCCGCCAGGCCCGTTGGGCCGACGCGCTGGGCACCTCGCTGGCGAAGACGGTGTAGCGGATGCTCTCCTCGACGGCCGCCACGGCGTCGTCGGTGCCTGGGAACCACTCGACCCGCCGGGCCAGCGTGGTCATCTGGTTCACCAGGGCCGTCACCGCCTCGGTCGCCTCGATCCGGTCCTCCCCCGCCAGCCGCATCTGCTGACGCACCGCCACCTCCCACATCTGGCGGCGGCCGGTCTCCCCCCTCGGGGTCCGCGGCTTGTGCCCGGCTTCCAGGCTCGCTTCCAGCTGCAGCGACTCCTGCACCGAGAAGTCGACCAGTCGGCGGTGCGCCTCCAGCCCCCGGGGCTGGGGCAGTTCGCGCTCGCTGAGGTGCGGCTCGGGCGCGCCGCGCCGATCGGTGATGGCCTGCAGCAGGCCCTGCCGTCCCAGCGCGTACGGCTGCAACTCCTCGACCGTGCGCAGGGCGACCCGCTCGGGAGCGACGCCGCGCGCGGTCAGGGTGATCAGCACCGGGTCGCCGCCGCGCCCGCGCAGCGGGCTGTCGGGGCCGCCGACGGCGAATCTGGCCGCCCACAGCTTCCCCTCGACCCGCAGCTGGGCCCGCACCGGGATGCCGTCCACGGTGAACCAGGGCTCGGACTCCTCGGCCGGGTCCGTCCCCGCGCCCTCGTCGATCCCGGCGTGCGAGAACAGGCGGTCGCGCTCGTCCTCGATCACCTCCTGCAGCGGGTACAGGCTGAGCCCGTCCTGCTCCACCTGGGTCTGGACCGCGACATAGGGCCCGTCCGGATCGAACAGCGAACCGTGGCAGAGGACGACGACGGCGAGCCTGCCGTTGTGCTGCTCCCAGGAGGCCAGCGCGGGCGAGTCCAGCAGCGGCGCGATCGGGCCGTAGACCCGGAAGCTGCGTCTGCCGAGACTCCGCAGGTCCGCCTCGGCCAGCTCGCGCCAGATGTCACGCGGCCCCTCGAAACCGGAGCCGCTACCCCTGAGATGCACGCAGAATCCCCTTCTCGCCAGACATCCCTGACCCCAGCCTACGGATCGGCGACCCGGCCCGGCAGCGAGTTGACCGGCCCGCTCATACCGCGGTGCGGGCCGCCAGGGACCCGGCCAGCGCCGGGGGGTGCGGGCGGTAGTCGTCCGGAGAGGTCACCTACGGCGGCTTCGGCACCCTGCTGAACGCCCTCGCGGTGCTCTTGACCGGCCTGGAGGTGGTCAACGTCTGCCGGCCCCGCGCCATCCTCGCCCCGGCCGGCGCGCCCTGGTACCAGTTCTGGGCCGCCCTGCTGGGCCTCGGCATCGTCTCCCTGGCCGGCCTCGGCTACCTGCTGGTCCGGCGCCCGGACCGCAGGATGCGCGACACCGCCACCGGCGGGGACCGCACCGACGAACTGGCCCCCGCCGTCCTCTGAACACCCTGAATACGCTGCTACCGCTGCGAACCCATCCGCGAACGCGCCTTGTACGCGGCCTTGCGGGCCTCCTTGGCGGTCGCCTTGTCCGGGTGCCGTTCGCCCACGGCCTCCAGCACGGCGGTGGTGTAGGGGTGCTCGATCCGCCACAGCTCGGCGAAGAGCTGGGCCGGCTGCTCCTCGGACGAGAGCTGCGCCAGGAACTCGGCGAACGCGCTCTCCTCCGGCCCCGCCTCGATCAGCTGTGCGGCCAGGGTGTCCACCATGGTCCAGAGCATCACCGGCCGCCCGGGCGGGTCGAAGTCCTCCACACCCCGGCCGGCCAGCCAGGTCGTCGCCAGCCCGGCGAGCTCGGGATCGCCCAGCACCTCGCGCAGCGCCGGCTCCGCCCCGTCGTCCAGGCTGTCCAGCGCCGTCGCGCAGAGCAGTCGGCGCATCGGCCCGGTCAGGTCGTTGCCGCGGGCGGCCGCGAGCAGCTCCGCCGCCGCCGGCAGCGGTTCGCGGTCGACCAGCCACTCGGCGATCTCCTCCTCCGGCAGCACGTTCACCGCCTCGCAGATGCCCTCCAGCAGCTCGGCCGCGGTGCCCCGGGCCAGGTCCCCGATCAGCGGCGCCTCGTACCCCTCCTCCAGCAGCCACTGCCGGACCTGGTGCACGCCCAGCGCGGTGAGCCTGGCCAGGCCGAACCGGGCCGCCTCGTCGTCGTCGACCTCCAGGTCCGGGTCGAACGTCGGAACGGGTTCGGCGGCCTCGTCGCCGTCGTCGCCCCCCGACTCGTCGAAGAGCGCCGGGTCGATCGGGCGGTAGTCCAGGACGCCGATGTCGGCGAGGTCCTGCAGCATCGGGTCCAGCGCGACCATCACGGCGGTGATGTCGCCGAGCATCTCCTCGGTGGGCTCCTCGCCGTCCGGCACGACCAGCAGCGCGGCCAGCACACCCAGCGGAACGGTCTCCTCCGCCTCGGCCCCTGCGAAGGCCTTGGCCTCATAGAGCACCTGCAGGGCGTCGTCCAGCAGCCCCGAGGCCTGTTCGCGCGCCGTCTCCAGGCGCTCGTACATGGCCTCGGACTCCTCCTCGTCCCTGCCCTCGGACGCCTCCTCCAGCGCCGCCAGCTCATTGGGGTCCAGATCGGCCTCGACGACGACGTCCGCGATCGTGGTGGCGGCCAGCTGCCAGGCCTCCAGCACGGCCTCCGGGTCCTCGCCGGTCAGCGCGGTCAGCGCGGCGGTGGGACGGGCGGTGTCCGCGCCGTCCGAGTCCGGTTCGCCCAGCTCGACCAGGGCGAGGTCCAGGGCCAGGGTCCAGGCCCGGGCCACCGCGAGCACGCCCTCGTCGCCCTCGCCGAGCCCGAGCTCGGCCGCGGCCAGCTCCTCCTGCTCCCGGCCCAGCTCGCCGAACTCGTCCACCGGACGTCCGGACCCGACCCAGCCGGCCAGCCGGATCGCCTGCTCGAACAGCGGCACCCGGAGCGCCTCCGCCGCCAGCTCCTCGCGCGGCAGCAGCCGCACCGGCGGGACAATGATCAGCTCCTCTTCCTCCTCGTCGAAGAGCTCCTCCCCGACCGCTCCGGACGCGCCGTAGAGCGTTTCCAGATCCACGTCGGCCGGGAGTGAAACCCCTGCCGACGAACCACTCTTCTTCCGGCTGGGACCTGCCATGATCGGACGCTCGCTCTCGACGGGAGATGGGGCGACAGACTCGGTCCGCCCGCTCCGCTGAGCCTATCCGCAGCGACAGCCCGGAACACGGCAGAAGCTGCCGTCCCGTTCACCCCTTGGAGTGAACGGGACGGCAGCTTCAGGAAACTCGGACCGACTCGGCGCGACTCAGACGTTGAAGCCGAGCGCCCGCAGCTGGTCGCGGCCGTCGTCGGTGATCTTGTCCGGGCCCCACGGCGGCATCCAGACCCAGTTGATCCGCAGATCCTGGACCAGTCCGTCGGTGGCGGTACGGGCCTGGTCCTCGATCACGTCGGTCAGCGGGCAGGCCGCCGAGGTCAGCGTCATGTCGATGGTGGCGACGTCGCTCTCGTCGATGTGGACGCCGTAGATCAGGCCCAGGTTGACCACGTCGATGCCCAGTTCCGGGTCGACGACGTCCAGCAGGGCCTCCATCAGGTCGTCCACGGCGACGGTGCCGGCCGTGGTCCCGACGAAGGTGCTCTCCTCGACTGCCTCAGCAGGAGGGGTTTCGATGTCGCTCATGCGCTCTCCTTGACGGGGGTCCCGGCCAGCGCCTGCGCGGTGGCGTCCTTCCAGGCCATCCAGCTGAGCAGGGCGCACTTGACGCGCGCCGGGTACTTGGAGACCCCGGCGAACGCGATGGCGTCCTCCAGCAGCTCCTCGTCGCCCTCGGACTGGCCCTTGCTCTGCATCAGTTCCAGGAACGCCTCCTGGACCTGCTGCGCCTCCCCGATCTGCTTCCCGACCAGCAGGTCGTTCAGCACGGACGCGCTCGCCTGGCTGATCGAGCAGCCCTGCGAGTCGTACGAGATGTCGGCGACGGTGCTGCCGTCCAGCCGCACCCGCAGGGTGATCTCGTCACCGCAGGTGGGGTTGACATGGTGCACCTCGGCGTCGCCGTCCCGCAGGCCCTTGCCGTGGGGGTGCTTGTAGTGGTCCAGGATGATCTCCTGGTACATCGAGTCCATCTTCACAGGGTCGTCATCTCCTCTCTCAGCCGAAGAAGTCGCGGACCGTGTGCAGCCCCTCGATCAGGGCGTCCACCTCCGCCTCGGTGGAGTACAGATAGAACGACGCCCGCGTGGTCGCAGGAATTCCGTACCGCAGGCAGACCGGCCGGGCGCAGTGGTGGCCGACCCGGACCGCGATGCCCTGCTCGTCCAGCACCTGGCCGACGTCGTGCGGGTGGATGTCGCCCAGGGTGAAGGAGATCGCCGCGCCCCGGCCCTCGGCCGTGTCCGGGCCGATGATCTTCAGGTCGGGGACCTCCTGCAGCCGGCGCACCGCGTACTCGACGATCTCCCGCTCGTGCGCGGCGATGTTCTCCATGCCGATCGCGTTGAGGTAGTCGATCGCCGCGCCCAGGCCGATGGCCTGGGAGATCGGCGGGGTGCCGGCCTCGAACTTGTGCGGCGCCGGGGCGTAGGTGGACGAGCTCATCGACACGGTCTCGATCATCTCGCCGCCGCCCAGGAACGGCGGCAGGTCCTCCAGCAGCTCCTGGCGGCCCCAGAGCACGCCGATGCCGGTCGGCGCCAGCATCTTGTGCCCGGTGAAGGCGACGAAGTCGGCCTCCAGCGCCTGCACGTCCAGCGGCATGTGCGGTGCGGCCTGCGAGGCGTCGATGACGACCAGCGCGCCGACGTCCTGGGCGCGGCGGACGATCGCCTCGGCCGGGTTGATGGTGCCCAGGATGTTGGAGACCAGCACGAAAGAGACGACCTTGGTCTTCTCGGTGATGATCTCGTCGATGTTGGAGAGGTCCAGCCGGCCGTCGTCGGTCAGCCCGAACCACTTCAGCTTGGCGCCGGTGCGCTGCGACAGCAGCTGCCACGGCACGATGTTGGAATGGTGCTCCATCTCCGTGATCACGATCTCGGAGTCCGCGTCCACCCGGTAGGGCTCGTCGGCCCAGCCCAGCATGTTGGCGACCAGGTTGAGCGACTCGGAGGCGTTCTTGGTGAAGATCACCTCGTCCCGGCTGGGCGCGTTGATGAAGGACGCGACCTTGTCACGGGCGCCCTCGTAGAGCGCCGTGGCCTCCTCGGCGAGCGTGTGCACGCCGCGGTGGACGTTGGCGTTGTGCTGCTCGTAGTAGGCGTTGATCGCGTCGAGCACCTGACGGGGCTTCTGCGAGGTCGCCGCGCTGTCCAGGTAGACCAGCGGCTTGCCGTCGTGCAGCACCCGCTGCAGGATCGGGAAGTCCTTGCGGATGGCGTCGGTGTCCAGCGCCGACGCCGCAGCGCCGGGGGCCACCAGGCCGGGACGAGGTGTATGGATCACGCTGCTGCGCCGCCCTTCGCGTACTTCTCGTAGCCCTCGTTCTCGAGCTCGTCGGCGAGCTCCGGGCCGCCGGACTTGACGATCTTGCCCGCCGCGAAGACGTGCACGTAGTCGGGCTTGATGTAGCGCAGGATGCGCGTGTAGTGGGTGATCAGCAGGGTGCCAACCTCGCCGGTCGCGCGCACCCGGTTGACGCCCTCGGAGACGACGCGCAGGGCGTCGACGTCCAGGCCGGAGTCGGTCTCGTCCAGGATCGCGACCTTGGGCTTGAGCAGCTCCATCTGGAGGATCTCGTGGCGCTTCTTCTCGCCGCCGGAGAAGCCCTCGTTGACGTTGCGCTCGGCGAAGGACGGGTCCATCTGCAGGTCGGCCATGGCCGCCTTGACCTCCTTCACCCAGGTGCGGAGCTTGGGCGCCTCGCCGCGGACGGCGGTGGCGGAGGTGCGCAGGAAGTTGGAGATGGACACGCCGGGGATCTCCACCGGGTACTGCATGGCCAGGAAGAGGCCCGCGCGGGCGCGCTCGTCCACGGTCATCGCCAGCACGTCCTCGCCGTCCAGGGTCACCGTGCCGCGGGTGATCGTGTACTTGGGGTGGCCGGCGATGGAGTAGGCGAGGGTGGTCTTGCCGGAGCCGTTGGGGCCCATGATGGCGTGGGTCTCGCCCTGCTTCACCGTCAGGTCGACGCCGCTGAGGATCTCGCGGGGGCCGTTCTCGGTCTCGACGGTGACGTGCAGGTCGTTGATTTCAAGGGTTGCCATGAGGCTCAGGACTCCTGGGTGACGGAGACGAGCACATCGTCCCCTTCGATCTTTACGGGGTACACGGGGACGGGCCGGGTGGCGGGCAGCCCGTTGGGCTTTCCGGTGCGCAGGTCGAAGCTCGACCCGTGCAGCCAGCACTCGATGGAGCAGTCCTCCACCTCGCCCTCGGAGAGTGAGACATTGGCGTGCGAGCAGATGTCGTTGATCGCGAACACCTCGCCCTCGGTGCGCACCAGCGAGACCGGAGTGTCGCCGACGGTGACCCGCTTGGGGGTGTCGGCCTCCAGTTCGCTCAGCGCGGCGACTCGAACGAAGCTCATCCGACCGACGCCTCCAGCTCGGCGTCGATCCGCTCGATCAGGCGCTCCTGCAGGTCGGGCAGGCCGATCTGCTGGACCAGCTCGGCGAAGAAGCCGCGGACCACCAGGCGGCGCGCCTCGTCGGCCGGGATGCCACGGGACTGCAGGTAGAACAACTGCTCGTCGTCGAAGCGGCCGGTGGCTGAGGCGTGTCCGGCGCCGACGATCTCGCCGGTCTCGATCTCCAGGTTGGGGACCGAGTCGACCCGCGCACCGTCGGTGAGGACCAGGTTGCGGTTGAGCTCGTAGGTGTCGGTGCCCTCGGCGGCGGCGCGGATCAGCACGTCGCCGATCCAGACCGCCCGCGCGTCCTTGCCCTGCAGCGCGCCCTTGTAGGCGACGTTGCTGCGGCAGTGCGGGGTGTCGTGGTCGATGAACAGCCGGTGCTCCAGGTGCTGGCCGGCGTCGGCGAAGTACAGCCCGTAGAGGTCGGCCTCGCCGCCGGTCGCGCCGTAGACCACCCGGGGGTGCAGCCGGACCAGGTCGCCGCCGAAGGTGACCACCACGGACTTGAACGAGGCGTCCCGGCCGACCAGCGCGGTGTGCTGGGCGACGTGGACGGCGGTGTCGTCCCAGTCCTGGATGGAGACCACGGTGAGCTTGGCGCCGTCGCCGATCAGGTACTCGACGTTGGCTGCCACCACGGCGTCGCCGGTGTGCTCGATGACGACCAGCGCCTCGGCGAACGCGCCGAGCTCGATCACCTGGTGGCCGTAGGCGGTGCCGCCCTGGCCGTGCACGGTGATCCGGATCGGCTCGGTCAGCACGGTGTCGCGCGGGACCGAGACCAGACCGGCCTTCTCGAAGCTGCTGAAGGCCTGGGCGGCGACCCGGTCGACCGGCTTGCCGGCCCTGCCGACCCGCGGGTCGGTGCGGTCCACAGCCTCGACGACGACCCCGGCGGGGGCGCTGACGTCGACCTTGAGCGCCCCGTCGGTCGCCTCGGCGCTGCCGTCGTGCAGCCCGCGCAGCCGGTTCAGCGGGGTGAACCGCCAGTTCTCCTCGCGCCCGGTGGGCACGGCGAAGTCCGCGACGTCGTAGGAGTCGACGGCGTCCAGCCGGGCGTCGACCGGCTGGACGACGGCGACGGTGTCCCGGCCGGTGCCGGGACCGGCGAGCTGCGCGCCGGCCCCGGCCGTGCCGACCTCGATGGATCCCGCGGTGGTCGAGCCGCCAGGCGTGTTGGTGGCCTCAGCCATTACTAGTACTGCTCTCTCTCGAACTCGGATGGAAGCGACGGTGCAGTTGGCAACGACGGTGCGCGGGGTGGACCGGTCAGCCGACCGAGCCCTCCATCTGCAGCTCGATCAGCCGGTTGAGCTCCAGCGCGTACTCCATCGGGAGCTCCTTGGCGATCGGCTCGACGAAGCCGCGCACGATCATCGCCATCGCCTCGAACTCGGTCAGACCACGGCTCATCAGGTAGAAGAGCTGGTCCTCGCTGACCTTGGAGACCGTCGCCTCGTGGCCCATCGACACGTCGTCCTCGCGGACGTCGACGTAGGGGTAGGTGTCCGAGCGGGAGATGGTGTCCACCAGCAGCGCATCGCAGAGCACGTTGGACTTGGCGCCCTTGGAGCCCTCGCCGATCTCGATCAGACCGCGGTAGGAGGTCCGGCCGCCGCCCCGCGCCACCGACTTGGAGACGATGTTGGAGGAGGTGTTCGGCGCCATGTGGACCATCTTGGCCCCGGCGTCCTGGTGCTGGCCGGCGCCGGCGAAGGCGATCGACAGGGTCTCGCCCTTGGCGTGCTCGCCCATCAGGTAGACGGCCGGGTACTTCATGGTGACCTTGGAGCCGATGTTGCCGTCGACCCACTCCATGGTCGCGCCCTCGTAGGCCACGGCCCGCTTGGTCACCAGGTTGTAGACGTTGTTCGACCAGTTCTGGATGGTCGTGTAGCGGCAGCGGCCGCCCTTCTTCACGATGATCTCGACCACGGCGCTGTGCAGCGAGTCCGAGGAGTAGATCGGGGCGGTGCAGCCCTCGACGTAGTGGACGTAGGCGTCCTCGTCGACGATGATCAGCGTCCGCTCGAACTGGCCCATGTTCTCGGTGTTGATCCGGAAGTAGGCCTGCAGCGGGATGTCCACGCGCACGCCCTTCGGCACGTAGATGAACGAGCCGCCGGACCACACCGCGCTGTTCAGCGAGGCGAACTTGTTGTCGCCGACCGGGATGACCGTGCCGAAGTACTCCTGGAACAGCTCCGGGTGCTGCTTCAGCGCGGTGTCCGTGTCGAGGAAGATCACGCCCTGCTCCTCCAGATCCTCGCGGATCTGGTGGTACACGACCTCGGACTCGTACTGCGCCGCGACACCGGCGACCAGGCGCTGCTTCTCCGCCTCCGGGATGCCGAGCTTGTCGTAGGTGTTCTTGATGTCGGCGGGCAGGTCCTCCCAGGACTCCGCCTGCTTCTCGGTGGAGCGGACGAAGTACTTGATGTTGTCGAAGTCGATGCCGGAGAGGTCGGAACCCCAGGTCGGCATGGGCTTCTTGCCGAACAGCTTCAGACCCTTGAGGCGAAGGTTCAGCATCCACTCCGGCTCGGACTTCTTGGCCGAGATGTCGCGGACGACGGCCTCGGACAGACCGCGCTTGGCGGTAGCGCCTGCGGCGTCGGAGTCGGACCAGCCGAACTCGTAGGTGCCCAGGCCCTCAAGCTCCGGGTGAGCGGTGGTGGTCATACGGGGTTCCTCCCGGAGACTGGTGAACTGGAGACTGCTGAACTGGTATCGGTGGCAGGCGGTGTGTGGACCGGGGTGGGCACAAAGGTCGTGCAGACCCCGTCGCCGTGGGCGATGGTGGCCAGCCGCTGCACATGGGTGCCCAGCAGCTGCGAGAAGACCTCGGTCTCGGCCTCGCAGAACTGCGGGAACTGCTCGGCGATGTGCGCGACCGGGCAGTGGTGCTGGCATAGCTGCTCTCCGAGAGGGGCACGCCGCACCGTGGCAGCGTACCCGTCGGCGGAGAGCACCCCGGCGAGCTTCTCGGTGGGGGTGAGCCCGTCGCCCTCGCCGAGCGCCTCGCGGTAGCGGTCCGCGTCCCGGGCCAGGCGGGCCCGGGCGAAGGCGGCCAGCGCGTCCCGGCCCGCCTCTCCGCCGCCCGCGGCCTCGGCGAGGAAGCGCAGGGCGTCGGCGGCGAGCTGGTCGTAGGCCTGGTAAAACGCGTCCCGGCCGGAGTCGGTGAGCAGGAAGACCTTGGCCGGGCGGCCACGGCCGCGGTGCCCGTACACCTTCTGCTCGCGGGCGGTGACCAGCCCGGCGGCGAGCAGGGAGTCCAGGTGGCGGCGGACCGCCGGCTGGGTGACGCCGAGCCGCTCGGCGAGGTCCGCGGCGCTGCTGGGGCCGTGGTCCAGAATGGAGCGGGCGACCCGCTCCCGCGAGGAGACCGCGGAGGGCATGGCAACAGAGGCGGTCGCCTCAACGACTGCCTCGGATCCCTCCTCGCGCTCCCGCATGTATTTCACAACGCCATTGTTGCTTAATTCATTCCGCCGGAACAACTTCCTTCCAGGAGCATCCGCTGTCTGATCAATCACTAAGGATTGCCTAACCTCACTCATGCATTCGGCACCGGGTGCGGCGCGCCCCCGGCCGCTTCGTAGACTCGTCGCCATGCAAACCACTGCTGCTGCCGTCGCGGTCACCGGCCTGGTCAAGCGGTACGGCGACAGGACGGCGGTGAACGGCCTCGATCTCACCGTGCCCCGGGGCGGCGTCACCGCCGTCCTCGGCCCCAACGGCGCGGGCAAGACCACCACCATCGAGACCTGCGAGGGCTACCGTCGCGCCGACGCCGGCACGGTACGGGTGCTCGGCCTGGACCCGGGCGACCCGGCGCAGGCCGCGCAGCTGCGCCCGCGGATCGGCGTCATGCTCCAGTCCGGCGGCATCTACCCCGGCGCGCGCGCCCTGGAGATGCTCCGGCACACGGCGAAACTGCACGCCCACCCGCTGGACGTGGACGAGCTGGCGGCCCGCCTCGGCCTGGACTCCTGCGGCCGCACCGCCTACCGCCGCCTCTCCGGCGGCCAGCAGCAGCGCCTCGCGCTGGCCATGGCCGTGGTCGGCCGCCCGGAGCTGGTCTTCCTGGACGAGCCCACCGCCGGCCTGGACCCGCACGCCCGCCGCGCCACCTGGGACCTGGTCGGTGACCTGCGCCGGGACGGCGTCACCGTGGTGCTGACCACCCATCACATGGACGAGGCCGAGCAGCTCGCCGACCGGATCGCCATCGTGGACGGCGGCAGGGTCATCGCCGAGGGCGCCCCGGAGGAGCTGTGCCGCAGCGAGGCCGCCGACACGGTGCGCTTCCACGCCCGCCCGGGGCTGGACCTGGGGAGTCTGCTCAAGGCCCTGCCGGACGGCACCGCGGTCGCCGAGTCCACCCCCGGCGCCTACCTGGTCGAGGGCGCGGTCGACCCGCAGCTGCTGGCCACCCTCACCAGCTGGTGCGCCCAGTCCGGGGTGATGCCCGAACAGCTGGCGGTGGGCCGCCGCACCCTCGAAGACGTCTTCCTCGAACTCACCGGACGGGACCTCCGCTCATACTCCAACCACCCGGGGAGCGACCCCCCGTACCCCCACGTGAACCCGAGGATGGCGGGCCCTGGAGCGCAGCCCTCGCAAGGAGAGACCGAATGAGCAGCACGAGCTACGCCCCGCAGCCGGGCGCGGCCCCCCTGGGCCGGATGCTCCGGGCGCAGACCGGCCTGGAGACCAGGATGCTGCTGCGCAACGGCGAGCAGCTGCTGCTCACCGTGGTCATCCCCAGCGTGCTGCTGGTGCTGTTCAGCGCGGTGGACATCGTCACCACCACCGGACCCGGGGCGCGGGTCGACTTCCTCGCGCCGGGGCTGCTCGCCCTGGCGGTGCTGTCGACGGCCTTCACCGGGCAGGCCATCGCCACCGGCTTCGAGCGCCGCTACGGCGTGCTCAAGCGCCTGGGCGCCAGCCCGCTGCCGCGCTGGGCGCTGATGACCGCCAAGACCGGAAGCGTGCTGGTCACCGAGGTACTCCAGGTGGCCCTGCTCTCGGCGATCGCGCTGCTGCTCGGCTGGCATCCGCACGGCGACCCCGCCGCCGTGCTGCTGCTCCTGCTGCTGGGCACCGCCGGCTTCTCCGGCCTGGGCCTGCTGATGGCCGGCACGCTGCGGGCCGAGGCGACGCTGGCCGCCGCCAATCTGGTCTTCATCCTGCTGCTGCTGGCCGGCGGCGTGATCGTGCCGCTGGCCAAGTTCCCCGCAGGGGTGCGCCCGGTGCTGGAGGCCCTGCCGATCAGCGCCCTGTCGGACGGGCTGCGCGCGGTGCTGCAGCAGGGCTCCGCGATGCCCTGGGGCGATGTCGGCATCCTCGCCGCCTGGGCGGTCGTCGCGCTGGCCGCGGCGGCCCGGTTCTTCCGCTGGGAGTGACACGGCGGCTTGTAACAGCCATGGCACAAAATCTGCGTCTGCCCGACCGATCGCTCCGCTTTTCCTCGGTAATTGCCGGATTTTTGATGAATTGACAACACTCCAGGGAATATTAAGCATGTGTGATGCTCCTGTGGGGGAAGGTGCATCCTCTCCGGTCGTCAACGGCCGCCCCCAGGGCGTCCCCACCTGTTCCAGGCTCGACCGGAAAGTAAGGGAAGACGTGTCCCACACTCGTCGTACCGCAACACTGCTGCGCATAGCCGGTACCGGCTCCGCAGCCCTCGCCCTCGGCCTCGGCGCCTCGGGCACCTCGTTCGCCCAGGGCCACGGCTGGAACGGCCACCGGGTCGGCTTCAGCGTCGGCCACGCGCAGCCCGCCATCGCCGGCGCCGGCAGCGACTGCGCCATCTCCACCCCGGACTCGCTGGTGCCGACCGCCGCGGGCACCGTGCAGATCACCGTGTCCACCAGCGGCCAGGCCAACTGCGACGTCTCACTGGCCTCGTACCTGACCGAGGGCGCCACCTGGGCCACCTCGGGCACCCAGACGCTGGTCGACGTCGCCCATGTCACCGTGCAGCCGGGCCAGTCGGCGAAGCTCTCGGTGAAGGTCCCGGACGCCGGCTGCTTCGGCCAGATCGACCTCTACAAGGGGTCCAAGGTCTTCTCCGGCGACAACGCCCCGCACTACCCGCACGGCGTGTTCAACGGCGACAGCGCCCTGATCAAGTCCTGGAACGGCGGCAGCCAGCTCTGCTCGCCCACCCCCAGCACCTCGGCCTCGGCCTCGGCCACCCCGTCGGCCACCCCCAGCTCGGCCAGCCCGTCCTCGGCCGCGCCGTCCGACAGCGCGTCCGCCTCGGCGAGCAGCTCGACCGGCACCGGCGCGTCCGCCTCGGCGTCCGCGTCCTCCTCGGTCGAGGCCAGCTCGTCCTCCAGCGCGGCTGCCAGCGCCAGCGCCACCCCCAGCGGCGGCGGGCTCGCCGACACCGGCAGCAGCGGCACCGGCACCATCGCCGGCATCGCCGGCGCCCTGGTCGTCGCGGGCGGTGCGGCGGTCTTCGCCCTGCGTCGCCGGGCTGCGGGCAACCACAGCTGATCCGCGGCACCGTTCGAACTGCGGCCCGCACCGGTTGAACCGGTGCGGGCCGCAGTCGTGTCACCAGCGGTTGTGTCACTGGAGACCCCGCCGGAAGATCCCCAATTGTGCAACCTACGATGAGGGGCGTGCGTACACCCTTCTCCCTCCTCGCCGACCGCGTCACGGTCTCCGACCGGATCATCCGCTGGGCGGCATTCGCAACGCTGGTCATGAGCGTGCTGGTCGTGGTGACCGGCGGCGCGGTACGGCTGACCAGCTCGGGGCTGGGCTGCCCGACCTGGCCGACCTGCACCGGCAGCAGCATCGCCACCACCCCCGCGATGGGCATCCACGGAATCATCGAGTTCGGCAACCGGATGCTCACCGACGTGCTCTGCGGGGTGATCGGACTGGCCATCATCGCCGCGCGCTGCGGCCGGCCCTGGCGGCGCAGCCTGACCCGGCTCGGCTGGGCGCAGTTCTGGGTGACGGTGGCTCAGGCGGTGCTGGGCGGGATCACCGTGCTGACGCACCTCAACCCCTTCATCGTGGCCTGCCACTTCCTGGCCTCGACGGTGCTGATCCTGACCGCGCTGGCGATGTGGCAGCGCAGCCGCGAGGGCGACGGCGATCCGGTGCGCACCGTCGGCCGGCCGGTGGTCCAGCTGTCGCGGCTGACCATCGCGGTGACCTCGGCGCTGATCGTGGCCGGCACCCTGGCCACCGGGACCGGCAAGCACTCGGGCGACGGCACCGCGGTCAAGCGGATGCCCTTCGACGCGGAGAGGATCACCCAGTTCCACGCCGACTTCGCCATGGTCACCATCGGCCTGTCGCTGGCGATGGTGTTCGTGCTGATGGCCGTGGACGCCCCGGCCGAACCGCGGCGGCGGGCCCGCGAGTTCTTCGTCGTACTGATGTCGCAGGCCGTCATCGGCTTCGTCCAGTACTTCACGCACACGCCCGAACTGCTGGTCGCGGTGCACCTGCTGGGGGCGGCGCTGGTCTGGGTGGCGGTGCTGCGGCTGCACCTGTCGCTGCGGACCCGGCCCGAGGTCGGTGCGTTGGCGCGGGCCGCGAACATCGAAGCAACGGCGCAGTTGGCAGAGGTCTAGGGACCCCGCTGCGGACCGTAGTGGGCTGGTCGCGCAGTTCCCCGCGCCCCCAAGGGGCTGCAACTGGGCCAGTTGCACGTGCTAGGGGCGCGGGGAACTGCGCGAACAGCAACCAGGCACACGCCGCAGCCACGATCCGGCAGAACCGCCCTCAGACCTGGGTGCCGCCGAGCTGCAGGCCCGCCATGCGCTTCCACTCGTACGCGCTGGTGCGGACCTTCAGGCCAAGCTCGCCCTCGAAGGACTCGTGCACGGTGATCCCGGACAGCTCAACCGCCCGGTCCGCCACCGCGACGCTCGGCGCCACCTGGTCGCCCCACGCGCCGTCCGCGCCGACCAGGGCGATCCGGGTGGAGATCCCGCCGATGTACTCGACGACCCCGTCGGCGCTCCCGCCGTGGGCCGCCGCGAAGGCCTTGATGTGCTTGGCGATGCGGGCCGCGCGGCGCTCGTCACGTGCGGAGGGGGCGGCGGGAGTGGTCGTTTCGCTCATACGGCTGATGCTACCCACGGGTACTCCCCGGCACGACAGCGCCCCGATGTGCCACGTGGCACATCGGGGCGGAGGACAGTCCTGCGCGGCTACTTCAGGAAGGGGTCGATCGCGATCTCGACGAACAGCAGCGTCAGATAGGTGATGGACCAGTGGAACAGCCGCATCTCCTTCAGCTTGGCGCCGACCACCCCGGCCCTGGCCCGGGAGAGCAGGCCGTGCGCCTCCTTCAGCCAGAAGGCGCCCAGCACCACGGCCGACACCGGGTAGAGCAGGCTGGTGTGGGCCAGCGGCCACAGCGCCAGCGACACCGCGACCATCGCCCAGCTGTACGCCACGATCTGCTTGGCGACGGCCTCGTTGGTGGCGATCACCGGCAGCATCGGGATGCCCGCGTTGGCGTAGTCCTCCTTCACCTTCATCGACAGCGGCCAGTAGTGCGGCGGCGTCCAGAGGAAGATGACCAGGAACAGCACCACCGGCGCCCAGCTGAGCGAGTCGGTGACCGCGGCCCAGCCGATGAACACCGGCATGCAGCCGGCGATGCCGCCCCAGACGATGTTCTGCGAGGTGCGGCGCTTCAGCCCGAGGGTGTAGACGAAGACGTAGAACAGCAGTGCCGCCAGGGCCAGCGCCGCCGAAAGCGGGTTGACCAGCGCGGCCAGCCAGACCGTGGAGCCGATCGCCAGCGCGATCCCGAAGACCAGGCACTCGCGCGGCGACACCATGCCGGTGACCAGCGGGCGGCGCTCGGTGCGGTGCATCAGTGCGTCGATGTCGCGGTCGATGTACATGTTGAGGGCGTTGGCGCCACCGGCCGACAGATAGCCGCCCACGACGACGTACAGCACCAGCAGCAGGTCCGGGACACCGCGCTGCGCCAGGAACATCACCGGGACGGTGGTGATCAGCAGCAGCTCGATGATCCGCGGTTTGGTCAGTGCGACGAATGCCCCGACACGGGCCGGCAGCGGCCGATGCCCGGGGTTCGCCTTGACCAGCCCGGCTGGGCGGGTTTCGACGGCGGTCACGAACACCCCTGGTTGATGGAGAGCCGCAGGACCGGGACGAGGCCCGGCGGCCCTGCGCGTACCACGCCACCTTAGACGTTGCATATGTCGGCTTCGGCGCGGGGTCCCGGTTCCGGTAACCGTGTTGCACCGTTCAGCGGGCGGTTCCCCGGACGATCCCTCAGGCTGCCATATAGGAGTTACCGCCGAGGACGGGCTGCCGGTCGCCTGGAATGCGTCCCGTGTTCGTGCGGTTGCTCCGGGGTGGTTGCCCACGCTCCGGAACGCAGAGAACCAGTGAACGCATGAGCGGTAGGCTCGCCTCGTACAGCGGGTCAACGCTCTGTGACCAGGGTCCGCCACCGTCGACGGTCCACGGCACCGGGTCGAATGACGATATGGAAGGAGCCCTGATTCAGGGTGAGTACGAAGCCGAGCAACACCTTTGAGTGGACCGAGCTCGACCGGCGGGCGGTGGACACTGTCCGGGTTCTGGCGGCGGACGCCGTGCAGAAGGTCGGGAACGGCCACCCGGGCACGGCGATGTCGCTGGCCCCGGCCGCGTACCTGATTTTCCAGCGGTTCCTGCAGCACGACCCGGCGGACCCGGCCTGGACCGGACGCGACCGCTTCGTGCTGTCGCCCGGACACACCAGCCTGACCCTCTACATCCAGCTCTACCTGTCCGGGTACGGACTGACGCTGGAGGACCTCAAGTCGTTCCGGGTGTGGGGTTCGCTGACCCCCGGTCACCCCGAGCACGGTCACACCGCGGGTGTGGAGACCACCACCGGTCCGCTGGGCCAGGGAGTGGGCAACGCGGTCGGCATGGCGATGGCCGCGCGCTACGAGCGCGGTCTGTTCGACCCCGAGGCCCCCGCCGGGGCCTCGCCGTTCGACCACACCATCTGGGGCATCTGCTCGGACGGCGACCTGGAGGAGGGCGTCTCCGGCGAGGCCTCCTCGCTCGCGGGCCACCAGAAGCTGGGCAACCTGGTGTTCCTGTACGACGACAACCACATCTCCATCGAGGGCGACACCGAGACCGCGTTCTCCGAGGACGTCCTCAAGCGCTACGAGGCCTACGGCTGGCACGTCCAGCGCGTCGCCCCGGCCGCCGACGGCGACCTGGACCCCAAGGCGCTGCACGACGCCATGGTCATCGCCAAGGCCGAGACCGAGCGCCCCTCGATCATCGCGATGCGCACGGTCATCGCCTGGCCGGCCCCCAACGCCAAGGGCACCGAGGAGTCGCACGGCTCCGCCCTGGGCGCCGACGAGGTCGCCGCCACCAAGCGCGTGCTGGGTTTCGACCCGGAGCAGTCCTTCGAGGTCACCGAGCAGGTCCTGGCCCACGCCCGCGAGGTCGGCGACCGCGGCCGTGAGGCGCACGCCGCCTGGACCAAGCGGTTCGAGGACTGGCGCACCGCCAACCCGCAGCGCGCCGCCGAGTTCGACCGCATCGCGGCCGGCCGACTGCCCGACGGCTGGGAGAACGCCGTCCCGTCCTTCCCGGCGGGCAAGGACGTGGCCACCCGCAAGGCCTCGGGCGAGTTCCTCAAGGCCGTCGGCGCGGTGGTCCCGGAGCTGTGGGGCGGCTCGGCCGACCTGGCCGGCTCCAACCTGACCACCATCGACGCGAACTCCTCGTTCCTCCCCGCGGGCAACCCGCTGGCGTCGGCCGACCCGTACGGGCGCACGATCCACTTCGGGATCCGCGAGCACGCCATGGGCGCGGCCATGAACGGCATCGCGCTGCACGGCAATACCCGGATCTACGGCGGCACCTTCCTCACCTTCTCGGACTACATGCGCGGCGCGGTCCGCCTGGCCGCGCTGATGAAGCTGCCGGTGACCTACGTGTGGACGCACGACTCCATCGGCCTGGGCGAGGACGGCCCCACCCACCAGCCGGTCGAGCACATGGCCGCGCTGCGCGCCATCCCGGGGCTGAACATGGTGCGCCCCGCGGACGCCAACGAGACCGCGGCGGTGTGGGCCGAGGTGCTGCGCCGGCACGACGCCAACCCGGCCCCGCACGGCCTGGCGCTGACCCGGCAGAACGTGCCGACGTACGAGGCCAACCCGCACGCGGCCAAGGGCGGCTACGTGCTGTTCGAGGCCGAGGGCGGCGCCGCCCAGGTGATCCTGATCGGCACCGGCTCCGAGGTCCAGCTCGCGGTCGCCGCGCGCGAGAAGCTGCAGGCCGAGGGCATCCCCACCCGCGTGGTCTCGATGCCGTGCGTGGAGTGGTTCCAGGAGCAGGACCTCGCCTACCGCGACAGCGTGCTGCCCCCGGCCGTCCGGGCCCGCGTCGCCGTCGAGGCCGGCATCGCGCTGACCTGGTACCGCTACGTCGGCGACGCCGGACGCATCGTCAGCCTGGAGCACTTCGGCGCCTCCGCCGACTACAAGGTGCTCTACAAGGAGTTCGGCCTCACCGACGACGCCGTGGTCACCGCCGCCCACGAGTCGCTCGCCGACCTCGCCTCGGGCCGCTGAGCAGTCCAGCCATCGAACAGCCAGTACGAACCAGAGAAAGAAGTGACGAGGATCATGACTGACGCTCTGAAGCGCCTCAGCGACGAAGGCGTGGCGATCTGGCTGGACGACCTCAGCCGCACCCGCCTGACCTCCGGCAACCTGGCCGAGCTGGTCCGTGACAAGCACGTCGTCGGGGTCACCACCAACCCGACCATCTTCCAGAAGGCCATCGGCGGCAGCTCCGACGCCTACGACGCGCAGCTCCGCGACCTCGCGGTGCGCGGCGTCACGGTCGACGAGGCCGTCCGGATGATGACCGCCGCCGACGTCCGCGAGGCCGCCGACGTGCTGCGTCCGGTCTACGACGCCAGCAACGGCCGCGACGGCCGGGTCTCCATCGAGGTCGACCCGCGGCTGGCCCACAACACCGAGGCGACCATCGCCGAGGCCAAGCAGCTGGCCTGGCTGGTGGACCGTCCCAACACCCTGATCAAGATCCCGGCGACCAAGGCCGGGCTGCCGGCCATCGCCACCGTCCTCGGCGAGGGCATCAGCGTGAACGTGACGCTGATCTTCTCGCTGGAGCGCTACCGCGGCGTCATGGACGCCTTCCTGACCGGCCTGGAGACGGCCAAGGCCAACGGCCAGGACCTGTCCTCCATCGAGTCCGTCGCCTCCTTCTTCGTGTCCCGGGTGGACACCGAGATCGACAAGCGCCTCGACAAGCTGGCCACCCCCGAGGCCAAGGCCGCCAAGAGCAAGGCCGCCGTCGCCAACGCGCAGCTGGCCTACCAGGCCTACGAGGAGGTCTTCAGTTCGGACCGCTGGGCGGCCCTGGCCGAGGCCGGCGCCAAGCCGCAGCGTCCGCTGTGGGCCTCCACCGGCGTCAAGGACCCGTCCCTGGACGACACCCTCTACGTGGTCGAGCTGGTCGCCCCGGGCACGGTCAACACCATGCCCGAGGCCACGCTGAACGCGGTCGCCGACCACGGCGTCGTCCGCGGCGACAGCGTCACCGGCAGCTACGCCGCGGCGCAGGCCGTCATGGACGAGCTGGCCGGGCTGGGGATCTCCTACGACGACGTCGTCCAGGTGCTGGAGGACGAGGGCGTGGAGAAGTTCGAGGCGTCCTGGAAGGAACTGCTCGACACCGTCTCCGCCTCGCTCGCGAAGTTCGCCCCGAAGGGGGGCACCGCGAAGTGAGTGAGGACGCCTCAGCAGTACTCGAGGAGGACACGGGCGTCGTCGACGCCTGGGTCAATCCGCTGCGTGATCCGGCGGACCGCCGACTGCCCCGGATCGCGGGCCCGTCCGGGCTGGTGATCTTCGGGGTCACCGGCGACCTGTCCCGCAAGAAGCTGATGCCGGCCGTCTACGACCTGGCCAACCGGGGTCTGCTGCCGCCGGGCTTCTCGCTGATCGGCTTCGCCCGCCGCGACTGGGAGGACGAGGACTTCGCCAAGGTCGTCCACGACTCCGTCAAGGAGCACGCGCGCACGCCCTTCCGCGAGGAGGTCTGGCAGCAGCTCGCCAAGGGCATGCGCTTCGTCCAGGGCGAGTTCGTCGACGACGACGCCTTCGAGAAGCTCCGCGAGACCATCGAGGAGCTCGACAAGGCCCAGGGGACGGGTGGGAACTTCGCGTTCTACCTGTCGGTGCCGCCGAAGTTCTTCCCGCAGGTGGTGCAGCAGCTCAAGGCGCACGGCCTGGCCGATCCGCCCAAGGGTTCCTGGCGCCGGGCGGTCATCGAGAAGCCCTTCGGCCACGACCTGAAGAGCGCTCAGGAGCTCAACCAGGTCGTGCACTCGGTGTTCCCGCGCGACGAGGTCTTCCGGATCGACCACTACCTGGGCAAGGAGACGGTCCAGAACATCCTGGCGCTGCGGTTCGCCAACTCGATGTTCGAACCGATCTGGAACCGCTCGTACGTGGACCACGTGCAGATCACCATGGCCGAGGACATCGGCATCGGCGGCCGCGCGGGCTACTACGACGGCATCGGCTCGGCCCGCGACGTCATCCAGAACCACCTGCTGCAGCTCCTGGCGCTGACCGCGATCGAGGAGCCCGCGTCCTTCCACCCCAAGGCCCTGGTCGCCGAGAAGCTCAAGGTCCTCTCGGCGGTGCGGATCCCCAAGGACCTGGGCCGGCACACCGTACGCGGCCAGTACACCCACGGCTGGCAGGGCGGCGAGGAGGTGCTCGGCTACCTGGAGGAGGAGGGCATCGACCCCAAGTCCACCACCGACACCTACGCCGCGGTGAAGCTGGAGATCAACAACCGGCGCTGGGCCGGGGTGCCGTTCTACCTGCGCACCGGCAAGCGCCTGGGCCGACGGGTCACCGAGATCGCGGTGGTCTTCCAGCGCGCTCCCTACCTGCCCTTCGACTCCTCGGCCACCGAGGAGCTGGGGCAGAACGCCCTGGTCATCCGGGTCCAGCCGGACGAGGGCGTGACCATGCGGTTCGGATCCAAGGTGCCCGGCACCTCGATGGAGGTCCGGGACGTGAGCATGGACTTCGCCTACGGCGAGTCGTTCACCGAGTCCAGCCCCGAGGCCTACGAGCGGCTGATCCTGGACGTGCTGCTGGGCGACGCCAACCTGTTCCCGCGGCACCAGGAGGTCGAGGAGTCCTGGCGGATCCTGGACCCGATCGAGGCGTACTGGGACAAGCACGGCAGGCCCGCCGGGTACGAGTCGGGTACCTGGGGCCCGGCCGAGGCGGACGAGATGCTCGCACGAGACGGTAGGAGCTGGCGCCGGCCATGAAAATCGACCTCACGGACACCACCTCCAGCAAGATCAACTCCGGCCTCGTCGAAGCCCGCAGGGCCATCGGCACCGGCGCCATCGGGATGGTGCTGACGCTGGTCATCGTCACCGACGAGGGCAGCGCCTACGACGCCCTCAAGGCGGCCGGCGACGCCTCCCGCGAGCACCCCTCGCGGATCCTCGCGGTCATCCGCCGACCCGGGCGCTCGCCCCGGGCCCGCGCGGAGGCCCGTCTGGACGCCGAGATCCGGGTCGGCTCGGACGCCGGCACAGGCGAGACCGTCCTGCTCCGCCTGCACGGCGAACTCGCCTCGCAGGCGCAGTCGGTGGTCCTGCCGCTGCTGCTGCCCGACGCCCCCGTGGTCGTCTGGTGGCCCGAGAACGCCCCCGAGAACGCCGCCAAGGACCCGCTCGGGGCACTCGCCCAGCGGCGGATCACCGACGCGGTGTCGGCCGAGTCCCCGGTCGAGCAGCTCGGCGTCCGGGCCGCGTCCTACACCCCCGGCGACACCGACCTCGCCTGGACCCGGATCACCCCCTGGCGCTCCATGCTGGCGGCGGCCCTGGACCAGCGGCGGGTCAAGGTCGCCTCGGCGGTCGTCGAGGGCGAGTCCTACAACCCCAGCGCGGAACTGCTGGCGCTGTGGCTCGCCGACCGGCTGAACATCAAGGTGGACCGGGTCGTCTCGGACGGCCCCGGCCTGACCGCCGTACGCCTGCACACCGCGGGCGGCGACGTCACCCTGGAGCGTTCGGACGGCCTGCTGGCCAAGCTCTCCATGCCCGACCAGCCGGACCGGATGGTGGCGCTGAAGCGCCGCGAGACGGCCGAGCTGATCGCCGAGGAGCTGCGCCGGCTCGACCCGGACGACATCTACGCGGCGGCTGTGCGCTACGGCGTGGAGAAGCTGCACCAGGACGGTCCGCCGGCCGGGCACGAGGTCGTCGACGCCAGGACCCCGGCCGGGCAGGCCCGGGCCGAGAAGGCGGAGGCGGAGGCTGCGGCTGCGGCTGCGGCCGGGAAGTCGGCGGCCAAGGCCCCGGCCAAGAAGTCCGCCGCCTCGGCCAACCGGACCCAGAGGTGACAGCGCCGCAACTCGTGGTCCACCGCGACAAGGACCTGATGGCCCTTGCCGCGGCGGCCCGGCTGATCACCCGGATCGTGGACGCCCAGTCCGCCCGCGGCACCGCCTCGGTGGTGCTGACGGGCGGCCGCAACGGCAACGCGCTGCTCGCCGCGCTGGCCTCGTCGCCGGCCCGGGACGCGGTGGACTGGTCCAGGCTCGACCTGTGGTGGGGCGACGAACGCTTCCTGCCGGAGGGCGACCCGGAGCGCAACGCCACCCAGGCCCGCGACGAGCTGCTCGACGCCGTCCCGCTCGACCCGGCGCGGGTGCATGCCATGCCCGCCTCGGACGGGGTGGACGGCGACAACGCGGAGGCAGCGGCGGAACGTTACGCCGCCGAGCTCGCCAAGGCGGCCGGGCCCGGCGACCACGCCGGCGTCCCCAGCTTCGACGTGCTGCTGCTGGGTGTCGGCCCCGACACCCACGTCGCCTCGCTGTTCCCGGAACTCCCCGGCGTGCGGGAGACCTCCCGCACCGTCGTGGGCGTCCGGGGCGCGCCGAAGCCGCCGCCGGTCCGGGTCTCGCTGACCCTCCCGGCGATCCGGGCGGCGCGCGAGGTCTGGCTGCTCGCCGCGGGCGAGGACAAGGCCGAGGCGGTCGCCCTGGCCCTCAGCGGCCCGGGCGAGATCCAGGCCCCCGCCTCCGGCGCGTACGGACAGCAGCGCACCCTGTGGCTGCTGGACCGCGCCGCGGCGTCCAAGATCCCGCCGGAGATGTACCCGCTGTCGTCGTCCTGACGGCTGCCCTCGACGGCCCTGTTCCCGCTGCCTCGGCAGCGGGAACAGGGCCGTCGCCGTTGATCTGACCCATCGACAGTTCCCACGCGCCGCGCCTACGATGCGGCACATGGGGGATACAGGCATCACCGTCCGTCCGGCCACCGAAGCGGACGTCTCCGAGACCGCGGCCACGCTCGCGCTGGCGTTCTACGACGACCCGCAGTGGCTCTGGTCGCTGCCGGTGGAGACGACCAGGCCGAAGCGGCTGCGGAGGATCTTCACCACGATGCTGCGGCACGAGATACTTCGGCACGGCGCGGTCGAGGTGGCCTGCGACGAGGACGGCCGGATCGTCGGCGCCGCACTGTGGCTGCCGCCGGGCAAGGCCAAGCCGACCCTGCGCGAACAGGCCGCCGCGGCCCCCGGCTACCTGCGCGCCTACGGACGCCGGATCTGGTACGGCAACGCCCTGCAGGCCGCCTGCTTCAAGGCCCACCCCAGCGGCGAACCCCACTGGTACCTCTTCATCCTCGGCGTCGACCCCGACCTCCAGGGCCAGGGCGTGGGCGCCGCCCTCCTCCGCTCCCGCCTGGACCGCACGGACGCGGAAGGGCAGGCCGCCTACCTGGAGTCCACCAACCCGGCCAACGTCCCGCTCTACGAACACTTCGGCTTCGAGACAACCGGCGCCCTCAAACTCCCGAAGTCCGCGCCCAGGATCGACACCATGTGGCGGCCCCGCCACAAGGCCTGACCCGGGCATGTATGCATGCAGTACCATACACATATGTCTCTGAAGCGAACCACGGTCTACGCCGACGCCGAGGACCTCGCCATCATCAAGGAAGCCGCCGCGCGCGAGGGAATCGCCGAGGCGGAGATAATCCGCGAGGCGATCCACCTGGCCGCCCTGGCCAAACGCTCCTGGGCCGAGCCCCTGGGCTGGCCGTCCTTCGCGAGCGGCAGCCCGCAACCTGCTGCGGACGTCGATCGAGCTCTCGACCAGGTATGGGACGAGAAGGCGGCTGCCTACGAAGCGGGCAAGCGCCGGACGCCATGATCCTTGTCGTCGCGGACACCTCCGCCCTCCTCGCAGCCGCTGACACCGACCACCCCGAGCAGGCGGCCAGCCTCAAGGCCCTGGAGAACGCCGGCCTGGTCGTGATCTCCCCGCTGATCATCGCCGAGGCCGACCACCTGATGCGCCGAATCGGCGGCCCGGCCCTGCGTGACGCCCTGCTCGACGGCATCATCGAACAGGGCCGACGCGGCCGCTTCCTCGTACCCGACATCACCGTGGACATGCTGGCGACCGCCCGCGCCGTCATGCAGCGCTACGCCTCCCTCGACCTGGACCTCGCCGACGCAGTGAACGTCGCCCTCGCCGCCGAATACCGCACCGACGCCGTACTGACGCTGGACCGCCGCGACTTCCGAGCCATGCGCCCCCTGACCGCCCACACCTGCTTCCGCCTGCTGCCCGACGATGCGTGAGGCTGCACAGCAGTGCAGCGATGAGCTGATGAACAATCAACTAGCTTTCCAGAGTGGGAGAGTGGGCTCGCCCTGGTCGAGCTGGGATACGATCCGGGCATGAGTACTCCGGTCTCCCCAGGCGCGACATGGGACCTCCTCGCCCAGGCGCACCAGGCACTGCGTACTGCTGTCATGGGCATCCCGGCCGACGGCTGGGAGCGGCCCACCCCCGCCGAGGCATGGAACGTCACCCAGGTGCTGCAGCACGCGGCCGGTGACCAACTGGCCTACGCCTCGGCGTTGACCGATGGGCCCAAGCCGACGGAGGACCCCTTCGCCCCCTCCGGGGAGCTCGGGGGCACCCCGGCGGAAGTTCTGGAGCCCGCACTCGCCGCCGCTGCCGCCGCCTTCGGGACGGTGGAGTCCCCCGACACCGAGGTGGCCGTGCCGCTGCCGCCGTTCAAGCTGCCCGCGGGGGTGGCTGTGGCCGCGGCGGCGCTGGACGCGGCCGTGCACGCGTGGGACATCGCCGTTGCCACCGGGCAACTGTCGCCGCTCACCCCGGGCCTCGCCCTGGCCCTGCGGCCGGCCGCCGACGCCCTGGTGGAGCCCTTGCGCGGCTTTGCCTACGGCCCCGCGATCGAGCCGGCCATCGACGCGGACGAAGCGGATTCGCTGCTCAACTTCCTTGGCCGTAGGGCCGACTGGAAGGCCTGAAGCCGGGAGGTCAGCGGGCACCGTAGACCGGCAGGGGCGGTTCGGCCTGCGCGAGCAGCTTCCGGGCCGCCTCCCCGGCCTCGGCCGGGGTCCAGCGGGTGGCGTTGCGCGCGCTGGGTCCGGGGCGCCAGCCCTCCATCACCGTGATCCTGCCCCCCTCCGCCTCGAACACCCGCCCGGTGACCCCCGCACTGGCATCGCTGCCGAGCCACACCACGAGCGGGGAGACATCCTCGGGCTCCGGCAGCGCGGCCGCGATCGCCCCTTCGGTCATCCTGGTCCGGGCCGACGGTGCGATCGCGTTGACCTGCACGCCGTAGGAGACGAACTCGGCGGCGGCGACGAAGGTCAGGCCGAGGATCCCGGCCTTGGCGGCCGAGTAGTTCCCCTGGCCGACGCTGCCGAGCAGACCCGCCCCGGAGCTGGTGTTGACGACCCGTCCGGCCACCGGCCGCCCCGCCTTGGCCTCGGCCCGCCAGTGCGCGGCGGCCTCGCGCAGCGGCAGGAAGTGCCCGCGCAGATGGACCCGCATCACCGCGTCCCAGTCGTCCGCGTCCAGGTTCACCAGCATCCGGTCGCGCAGAAAGCCCGCGTTGTTGACCAGGGTGTCCAGGCGGCCGTAGGTGTCCAGGGCGAGGGCGATCAGAGCGGCCGCGCCCTCCTCGGTCGTGATGTCGCCGTGGTGGGCGACCGCTCGGCCGCCGAGGGCCTGGATCTCGGCGACCACGGCGTCGGCCGGGCTGTCACCGGCGGGGCTTCCGTCCCGGCCGACGCCGAGGTCGTTGACGACGGCGGCGGCGCCCTCTGCGGCGAAGGCGAGGGCGTGCGCGCGGCCGAGCCCGCGCCCGGCGCCGGTGACGATGACGGTGCGGCCTTCGGCCAGTCCTGACATGTTCGTTGCTCCTTCAGCGGTTGGCGGTGGCGGCGTCGAGGAAGGCGGGACGCTCCCCGCCCCCGTGCAGCAGCAGTGAGGCGCCGCTGATGTAGGCGGCCCGGGGCGAAGCCAGGAAGACCACGGCCTCGCCGACCTCCTCCGGCCGGGCGAGCCGGCCGAGCGGGACGGTACGTCCGACGGCCGCGACACCCTCCTCGTCCCCGTAGTGCAGCGCGGAGGCCTCGGTCCGCACCATGCCGAGGACGAGGGTGTTCACCCGAACGGTCGGGGCCCACTCCACCGCGAGGCTGCGGGCCAGGTGGTCGAGCCCGGCCTTGGCCGCGCCATAGGCGGCGCTGCCGGGGGACGGCCGCGAACCGCTGACGCTGCCGATCATGACAATGGCCCCGCCGTCGGGCTGCTCCCGCATCACCGCATGCGCGGACCGGGACAGCAGCAGCGGCGCGATCAGGTTCAACTCCAGGATCCTGCGGTGCCGTTCGGCCTCCCCCTCGGCCAGAGGGAGGTACGGAGTCCCGCCGGCGTTGTTGACCAGCAGGTCGAGCCGGCCGTGGTCGGCGGCCACCGCCGCCAGCAGCGCGGCGCCGGCCTCCGGGTCGCGTACGTCGAGCGCGCGGAACTCCGCCTTCCGGCCCGCCGCTTCGAAGACCCCGGCCGGGGGCCTGCGGGCCGCCGCGACCACCACGGCGCCGGCCGCCAGCAGCGTCCGTACTATGCCGGCGCCCACCCCCCTGGTGCCCCCGGTGACCACGGCGACGCGGCCGGACAGTTCTTGACGGTGTGTCATCCGGGGCTCCCCTGCGGGTTGTTGCGCTGCTACCGTCGACCCTGACGTACCTAACTAACGTTTGGTGGAAAGGTAGCCGAGAATCCCATGGGTGTCTCCACCTCGATCGCCGGCAGTGAAGGAAACGACGGCCCGGACGACGGCATAGCCGTCGTCACCGTCGCCTATCCACCCGTCAACGCCCTTCCGGTGGCGGGCTGGTACGAGCTCGCCCGTGCACTGCGGGAGACCGGGAAGGACCCCGCCGTCCGGGTGGTGGTGCTGGAGGCCCCCGGTCGCGGCTTCAACGCCGGCGTCGACATCAAGGAGATCCAGCGCGACCCCGGGCCGCAGTCCCTGATCGGCGCCAACCGGGGCTGCGCCGAGGCCTTCGCCGCCGTCTACGAGTGCCAGGTGCCGGTCATCGCCGCCGTGCAGGGCTTCTGCCTGGGCGGCGGCGTCGGCCTGGTCGGCAACGCCGACGCGATCGTCGCCACCGAGGACGCCGTCTTCGGCCTGCCCGAACTGGACCGCGGCGCGCTCGGCGCGGCCACCCATCTGGCCCGACTGGTCCCCCCGCATCTGATGCGCCCGCTCTACTACACCGGACGGACCGTCAGCGCGGCCGAGCTGCACCGCTTCGGGACGGTCTGGGAGGTCGTCCCGCGCGAACGGCTCCGGGAGGCGGCGATGGCCCTGGCCCGGCAGATCGCGGCCAAGGACGGCTATCTGCTGCGCCTGGCCAAGGAGGCCATCAACGGCATCGACCCGGTCGACGTCCGCCGCAGCTACCGCTTCGAGCAGGGGTTCACCTTCGAGGCCAACCTCGCCGGGGCCTCGGACGCCCACCGTGAGGCCTTCATCGCGGCAGGGGGCGAGTAGTGCCATGGACAAAGGAATGAGCGCCGACGAGGTCGTCGGCCGGCTCTCCAGCGGAATGACCCTCGGGATCGGCGGCTGGGGCTCACGGCGCAAGCCGATGGCCCTGGTCAGAGCCATCCTGCGGTCCGACCTGCGGGATCTGACCGTGGTCTCGTACGGGGGTCCCGACATCGGGCTGCTGGCCGCGGCCGGACGGATCCGGCACCTCGTCACCGCCTTCGTCACCCTGGACTCGATCCCGCTGGAGCCGCACTTCCGGGCGGCGCGGGAGAGCGGGACGCTGGAGCGGCTGACCGAGTACGACGAGGGCATGCTGCTGCTGGGACTGACCGCCGCCGCCCACCGGCTCCCGTTCCTGCCGACCCGGGCCGGGCTGGGCTCGGACGTGCTGCGGCTCAACCCGGAGCTGCGGACCGTGGTCTCCCCCTACCAGGACGGCGAGGAGTTGGTCGCCGTACCGGCCCTGCGGCTGGACGCCGCCCTGGTGCACCTGAACCGCGCGGACCGGCTCGGCAACGGCCAGTACCTGGGCCCCGACCCCTACATGGACGACCTGTTCTGCGCCGCCGCCGACGCCGCCTACCTCAGCTGCGAACGGCTGGTCGACACCGCCGACCTGCAGAAGGAGGGCTCCCCCGGCACCGTGCTGGTCCCACGCTGGTCGGTCACCGGCGTGGTGGAGGCGCCCGGCGGGGCCCACTTCACCTCCTGCGTCCCGGACTACGACCGCGACGAGCCCTTCCAGCGCGCCTACGCCCAGGCCGCCGCCGACCCCTCGTCCTGGCCGGCCTTCGAGCAGCGCTTCCTGTCGGGGGACGAAGCGGACTACCGGGCCGCCGTTGCGGCCCTGCGAGCGGAGGCGACCCCATGACCACGTCGACCGGTGCGGACCTGGCCGTCACCAGGGCCGAGTACTGCGTCATCGCCTGCGCCGAGGCCTGGCGCGGGGACGGCGAAGTGCTGGCCGCCGCGATGGGGACCATCCCGACCCTGGGCGCACGGCTGGCGAAGCTCACCTTTGAACCCGACCTGCTGATCACCGACGGCGAGGCGCAGCTCGCCGCCGACGTGCCCGCGCTCGGCGCGGCCCCGGCGGCGGTCGAGGGCGCGCTGCCGTACCGGAAGCACCTGGAGCTGGTGGCCATGGGCCACCGCCACGTGATGATGGGCGCCAGCCAGCTCGACCGCCACGGCAACCAGAACATCTCCGCCATCGGCGACTGGTCCCGACCGACCCGGCAGCTGCTCGGCATGCGCGGAGCGCCCGGAAACACCGTCAACAACCCCACCAGCTACTGGATCCCGCGCCACAGCCCTCGGGTCTTCGTCCTCGGGACGGTCGATGTCGTCAGCGGCGTCGGGTACGGACGTCTGCACGGTGCGGCGGCGCGGTTCCAGGATCTCCGACGGATCGTCACCGACCTTGCGGTGCTGGACTTCAGCGGGGACGGGCACGCCATCCGGCTGCTCTCGGTGCACCCGGGCGTGACGGTCGACCAGGTGGTGGCCGCAACCGGCTTCCCGCTGGTCCTGCCCAGCGACGTCCCGTCCACCCGAGACCCCTCCGCCGAGGAACTGCGCCTGATCCGTGAGGTCCTGGACCCGCGCGGGGCCCGCGATCGGGAGGTCCGCGGATGACCACTTCCCCGGTCCGGCTGGACACCGCGCTCACCCGACTCGTCGGCATCCAACACCCCATCGTCCAGACCGGCATGGGCTGGGTCGCCGGACCCCGCCTGGTCACCGCTACCGCCCGGGCCGGCGGGCTCGGCATCCTCGCATCCGCGACCATGACGCCAGGTCAGTTGTTGGCAGCTGTAAGGGAAGTGAAGGATCGCACCGACGCACCCTTCGGGGTCAACCTGCGCGCGGACGCGGGGGACGCGGCCGAGCGCGCCGAGATCATCGTCAAGGAGGGCGTCCGGGTCGCCTCCTTCGCGCTGGCCCCCTCGCGCGAGCTGATCGCCAGGCTCAAGGACGCCGGTGTGGTCGTCATCCCCAGCATCGGCGCACGTCGGCATGCGGAGAAGGTCGCCGCCTGGGGGGCAGACGCCGTGCTGGTCCAGGGCGGCGAGGGCGGCGGGCACACCGGCGCGGTGGCCACGACCGTGCTGCTCCCCCAGGTCGTGGACGCCGTGGACATCCCCGTCATCGCCGCCGGCGGCTTCCGCGACGGCCGGGGCCTGATCGCCGCGCTGGCCTTCGGGGCGGCCGGCATCGCGATGGGCACCCGCTTCCTGCTCACCTCCGACAGCACCGTCCCGGACGCGGTCAAGGCCCGCTACCTCGCCGCCGGGGTCAACGACATCGCCGTCACCACCAAGGTCGACGGCCTGCCGCACCGCATGCTCCGCAGCGACCTGGTCACCGCCCTCGAACACGCAGGACGCACCCGCTCGCTGGCCCGCGCGCTGCGCCACGCCGCCGCGTTCCGCACCGTCTCGGGCCTCTCCTGGCCCGCGATGATCCGCGACGGCCTGGCCATGAAGCGCGGCCACGACCTGACCTGGAGCCAGATGCTGTTGGCCGCCAACACCCCCATGCTCCTGAAGGCCGCGATGGTCGACGGCCGCACCGACCTCGGCGTGATGGCCTCCGGCCAGGTCGCGGGCCTGATCGACGACCTGCCCTCGGTACAGGAGCTGATTGACCGCATCATGGCCGAGGCGGGAGTCGTCTTGGCGGGGGTGGCGGGGGCGGTGGTGAGGTAGGTCTCCGACTGCGGGTTGTGCATGGCTGGTCGCGCAGTTCCCCGCGCCCCTGGGTCGGTGCAACTGACCCACAGAGGTTCAGTTGCAGCCCCGCAGGGGCGCGGGGAACTGCGCGGTCAACCCCCCACCAGCGAGTCCCCAGCCTCCGTACGCTGGTACACCACCCGCCGTCCCACCCTCGTCCCTGCGACGAGTTCGGCGTCGCGCAGCACCGCCAGGTGCCCGCCGATCGTGCCGAGGGACTGCCCGAGGTGCGCGGCGAGTTCGGTGCTGGTTGCCGGGCGGTCCAGCTCCCGCAGGATCGCCGCACGGCCGACGCCGATGAGCCGGTCAAGTGCCCTCCGGGGACGACCCTCCGCGGGGCCCGAGGCCGCCCCGCGGGCCGGGTAGACCAGGGCGTAGCGGTCGTCCCGGCTCTCGCAGAGCCAGGTGCCGCGGGACAGCGCGCTCACCGGGACGAACAGCATGCCGTCGTCGCCGATCTGCCGGTCCGGGAAGTCCTGGTCACTGAAGCGGATCGCGTCCGCGCCCACCCAGGCGCTGCGGCGGCTCATCCGCTCCAGCGCGCGGGGCCAGCCGTAGGCGGCCAGCAGGCCGGCGCGGTAGGTGACGTCCCGTTCGAGCAGCGCGCGCCGCCGCGGCCAGTCCGGTTCCACGTAGTCGGTCCACACCGTGCGGAACAGTTCGACGGTGCGCGCGAACCAGTCCCGGCCGGTGAGCCAGGACAGGTCGTGCTGCTCCCAGCTGTGCGCCACCGACAGGTCGAGTTCGGCGCGTACCTCCTCGTCGGAGAACGGCGCGAGCGCTGCCAGCTCCTCGGTGAGGGTGGTGTGCATCCCGCCCGGCGGCGGTGCTGCGACGAAGAGCGGCAGCCACTTGGTCGAGTTGATCAGCCGGACCATGCCACGGGCGAAGGGGTCGGCGTCAAGAGCGGCCAGAAACGCGCCGTGATGCCGGGCGTACCAGGAGGTCATCCAGGGATCGCAGTAGTCCGCGTGCAGCACCTTGATCGAGGCCAACGTCTCGGCCAGCGGGGACAGCGCGAACCGGGACCGCGACAGGGCCAGCGGGGTCAGCCGCAGCAGGGTCATCTTTCGCCTCCTGCCGAAAGAATAGTGCCCGTCCCATCGGCCCCCGCAGACTGCGGCCCATGCCCTCCCCAGCCGCACCCTCCGCACCCACCCCGCGCTCGTCCCTGCTCCGGTCGGCCGACTTCCGCTGGTTCTTCACCGGGCAGCTGGTCTCGCTGCTCGGCTCGTCGATGGCGCCGGTCGCGCTGACCTTCGCGGTGCTCAACGCCTCCGGCAGCACCGGCGACCTCGGCATCATCCTCACCGCGCACATGGTCCCGCTGGTGGGTTTCCTGCTGGTGGGCGGCGCCACCGCCGACCGGTTCCCGCGCCGGACCGTGCTGCTGGTCGCCAACCTCGGCTCGGCGCTCACCCAGGGCGGGGTGGCCGCGCTGCTGCTGACCAGCCACTACTCACTCGTTCCGGTCGCCGTGCTGGGCCTGCTCAACGGGGTGCTGGAGGCGTTCACCACACCGGCGCTGCGCGGCGTGGTGCCGCAGCTCGTCGGCCGGGACCAACTGCGGCAGGCCAACTCGCTGCTGGGCTCGATGCGCAACGGGACGAGGATCCTGGGGCCGAGTCTCTCCGGCATCCTGGTGGTCGTCGCGGGCGGCGGCCCGGCCATCGCATTCGACGCGCTGACCTATCTGCTGGCGGCGGTGTGCCTGGCCCGGCTCAGCCTCCCCGACAGCGTGCCCGCATCGTCGCGGGCCAGCATGCTGGCCGACATCCGCACGGGGTGGGCCGAGTTCCGCCGGATCCGCTGGGTCTGGACGGTGGCGCTCTCCTTCTGCGTGATCAACCTGGTGCAGGTCGGCACCTGGCAGATCCTCGGCCCCTCGCTCACCAAGCAGGTCAGCGGAGAGGCCGCCTGGGGCTTCGTGCTCAGCGCCCGGGGCGTGGGGCTGCTGGTGATGAGCGCGGTGACGTACCGGTTGACGGTCCGTCATCTGCTGCGGCTGGGACAGCTGGTGACCGTGCTCGGGGCGCTGCCGCTGCTGGCCCTGGGCGCCGGACTGCAGGCCCCCTGGCTGATCGCGGCCGCCTTCGTCGCGGGTCTGGGCTCCTCGGTGGCGGGCATCGGCTGGGACACCTCGATGCAGGAGCATGTTCCGGCCGAGGTGCTGTCGCGGGTCTCCTCCTACGACGACCTGCTGTCCTATCTGGCCATTCCTATCGGCCAGTTGAGCGTGGGACCGCTGGCGCACGCCTTCGGCGGCTTCCGGGTGGCCACCACCGCGGGCGTCGTCTACGCGCTCGCGGCGGTGGCCCCGCTCGCCTCGGCCGCCGTACGGCGGCTGCCGCACGGCGTCCCGGAGCCGGACGAGGAAGCGCCGCCGGCGTCCGTGCCTACGACAACCGCTCGATGATCGTCACATTGGCCTGGCCGCCGCCCTCGCACATGGTCTGCAGGCCGTAGCGGCCGCCGCTGCGCTCCAGTTCGTGCAGCAGGGTGGTCATCAGCCGCACGCCCGTCGCGCCGAGTGGGTGGCCCAGGGCGATGGCGCCGCCGTTGACGTTCACCCGGGCCGGGTCGGCGCCGGTCTCCTTGAGCCAGGCGAGGACGACCGGGGCGAAGGCCTCGTTGATCTCCACCAGGTCCATGTCGTCGATGGTCATCCCGGCCTTCTTCAGCGCGTACGCGGTGGCCGGGATGGGGGCGGAGAGCATCCGGATCGGGTCCTCGCCGCGCACCGAGAGGTGGTGCACCCGGGCGTGCGGGGTCAGGCCGTACTCGGCGACGGCGCGCTCGGAGGCGATGAGCATCGCCGAGGCGCCGTCGGAGACCTGGGAAGAGACCGCGGCGGTGAGCCGGCCGCCCTCGGTCAGCGGCTTCAGCTCGGCCATCTTCTCCAGCGTGGTGTCCCGGCGCGGGCCCTCGTCCTGCCGCACCTCGCCGTACGGGGCGATCTCGCGGTCGAAGCGGCCCTCGTCGATGGCGCGGGCCGCCCGCTGGTGCGACTGGAGGGCGAAGCGCTCCATGGACTCCCGGGAGATGCCCCACTTCTCGGCGATCAGCTCGGCGCCGTAGAACTGGTTCACCGGCTGGTCGCCGTAGCGCTCCCGCCAGCCGATGGAGCCGGCGTACGGGCCCTCGGTCAGGCCCAGCGGCAGCGCGGCCTCGCGCGAGGAGTAGGCGATCGGGATCTGCGACATGCTCTGCGTGCCGCCGGCCACCACCAGGTCGCTGGTCCCCGACATCACCGCCTGCGCGGCGAAGTGGACCGCCTGCTGCGAGGAGCCGCACTGGCGGTCGATGGTCACGCCGGGCACCTCTTCGGGAAGCCCTGCCGCCAGCCAGCTGGTGCGGGCGATGTCGCCGGCCTGCGGGCCGACGGTGTCCAGGCAGCCGAAGACCACGTCCTCGACCAGCGCCGGGTCCACCCCTGACCGCTGGACCAGGGCTTTCAGCACATGTGCGCCCAGGTCGGCGGGATGGGCGGACGCCAGGCCGCCGCGGCGACGGCCGACGGGGGTGCGGACGGCTTCGACGATGTAGGCCTCGGGCATGGTGGTCGTTCCTCCTGCTGGGTGCTGGGGTGGGGTCACTGGTGAAGGGTGGAGATACCGTCGAGCAGCATGCTGAGGTACTGGCGGGCGATCTCCGCCGCGTCGTGGCGGCCGCCCGGCCGGTACCAGGAGGCGGCGACCCAGACGGTGTCGCGGACGAAGCGGTACGCCAGCCGCAGGTCCAGGTCGGCGCGGAAGGCGCCCTCGGCGACCCCGCGTTCCAGCGTCCCCTGCCAGGCGGCCTCGAAGCGGCTCATCGAGTCGGCGAGGTAGCCGAACCTGGGCTGCCCGGCGAGATGGCGTTCGCGCTGGTAGATGGCGACGGCGTCGCGGTGCCGGTCGATCTCCCGGAAGGACTCGACGACCAGCGCCTCCAGGCTCTCCCGGGGGCCGAGGTCCGCGGCGAGCACGGCGTCGTAGCCGGTCCAGAGCTCGTTCAGGAAGCCGGAGAGGATCTCGTCCAGCATCGACTCCTTGGAGTCGAAGTGGTAGTAGAGGCTGCCGGCCAGGATGCCCGCGGCGTCGGCGATCTCCCGCACGGTGGTCGCGTCGTAGCCCTGCCGGGCGAACACCTGAGCCGCTGTGGCCAGCAGCTCGTCCCTTCGGGTGGCCGCTGCCGTTCTCGGCTGGGACGTCATCGCGGGTCGACTCCTCGTCGGGGTGCTGGCTGTCACGGGTGCTGGCTGCTGACGGAGACAACCTCGCCCGTCAGATACGACGAGTATCCGCTCGCCAGGAAGACGATCACATTCGCCACCTCCCACGGCTCGGCCCAGCGGCCGAAGGCCTCCCGGGCCGTCAGCTGTTCAAGCAGCTCCGGCGTGGTGACCTTGACCAGGTACGGGTGCATCGCCAGGCTCGGCGAGACCGCGTTCACCCGGACGCCCAGGTCTGCGGCCTCGACGGCGGCGCAGCGGGTCAGTGCCATCACGCCGGCCTTCGCCGCCGCGTAGTGGGACTGCCCGGCCTGGGCCCGCCAGCCCACCACCGAGGCGTTGTTGACGATCACCCCGGCGCCGCCGGAGGCCCGGAACCTCCGCAACGCCGCCCGGGTGCAGCGCATGGTGCCGGTGAGGGTGACGTCGAGGACCCGGTCCCACTGCTCGTCGGTCATCTCCTCCAGCGTCGCCGTCCCGCCCAGGCCGGCGTTGTTGACCAGGATGTCGAGCCGTCCGTGCCGGGTCTCGGCGAGGTCCAGCAGCGCGGCGACCTGCTGCTCGTCGGTGACGTCGCAGGCGGTGCCGGCGACCCGGTCCGCGCCGAACTCCTCGGCCAGGGCCTCGACGGTCTCCTTGAGGCGGCGCGCATGGGCGTCGCCGAGGACGACCGCCGCCCCCTCCTCCAGGAACCGCCGGGCGGTCGCGCCACCGATCCCGGCCCCGGCCGCCGCCGTGACCACGGCACTGCGACCGTTCAGCAGCCCATGTGCTGACGGATAGTCAGGTACGGTGCTCACGACCTGGCCCACCTCTCGACGGCCGACTCCCCGCACGTTAACCTACCAAACACTTGTTAGGGAAGGAGGGGTCGAGATGCCCGAGGAGACGGATGTCGTCCTCTACGAGCGCCAGGACGCGACCGCCCTGGTCACCCTGAACCGCCCCGAGTACCGCAACGCCCAGAACTCGGCCATGACCTACGCCCTCGACCGCGCCTTCTACCGGGCCGCCGACGATCCCGAGGTCAAAGTCGTGGTGCTGCGCGGCGCCGGACCGCACTTCTCGGCCGGCCACGACATCGGCACCCCCGGGCGCGACGCCCACCTCCCGTTCGAGCGCAGGGCCTCGCTGTGGTGGGACCACTCGGAGCGGCAGGGCGCCGAGAGCCGCTACGCCCGCGAGTCCGAGGTCTACCTGGGGATGTGCCGGCGCTGGCGGGAGCTGCCCAAGCCGGTCATCGCCTCCGTCCACGGGGCCTGCGTGGCAGGCGGGTTGATGCTCGCCTGGGTGTGCGACCTGATCGTGGCCGCCGACGACGCCTTCTTCGCCGACCCGGTGGTGCGGATGGGCATCCCCGGCGTCGAGTACTTCGCCCACCCCTGGGTGCTGCCGCCGCGCATCGCCAAGGAGTTCCTCTACACCGGCGACCGGATGACCGCGCAACGGGCGTACGAGCTCGCCATGGTCAACCGGCTGGTGCCGCGCGCCGAACTGCACCGGGAGACCATGGCGTTGGCGGCCCGCATCGCCGAGATGCCCACCATGGGCCTGGCCCTCACCAAGCGCGCCGTCAATCAGGCCGAGGACCTGCAGGGCCTGCACAACGGCCTGGACTCGGTCTTCGGCCTGCACCACCTCGCCCACGCCCACAACGCGGAGACCGCGAAGGACTCGCTGGGCGGGATGGACGCCCGCTCCATGAAGGCCGCGAACCAAGCGCAGGACAAGAGCTGATGGATCTTCAGATCAGCGCTGAGGACCAGGAGTTCCGCGCCGAGGCCCGTGACTGGCTGCACCGGCACGTCCCGGCGCGCCGGCTGCCCTCGCTGGAGACCGGGGCCGGCTTCGCCGCGCACCGCGCCTGGGAGCAGGAACTCCACGCGGACCGCTGGTCCGTGGTCTCCTGGCCGCAGCAGTACGGCGGCCGGGACGCCTCACTGCTGCGCTGGCTGCTCTTCGAGGAGGAGTACTACGCCGCCGGGGCGCCCGGCCGGGTCAGCCAGAACGGCATCAACCTGCTCGCCCCGACCCTGTTCGAGCACGGCACCGAGGAGCAACGGGCCCGCATCCTCCCGGAGATGGCGAGCGGAGCGACCGTCTGGGCCCAGGCCTGGTCCGAGCCCGGCGCCGGCAGCGACCTGGCCGCCCTGCGCTCCACCGCCACCCGCACCGAGGGCGGCTGGCTGCTGGACGGCGCCAAGACCTGGTCCTCCCGGGCCGCCTTCGCCGACCGCGCCTTCGGCCTGTTCCGCTCCATTCCGGTCGAGCAGTCCGGGGCCCGGCACCGCGGTCTCAGCTACCTGATGTTCCCGCTGGACGCACCGGGGGTGACGGTGCGTCCGATCGGCCGACTGGACGGCAAGCCCGCCTTCGCCGAGATCTTCCTGGACGGCGTCTTCGTCCCGGACCGCGACGTGATCGGCGAGGCCGGGCAGGGCTGGCGGGCGGCGATGAGCACGGCCGGCAACGAGCGCGGACTGACCCTGCGCAGCCCGGGGCGCTTTCTGGCCGCCGCCGACCGGCTGGTGGAGCTCTGGCGCCAGGTCGGCGACCCCGGCGACACGGCGATGGCCGAGCGGGTCGCCGACGCGGTGATCGGCGCGCGGGCCTACCAGCTGTCCGCCTTCGCGGCGGCCTCGGGCGACGGCGGGCCGACCGGGGCGGCGTCCAGCCTGAACAAACTGCACTGGTCCGAGCTGGATCTGACGCTCCATGAGACGGCGCTCGATCTGCTGGGCCCCGACGGCGAGTTGGCCGATGTCGAGGACTGGTCCGAGGGCTATGTCTTCGCCCTGGCCGGTCCGATCTACGGCGGCACCAACGAGATCCAGCGGGACATCGTCGCCGAGCGGCTGCTCGGCCTGCCGAAGGGGCGGCGCGGATGAGGTTCGTTCTCGACACCGAGCAGCGGGACTTCGCCGCCAGCCTGGACGCGCTGCTGTCCGCCGCCGCCGTCCCGACCGTGGTCCGGGCCCGCGCCGCCGGGGACGACGCACCGCTGCGGGCGCTGTGGCGGCGGCTCGGCGACGCCGGGGTGTTCGCCCTCGCAGTGCCCGAGGAGTTCGGCGGCAGCGGCCTGCTTCCGGTCGAACTGGTGCTCTGCTGCGTCGAGTTGGGACGCCACGGGATGCCCGGACCACTGGCCGAGACCTTCGCGGCGAGCACCCTGCTGACGGGCACGGATCACGCGAGGCTGCTCCCCGGCGTGGCATCGGGGCAGGTGATCCTCTCCCTGGCCGCCGACGGCGGCCATGCCGCCGACCCCGACCTGGCCGACGCCGTGCTGCGGATCGGCGAGGGCAAGGCGCCGCTGCGCCAGTCCCTGGACCCGGCCCGCCGGGTGGGCCTGCCGGACGACGCGATCGGCATCAGCGCCGGTCCCGGCACAACGCGGGCCACCGAGTTGGCCGCGCTCGCGACCGCAGCCCTCGCCCTGGGCGCCGGCCGCCACCTCCTCGCCGCCACCGTCGAGTACGCCAGGACCCGCACCCAGTTCGGCACCCCCATCGGCGGCTTCCAGGCCGTCAAGCACCGGCTCGCCGACGTGCTGCTCCAACTCGACTTCGCCGAACCGCTGTTGTACGGGGCCGCGGTCGCCGTCCAGGACGCCGCGGCGGACACGGACGTCGCGATCGCGGCGGCCAAGGCCGCCTGCGGTGAGGCCGGCTACGCCGCCGCCAGGGCCGCGCTGCAGCTGCACGGCGCGATCGGCTACACCGACGAGTTCGACCTCTCACTGTGGATCCGCCGCGCCCGGGTGCTGCGCAACGCCTGGGGCACCCCGTCCGCCTGCCGCCGAAAGGTCCTGTACAGCCGGGAAAGCCGAGAGGGGCGCCGCCCGGACCGCCTGGTGAGGTAGGTGTCCGGGGCGGACGCCCCTGCGTACGTGGTGCTCCTGCTGCTCAGATCTCCCCGCGCAGCTTGGCCAGCGCCTCAGCGAGGATCGCCTCGCCGTCGGCGTCGCTGCGGCGCTCGCGGACATACGCGAGGTGGGTCTTGTAGGGCTCGGTACGCGGCGGAGCAGGCGGGTTCTCTTCGTCCTGCCCGGCCGGGAATCCGCAACGGGGGCAGTCCCAGGTGTCCGGGATCTGCGCGTCGGAGGCGAACGACGGGCGGGTCTCATGCCCGTTGGCACACCAGAAGGAGATACGGAGCCGAGGAGCGGACTCGCCGCGCTCGGCTTCCCCCATGGGGCCTGCCCCGACCCTGCTGCCACGGATGGCGTTGCCACTTGCCACGGTCTGACTCCCTGCGTGCTGGTGCGTTGCGATAGTCACGTGGGAGTGGTTCGCGCCCCAGAGGCCCGGCCCCCACTGTGTCCCGTCGCCCCCCTTCTCCGACGGAGTCGTCCCAGTGTACGGAGCGCATAAGTGCCGCCCGACACCGCCACCGGTGACAACTGTCACTCATGATAAGCGGCCGGGCGACACTCCGTCAGCTTTCGCGGCAGGGGTGCTGCGCAGAGGTTCTGCCCGCAGCGGGCTGATCAGCCATTCTTGGCCTTCAGCAGCAGCGACAGAATGATGATGCAGGCGAACCAACCGATACCCATGAAGATGGTGATGCGGTCGAGGTTGCGCTCGGCGACGGCAGAGCCACCGCCGGTGGAGGACATACCGCCACCGAACATGTCAGAAAGACCGCCGCCCTTGCCCTTGTGCAGCAGGACGAGGACGACCATCATCACGCTGAAGAAGATCAGCGCGATCGAGAAGCCGAGGATCACGGCGGGACCAATCTCTCGTAATCGATGTGTGAAGCTGTGACGCAGGGCCGGGTCGACAGATCCTGATCCGTCGTCCCGACCCTGCATACTCTAGACCGGTGTCAGCCTACTGCCTGGTCCCGGTAGCGAACGATCTTCACGAACTCTTCCGGATCCAGTGCCGCGCCGCCGATCAGGGCACCGTCGACGTCCGGCTTGGCCATGATCCCGGCCGCGTTCGAGGACTTCACCGAGCCGCCGTAGAGCACCCGGACCTTGTCCGCCAGCTCCTGGCTGTAGAGCTCGGCCAACCGGACCCGGATCGCGCCGCAGACCTCCTGGGCGTCCTCGGGGGTGGCGACCTCGCCGGTGCCGATGGCCCACACCGGCTCGTACGCCACCACGATCGACTCGGCGTCCTCGGCCGGCACGCCGTCCAGCGCGCCGTCCAGCTGCGCCAGGGTGTAGGAGACCTGCTTGCCGGCCTTGCGCACGTCCAGGCCCTCGCCGACGCAGAGGATCGGCACGATGCCGTTCCGGAACGCGGCCTTGACCTTGGCGTTGACGATCGGCTTGGTCTCGCCGTGGTACTCGCGCCGCTCCGAGTGCCCGATGGCCACATAGGTGCACTTCAGCTTGGACAGCATCGGCCCGGAGATCTCACCGGTGTAGGCACCGGAGTCCTGGGCGGAGATGTCCTGGGCGCCGTACTTGATCTTCATCTTGTCGCCGTCGACCAGGGTCTGCACCGAGCGCAGATCCGTGAACGGCGGCAGGACGGCGACCTCGACGGCCGCGTAGTCCTTGTCGTTGAGCGCGAAGAAGAGCTTCTGGGTGTGGGCGATGGCCTCAAGGTGGTTGAGGTTCATCTTCCAGTTGCCCGCCATCAGCGGGGTGCGTGCAGCAGTCATCGGGATCAGTTCTCCAGTGCGGCCAGGCCGGGGAGGGTCTTGCCCTCCAGGTACTCGAGGCTGGCGCCGCCACCCGTCGAGATGTGCCCGAACTTCTTCTCGTCGAAGCCCAGGATGCGGACGGCCGCGGCCGAGTCGCCGCCGCCGACCACGGAGAACGCGTCACCGTCGGCCAGGGCCGCGGCGACGGCCCTGGTGCCCTCGGCGAAGTCGGGGTGCTCGAAGACGCCCATCGGGCCGTTCCAGAACACGGTGCTGGCGTCGGCAAGCTTCTCGGCGAACAGCTTGCCGGTGGCCGGACCGAGGTCCAGGCCCATCTTCCCGGCCGGCATCGCGTCGGCGGCGACCACCTCGAAGTCCGCGACCGGGGTCTTGGCCTTCAGGTCGGGGAAGGACGCGGAGACCGCGACGTCGACGGGGAGGACGAACTCCACACCGTTCTGCTTGGCGCGTGCCAGGTACTCCAGCACGACCGGGATCTGGTCCTCCTGCAGCAGGCTGCTGCCGACGTCGTGGCCCTGCGCCTTGAGGAAGGTGAAGGCCATGCCGCCGCCGATGAGGATCCGGTCGGCCTTGCCCAGCAGGTTGTCGATCACACCGAGCTTGTCGGAGACCTTGGAGCCGCCGAGGACGACCACATAGGGGCGGTCGACCTGCTCGGTCAGCCGCTTGAGCACGCCGACCTCGGTGGCGATCAGCAGACCGACCGCGTGCGGAAGGCGGGCCGGGAGGTCGTAGACCGAGGCGTGCTTGCGGTGCACGGCGCCGAAGCCGTCGCCCACGTAGACGTCGGCGAGGGCGGCCAACTGGTCCGCGAAGGCGCCGCGCTCGGCGTCGTCCTTGCTGGTCTCGCCGGCGTTGAAGCGCAGGTTCTCCAGCAGCGCGACCTGGCCGTCCGCCAGGCCGGCCGCGACCGCGGCGGCGCTGTCGCCGACGGTGTCGGTCGCGAAGGCGACGTCCTGGCCGAGGATCTGGCTCAGCCGTACCGCGACCGGGGCCAGGCTGAACTGGGGGTCGGGCGCGCCCTTGGGGCGGCCCAGGTGGGAGGCGACGATCACCTTGGCGCCGGCCGCGACCAGCTTGGCGATGGACGGCGCGACGGCGCGGATCCGGCCGTCGTCGGTGATGTCGGTGCCGGACAGCGGCACATTGAGGTCGGCGCGGACGAATACCCGCTTGCCCGCGACGTCGAGGTCGTCGATGGTCTGCACGTCAGGACGCTCCTGGGAGGTTTTCGACAGTTGGACATGGAGTGACGCGAGCAGGACCCGGCCCCATCGGAGTCCGGGTCCTGCTCACCTCAGCTGCTCACCGTGCCGCTCGTCAGAGCTGGCCACCGACGAGGGTGGTCAGGTTGACGAGGCGGTTGGAGTAGCCCCACTCGTTGTCGTACCAGCCGAAGATCTTCACCTGGTTGCCCTGGACCATGGTCAGCGGGGCGTCGAAGATGCAGGAGAACGGCGAGTTGACGATGTCGCGGGAGACGATCTCGTCCTCGTTGTAGTACAGGTAGCCCTTGAGCTGACCCTGGGACGCCTTCTGGAAGGCCGCGTTGACCTCGTCCTTGGTGACCTCGCGCTCCAGGTCCACCACCAGGTCGGTGATGGAGCCGGTGGGGACCGGGACGCGCAGCGATGTGCCGTCCAGCTTGCCCTTGAGCTCCGGCAGCACCAGCGCGGTGGCCTTGGCGGCACCGGTGGAGGTCGGAATGATGCTCAGGGCCGCGGCGCGGGCGCGACGCAGGTCCTTGTGCGGGAAGTCCAGGGTGACCTGGTCGTTGGTGTACGCGTGCACCGTCGTCATCATGCCCTTGACGATGCCGAACGCCTCGTGCAGGACCTTCGCCATCGGCGCCACACAGTTGGTGGTGCAGGAGGCGTTGGAGATGATGGTGTGCTTGGCGACGTCGAGCTTGTCGTCGTTGACGCCCATGACGACGGTGATGTCCTCATTGCTGGCCGGAGCCGAGATCAGGACCTTCTTGGCGCCACCGACCAGGTGCTTCTTGGCCTGCTCGGCCTTGGTGAAGAAGCCGGTCGACTCGATCACGATGTCGGCGCCCAGCTCGCCCCACTTCAGGGCGGCGGGGTCACGCTCGGCGGTGACCTTGAAGCTCTTGCCGTCGACGGTGATGCTGTCGTCGCTGTGGGACACCTCGGCGTGCAGGGTGCCCAGGGTCGAGTCGTACTTGAGCAGGTGCGCCAGGGTCTTGGTGTCGGTCAGGTCGTTGACACCGACGATCTCGATGTCCGCGCCCTGGGCGATAACCGCACGGAAGAAGTTACGACCAATGCGGCCGAACCCGTTGATGCCTACCCGGATCGTCACGAACCGATCTCCTCGCTGGTACGTCGGCGCTTTACACCGACGAGCTGGAATGGGATGTCCCCGACCGCTTAAAACCCTACCCCGCGCCAGTGGCGCAGGGCACATCCGACCGGCCGTACAGACGGATGCCGCCCCTGGACATCGAGTCCAGAGGCGGCATTCACCCCGGTTTCATACGGATTTCACCGGTATTTCCGTGGATTACCGCACAGTAGGGCGCGCGAACGGGGTGGCGCCGACACTCAGTGCGCGGCCAGCTCCTGGGCTCCGTACGACTCCTTGCGGTAGGACTCACTGCCGTACGCGTCCGCGCCGTAGGACTCGCCGGCGTAGGAGTCGCCCTCGGACAGGCTGTGCTCGGTGCTGGGCAGGCCCAGCTCCGACGCCCGCTTGTCCGCCATCGCCAGCAGCCGCCGGATCCGCCCGGCCACCGCGTCCTTGGTCAGCGGCGGGTCGGCCAGCGAGCCCAGTTCCTCCAGCGAGGCCTGCTTGTGCTCCATCCGCAGGCGTCCGGCCGCGGCCAGGTGCTCCGGGACCTCCTCGCCGAGGATCTCCAGCGCCCGCTGCACCCGGGCGCCCGCGGCCACCGCGGCCCGGGCCGAGCGGCGCAGGTTGGCGTCGTCGAAGTTGGCCAGCCGGTTCGCCGTCGCCCGGACCTCGCGGCGCATCCGCCGCTCCTCCCAGGCCAGCACCGACTCGTGCGCGCCCAGCCGGGTCAGCAGCGCGCCGATGGCGTCGCCGTCCCGGATCACCACCCGGTCCACCCCGCGCACCTCGCGGGCCTTGGCCGGGATGCCCAGCCGGCGGGCCGCGCCGACCAGGGCCAGCGCCGCCTCCGACCCCGGGCAGGTGATCTCCAGCGAGGAGGACCTGCCCGGCTCGGTGAGCGAGCCATGTGCCAGGAAGGCCCCGCGCCAGGCCGCCTCGGCGTCACAGGTCGCCCCGGAGACCACCGCCGGCGGAAGACCCCGGATCGGCCGTCCGCGCCCGTCCACCAGCCCGGTCTGCCGGGCCAGCAGGTCGCCGTCCTTCACCACCCGCACCACGTACCGGCTGCCGCGTCGCAGCCCGCCGGGGGCCATCACCACCAGGTCCGAGGAGTGTCCGAAGATCTCCAACAGGTCCTTGCGCAGCCGCCGTGCCGCAACGCCGGTGTCCAGCTCCGCCTCGATCACGATGCGTCCGCTCACCAGGTGCAGACCGCCCGCGAACCGCAGGATCGCCGACACCTCCGCCTTGCGGCAGCATGCCCGGGTGACGGGGAGCCGGCTGATTTCGTCCTTCACCGCTGCCGTCATCGCCATGGCGCGATCCTTCCATGCATCCTGAAGATCCGGTCGTACGCTGCGGCCAGAAGCTCCGGGTCGTGTCGCCCGGAGGAGCCGTTCAACGGACCGTTCTCCGCTTGGTTGTTGTCCGACTGCCCGTCCGGGGCGGCGACGTTGTCGAGTACCAGTTCGGCGCCGAGGCGTTTGGCCGCACTGCGCAGGGCCTCCGGGTCGGCCACGGTACCCGCGTTGGCGAGCACGAAGTCGACGGTGAGGTCCGGGGCGTGGGCGCCGAGCACCTCCAGGTGGCGCTGCGGAGAGAAGCCCTCGGTCTCGCCGGGCTGCGCCACCAGGTTGAGCGCCAGCACCTTCCGGGACCGGGTCTGCACCAGGGCGTCGCGCAGGTCAGGGATCATCAGATGCGGCAGCACGCTGGTGAACCAGGAGCCCGGGCCCAGCACCACCCAGTCCGCCTCGCGCACCGCGGCGACCGCCTCGGGCACCGCCGGCGGGTCGTGCGGTAGCAACCGCACCGACTCCACCTCGCCCGGGGTGACCGCGACTTCGGCCTGCCCGCGCACGGTGGACAGCCGCTCGGGGTCCTCCGGGTCGAGACCCCGTACGGTGGCCTCGATGTCCAGCGGCACCGCGGACATGGGCAGCACCCGGCCGTGTGCGCCGAGCAGCCTGCCGACGTACTCCAGGGCCTCGACCGGGTCGCCGAGCTTCTCCCACAGGGCCACGATCAGCAGGTTCCCCACGGCGTGGCCGTGCAGTTCGCCGTCGCTCTGGAAGCGGTGCTGGATCACCTCGGACCAGGTCCGGCCCCAGTCGTCGTCACCGCACAGCGCGGCCAGCGCCTTGCGCAGGTCCCCTGGCGGCAGCACGCCCAACTCGGCGCGCAGCCGCCCGCTGGAGCCACCGTCGTCGGCGACGGTGACCACGGCGGTGAGGTCTCCGGTGAGTCTGCGCAGCGCCCGCAGCGAGGCCGCCAGGCCCTGTCCGCCGCCGAGCGCGGTGATCCTCGGAGCGCCTCGGCGTCGCGCCTGCTGCCGTCCAGCAACGATGTGTGACGCCACCCGTGCCCCTGTCCTGTCCGCTGCGCTCCAATGTTCCGGGGCCCGAGGCCCCGCACCCCTGCGAACTGCCGAGGTGGTGGGCCTCACCGAAACCGGGACCGCTCAGCGAACCTGAGTCCTACTCGCGCCCCATGTCCCGGTGCACCAGCACCGTCTCCAGCCCGTCGGCGATCAGCCGTTTCGCCAGCCGTTCCGACATCGCGACGCTGCGGTGCTTCCCTCCGGTGCAGCCTACGGCAAGTGTCATGTAGCGCTTGCCCTCCCGGCGATAGCCCTCGGTGACGATCCTGAGGAGATCGGCGTACTGGTCCAGGAACTCCTTGGCGCCCGGCTGGTCGAAGACATAGCGGGCCACCTCCTCGTCCGTCCCGGTGCGCGGGCGCAGCTCCGGGACCCAGTGCGGATTGGGCAGGAACCGGCAGTCCACGACCAGGTCGGCGTCGACCGGCAGGCCGTACTTGAAGCCGAAGGACATCACCGTGGCGCGGAGCTGCGGCTCCTGGTCGTCGGAGAACTGGGCGTCCATCTTGGCGCGCAGCTCATGGACGTTGAGGCTGGAGGTGTCGATCACCAGGTCGGCCTCGCCGCGCAGGTCGCGCAGCAGGGTGCGCTCCTGTTCGATGCCGTCCACGATGCGCCCGTCGCCCTGCAGCGGATGCGGGCGGCGCACGCTCTCGAACCGGCGCACCAGCGCGTCGTCGGATGCCTCCAGGAACAGCACCCGCAGCCGGACGCCGCGCCGCTCCAGGTCCTCCAGCGAGGCCAGCAGGTCGTCGAAGAAGCTGCGGCCGCGCACGTCCACGACAGCGCCTATCCGCGCCACCGCGCCCTGCGAGCGGGCGCCCAGGTCGACCATCGTCGGTATCAGCGACGGCGGCAGGTTGTCGACGACGAACCAGCCGAGGTCCTCCAGGCATTTCGCGGCCGTACTGCGGCCGGCCCCGGACATGCCGGAGATGATCACCAGCTCGGGTACGGTCTCACCGCCGGACTCACTCACGTGGGCTCCCCTGTTTCGGACATCTCGTCCATCTCGTCATTGGTGTCAACGCCCGGCGTCGGCTGCGGCTTCCCGCTTTCACTCGGACGAGTGACCTGGCCACTGGGCTCTTCGAGGATCTCACCAGTCGCGGTGTTGACCGCGGGGGCCGCCGGGCGCTGCCCGGCCAGGGCGGCGATCACTGCCTCGGCCGTGCGCCGGCCGACGCCGGGAACCTCGCAGATCTCCTCCACTGTCGCCGCCCTGAGCCGCTTCAGGGAGCCGAAGTGCTTGAGCAGCGCCTGCCGCCGGCTCTCGCCGAGGCCCGGTACGGAGTCCAGGGCGCCCGCGGTGAGCCGCTTGGCGCGCTTCTGGCGCTGGTAGGTGATGGCGAACCGGTGCGCCTCGTCGCGGACCCGCTGCAGCAGGTAGAGGCCCTCGCTGCTGCGCGGCAGCACCACCGGGTCGTCCTCGTCCGGGAGCCAGACCTCCTCCAGGCGCTTGGCCAGCCCGCACAGCGCCACATCGGTGACCCCCAGCTCGGTCAGCGCCCGCTGGGCCGCCGCGACCTGCGGCTCGCCGCCGTCCACCACGATCAGCTGCGGCGGATAGGCGAAGCGGCGCGGCTTGCCGGTCTCCTCGTCCCGCTCGCCCGGCTGCTCCTGGTGCCGGAACCGGCGGGTGATCACCTCGTGCATCGAGCGGACGTCGTCCTGGCCCTCGAAGCTCTTGATGGCGAAGCGGCGGTACTCGCTCTTGCGGGCCAGGCCGTCCTCGAACACCACCATGGAGGCGACCACGTCCTGCCCCTGGAGGTGGGAGATGTCGTAGCACTCGATCCGCAGCGGTGCGGTCTCCAGGCCCAGCGCGTCGGCGATCTCCTGGAGGGCGACGCTGCGGGTGGTGAGGTCGGCGGCGCGCTTGGTCTTGTGCAGGGCCAGGGCCTGGGCGGCGTTGCGCTCCACGGTGACCATCAGCTCGCGCTTGTCGCCGCGCTGCGGCACCCGCAGGTCCACCGCGCTGCCCCGGCGCTGGCCGAGCCACACCGACACCGGCTCCACCGGCTGCGGCAGCGCCGGGACCAGCACCTCGCGCGGAACGGCCTCGCCGGTCTCCTCCCCGTACAGCTGGAGCAGGGCGTGCTCGACCAGTCCCGCGGTGTCGACGTTCTCGACCTTGTCGGTGACCCAGCCGCGCTGGCCCCTGACCCGGCCGCCGCGGACATGGAAGATCTGGACCGCGGCCTCGAGTTCGTCCTCGGCGATGGCCAGCAGGTCGGCGTCGGTGCCGTCGGCCAGGACGACCGCGTTCTTCTCCATGGCGCGGTTCAGCGCCTCGATGTCGTCGCGCAGCCGCCCGGCCCGCTCGTACTCCATCTCGGCGGCGGCCTCCTTCATCTCGCGTTCGAGACGGCGGAGGTAGGTGCCGGTCCGCCCGGCCATGAAGTCGCAGAACTCCTCGGCGAGTTCGCGGTGCTGCTCCGGGGTGACCCGGCCGACGCAGGGCGCCGAGCACTTGCCGATGTAGCCCAGCAGGCAGGGCCGGCCGACCTGCTCCGCGCGCTTGAACACTCCGGCGGAGCAGGTGCGCACCGGGAACACGCGGAGCAGCAGGTCGACGGTCTCCCGGATCGCCCAGGCGTGCCCGTAGGGCCCGAAATAGCGCACCCCGCGCTTCTTGGGGCCGCGCATCACCTGCACCCGCGGGAACTCCTCGTTCAGCGTCACCGCGAGCGAGGGATAGCTCTTGTCGTCGCGGTACTTGACGTTGAAGCGCGGGTCGAACTCCTTGATCCAGCTGTACTCCAGCTGCAGCGCCTCGACCTCGGTCCCGACCACGGTCCACTCCACCGAGGCGGCCGTGGTGACCATCTGCCGGGTGCGCGGGTGAAGATTGGCCAGGTCCTGGAAGTAGGAGGACAGCCTGGGGCGCAGGCTCTTCGCCTTCCCGACGTAGATCACCCTGGAGTTGGCGTCACGGAACTTGTAGACGCCGGGCGACGTCGGGATCTGCCCCGGTGCTGGACGGTACGTGGACGGGTCGGCCATGGGATTACCGTACCGACTGGCGGTGACATTCCCGGTTGTCCACCTCGCACAGAGCGCGGGGCTCCCAGCAGGGGGCTCCCGGCAGATGTCAGGCGGTGAAGACCAGGTTGCCGTTCTGGACGGCCACCGTCTTGGCCGGCAGCGGGGACGACGCCGGACCGTTGGCGACGGAGCCGTCGGCGACCTTGAACCGGCTGCCGTGGCAGGGGCACACGATGGTGCCGCCCTGCACCCCGTCGACCAGGCAGCCCGCGTGGGTGCAGACCGCGCTGAACGCCTTGAACTGGCCGGAGACGGGCTGGGTCACCACGATCTTCTGGTCCTTGTAGACCTTGCCGCCGCCGACCGGGACGTCACTGGTCGGCCCCAGCGTGGTCGGCCCGGAGGAGGTGCTGGTGCCGGTGCTGCCGGAGGCGGTCGAGCAGGCGGCGAGCGCCAGCCCGGCGACGCCGGCCACCCCCACGGCGGCCGCGCCGCGCAGCAGCGCGCGTCGGTCGGTGCCGCAGCAGCCTCCGCAGTCGGCGGTCTCCATGGCGGGGGCGGCGTCGGGCTGGGTCATGGTCGCGGGCTCCATCGGCAGACGTGACGGGGCATCGCGCTGAACGCGGTGCACCCAGGGCTGGTTTCGGCTCCGGGTGCACCTTATGCGGCGTTTCTGAGACTACTTCTTACCGGGGGCAGCCTTCTTCGCGACCGCCTTCTTGGCCACTGCCTTGCCCGCGGCCTTCCCGGCCGCCGACTGCTTCGCCGGAGCCTTCTTGTCCGCCGCCTTGCGCGCCGCCGGCTTCTTGGCGGCGGCGGCCTCCTCCGCCGCCTCCTGCGCGAACACCCTCTCCCCCAGGATGTCGCGGAGGAACTTGCCGGTGTGGCTCTCGGCCACCGTCGCGATGTGCTCGGGGGTGCCCTCGGCGACGACCAGGCCGCCGCCGTTGCCGCCCTCGGGGCCCATGTCGACGACCCAGTCGGCGGTCTTGATCACATCCAGGTTGTGCTCGATCACGATCACCGTGTTGCCCTTGTCGACCAGCCCGGTCAGCACCTTGATCAGCTTGCTGATGTCCTCGAAGTGCAGCCCGGTGGTGGGCTCGTCCAGGACGTAGACGGTGCGTCCGGTGGAGCGCTTCTGCAGTTCGGAGGCCAGCTTGACGCGCTGCGCCTCACCGCCGGAGAGCGTCGGCGCGGACTGCCCGAGCCGGACGTAGCCGAGGCCGACCTCGGTGAGGGTGCGCAGATGCCGGGCGATCGGCGGAACGGCCTCGAAGAAGGACAGGCCCTCCTCGATCGGCATGTCCAGCACCTCGGCGATGTTCTTGCCCTTGAAGTGGACGTCCAGCGTCTCCCGGTTGTAGCGCGCGCCGTGGCACACCTCGCAGGGGACGTAGACGTCCGGCAGGAAGTTCATCTCGATCTTGATGGTGCCGTCGCCGGCGCAGTTCTCGCAGCGGCCGCCCTTGACGTTGAAGGAGAAGCGGCCCGGCAGATAGCCGCGCACCTTCGCCTCGGTGGTCTCCGCGAACAGCCGGCGGACATGGTCGAAGACGCCGGTGTAGGTCGCCGGGTTGGACCGCGGGGTGCGGCCGATCGGCGACTGGTCGACATGGACCACCTTGTCGACCAGGTCGGTGCCGGTGACCCGGGTGTGCCGGCCGGGCACGCTGCGGGCGCCGTTGAGCTCGCGCGCCAGGTGGGTGTAGAGGATGTCGTTGACCAGCGTGGACTTGCCGGAGCCGGAGACGCCGGTGATCGCGGTCAGGGTGCCCAGCGGGAAGCTGACGTCCACGTCCTGCAGGTTGTGCTCGCGCGCGCCCTGCACGGTGATGTGCCGTGCGGGGTCGATCGGCCGGCGCATGGCCGGGATGGGGATGCTGCGCCGGCCGGAGAGGTAGGCGCCGGTCAGCGACTCCTTGTTGGCCAGCAGCCCCTCACGGGAACCGGAGTGCACCACATGGCCGCCGTGCTCCCCCGCGCCCGGGCCGATGTCCACCACCCAGTCCGCGGTGCGGATGGTGTCCTCGTCGTGCTCCACCACGATCAGGGTGTTGCCCAGGTCGCGCAGCCGCACCAGGGTCTCGATCAGCCGGTGGTTGTCGCGCTGGTGCAGCCCGATCGAGGGTTCGTCCAGCACGTAGAGCACGCCGACCAGGCCGGAGCCGATCTGGGTGGCCAGCCGGATCCGCTGGGCCTCGCCGCCGGAGAGGGTGCCCGCGGCGCGGTTCAGCGAGAGGTAGTCCAGGCCCACGTCGACCAGGAACTTCAGCCGCTCGTTGACCTCCTTGAGGACCCGCTCGGCGATGGTCTTCTCCCGGTCGGAGAGCTCCATCGCGCCCAGGAAGTCCGCGCAGTCGCTGATGGACATCGAGGAGACCTCGGCGATGGACTTCCCGGCCATGGTCACCGCGAGCACCACCGGCTTGAGCCGGGTGCCGTGACAGGCCGGGCAGTCCACCTCGCGCATATAGCCCTCAAAGCGCTCCCGGCTGCTGTCGGTCTCGGACTCGGAGTGCCGCCGCTGGACGAACGGCACCGCGCCCTCGAAGCCGGTGATGTAGGAGCGCTCGCGGCCGAAACGGTTCCGGAACTTCACCTCGACCTGGGAGTTGTGCCCGTACAGCAGCGCCTTCCTGGCGCGCTGCGGCAGCCCGGCCCAGGGGATGTCGGTGCGGAAGCCCAACTCCTTGGCCAGCGCGCTGATCAGCCGCTGGTGGTACTCCCGGGTGTGGCCCAGCGACCAGGGGTGGATGGCGCCCTCGTCGAGGGACTTCTCCTCGTCGGGGACGATCAGGTCCGGGTCCACCTCCATCCGCGAGCCCAGCCCGGTGCACTCGGGGCAGGCGCCGAACGGCGAGTTGAAGGAGAAGGAACGCGGCTCCATCTCCTCGTAGGAGATGTCGTCGAAGGTGCAGTAGAGGTGCTCGGAGTACATCCGCTCACGCTCGGGGTCGTCCGCCGGCAGGTCGACGAAGTCCAGCACGACCGTGCCGCCGGAGAGCTTGAGCGCGGTCTCGACCGAGTCGGTGAGCCGGCGCTGGGCGCTCTTCTTCACGGTGAGGCGGTCGATGACCACCTCGATGGTGTGCTTCTCCTGCTTCTTGAGCACCGGCGGCTCGGTCAGCTGGATCGTCGCGCCGTCGACCCTGGCTCTGGAGTAGCCCTTGGTCTGCAGATCGGCGAAGAGGTCGACGAACTCGCCCTTGCGGGCCCGGATCAGCGGGCTGAGCAGCTGGAACCTGGTGCCCTCGGGCAGTTCCAGCACCTTGTCCACGATCTGCTGCGGCGACTGCCGGGCGATGGGCCGCCCGCAGACCGGGCAGTGCGGGTGGCCGATGCGCGCGAAGAGCAGCCGGAGGTAGTCGTAGACCTCGGTGATGGTGCCGACGGTGGAGCGGGGGTTGCGCGAGGTGGACTTCTGGTCGATCGAGACGGCCGGGGAGAGGCCCTCGATGAAGTCCACGTCGGGCTTGTCCATCTGCCCGAGGAACTGCCGGGCGTAGGAGGACAGCGACTCGACGTAGCGGCGCTGGCCCTCCGCGAAGATGGTGTCGAAGGCCAGCGACGACTTGCCCGACCCGGAGAGGCCGGTGAACACGATGAGGGAGTCACGCGGCAGGTCGAGCGAGACGTTCTTCAGGTTGTGCTCGCGAGCACCGCGAACGATGAGGCGGTCTGCCACGCTTCTGCGCCTTCCGGATTGATGGGGGCGTCGGGCGGCCGGGGATGAGGCGAGGCCCTGGAGGGGGCGATCCTGGACCGCCCGACGCGAGAACTCTATGGGAGCACGTGTTCGATTTTTAAGGCAATCGAGAACCGTCACCCGAAGGGATGAACACGACGCTAGCGTGAGAGCTTCCCCGCCGTGGGAAACGACAGAAAACCACGCGGGACACGCGCCTCGGACGTGACGGGAGACACCTATGACCGCCCCTGCCCAGATCCCCACGCAGAGCATCACCCAGGCCGCGGAGGCCACCGAACGGCTGCTGCACAGCGTCGAGGCGATGGTTCCCGGCCGGCTGTACCAGCCCTCCGCGCTGCCGGGCTGGACCAGGGGCCATGTCCTCACCCACATCGCACGCAACGCCGACGCGCTCTGCAACCTGCTGCGCGGTGCCCGCGCCTCGCAGCCCATCCCGATGTACCCGAGCCTGGAGGCCCGCGAGCGCGCCATCGAGGACGGGGCCAAGCGGTCGCTCCCCGAGCACCTCGCCGACCTGCGCGCCTCCGCGCTCCGCTTCGTCGGCGCCTGCGAGGCCATGCCGGACGCGGCCTGGCCGATCGAGGTCCCGCACCGGCTCGGCGCGTTCCCCGCCTTCGGCGTCCCGTACAAGCGCGTCTCCGAGCTCGAGTACCACCATGTCGACCTGGCCCTGGACTACACCCCGGCGCACTGGCCCGCCGACTTCGTCGCCCGCGAGCTCGCCGCGCTCACCGCCCGCTTCCGCGACAACGCCGACCTGCCGACGCTGTACCTGCACGACTCCGACAGCGACACCGGCTACCGCATCGGCCGCGCCCCGCAGCGGACCCCGGAGCCGTTGCGGCTCTCCGGGCCGGCCGCGGCACTGGTCGCCTGGCTCTCCGGGCGCTCCGACGGATCCGCGTTGGGCGTGCCCACCGCCGACCTGCCGGCGCTGCCGCCGCTAGGCTGACGTCATGTCGTACCACGGAGCGGTGAAGGTCGGCGGGACCCCGGCGGTGCGGGAGCTCCCGCAGCTCATGATCACCAAGGTGGCCGTCGGGCCCATGAACAACAACGCGTATCTGCTGCGCTGTCGGGCCACCGACCAGCAGTTGCTGATCGACGCCGCCGCCGAGGCCCCGGTCCTGCTGGAGACCGTCGGCGGCAGCCTCGCCACCGTGGTCACCACCCACCGCCACCAGGACCACTGGAACGCCCTCGCCCCGGTCGTCCGGGCCACCGGCGCCCGCACCGCCGCCGGCCGCCTGGACGCCGAGGGCATCCCTGTCCCCACCGACCTGCTCCTCGACGACGGCGACACCCTGTGCTTCGGCGAGATCGACCTGACCGTCCGCCACCTGGTCGGCCACACCCCGGGCGCGATCGTCCTGATCTACGACGACCCCAAGGGCCACCCCCACCTCTTCACCGGCGACTGCCTCTTCCCCGGCGGCATCGGCAACACCTGGGGCGACACCGCGGCCTTCACCAGCCTCCTCGACGGCGTCGAGACCAAACTCTTCGCCGCCCTCCCCGACGAGACCTGGGTCTACCCCGGCCACGGCGACGACACCACCCTCGGCACCGAACGCCCCAACCTCGCCGAATGGCGCACCCGCGGCTGGTGACGGCGACTCAGGTCCGGTCGGACGGTGCCCCGCATCCACGCGACCCGGGGCACCGGTACGCGACCGGGGGATGCGCGCACACCGACTTCTTGTCCATGCACCAGCAAAATATTCATGCGGCCGTCGATACTTACCAACCAGAAACCACAGCGCACCGCTGCCCTCGGGCCGCTAGCAGAGTGGCATGCTCCAGCGAGGGCAATGCAGATAAGACGTGTACACGCCATGGTTGATTCAATTACCTTGCTCGAGTCACCGTTGGCGCATCGGAGATGACATGGGCACCCGTTCAGACATATCCGTCCTCCTGATGGACGGTTCCAGGACCGCAGAGATCATGCTCACCGGCCGTGTTGACCGGCGGGCCGACGCGATGCTCGCCGAGGCCCTGGAGCTGCTGCTCACCGATCCACAGGTGGGGCGGATCGAGATCGACACCGCGCTGGTGAACTTCTGCGACCGGGGCGGGCTCACGGTGTTCATCCGGGCGCAGCGCCAGGCCGCCCACTACGGGGTCCCGCTGTGCATCGTCCGGGCGGCGCCGTTGCTGCAGCACGTCCTCAAGTCCACCGGCCTGTCCCAGATGCTCACCTCAGCGTAGCTGCGGCTGCGCGGGCTTCGACGGGGTTTCGACGGGCGGGAACGCGGCGGCGGAGGGACGATGGCCCCCACACGTATCAGCCGCGCGAGAGGTTGCCGACATGAGCGTCTCCTCCGATCCCTACTCCGGTCCGCACCGTGACCGCCCCGCCGCGGGCACCCGCTCGGGGCTCACGATCGAGGCCCTCGCCAATGCCGCCTGGCAGGTGCTCGCGGCCGCCGGTGCGGCCTCGATCGTCCTGGGCGTGTTCGTCCTGGTCTGGCCGCACGCGACCCTCGCCGTCGTCGGCGTCCTCTTCGGGATCTACCTGCTGGTCAGTGGTGTCTTCCAGATCGCCGGAGCGTTCGGCGGCCATGTGCCGGGGGCGATGCGCGCCGTCTGGTTCGTCAGCGGCGCGGTGTCCATCATGCTGGGGCTGATCTGCTTCCGCGGGGCCGCCGAGTCCATCCTGCTGCTCGGTCTGTGGATCGGCTTCGGCTGGCTGCTCCAGGGCGTGATGCTGACCGCTGTCGCCCTCTCCACAGAGGGGCTGCCGGCCCGCGGCTGGCAGCTGTTCCTCGGCGTGATCACCGCGATCGCGGGCATCGTGCTGATCGTCTCGCCGTTCCACTCACTCACGGTGCTCACCGTGGTGTCCGGGATCTGGCTGCTGGTGCTGGGCGTGACCGGCATCGTCCACGCTTTCCAGCTGCGCTCGCTCGCCAGGCCGCAGCGAGTCGGGTGAACACCCGCACCCGGCCTCTCACAGACCGTCACCAGCACCGGGCCGCACGGCGGTGACCCGCCCGGCGGTGTATCGCCGGACCCGACCAGGGATTCCGCCCTTCCGCCGAACTTCCGGTCGTCATATGCTCATTGCGTTGCCCCGGACCCCGACTGCACTCACTTGACGGTCCCTTTGCCGCCTGGTCCCCATCCTCCGTCACCTGCGGACAGGTCGGCGCGTCCGCACCCACGTGCCGCTCGGGGCGCCCAGTGCCCACGCACCCTGACGCGGATGGGTTCTCCGTCGGGGCTGCTTCCACCCGCCGCTCCAGGGCATGCGGCGGCAGACGGTCCGCACCGGTCCGGCCACCGGCGCGGACCGTCCTGGATGTCGGGCCCGGCAACCCGGGAGCACCCTGTCAGCTCCTGATGGAACAGTGAATCGTGCCGTCATGGGCGTAGTGCCCGGACCGCCCGGTTTCCTACGATGATCACCGCAAGGCCCTGTTGTGCCCCTGTGCGGACCACGGCGGCACCCGAACGCCACGCGGATACGGAGCACTCGCGCGATGACAGCTCTGCACTGGCGAACGGCGCGCGAGCTGCGCCTGATCGCCAAGATCATCCCTGATCCGCGCCACCCCGGCGAATGCCTCGACCGCCTCGCCGACGTCCGGGTCGCCGCGAGCGGACCGGTCCTCTATGTGGACACCCGGGGCGCGGCGGAGCCGGAGGTCTACGCGATACCCAGCTCCTCGGTGATCTTCCTGGCCTTCCGCTAGCCACCGGCCGGGAACGGCCCGCTACTCCCCCGTGTCGGCGCCCCAGAAGCCCGGGCCGCCGCCCACCCAGGCCACCGCCTCGGACTGGGCCACGTCGACGTCCTCCAGCCCGGCCCTGCGGGCGAACTCCTCGACGTCGGCCAGGTTGTAGGCCTTCCCCACCACGGTGCCGAGGATCTCGACCCCGCGGTACGGCGGCCGCGTCGTCATGTTCGGCGGGTGGACCACGATGTGGGCGCCGTGGCTGCTGTGCTCGGTGCTGTCGGTGTGGTTCATGCCTACCATCCTGCCGCCCGCACCCGGCGAAAGCGCGTCATTGAACCGGGCCGGCCCCGGCCGCGTACCCCTCGGTGGACCGCCGATCCCGGTGGGGGCGGCCGACGTGGAGCGGAGTGGCTCATGTGGGTGCGTGGAGTCGGCGGGCTGCTGCTCATCGTGGTGGGCACGGTCTGGGTCGCCCAGGGGACGGGGGCGGTGCACGGCTCGATGATGAGCGGTCACAGCCAGTACGCGGCGCTCGGGGCGCTGGTGATCCTGGTGGGGGTCGCGCTGCTCGGATGGGCCTGGCGGGTCCGGGCAGGCCGGTCCCGCGACGGTCGCTGACCGCCGCGGGACCGCACACCGGCGGGGGTCGGGCCTGGTCGGCCGGGGCCGTCCGACCAGGGGCCGGAACGCGGAACGCCCCGCACCGGGGAAACCGGTGCGGAGCGTTCGCTGGTCTTTCGCGGTCGGGGCCTGCGGCCCCGGGGAGCGGAGGACCTTACAGCGGGCGGATGTTCTCGGCCTGCGGGCCCTTCTGGCCCTGCGTGACGTCGAACTCGACCTTCTGGCCCTCGAGGAGCTCGCGGAAGCCCTGGGCGTTGATGTTCGAGTAGTGGGCGAAGACGTCGGCGCCGCCGCCGTCCTGCTCGATGAAGCCGAAGCCCTTTTCTGCGTTGAACCACTTGACGGTACCGGTGGCCATGTCTCTCGTTCTCCTCTGTAGTCGTGAAGGAACCGCACCGTGCGGAGTCCGAGTACTCGATCCGCACGCCCGTGCCATGAATGAGGGGAGATCCCGGACAGCAAAAAAGCCCGCGATCGGGATCACGGGCGTACAAACGTCGAGAACCACGACTACTACAGGGCAAAACCGTACACTATGGGCGCTCTCCCGACCACGCGACGCGAGGGCCACCGCGTGTCGCGCGACCTGGATCACCGCGACCCGGATCAGCGATCTGTTGACGCCACCCGGTACGCACCCTGTATTCTCTAGATCAGTTGCAGTGCGTGGTTCCCTAAGTTTTGGCCGCCCGTGATCGCGATCACGGGCGTTCGTGCTTTTGCAGGTCCCTTCGTGACCAGGGTGATCATTCCGGCGACACAGGGCCCGTACCGTGCGAGTCCTGGCACCAGCCCCTGACAGAAGGAGACCAATATGGCCACCGGTACCGTGAAGTGGTTCAACGCCGAAAAGGGTTTCGGCTTCATTGAGCAGGACGGCGGCGGCGCCGACGTCTTCGCCCACTACTCGAACATCAACGCGCAGGGCTTCCGCGAGCTCCTTGAGGGCCAGAAGGTCGAGTTCGACGTCACGCAGGGCCAGAAGGGCCCGCAGGCCGAGAACATCCGCACGATCTGACGATCGCCGCGCGTCGAGGACGCCCCCGCACTCCGGTGCGGGGGCGTCCTTGCGTTATCGGCGCCTTTTCGCCCGGCGACGCTAGGCGAACAGCCGGTCGGGCTCGTCAGCCGCCGGGACGACCGCCTCCACCGTCGTACGCGCGGTCCTGCGCTCCAGCGCGGACGAGAGGACGGCCAGCCCCAGGGCGGCCATCGCGAACGCGGCGCCGACCCAGTTGGGCGCGGTGTAGCCGAGGCCCGCCGAGATCACCAGGCCGCCCGCCCAGGCGGCCAGGGCGTTGCCGAGGTTGAAGGCGCCGATGTTGAGGGCCGAGGCCAGCGTGGGCGCCCCCGCTGCCTGGTCCAGCACCCGCTTCTGCAGCGGCGGCACGGTCGCGAAGCCCAGGGCGCCGATCAGGAACACGGTGACCGCGGCCCCGACCTTGTCGTGCGCGGTCACCGTGAACAGAGCCAGCACGGCGGCCAGCGCGCCGAGGGTGACGTAGAGCATGCGCATCAGCGAGCGGTCCGCGTAACGGCCGCCGACCAGGTTGCCGACCACCATGCCCAGCCCGAACAGGGCCAGCAGCCAGGTCACCGAGCCGTCGGCGAAGCCGGCCACCCCGGTCATCATCGGCGCCAGATAGGTGATCGCGGCGAACACCCCGCCGAAGCCCAGCACGGTCATCGCCATCGCCAGCAGCACCTGAGGATTGCGCAGGACGGCCAGCTCGTCCCGCAGCCGCACGTCCCCGGAGCGGGACTGCTCCGGGATCAGCCGGGCGACCCCGAACAGGCCCACCACGCCGAGGCCGGCGATGAACAGGAAGGTGGCGCGCCAGCCGAGGTGCTGCCCGACCAGGGTGCCCAGCGGCACTCCGACCACATTGGCGACGGTCAGCCCGGTGAACATCAGCGCGATGGCCCCGGCCTTCTTCTGCGGCGCCACCAGGTCGGCGGCGACCACCGAGCCGATGCCGAAGAAGGCTCCGTGGGCCAGCGAGGCGATGATCCGTCCGGCCAGCATCATCCCGAAGGAGGGAGCCAGCGCGGAGACGGTGTTGCCGACGACGAACAGCCCCATCAGCAGCATCAGCATCCGCTTGCGCGGTATCCGGGTGCCGAGCACGGTCATCGGCGGCGCACCGGCCACCACGCCCAGCGCATAGCCGGTGACAAGCAGGCCGGCGGTGGGAACGGTGACCCCGAAGGAGTCGCCGATCTGCGGCAGCAGCCCCATGACCACAAACTCGGTGGTGCCGATGCCGAAGGCCCCGATGGCCAGGGCGAGGAGTGCGAGCGGCATGGGGGTGTGCCTTCCGTGACGTGCGGACTTCCAGGGATGCGGAAGCACCGTGGGGACAACCGGGTACGGAAGACGAGGTTAGTTGCAGACGCTGGCTAGTTGCAAACGCTGGTTATTGCAGCGGTGTCGTATCATCGAGGCATGACCGCCACGGACCCAGACCTCACAGCGCTCGCCCAGGGCTGGTGCGCCCTCTCGCTGCTGCACGGACGGATCGAGTCGCACCTCGAGCAGGCCCTGCAGGCCGGGCACGACCTCAGCGTGCGGGAGTACTCGCTGTTGGACGTACTGAGCCGGCAGCACAACGGCACCGGCGGCCACCTGCGGATGTCCCAGGTCGCCGAGGCGGTCGTGCTCAGCCAGAGCGCGACGACCCGGCTGGTCTCCCGGCTGGAGGACCGCGGCCTGCTGTCCCGCTACCTCTGCCCGACCGATCGGCGCGGCATCTACACCGATGTCACCGAAGCCGGACTGGCACTGCTGGAGCAGGCGCGCCCCACCAATGAGCGCACCCTGCGCGAGGCCCTGGACGCCGCGGCGCAGAACCCCGAGCTGGCGCCGCTGGTGCGCGCCGTCAGCTCACTGCACGCCGTGCACGCCTAGGCCTCGCCCAGCGCGCGGCGGGCGTACTCGGCGAGTTCGTCGGCGGCGCAGTCCTCGGCCAGCTTCAGCGCGGCACGGAACTGCTCCACCGCGTCCTTGGTACGGCCCTCGTCGAGCAGCGCCGTCGCCAGGTCCACCACCGCCCGGGTGTGCTCGTACGGGGCGGAGCAGCGTTCGAACCGGTCTACGGACCTGCGCAGCAGGTCGATCCTGGCCTCGTTCCCCTCGGCGAACTCGGCCGCCGCGCGCAGCGCCGTGCCGACGGCGGAGTCGGTGCCGAATCGTTCCGCCCGGACCAGCTGGTCCTCGGCCAGGGAGCGGGCCAGCTCCAGGTGGCCGAGCAGGCCGTGGGCCTGGGCCAGCGCGCGCTGCCAGCCGCACCAGCCCGGGTTGCCCATCTCCCGACGGTCGAACCGCTCGCCGGCGGCGGTCAGTTCGGCCACCGCGCCCTCGGCGTCGCCGAGCGCGATCAGCATTCCACCGCGGACCGTCTGCGAGTCGGGGAACACCACGGCCGCCGAGTAGGGGGCGTGGAAGTGGTAGCGCTCGGCGAGCTGCCGGGCCTCCTCCAGCTTGCCGCGCGCCATCAGCACCGCGGCCAGCGTCCCCACCGCGTACCAGTGCACCGGCACGCCCTCGCCGCCGACGCGGTTGGCGATGGCCAGGCCCTCGCGGGCGCTGCGCTCGGCATCGGCCAGGCTGCCGCAGCGATAGCGGATGTAGCCGAGGATGGTGTGCCCGAAGGCGAGGTGGGCGCCGCGCCAGCCGGCCTCCTCGTACTCGGCGATGCCCTTGGCGAACAGCTCCTCGGCGCGCTCGGGGAGGTCGGCGAACATGTAGACCAGCGAGGCCAGGGTCGGCACCTCGAAGGCCCACTCCTGGTCGGTCCAGCTCAGGCCCTGCTCCTGGGCCAGGTCGGCGTAGTGGACCGCGGTGGCCACCGGCTCGCCGCGGACCACGGCGTCCCAGGCCCGCAGCCCGAAGACATAGCGCTCCGCGGTGCCGATGCTCTGCTCGCCGCGTTCCAGCAGCAGCGCCAGGTCGGCGAGGCGTTCGGAGCGGGCCGCCGAGCCCTCCTCGTCCGCGTCGAAGGCGCACCACATGAAGTTCCAGACCAGCAACCGCAGCCGGGTCTGGTCGGAGACCGCCAGCGCGGCCGCCTCGGCGGTGGTCTGCGACGCCTCCAGCAGGGAGTTGCTGTGCGCGAGCGACTGGGCGAGCCGGACCGTGATGCCCTCGTGCAGCTGGTCCGGGAGCTGCGGCTGCTCCAGCGCGGCCCGCAGATGGCCGACGGTCTGCGCCGGGTCGTAGAGCAGGGTGGAGCAGCCCAGTTCGAACAGCACCTCGGCCCGCTGGGCCGGCGACGGGGGCTCGCGCAGCGCCCTGGCCAGGCAGCGCTGCGCCGTCTCGGGCGCCCCGGCCTGCATGAACGCCCGTGCGGCGGAACGCAGTTGATCCACCACGGCGGTGTCGCCCTGCGGCGGCAGCTCCAGCCAGTGCCGGGCCGCGGTGATCGGGCCCTTCCCCGCGCCGAGGACCACCCAGCCGGCCCGGCCGTGCATGGCGGTGCGCAGGTCGTCCGGGATGCCCCGGTAGACCGAGGTGGCGACCAGCGGATGGATGAACTCCAGGATCTGATGACCGGTCAGGATGCGGGCCGCGCGCAGCCGGTCGGCCGCCTCGGCGGCGTCGGACGGGGTGAGCGAGGCGGTCGCGGCGGCGAGTTCCAGCGGGGTGTGGATGCCCAGCACGGACACCGCCCAGGCCAGCCGCACCGAGGACGCCCCGAGCCGCTCCAGCCGGGCGACCAGACCGCTGCCCTTGGTGGCCGCGGCCACCTCGCGCAGCAGCGGGCAGGACTCCTCGACCGCGGCCAGCTCGCGTTCCTGGGCCTTGGCCAGCAGTTCCACCGTCTCGAAGGGGTTTCCGCCGGTCACCGCCCAGACCTCGCGGCAGAAGGCGTCCTCGACCCGGGCCGGCGGGCTGCCGAACATCCTGCGCACCAGGGCCGCCACCGCGTCGGGGGTGAGCGCGGTGAGGCCCAGCGGAACGGCGCCGTTGGCCCCGGCCATGGTGCGGAAGGACGCCGGGCTGTCCGGGAGTTCGTCCGGGCGGTAGGCGGTGACCAGCAGCACCGGCAGTCCGTCGACCCGGCTGGCGAAGGCGGCCAGCCAGCTCAGCGACTCCGCGTCGGCCCAGTGCGCGTCGTCCACCACCAGGACCAGCGGCCCCCGGGAGACGGCGAGGTTGGTGACCACCCAGTCGAGGCCGTCCCGGACGCCCTGCGGGTCGGGCGGCGCGAAGGCCGGTCCGTCGTCCTCCTGGGCCAGGCCGATCGCCGGGCCGACGATGTCGTTCCAGCCGCCGAGCAGATCGCGCTGCTCCTCCTCGCCGAGACCGGCGAGGAACGGCTTCAGCAGGGCCCGGACCACATGGAAGGCGGAGAGCTGTTCCTGCTCACCGCCGCGGGCTGCCAGGACCAGCAGCCCCCGGGCCCCCGCCTCCTCGCGCACCGCGGCGAGCAGGCTGGTCTTGCCCAGACCGGCGGCACCCGTGTAGACGAGCAGCCGCTCACCGGGCCGTGCGGGGACCGCCCGGGCCGCCAGACTGTCCAGCGCGCCGCGGGCTGCGTCGAGTTCGGCGTCACGTTCCAGCAGTACGCCACTACCTGCATGCTTCTGCTCCGCCACGGATCGAGCCTAGCGCCAACACAGACGACGGGCGGGCTCCTTGCGGAACCCGCCTGCCGCCGTGCTGCAGAGATTTTTGACGCCTCGTCACGCAACCTCCACAAGTGGAGCGCTGAAATCGCTGCTCAGAGTCACTGCTTCTGCAGTTCCCGCTCCCGTTGCTCCGACTGCTCCCGCTCCTCCTTGCGGGAGGCGGCCAGGCTGGTGAAGGTGGTCACCGCCAGGACCACCACGATGAAGCCGAGCGAGAACGGGATGCCGATCTCCGGGGCCCAGTGCGCGCCGGCCTCGTGCAGGGCGTGCAGCAGCAGCTTCACACCGATGAAGCCGAGGATCACCGAGAGCCCGTAGGAGAGGTGGACCAGCTTCTTCAGCAGACCGCCGATCAGGAAGTAGAGCTGGCGCAGGCCCATCAGCGCGAAGGCGTTGGCGGTGAAGACGATGTACGGGTCCTGGGTGAGCCCGAAGATGGCGGGGATGGAGTCCATCGCGAACAGGACGTCGGTGGTGCCGATGGCCAGCATCACGATCAGCATCGGCGTGATCAGCCGCTTGCCGTTCTGCACCACCAGGAGCTTGGTGCCGTGGTAGCGGTCGGTCGCCGGGAAGCGCTGCTCGACGGCCTTGAGGAGTCGGTTCTCCTCGAACTCCTCCTCCGCTTCGTCGGCCCTGGCCTCCTTGACGAGCTTCCAGGCGGTCCAGATCAGGAAGGCCCCGAAGATGAAGAAGACCCAGGAGAAACTGGCGATGATCGCGGCGCCGGCGGCGATGAAGGCCGCCCGCAGCACCAGGGCGATCAGCACACCGACCATCAGCACACGCTGCTGGTAGATGCTGGGCACGGCGAACTTCGCCATGATCAGGATGAAGACGAACAGGTTGTCGACGCTGAGCGACTTCTCGGTGATGTACCCGGCGAAGAACTGTCCGGCCGGGGCCGAGCCGGAGTGCCACCAGAGGAAGCCGCCGAAGCCGATGGCCAGCAGGACCCAGACGGCCGTCCAGATCCCCGCCTCCTTGAGCGAGACGTCGTGCGGTTTGCGGCCGCCGATGAAGAAATCGGCGGCGATCAGGGCGACGAGCACCCCGATGGTGGTGGCCCACATGGCCATGGAAACGTCCATGCACTGCTCCTTCGGCAAACGTGTCGGGCTGCCGAAGGTCTCCTCCGCCCCGCCGTGATGACGTGCGGGGCCGACGCTTCCGGGCGCGGTGCGGACCGCCGCCGTGTTGACGGAAACATCGTTCTAGGGAGTACTCCCCTTCGTGGTTCCATCATCCTGAGCACATGGTAAAACGCAGGTAAAGGATGGAATCTCGAAGTAAAGTCGCAGGTCAGATGGGTCAGAGGTAGGGTGCGATGGCCGGGAGCATGTCCTGGAAGGTGCGCCCGCGGGCCGGGGCGCCGATGGCCGACATCTGCCAGCCGCCGTTGCTGTTCCGCTGGACCTTGGCCATCACCTGGCCGGTGTGCGCGCCGCCGCCGGTGAGGCTGTAGCGGGCCAGCTCCTGCCCAGTGCTCTCGTCGACCAGGCGGCAGTGCGCGTTCTCGACCTCCTGGAAGGTCTGGCCGGTGTAGGAGTTCACGGTGAACACGATCTGGTTGACATGCTCGGGGACCCGGGAGAGGTCCACCAGGATCGACTCGTCGTCCTCGCCGCCGGCGCCACCGGTGAGGTTGTCACCGGTGTGCCGCACCGAGCCGTCATTGCTCACCAGGTGCTGGAAGAAGACCACGTCGGCGAGTTGGTGGTCGGCGAAGAGCACCGCCGACGCGTCCAGGTCGATCTGCCGCGCGCGCCGACCGAACAGCCCCTTGCGCGGAGCGGCCTGCCAGCCCAGACCCATCCGCACCACTGTGAGCGTGCCCCCGCCGGCCTTCTCCAGGCTGACGCTCTGACCCTTGTTCAGACTCACTGACATGGTGGACATCCTCCCCGTTCCCGACGCGCACGGAAGCCCTGAATGCCAACCCGGGCGCCCCGCAGCAAACCTTACGCAAGGAACGGGCGGTTCGCTCACGCCATTCCGGCCTCACGCATCTGACGCAGCTCCTTCTTGAGCTCGTTGACTTCGTCCCGCAGCCTGGCGGCCACCTCGAACTGCAGCTCGGCGGCGGCCGTGTGCATACGGTCGGTCAGCTCGGCGATGAGGTCGGCGAGCTCGGCCGCAGGCAGTCCCTTGGCGTCGGCGGCGCCGCGCTTGCCGGCCGCGCCCAGCGCCGGGACCGGTGCCTTGGCGCCCCTGCCGCCCTTCACCCCGCCCGGCTGCCGGTAGCCCGTGCTCAGCAGCTCGCCGGTGTCGATGTCCTCGCGGGCGATGGAGTCGAGGATGTCGCCGATCTTCTTGCGCAGCGGCTGCGGGTCGATGCCGTGCTCGGTGTTGTACGCCTGCTGGATCTCGCGACGGCGGTTGGTCTCCTCGATGGCCTTCTCCATCGCCGGGGTGATCCGGTCCGCGTACATGTGGACCTGGCCCGAGACGTTACGGGCGGCACGGCCGATGGTCTGGATCAGCGAGGTGCCGGAGCGCAGGAAGCCCTCCTTGTCCGCGTCCAGGATCGCCACCAGCGAGACCTCGGGCAGGTCCAGGCCCTCGCGCAGCAGGTTGATGCCGACCAGGACGTCGTACTCGCCGGCCCGCAGCTCGCGCAGCAGTTCCACCCGGCGCAGGGTGTCGATGTCGCTGTGCAGGTACCGGACCCGGATGTCCAGGTCGAGCATGTAGTCGGTGAGGTCCTCGGACATCTTCTTGGTGAGGGTGGTGACCAGGATCCGTTCGTCCTTCTCGGTCCGCAGCCGGATCTCATGGATCAGGTCGTCGATCTGACCCTCGGTGGGCTTGACCACGACCTCCGGGTCGATCAGGCCGGTGGGACGGATGATCTGGTCCACCTGGCCGTCGCCACGGGCCAGCTCGAACTTGCCGGGCGTCGCCGAGAGGTAGACGGTCTGGCCGATCCGCTCCAGGAACTCCTCCCACTTCAGCGGGCGGTTGTCCATCGCGGAGGGCAGCCGGAAGCCGTGCTCGACCAGGGCGCGCTTGCGCGAGGCGTCGCCCTCGTACATCGCGCCGATCTGCGGGACGGTGACATGGGACTCGTCGATGACCAGGAGGAAGTCCTCCGGGAAGAAGTCCAGCAGGGTGTTGGGCGCGGTCCCGGCCGAGCGGCCGTCGATGTGGCGGGAGTAGTTCTCGATGCCCGCGCAGGTGCCGATCTGACGCATCATCTCGATGTCGTAGGTGGTGCGCATCCGCAGCCGCTGGGCCTCCAGCAGCTTGCCCTGCTTGTCCATGGTGGCCAGGGTCTGCTCCAGCTCCGCCTCGATCCCGGCGATGGCGCGCTCCATCCGCTCCGGTCCGGCGACGTAGTGCGAGGCCGGGAAGACGTAGAGCTCCTGGTCCTCGCTGATGACCTCGCCGGTGAGCGGGTGCAGCGTGGTCAGCGCCTCGATCTCGTCGCCGAACATCTCGATCCGGACCGCGAGCTCCTCGTACACGGGGAAGATCTCGATGGTGTCGCCGCGGACCCGGAAGGTGCCGCGGGTGAAGGCGACGTCGTTGCGGGTGTACTGGATGTCGACGAAGCGGCGGAGCAGGGCGTCCCGGTCGAACTCCTGGCCGACCTTGAGCCGGACCATCCGGTCGACGTACTCCTGCGGCGTGCCGAGGCCGTAGATGCAGGACACCGAGGCGACCACGATCACGTCCCGACGGGTCAGCAGCGAGTTGGTGGTGGAGTGCCGCAGCCGCTCCACCTCCTCGTTGATGGAGGAGTCCTTCTCGATGTAGGTGTCCGTCTGCGCGATGTACGCCTCGGGCTGGTAGTAGTCGTAGTACGAGACGAAGTACTCGACGGCGTTGTTGGGGAACAGCTCGCGGAACTCGTTGGCGAGCTGCGCGGCCAGCGTCTTGTTGGGCGCCATCACCAGCGTCGGCCGCTGGAGCTTCTCGACCATCCAGGCGGTGGTGGCGGACTTGCCGGTGCCGGTCGCGCCGAGCAGGACGACATCCTTCTCACCTGCGCGGATACGGCGTTCCAGCTCGGCGATCGCGGTGGGCTGGTCGCCGCTGGGCTGGTAGGGGCTGACGACCTCGAAGGGCGCCACTGTTCGCTCTAGATCGGTGATGGGTCTCACGGAACCACCGTACGGCCCGCCACTGACAATCCGCTGCGGCCGGCGCCCGGCCGGAGCCTGGTCGGTCCGCCGTCGGTCCGCGGTCAGCGCACCTTGGCGCTGTCGCGCGCCAGCGCGACCAGCCGGGACACGGCCCGCAGGTACTTCTTGCGGTAGCCGCCGTTCAGCATCTCCTCGCTGAATATCCGGTCGAACGGCAGCCCGGAGGCCACCACCGGCAGCTCCCGGTCGTACATCCGGTCGGCCAACACCACCAGTCGCAGCGCGGTGCTCTGGTCCGCCACCGGGACCACCCCGGTCAGGCAGACCGCCTCGACGCCGTCCAGCAGGGCGCCGTAGCGGCTGGGGTGGACCGCCGCGAGATGCGCCAGCAGTTCCTCGAAGCCGTCCAGCGACGCGCCCGCGCCGATCCTGGCCGCCACCGCGCCGACCTCCTCGTCGGTGTACGGCGCCGGGGCCTCGGGCAGGCCGCGGTGGCGGTAGTCCTGCCCGTCGATCCGGACGCTGTGGAACCGCGCGGACAGGCCCTGGATCTCGCGCAGGAAGTCGGCAGCGGCGAAGCGGCCCTCGCCGAGCTTCCCGGGGAGGGTGTTGGAGGTCGCGGCGAGCTTCACCCCGGCCTCGGCCAGCCGACTGAGCAGCGTGGACACCAGCACGGTGTCGCCCGGGTCGTCCAGCTCGAACTCGTCGATGCACAGCAGCCGGTGCCCGGACAGCGCCTGGACGGCCTGCTGGAAGCCCAGTGCGCCGACCAGGTTGGTCAGCTCCACGAAGGTGCCGAAGGCCTTGGGCCCCGGCGCGGCATGCCAGAGCGAGGCCAGCAGGTGGGTCTTGCCGACGCCGTAGCCGCCGTCGAGGTAGATGCCGCCGGGACCGGCCGGGACCGGGGCGGGGCGGCCGAACCAGCGCTTCTTCGCGGCCTGCCCCGGGCCGCCGGTCCGGCTCATGGTGCCGACGAAGGACTCCAGCACCCGCACTGCCTCGGCCTGGCTGGGCTGGTCCGGGTCCGGGAGGTAGGTCCTGAACCTGGCGCCCTGGAACCGCGGCGGCGGCACCATCTCGGCCACCATCCGGTCGGCGGGCACCACCGGGCTGCGCGAGGTCAGCGAGGCGGACCGCAGCTCGACGGCGGCGGGGGCGGGGACAGGCGTTTCAGCGGCTGGCACAGCTCACAAGCGTACGGTCCTCCCGCTCGTGGAAGACTCACGACTATGCGTCGACTGCTGCCGGAGACCCCGGATGTGACAGACCTCACCAGCCTGACCGGGCTGGCCGAGGCCTACGCCTACCCCGAGCCGACCGAGCGCCAGCGCCTCACCGAACCCGGCCGCCCCTGGCTGCGCGCCAACATGGTGGCGAGCCTGGACGGCGCCTCCCGTCTGGACGGGCTCTCCGAGGGCCTCTCCTCCGAGGGCGACAAGCGGATCTTCGGGGTGCTGAGGGCCCTCGCCGATGTGGTGCTGGCAGGCGCGCAGACGGTCCGCGCCGAGGGCTACCGGCCGGCCAGGGCCCGCGCCGAGTTCGCGCAGGCCCGGGCGGACCGCGGCCAGCAGCCCGCCGCCGCGATCGCCGTGGTCACCCGCAGCCTGGACCTGGACCTGGACCTGCCGCTGTTCACCGAGCCGCTGGTGCCGACCCTGGTGATCACCTGCGCCGCCGCCCCGGCGGAGGCGCTCAGGGCGACCCGGAAGGTGGCCGACGTGGTGATCGCCGGGGAGGAGCGGGTGGACCTCGCGGCGGCGGTGGCGGCCCTGGCCGAACGCGGCTGGACCCGGCTGCTCACCGAGGGCGGTCCGCGGCTGCTGGGCCAGCTGGCGGCGGACGGCCTGCTGGACGAGCTGTGCCTGACCCTGGCGCCGCTGCTGGCCTCCGGGGACGCGCCCAGGATCACCGTCGGACCGGCCGGGCTCGCCCAACGGATGGACCTGGTGTCACTGCTTGAGGAGAAAGGTTTCCTCTTTGCCAGGTACGCCCGTAGCGTGAACAGTCCCACCTAACGGAAGCGGATCGTCCACCTACCGGGCGCGGATGACGGGACACCCCGTTCCGCCCGGGCAGTATGAGGCCAGTGCCAGTGGTGCCGGGGGAAGCAGAAGGAAGAAGGGACGCGCGTGTTCACCACCGTACTTTTGATCGAGAAGTCTCTCTCCGCCGCCGATGTCGAGCTGCTCACCACTCTCCACGGCGACGAGCCGGTCTCCTTCCATGTGCTGATGCAGCCGCGCGGCCGGCAGGACGAGTTCCTGCGCGCCGTCGACGACGTGGCCTTCGGCTACCTGGACCGCGCCGCCCACGAGCGCGACGAGCCGCACGGCGCCGCGGCCGTGGACACCGCCGCCGCCGCCGGACTGGCGCACACCCTGGACGGGCTGCGCGCCGCCGGGGCGGAGGCCACCGGACGGGTGGTCGAGGAGAACCCGCTGCAGGACCTCAAGGCCCTGGTCGCCGACGTGTCCGCGGACGAGGTCATCGTGCTGGCCGCGCCGCACTGGATCGAAGGGCTGTTCCACCGGGACTGGGCCTCGCAGGCCCGGCACAAGGTCGGCGTCCCGGTGCTCCAGCTGTTCGCCCAGCAGGACTGACGCCCGGCGGGGCGGGGCGGCAGGGACTGACCGGCCGTCGACTGCTGGCAGAATCGAGCCAGACCGTCCCGCCGCAACCCCCGGAGAGCCTCAGTGACGTCCCCTGCCCCCGCGAGTGCCGCTGATCTCGCCGCACCGCACTTCATCGGGATCGGCGGCGCGGGCATGTCCGGCCTGGCCAAGATCCTGGCGCTGCGCGGCGCCGCGGTCTCCGGCAGCGACGCCAAGGAGTCCACCGTCGTGCTGGCGCTCAAGCAGCTGGGCGCCGAGGTGTTCGTCGGCCACGCCGCCGAGCATGTGCCGGCCGGGGCGAGCTGCATCGTGGTCTCCAGCGCCATCCGCGAGGACAACCCGGAGCTGGTCGCCGCCCGCGAGCGCGGCCTGCCGGTGATCCACCGCGCGGACGCACTGGCCGCGCTGATGCAGGGCAGCCGCGGGCTGGCCGTCGCCGGCACCCACGGCAAGACCACCACCACCAGCATGCTCGCGGTCAGCCTCACCGCCCTGGGCCTGGACCCCTCCTTCGCCATCGGCGGGGACCTCAACGAGCCCGGCAGCAACGCCCACCACGGCACCGGCGAGATCTTCGTCGCCGAGGCCGACGAGAGCGACCGCAGCTTCCAGAAGTACTCCCCCGAGGTCGCGGTGGTCCTCAACGTGGAGCTGGACCACCACGCCAACTACGCCTCCATGGACGAGATCTACGAGTCCTTCGAGGCCTTCGTCGCGCGGATCGTGCCCGGCGGCACCCTGGTCGTGGACTCCGACCACGCGGGCGCGGCGAAGCTCGCGTCACGGGTCGCCGGTCGCGCGGACCTGACCGTGGTCCGGGTCGGCGAGGCCGAGGGCGCCGACGTCCGCATCCTCTCGATCGCCGCGCGCGGGATGACCAGCGAGGTCACCGTGCGCATCGACGACAGCGAGCTGACGTTCACCGTCTCGGTCCCCGGCCGCCACTACGCCCACAACGCTGTCGCCGCCCTCGCGGCCGGCGTCGCCCTGGGCGTCCCGGCGGCCGAGCTGGCCCAGGCGCTCAGCAGCTACCAGGGCGTGCGCCGCCGGCTCCAGCTCAAGGGCGAGGTCCGCGGTGTGCAGGTGATCGACTCCTACGCCCACCACCCCACCGAGATCGCCGCCGACCTGGAGGCCATCAACGCGGTCTCCGGCGACGGACGCGTCCTGGTCGTCTTCCAGCCGCACCTGTTCAGCCGCACCCAGCAGCTCGGCGCCGAGATGGGCGAGGCGCTCTCGCACGCCGACGCCGTGGTCGTCCTGGACATCTACCCGGCCCGCGAGGACCCGGTCCCCGGCGTCACCAGCGACCTGGTCATCGACGCCGCCCGGGCCCACGGCGCCGACGTCACCCCGGCCCACTCGCTCGCCGACGTGCCCGACCTGCTCGCGGGAATGGCCAAGGACGGCGACCTTGTTCTCACCATGGGCGCCGGGGACGTCACCTTCCTCGGACCCGAGATCCTCGCCCGCCTCGCCTGAAAGGCAGGACACCTGATGTCGTACGAGATCGAGAAGACCGACGCCGAGTGGCGCGAGCAGCTCACCCCGGCCGAGTACGCGGTCCTGCGCAAGGCCGGCACCGAGCGCCCGGGCGTCGGCGAGTACACCGACACCAAGACCGAGGGCGTCTACTCCTGTCGCGCCTGCGGCAACGAGCTGTTCAGCTCGGAGACCAAGTTCGACAGCCACTGCGGCTGGCCCTCCTACTTCTCCCCCCTCGCCGAGGACCGGGTGCAGTACATCGAGGACACCACCATGGGCATGCGCCGCGTCGAGGTCCGCTGCGCCAAGTGCGGCTCCCACCTCGGCCACGTCTTCGAGGGCGAGGGCTACGGCACCCCGACAGACCAGCGCTACTGCATCAACAGCATCTCCCTGAAGCTGCGGCCCGCGGTCGAGTAGCGGCTGCCTGCCGCTCGTTCTCGACGCTGGTCGCCCCACATACCACGGACATGCCACAGGCTTGGTATGTCCGTGGTACGTCCTTCAGCGTCAGTCCATCGCCGCGTCAAGCAGGTGGAACAGCTCTGCTTTGGTATAGCCCAGCCGCTCCGCGCGATAAGCGGCCATGAGCAGCAGATGGCCGACGGTCTTCGCTCCGAACCCGTCCCTGCCGTCGTGGGACCACTCGTCGACCTTCTCGACACCGAGATCGTTCATCTGCAGCCCGTACTCGCTGCGGAGTTCGGCCACCGTCGCCGTGACAGCAGCCAGGAGGTCTGCGCCCGGCCGCTCGCAGTGGAGGCCGAAGTAAGGCATCAAGTTCTTCGGCTCGCACCCGGAAGGCGGGGAGGCCTTGACTGCGTCGTAGAGCGGGTCGTCGAATCGCCGCTCCCTGCACCCGTAGTCGTCGTGGACAAGCGTGAAGCGATGGTGGCCGGGTGCCACCGGCGGGGGCGGTGGGGGGTACGGCCAGCCCGCGTCCTCGTACAACAGCTGCTTCACCTCCTCCTCGTCGGACAAGGTAACGGTGAATCCGGTCTCGTCGTTCGTACCGGTGACAGTCCCGTCTCCACCTCGCTGAAATCGCAGGCTCATTGCGGTCGTCCTCCTACTCCTGTGGCATCACACCCATCATGAGCGGGACCACTGACAACGTCCGGAGTGACATCGCCGACAACCTGCTGTTCAGTACAGCTTTCTCCGGTCGGCAAAAAGTCCTCGGGCTCGATGTGCGAAAGCTGGCACTCCGGCTCGATAGAGGGCGTCAGTGACATCCATTGCTGTCATGGGCGGTCGGCGCTTGCCGGCCGCCATACGCTGCAACGTGGTCAGGACTTCGTCGGGCTGCTGGTCAAGCAGGGCGCACAGGTACGGGTCGGGTGGCGTGACGGTGATGCCGTGCGGCCCCAGGAGCGCAGTGGGAAAGTCGCTCAGGTTCCAGGTGATCAAGGCTTCGGCGCGGGCTGCAACAGCGGCTGCCATATGGTGAACGTCGTCCGGGTCAGGACCGTCCAGCTCCGCGAACAGGTGCTTGTACTGGTCCTCCGTGACACAGGTGTCCGCGAAGCCAAGGCGAATGTGGTCGGTGATCCGCCGGGCCGCTTCGGGAGATCGATGCTCCTCGCGGACGATGACCCGCTGCCATTCGGCCAGCAATCGGTCGCTCCACATGAAGTCGTGGACAAAGTCCTCCGCCAAGGAAAGCATCATGTCCATGATGGAAAACGGGAAAAGGACATTCGTGTCAACGAAGACGCGTGCCATAGTGGCGAAATCCCCGGCAATCAGTACGGGAGGTCGTCTTCCTCGACGATCTCGATGATGCGACGCCTGGCTTCGGCACGGCGCTCACGACGGGCCTGGAACTCCAGGACGTCGACGAGACGCAGTTGGCGGTGACGGCTTCCAGGCAGATACTCGGCAGGAATCTGCCCTTGCTCGATCAGGCGCAGCAGGAACGGTCGGGAAAATCCGAGCAGATCGGCCGCCTCATTAGGAGTGAGCCGGACCTCCAGAGGCAGCGTGAGCACAGCATTCCCTCGGGCAAGGTCGTGGGCTGCCGCGCGCACCAGATCAGCCAGAGCCGCCGGAAGCTCTATGTCGCTTCCATCCGGACCGCGCAGCACCAGACGAGCCTGCCCACCCTGCCCCTCCAGAGCAGCCAGCAGGTCATGGTCGGCAGCAACCGGTTCGATCCTGGTGGCGCGGGAGATCACTGCGGCATGAGTCATGCGGGCCTCCACTCAACCCAGATAGCAATCTGCTATCTGTAGTAACTGTAACCCACGGCCCGACGAATGGCCACGGCTGCCGACGCCTTACGGACCCCCGCAGGGGCTAGCGGTAGCGGAGTTCGGCGAGTTCTGTGGTGAGGGTGGTGCGGAAGGCGGGGATGCGGGCGAGGAGGGGGAGGAGGGCGTTGCGGAGGGTTCGGGTCAGGGGGTTGCGGGTGGTGGCGATGCGGGTCATGCGGTCGGTGAAGGCGACCACGCGGAGGGCGACCGGGCGGCGCCGGGGTTCGTAGCGGGCCGGGTCGGCGGCGATGAGGGCCTGGCCGAGGGCGTAGCCGTCCTGGATGCCGGTGTTCATGCCCTGGCCTCCGGCCGGGCTGTGCACGTGGGCGGCGTCGCCGGCCAGGAACAGCCGTCCGGCGCGGAAGTGGTCGGCGACCCGGTGGTGCACCCGGAAGCGGGAGGACCAGGCCACGGCGGTGACCTTCGCCTGCCCCGGGGCCCGCTCGTCGAGCAACTGCTGGACGAAGGCCAGGTCGGGCTCGGCGGGGGCCTCGGCCACGGTGGCGACGACGCGGTAGTGGCCGCCGGGGAGCGGGGCGACGACGCTGATCCCGGGGGCGCCGAAGCCCAGCGAGACCTCCTCCGCCCCCGGCGCCCAGTCCATCTCCACATCGGCGAGCACGAAGGACTCGCCGTAGGCGGAGCCGGCGAAGCCGATCCCGGCCGCCTCCCTGACCGCGCTGTGCATCCCGTCGGCGCCGACCGCGTAGTCGGCCCGCAGGGTCTCGCCGGTGCCGGTGGTGAGGGTGACCCCGTGCTCGTCCTGGACCACGCCGGTGACCTCGTACGGCCGGTGGACGTCGCCGCCGAGCTCGCGCAGCCGCGCCAGCAGCACCGCCTCGGTCCGGTCCTGCGGGACCATCAGGGCGTACGGGTACGGCGTGGGCAGCTTGCCGAAGGTGGTGGAGAGCAGTGTGCGGGCGCCGTCGCGGACGGTGAAGCGGTCGATCTTCAGCCCACGGGCGATCAGCTCCCGGTCCGCCCCGAGCTCGTGCAGCACCTCCAGGGTGCGGGCGTGCACCACGGCGGCGCGGGAGGCGTTGGCCCCCTCGGGCAGCCGGTCGAGCAGGACGTGGTCGATGCCGCCCTGGGCCAGGGTGATGGCCAGCGCGAGCCCGGTGGGGCCGGCCCCGACGATCGCGACGGTGGTGCTTGCGGGAAGAGCTGTGGTGTTCATCCGAGCCTCCGACGGTCGTGCCAACGTCTGTTGGCATTACTGTGCCGCGACCCCTGCTTGAGTGTCAACACTTGTTGGCCTACATTTGTTGGCATGACTTCCGACCAAGAGTCCCCCACCGCGGAGAAGCGCTCGGACCGCACCAAGGCCGCCATCCTGCGCGCGGCTCGCGACCGCTTCGGCGCCGACGGCTACGAGCGCACCACCATCCGCGCGGTCGCGGCCGACGCCGCCATCGACCCGTCCATGGTGATGCGCTACTTCGGCAGCAAGGAGCGGCTGTTCGACGCCGCTCTCGCCATCGACCTGCGGCTGCCGGACCTCAGCGCCGTCGCCCCGCAGGATCTGGCAGCGACGCTGATCCGCCACTTCCTCGCCCGCTGGGAGAGCGACCCGGCCGACGACGCACTGCTGGTGCTGCTGCGCTCGGCGGTCACCAACGAGCGGGCCGCGCTGCGGATGCACGAGATCTTCGCGACCCAGGTGGCCCCGGCGCTGGGCGTCGCGCTCGGCCCGCGGGCCGCCGCGGTGGCCCCGGTGCTCACCACGCAGCTGCTCGGCCTCGCCCTGACCCGCTATCTGATCCGGCTCCCCGCGGTCACCGCGCTCGACCCGGAGCAGGTCGTCCAGGCCCTGCTGCCGGCCGTTCAGGCCACCGTGCAGTCCGCCCGCGCGGACTGACCGCACACTGATCGCGCACTGACCGCCCGCCGGGCTGCCCGCCGGTCCGCCCTCCGGTCCGCGAAAGGGGCGAAGGGAGCAAGTTGCGCGCCGCGCCGCAGGAAAGCTCAAATCTAGCTCTGAGAATTGCGGCCGCCCCTTCCCCGATCGACGGCCCGGGGAGATGCTCAGCACCATGGAGCCGGGTGCGGGGGACCCGGCTCCTCTGCCTTTGGAGGTGCGGGGTGAGCCTTGACGTCTCGTTCACCGTTTCCGGAGCCGCTGTGGGTGCGGCCTCGTTCAACCTGGTGAGATGTGCGGTCCGGGGGCGGAGCCGCAGCAGGTCCGGGCTCACACCCGCCAACCGGCTGATGTCCTGGGCGCTGCTGCTGACACTCGCGCTCGGAACCGTGGCGACGCTCGGCTGGGCCGACGACAGCATCCAGGGCAACCCGGGGCTGGACCGCAATCCGCCGCTGCTGGGCACCGCCGTGCTGTGCGTGGTCGGCATCGTCGTCGTGGTCGCCGTCAATGCCCTGGCCCACAGGCTTCCTGACCGGCCGTCAGTCAGCCACGACGCCGTGCCCGCGCGTCGGGACCGCTGGAGATCGGCCTCCGGCACCCGCTAGGGCCAGGGCAGCGACGACGGCTCAGGCCAGTCCGGCCAGCAGCTCCGCAACCGGCTTGCGGCGCCCGGTGAAGAAGGGCACCTCCTCGCGGACGTGCCGACGGGTCTCGGAGGCGCGCAGGTCGCGCATCAGGTCGACGATCCGGTAGAGCTCGTCGGCCTCGAACGCCAGCAGCCACTCGTAGTCGCCCAGGGCGAAGGAGGCGACCGTGTTGGCCCGGACGTCGGGGTAGCCGCGGGCCAGCATCCCGTGCTCCATCAGCAGCCGGCGGCGCTCGGCGTCCTCCAGCAGGTACCACTCGTAGGAACGGACGAAGGGGTAGACGCAGACGTAGTCGCGCGGGGTCTCGTCCGCGAGGAACGCGGGGATGTGCGACTTGTTGAACTCGGCCGGGCGGTGCAGCGCCATGTTCGACCAGACCGGCTCCAGGGCGCGGCCCAGCCGGGTGCGGCGGAAGCGGTTGTACGCCTCCTGCAGGTCGTCGCTGTCCTCGGCGTGCCACCAGATCATCAGGTCGGCGTCGGCGCGCAGCCCGGAGACGTCGTAGGTGCCGCGGACGGTGACGTCCTTCTCGGCGAGCTGCGCGAAGAGCTCCTCGACCTCGGCCGCGTGGGCGCTGCGGTCGTCCGGGAGCACGTCCTTGAGCCGGAAGACCGACCAGAGGGTGTACCGGATGACCTTGTTGAGGTCGCGGGCCTTCGGCTTGTTCTCACTGCTTTCCGTCATGCGCCCATTGTCCCTTCCCGCGCGAGCGCCCCCTGCACCAGGGTTGCCGCCCGCCAGGCGCCGGCGATGCAGGCGGGGATGCCGACGCCCTGGTAGGCCGCTCCGCACAGGGCCAGCCCCGGCAGTGCGGCGACCTCCTTCTCGATCCGGTCGACCCGGTCCAGGTGCCCGACCGGGTACTGCGGCAGGCCGGCCCGCCAGCGGGTGACCGTGCTCGCGAAAGGCACGGCGGTGATGCCGGCGGCCTCGGCGAGGTCCCGCAGCGAGCGGGCGACCAGGTCGGCGTCGTCCCGGTCAAGGTCCTGCTCCTCGTGGTGCCGGCCGACCGAGGTGCGCAGCACGAAGGTGTCGGGAGCGGCCTCGGCCAGCCAGCGCCACTTGTTGCTGGAGAAGGTGGAGGCCTTGATCGAGCGTCCGTCGACCGGCGGCACAAGGAAGCCGCTGCCGGTGAGTCCGCCCAGCTCGGAGCGGTGGAAGGCCAGGGTGACCAGCGCCATTCCGGCGTACTCGACGGCGGCCAGCTCGGCCGAGGCGGCCGGGGCCTCGTCGGCCAGCAGCCGCGCCGCGGCCGGGGCCGGCACGGCGAGGACGACCGCGTCGGCCGCCAGCAGTTCCTCCCCGGCGCGGACCTGCCACCCGTCGACGGTACGGCGCAGCGCGTGCACCTCGGCGCCCAGCCGCAGCTCGACCCCAGCGGCGCGGCAGGCGTCCGCGACGGCGAGCGGGAGCCGGCCGATGCCGCCGTCGATGCCCTGGAAGACGGGGGCTGGATTGGCCGGGGTGGCCGCCTGCAGCGCGCGCACACCCTGGACCAGCGAACCACCGCCGCGTGCGGTGGCCAGCAGCTGCGGAACGGCGGCGCGCAGCGACAGTTGGTCGGCGTGGCCGGCGTAGACCCCGCCGAGCAGCGGCTCGACCAGCCGGTCGACGACCTCGCGGCCGAGCCGTTCGGCGATGTAGGCGCCCACGGCGACGTCGTCGCCGACCTCCGAGGCCGGGTGGTCGGGATCCAGGTCCTCGGCGATCCTGGCCAGGCCTTCGGGCGAGACCACGCCCGAGGCGGCGAGCGCGTCCAGGTCCCCGGGCACGCCCATCACATGTCCGGTGGGCATGGGGCGCAGCGCGCCCCGGGTCCAGATGGCGGCCTTGGCCGTGGCCGGCGGCTGCAGGGCGTCGCCGAGGCCGACGGCGCGGGCCAGTTCGACCGCCTCCGGTCGGCGGGCCAGCATGGACTCGGCGCCGAGGTCGACCTGAATGCCCGCCAGCTCGCCGGTTCTGAGCTTGCCGCCGAGGCGGACGTCCGCCTCCAGCAGGGTGACCCGGGCGCTGCGGGGCGAGCCGTCGGCGCCGGACAGCCGCGCGGCGGCGGCGAGACCGGCGATACCGCCGCCGACGACCACGACATGGGGCAGGGTGCCTGTGCTGTGCATGCCCGTCACTCTCGCACATGCGGTGGGGCGCCCGGATCGTGACCTCGACGTGACGCCGCATCGGGAACCCGCCGGGCGGTCGCGGGGTCCAATCGCCGGATCTGCCCGCCGGTGGCGGGCCCGGGAAGGCGGGGAGGACAGGACATGAAGCAGAACAGACGCCGGGGTACGGCGCTCGGAGCCGTGGTGCTGGCGGGTGGACTGGCGCTCGGGGCGTGCGGGGCCAGCGGGGGGAGCAGCACCAGCTCCGGCGCGAACGCGGCGGGCCGGGCAGCCGCGGCAGCGCCGCAGGCGGCAGGCGGCGACAAGGCCGCGGGCAGCGCAGCAGGCAGTGCGGGCAGCGGCGCCAAGACCACCGGCGGCACGACCTCGGCGCAGCTGCAGGCCGCGCAGGCGGCGCGGTCGATGATCTACACCGGTGAGATCCAGCTGCGTTCCGGCGGGGTGGCCGCAGCGGCGAAACAGGCCGAGACGCTGGTGAAGTCGGTGGGCGGCTATGTCGACTCGGAGGTCACCGGCACCGTGGGCACCCTCCCCTACGTCCCCTATCCGCAGGCCTCCGCCGCCGGCGGATCCGGCTCCACGGCCCAGTCCCTGGCGACGCCCGCCGACGCCAGCGGTGAGTCCGCGCAGCTGGTGCTGCGGGTACCGGCCGCCGCCTACGACGGCGTCTACAACCAACTGCTGACCTTCGGCAAGGTGCTGGCGCAGCAGCGCTCGGCGCAGGACGTCACCCAGCAGGTCGTGGACATCAACAGCCGGGTGAAGTCGGAGCAGGCCAGCGTGGACCGGGTGCGGGCGCTGTACGGCAAGGCGCAGACCATCGCCGACATCACCGCGCTGGAGCAGGACCTCACCCAGCGCGAGTCGGACCTGGAGTCGCTGGAGGCGCAGCAGCAGGCACTGGCGTCGCAGACGTCGATGTCGACGGTGACCCTGGAGCTCTACGCCAAGGCGACCGCCCCGGCCGCACCGCACGGGAAGAGTGTCGGCGGCGCGGCGGGGTCGGCTCTGAAGAGCGGCTGGCACGCGCTCTACCTGACCTTCCGCTGGCTGCTGGTCGCCCTCTCGGCCGCGCTGCCGTTCCTGGTGCCGATCGGGCTGCTGATGTGGCTGGTCCAGGTCGTCGCCCGACGTCGGCAGCGGCCCCAGAAGGACGAGGAGCAGCAGCACGAGGAGCAGCCGGAGCCGGAACCGGCCGGGAACGGCCCGTCCTCCGACTGACCGTTCAAGCCCGTCAGCTCCGGGCGGTGGCCTCGTGGACGTGGGCGACCAGGCGGGTCAGGGTGTCCGGGTCGGTGCTGGGCATAACCCCGTGGCCGAGGTTGAAGACGTGCCCGCGTCCGCTCGCCTCGGCCGCCGCCAGCACCTCCTCGGTCTTGGCGCGGACCACCCGCTCCGGGGCGAACAGCAGCGTCGGGTCGAGGTTGCCCTGCAGCGCCTTGCCGGGCGCGACCCGGCGGGCGGCCTCGTCCAGCGGGACCCGCCAGTCGACGCCGACGACGTCCGCGCCCGCGTCGCCCATCAGTCCGAGCAGCTCACCGGTGCCGACGCCGAAGTGGATCCGGGGCACCCCGTACCCGGCGACCGCGTCGAACACCTTGGCGCTGGCCGGCATCACCGAGCGGCGGTAGTCGTCGGGCGCCAGCGCGCCGACCCAGGAGTCGAACAGCTGCACCGCCGAGGCGCCGGCCTCGATCTGCACCTTGAGGAAGGCGGCGGTGATGTCGGCGAGCCGGTCCAGCAGCTCCTGCCACAGCTCCGGGTCGCCGTACATCAGCGCCTTGGTGTTCTCATGGTTCTTGGACGGGCCGCCCTCGACCAGGTAGCTGGCCAGCGTGTAGGGGGCGCCGGCGAAGCCGATCAGCGGGGTGCCGCCCAGTTCGGCGGTGAGCAGCCCGATGGCCTCGGTGACATAGGTCACGTCCCCGGGCTCCAGCGGCCGCAACTGCTGCAGGTCGGCGCGGCTGCGGATCGGGTTGGCGACGACCGGGCCGACGCCGGGCTTGATGTCCAGGTCCACGCCGATGGCCTTGAGCGGCACCACGATGTCGCTGAAGTAGATCGCGGCGTCCACATGGTGGCGGCGCACCGGCTGCAGGGTGATCTCCTTGACCAGCTCCGGCATCATGCAGGAGTCCAGCATGGCGATGCCCTCGCGGATCTTCAGGTACTCGGGCAGCGACCGCCCGGCCTGGCGCATGAACCACACCGGGGTGTGCGGCACCTCCTCGCCCCGGCAGGCCCGAAGGAACGCCGACTCCTGCACCGCACCGGACTTGGCCACCGTCTCACTCCCGCTGTCGCTCACGCGACAAATCCTCGCACGCGCGGAACGCTGCTCACGCACGACCGTGGTGCCTCCCGCACGCGAAGGTGCCCGCGTCTTACTCTTCCGGCATGGCAGCGGTCAGCGGGCACCCAGCGAGTGAGGACGGAACCCCCGGCGTACCGCCGGTCTTCCGCGAGGCCGTGGAGGCGCTGCGCGGAACGCGGCTGCGCCCCGAGGTGGTCATCGGCGACACCCCGGCGCCGCGCAAACTGGCCTCCTTCGCGTACGCCCTGACCGCCACGGTAGAGGTGGACGGGGAGGAACTGGCGGACGGGCGGCTGGTGCTGCTGCACGAGCCGGGCGGCCACGAGGCCTGGAACGGCGAGTTCCGGCTGGTCTCGATGGGCCGTGCCGAGCTGGAGCCGGAGATGGGCTCGGACCCGCTGCTGGGCGAGGTCGGCTGGTCCTGGCTGATGGACGCGCTGGCCCAGCAGGGTGCCCGCTGGACCGAGCCCAGCGGCACGGTCACCCGCTGCTCCTCGCAGTACTTCGGCGGCCTCGCCGAGCGCGAGGGCTCCACCGAGATCGAGATCCGCGCCTCCTGGACCCCGCTGCCGCACGACATGCCCGGCGGCGGCTTCGCCGAGCACCTGCGGGCCTGGTGCGAGCTGCTCTGCCAGTGCGCCGGACTGCCCCCGGCGCTGCCCACCGCCTCGGCCGGACCCTCCGCGTCCGCGGCCGGCGCGGCAGGCGTGGTCCCGATGCCGATGCGCCGCCGCCCGCTCTGACCCTCGACGACAGCCCAGAAGAAAATCGGGCAGACGTTCGGCGTGTCGACCGCTTTTGATCACTTTAGGGTGACTTACGCTCGGTCGAGTTGGTCAAAATGCACGAAGTGCCCGATTTGACGCTCACTCAATCGTGATCATTCGCTAAAGCCGGGCAACCATCATGCCGAAGCAGTCAGTGACCCTTTCCACCCGAGGACCCCACCCCATCTGCAACTGACCGGGTCTTCGAGCCATCCCTCAGGAGGCCTGGTGTCTGTTCTTCTCGAGCACCCCGCAAACCTGGTCGCCTATCGTCCGACCAAGCCCACCGCCATGGTGGTCGTCGCGGACCCCCGGGTCCGCAGCACGGTCACCCGGCACCTCTGGGCCCTGGGCGTTCGCGACGTGATCGAGGCTTCCTCACTCGCCGAGGCCCGCCCCCGGGTCGGCACCCCGCGCGACATCTGCATCGCCGACGTCCACCTCCCCGACGGGTCGGGGCTGGCGATCCTCGCCGAGACCCGCGCCGCGGGCTGGCCCAACGGCCTGGCCCTGTCCGCGGCCGACGACATCGGCGCGGTCCGCAGCGCGCTGGCCGGCGGGGTGAAGGGCTACGTGGTCACCGGTACCCGGGTCAACACCGGCCTGCCGCAGCGTCCGGGGATGGCGGGCGCTCCCGGCCTGGGCGGCCGACCCGGCCTGGCGGGCCACCTGCGCCGTCCGGGCATGCCCGCCGGCGCGCCGGGCAGCGCGCCCGGGGCCGCCCAGGGCGCCCCCGGCACTCCCCCGCCGCCCGCCTACCGCGAGCTGTCCGGACGCGAGGTGGAGGTGCTCCGGCTGGTCGCCGAGGGCCAGTCCAACAAGGCCATCGGCGTCGCCATGGGCCTGTCCGCGCTCACCGTGAAGAGCCACCTCGCCCGGATCGCCCGCAAGCTCGGCACCGGCGACCGCGCCGGGATGGTGGCGGTCGCCCTGCGCACCGGGATCATCCACTAGTACGACCAGCGCCTCACCGTATGAGGGAACGTTCCTCCGCTCCCCTGCGGTGAGGCGCCGCCCTTGTGCGGACGGCACACCCGGGGCCCTCGACGAGCGCCGGGCCAGGCCGCCACGACCGTGCGACCCCTGTGCGACCCTGTGCACGCAGGCGGACGGGAAGGCGCACGGGCGTAGGCTTGGCGCGTGACCGACGCCCGCGAAGCCACCACCGACAGCACCGACGACGCCACAGGCAGCCAGGCTGCCGGCGACGGGGCCGACGCCCCGGAGGCCGGCGGTCCGATTCCGCTGCTGGAGCCGCGTGAGGGCATCCCCCCGGTGGTCGCCGACGCGACGGCTCTCGCCGAGGTCGTCGCCCGCTTCGCCGCCGGAACCGGCCCGGTCGCCATCGACGCCGAACGGGCCTCGGGATACCGCTACGGCCAGCGCGCCTACCTGGTGCAACTGCGCCGCGAGGGGGCCGGCAGCACCCTGATCGACCCGGTCGGCTGCCCCGACCTCTCCTCGCTGGGCGCGGCCCTGGCCGACACCGAGTGGGTGCTGCACGCCGCCACCCAGGACCTGCCCTGCCTGGCCGAGCTGGGCATGCGGCCGACCTCGCTGTTCGACACCGAGCTGGCCGGACGCATCGCCGGCTTCCCCCGGGTCGGCCTGGGACCGATGGTCGAGAGCGTGCTGGGCTTCACCCTGGAGAAGGGGCACTCCGCCGTCGACTGGTCCACCCGGCCGCTGCCCGAGCCGTGGCTGCGCTACGCGGCACTGGACGTCGAGGTCCTGGTGGACCTGCGGGACGCGCTGGAGGCGGAGCTGGACGCCCAGGGAAAGCTGGACTGGGCCAAGGAGGAGTTCGCCGCGATCGCCGCCGCCGGACCCCCCGCGCCCAGAGTCGACCCCTGGCGCCGGACCTCCGGCGTGCACAAGGTGCGCCGCCGCCGGCAGCTGGCCGCGGTCAAGGAGCTGTGGCAGACCCGGGACCGGGTCGCCCGGGACCGCGACATCTCGCCGGGACGCATCCTCTCCGACGCCGCCATCGTCGCCGCCGCGCTGGCCATGCCGGCCAGCATCCACGCTCTCCAGGCGCTGCCCGGTTTCGGCCCGCGGGTGCACCGCCGGGCGCTGGAGCAGTGGTTCTCGGCCGTCGAGTCGGCCCGGGCCGTCCCCGAGGCGCAGCTGCCGCCCCCGTCGGCCCCGCACGAGGGCCCGCCGCCGCCGCGCTCCTGGGCCGAGAAGGACCCGCTGGCCGCCGCCCGGCTCGCGGGCGCGCGCAGCGCGGTGGGAACGCTCGCCGAGTCGCTGAACCTCCCGCAGGAGAACCTGGTCTCGCCGGACCTGGTGCGCCGGGTCTCCTGGGCCCCGCCCGCCCCCGCCACCGCCGAGGCGGTCGCCACGGCGCTGCGCGGCCACGGTGCCCGCGGCTGGCAGTCCGAGCTGGTCGCACCGGTGCTCGCCAAGGCTTTCGCGCAGGCCCGCACCCCTGCCCAGGCGGTTCCGACGGCCCCCTTCAACGGCCAGGGCTGACCGGCCGCAGTGCCCCCGGAGGACTGCTCCGGGTTCGGTATGGGAAACGAAGTTACTAGCAGGTAGCATCTCTTCCAGGGACGTCGTCGACCCAGTGCGGCCGACGTCTGCCCGCACCGGTCCAGCAGGGCCGCTACGTCATTTGGGCCCCCACATGGGGACTTGGGAGGAGAGCCACCGTGCCTCGTACCGCGAGGGACGTCGTCTTCGTCGACGGCGTCCGCACCCCGTTCGGCAAGGCCGGACCGAAGGGCATCTACGCGGAGACCCGCGCCGACGATCTGGTGATCAAGGCCATCCGCGAGCTGCTGCGCCGCAACCCGAGCCTGGACCCGGCCCGCGTGGACGAGGTGGCCATCGCCGCCACCACGCAGATCGGCGACCAGGGCCTCACCCTGGGCCGCAGCGCGGCGCTGCTGGCCGGCCTGCCGAAGACGGTGCCCGGCTACTCCATCGACCGGATGTGCGCCGGTGCGATGACCGCCGCCACCTCGGTCGCCGGCGGCATCGCCTTCGGCGCCTACGACATCGCCATCGCCGGCGGTGTCGAGCACATGGGGCGCCACCCCATGGGCGAGGGCGTGGACCCCAACCCCCGCTTCATGTCCGAGAAGATCGTCGACGAGTCGGCGCTGTTCATGGGCATGACCGCGGAGAACCTGCACGACCGGTTCCCGCACCTGACCAAGGAGCGCTGCGACGCCTACGCCGTCCGCAGCCAGGAGAAGGCCGCCAAGGCGTACGCCAACGGCGTCATCCAGCCCGACCTGGTGCCGGTCGCGGTGCGCCGCACCAATGAGGCCGCCGGCGAGACCGGCTGGGGCCTGGCCACGGTCGACGAGCCGATGCGCCCCGGCACCACCATGGAGATGCTGGCCGGTCTGAAGACCCCGTTCCGTCCGCACGGCCGGATCACCGCGGGCAACGCGGCCGGACTCAACGACGGCGCCACCGCCTCGCTGATCGCCGCCGAGGACGTGGCCCGCGAGCTGGGCCTGCCGGTCAAGATGCGCATGGTCTCCTACGCCTTCGTCGGCGTGGAGCCCGAGGTCATGGGCATCGGCCCGGTCCCGGCGACCGAGAAGGCGCTGCGCCAGGCCGGTCTGACCATCGCCGACATCGGCGCGTTCGAGATCAACGAGGCCTTCGCCATCCAGGTCCTCTCCATGCTGGACCACTTCGGCCTCGCCGACGACGACGAGCGGGTGAACCCGTACGGCGGCGCGATCGCCTACGGCCACCCGCTGGCCTCCTCCGGCGTCCGGCTGATGACCCAGCTGGCGCGGCGCTTCGAGGAGCGCCCCGACGTCCGCTACGGCCTGACCTCCATGTGCATCGGCATGGGCATGGGCGGAACGGTCATCTGGGAGAACCCGAACTTCACCGAGGGTGGCAAGTGATGAGCACTCCAATCATTAACGACACCACTGAGCTGCTGAAGCGCGCTCACGGGCTGTTCCCGGACGAGGTCGTCACCTCGGCCCACGTGCGCCACCTCGATCTGCCGCTGGGCGCCGGCCGCTTCGCGCTGATCACGCTGGACAACGGCTTCGACCACACCAAGCCGACCACCTTCGGCCCCGGCTCGCTGGCCAAGCTGAGCGAGGCGCTGGACCAGGTCGAGCGCGAGTCCGCGGCCGGCAAGATCGCCGCCGTCGGTATCACCGGCAAGCCGTTCATCTTCGCGGTCGGCGCCGACCTCAAGGGCGTCGAGGTGCTCAAGGAGCACAGTGACGCGCTGGCCATCGGCAAGGGCGGCCACGACGTCTTCAAGCGGATCGCCGCACTGCCCGTCCCGACCTTCACCTTCTACAACGGTGCGGCGATGGGCGGCGGGGTCGAGATCGGCCTGCACTGCGACTACCGCACGGTCAGCACCGGCGTCCCGGCGTTCTCGCTGCCGGAGTGCTTCCTCGGACTGGTCCCGGGCTGGGGCGGCTGCACCATCCTGCCGAACCTGATCGGTCCGGCGAAGGCGATCTCGGTCATCATCGAGAACTCGCTCTCGCAGAACCGCCAGCTCAAGGGCAAGCAGGTGTTCGACCTGGGCATCGCCGACGCGGTGTTCGCCCCGGCCGACTTCCTGGAGCAGTCGCTGCTCTGGGCCGCCACCGTGGTCAAGGGCGAGACCGTCGTCGAGCGCCCCGAGATCGACCGCGGCGAGGCCTGGGACGCGGCGGTCGCGCACGGCCGCGCCATCGCCGACTCCAAGGTGCACGGCGCCGCGCCAGCTCCCTACCGGGCGCTGGACATCATCGCCGCTGCCAAGGACGGTGACCTGCAGGCCGGGTTCGACGCCGAGGACGCGGCGCTGGCCGACCTGATCATGGGCGGCGAGCTGCGCAGCGGCATCTACGCCTTCAACCTGGTGCAGAAGCGCGGCAAGCGCCCGTTCGGCGCGCCGGACAAGTCGCTGGCGCGTCCGGTCACCAAGGTCGGCGTGGTCGGCGCGGGCCTGATGGCCTCGCAGCTGGCGCTGCTGTTCGCCCGTCAGCTCAAGGTGCCGGTGGTGCTCACCGACATCGACCAGGAGCGGGTCGACAAGGGCGTGGGCTACGTCCACAGCGAGATCGACAAACTGCAGGCCAAGGGGCGGCTCAACCAGGACGGCGCCAACCGGCTCAAGGGCCTGGTCACCGGCTCGCTGGACAAGGCCGCCGCCTTCGGCGACGCGGACTTCGTGATCGAGGCCGTGTTCGAGGAGCTGGGCGTCAAGCAGCAGGTGTTCGCGGACGTCGAGGCTGTGGTCTCGCCGACCTGCATCCTGGCGACCAACACTTCCTCGCTGTCGGTCACCGAGATGGCCGCGAAGCTGGAGCACCCCGAGCGGGTCGTCGGCTTCCACTTCTTCAACCCGGTGGCGGTGCTGCCGCTGCTGGAGATCGTCCGGGGCGAGAGCACCGACGACACCTCGCTGGCCACGGCGTTCGGCGTGGCCAAGAAGCTGAAGAAGACCGGCGTGCTGGTCAAGGACGCCCCGGCGTTCGTGGTCAACCGCATCCTCACCCGCTTCATGGGCGAGATCCAGACGGTCATCGACGAGGGCACCCCGATCGACACGATCGAGAAGGGTGTGGAGCCGCTGGGGCTCCCCATGTCGCCGATCGTGCTGATCGAGCTGGTCGGCCCGGCCATCGCGCTGCACGTGTCGGAGACGCTGCACGGGGCGTTCCCGGAGCGGTTCACCGTCTCCGAGAACCTGCGGCGGGTCGTCGCGGCCGGCAAGCGCGGGTTCTACACCTGGGCCTCCGGGCAGCAGGAGATCGACCCCGAGGTCGCAGCGCTGCTGCAGGTCGGCGACGTGGTGCTGACGGCCGAGCAGGTGCTCGACCGGGCGCTGACGGCGGTGGCGCAGGAGATCGCGCTGATGCTGGACGAGGGCGTGGTCGCCGAGGCGCAGGACATCGACCTGTGCCTGATCACCGGCGCGGGCTGGCCCTTCCACCTCGGCGGGATCACTCCCTACCTGGACCGCAGCGGGGTCTCCCAGCGGGTGAACGGCAAGCCGTTCCTGGCACCCGGGATTGCCAGCGTTCCTGCATAAGCCATGAGGGGCGCGGGGAACTGCGCTGCCAACCATGCACCTCCGTAGAGGGCTGGTCGCGCAGTTCCCCGCGCCCCTGGTGGTGGTGTACTACTCATAGCGGGTTGAGTATCCGTGCGGTGTCTTCCGTGCTGATACGCCGTCAATCTTGGTTCATGGGGACTTTTCTGCGCCAATGGATGCTCCGCATCCTGAGCTTCGGGTTGACCGGGATGTACCGGGTCTACCGCTCGCACCCGATGGTGTGGCGGGCGATGGCGCGCAACTACCGGCCGTGGATGGGCGACTTCGCCCGCCTGCACGCCTGGATGACCTGCCAGTTCGCCGCCTTGGACGTGCCCGCCTACCAGGAGCACCTGGCACGTGGGGGCTGGCGGTTCCGCTGGTTCTCGCTGGCCTCGTACCCGCCCACCGACAAGGTCGGCTACGTCAAGGCGTACCCGGAGGACGCCCGCTGCTGGAAGGGCCGGGTCGAGGTCGCGGGCAGTGTGGTGGACGAGTCCTCGGGGTCGTCCGGTACCCCGTACAACTGGGTGCGCAGTCGGCGCGAGCTGAACACCGTGCACCGCAATGTCGCCGGGTACACCTCGCTGGTGTTCCCCTCCCGGCGGCTGTTCGTGATCAACGCCTACTCGATGGGCGCCTGGGCCACCGGCACCAACACCGGGATCGCGATGGCGAGGATCGCCACCGTCAAGAACACCGGCCCCGACCTCGACAAGATCATTGACACCCTGCGCCACTTCGGGCCGCGCTACGACTACCTGGTCACCGCCTATCCCCCGTTCCTGAAGCACCTTCGGGACCGCTTGGCCGGGGAGACCTGGTTCAAGGGCTACCGTATGGCGGCCATGGTCGGCGGTGAGGGGATGACCGAGGCGCTGCGCGACTACGTCGGCGATGTGTTCGCCAAGGTCCGCTCCGGGTACGGGGCCTCGGACCTGACGATCGGCATGGGCGGCGAGACCACCTTCAGCGTCTGGCTGCGCCGCCGGATCCGCGAGGACGCCGCGTTCCGTGCGGCCTTCCTCGGCCCGGACGAGCAGCGGCTGCCCATGGTGTTCCAGTACAACCCGCTGGAGACCTACCTGGAGACCACCGGCGACGGACGTACCGGGGAGATCCTCTGCACCATCAACTCCACCGCCGTGATGGCGCCCAAGCTGCGCTACAACATCGGCGACGAGGGCACCCTGCTCAGCTTCCCCGAGGCCTGGGAGCGGATCGCCGCGCTCGCCGTCGTCCGCCCCGAGCTGCTGGAACAGGCCACCCGCACCCACCTGCGCGAGCGGATGCAGCTTCCGCTGCTGTTCCTCTACGGGCGGGCCGACTCGACCGTCTCCTACATGGGCGCCAACATCTACCCCCAGGACGTCGAGTACGGGCTCTACCAGGACAATCCGCTGGCCGGCGCCATCGAGGGGTTCGCGCTCGGGCTGGAAGAGGGCGCCGATCTGGAGTCCCGCCCCGTCGTCCATGTGCAGCTGCGGCCGGGCACCGTGGAGACCGGGCCGGAGCAGGAGCAGTTGGCCAAGAGCTGCCGGGCCGGGGTGCTCCGTCATCTCGCCTCCTGCAGCCGGGACTTCGCCCAGTCGATGGCCGAGGACGCCTCGGCGGCGGAGATCGCGGTACGGATCCACCCGCACGGCACCGGGCCCTTCGCCGGCTCCACCCGCATCAAGAACACCTATCTGGTCAAGGAGAGTTGAGCCGGATGCGCAGTGACGACTTCTCGCTCGCGCCGCCGCCGGCCCAGGCCGGTGCGATGTTCGTGGGGGCGACCCAGTACTCCGGGCTGTGGTCGATCCTGGCCCTGGGACCCGGCTGGCTGCGGATGGTCCGCGAGATGAGGCGGATGAAAGGCTATGTCTGGCACAAGGTGTACTGGCGCGCGCCCTTCACCCTGGGCACCATCGCCTTCTTCAGCGACCGCGACGAACTGCTGAAGTTCGCCCGCGGCACCGCGCACGCCCGGCTGATGTGCTGGCTCACCGACGAGGGCACCAAGCGGGCGACCGCCGGGTGGATCAGGATCTACACCGCCGACGCGCACGGCTACACCAACGGCGTCTGGCGCGCGGAGGACGGTGCGCTCAGCCATATCGACACCTTCGCCCCGCTCAGCGCCGAGACCGAACGCGGCCTCCCGGCCCGCCCGGTGAGGCATCTGGGCAAGCCGTCATGACCTGGACCGAGGACCTCCGCGCCCTGGCGCCGCTGGCCGCCCGCGCGCCGAGCCCGCACAACGCCCAGCCCTGGATCGTCAGTTACGGGAAGGACGCGCTCACCATCGGCTGGGACCCGGCCCGCTCGCTGCCGGTCGGCGACCCCACCCGACGGGACCTCCACCTCTGCCTCGGCGGCTATGTCGAGACCTGGCTGATCGCCGCCGCCGACGCGGGGCTGGACGTCCGCGCGGAGATCCAGGTGGACGAGACCAGCCGCTCCGTGGCCCGGCTGGTCCGCGCGGACTCCCGCTACGCCACCGACTTCACCGCCGCCGGCATCGCCGCGCGCGGCTGTGCCCGGGGCAAGCACCGGGCCGGACGGCTCGCCCCGGAGGAGATCGCCCGCGCCAGGCTCCAGTTGACCACCGCCGGGTTGACCGAACTGCCCACGTACGAGCTGGCCGGCCTCGCCGTCCGGGCGGACCGCCGGCTCTGGTCCGCCCCTGGGGTGGCCGCCGAGCTGCGCTCCTGGCTGCGGCTGACGCCACGTCACCCCCGGTACCACCAGGACGGTCTGACCTACGAGGCGCTGGTGATGTCGCGGCCCGAGGCGCTCGCGCTGCGGGCGGTACTGGCCGCACACGCGAGCCGGCCGCTGGCGCCGGTGCTGGCGGCCACCCAGTCCGGCCTGCTGCGCGGCGAGGGCAGCGTTCTGGTCCTCAGCGGCAGCCCCGAGACCGCCGAAGACATGGTCCGCGCCGGGCGTGAGCTGCTGCGGGTCTGGTACGCGCTGGCCGCCCAGGGCATCTCGGTGCACCCGCTCAGCCAGCTGATCGACTGCGCGGAGACCGAGCGGGAGCTGCACCGCCTCATCGGCGCCCGGCCGCTCGCGGTCTTCCGGGCCGGGCGCCCGGTCAGCGCGCCGCCGCGGTCGGCCCGGCTGCCGTAGCCACCAGCCAGCCGGCCGTGGGGAGTTCGGCCTCGCCGTGGTTCACGGCACCGGGTCCGGCGGCATGCTGCCAGCCGCCCTCGGGCAGCGGCAGCCGGACCGGCTCCTCCCCCAGGCTGAGCGCCACAGCGAGGCTCTGTTCCCCGTCGCCCAGCGTGTACACCAGGGTGGTGTTGGTCAGCTGCCGGACGGTGCTGCGGGCCCGGGTCAGCCAGGGGTGGCGCCGGCGCAGACCGATCAGCTGCTGGTGCAGCCGGTGGTGGGCGGCGCCGTACGGGGCCAGACCGCTCGGCAGCGCGGGGAAGGCCGGGCGGACGGCGTCGTCCCCGCCGACCCGCTCCTCCTTGACCCCGCGGAACGCCTGCTCGTCGCCGGAGTAGACGGACGGATGCCCGCCGAGGGTGAGCAGCACCGCGAGGGCCGGGGCCAGGTGCCGCTCGTCGTCCAGCCTGCTGGCGATCCGGGTCACGTCGTGGTTGCCGAGGAAGGTCATCGGGACGAAGCTGTCCAGCAGCGCGTTGTGCCGGTCCAGAGCCCAGGCCAGCTCGTAGAGGTTGCGGTCGTTGCAGGAGCTCCACAGCGCCTTCCAGAGCTCGTACTGGGTGACCGAGTCCAGGCCGCCCTTGTCCACGAAGGCCGGATAGTCCCCGTGGATCACCTCGCCGACGAACCAGGCGTCCGGGAACCGCGCCCGGACCCGGTCGGTGACGGTGCGCCAGAAGGCCTGCGGGACGGCGTAGGCAGCGTCCAGCCGCCATCCGGCGACGCCGAGCCCCAGCCAGTGGCACATCACCTCCACCACATGGTCGGCGACGGCGGGTTCCTCGTGGTTGAGCTCGACCAGCTGGTGGTGCCCCTCGAATGTGCGGTAGTCGCCGGTGACGGGATCGACGGTGAACCAGGTGGCGTACCGGGAGTCCCGGCCGCGGGCGTCCACGTCGGCGAAGGCCGGGAAGCCCCGGCCGACGTGGTTGAACACGCCGTCGAGGACGATCCGCACCCCGCGTTCGGCGGCCCGGTCGACGAGGCGGCGCAGATCGTCCTCGGTGCCCAGCCGGGGATCGATCCGCAGATGGTCGACGGTGTCGTAGCCGTGCGTCTCCGAGGCGAAGACCGGGCCCAGCGCCAGGCCGTTGCAGCCGAGCCCGACCAGGTAGTCCAGCCAGTCGGCGACATGGGACAGCCGGTGCACCGGCGGCGCGTCGGGCGGCAGCGCCTGCGGTTCGGCCCCGGTGAAGCCCAGCGGATAGACCTGCCACCAGATGGCGTGCTCTGACCAGCGCATGGCGTGTTCCCCCTAGGTGTGACGATGCGTCACGGTTGGGTCGCATGGGTGGAGCCTGAGCCGTCCGCAGCCAGACGGTCCATCAGTGATGCTGCCAGTCGAAGCACTTCCCGCTCGGTAGGCGTGAGCGCGCCCAGCGCGGCGGCCAGCCAGCGGTCCCGTTCGGCCATGTCCCGGGCCAGCGCCTCGCGGCCCGCCTCGGTGAGCGCCAGGACGTACTGGCGGCCGTCCCGCCGGTCCCGGGAGCGGGTGATCAGCGCCGCCTGCTCCAGCTCCGCGAAGACCCGGGTGAGGGACTGCGGCTGCTGGTGCTCCGCCGCGGCGAGCTCGCCGGGCGTGGCGGAGCCGCTGCGGCGCAGCCGGGCCAGAACGCTCACCTTGTTGACGCTCAGCGCCTCCGGCGAGCGCCCCGCACGCATCTGCCGGGCCAGCCCGATCACTGCCTGCCGGATCTCCGCCGCCGCGGCGGCCAGCTCCTCTGGTTCTCCCTGTGCCATATTGCTAAGCTATCACTTACAAATTATCGCCACCAATCCCTGAAAATCGACAGGAAATCATACGCCATGCTGAGTACTTCTGTGCGTCATGAGCTCCGGGCCACGGTGGTGGCGATGGCCGCCGTGCTGGCGAGCTACGGGAGCGCGCTGCTGCTGGAGCACCTCGCGCACCTGCGGATCGACGTCGTGGTCCTGTCGGTCGTGCTGTCGCTGACCCTGGCCAGGACCCAGCGGGTCGCCTTCGCCGCGGACCGTCTGCTCGGCCTGGGGGTGCTGCCGCTCGCCGCCCTCGCCGCCGATGCGGTCGGCTCACTGATCGCCCGGCATCCGAACATCGGGGACGCCCTGTTCGTGCTCGGCGTCTGCGCCACCGTCTGGATCCGGCGCTTCGGTCGGCACGCGGCCAGGATCGGCGCCATGGCCGTGCTGCCGTTCGTGTCGGTGCTGGTGCTGCAGGGGCCGGTCGGCGCTCCGACCGGGGCCGCGCACGCGGGCTGGGTCGCCCTGGTGGCCCTGATCGCGGCGGGTTGGGTGCTGGTGGTCCAGGTGGGGGCGTGGAAGCTCGGCCTCGGCGAGCGCGCCTGGCCCGAGCGGCGGCCCGAGCCGCAGGCGGCCGCCGTCCCCCGGCACCGGATACGGCCCAGCAGCCGGCTGGCGCTGCAGATGGGCGTCGCGCTCGGCGCGGCCTTCGCGGTGGGCCGGTATGCCTTCCCCGCGCACTGGCCCTGGGTTGTGCTCACCGCGTTCATCGTCTGCAGCGGCGCGCGGGAACGCACGGACGTGCTGCACAAGGGCGTGCTCCGGGCAGCGGGCGCCGCCGTGGGCACCCTCGTCGCGACCGGGATCGCCGGGGCCTTCGGGCCCGGCGACCGCCTCTCGGTCGTGCTGATCTTCGTCACCCTGGCGCTGGCGACCTGGCTGCGCAGCGCCAGCTACGCGTTCTGGGCGGCCGGGGTCACCGCGGCACTGGCCCTGATGTACGGCTACTTCGGCGAGAGCGCCCCGGCGCTGCTGTGGACCCGGCTGCTGGAGATCCTGATCGGCGCCGCCCTGGGGATCGCCGCCTCCTGGCTGGTCCTGCCGGTGCGGCGGCGCATCGCGGTGCGGCCCGGTAAGAGCGGGCCACACCCGATTCTTCCGTCAGGGAGTACTTGACGAGGCGGAGGCAGAGGCGGAGCCCGACGCGGAGGCGGAGGCGGAGGCGCTCGGGGCGGTCACCACTGCGGCCTCGCTGGGCAGCGGGGCGACCACGGCCGCGTTGATCACCGTGTCGGTGAGCTGCTTCAGGGTGGCCTTGGAGCCGTTGCCGACCAGGACCACGGGCGTGCTGTCGCCGGTGGTGGTCATGGTGAGCACCGGGGCGCTGCCGTATCCGGAGGCGGTGAAGTCCTTCTGCGAGTCCTGCACCCACACCTTGTGGTCGCCCTTGTCCAGGCAGGCCCGGAAGACGTCCGTGTCCAGCGCCTTGACCTTCTTGGCCAGCGAGATCAGCTTGGAGTTCGAGGCGTAGGCGTCGTCGGTCACATTCGCGGGCTGGTTCTCCAGCAGCACCTTGCGGTACTTGGCGAAGTCGACGACCGAGGTGTCGACGGCACAGGCCAGCGCGTTCCCGGCCTGCAGCGAGCCGGTGCCGCCGTGGGCCGCGTCCGTCCCGGTGGTCTCGCGGTAGGTGACATTGGCCGCCCCGGAGGCGACCAGCTGCGCCAGCGTGGCGTCGTACTGCTCGGCGAAGGCCAGCGAGGCCGGGTCGCGCATGTCCTCGTAGACGGTCAGGGTGACCGCCGCGTGGCCCCAGACCGGCACGGCGAGGTTCTGCGTCCCGGTGGCCGTGGCCGGCGGGCTGAGCTGCTTGGACTTGTGGTCGCGGACCAGCGAGCCGACGAAGCCCGCGGCGACGAACACCGCGACCACGCCTATCCCGGCCACCACCCAGCGCCCGGTCGAACTGCGCCGCACCGTGTCGCCGGTGCCGACCGCACCCACCTGGTCCTGCTTCGTCCCGTCGACCGCGGGAACCTTGCTTGCGGAGCGCTTCACCGGGTTCTCTCTCCTCACCGTCCAGCCGTGCACCCGACAGGATGCCATGGCTGGATGGGAGTCCTTCACCCGGGGACGCGGCAGGTCTGCGGATCCTTGAGCCGGTAGATCACCGTGCTGCCGTCGGTGCCCACCTTCTGGTAGTGGGCCGCCAGCAGGGCCTGCATCGGGGCGATGTACTTCGGGGCGTACGGTGCGCTGCCGGAGTCGTCCACGACCACCTCGGGCAGCTGTTCGGACATCTCCGCGTCGAAGGTCTTCCAGGCGTTGGCCATGCCGTCGGCCACGCCCACGCTCTCGGGGTTCCGGCCGCCGGAGTAGTTGGTGAGCAGACCCGCGGTGAGGTAACGGCTGGCCGGCTTGCGGTCGGCCAGCCAGTACATCTCCGGGTGCATGCCCCAGACCAGCACCGAGTCCTGCGGTTTGGTGTCCTTGGTCACCTCGGCGGCCACCGACTCGGCGTGCTGCAGCGGCTGGTGCGGCCAGAGGAAGCCGAGGACCACGAAGGCGGCACTGGCCGCGAGCGAGTACACCAGCACCGGCTTCCAGCGGGCCGCCCCCCTGGCCACGGCGCCGACGCCGAGCAGCACCAGCGGCGGGATCAGCTGCAGGTAGTAGTGGCCGAAGAAGTGGAACCCGGTGATCACGCCGAGCCCGGAGGATCCGAACCAGATCCACAGGTCGGCGTCCTCCCGCACCCGGCGCCAGCGGCGGGCCAACGGCACCAGCAGTCCCAGCGCGGCGACCGCCAGGATCGCGGCGTTGCCGAAGGCCCGGCCGAGCATGTTGAGCCAGGCGCCGTCCAGCGAGGCGTACTCGCTGCTGCCGGTGATCACCCAGAAGGCGAAGTTCCTGACGCCGGTGGAGAGCGCGATCACCGTGACCGGCAGCCCGAAGCCGAAGGCCAGCGCCGCCAGCGAGGTGCGCGGCCGGGAGCCGCCCGGCCTGCGGCTGTCCTGGCGCAGCAGCCAGAGCACCGCGAACAGCACGGCGCCGCCGGTCTGCTTGGTCAGTCCGGCGGCGGCCACGGCCGCCCCGGCCGGGCCCCAGCGGCGGTTCTGGGCGAACCAGAAGGCGGCGGCGGTGGCCGGCAGCATGAAGACCTCGAAGGTCGCCGCCTGGCTGTCCTCCGGCGAGAGGCCGATGGAGACCAGTAGGTAGAGCGCGCCGGCGGCGGCCCCGGCCCGGTTACCCCAACGCTTGCGGGCGATGGCGGCCAGCAGCACCGCGGTGGCCAGGTGCGCGCCGATGGCGAGCACCCGCAGCGGCCACAGCGAGGTCGAGCCGAAGAGGGCGAAGGCGCCCTCGTACAGCCAGGGCAGCAGCGGCGGCTTCCGGTCCACCACAGTGTCGTAGAGCACCCCGCCGCCGGCCAGCATCCTGGCCTGGGTGGCGAGGTAGCCCTCGTCCGGGCTCCAGACCGTACGGGCGAACGACGGCAGATGGGTGAGCACGGCCAGCGCCCCGTACAGGGGCACCAGCCGGGCCCAGTAGCCCGTGCGCAGCGCTTCGCGGGCACGCTCGACCAGGGCGCCCAGCGAGAGGCTGCCCACCGGCAGAGCGGCTGAGCCGCCGTTCATCCTCAGCTCGGACGAGCGGCGGCGGTCCGACGGCTGATTCGACACAAGGGCCACGCTACCCGGTGACTGCGTGGTCACGCAGGCGGGTTCGGCCATGGCGGACGAACCCGCTGATCAGACCGCGGCGGCCGCCGTGACCTTGGCGACGACGCCGGCCACCCGCTCGGCGATGGCGGGCCCGGTGAGCCCGATCTGCTCCAGGATCTCGTTGCGGGAGGCGTGGTCCAGGAACTCCTGCGGGATGCCGAAGTCGCGCAGCGGCACGTCCACCCCGGCGTCGCGCAGCGCCTGCGCGACGGTCGCGCCGACGCCGCCGACCCGGCCGTTGTCCTCGACGGTGACCACGACGCGGTGCTCGGCGGCCAGCCCCGGCAGGGCCGGGTCGACCGGCTTGACCCAGCGCGGGTCGACCACGGTGCTGCTGATCCCCTGGGCGGCCAGCAGCTCGGCGGCCTCCAGGCAGGTCGCGGCCATCGCCCCGACCGAGACCAGCAGGACCTCGGCGCGCACCGAACCGACCGGCTCGCCGCTGTCGCGCAGCACGTCCATGCCGCCGATCCGGCCCACGGCCGGGATCGCCGGGCCGACGCTGCCCTTGGAGTAGCGGACCACGGTGGGCGCGTCCGCCACCGCCACGGCCTCGCGCAGCTGGGCCCGCAGCTGGTCGGCGTCGCGCGGCGCGGCCAGCCGCAGGCCGGGGACGACCTGGAGGATGGACATGTCCCACATGCCGTTGTGGCTGGCGCCGTCGGTGCCGGTGACCCCGGCCCGGTCCAGCACGAAGGTGACCCCGCACCTGTGCAGCGCCACGTCCATCAGGACCTGGTCGAAGCAGCGGTTGAGGAAGGTCGCGTAGACCGCCACCACCGGGTGCAGCCCGCCGGTGGCCAGGCCCGCCGCGCTCACCGCGGCGTGCTGTTCGGCGATCCCGACGTCATACGTCCGTTCGGGGAACTCCTTGGCGAACGGGGCCAGGCCGACCGGGTGCAGCATCGCGGCGGTGATGGCGACCAGGTCGCGGCGCTCGCGGCCGAGCGCCACCATCTCCTCGCCGAAGACCGAGGTCCAGTCCTGGCCCGCGGTCTTCACGGGAAGGCCGGTGTCGGGGTGGATCACCCCCACGGCGTGGAAGCGGTCCTCCTCGTTCTGCTCGGCGGCGCGGTAGCCGCGGCCCTTCTGGGTCAGGCAGTGCACGATGACCGGCCCGCCGAAGCCCTTGGCGCGCTTCAGCGCGGACTCCAGGGCCTGCTCGTCGTGGCCGTCGATCGGGCCGATGTACTTCAGGCCGAGGTCCTCGAACATGCCCTGCGGGGCGATGAAGTCCTTGAGGCCCTTCTTGGCGCCGTGCAGGGTCTCGAAGATCTGCTGGCCGACCACCGGGGTGCGCTGCAGCGCGTCCTTGCCCCAGCTGAGGAAGCGCTCGTAGCCCTGGGTGGTGCGCAGGGTGGCGAGGTGGTTGGCCATGCCGCCGATGGTGGGCGAGTAGGAGCGCTCGTTGTCGTTGACCACGATGATCAGCGGACGGTCCTGGGCCTCGGCGATGTTGTTCAGCGCCTCCCAGGCCATCCCGCCGGTCAGCGCACCGTCGCCGATCACCGCGACCACGCTGCGGTCGGTCAGCCCCCGCAGCTCGTTGGCCTTGGCCAGGCCGTCGGCGTAGCCGAGCACGGTGGAGGCGTGCGAGTTCTCGATCACGTCGTGCTCGGACTCGGCCCTGGACGGGTAGCCGGACAGGCCGCCCCTGACCCGCAGCCGGGAGAAGTCCTGACGGCCCGTGAGCAGCTTGTGGACGTAGCTCTGGTGGCCGGTGTCGAAGAGGATCCGGTCCTTCGGGGAGTCGAACACCCGGTGCAGGGCCAGGGTGAGCTCGACCACGCCGAGGTTGGGACCGAGGTGGCCGCCGGTCTTGGACACCTCCTCGACCAGGAAGCCCCGGATCTCCTCGGCCAGGACGCTGAGCTGCCCCGGGGTGAGTCGGTCCAGGTCGCGGGGTCCCCGAATGCGGGTCAGCAGGGCCACCCGTTCCTCCTTGCGTCGTCGACTCCGTCGTCGTTGGACAACGGAGAGACCTGAGTCTAGTAGGGACCGCTCCGAACGGTGGCACCTGAGGGCCCGTCCGCGGGCATGCGACTGCCCGGCACCGGAGCGGTACGGTGCCGGGCAGTCGGCGCGGTGCGGGGCAGGCCCCGCATCCCGCAGCCACCGGCCGCGTCCGCAGCGGACCTCCCCCTCAGAGGTCCGTCCCGGATCAGTCGGGCCGGTGGAGCCGGTGGAGCGGCGAAGCCTCAGGCGCGGCCGGAGGACTTCTGGGTGCGGCGCGACAGGGAGTCGACGACCACGGCGGCCAGCAGCACGCCACCGGTGATCATGTACTGCACCGACTGCGCCTCGCCGAGCATGAACAGCCCGGCGTTGATGGACTCGATGACCAGCATGCCGAGCAGCGCCGACCAGACCTTGCCGCGCCCGCCGAAGAGGCTGGTGCCGCCGATGACCGCGGCCGCGATGGCCATCATCAGGTTGTTGGGGTCGGAACCGCCCTGGTTGGCGGAGCTGATGGTGGCGGAGATCACCAGGCCGCCGAGGGCGGCGAAGAAACCGGAGATGGCGTAGACCGAGATGCGGATCGCGGCGACGTTGATACCGGCGCGACGGCTGGCCTCGATGTTGCCGCCGACCGCGAAGATCTTCCGGCCGTAGCTGGTGCGACGCAGCACGAAGTCGCAGATGATCAGCGCGGCGAGGAAGAACACCAGGTTGTTGGGAACGCCCTTGTGCAGGTTGAGCACATACGCGGCGCCGAAGGCGGCGATCGCGAGCACGACCGTGCGCAGCACGATCTCGCTGGTGGGACGGAACGGGACCTTGGCGGTGCGGCGGCGGCCCTGCTCGGCGAGGCTGCTGAACAGCAGTGCGGCCACGCCGACCCCGGCCAGGATGTAGGCGCCGACGATGTCGCCGTTCAGGAAGAAGCTGTTGCCTCCGAAGAGGTGGATCAGACCGGTGTCCGGCAGGTTGATGGTGCCGGTGTCGCCGAGCAGCCACAGCATCAGGCCGTTCCAGCCCAGGAAGCCGGCCAGGGTGACCACGAAGGCCGGGACGCCGATCTTGGCGAAGACGAAGCCGTGCAGCGCGCCGATGGCCGCGCCGGTGGCCAGGGCCGCGACGGTGGCCAGCCAGAGGTTGACCCCGTGGGTGACCGAGAGCACCGCGAAGATGGCCGCGGACAGACCGCTCACCGAGCCGACCGAGAGGTCGATCTCGCCCAGCAGCAGGACGAACACCAGGCCGATGGAGAGCGTGCCGATGCCCACCATGTAGTAGGCGATGTACTCGAAGTTGGACGCCGACAGGAAGTTGCCGTTGGAGGCGGCGAAGGCGGCCCAGATGATGATCAGGCCGATGATCACGGGCAGCGAGCCGAGCTCGCCGCCGCGGATCTTGCGCTTGAACTCGCTGAGGTAGCCGGAGAAGCCCTGCTCGCGGACGAGCAGTCGCGGGTCGATGGCCTGCTCCACCGCGGGGGCGGGGGTGTCGATGTTGTTGCTCACTTGGTGGCCTCCGCCGTGCGGCTCTGGCGTCGGGTCACCGCGTTGTCGGTGGCACCGGTGATCGCGGCGATGATGGTTTCCTGAGTGGTCCCCTGGACCGGGAACGTCCCGTTGTTCTTGCCCAGCCGCAGCACGGCCACCCGGTCCGCGACCGCGCGGACGTCGACCATGTTGTGGCTGATCAGGATGACGCCGAGACCGCGCTCGCGCAGCCGCTCGACCAGGTCGAGGACCTGGGCGGTCTGCTCGACGCCGAGGGCGGCGGTGGGCTCGTCCAGGATGACGACCTTGGGGTCGCCGATCAGCGAGCGGGCGATGGCGACCACCTGGCGCTGGCCGCCGGAGAGGCTGGCGACCGGGATGCGCACGCTGGGTATGCGGATGGACAGGGTGCTGAGCAGCTCCGAGGCCTTCTGCTCCATGGAGACCTCGTCCAGGGTCCCGCGGCGCTTCAACTCGCGGCCCAGGTAGAGGTTGTTGACGACATCCAGGTTGTCGCAGAGCGCCAGGTCCTGGTAGACGGTGGCGACGCCGAGGTGCTGGGCGTCCTGCGGCCGGTTGATGTGGACCGACCTGCCCTCCCACTCGATGGTGCCCTCGTCGATCGGGTGAACGCCCGCGATCGTCTTCACCAGGGTGGACTTGCCGGCGCCGTTGTCACCGACCAGGGCGACCACCTCACCGGCGTGGACCTCAAGCTCGACGTCCGTCAGTACCTGGACGGCGCCGAAGCGCTTGGAGACCCCGCGCAACGCCAGTACGGGTGCGCTTGTCACGTAAACCAACTCCTTAACCACCCGGTGCCTCGGGTGGGTTGCCGCGCCGTCCCGGGCGCAGACGGGTATGCGATGTCCAACTCGGGGCGCTGAGCCCCGGCCCCCTGCGACCAACCGGACGCGCGGGGCTGATGCCCCGTCACTTGTCCATGGTCCCGCGCCGAGCCCCGCGCGGGAATCCTTCCGGCCGGTGGCCGGGATCGGATGTCCCACGCGGGGCGATCGGACTGGGTTGCTGCTCGGCTGCTACTGGATGCCGGCGGCGGTGCAGGCGGTCTTGTACGCCGGGGTGCAGATGTCGGCAGCGGTCCACAGGGCGTCCTTGACCACGGTGGACTCGACGTTCGCCTTGGTGACCAGCTGCGGGGTCAGCAGGTCCGAGGGGACGCTGTCGCCCGAGCCGCTGGTCTTGGTGGTGGTGGCGACCGAGGAGATGCTGGTGCCGTTCAGCAGGTCGACCGCGAGGGTGGCGGCGGCGTCGGCCTCGGGCTTGTACGCCTTGTAGACCGTGTACGCCTGGGTGCCGGCGACGATCCGCTGGATCGCGTCGAGCTGCGCGTCCTGGCCGCCGATCGGCAGGTTGCTGATGCCGGCGTTCTTCATCGAGGTGACGATACCGGCGGCCATGCCGTCGTTCGCCGAGTAGAAGCCGGCGATGTTCTTGGCGCCGACCTGGTTGATCGCGGCGGAGGCCTTCTGCGCGGCGACGTCGGACTTCCACAGACCCGAGGCGTCGTAGGCGATGGTGACCTTGCCCTTGACCGCGGCCTGGAAGCCGGACTTGAAGTCGGCGGCGTTGGGGTCGGCCGAGTCGCCGTCGATCTCGACGATCTTGGCGGACGGGGTGGCCTTGGAGCCGAGGGCGTCCAGCAGGCCCTGGCCCTGCAGCGTGCCGACGGCCACGTTGTCGAAGGAGACATAGGCCGAGACCGCGCCCTGGGCGAGACGGTCGTAGGCGATGACCTTGATGCCCTTGGCCACGGCCGCGGTGACCGAGGACTTGATCGCGGCCGAGTCCTGCGCGTCCACGATGAGGACCTTGACGCCGGCGTTGATCATGGTGGTGACCTGCTGCGCCTGGGTGGCGGCGCTGCCCGCGGCGTTGGCGTACTGAACCGTGGCGTTGGGAGCGAGCTCCTTGATCTTCGCCTCGATCAGCGGCTTGTCGAACTTCTCGTAGCGGGTGGTCTGGTTCTCCGGGAGAAGCAGACCGATGGTGCCGGTACCGGCAGCGGCGGCGGTGGAGCCGGTCGCAGCAGCCGAGGTGGTGGAGGAGCTGGAGCTGCTGCCGGCCTTGCCACATGCAGCCATACCGAGCGCCATCGAGACTGCAGCAGTCACGACAACAGTGCGGCGAAGAGAAGTGTTCATCTTTTGGGGTGCCTCCCTGACGCGGTCGCCACTTTGCGACCGAGGTGTGAGGGAGTCAACCTCCCTGGTGAGGCTGGCGTCAATAAGTAAATCCTCACCACCGCCAATCCGAACCTTTTCGTTATCTTCCTGAAGGCACGACCGCAACAGAACGGGCCGAATCCCTACCGTCGGTGGCCGGCAATGCCCCAGAGTCACCCATCTCCGACATGACCAGCGCCAGCGCCCCGAGGACCTCGGCGCGGCCCCCCAGCGTGCCTGGGACGACCGACAACTGACGGGCCGCACTGGGGATGGCATAGCGGGCCACGGACTCCCGGATCGGGTCCAGCACCAGGTCACCGGCCTCCGCCAGGTCGCCGCCGAGGATCACCCGGCGCGGATTCAGCAGGTTGCAGAGGTTGGCGACACCGGTGCCGATCTGCCGGCCGACGTCCGCCAGCACCCGCCTGCACCCCAGGTCGCCGCGCTGGGCCAGCTGGACCACCTTGGAGAGCGTCAGGTCGGTGCCGTGGCTGCTGGCCAGCAGGTTCAGGACGTGACGGGAGCCGACGAAGGTCTCCAGGCAGCCGCGGTTGCCGCAGCGGCACACCGGGCCCGACTCGTCCAGGGTGATGTGTCCGATCTCACCGGCCGTCCCGCCCGGGCCGCGGTAGATCTGGCCCGAGATCACCAGCCCCGCGCCGACACCGCTGGCGACCTTGATGTAGGCCAGGTCGGACAGGCCGCGACCGGCCCCCCAGACCAGCTCGCCCAGGGCGCCCAGGTTGGCGTCGTTGTCGACGTAGACGGGCATCCCCAGCCGGCTGGAGAGCTCACGGCCTGGGGCGATCCCGGTCCAGCCCGGGAGGATCGCGGTGGATCCCAGCGCCCCGGTCTCGCCGTCGATGGGCCCGGGCACGCCGAGGCCGACGCCGATCACCTTGTCGGGGCGGAAGCCGGTCTGCTCCAGCAGCCGGGCCACCAGCTGCTCGGCGCGGCCGAACCCCTGGTCCGCCGAGGCGTCGGTGTCCAGCGGCTCGCTCTCCTCGGCCAGCACCCGGTGGGCCAGGTTCCCCACCGCCACCCGGAGGTGCGAGTGGCCGAAGTCGACGCCCACCACGATCCCGGCGTCGGCGCTCAGCGAGACGCTGCGGGCCCGCCGTCCGCCGGAGGAGGTCGGGGTGACCACGACGGTGCCGACTTCCTTCAGCTCCCGCACGATGTTGGACACCGTGGCGGCCGACAGGCCGGTGGTCCTGGCGATCTCGGCCTGGGTCAGTGAGCCGGCCATCCGGACCGCTCTCAGCACCCGCTCCAGATTGGCCCGATGCAGAGAGGACTGCGATCCTGGCGTGTCCACGGACATGTTCCACCCTCCCAGGACCTGGCGACCCGACCGTCCACCAGGGCCCGCCGCGACGTTGCGGCCAAGCTCAGTTACAACTTATGAAGCCTAAGCTCAGCCAATGGGGTGTTGTCACGTCAAGGCTGAAGGCCGATCGTTGCGAAACCTATGCCGGGATGCGGGGGGATTGGGATGATTTGCCCAGCAGGATTGTTTGGTGTCGCGCGGCTCCGACAACCGGACGCGGCTTCGAGTCAGTCGACCGAACGGACGTTGCGGACCAGCACTCCGCCCAGCACGGTGACCGCCGCGGTGGCGAGGTAGAGCCCGGTGTAGCCGCCGAGCCAGGCGACGATCGGCGCGGCCAGGGCGGGCGCGAGCACCTGCGGCCCCGAGTTCGCGACATTGATCACGCCGAGGTCCTTGGCCCGGTCCAGGGCGGCCGGCAGCACCTGGGTCACCAGCGCCTGGTCCACCGCCAGATAGATTCCGAAACCTGCGCCCAGGACCGCGGCGGCGACCATCGCCACCGTCCAGGTGTGAACGAAGGCGAGCAGGACCGCTGCCGCCGCCATCACCGAGCAGCTGAGCACGACGAACGGCTTGCGCCGTCCGAGCCGGTCCGAGATCCGGCCGACCGGGACCGCGGTCAGGGCGGCGAACAGGGTGTAGATCACGGTGAGGATCAGCACGCCGGTGCCGGGGTCGCCGTAATGGACCGAGTCGGTCAGGAAGAAGAGCAGGTAGAGCGTCGCCAGTGCGTTGCCGAGGTTGATCAGGAAGCGGGTCAGCCAGGCCCAGGCGAAGTCGGGGTGGGCGCTGGGGCTGATCCACAGGCCGGCCAGGATGCGGCGCAGGTCCAGCGCGGGCCGCAGTGCCCGCGGCAGCACCGGCTCGGGGAAGCGCAGCGCGAAGGGCAGCGCGAGCAGGACCGTGAGCAGGGCCAGGCTGCCGTAGCCGGACCAGACGCCGGTGAACAGCAGGGTGGTCAGCAGGGCCCCGAAGACCAGCCCGAAGGACTGCATGATCCCGGTCCAGCCGGAGACCTCGGCCCGCTGTTCGACCGGGACGGTGTCGGCGACCGGGGTGGTGACGCCGGCCAGCATGCCGTTCAGCCCCGCCTGGGCGACGCACCAGCCGAGCGCGACGCCGAGCACCGTGTGCTGGGCGGCGGTGACGGCGAGCCCGGCCGCGCCGGCGAGGGCGCCGCCGACGATCCAGGGGCGGCGGCGCCCCCAGCGGCTCACGGTGCGGTCCGACAGGGCGCCGGCGAGCGGGTTGGCGACGACGGCGACCAGCGCCCCGGCCCCGGTGACCCAGGCCAGTGCCGTCGACTTGTGGGCCGAATCGATGTGTTCGAGCTGGAGCGGCAGCAGGATCTGGATCGGCGTCATAAAGGCCATGAACACCGCCAGGGTGGACAGGCTCAGCGCAGCGGTCCAGGCGGGCCTGACCCGGACGGTGGGTTCACCCAGGCCCGCCGCTCCCTGGGCGCCGGAACCGTCGAACGGCGTGTCCACACTGAGCTCGGGCATCTGCACTCCCACCCACTGCGCGGAACGTGAGTCAATCTCACATTTGCGCGAAGTGTAGTGGCGCCCGGCACCGCTGGGAAGGCGTCAGCGCCGACGGTGTTCGGCGATCCGGTCGCGGTACCAGGCGTACGAGGCCTTGGGCGTCCGGGCCTGCGTCTCGAAGTCCACATGGACCAGGCCGAAGCGCTGGTGGTAGCCCTCGGCCCATTCGAAGTTGTCCAGCAGCGACCAGGTGAAGTACCCGCGGACGTCGACCCCTTGGGCGACGGCCGCCGCCACGGCGTCGATGTGGTCGCGCAGGAAGTCGATCCTGGCCCGGTCGTCGACGGCTCCGTCCAGCAACGCGTCCGGCTGGGAGCAGCCGTTCTCGGTGATCCACAGCGGCGGCAGCGCGTCCCGGTAGCGGTCCCTGGTGCCGACCAGCAGCTCGGTGAGCCCGTCCGGCACCACCGGCCAGCCGAACGCGGTACGGAGGTAGGGCTCCTCGGGCTCCGGCAGATCGAAGGGCAGCACCGCGTCCGGGGTCTCGGGCGCCTTGACCCAAGTCGGGTTGTAGTAGTTGAGGCCGAGGCCGTCCAGCGGTGCGGAGATGACCGCCAGGTCGCCGTCCCGGACCAGGCCGCCCCAACCCGGGTCGGTCACCCCGTAGGCGGAGAGGTCCGGGTAGCGGCCGAGCAGCAGCGGGTCGTTGAACAGCCGGTTGTGCAGGGTGTCGTAGGCCTCGGCGGCCCTGCGGTCCTCGGCGGTGTCGCCGACCACCCGGACGGGCGTGCAGTTGTTGGCGATCAGTACCTCCTCGGCCCCGCGCCCACGCAGCTCGGCGACGGCCAGGCCGTGGGCCAGCAGCTGGTGGTGCGCCACCGGGAGCGCGTCGAGCATCAGCGCACGGCCGGGGGCGTGGAGGCCGAAGGCGTAGCCGTACGCCATGTGCACGAACGGCTCGTTGAGGGTGATCCAGCGCTTGACCCGGTCGGCGAGGCGGTCGGCGGTGACCGCCGCGTACTCGGCGAAGCGGTGGGCGGTGTCGCGGTTCAGCCAGCCGTTCTCCTGCTCCAGCGCCTGCGGAAGGTCCCAGTGGAACAGGGTGGGGGTGGGCGTGATCCCGGCCGCGAGCAGTTCGTCCACCAGCCGGTCGTAGAAGTCCAGACCGGCCTTGTTGACGGCGCCGGAGCCGGTGGGCAGGATGCGCGGCCAGGAGATCGAGAAGCGGTAGGCGTCCAGGCCGAGGCCCTTCAGCAACGCCACGTCCTCGGGGAAGCGGTGGTAGTGGTCGCAGGCGGTGTCGCCGGTATGGCCGTCCCGGATCGCGTCCGGACGCCGGGAGAAGACGTCCCAGATGGATTCGCCCTTGCCGTCCTCGTGGGCGGCGCCCTCGATCTGGTAGGCGGCGGTGGAGGCGCCCCAGATGAACGGGGCGGGAAGCTGCGGCATGGGCGATCCACTCCTTGAACCGGCAGTGAGCAGGCGTCGAGCAGTCATTGAGCAGTGAACATGAGCTTTGCTCGCATTTCTTGCTCGCCAACGCTACACCCGATCCGGCAGAGTGGGGGTATGCAGACCGCAGTACGCCGCCGTCCCGTCCAGCGCCGCAGTCTGGAGCGCTTCGAGCGGATCCTGGACTCCTGCGCCGAACTCCTGGACGAGGTCGGCTACACCGGCCTCACCACCAAGGAGGTGGCCCGCCGCGCGCAGGTGCCGATCGGCACCCTGTACCAGTTCTTCCCCGGCGTCGAGGGCCTGCTCGGCGCGCTCGCGGAACGCAACCTGGAGCACTTCACCGACCGGCTCGCCCGCCGCGTCGAGGCCGAAAAGCCCGACCGCATGGGCGCGCTGGTCGACCTGGCGGTCGAGGAGTACGTCGCCATGCACCGCGCCGTCCCCGGCTTCGGCGTGGTGGACTTCGGCGCGATCGGCATCACCGAGGACGAGCAGAACCTGCACCTGCTGGACGACGTGCTGGACAACAACTCGGCCGTGGCCGAACGCCTCTGGACCTTCGCCGCCGACCTGCTGGGCCCCGACGGCGACCGGCCCGACCCGCGGCTCTCCCTGCGGATCGCCCTGGAGTGCGCGGACGCCATCCTGCGGCTGGCCTTCCGCACCGACCCGGAGGGCGACCCCGCCATGATCGCGGAGTGCAAGCGACTGCTCCGCGGCTACCTCTCCTGAAGCGGCGACGGTCAGTGCCCGCCGCGTAGCGGGCACTGACCTATCCAAGCTGCCGTCAGAAACCGGTGTTCAGACCCTTGTTGAGGGCCGACACCAGGTCACCGGTGGCGGTGTCGTTGTCGAGCGACCAGGCCATCACGCCGCCGAGGCCGAGCCAACGGGAGTAGGCGGCCTTGGTCTCCAGCACCTGGGGCGTGTCATAGGTGTAGAAGGACTGGCTGGCCGCGTCGTACTTGGTGCTGGCGCCGGTGAGCCAGTTGTAGTGCAGCGTGCCGGCGGTGTTGACCAGGGTGTTGTACGGGATGCTGCCGAGGGTGCCGGTGGCGGTCTGGTACAGGCCGTTGTTCGTGGGGCCGACACCGCTCCAGCCGTAGCCGTAGAAGGGCGTGCCGAGCACGATCTTCTTCGCCGGGACGCCGTGGCTGAGGTAGTCCCAGAGAACGCCGTCGATGCTGTAGTTGAGATCGGCGGCCTTGGCCGGGTCGTTGGGGGCCTGGTGCAGGTTGGCCGCGTCGTTGGTCGGCCCGGTCGCCTCCCAGCTGCCGTGGAAGTCGTAGGTCATCAGGTTGAACCAGTTCACCGACTTGGCGGCGGTGGACAGTTCGAGCTGGGCGGCCTTGGGGCGGCCGGCCGAGGTGTCTGCGGTGAGCAGGTAGTGCTTGCCGGTCTGCTGGCCCAGCGCGTCCAGCTGACTGCGGAACTCCTGGAGCAGCAGGGTGAAGTTGTGGCCGTCCTGCGGGCTGACCTGGTTGCCGTCGGCGCCGCCACCGCCCGGGTACTCCCAGTCGATGTCGATGCCGTCGAAGATGTTCGCCGCCGCGCCCTGGCCGCCGTTGACGCCGTCCAGCACCGGCAGGTCGCCCTTGATGAACTGGTCGATGCAGGAGGAGACCAGCTTGGCGCGGGACTCCGGGGTGGCCGCCGCGCTGGAGAAGTACTTCGACCAGGTCCAGCCGCCCAGGGTGATCATCGGGTGCAGCTGCGGGTACTTGGCCTTGAGCTCGCGGAGCTGGTTGAAATTACCCTTCAGCGGCTGGGCGGCGGTGTCGGCGACGCCGTTGACCGCCTCGTCGGCGCCGACCGGACGCTGGTAGTCGGCCCAGGCGTCGCCCTGTCCGGCCTGGTTGGCCTCGAAGCAGGTGCCGTCGGAACCGACGTTGCCGAAGGCGTAGTTGAGTGTGGTGAGCTTCGCGGCCTGGCCGCTGGTGTCGACCTTCTTGGCCGAGAAGCCGCTGTAGATGGACCACTGGGTGAAGAAGCCGACCCGCTGGCCCACCAGGGCCGGTGACGCGGGATGGGCGGAGGCGCTGGGGCCGGCGGCGAGAACGGTGCCGGTGGCGAGCGCGAGAACGGTGAGCAGCCCGGTGGCCTTGTGGCCGGATACGGACAGACGCATGAGCGACCCTCTCAGGGGGTGAGCAGCGCAAAATTGGTCTGGACCAAGTGAAGAACAGGTATAGGCCAATCGACAGGCTCTGCACAAGAGGTGAGAGGAAACAGCAGCGCCCCCGCCGTGGTTCGGCGGGGGCGCTGCTGGGGTGATCAGGTGTTACTTGGCGATCAGCGACCGCAGCACGTACTGCAGGATGCCGCCGTTGCGGTAGTAGTCGGCCTCACCGGGGGTGTCGATGCGGACCTTGGCGTCGAACTCGATGTCGCCCGCCTTGACCTTCACCGTCTCCGGGATGCCGCCGTCGTTCAGCGCGGTCACACCGGTGATGGAGAAGGTCTCCTCGCCGGTGAGGCCCAGGCTGTCGGCGCTGGCGCCCTCGGGGAACTGCAGCGGCAGCACGCCCATACCGATCAGGTTGGAGCGGTGGATGCGCTCGTAGGACTCGGCGACCACGGCCTTGACGCCCAGCAGCGCCGTGCCCTTGGCGGCCCAGTCGCGGGACGAGCCCGAGCCGTACTCCTTGCCGGCCAGGATCACCAGCGGGACACCGGCGGCCTGGTAGTTCTGCGCGGCGTCGTAGATGAACGACACCGGCGCGTCCGCCTGGGTGAAGTCGCGGGTGTAGCCGCCCTCGGTGCCGGGCGCGATCTGGTTGCGCAGCCGGATGTTGGCGAAGGTGCCGCGGATCATCACCTCGTGGTTGCCGCGGCGCGAGCCGTAGGAGTTGAAGTCGCGCTTCTCCACGCCGTGTTCGGTGAGGTACTGCGCGGCCGGGGTGCCCGGCTTGATATTGCCGGCCGGGGAGATGTGGTCGGTGGTGACCGAGTCCCCCAGCTTGGCCAGCACCCGGGCGCCGGCGATGTCGGTGACCGGGCTCGGCTCGTGCGCCATGCCGTCGAAGTACGGGGGCTTCCGGACGTAGGTGGACTCGCTGTCCCACTCGAAGGTGTTGCCGGTCGGGATGGGCAGCGACTGCCAGCGCTGGTCGCCCGCGAAGACGTCCGCGTAGTCCTTGGTGAACATGGCCTGGTCGATCGAGGAGGCCACGACCTCGGCGATCTCCTTCTCCGTCGGCCAGATGTCGGCGAGGTAGACCGGCTTGCCGTCGGCGTCGGTGCCCAGCGCGTCCCGGGTGATGTCGACGTTCATGTTGCCGGCGATGGCGTAGGCGACCACCAGCGGCGGCGAGGCCAGGTAGTTCATCTTGACGTCGGGGTTGATCCGGCCCTCGAAGTTGCGGTTGCCGGAGAGCACCGAGACGGCCGCGAGGTCGTGCTCGTTGACGGCCTTGGAGACCTCGTCGGGCAGCGGGCCCGAGTTGCCGATGCAGGTGACGCAGCCGTAGCCGACCAGGTTGAAGCCCAGCTTCTCCATGTAGGGGAGCAGGCCGGCCTTCTCGTAGTAGTCCATGACGACCTTGGACCCGGGGGCCAGGGTGGTCTTGACCCAGGGCTTGGCGTGTAGGCCCTTCTCCACGGCCTTCTTGGCGAGCAGGGCCGCGCCCAGCATCACCGAGGGGTTGGAGGTGTTGGTGCAGGAGGTGATCGAGGCGATCACGACCGCGCCGTTGTCGATCTCGTAGGTCGTGCCGTCGGGGGCGGTGACCAGGGTCGGCTTGTGGATGCCGTTGCCGCCGGCCGGGACGTCGGAGGCCGGAAAGGACTCCTTGCCGGCCTCGTCGTCCAGGGTGATGTAGTCGCGGACGGCGCTGCGGAACTTCTCGGCCGCCTCGGCGAGGATCACCCGGTCCTGCGGGCGCTTCGGGCCGGCGATGGACGGCACCACGGTGGCCAGGTCAAGCTCGATGTACTCGGAGTAGACCGGCTCGACCGACGGGTCGTGCCACAGGCCCTGGGTCTTGGCGTAGGCCTCGACCAGGGCGAGCTGCTGGTCGCTGCGGCCGGTGAGCCTGAGGTAGGCGATGGTCTCGGCGTCGATCGGGAAGATCGCGCAGGTGGAGCCGAACTCCGGCGACATGTTGCCGATGGTGGCCCGGTTGGCGAGCGGGATGGAGCCGACGCCCTCGCCGTAGAACTCGACGAACTTGCCGACCACGCCGTGCTTGCGCAGCATCTCGGTGATGGTGAGCACCAGGTCGGTGGCGGTGGCGCCGGCCGGGAGCGCGCCGTTGAGCTTGAAGCCGACCACGCGCGGGATCAGCATGGAGACCGGCTGGCCCAGCATCGCGGCCTCGGCCTCGATGCCGCCGACGCCCCAGCCCAGCACGCCCAGGCCGTTGACCATGGTGGTGTGCGAGTCGGTGCCGACGCAGGTGTCGGGGTAGGCCTGGCCGTTGCGGACCATGACCGTGCGGGCCAGGTGCTCGATGTTGACCTGGTGCACGATGCCGGTGCCCGGGGGGACGACCTTGAACTCGTCGAACGCGGTCTGGCCCCAGCGCAGGAACTGGTAGCGCTCACGGTTGCGGCCGTACTCGATCTCGACGTTCTGCGCGAAGGAGTCCTTGGTGCCGAACTTGTCGGCGATGACGGAGTGGTCGATGACCAGCTCGGCCGGGGCCAGCGGGTTGATCTTCGCCGGGTCGCCGCCGAGCTCCTTGACGGCCTCACGCATGGTCGCCAGGTCGACGACACAGGGGACGCCGGTGAAGTCCTGCATGATCACGCGGGCGGGCGTGAACTGGATCTCCTGGCTGGGCTGCGCGGTGGCGTCCCAGTTGCCCAGCGCACGGATGTGGTCGGCGGTGATGTTCGCGCCGTCCTCCGTGCGGAGCAGGTTCTCCAGGAGCACCTTCAGGCTGTAGGGGAGGCGCTCGGCGCCTTCTACCTTGTCCAGCTTGAAGATCTCGTACGACTCGTCGCCCACCTGCAGCGAGCTGCGGGCGTCGAAGCTGTTGGCGGACACGACTGTCTCCCTGAGTGTCTCTGGTGCGCGGTGACGCGATCATACCGAGGATATCTTGATGTCGAGATAACCATAGTGCATCCCCGTTGACGCGGCGAAGCAAGGACACCCTCAGTTGACCCCACCGCGCGGGAGACCGCACGGGGGGCCGCGGGCCGGGGAGAACGCCGGGGCGTACGGTGAGGAGTGCTGGGCCCGGACGTACCGATTCGAGAGCGTGAGGCACACCCATGAGCAGCCTGTTGAACGACCTCGGCGATGCGGCGGGCACTCTCATGAACGTGACCAGTGATGTGGCGCTGACCGGGTTCCTGGTGCTGCTCGGGCTGCTCGTGGTCGGGGCGCCGCTGTACATGCTCTACGCCGTACTGAACAGCCTGCGGCCGGGCAGTCAGCGGCCGGCGGCGCGGAAGTAGCCTGGCCCCCGCGCCTCGCGGCGGCTCCGCGCTCAGTCGCCGAGGGTGGCGACCAGGACGGCCTTGATGGTGTGCAGCCGGTTCTCGGCCTGGTCGAAGACGACCGAGTGCTCGGACTCGAACAGCTCGTCGGTGACCTCCAGCTCGGTCATCCCGGTCGTGGCGTGCAGCTGCCGGGCGACCTCGGTGCCGAGGTCGTGGAAGGCCGGCAGGCAGTGCAGGAACCTCACGGCCGGATTGCCGGTGGCGCGGACGGTGTCCATGGAGACCTGGTACGGCGTCAGCAGTTCGATCCTCTCGGCCCAGACCTCCTTGGGCTCGCCCATGGAGACCCAGACGTCGGTGTAGAGGAAGTCCGCACCGAGCACGCCCTCCGCCACGTCGGCGGTGAGGGTGATCCGCGCTCCGGTGCGCTCGGCCAGCGCGGCGGCCTCGGCGCGGACCTCGGCGGTCGGCCAGAGCTTCTCGGGGGCGACGACGCGGATGTCCATCCCCAGCAGCGCGCCGGTGATCAGCAGCGAGTTGCCCATGTTGTTGCGGGCGTCGCCCAGGTAGGCGAGCGCGACCTCGGGCAGCGGCTTGGTGCTGTGCTCCTGCACGGTCAGGATGTCGGCGAGCATCTGGGTCGGGTGCCACTCGTCGGTCAGCCCGTTCCAGACCGGGACGCCGGCGTGGGCGGCCAGCTCCTCGACGATCTGCTGGCCGTGGCCCCGGTACTGGATTCCGTCGAACATCCGGCCGAGGACCCTGGCGGTGTCCTTGACCGACTCCTTGGCCCCCAGGTGGGAGCCGCTGGGGTCGAGGTAGGTGGTGTGCGCGCCCTGGTCGGCCGCGGCGACCTCGAAGGCGCAGCGGGTCCGGGTGGAGCCCTTCTCGAAGACCAGCGCGATGTTCTTGCCGCGCAGCCGGGGCTGCTCGGTGCCCGCGTACTTGGCCGCCTTCAGCTGGGCCGACAGGTCGAGCAGGAAGCGGAACTCCTGGGGGGTGAAGTCCAGCTCCTTGAGGAAGTGCCGGTGCCGGAGATTGAAGGCCATGGCGGTCTCCTGGGATGACGGGGGCGGGGGCTGATCCAGCAATTCTATACGCAAGTCGGCATGAATATGCGATCAGCCCCGCCCCTGTTCCCACTCCTGTTCCCGTCGGCGCTCACCCCAGGACGAGTTCCATCTCCAGTTCCCGGGCCGAGGGGTCCAGCGGATAGGGGACGGTCCCGCCGGTGCGGACGAAGCCGCGGCGCTCGTAGTAGGCGATCGCGCGGGCGTTGGCCTCGTGCACCTCCAGCAGCAGCCGTGGCACCCGGGCCGTGTCACGGGCCCAGGCGATCACGGCGTCCAGCAGGGCGTCGGTCACGCCCAGCTTGCCGCCGCGGTGGTCCGGGTGCACCCAGACGCCGACCAGCCAGGCGAGGTCCGGGGTGTCCTCGGGGACGTAGGCGTTCATCCCGCCGACCCAGTCGCCGGTGGCCTGCTCCACGGCGGCGTAGGAGGTGCTGCCGGGGCGGGTGCCGCGACCGGCGCGGAGCACCCACTCCTCCGGTGTGCGGCCCAGAGCCTGCTCATAGGTCTCCAGGTAGGCCATCGGGGCGTCCTGGATCATGGCCAGCCGCATGCTCCGGACCCGGTCGGCGTCCTCGGGCTGGATGAGGTGGATGCGGTACTCGGACATGCTGCTCCTTGCTGATCCTTGCAGAAGATGGAACTCGGGGATTCAGAGCCGGGGGTCGACCGGCTCCGACTCCAGGGCCAGGACCGCGAAGACGGCCTCGTGGACCCGCCACAGCGGCTCGTTCGCGGCGAGGCGGTCCAGGGCCTCCAGGCCGAGGGCGTACTCGCGCAGGGCCAGCGAGCGCTTGTGGCCCAGGGCGCGCGAGCGCAACCGGTCCAGATTGGCCGGAAGGGTGTAGTCGGGGCCGTAGATGATCCGCAGATACTCGCGGCCCCTGACCTTGACCCCCGGCTGCACCAGCCGCCCGCCCTCGGGGCGCACCAGCGAGGCCAGCGGCTTGACCACCATGCCCTCTCCCCCGGCCGCCGTCAGCTCCTCCCACCAGCGCACGGCGGCGGCGACGGACTGCTCGTCCGCGGTGTCCACCAGCAGCCGTCCGGTGCGCCTGAGCAGACCGGAGGCGTCGGCGTCGACCAGGGCGTCGATCCAGGCGAGGTGCTGGTCGTGCGGGCGGATGGCCAGGTCGGCGCCCTCGGCGGCGAGGATCTGGAACGGGGCCAGCTTGATCCCGTCCAGGCCCTGCACCGGCCAGCAGTACTGCCGGTACGCCTCGGTGAAGGCGGCGGCGTCGGCCCGGCGCGCGGACTGGCGGGCCGTCAGCTCGTCGGTGTCGACGCCCCGGGCCCGGGCCGCCGCCAGCGCGGCCAGGGCAGCGGGCAGCGCCGTCCCGGCGGCCGCGCCGACCGCCGCGTACTGGCGCTTGAGCAGGCCCACGGCCTTCAGCGACCAGGGCATCAGCTCGGCGTCCAGCAGCAGCCAGTCGCTGCCGAGCTCGTCGAACAGACCGGCCGCGACCGCGGCCGAGCGCAGCCGGTCCAGGATCGCCGAGGTCAGCGCCTCGTCGTCGAGGAAGGCCCGCCCGGTGCGGGTCCAGATGGCACCGCCGGTGGCGACGCCGAAGCGCTTCTCCAGAGCGGCGGCGTCGGCGCCCAGCAGGACGACGGCGCGCGAGCCCATGTGTTTCTCCTCGCACACCACCTGACGCACCCCGTCCGCGAGGAAGCCGGCGAAGGCCTCCTCGGGGTGCTCCAGGTAGCCGTCGCGACGGGAGGTCGCGACGGGGGCCATGGTCGGCGGCAGGTAGGCGAGCAGCCGCGGGTCCAGCGCGAAGCGGCTCATCACCTCCAGCGCCGCGGCGGCGTTCTCCTCCTTGACGGCGACCCGGCCGTGGTGGGCCGTCTCGACGATCCGACGGCCCTGGACGTCGCTGAGGGCCAGGGGACGTCCCTCGCGAGCCCCGGGGGCGTCGGTGATCAGCGGGCGGACCGGCTCGTACCAGACCTGCTCGGCCTCGACCTGGACCAGCTCGCGCTCGGGGTAGCGCAGCGCCGTCATGGTGCCGCCGAAGACCGCGCCGGTGTCCAGGCAGATGGTGTTGTTGACGAAGCTCGCGGTGGGGGTCGGGGTGTGGCCGTAGACGACCAGGGCGCGGCCCCGGTACTCCTCGGCCCACGGGTAGCGCACGGGCAGGCCGTACTCGTCGGTCTCGCCGGTGGTGTCCCCGTACAGGGCGTGCGAGCGCACCCGGCCCGAGGTGCGGCCGTGGTACTTCTCGGGCAGCCCGGCATGGCAGACCACCAGCCTGCCGTCGTCCAGCAGGTAGTGGCTGACCAGTCCGTCGATGAAGGAACGGACCCCGGTGACGAACTCGGCCGGCTCGGCGGCCAGCTGGTCCAGGGACTCCTGAAGGCCGTGGCTGACCGTCACCTTCCGCCCGGCCAGCGCCCGGCCGAGCTTGTTCTCGTGGTTGCCCGGCACGCACAGCGCGTGCCCGGCCGCGACCATGCCCATGACCAGGCGCAGCACCCCGGGGGTGTCCGGGCCGCGGTCGACCAGGTCGCCGACGAACACCGCGGTACGGCCCTGCGGGTGCACGGCGTCCACGGCACGGCCCTCGGCGTCACGGGCGACCTCGTAGCCGAGCCGGCCGAGCAGGGTGACCAGCTCGGAGCGGCAGCCGTGGATGTCGCCGACGATGTCAAAGGGTCCACTGAGGTGCCGCAGGTCGTTGTAGCGCTTCTCCAGGACGATCTCGGCGGCCTCCACCTCGGCCACCCCGCGCAGCAGGTGGACCTTGCGGAAGCCCTCGCGCTCCAGGAACCTCAGCGAGCGGCGCAGCTCCCGCTGCTGACGGGGGATCACATGCGGGCTGAAGCCGGCGCGGTCCGGACGCAGGGCGTTGCGCTGGGCGCAGACGCTCTCGGGGACGTCCAGCACGATGGCGATCGGCAGCACGTCGTACTCACGGGCCAGGTTGACCAGGTGGCGCCGGGACTCCGGCTGCACATTGGTGGCGTCTACGACGGTGAGGCGGCCGGCGGCCAGGCGCTTTCCGGCGATGTAGTGCAGGACGTCGAAGGCGTCCTTGGTCGCCGACTGGTCGTTGTCGTCGTCGGAGACCAGGCCGCGGCAGGTGTCGGAGGACAGCACCTCGGTGGGCAGGAAGTGCCGCGCGGCGAAGCTGGACTTGCCGGAGCCGGTGCTGCCGACCAGGACCACCAGGGAGAGGTCGGGGACGGGGAGCTGACGCTTGTCGCTCATCGGTTCGCTGCTTCCTGCGCTTGCTGCGGCTCGTCGGTGCGGGTGCGGGTGAAGGTGGCGAGCTGGGTCGGCGGGCCGACCTCGGGGTCGTCGGGGCCGACCGGTGCGAAGGTGACGCCGTAGCCGTAGCCGTCGGCGACCTGCTCGGCCCAGGCCCGGAACTGGGCCCGGTCCCACTCGAAGCGGTGGTCCGGGTGGCGGACATGACCGGCCGGGAGCGACTCCCAGCGGACGTTGTACTCCGCGTTGGGGGTGGTCACCACGACCGTGCCGGGGCGCGCGGCGCCGAACACCGCGTACTCCAGGGCAGGCAGGCGCGGCGGGTCGACGTGCTCGACGACCTCGGCGAGGACGGCGGCGTCATAGCCGGTCAGCCTGGCGTCGGTGTAGGTGAGAGCGCCCTGGACCAGGCGGACGCGGGCGGCCTGGCGCTCGGACAGCCGGTCCAGGTGCAGCCGACGCGAGGCGATGCCGAGGGCGCGCGAGGACACGTCCACGCCCAGGATCTCGGTGATCCGGGACTCCTTGAGCAGAGCGGCGACCAGGCTTCCCTCGCCGCAGCCCAGGTCCACCACCCGGGTCGCCCCGGCGGCGCGCAGCGCCTCGACGATGGCGGCGCGGCGCTGGACCGCGAGCGGGGTCGGCTTCTCCTCGGCCGCCTCCTCGGTCTCCTGCTCGGGGACGGCGTTGTCGATCTCCGCCAGCTCGCGGTCGTCGGCCTCGGCGAGACGGGCCAGCTCCAGCTGCTCCATCGCGCTGCGGGCCAGCGACCAGCGGCGGGCCAGGTACCGACGGGTGATCAGGGCCAGTTCGGGGTGCGTAGCCAGCCAGCCCTCTCCGACCCGGAGCAGCTTGTCGACCTCGTCCGGGGCGACCCAGTAGTGCTTGGAGTCGTCCAGCACCGGCAGCAGGACGTAGAGCTGGTTGAGCGCGTCGGCCAGTCGCAGCGTGCCGGTCAGCTCCAGGCTGACGTAGCGGGAGTCGCCCCAGTCGGGGAAGGCCGGGTCGAGCGGGATCGGCTCGGCCCGCACCTGCCAGCCCAGCGGCTCGAACAGCCGGCGCACCAGTTCGGGGCCGCCGTCCTGCCCGGCCTTGGCGGGCAGCACCGGAACGGTGATCGTCAGCGGCAGCGGAGCGGCGGCGAGCTCGGGGCGCTGGTCGCAGCGGCCCTTCATGGCGCTCTTGAACACTGCGCCGAGCGCGACCGCGAGCAGCGACGACGCGGCGTAGGGGCGGTCGTTGACGTACTGCGCCAGCGCGAAGTCGGGCGACCCGCCCCGCCCCTTGCCGCGGCCGCGCCGGACCAGACCCACCGGGTCGATCTCCAGCAGCAGCGCGGCCGTGCAGCGCTCGTCCCCGGCCTCGGGGTAGAAGACATGCGCGAGGCCGTGCGAGGTGGGGAACGACTGGGCCTTGCCCGGGTGCTTGTGCAGCAGAAAGCCCAGGTCGGAGGCGGGTCGCTCGGGGGCGCCGGTGGTGCTGATCGTCAGGAACACACGGCCGAGTATCGCCTTCCTGGACGGCCGGTCGCACCCCTATTTGCTCAGGCCTGTGCTGTCTCGACGGTCGTCGGCCTGGCGCGGAGGCGGCGGAGCATGCGGGGGTCCTCGAAGCCGACGGTGCGGGCGGCGTGGTCCACGGTGGAGCCGTGGGAGATGAGGTGTTCGGCCCGTTCCAGGCGCAGTGTCTGCTGGTAGCGCAGCGGGGTGAGGCCGGTGGCGCGGGTGAAGAGGCGGGTGAGGGTGCGGTCGCTGACGCCGACTGCGGCGGCCAGGTCGGCCAGCGGGAGCCGGGAGTCGTAGCGGCTGTCGATGACGTCCTGGGCGCGGTGGACCGTGTCGTCCAGGTGCGAACGGTGCCGCAGCATCGCGCTGTGCTGCTGCTCATGTCCGTTGCGGCGGGCGTAGACGACCATGTCCCTGGCGATCTGGGCCGCCGCGGCCGGGCCGTGGCGCTGGGCCACCAGGTAGAGGGCGAGGTCGATGCCGCTGGCGATGCCGGCGGAGGTCACCACCCGGTCGTCCAGGGTGAACAGGACGTCGCGGACCACGATCGCCCGACGGTAGCGGGCGGCCAGCTGCTCCTGGAGGTCGTGGTGGGTGGTGCAGCGGCGGCCGTCCAGCAGTCCGGCCCGGCCGAGGGCGTCCGCGCCGGCGCAGACGCTGGCGACGGTGCCGCCGGCGGCATGGTGCTCGCGCAGCCTGCACAGCGCGTCCGGGCCGAGCACGGACTCCTGCTCCAGGGAGAGCGAGCGCCAACCCGGGACCAGCAGCAGATCGTCCTGCTCCAGCTCCGGCCAGTCGGTGTCGGCCTGCAGCGGGATGCCCTGGGCGCTGGTGACCACCGGCTGTTCGGCCACGTACCCGAGGGTGTAGTCGTGGCCGAAGTCGGCGGCGGTGGAGAAGACCTGGGCGGGCCCGGCAAGGTCGAGCAGGTGCACGCCGGGCACCAGCAGGAAGACGACGCGGCTCATGATGGGCCCATCATCCCTGGTCGGCCGCCTGGGCTTCCAGCTCGTCCACGGTGGCGATGGTGGCGAAGCGGTCGGCGAGCACGAACTCGGTGCGCTGGACCAGCTCCTCGGCGCTGAGGGTGACCCCGTTGCGGGTGATCGGGCTGGTGGAGGTGGCGTCGGAGACGAAGGTGACCCGGTAGCCGAGGTCACTGGCGACCCTGGTGGTGGTCTCCACGCACTGCTCGGTTCGGATGCCGCAGGTGACCAGCTCGGTGATGCCCCGCTCCATCAGCTGCTGCTGCAGATTGGTCGTGGTGAACGCATTGTGGGAGGTCTTGTAAACCGTCAGGTCGCCGTCCTGGTGGTCCAGCTCCTCCAGCAGCCGGACATGGCCGAGCGCCGGGTCGAACACGGTGTCGGAGCCGGGTTCGGAGTGCAGCACCCAGACCACCGTGTCACCGGCGGACCTGGCCAGCGAGACCAGTCGGTTGACCGGCTCGGCAATCTTGGGGTTGTAGCTCTCGACCCACTCCGGAGTGCGGGCGCGGAAGGATTCCTGGACGTCGATGACAATCAGTGCTCGGCTCATGGACCCAAGTCTGTCCTGGTCAGGGTGGTGCGACCAGACCCGATCGAGTCCCGGGGCGGACCGATCCGGTCACGCCGACGGCGCTGTCCGCGCAGCGGTACGGTTGCGCGGCCCGTCGGGCGATTCGTTACCGTGACGGGGTGACGAACGAATCCGCTTCCCCCTCCCCCCGTGGCGCCGTGGCCGCAGGCCTGGCCACCATCGCCGACGACGGCACTGTGCTGGACACCTGGTTTCCCGCTCCCTCACTGACCTCGGAACCCGGACCGGCCGGCACGGTGCGGCTGTCCGCCGGCGAGGCCGCCGCCGAGCTCGGTGCCGGCGTGGCCGGCGCCCTGCGCAAGGACCCGCGCCGCGGCGTGGAGGTCGTCGCGGTTCGGACCGTGATCGCCTCCCTGGACGAGAAGCCGCTGGACACGCACGACGCCTATCTGCGCCTGCACCTGCTCAGCCACCGCCTGGTGCGGCCGCACGGCCAGAACCTGGACGGCCTGTTCGCGCTGCTCGCCAATGTCGCCTGGACCAGCATCGGCCCGGTGCCGGTGGACAACGTCGAGACCGCGCGGCTCGCGGTCCGCGCCGAGGGCGGCCAGCTCGCGGTCTACGGCCTCGACAAGTTCCCCAGGATGACGGACTACGTGGCGCCGAGCGGGGTGCGCATCGCCCACGCCGACCGGGTCCGCCTGGGCGCCCATCTCGCGGTCGGCACCACGGTGATGCACGAGGGCTTCGTCAACTTCAACGCCGGCACCCTGGGCACGTCCATGGTGGAGGGACGGATCTCGGCCGGTGTGGTCGTCGGCGACCACAGCGACATCGGCGGCGGCTCCTCGATCATGGGCACCCTCTCCGGCGGCGGCAAGCAGGTCGTGTCGGTGGGCGAGCGCTGCCTGCTGGGCGCCAACGCCGGTATCGGCATCTCGCTGGGCAACGACTGCGTGGTCGAGGCCGGGCTCTATGTGACCGCCGGGACCAGGCTCACCCTCCCGGACGGCAAGGTCGCCAAGGCCGTGGAACTGTCCGGGCAGGACAACCTGCTGTTCCGCCGCAACTCGCAGACCGGCGCGGTCGAGGTCATCGCCCGTTCCGGCTCCTGGGGCGGTCTCAACGCCGAGTTGCACGCGCACAACTGACGTACCGGCGGACGCGGCGGCCCCTGGGGAATCCCTCGGGGGCCGTCGCCGTCTCCGCCGTCGCCCGGATCGAACCCCTGCTCGACGGGATCGGTCAGGTCCGGCTCGGAGCGGGCTCCGCATCCCCCGTGGGTGTGACGGTCAGTGACCGGGCTGCCGCGCGGCTCGTTTGCCCGCTCGGGACCGGCAACTGCCCGCCGTCCTGTCCGCTGCACCCAGGAGGGGCGCGTCCACTCGGCCTCAACCGGCGGGTTCCGTCTCGGTGACGTTGACCACCTGCGGGTTGCGTGGGGGTTCGGGGGGTCGCTCCCCGAAGAATTGGAGCACCATGTCCGAGGCATCCGTCGTACCGGAGGGCCAGAGCACCTCCTCCCCCGCGCCCGCCGCCCCGCAGAGCCTGCTCGCGCAGATGGAGCAGATGCTCGCCGCGCTCAACGCCGACCTGGTGCGCCTGGACGCCGACCTCCAGACGCCACCCCCGCACGACGCAGACACACACCAGCCCTAGCAGGGCCAGTACGCCCGACACCGCGGTCATGACGCACCGCCTTCCCCCGGCTGCCAGTCGCCCACCGGCAGGAGTTCACGGCAGCCCGGGTCGACGGCGCGCAACAGCTGCGCGGCCAGATCCTGGCACTCGGCCACCGCGTCCACCGAGTCGATGCAGCGCCAGTACAGCTCCTGTTCGCCGGCGCCACAGGCGAGCACGATCAGGGCCTCGGCGGTCTCCTGGACCAGACGGCACAACTCGCGCAGCGTGACCGCGGTGTCGGTGAGCACGGTCAGCCGTTCGGCCCGATTGGGGCCGCCCCCGTCGTCCGGGGGCCGCCCCACGCAGACGGCCGCATGGCCCGCCGCCTCAGTCACGGCCCGGGCGATCCCGGCGGCGCCGCCGCTCCCGCAACCGCCGCCGTCCAGCAGCTCACGCTCCATCAGTTCGCGCGCCGCCACCGCGGCCACCGCCTCGACCAGGACGCAGGCCTGCCAGCACTCCGCCAGCACCTGCGGCACGCTCCGCGCCTCGGTCAGCCCGTGCCTGGTGGACTTGATCAGCTTCAGCGCGTCCATGGCCGCGACCCCCTGGTGCTCCCGGTTCCTCCGACGGACTGTCCGTCAGGGGTCCAGCCTGGAACAGAAAGGGAACGGACCGACGCCGACGATCATCAGCTGTGGACAACTCGGGGGGTGTGCAGAACTCCGTCACCCTCAGGGGTGAGAGACGTCAGGGGCGACTGACGTCAGGAGCCGTCCAGCGGCGGGGTGGCGCCGGCCGGGAAGCGGTGCTCATTGCGCTCGATCTTCGCCGCCAGCGCCGCCAGCGGGTCGACCCCCAGCGCCGAGCAGAACTGCAGCAGATAGGCGAGCACATCGGCCACCTCGTCCTCGACCCGGTGCGCCCGCACCGGGTCCTCCATCACCGCAGCGGCCTGCTCCGGGGTCAGCCACTGGAAGATCTCCAGCAGTTCGGACGCCTCCACGCTGAGCGCCGCCACCAGGTTCTTCGGCGTGTGGTACTGCCCCCAGTCCCGTGCCGCGGCGAACTCGCGCAACCGCTGCTGGAGCAGCGGGACATCCAGTTGTCGATCAGTCATGCGCCCATTCTCCCCGGCCGCCGACCCCCACCCGCACCGGTGCCGGAGCCGCCGACGGGGCCGGGGCCGGGGCCGACGACGGCTCCAGCACGCTGTACCCGGTCCGCGGATCACGGCGGCAGTGCAGCACCAGCGCCTCCGGGGCCGCTCCCGCCGCCCCGTCCCGCAGCGTCGCCAGCAACCGGGCGTGACCGTGCCGGACGACCTCCCCGGCGAGCCGCAGCAGCTCCGCCACCTGCCCCTCCGCCAGCCCGGCGTCCAGGTCCTCGGCGAGCACCGTGAGCAGCCGGTCCACCTGGGGGACCTCCGCCGAGCTCATATGGAGCACTCCGGGGCCGGTCAGCAGCACCGTCGCGAAGGCCAGGTAGCGCAGCAGGCCGCTGCTCATCGACTCGGCCCCGGTCACCGCGCCCTCCCCCTCCCACAGCGCCGCCCGCACCCGCGCGTCGTCGCTGCGCAGCACCCCCAGCTCACGGACCGGGTAGGGGCTGCCGGTCCTGACGCTCTGCAGCAGCTTGCCGTACCTGATCCGGCACTCGGACTGGATCCGCGCCAGCACCGCCGAGAGGTTCGCCGCAGTGCTCCGCAGCCTGGCGTCGTCCCCGGCCGGGACCCAGCCCCGCATCAGCGCGGGCACCGGGTCGACCGGGAACACCTCGCGCAGGGCCGTGAGCAGGTCCTCCACCGCCGTGAGCACCCGCTGCTCGCCGGCGGTGGCCCCGGCGATCCGCAGCGGCAGCTGGGCCGCCAGCAGGCTGCCGGCCGCCAGCGGGGCGCGGATGTCGCCCTGCCGCCCGTCGCTGTGCCAGACCGCGTTGATCCGGCCCCGCGCGCGGTCCTCCTCCCCGGTGGCGAGCAGCACCCGGGGCGGAGCCCCCGGCAGGGTCCCGGTGATCCGCTCGGCGACGATCCTGGGCTCGCCGTCGGTCCGCACCGCCACTTCCAGGCTCACCGTTCCGCTGCGGGCTGTCTCCACGCTGCAGCCGAGCCGGAACCCCTGTCGGCCGTGCGGCACGCAGCCGCGCAGTCCGCCGCGGACCGAGGCCAGGGCCTCGGGCAGGTCGGCCCCGCCGGCCAGTCCGGACAGGGCGGCCAGTGCATCCAGCAGATTGGATTTTCCGCTGCCGGAGACGCCCTGCACCAGCGTGACCGGGGCCAGCGGCAGCACGGTGCCGACATGGGACTTGAACGCCACCAGGCGCAGTTCGCCGATGGTGGCCCGGCGCGGGGAAGACTCGTTCACGCCCGGTTCAACGAGCGACCGGCCCTTTGGTGAACTCCCTCAGCGAACCGCCTTGGTGAACCTGCTCAGGGTGACCGACGCCGTCACCGGCACCGGGTCCGGCAGCCCCGCGATCCGTTCGGCCAGCGCGGCCGGGTCGGTGTGCCAGGCGCTGGGGCCCATGCCCACCACGGTGCGGACGGCCTCGTGGTCCAGCAGCATGGTGAAGTCGTGCTCGCTTCCGCCCGCGGACTCCAGATGCGGTCCCAGCGTGGCCGCCAGCCGTTCCTCCTTCCGCCCGTCCACCCCGAGCAGGCCCAACTCCTTTACCAGTTCCTCCAGGTGACGCGGCGTCGGGGTGACGGTCAGCAGGGTGCCGCCGGGTCGCAGCACCCGGCGCAGCTCCGGGCCGTTGCGCGGGGCGAAGACATTGAGCACCAGGTCGGCGGCATCGTCCCGGATCGGCAGCGGTCGCCAGGCGTCGCAGACCACGGCCCCGGCGCGGGGGTGCGAGCGCGCCGCGCGGCGCAGCGCGAACTTGGAGATGTCCAGGGCGATTCCGTGCGCCTCGGGCAGCGCGTCGAGGACCGCGGCGAGGTAGTGGCCGGTGCCCGCGCCGAGGTCGACCACGCAGCGGGCGTCGGCCGGGGCGGCCGCGGCGAGCGCTTCGGCGACAGGGGCGTAGTGCCCTGCGCCGAGGAAGGCGTCGCGGGCGGCGACCATGGCGGCGGTGTCGCCGGTGCCGGTGTGGGCGTCGCCGGGCAGCAGACTGACGTAGCCCTGCCTGGCGACGTCGAAGGTGTGCCGCCCGGGGCAGCGCAGTGCCCCGCCGCCCGGACCGGCCGCGAGACCCTGCCCGCAGTGCGGGCAGACCAGGTACTCCACAACGTCCTGCAGCACGCGTCCGTCTCCCTGCGGTCCCTGCGGTGTCAACTGAACCCGCAGGTCAGACTAGTCGGTCCCGTCGCCCTCGGACTCCCCGTCGGTCTCGGGCAGCTGGTCGACGATCCAGCCCGCCAGCCGCTCGGCCGCGCCGTCGACACCGAGCCGGCCGTCGCGCACGGCGCGGGCCAGGGCACGCATCTCGCGGGTGGTGGTGGCCACGTTGGCGCCGCCGGAGACCAGGTAGGCGAAGGCGACGGCGGTGGCGAAGAGCTCGTTGTTGCGTTCCAGCGCCGGCACCCGGATCAGCTGGTGCATCAGCGCCGCGGCGCGGTCCTCGGGCTCGGGGTAGACGAGCACGTCGAAGATCTCCGCCTGGTGCCGGGTCACCGCGGCGACGAGCGAGCCGTAGTCGGTGACCCGGGGGTCGCCCGGGGTGTACTGCTCGGCGACCATGAGCAGCCAGGACAGGTCGATCTCGACGTTCAACGGCGCTGTCCCGCTCCTTCGTGCTCACCGAACTCGGCGAGGAAGGCCGCCTCGTACTCCTTCATGAACTGCGCGGCGGCGTCCACAAAGGACCTGCCGGTCTCTCCCATGTCCTGCTGGACCAGCTTCTCGATGTACTGGTTCATGCTGATCCCCTCCTGTTCCGCCCTGGCGCGGGCGATCTCGGCCGTGGTGGCGTCCACCCGGACATTGAGCTGCTTCTTTGTCATACTTCCAAGCTAGCGCGATTCTGCTAGCACGCAAGGGTCATAAGAAGAGCACTACCCACAGCACGAACCTGCCAAGAGCGGAACAGGTCACGGGAAATCAACCCGAAACGGGCTCCAGGATCGCCACGCACTCGAAGTGCTGGGTCATCGGGAACAGGTCGAAGGCCCGCAGGCTGACCGGACGGTAGCCGACCGAGGCGAAGAAGCCCAGGTCACGGGCGAGCGCGGCCGGGTCGCAGGCGACATAGGCGATCCGCCGGGGCGTGAGCCCGGCCAGGTGGCGCACGGTGTCACGGCCCGCGCCGGAGCGCGGCGGATCGAGCACCACCAGGTCCGTCTCGGTGATACCGGTGCGCGGCAGCAGCCGCTCCACCTTGTCGCACTCGATCCGCACCCGGCCCTCGCCGATCAGGTCGCCGAGATTGTGCCGGGCATCGGCCACCGACTGCTTGGAGGACTCGATGCCGAGCACCGCGCCGGTCTCCCCGAGCTGGTCGGCCAGGGCGCCGGCGAACAGGCCCACGCCGCAGTACAGGTCCAGGGCGTTCTCGCCCTCCTGCGGGTCCAGGCCCTCCAACACGGCCGAGACCAGCAGATCGGGGGCCTCCGGGTGGATCTGCCAGAAACCGCCCTCGCTGACCCGCCAGGTACGGCCGGCCGCCCGCTCCCGGACGAACGAACGCCCGTGCACCCGGTGCAGACCGCCGTGGTCGTCGATCCGCATCACCGACACCGGCCGGTCCAGCTCGACGATCGGCAGCCTGGCCCCGGCCCGCGGCGTCAGGATCACCTGGCGGTCGGACGACCCGGTCGCGGCGATCGCCTCGACCATGGCCATGCCCTCCCAGTCACGCGCCTCGACGCCCAGCTCGGTCACCCCGGCCGCGGCGATCAGACAGCGGTCGATGGGCTGCACCCGGTGCGAGCGGTGCCGCCGCAGACCGGCCTCACCGGTGTCCGGGTCGACCGCGTACTGGACCCGGGTCCGCCACTGCGGCACCGTGCCGACCGGGAGCTTGCCGCCGACCGGCTCGATGCTGCCGTCCCAGCCGGCCCCGGCCGGGTCGAGCTTGGCCAGCTGCCGCAGCTGCTCGGTCAGCACCTGCACCTTCAGCTTGCGCTGCGCGCCCGGGGTCGCGTGCTGCCAGTCGCAGCCGCCGCACTTCCCCGGTCCGGCGAAGGCGCAGGGCGGCTCCACCCGGTCCTTGGACGGCTGCAGCACCTCGACCGCGTCCGCGCGCAGGAAGCGCGAGGACTCCGTGCCGTCGGTGACCTCGGCGACCACCCGCTCGCCGGGCAGGGCATGCCGGACGAACAGCACCCGGCCCTCGTGCCGGGCCACGCAGTGGCCGCCGTGGGCGACCGGGCCCACCTCGACCTCGTACCGCTGCCCGACCAGGGACGGCGCCTCGCCTTCGGCGGCGGCGGTCTCGGATCGGGTCCTGCCAGGGGGTGTCACGCGCTGCTGTCCTTGCTGTCGGTCGTCCCAGCGCCGCCCGTGCCGTTCTCCGTGCCCTCGGCGGCGCCCGCGCGCTTCTGCACACGGAGGAGGTCTCCACGACGGATCTGCCCGGGGGCGTTCCACTCCACCGGCTTGCGACGGCGCTCGGAGGACTCCAGCTGCCAGGGTACCGAGGTCACCATGACACCCGGGGTGAACAGCAGCCGGCCCTTGAGCCGCAGCGCGCTCTGGTTGTGCAGCAGCTGCTCGTACCAGTGGCCCACCACGTACTCGGGGATGTAGACGGTGACCACGGCGCGCGGGCTGTCCTTGCGCAGCTGCCGAACGTAGTCCACCACCGGACGGGTGACCTCGCGGTACGGCGAGTGCAGCACCTTCAGCGGGATCTCGATCCCGCGCCGCTCCCAGTCCGCCTTCAGCGCCGCGGTGTCCGCCGGGTCCACGTCCACCGTGACCGCCTCCAGCGTGGAGGTGTGCGCGGAGCGCGAGAGCTGCGCGTACGCCAGCGCCCGCAGGGTGGGCTTGTGCAGCTTGGACACCAGCACCACCGAGTGCACCTTCGACGGCAGCACCGCCTCGTCGGGGCGCTCGTCTGCCGCGACCAGCTCGGCGGAGACCCGGTCGTAGTGCTTCCTGATCGCCTTCATCATCACGAAGAAGACCACCATCAGCAGGCAGGACATCCAGGCGCCGGAGAGGAACTTGGTGCCGAGGACGACCACCAGGACGCACGCGGTGCAGGCCAGGCCGATGCTGTTGATCACCCGGCTGCGCATCATCCGGCGGCGCACCGACGGCTCGGTCTCGGTCTTCAGCAGCCGGGTCCAGTGCCGGATCATGCCGGTCTGGCTCATGTTGAAGGAGACGAAGACGCCGATGATGTAGAGCTGGATCAGCCGGTTGGGGTCGGCGCCGTAGCCGATGATGAAGACGATCGCGACGCCGGCCAGCATGATGATGCCGTTGGAGAACGCCAGCCGGTCCCCGCGGGTGTGCAACTGGCGCGGCAGGTAGCGGTCCTGGGCCAGGATCGAGCCGAGCACCGGGAAGCCGTTGAAGGCGGTGTTGGCGGCCAGCACCAGGATCAGCCCGGTGACGGCGGCGATGAAGTAGAAGCCCGGGGTGAAGTTGCTGAACACGGCCTGGCTGATCTGCGCCAGCGCGGTCTTCTGGTGGTAGTCCGCCGGGGCGCCGATCAGCTGTCCGGTGTCCTCGGACATCTTCAGCCCGGTCAGATTGCCCATCCAGATGATGCCGATCAGCATCACCACGGCGATGATCGCCATCATCAGCAGGGTGGTCGCGGCGTTCTTGCTCTTGGGCTTCTTGAAGGCCGGGACGCCGTTGCTGATGGCCTCGACACCGGTCAGCGCGGCACACCCCGAGGAGAAGGTCTTGAGCAGCAGGAAGACCATCGCGAGCCCGGCCACGTTCTCGTGTCCATGCGCCGGGACCAGGTTGAAGCTGTAGCTGGCGGCGTGCATCGGATTGCCCAGGAGGAAGTGCCGGACCGCCGCGTAGGCCATCAGCCCCAGGATGCCGATCATGAAGCCGTAGGTCGGGACGGCGAAGGCCGACCCCGACTCGCGCACCCCGCGCAGGTTCATCCCCATCAGCACCACGACCAGGGTGACCGAGATCCCCACCTCGTGCCCGTGCAGCGACGGCACCGCGGAGACCACGTTGGCGACACCGGAGGTGGTCGACACCGCCACCGTGAGCACGTAGTCCACCATCAGCGCCGCGGCCACGGTCAGGCCGGCGTTGCCGCCCAGGTTCACCGTGGCGACCTCGTAGTCGCCGCCGCCGCTGGGATAGGCGTGCACGTTCTGCCGGTACGAGGCGACGACCACCAGCATCACCAGCGCCACCACACCGCCCACCCACCAGGAGAAGTGGATGGTGGAGATGCCGGCGACGGCCAGCGCGAGGAAGATCTGCTCGGGCGCGTACGCCACCGAGGACAGTGCGTCGGACGCGAAGACCGGCAGCGCGATCCGCTTCGGCAGCAGCGTCTCACCCAGCTTGTCGCTCTGGAGGGCGCGGCCGATCAGGATCCGCTTGGGTACATCGGTGAGTTTGGACACGACGAGGATCGTAGAGCCTGACCTTGACGCGCTCTTAACGCCCCTCCGGAAATGCGTGCACCGTCACTCGGCGCACCCCCGGAATGTTGCGGATAGGTATCGGGAAGGTATGAGTTCCCTTGTCCCCCTTGCCAGGTATCGGCCCCGGTCTGCCAGCCGCTTCCCAGCCGACTCATGGATCCGGAGCCGTTCCTGGGTGTAACGACCCGGGTTGCGCGGGTACTGCGGTTGTGTCATCGGCGCGCGAGGGTGCGACCCTGGTGCAGGCACCGGTTAAGAAGGTGCCAGGATCGAGCCGGGACATCACTCCGGAAGGACGGGCGTGCACATCGTCATCATGGGCTGCGGCCGCGTGGGCTCTGCCCTCGCGCGCACCCTCGAGAAGCAGGGGCACTCGGTCGCCGTCGTCGACCAGGACCCCACGGCGTTCCGCCGTCTGGGCTCCGGATTCACCGGCCAGCGGGTGACCGGGGTCGGCTTCGACCAGGACACGCTCCGCGAGGCCGGTATCGAGCAGGCCGGGGCCTTCGCAGCGGTCAGCAGCGGCGACAACTCCAACATCATCGCCGCGCGGGTGGCCCGGGAGAACTTCGGCGTCGAGAACGTCGCGGCCCGGATCTACGACCCGCGCCGCGCCGAGGTCTACCAGCGGCTGGGCATCTCCACCGTCGCCACGGTCCGCTGGACCGCCGACCAGATGCTGCGCCGGCTGCTGCCCAGCGGCTCCGAGCCCAACTGGCAGGACCCGAGCGGCGCCGTGCAGCTCGCCGAGGTTCCGGTGGCGTCCGGATGGATCGGCCACCGCCTCAGCAAGCTGGAGCAGGCCGCGGCGGTGCGGGTGGCGTTCGTCAGCCGTCTCGGCGTGGGCACCCTGCCCACCGCCGACATGGTGCTGCAGGAGGGCGACCTCGTGCACATGATGATGCGCATCGCAGATCTCGAGGCCGTCGAGGCCGTGTTCGCGAAGGGCCCGGAGGAGCACTGATGCGGGTAGCCATTGCCGGGGCCGGTGCGGTGGGACGATCCATCGCGGGCGAGCTGCTGGAGAACGGCCACGAGGTACTCCTCGTGGACAAGAACCCCAAGTCCATCTCGGTGGAGAGGGTGCCGCAGGCCGAGTGGCTGCTGGCGGACGCCTGCGAGATCACCGCGCTGGACGAGGCGGCGCTGCAGCGGTGCAACGTCGTCATCGCCGCGACCGGGGACGACAAGGTCAACCTGGTCGTCTCGCTGCTGGCGAAGACCGAGTACGGCGTTCCGCGCGTGGTCGCGCGGGTGAACAACCCCAAGAACGAGTGGCTCTTCAACGAGGCCTGGGGGGTGGACGTGGCCGTCTCGACGCCGCGGCTGATGTCGGCCCTGGTCGAGGAGGCGGTGAGCGTCGGTGACCTGGTGCGGCTGATGCGGTTCAGCCAGGGCGACGCGAATCTCGTGGAGATCACGCTCTCGGGGACGGCCACGGCTGTGGGGCTGCGGGTGAGTGATGTGGAGTGGCCGCAGGACACTGCGTTGGTCACCATCATCCGCGAGGGTCGTGTTCTTGTTCCGAGCGGCAGTGACAGTCTTGAGGGTGGGGACGAGTTGCTGTTCGTGGCTACGGCGGAGCGGGAGAGGGAGCTCGAAGAGCTGCTGTCCAAGGAGAGCTGACGCTTCCACTCGGGGCGCGGGGTTGCTGTTCGGTCAGCGTGCACGGCTGTGCATGGTTGGCCGCGCAGTTCCTCGCGCCCCTGGGGGTTGCCTAGACCTCTGCGTGGTCGGGTGCGGGTTCTTCTTTTTCTTCCTCTTCCGCGGCGACCTTGATGGGGGGCGGGGCCTTGGAGAGGATGAGCCAGGAGAGGTAGATGGCGACCAGCCAGGGGGGGACGCCGAGGCCGATCTTGGCGACGCCGAGCCAGGTGACGTTGCCGGCCCAGTAGAGCGGGAAGAGGATCGCCGCGCGGATGGCGAAGAGGGCGACCCAGACCCAGGTGGCCTTGGTGTAGGCGGCGAGGCGGCCCGGGTTCTGAGTGCGCCAGGTCATGTTCTCGCCGAGGATCGGGCCGAGCATCACGCCGAGCAGCGGCCAGCGCACCAGCGCCGAGACGGCGTAGAGCACGCCGAGCAGCACGCCGTAGATCATCGACGGCAGGTAGAAGTCCTGGGCCTTGCCGGACTTCATGGCGATGAACGCGCCGATGGCCACGCCGAGCACGCCGCCGAAGGCGTGCTTCAGGGTCTCCCGGCGGACCAGCCGGACCGCGGCGAGCAGCACCGTGACGCCGACGGCCGACCAGGCGGAGACGCCCAGGTTCTTGGTGATCGTGTAGAGCAGGACGAAGACGAAGCCGGGGACGGTCATGTCGACCATCCCGCGGACGCCGCCGAAGGCGTCGATGAGCGAGGTGTCGACCTCGGTGGATTCCTTGGCTGAGTCCTTGGCCGGGTCCAGCTTGTGACTGGGGCTCACGCGGTGCTACTCCGATCCGACAGGGCGCAGCTCGTACCGCGGGTTGAAGAGCACCCGGCGGCCTCGCGCATGGCTGATCCGGCCGTGGGCCACCAGGCGGCGGCCGGGCTCTATCCCGGCGATGGAGCGGCGGCCCAGCCAGACCACGTCCAGGGCGTCGGTGCCGTCGAAGAGCTCCGCCTCCAGGGCGGGGACGCCGGCCCGGGGGCGCAGGGTCACCGCGCGCAGCGTGCCCGTCACGGTGACCTGCTGGCGGTCCTGGCAGGAGGCGATGGGCATGCAGCCGGCTTCCTCGGCGTCCTGGCGCAGCTCCTCGGCCTGGAGCTCCTCGCTGCTCGCGGCCAGGCGGTTGAGCATCCGGCGCAGACGCCCCTGCTGCCGGTCGATTCGGGTGTCACCACTCATAGCCGAAGAGTACCGCTCCGTACCGCTCCGCAGGCCTACTGCTCGAAGCGGTACCCCATTCCGGGCTCGGTGATGAAGTGCCGCGGATGCGCCGGATCGGCCTCCAGTTTACGGCGGAGCTGGGCCATGTAGACGCGCAGGTAGTTGCTCTCGGTGCCGTAGGCCGGTCCCCAGACCTCCTGGAGCAGCTGTTTCTGGCTGACCAGCCGGCCCGCGTTGCGCACCAGCACCTCCAGCAGGTGCCACTCGGTGGGCGTGAGCCGGACGTCCGTGCCCTCCCGCTGCACCCGCTTGGCGACGAGGTCGACGGTGAAGGACGCGGTGGTGACGACCGCCTCGTCGGGGTCGGTGCCGACCGGGGCGGCCCGGCGGACCGCGGCGCGCAGCCGGGCCAGCAGTTCGTCCATGCCGAAGGGCTTGGTGACGTAGTCGTCGGCGCCGGCGTCCAGGGCCTCGACCTTCTCGTCGGAGGCGTGCCGGGCCGAGAGGACGATCACCGGGATCTTGGTCCAGCCGCGCAGCCCGCGGATGACCGTGGTGCCGTCCATGTCCGGCAGGCCGAGGTCCAGCAGCACCACGTCGGGGTGCCGGGCCGCCGCCAGTTCCAGCGCGGAGGCCCCGTCGTGGGCGGCGTCGACCTCGTAGCCGCGCGCCCTGAGGTTGATCACCAGCGCGCGGACGATCTGCGGCTCGTCGTCGACCACCAGGACCCGGGTCGCACCTGTCATTCCGGGCTGCCTTTCCCCTGCTGCGTGATGTGGTGCTGCGTGATGTGGAGAGTGAAGACCATGGTGAGGCCGCCGCCCGGGGTGTCCTCGGCGGTGAGGCTGCCGCCCATGGACTCGACGAAGCCCCTGGCGACGGCGAGGCCCAGGCCGACCCCGGCGCCCCTGGGGGCGTCGCCGTAGCGCTGGAACGGCTCGAACACCTTCTCCTTCGCCTCGTCGGGAATGCCGGGGCCGTGGTCGGCGACCCGCAGCTCCAGCCGGTCCGGCTCCCCGGCCAGCCGCAGCACGCTTCCGGAGACCAGGACCTGACCTTTGCCCTGGTACTTCACGGCGTTCTCGACCACGTTCGCCAGGGCCCGTTCCAGCAGCCCGGGGTCGCCCTCCACCATCGGCAGGTCCTCGGGGACGTCCAGCCGCACCGTGCCGTCCGGGACGCCGCGCAGGGCCATCGGGACGACCTCGTCCAGGTCGAACTCGCGGACCAGCGGGACCACCGTGCCGGTCTGCAGCCTGCTCATGTCCAGCAGGTTGCCGATCAGATGGTCCAGCCGGTCGGCGCCCTCCTCGATGCCGGACAGCAGTTCGGCCTCGTCCTCGGCGCTCCACTGCACGTCCTCGGTGCGCAACGAGGACACCGACGCCTTGATGCCCGCCAGCGGTGTGCGCAGGTCGTGCGAGACGGCGGCCAGCAGCGCGGTGCGGATCCGGTTACCCTCGGCCAGCCGCCGGGCCTCGGCGGCCTGCTCGCTCAGCCGGCGGCGTTCCAGCACCTCGGCCGCCTGGGCCGCGAAGGCGCCCAGCACCCGACGGTCCCCCGCCGGGAGCACCCGTCCGGACAGCGCCAGCGCCAGCCGCTCGCCGACCGGGACGTCCACGTCGGCGTCCTCGGGGCGGCCCACCGGTGTGGGCCCGACCGACCCGGCGCAGGTCCACGGGCCGAAGTCGTCCGCCCGCTCCAGCAGCGCCACCGACTCCATCTGGAAGGTCTCCTTGACCCGCTCCAGCAGGGCGGGCAGTGCCTTCTCGCCGCTCAGCACGCTCCCGGCGAGGAAGCTCAGGGTCTCCGCCTCGGCCCGGCTGCGGGCCGCCTCGGCGGTCCGGGAGGCGGCCAGGTCCACCACATAGGCCACCGCCAGCGCTACCGCCAGGAAGACCGCGATGGCGACGATGTTCTGCGGATCGGCGACGGTCAGGGTGTGCAGCGGCGGGGTGAAGTACCAGTTGATCAGCAGCGAGCCGACCACCGCCGACGCCAGCGCCGGGAACAGCCCGCCGGTCAGCGCGGCGGCCACGGTGAGGCCCAGGTAGAGCAGCATGTCGGTACTGCCGGAGCGGGTGCCGCCGAGGATCCAGGTGAGCAGCAGCGGCCCGCCGACGCCCAGCACCCAGCCCACGGCGGTACGGGCCGCACCCAGCCGGGCGATGCGCCGGATCGGGCGGACCCGGCCGCGGGCGACATGCTCATGGGTGACGATGTGCACGTCCACGTCGCCCGACTCCCGGGCCACGGTCGCGCCGACCCCGGGGCCCAGCATCCACTGCCAGGCCTTGCGCCTGCTGCTGCCGAGCACGATCTGGGTGGCGTTGACGCCCCGGGCGAAGTCCAGCAGCGCCTCGGCGGCGTTGTCGCCCAGCACCGAGTGGAAGCTGCCGCCGAGGTCCTCGACCAGGGCCCGCTGCACCGTCAGCTCCTGCGGCGAGGCGCCGGTCAGCCCGTCGCTCCTGGCGACGTAGACGGCCAGGATCTCGCTGCCGGAGCCCTTGGCCGCGATCCGCGCGGCGCGGCGGATCAGGGTCCGTCCCTCGGGGCCGCCGGTGAGGCCGACCACGATGCGCTCGCGGGCCTGCCAGGTGTCGCTGATCCGGTTCTCGGCCCGGTAGCGCTGCAGGTACTCGTCGACCCGGTCGGCGGTCCACAGCAGCGCCAGTTCCCGAAGCGCCGTCAGATTGCCCGGCCGGAAGTAGTTGGAGAGCGCCGCGTCGACCTTCTCGGGCGCGTAGACGTTGCCGTGCGCCAGCCGCCGCCGCAGGGCCTCGGGGGCCATGTCGACCAGCTCGATCTGCTCGGCCCTGCGGACCACCTCGTCCGGCACCGTCTCCTGCTGGCGCACACCGGTGATGCCCGCGACGACGTCCGCGAGGGACTCCAGGTGCTGGATGTTGACCGTGGAGATGACATCGACACCGGCCGTCAGCAGCTCCTGGACGTCCTGCCAGCGCTTGACGTTGCGGGAGCCGGGGACATTGGTGTGCGCCAGCTCGTCCACCAGGGCGACGGCGGGACGGCGGGCCAGTACGGCGTCCACGTCCATCTCGGTGAACGCGGCCCCGCGGTACTCCATGGACCGGCGCGGAACCACCTCCAGACCGGTGATCAGCCCGGCGGTGTGCGAGCGTCCGTGGTCCTCGACGAAGCCGACCACCACGTCGGTGCCGCGGTCCCGGCGCCGGTGCGCCTCCCCCAGCATGGCGCAGGTCTTGCCCACTCCGGGGGCGGCCCCCAGATAGATCCGCAGCCTGCCGCGCATACCTGTCCTCTGACGTCGTACTTCCCCGTTGAGCGTACGCGAGTCGCGCTCCCGTTCCGCTGCTCAGCGCCGTCCTGAAAGCTGCTTTAGCGACATCTTGACGAGTCCACCGGGGGCTGTTCCGGGTCACCGGCCGGTGCGAGGATCGGCAGGCAGAGGCCGCGCCACGACGGACGCGGCACCCGTCCGAGGCACCCGTCCGAGGGGAACCGCAATGACGCAGCTCCACGACCTGACAGCGCTGGAACAGGGCGAGTTGATCGCGACCGGGAAGCTCTCCCCGGTCGAGCTCACCGACCACTACCTGGAGCGGATCGACCGGCTGAACGCTTCCCTCGGCGCCTACATCACGGTCACCCCGGAGCTGGCCCGCAGCCAGGCGGCCGAGGCCGAGGCGGCGGTCAGGGACCGGGACGGCGCGCCGCTCTCCCCGCTGCACGGGGTCCCGGTCCCGGTCAAGGACCTCAACTTCGTGGCCGGGGTCCGGGCCACCCAGGGCTCGGCCGCCAGCGCGGAGCACATCCCGGCGGTCGACGACCACATCGTCACCAAGCTGCGCCGGGCGGGCACGGTGCTGCTCGGCAAGACCAACACCCCTGAGTTCGGTCTGCCCTGCTACACCGAGAACCAGGTCGCCCCGCCCGCGCGCACCCCCTGGGACCTGGAGTACTCGGCCGGCGGCTCCAGCGGCGGCGCGGGCGCCGCTGTGGCGGCCGGTCTCGCCCCGATCGCCCAGGGCAGCGACGGCGGCGGCTCCATCCGCATCCCCGCCTCGGTCTGCGGGCTGTTCGGGATCAAGCCCAGCCGGGGCCGGGTCAGCAGCGGCCCGACCCTGTACGACGTCAGCGGCCTCAGCGTCAACGGCCCGATCGCCCGCACCGTCGCGGATGCCGCCGCGCTGCTGGACGTGCTCGCCGGAACCATGCCCGGCGACTGCTACAGCGCCCCGGCCCTCGCCCCCGGCGAGACCTTCGCCTCCTACGCGGCGCGCGAGCCCGCGAGCCTGCGGGTCGCCGTGCTCACCGCCCCGCCGGTCCCGGGGCTGACCGTCCATCAGGACTGCATCGACGCCACCGAGAGCGCCGCCGAACTGCTGGCTTCCCTGGGCCACCGAACCGAACCGCTGGAGCTCCCCGCCGACGACACCCTGCGCCGGGTGTTCGAGCAGGTCTGGGCGGTGATGGCGACCCAGCAGCCGGTCGCCGACGAGTCGCTGCTGATGCCGCTGACCCGCCACCTGCGCGAGGAGGGCCGCAAGGTCTCCGGCCCGGACTTCGCCACCGCGCTCTACACCTTCCGCGCCGTCGGCGCCCTGGTCGCCGCCCTGCAGGAGGAGTACGACGTCATCCTCACCCCGACCCTGGCCAGGCCCCCGGCCCTGGTCGGCGCCCTGCGCGACGACGAGAACCCGGCCCACGAGTTCGACAACCTCACCGAGTTCACCCCGTTCACCCCGCTCTACAACGCCACCGGACAGCCCTCGGTCAGCCTCCCGCTGCACTGGAACGAGGCCGGCCTCCCCATCGGCGTCATGCTCGGCGGCCGCTACGGCGACGAGGCCACCCTGATCTCGCTCTCCGCGCAGCTGGAGCGGATGCGCCCGTGGGCCCACCGCAAGCCCGCGCTCTGGTAGCCGCTGCTGCTCCGGACGGTGTCGCAGAAAAGCCACACGGTTGAAACACGCGTCCATTGACCCTCCCGAACAGCGTTGCGACGATGCGCGCATGACCTCCTCGACCTGTCCCGGCCGCCCGTAGCCGATCCGTACTCCCGTCGACCGAGGACTCCGCCGATGCCGCTCGCGCTGATCGCCACACCCGCGCCGCCGCCCGTGCCCGACCGACCCGACGGAGCGGCCGCCGTGCTCCGCGCCGCCCTGCGCCGCGGGCCCCTGGCCCGCACCACGATCAGCAGGGAGACCGGGCTGAGCCCGGCGGCCGTCTCCCGGCACGCCGCCGAGCTGATGGCCCTCGGCCTGGTGTACGAACCCAGGGAACAGCCCTCCGCGCCCCGCCCGGGGCGCCCCCGGATCCCGCTGGACATCGACACCGGGCGGCACCTCGCCGCCGGGGTGCACATCGCGATACCGCAGCTGACCTTCTCGCTCACCGATCTGCGCGGCCGGGTGGTCGCCCAGGAGCGCGCACCCCGGCGGGCGACCCCGGCGGCGGTGCTCCAGGACGTCGCCGCGCTGCTGCCCGGCTTTCTGCGCAGGCACGCCGGCGGACGCTCGGTGCTCGGGCTCGGCGTGGTCACCGGCGGCTGGGTGGACCCGGAGTCCGGGGTGCTGGTCGAGAACTCCGCCCTGGGCTGGCGCGACGTACCGCTGCGGCAGGCGCTGCTGTCCGCGACCCGGCTGCCGATCCATGTGGACAGCCACGCCCGTGCGCTGGCGCAGGCCGAACTCCTCTTCGGGGCCGGTCAGCAGGGAGATCTGGTGCACCTCTTCGTCGGCAATGTCGTCGACGCGGCCATCGCCGCCGGCGGAGTGCTGCTGCGGGGACGGCGCAACGGCGCGGGCGGCATCGCCCATCTGCCGGTGCCGGGCTCCACGACGCCCTGCCCCTGCGGCGGGACCGGTTGCCTGCAGGCCACCGTCTCCGACCGGACCCTGGCCGAACGCGCGGTCGCCGAGGGGATCGTGCCGCGTCCCGACCTGACCCTGCTGCTGGCCGCGGCGCTGGCGGGCGACGCCCGTGCCCTGGACCTGTGCCGGGCCCGGCTGCGGCAGATCGCCCCGGCCGTGGCGCTGCTGCTGGACATGATCAGCCCGGACACCCTGGTGCTCACCGAGGCCGTCACCCTCTATCTGCCGGAGCTGCTCGGCGTGCTGCACGAGGAGGTGGCGGCCCGTACCCGGCAGCCGGTGGAGCAGCTGGTCCGCCCCAGCTCCTTCGGCCCCGGGGCGCTCGCGGTCGCCGCCGGGACCCCGGTGCTGGCCGCCGTGCACCGGGACCCGCTGGCGCTGCGCACGGCGAGGTCGGCGTGAGGCTCCGGGTTATTTCCAGCGCGTCAGAAACCGTTGTCGCCGCGGCGGCCGGGCCGCAGACTCGGGGTATGGACGCACAGCAGAAGGCGACGATCCGGGAAGCCGCAGGCCGGCACCCCGTGAACGCCTTCCGCCTGCACCACTTCGCCGGACTCGGCTGTTAGACCGGCGCTCCGCCGCTCACCGCGCCGTCCTCCCCGTGACCGATCCGGGGCCTGACGGCACGTCGTCCCCGCACATCCCCATCCGAACCGAGCACCGTGCACACCGCTGCGCGCTGCCCCACGTCCCGGAGTGCTTCCGCATGCCTTCTAACGAGACCGCATCCAACCGCAGGCAACTGCACCTCAACCTCTTCCTGATGGGCGTCGGCCACCATGAGGCCGCCTGGCGCCACCCCCGCACCGACCCGGCCGACCTGTCCTCGCTGGCGCACTTCCAGCGGCTCGCCGCCACCGCGGAGGCCGCCGCCTTCGACTCGGTCTTCCTGGCCGACGGGGTCGAGGGTCCCGATCCGGCCCGGGCCAACGCCTGGGTCAGCCACTTCGAGCCGTTCACCCTGCTCGCGGCGCTCGCGGTCAGCACCGAGCGGATCGGCCTGATCGGCACGGTCTCGACCGGCTTCACCGAGCCCTACAACCTGGCCCGGCAGTTCGCCAGCCTGGACCACCTCAGCAACGGCCGGGCCGGCTGGAACATCGTCACCTCGGCCGGGGACCGGGCCGCCCGCAACTTCAACCGCACCGCCAACCAGGACCATGCGGTCCGCTACCAGCGGGCGGCCGAGTACCTGGAGGTGGTGCAGGCGCTGTGGGACAGCTGGGAGGACGACGCCCTGCTGCTGGACCGGGAGAACGGGCGGGTCACCGACCCGGCCAAGGTGCACGAGATCAACCACAGCGGCGAGCACTTCCAGGTGCTGGGACCGCTGAACATCCCGCGCGGTCCGCAGGGGCATCCGCTGCTGGTCCAGGCGGGCAGCTCGGAGAACGGCCGCGGCTTCGCGGCCCGGCACGCCGAAGCGGTGTTCACCGCGCAGCAGACCCTCGCCGAGGGCCAGGAGTTCTACTCCGACCTCAAGGCCCGCGCTGCCGCCCTGGGCCGCGACCCGGCCGGCATCGTGGTGCTGCCCGGCATCGTGCCGGTGCTCGGATCGACCGAGGCCGAGGCCAAGGCGCTGGACCAGGAGCTGGACGACCTGATCGACCCGGCCCGGGCCATCGGCACGCTGTCCACCCTGCTCGGCGTGGACCTCAGCGACCACCCCCTGGACGCCCCGCTGCCGCCGCTGCCGCCGGTCGCGGCGATCAACGGCGCCAAGAGCCGCTTCGAACTGGTCCGCGACCTGGCCGAGCGGGATGGACTGACCCTGCGTCAACTCGTCGGCCGGCTGGGCGGCGGACGCGGGCACCAGGTGCTGGCGGGAACGCCGGAACAGGTCGCCGACCACATCGAGGTGTGGTTCACCCATGGCGCGGCGGACGGCTTCAACATCATGCCGCCGATCCTCCCCGACGGTCTGGACCTCTTCACCGAGCACGTCGTGCCGATCCTGCGCGAGCGCGGGCTGTTCCGCTCCGAGTACACCGGCCGGACCCTGCGCGAGCACTACGGGCTGCCGAGGCCCGCGAGCAAGTACACCTCCGTCGCCGTCTGACACCACCTCGCTGACACCACCTCAAGGAAGCTCCCATGCGCAAGAGAACCGCTCTCGTCCTGCCCGCCCTCGCGGCTCTGCTGCTCCCGCTGGCCACCGCATGCGGTGGGGCGGCCTCGGCCAGTACCGACTCGGCGGCCAAGGCCGGCTCGGGCCAGGTCACCCTGCGCTTCGGCGACCAGGGCAAGACCCTGCTCACCCTGCTGAAGACCTCGGGCGAGCTGGACAACCTCCCCGACTACACCGTGCAGTTCGACCAGTTCAACAGCGGCCCGCTGGTGAACCAGGCGCTGTCGGCCGGTGTCGTCGACGTCGGCATCATGGGCGACACCCCGGCGATCTTCGCCGCGGCGGCCAAGCTGCCGGTGGACGTGGTGGCCGCCAGCCACACCGTCGGCCCGGGCTACACCCTGCTCGCCAGGGCCGGCTCCGGCATCAAGACCCTGGCCGATCTCAAGGGCCGCAAGGTCGCCTACTCCAAGGGCACCGCCAACCAGGGCTTCCTGATCCAGGCCCTGGCCACGGTGAACCTCAAGCAGCAGGACGTCACCCCGGTCGACGTACCGCTGCAGAACGTCGGCAGCCTGCTGGAGTCGGGCACGGTCGACGCCGCCACCGTCGCCGCCCAGGACCTGGTCAACTACACCAGCGCGCACCCGGACGCGGTGAAGCTGATCAACGGCCAGCAGGTCTCCTCCGGCTACGCCTTCTACCTGGCCTCCCAGAAGGCCCTCGCCGATCCGGCCGAACGGACCGCGGTCAAGGACCTGGTGGGCCGGATCATCAAGGCCTACAGCTGGGCCAGGACGCACCCGGACCAGTGGATCGACGCCTACTACGTCAAGGTCAACAAGCAGACCCCGGCGGTCGGGAAGCTGGTCTGGCAGAACTCGGGCGAGACCAGGTTCGCCGTGCTGGACCAGACCGTGGTCGACGCCCAGCAGCGGCAGGCCGACCTCTTCCTGGCCAACCAGCAGCTCCCCGGCAAGGTCGACGTGACCAGCGAGTTCCCGTCCGACGTCGAGACCGAGTTCAGCGCCGTCGTCGCACCCAACCAGCAGTAGCAGCCACCCCTTTCCTCTGGAGGGAACCACCATGACCGTGTCCGTCCGCACGCTCACCGTCCGCCCCGTCGCGGGGCACATCGGCGCCGACATCGACGGCGTCGACTTGGGCCTGCCCCTCTCCGAGACCGAGGTCCAGCAGGTCAAGGAGGCCCTGCAGCGCCACAAGGTGGTGTTCTTCCGCGGCCAGCAGCTCGACCACGCCGCGCAGATCGCCTTCGCCCGGCAGTTCGGCGAGCTGACCTACGCCCACCCGCACGACGACGCCCCGCCCGAGGACCACCCGGAGATCTTCACCATCGACCCCACCCGGTTCGAGGAGCGCTACGGCAAGGGCTTCCGCGAGGAGTACCGCAAGCGCCAGTACAGCTACTTCGACGGCTGGCACACCGACGTCACCGCCGCGGTGAACCCGCCGGCCGGATCGATCCTGCGGGCCGAGCGGGTACCGGAGTTCGGCGGCGACACCACCTGGACCAACCTGGTCGCCGCCTACCAGGGCCTGTCCGCCCCGCTGCGCGCCTTCGTCGACACCCTGCGCGCCGAGCACCGCTACGGCGGCAGCAGCAAGGTCGCCGGGGACAGCGAGTACGCCAAGCGGATCAATGAGAACCTGCTGGTCGCGGTGCACCCGGTGGTCCGGGTGCACCCCGAGACCGGGGAGCGGGCACTGTTCGTCAACCCGGGCTTCACCAGCCACATCGTGGACGTCAGCCCCGGCGAGAGCAAGCAGATCCTGGAGCTGCTCTACGGCGAGATCACCCGGCCCGAGTACACCGTGCGCTTCCGCTGGGAGCCCGGTCACGTCGCCTTCTGGGACAACCGGGCCACCGCCCACCTCGCCCCGCGCGACCTGGAGCACCTGGAGGTGGAGCGCCGGCTGCACCGGGTGACCCTGATCGGCGACGTCCCGGTCGGCCCGGACGGACGCAGCTCCGAGCTGGTCTCCGGGCGGCCGTTCACCGCCGACCACCGCGTGGTCACCGCCGCCTGACCGATCATCACCCGTTCTCAGGAGAGGGACCAGACCATGGCGACCACCGTCACCGCACCACCCGTACCGGAGAGCCCGCCGGACTCGCCGGTGCTGATCGACGCCGCGACGCTGAGCCGTCCGAACCGCACCTGGGTGCCGCTGCCGCGCTGGCTGCGGCGGCTGGCCGGCCCCGCCCTGGTCGTCGCCGTCTGGCAGCTGCTGGGAGCGACCGGCAACATCAACCCGCGGGTTCTGGCCACGCCGGCCCAGGTCGCCCAGGCGGCCTGGGACCTGGCCAAGGACGGCGAGCTGGAGAACAATCTGCTGGCCTCGCTGCAACGGGTCGGGACCGGGCTGCTGATCGGGGTCGGACTGGGGGTCCTGCTCGCGGTGCTGGCCGGGCTGTTCCGGCTGGGCGAGGAGCTGATCGACTCCACCATGCAGGTGGTACGGGCCCTGCCGGTGCTGGGGCTGCTGCCGCTGGTGATCATCTGGTTCGGCGTGGGCGAGGAACCCAAGATCGCCCTGGTTGCCTTCGCCGCGGCCTGCCCGGTCTACATCAACACCTACGCCGGCATCCGGGGTGTCGAGTACCGGCTGGTCGAGGCCGGGCGGGTGGTCGGGCTCAACCGGCTCGGGCTGATCCGCCACGTCATCCTGCCCGGAGCCGTGCCCGGCTTCCTGGTCGGCCTGCGGTTCGCGCTGACCAGCGCCTGGCTGGTGATCATCGTCGCCGAGCAGCTCAACGCGACCAGCGGCATCGGCTATCTGATGAACCAGGCCCAGGCCTGGTACCGCACCGACATCATCGTCCTCGGACTGCTGATCTACGGCGTGCTCGGCCTGCTCGCCGACTCGCTCGTCCGCCTGCTGGAGCGCCGCCTGCTGGTCTGGCGCCGCGGATTCAACGGAGCCTGACCACCATGACGACAGCAACCACCACCGAGGCGCCACTGGCCGTCCGGGCCACCGGGGTGCACCGCTCCTTCGACGGACGCGAGGTGCTGGCCGGGGTCGACCTGACGCTGCACCAGGGCGAGTTCCTGGCACTGCTGGGCCGCAGCGGCTCGGGCAAGAGCACACTGCTGCGGGCGATGGCCGGGCTCGACCCCGACTTCACCGGCGAGCTGCTGGTGCCCGAGCGCAGGTCGGTTGTCTTCCAGGACCACCGGCTGCAGCCCTGGAAGCGGGTGCTCGACAACGTCGTGCTGGGGCTGCCGCGGGCCGGTGCGAGGGAGGCCGGCCTCAATGCACTGGCCGAGGTCGGCCTGACCGAACGGGCCCGGGACTGGCCGATCACGCTCTCCGGCGGGGAGGCCCAGCGGGCGGCGCTGGCACGGGCGCTGGTACGGGACCCGTCTTTGCTGCTGCTGGACGAGCCGTTCGGGGCGCTGGACGCTCTGACGCGGCTGAAGATGCACGGTCTCCTGCGGGAGCTTTGCCGGAAGCATCGGCCGGCGGTGCTACTGGTCACGCATGACGTGGACGAGGCGATTGCGTTGGCGGATCGGGTGATTGTGCTGACGGACGGGCGGCTTGGGCCTTCGCATGGTGTGGGGGAGGTGGATTTGCGGAGGGTGCTGCTTACTGAGTTGGGGGTGGTGGAGGAGGTTTGACGGTGGGTGCGGGGAGGTGCGTGGCTTGTCGCGCGCGCCTTTCAATCAACAGAGCCCCGCGCCCCTGTCCAACTACTCGCCGTTCACTATCTGACCGTCTTTCAGGTCGAGGACTCGGTCGGCGAGTTCCATGAGTTGGGGGTCGTGGGTGGCTACCAGGGCGGTGACGCCCTCGGTGTGGACCACGGTGCGGAGCAGGTGCATGATGGCGCGGCCGGTTTCGGAGTCCAGCTGGCCGGTGGGCTCGTCGGCGATGATCAGGGCCGGCTGGTTGGCCAGCGCCCGGGCGATGGCGACACGCTGCTGCTGGCCGCCGGAGAGCTCCCCGGGGCGCTGGTCGACGTGGTCGCCGAGGCCGACCAGGGCCAGCAGTTCCTGCACCCGTTCCTCGCGCTCCCGGGGCGGGGTGCGGCGCAGCCGCATGGGCACGCCGACGTTCTCCGCCGCCGTCAGGACGGGGATCAGGCCGAAGGACTGGAAGACGAAGCCGATCCGGTCCCGGCGCAGCGTCAGCAGTCCGTCCTCGCCCAGGCCGGCGAGGTCGTGGCCGTCCACCAGGATGCGGCCCGAGCCGGGCCGGTCCAGGCCGCCGACCAGGTTCAGCAGGGTGGTCTTGCCGGAGCCGGAGCGCCCCTTGAGAGCGGTCAGCTCGCCGCGCCGGGCGGTGAGGGAGACCCCGCGCAGGGCGTGGACGGCGGTGGCACCGCTGCCAAAGGACTTGTGCAGGTCGTGGACCTCCACCATCGGCGCTCCGGCCACACTGCTGCTCACGTGTCGTCCCCGCCCGCGTAGGGCCATACCCCGATGTGGTCCGACTCCAGCGCCAGTCGCACCCGCCTGCGCATGTGCAGGCGCTCGGTGAACTCGCTGGGCAGCTGCAGCCGTCCGTTGCGGTCCAGGACCGCGTACTCCTGCGCCGTCAGCGCCTGCGCGCCGTCGTCGTCGGTGGTGACCCGGCGCAGCACCTCGGTGGAGGTACGGCCGTTGCGGATCCGTACGGTGCGCTGGACCTGCTCGGACACCAGGGCGTCATGGGTGACGACGACCACCGTCACGCCCAGCTCCTCGTTGGCCTGGCGCAGCGCCGCGAAGATCTCCTCGCTGGTCGCGGTGTCCAGCTCGCCGGTGGGCTCGTCAGCGAACAGCACCCGGGGCCGGTTGGCGTTGGCGACCGCGATGGCGACCCGCTGCTGCTCGCCGCCGGACAGCTCACCGGGGCCGCGGTCGGCGCAGTGGCCGATCCCCATCAGGTCCAGCAGCTCCGCGGCGCGGGCCCGGCGCTGGGACCGCTTCACCCCGGCGTAGGTCATCGGCAGCATGACGTTCTCGGCCGCGGTCAGGTAGGGCAGCAGATTGCGGGAGGTCTGCTGCCAGACAAAGCCGACCGTGCCGCGCCGGTAGGCGAGCCGGTCGCGGCGCTTCATGGTGAGCAGGTCGTGCCCGGCGACCTCGGCGGACCCCGCGGTGGGGACGTCCTGGCCGGAGAGGATGGAGAGCAGGGTGGACTTGCCGGACCCGGAGGCGCCGATCACCGCGACCATCTCGCCCCGCGCCACGGCCAGGTCCAGGCCCTGCAGCGCCTGCACCTCGACGCTCTCGGTCCGGTAGATCCGGACCAGGCTCTCGCAGACGATCAGGCCCTCGGGCCGGTCGCCCGCGTGGTCGACGCTCACTCTGCTCCCGCCCCGAACGACTCATGGATCGGAAAGCCGACAGGCCCCCGCGAAGGGGGCCTGTCGGCGCTGCCGTGTGCGTCAGCGGACCTCGGTGATCTCCGGGCCGCGGTCGAAGGGGTTCATCGGGTCGCCGCTGAAGCGGTTGGCCGGGGCCGACTGCTGCTGCGGCATCCCGTCCGCCACCATCTGGGCGTCCTCGGGGAGCTTGAGCACGATCGGGTCGCGCGGCGCCATCGGGGTCTCCCCACGGACCACCACGGTCTCCCGGAACACCTGCTCCAGCACACCGGCCGACTCCGGCTGCACCGCAGCCTGGCCGGAGATCACACCGCGCAGGAACCAGCGCGGCCCGTCGCAGCCGACGAAGCGGACCAGCTGCACCCCCTGGGTGCCGTCCGGGAGCTGCACCGGGACCTGGGCCCGCAGACCCCAGCCCAGCGGGCCCTCGTCCTCGTCCACGACACCGCCCTGCTGGGTGATGCCGGACGCGATCTCCTGGCGGACCTCGCCCCAGATCCCCTCGGATTTGGGCGCTGCGAAGGCCTGCAGCTGGATGGCACTGCTGCCGAGGACCAGGGTCGCCGCGACGATCGAGTCGCCGGCCACCTCCACCCTCAGCTCCATGCCGTCGACCCCGGGGACCAGCAGGCCGCCCAGGTCGACACGGCCCTCGGCCGCGTCATCCACCTCGGTGGAGTCCCAGGGGCCGTCGGGACGCGGCGCGGGCGGCAGACCCACCCGGGCGTCCTCGGCGTCGTCCTCCTCCATGGAGTCCACACCTGCGACGTCCTCGCTGTCCTCGAAGGCCGCTTCGCCCTCGATCTGATCGACAGCGTCCTCGCTCTTGGCGCGACGACGGAACACGGTCACTGTCCTTCCCGGTCGGGTACCGAAGAGATTTCCTGCCCGGCCGCGGGAATGCTAACCGCGGCATGGCCGCCCGTCGACCCGAAGCCACCGATGGCACGTGCCGATCCCGGCAGTTCCGCCACCTCGTGGAAGCGGACCTTCTCGACCCGCTGGACGACCAGCTGGGCGATCCGGTCCCCGCGGTGGAAGACCACCCGCTCGCGCGGGTCGAGATTGACGACGATCACCTTGATCTCACCACGGTACCCGGCATCGACAGTTCCCGGGGCATTCACCAGCGCCAGACCGCAGCGGGCCGCCAGACCGGAGCGCGGATGCACGAAGGCCGCATATCCGTCCGGAAGTGCGATAGCGACCCCGGTGGGCAGCACCGCCCGCTCCCCGGGGGCCAGCTCGGCGTCGACCGTGGTCCGCAGGTCGGCCCCGGCGTCGCCCGGATGGGCGTACGCGGGGGCGGGCAGCTCCGGGTCCAGCAGGCGCAGCAGGACGTCTACAGGGGGGTGGGTCATGGTTAGGGATTCACCTCGAAGGCACGGACGCGCTTGAAGACATCGGGGTTGTCCATGACCGCCTTGATGTCCTCGGGGCGGCCGTGGTTGACGAAGTGGTCCAGTTCGACCTGGACGAACAGGGCCCGCGCGGATATCGCGAGCGGTCCCTCGGGGCCGTCCAGCCGCCCCTCGCCCCGGCAGTAGATCTTGCGTCGGACCACCGCGTCGGCCCAGACTTGGATGGACAGGGTGGCGCCGACCGGCACCGGCCGGACGAAGTCGGTCTCCAGCCTGGCCGTCACCGAGGCGGTGTGCAGCAGCCAGTTGAGCGTCCCCAGCGCCTCGTCCATCGCGGTCACCAGGACCCCGCCGTGGGCCAGCCCGGGGCCGCCCTGGTGCGCGGGGGCGACGGTGAACTCGGCCAGCACCTCGACGCCCTCGCCGGCCCTGGCAGCCAGGTGCAGCCCGTGCGGCTGACGCGGGCCGCAGCCGAAGCAGTGCTCGTAGTGCGGGTCGATCAGGACGCCGGGCGCGGGCGCCTCGGGGTGCCTGACCGGGGCCCCGGCGCCGGGCGGCGGCGTCAGGGAGGGACGGGAGGTGTGCTGGCTCACTCTCGCGACCCTACAGAACAACCCCGGTGGAACGGGAACCGAGGCCCTGTGCAAGATCGCCTGCGGCCGCGGCCCACAATGGAGCCATGTACGACGAACGCCTCACGGCTCCGCTCTCCCTGTGGCTGTTCCCCGCGGGCAGCGGCATCTCCTTCGGGCTGGTCTTCTACCTCTTCGGCACCGTGCCCGGACTGCTCGGCCTGGTCGCCGGGACGGCCGCGGCCGCCGTGCTGCTGAGCTCCTACGGCTCGGCGCGGATCCGGGTGGTGCAGGGGCTGCTGGTGGCCGGCGACGCGCGGATCCCGGTGGAGGCGCTGGGGACGGCCCATCCGCTGGACCGCGCGGAGGCCCTGGCCTGGCGCACCCGCAAGGCCAACGCCCGCGCGTTCATGCTGCTGCGCTCCTACATCCCGACGGCGCTGCGGGTGGAGGTCACCGACCCGCAGGACCCGACCCCCTACCTCTACCTGTCGACCCGCGACCCCGAAGGGCTGGCAGCCGCCCTGGACTCGGCCAAGCAGGAGGCCCTGAAGGCGGCCTGACGGATCGGCAGCCGACGGGGGTTCAGTCGTTCGGGTCCTCCGGCCGTACGAGCGCCGCCTCCCAGTAGCCGCTCTCGGTCGGCTGACGCCCGCGCAGGTCCTTGCGGATCTCCTGGGCGAGCTTGGCGGTGTCCCTGCGGTTCAGGGTCGCCCCCGCCAGCGCGCCCACCATCAGCGGCGCCACCGACGGCAGCTTGCGCAGCCCGGTGCGGGTGAGCCGCTTGCGCAGCTGCCGGCGCAGCTCGGCGCCGGTTCCCAGGGCCACCAGGCTGCCCGGCTTGGCCAGGTCGAGCCCGCGCCGCTGGGACCAGACGGCCAGATAGGCGCCGGCCCGCTGGGAGGCGCTGCCGCTCGGCGGCTGCCCGTAGACCTGATACAGCTCGGCGATCATCTTGACCTCGACGGCGGCCACCGCGAGCAGCTCGGTGGCGATCTCCACCGCCATCGCGGGCGGTACCGGGAGCATGGCCACGGCGCCGACGCCGGCGCCCACGGAGGCGGAGGCCTTCACGGCCCCGGAGGCGATGCTGTCGGCGAGGTCCTCGGCGTTCCGCGCGTCCGGGTGCTGGGCGCGCAGCGTGGCGAGGTCACGTACGGGAATGCGGGGGGCTGCGTCGACCAACCGGTCCACCAGGTGCAGCGCACCGCTCCTGGTACCGGACCCGACCAGCGAGCTGCCCTTGGTCCAGCCTGCGGTCAGGGTGCCCTTGAGGGAGTCCGCGAGCGAGGCCATGCGTCGGCCCCGCTCGCCCTGGGGGACGACCGCCGCGGGGGCGGACCCGTCCCACATCTCCAGCTCGGCGGCGATCCGGACGAGGTCGTCCTCGCTGTCGTCGCCGCCGACCGCCGGGGTTGACGCGTCCCCGGCGGTTCGATCGGAACTGCTGCCGTTGATGCTCGGCTTGGTGCTGTTTCGCTGTCGGAACGGCCTCATGAAGACCTCCCTACCCCAAAACGCGTCAGGCCGCGCAGTCCCGGCAGATGGGATTGCCGTTCTTCTCGCTCGCCAGCTGGCTGCGGTGGTGCACCAGGAAGCAGCTCATGCAGGTGAACTCGTCGGCCTGACGGGGCAGCACCCGGACGGAGAGCTCCTCGTTGCTGAGGTCCGCGCCGGGCAGCTCGAGACCTTCGGCCGCCTCGAACTCGTCGACGTCGACCGAGCTGGTCGACTTCTCGTTCCTGCGGGCCTTCAGTTCCTCGATGCTGTCCTCGTTGAGGTCGTCATCGGTCTTGCGTGGGGTGTCGTAGTCAGTTGCCATGGTGTCGCGGGCCCCCTTTGGGTGTCTGCGGGTATCTCCAGCGCAGGTAACGCGCGGGAAGCCGGACTTGTGCCCGACCCGAGGGCGAGATTTTGCCTTACTTCAAGGCCCGTTACTCAATCGACACCCGACTAGCCCCCCAAAGAGGTGATCCGAGGGGTGTTCGCGCATGCCGGACGACCGGGCCTGTATGCCGTCCCATTGAGCACTTACCGTGATCATGACCAGCGGAAACCTTGGTGGAGCAGCGGACTCGCGGACACGCTGCGTCACCGGAACCGGATCCGTGACGGAGAGCAATCGGCCGGAACCTGTCGCCGAATGGCTTGAATTGTGATGTTCATCACAGTTCTGAAAAGTCCGGACTTACCCGTAAAACCCACCCCGCCGAAGGGCCCGTTTCCCGCCGCCCCGCGGTGCTAGCCGCGCTTCTCCGCGGCGGCGGCGCGACGGGCCAGCAGGGCCGCGCGGCGCTCGTCGAAGCGGCTGGCCATGCCGTCCAGGCCGTCCAGGTAGATCCCCAGCTCCTGCTGGGCCGCCTGGCCCTCGGGGCCCAGCCCGGAGACCTCCATGACCTTGAGGTGGCGCAGCACCGGCTGCAGCACGTCGTCGTGGTGGATCCGCAGGTTGTAGATCCCGCCGATGGCCATCTGCGCGGCCGCCCGCTCGAAGCCGGGCATCCCGTGGCCGGGCATCCGGAAGCCGGTCACCACGTCGGCGACGGCCCGCATGGCCTGGTCCGGGGCGATCTCCAGGGCGGCCTTCAGCAGGTTGCGGTAGAAGACCATGTGCAGGTTCTCGTCGGTGGCGATCCGGGCCAGCATCCGGTCGCAGACCGGGTCGCCGGAGTTGTGGCCGGTGTTGCGGTGCGAGATCCGGGTGGCCAGCTCCTGGAAGGCGACATAGGCCACCGAGTGCAGCATCGAGTGGTTGTTGTCGGACTCGAAGCCCTCGGCCATGTGCGTCATCCGGGCCCGCTCCAGCGCCACCGGGTCGACGGCGCGGGTGGTCAGCAGGTAGTCGCGCATCACGATGGCGTGCCGGCCCTCCTCGGCCGTCCACTGGTGCACCCAGGTGCCCCAGGCGCCGTCGCGGCCGAACATGGTGGCGATCTCGTGGTGGTAGCTGGGCAGGTTGTCCTCGGTGAGCAGGTTGACCACCAGCGAGATCCGGCCGATCTCGGTGACCGGCGACTGGTCCACGGCCCAGGCCTCGCCGCCCATGATCCCGTCGAAGTCGCGGCCCAGGCTCCACGGCACGTACTCGTGCGGCATCCACTCCTTGGCGACGCCGAGGTGGCGGTTGAGCTCGCGCTCGACCACCTCCTCCAGGGCGTGGAGCAGCTGGGCGTCGCTCCACGTGGCGGAGCCGGCGGGGCGGGTGGGGGCGATGGTCACGGCATCCAACTCTCGGTACGGCATACACCTACGCCTCCGTAGGTTACGCCACCGTAGGTTGAGTTGGCGTCCGATGGCAAGGGGCGTCGGCGAGGTGTGAACCGGATAAGGAAAAGCCCCGCCGACCTGGAGAAAGATCGGCGGGACCGGGTGTACGGCCCGCTGCGGCCCTGGCGGCGACGTCAGCTCCCAGGGATGCGAACCCGCATCAGCAGGCCGCCGTCGGGGCGCGCAGACGCCTCGATGGTGCCTCCGTGGGCGCGGACCACCGAGCGGACGATGCTGAGGCCCAGACCCACGCCCTTGTCGCTGCGGGTCCGTTCCTTGCCCTTCACCCGCCGGAACGGCTCGAAGATGTGCTCCAGCTCATATCCGGGCACCACCGGACCGGTGTTGGTGACCACGATCTCGCCGGCCCCCTCGGCGGTGCCCACCGACACCTCGACCCAGCCGTCCTCCGGCCGGTTGTAACGCACCGCGTTCTGGATCAGGTTGAGCACGATCCGCTCCAGCAGCACCCCGTTGCCCGGCACCACCACCGGCTCCACGACGCTGGTCAGCCGTACGCCGCGGGTCTTGGCCTCGGCCCTGGTCTGCTCCAGCGCCTGCCGGGCCACCTCGGCCAAGTCCACCGGGCGGCGCTCGATCAGCTCGTTGTCACTGCGGGCCAGCAGCAGCAGCCCCTCGACCAGCTGCTCGCTGCGCTCGTTGGTGGCCAGCAGGGTCTTGCCGAGCTGCTGCAGGTCGGGCGAGGCCTGCGGGTCCGAGAGCTGGACCTCCAGCAGGGTGCGGTTGATCGCCAGCGGGGTGCGCAGCTCGTGCGAGGCGTTGGCGACGAACTTGCGCTGCGACTCGAACGAGCGGTCGAGGCGCTCCAGCATCTCGTCGAAGGTGTCCGCGAGCTCCTTGAGCTCGTCGTCCGGGCCGTCCAGCTCGATCCTGCGGTGCATGTCCGAACTGGCGACCTGACGGGCGGTCCGGGTGATCCGGCCGAGCGGGCGCAGCACCCGGCCCGCCATGGCGTAGCCGAAGACCACAGCCAGGATCAGCAGCGCTATCAGGGCGCTTATCGACTTGAGGATCAGGGTGTGCAGCGCGGAGCTGGTGTGCTGGTGCTGGTAGGCGGCTATGTACGGACCCAGCCGGTCACCGGAGATGCTGCTCCCGTCCGGAAGCGTCACCGTGACGCCCTGACCGGTGGTGATCGTGGGGATCTGGGTGGCCATGCTGAACGCCTGGTCGACGAACAGGTACATCACCAGCACCAGGACCAGCCCCGCCAGCAGGAACATCCCGCCGTAGAACATGGTCAGCCGGATCCGCAGGGTGGGGCGGAACGGCAGCAGCGAGGGCTCCGGCTCCAGGGCGGGCCAGCGGGCCGGGACTCTCGGCGGGGGCGGAGCCGGGGTGGCGGCAGGGGTGGGGGCAGGCTCGGTCATGGCTCAGATCCGGTAGCCGGAACCCGGCACGGTGATGATCACCGCGGGCTCGCCGAGCTTGCGGCGCAGCGTCATCACGGTGACCCGGACCACGTTGGTGAACGGGTCGGTGTGCTCGTCCCAGGCCTTCTCCAGCAGCTGCTCGGCCGAGACGACGGCGCCGTTGGAACGCATCAGCACCTCCAGCACCGCGAACTCCTTGGGCGCCAGGGCCACCGGCTTGCCGTCCCTGAGCACCTCGCGACGGCCGGGGTCGAGGCTGATCCCCTCCCGCTCCAGGATCGGCGGCAGCGGGGTGGTGGCGCGCCGGCCCAGGGCGCGTACCCGGGCGACGAGTTCGCTGAAGGCGAACGGCTTGGGCAGGTAGTCGTCCGCGCCCAGCTCCAGTCCCTCGACCCGGTCGCTGATGTCGCCGGCGGCGGTCAGCATCAGCACCCGGGTCGGCTGACCCTCCTCGACGATCTTCCTGAGCACGTCGTCGCCGTGCACCAGCGGCAGGTCGCGGTCGAGAACGACCACGTCGTAGTCGTTCACCGCAACCCGGTCCAGGGCTGCCTGGCCGTCGTAGACCACGTCCACGGCCATGGCCTCCCGCCGGAGGCCGGTGGCGACGGCATCGGCGAGCAACTGCTCGTCCTCGACCACAAGAACCCGCAACGCAGTGGTCCCTTCAAAGAGCACATCCGTGCGACGCCCCTGCTGGGGCACCGCTCACAACGTTCCATCCTGCCTGCTGCGGCGGTAAAGCAGCGGTAAGCGGGCCCTGAGCCGGGCCGGCGGACCCCCTCGCGGAGGAATCCACAGGAATCGGAGCCACCCGCTCCAGGGGTGGCAGAGCACCCGGGAAGATCGCCGAAAAAGGCCGGTAATTGCCGGGATCGGCGAGGTTTCCCGGAGTTCGGGCGGGGGGAGGACGGTCTGTACACCCGCGATCACGCTCGCACCGCAATGCGAGCTCGCACCCGCCCGTCCGTGCGACCTTCCGCACCGGGCTTTCGCCCGGGGTCGCCCGAACAAGAGCAAGGGGGTCTTGCCTCATGGACGCCTTCACCGCCGGCATCCTTCAGCGCATAAGGAACGCCGAGATGGACCTGCACCTCGCCCAGGAGTCGGGGGACGACTTCCTGGCCGAGGTCGAGCAGTCCGAACTCGACGACCTGCACCGGCTCGCCGCGGAGCACGGCATCTCGGTGTCGCGGCCCGAAGCCCACGCAGCCTGACGCTGCGCTCTGCACTCCCACCCACCCGCCCACCACCCACCCTCGCCCCTCGACCTGAGCGATGCCCCGGACAGCAGCACCCGTCCGGGGCGTTTTGGTGTCTTGACGGGTGCGGCGTCTGCATGGCTTGTCGCGCAGTTCCCCGCGCCCCTAGGGGCTGCAACTGGCTCTCAGCGGTTCAGTTGCAGCCCCTAGGGGCGCGGGGAACTGCGCGGCCAACCATGCACTAGTCGTGCCAGGCCCCGAGTTCCTCGAGCAGCTGCTGCAACGGCTCGAAGAGGCCGGACGGCGCCGCCACGGTGAGCTCCGTGGAGGCGGGATCGCCCGGACGCCCGCCGGTGAGCGCACCCGCCTCGGTGGCGATCAGCACCCCCGCCGCATGGTCCCAGGGGTTCAGGCCGCGCTCGAAGTAACCGTCCAGCCGCCCCGCAGCGACGTCGCACAGGTCGATCGCCGCAGAGCCGGCCCGCCGGATGTCACGCAGCCTGGGCACCAGCTCGCGGACCACGTCGGCCTGCCGGACCCGCCGCTCGCGCAGGTAGCCGAAGCCGGTGCCGACCAGCGCCTGACCCATCTCCGGGGCCTCGCCGCAGCGCAGTTGACGACCGTTCAGAAAGGCACCCTCGCCCCGGACCGCCTGGACGGTCTCGCCGCGCGGCGGCACCTCGACGACGCCGACCAGGGTCTGTCCGTCCAGCTCGGCGGCGATGCTCACGCACCAGGCGGGCAGGCCGTAGAGGTAGTTCACCGTCCCGTCCAGCGGGTCGATCACCCAGCGGACGCCGGTGCTGCCGGCCCGGGAGGCGCCCTCCTCGCCGAGCAGGCCGTCCTCGGGGCGGCGCGCGGTGATCAGCTCGGCGATCAGCTTCTCGGCGGCGAGGTCCATCTCGGTGACGACGTCGACCGAGCTGGACTTGGTGGCGGCGACGCCCAGATCGTCCGGGCGGCCGTCGCGTAGCAGGGCCCCGGCCCGGCTCGCGGCCTCCAGAGCGAGGTCCAGCAGTTCGGCCTTGAGGTCCTTCAGATCATCCATGGTCAGTCCTTCCAGTCGGCACCGGCCGCAGCCGGAAGGGCATTGCGGAACGCCGGGCAGCAGTCCGCAGGGCATACGTCATGGCTCGCGCCCAGCGCGCCGAGTGCGCAGCGCGCCGGGCGCTCACCGCGCGCGCTCGCGGCGCGTTCCAGCACGAGGTCGCGCACGCCGGCGGCGAAGCGCGGGTCGGCACCGACCGTACGGGCCCGGGAGACCGGCAGCCCGAGCTCGGCGGCCTTCTCGGCGGCCTGGGTGTCGAGGTCGTAGACGACCTCCATGTGGTCCGAGACGAAGCCGATCGGCACCATCACCACGGCGGGGACGCCGGCGCCGTGCAGCGCCTCCAGGTGGTCGCAGATGTCGGGCTCCAGCCAGGGGGTCTGCGGGGAGCCGCTGCGGCTCTGGTAGACCAGCTCCCACCCCCGCTCGGCCACCCCGGTCTCCTTGGCCACCGCCTGGGCCACCAGCCGGGCCGTCTCCAGGTGTTGAGCGACGTACGCCCCACCGGGTGTCCCCCGGGCCGGATCGTCGGGGGCGCCCGAGGTGTCCGCCAGCGCGTTGGGGATCGAGTGGGTGGTGAACGCCAGTCGCGCGCCGTCGCGCACGCCCTCCGGGAGCTCCGCCAGCGCGGCGAGGGTTTTGTCGATCATCGGCTCCACGAAGCCCGGGTGGTTGTAGAAGGTGCGCAGCTTGTCCAGCCGCAGTTCGGCCGCGCCCGGCGCGCCCTCCTCGCGCAGCTGCGTCAGCGCCGCGGCCAGGTTCTCCCGGTACTGGCGGCAGCCCGAGTAGTTGGCGTAGGCGCTGGTCGCCAGCGTCAGCACCCGGCGCCGGCCGTCCGCGGCCAGCTCGCGCAGGGTGTCCACCAGGTAGGGGGACCAGTTCCGGTTGCCCCAGTAGACCGGCAGGTCGAGCCCCTGGCCGGCCAGGTCGGTGCGGAGTGCCTCCAGCAGTTCGCGGTTCTGCGCGTTGATCGGGCTGACCCCGCCGAAGAGGAAGTAGTGCTGCCCGACCTCGGCCAGCCGCTCGCGCGGGATGCCGCGGCCCCGGGTCACGTTCTCCAGGAACGGCACCACGTCCTCGGGGCCTTCAGGACCCCCGAAGGAGAGCAGCAACAGGGCGTCATAAGGACTGGTACGCGCATCGGACATGGGTCCGATCCTGCCACTAGCGGGCCGGTGGTTATTCGATTGACCACCCCCGTAAGCTGTGTAACGTCGCCATAGCCCTTACCGGGTCTTCGGAAAGTTGAGCACCGTGCTGTCCACCTACCGCCGGATCTTCGACGCCCCCGGGAGCCTGGCCTTCTCCGCCGCAGGCTTCGTCTCCCGGATGCCGCTGTCGATGACCGGCATCGGCATCGTCACCATGCTCTCCAGCCTGCGCGGTGACTACGGCCTGGCCGGGGCGGTCTCGGCGACGCTGGCGCTGTCCGCCGCGGCGCTCGGACCGCAGGTGTCGCGGCTGGTGGACCGGTACGGCCAGGCCCGGGTGATCCTCCCGGCCACCGGGGTCACCCTGGCGGCGATGGGCGTGCTGCTGCTCTGCGCCCGCTTCGACGCACCGGCCTGGACCCTGTTCGCGGCGGCCGTCCCGGCCGGCTGCATGCCGAGCATGGGCTCGCTGGTCCGGGCCCGCTGGGCGCTGATCTACCGGGGCTCGCCGAATCTGCACACGGCCTACGCCTTCGAGTCGGTGGTCGACGAGATCGTCTTCATCATCGGCCCGATCCTCTCGGTCGGGCTCTGCACGGCGGTCTTCCCCGAGGCCGGCCCGCTGATCGCGTCGCTGCTGCTGGCGACCGGCGTGCTGCTGTTCTCGGTCCAGCGCGGGACCGAGCCGCCGCTGCACCCGGTGTCCGTCCAGCGGTCCGGCTCGGCGCTGCGCACCCCGGGGCTGTGGGTGCTGGTGCTGACCTTCGTCGGGGTGGGCACGATCTTCGGCTCGGTGGACGTGGTCACCGTGGCCTTCGCCGACCATCTGCACCACAAGGCGCTCTCCAGCGTCGTGCTGTCGGTCTACGCGCTCGGCTCCTGCCTGGCCGGCGTGGTCTTCGGCGCGCTGAAGCTGCACGGGCCCTTGTCCAGGAGGTTCCTGCTGGGGATCCTCACCATGGCGGTGAGTATGCTGCCCCTCCTATTCGTGAAGAACCTCGTGGCCCTGGCGGCGGCACTGTTCGTCGCCGGGCTGTCCATCTCCCCCACCATGGTCACCACCATGGGGCTGGTGGAACGGATCGTCCCCGCCTCCAAGCTCACCGAGGGGATGACCTGGACCACCACGGGCCTCGCCGTCGGCGTCGCCCTCGGCTCCTCGGCGGCCGGGTGGGTGGTGGACGGCGCGGGCGCGGCAGCCGGTTACTGGGTGACCGTCACCGCCGGCGGCATCGCCGCCGCCACGGCGTTCCTCGGGTCACGCCGGCTCAGATCGGCACCGGAACAGCAGGAGCTCGCACATGTCGACGACCAGCGGCAGCACCAACCCGGGTAGCCCGGCTGCCACCAGCGCCGCCCCGGCGCCCTGGCGCAACTGGGCCGGCAACCAGACCGCGCAGCCGCGCCGCACGGTCGCCCCCGCCTCGGTGGAGGAACTGGCCGCCGCCGTACGCGGCGCGGCGGAGGACGGCCTGTCGGTGAAGGCCGTCGGCAGCGCCCACTCCTTCACCGCCATCGCGGCCACCGACGGCGTCCTGGTGCGCCCGGACAGGCTGACCGCGATCAGGGAGATCGACCACAAGGGCGGCACCGTCACCGTCGAGTCGGGCCTGCCGCTGAAGAAGCTCAACCTGCTGCTGGAGCACGCCGGCCTCGCCCTGACCAACATGGGCGACATCATGGTGCAGACCGTCGCCGGGGCCACCAGCACCGGCACCCACGGCACCGGGCGCGCCTCCGGCTCGCTGGCGGCCCAGATCAAGGCGCTGGAGATCGTCCTCGCCGACGGGACGGTGACCCGGTGCTCCCGCACCGAGAACCCGGAGCTGTTCGCCGGCGCCCGGCTCGGGCTGGGCGCGCTGGGCGTGGTCAGCGCCATCACCTTCGGGGTGGAGCCGGCGTTCCGGCTCACCGCCTTCGAGCAGCCGATGTCCTTCACCGAGGTGACCGCGCGCTTCGACGAGCTGGTGGCCGAGAACGAGCACTTCGAGTTCTACTGGTTCCCCCACACCGAGGGCTGCTCCACCAAGCGCAACAACCGCAGCGAGGGGCCCGCCGCGCCGCTGTCGCCGTTCAGGAAGTGGCTGGACGACGAGTTCATCTCCAACACCGTCTGGGAGGGCGCCTGCCGGGTCGGCCGACGCTTCCCCGGCACCATCCCGGGCATAGCGAAGATCGCCAGTAAGGCCTGGTCCGAGCGCACCTACACGGACGTCTCCTACAAGGTGTTCACCAGCCCGCGCCGGGTGCGCTTCGTGGAGATGGAGTACGCGGTGCCGCGCGAGGCCGCGACCACCGTACTGCGTGAGCTGAAGGCGCTGGTCGACCGCTCGGGCTGGAGGATCAGCTTCCCGGTCGAGGTACGGGTCGCCCCCGCCGACGACCTGTGGATGTCCACGGCGAACGGCCGCGACACCGCGTACATCGCGGTCCACCTCTTCCGCGGGACGGTCGACCCCGGGTACTTCACCGAGGTCGAGAAGATCATGACGGCGCACCAGGGGCGACCGCACTGGGGCAAGTTGCACACCCGCGACGCCGAGTACCTGGCCGGGGTGTACCCGCACTTCGCCGACTTCACCGCGCTGAGGGACAAGGTCGACCCGGAGCGCCGCTTCGGCAACGACTACCTGCGCCGGGTGCTCGGCGGCTGAGGGCTAGGGCGTCGCGGCTGAGGGCTAGGGCGTCGCGGTGGAGGACGCCGTGGCGCCGGAGCCGGCCGCCGGGTTCGCGGTGCCGCTGGTGCCGGTCGACGGCGCGGCCGAGGCGGACGGGGCGGTGCTGGCACTCGCCGAGGCCGACGGGCTCGGCGTGCCGGCTGCAGCGGAGCTGCTGGGGGTACTGCTGGGCGTGGCGGCAGAGCCGGCGGATCCGGTGCTGCCGCTGGACGGCGTCGCCGATCCCGAGCCGCCCCGGTTCGCGGTCGGCGAGGAGCTCTGGCTCACCACGCCGTCGGAGGAGCCGGAACCGCCGGTGCTGCCCCAGACGGTCTTGCCCACGGTCTGCCCGGTGGCGAACTCCGTGATCGCGATCGGGGTCATCGCCAGCACGAACACCAGGCTGCTCACCAGGGTGTAGAACTTCCAGGTCTGCTTTCGCGCCGGTTTCCGGCCCTTGTAGACGGTGACCGACTCGTTCTCCGGCGGCGGGGCGATCTGCGCCATCATCCGGGTGTGCTCGCCCCCGGGGTCGAACGGGTCGAACTGCGCGGTCCCGGTGAGAGCATCCTTGCCGAACGCCACCTCCGCGTCGGCCCTGCGCCCTGCCGTCCACTCCTCCGGCGTCTGCGCGGCCTCGACCACGGCGGGCACCCGGCTGCGGATCTCCTCGCCGGTTCGGTGGAAGACATGCTGGAAGAGCGCGTTGCCGCAGGTGGCACCGATGCTGACGACGGCAGCGCCGATGATCGTCCCGGCCACGCCCAGGCTGGACGCCAGGATCGCGGCGCCGACGGCGGCCAGCGCGCTGGCCGCCACCTGAATGAGGCTCAGGTCCAGGGACTTTCGTCCCTTGGTCCCCTGCTTTTGGTCCGGCCTTTTGTCCCGCTCCTGCATTACGCCCCTTTTATGCGCCTTCCTCCAACTTGTACAAGGTACGACCGTTCGAAGGCACGAACAGGTTCCAGCCAGTGCGAAGGTGTGAAGATGATCACCGTCCGCCACTCGGTCGACCGCCATCGGAGTGGCGACCCTTGAGAATCCCGTGATTCAGGGGAGACTTGGGCAGCGAGCCGCGACACCCGGGACTCACGAATGGAGTAGTGTTCGTGACACCCGACTGCGGGTCACCTCGGCGTGCCGTTCTTGGAATCGATCCTGTCGGGATCAACTCCGGGGGCGGAGGCGGCTTCCGGAGACATTCCGGAGCCAGAGGCTGGGAAAGATTACCGTGCCATACCGGTGAGTCGCGGATAGGGGCCGACGCACCGGGTAACTCTGCAATGTCGTGGTCGGCCGCCCGTCGGCAGGTCACACTCGTTACGGGAGCAGCGACGCAGGTGACGTCGGCAGGCACCACCCGGGAGGTAACCGTGCCCGAACTGCGTGTCGTAGCCGTCAGCAATGACGGCTCACGACTGGTGCTCAAGGCCGCCGACTCGACGGAATACTTCCTTCCGATTGACGAGCGGCTGCGGGCCGCTGTGCGCGGTGACCGCCCGCGGCTGGGCCAGATCGACGTCGAGAGCCACCTCCGTCCGCGCGACATCCAGGCCCGGATAAGGGCAGGGGCCAGCGCCGAGGAGGTCGCCCAGCTCGCCGGTATCTCGGTGGAGCGGGTCCGTCGCTTCGAGGGCCCGGTCCTGGCCGAGCGTGCCTTCATGGCCGAGCGCGCCCGCAAGACCTCGGTGCGCCGCCAGGGCGAGAGCACCGGACCCCAGCTCGGTGACGCGGTCGCCGAGCGGCTGCTGCTGCGCGGGGCCGAGAAGGACAGCGACAGCTGGGACTCCTGGCGCCGTGAGGACAACACCTGGGAGATCGTCCTGGTCTTCCGGGTCGGCGGCCAGCCGCAGCAGGCCCGCTGGACCTACGACCCGCCGCGCCGGCTGGTGCAGCCGCTGGACGACGAGGCCCGCTCGCTGATCGGCGAGAGCCCGCAGCGGGTCGAGGAGGAGCCGACCTTCCCCTTCAAGCCCAGGATCGCCCGGCTTCCCGGGGCCGACCGCGGTATGGGCATGCGCCCGATGGCGCCCGAGCGGCCGCCGATGCGGGCGCCGGAACGTCCGGAGCGGCCTGAGCGGCCTCCGGTGGAGGCGCCGCAGGCGCCGGCACCGGCCGTGGCGGAGGCCCGGGACTCGCTGACCAGCCTGCTGGACGTGGCCACGCCGCAGCCGGCGCCGCTGACCGCGGAGCCGGTGGAACCGGCGGCGGAGCAGGCCGAGCCGGCGGCGGCGGCCGGTGCGGGGGCTGCGTACGCGGACATCCTGATGCCGCGGGCGGCGGCGCCACACCGTGACCGACTGATCGGCAGCACGGACCGGCAGGCCGAGGCGGACGGCGTTCGCCCTGGTCGCCGGGCTGCGGTGCCGAGTTGGGACGAGATCGTCTTCGGCACCCGCCGCAAGAAACAGGACTGACGCGTTTTTGGTTTTCAGGGGCGCGGGGAACTGCGCGGCCAACCGTGCACCTACGTGGGTGGTTGGCAGCGCAGTTCCCCGCGCCCCTGGGGTTTTCAGTTGCTGGTCTCTACTGGGCGGTTCGGGTCTGAGGACCATTCGCTCCAAGAGCCTGGGTAGAGGGCTCCGTCGATTCCGGCGAGGCTGAGCGCCAGCAGTTCGTGGGCCGCGGTGACGCCGGAGCCGCAGTAGACGGCGATCTCGGTGCCGGGCTTGACCCCCAGCGTGGCGAAGCGTTCGGCGAGCTCGGCCGCAGGCCGGAAGCGGCCGTCCGGGAGCAGGTTGTCCGTCGTCGGCGCGCTGACCGCGCCGGGGATGTGGCCCGCGCGCGGGTCGATCGGCTCGGTCTCGCCCCGGTAGCGCTCGCCCGCACGGGCGTCGAGCAGGAGTCCGGTACGGGCCAGCACCTCCGCGGCGTCCGCGTCCACCGTGGGCAGCGTGCCCGGCGCGGGGATGAAGTCGCCCTGTTCCGCCGGCGGAGCCTCCTGCTGCAGCGGCAGGCCCGCGGCCGTCCACGCCGCTAGCCCGCCGTCCAGAACCCGGACCCTGCTGTGCCCGGCCCAGCGCAGCAGCCACCAGGCGCGGGCCGCCGAGGCCGAGGTCGCGGCGTCGTAGACGACCACCTCCCGGTCCGCGCTCACCCCGGCCGCCCGCATGGCCGCACCCAGCACCTCGGGCTCCGGCAGCGGGTGCCGTCCGCCCGGCCCGGGCGGGGCGGCGAGCTCCGCGTCCAGCGCGACGAAGTGCGCGCCGGGGATGTGGCCCGCGGCGTAGTCCTCGGCGCCGGGCGGAGGGGTGCCGGGCTCCCAGCGGCCGAGCTGCCAGCGGACGTCGAGCAGCGCGGGCGGGTGCTCAGCGGCGAGCGCGGCGGAGAGCTCGTCGGCGGTGATCAGTGTGGTGGACTCCATGGGGATCATTGTGTCCCCACGCGGGGGCCGGAGTCGGCCAAAGGTCCGCTGTGTTCAGGACACCGTAAGGACGGTCCGGGGTGGCGCATTCACGCCCCCGAATTCGAACAGACTGTGTCGCTGTTGCCGAAGGGGAGGACGTCCGGTGAGAGCGTGCCCGCTCCGGAGGCCGCCGCGGTGACCCGGCGGATGTGGTGCCGCCGACACAGCACCTCGTACCCCACTTCGTCGCCCACCCGTCGCCCACCACCACCCTTGTTCGAGGTGCTTCGCACCGCTTCCTCCGCTGTGACATCGCCGACCACCACCTGCGCTCCCTCGACCACCATCACCCCGCCCACGGTGCGGGCGTTGTGGGTGGCGCGGGAGCCGCACCAGCACAGCGCCTCGACCTGGAGCACCTCGACCCGGTCGGCGAGCTCGATCAGGCGCTGCGAGCCGGGAAAGAGCTTGGTGCGGAAATCGGTGGTGATACCGAAGGTGAAGACGTCGACGCCCAGGTCGTCGACGACCCGGGCCAGCTGGTCCACCTGCTCGGTGGTGAAGAACTGTGCCTCGTCGCAGATCAGGTAGTCGCAGCGGCCCCCGGCCGAGAGTTCGGCGACCACATGGGCATGGAAGTCCAGGCCGTCGCCGACCTCCACCGCCTGGGTGGCCAGCCCCAGCCTGCTGGACAGGGTGGCCGCGCCCGCGCGGTCGTTGCGGGTGAAGATCAGGCCCTGACGGCCGCGCGCGCCGTGGTTGTGGTCCATCTGCAGGGCGAGGGTCGACTTCCCGCAATCCATTGTTCCGGAGAAGAAGACCAGCTCAGCCATGGGAAGGGAGATACCTTTCAGCGGGGGTGGGGGAGTTCAGCGCCGGGCTTCGAGCAACGGGACGAGCTGTTCGGCCGGGGTCATCGAACCGTGCAGCCCGATCATCGCGGACTCCCCCGGCTCGCGGCGGGTGGCGATCACGGCCATGTCGGCGACGGCGGCGGCGACCACGTCGCCGATCCGCCCGTACACCCGGTCCTCGACCACGGGGCCGAACCAGCCGGCGGCGATGGCCTCGTCGCGGCCGGCGATCCACATCCGGTCCCCGAGGCGTTCGCGCCACACGGCCAGCAGGTCGGCCTCGGCGCCGGGGTGGGCGTAGAGGTGCCTGGCCCGGCCCTCGCCGCCGAGCAGCAGCAGCCCCGATCGCAGCTCGGCGTCCTCGTCCACGTCGACGCGGTCGCCCGGGGCGATGTCGAGCATGCCGTGGTCCGCGGTGACATAGAGCGCCGAGCGGGGCGGGAGCTGCTCGGCGAGGCGCTGGGCCAGCCGGTCCACCGCCATCAGCTGGCCGCGCCAGGCGTCGGAGTCCACGCCGTAGCGGTGGCCCATGCCGTCGAGCTCGCTGTAGTACGTGTAGACCAGGGTCCGGTCGGCGCTGCCCAGGCACTCGGCGGCAAGGTCCATCCGCTCCTCGCCGGGGAGCCGGCCCAGGAAGCTGCCGCCGGACAGGGCGACCTCGGTGAGCGGGGTGAACTCGAACTTCGGCGAGGACACCTGGAAGGTCGCCACGCCCGCCCGCTCGGCGAGCCGGAAGACCGTGGTGTGCGGCTGCCAGGTGCGCGGGCTGACATGCGGCTGCCAGCGCAGCTGGTTCATCAGCCGGCGCTCGCCGGGGATGCGCACCAGGTATCCGGCCAGGCCGTGGTTGCCCGGGGGCAGGCCGGTGCCGAGCGAGGCCAGGCTGGTCGCGGTGGTGGCCGGGAAGCCCGCGGTCATGGGACGGCCGGTGCCGCCGAGGGAGCTGCCGAGCAGTGAGTTGAGGAACGGCGCCTCGGCGGGGTGGGCGCGCAGCTGCTCCCAGCCGAGTCCGTCCACCAGGAAGACGCAGACACGGTCGGCCGGCGCCAGCACCAGGCCGGTCTCCGGGGCGTCCGGGATGCCGAGGCCCTTGGCCAGGGCCGGCAGCAGATCGCTGAGGGCGCCGCTGCCGTAGGCGGGAACGGGCGCGTCGGCGGGATCGAGTATCGCGGTGGAGGTCATCGGGTCTTTGCTGGGAGGCGGCGGCGGACGGTGATGCTCAGGACAGGCTTCCGGTGTGCGGCTCAGTGCGGCTCAGGCGCCCGCGCCCGCGGCCACCGTGGCCTCGGAGAGGGCGTGGGCGAAGGTGAGCGCCTGGGAGACCGTCTCCGGGCCGTCGCCCGCCTCGCTGACCCGCAGCGACAGGTCGTCGGCGGTCGAGGAGCCGGTGTAGCCGTGGTCCGCCTCGCAGTTGGGGTCGCCGCAGGCGGCGGGCTCCAGGTCGATCCGGGAGACGGCGCCCCAGCCGATGGTCAGCACCACCTCGCGGGGCAGCTGGCCCCGGGTGTAGGTCTCCGGGTTGGCGACGACTCGGCTGACCACGACGGAGGAGATCCGGTCGATGCGGACGCTCTCGGTGGACGTGGTCGCGTACGGCACCGGCGAGCTGTCGTCGGCGCCCTGCTCGTCGGTGTGGCTGACGATGAATCGGCTGTCGGTGAGGACCAGGACGGTGACGTGCCGACGGACCTCGTTGGCGTCGAAGGTGGTCTCCTGGTGGACCAGGAAGGCGGTGACGGGCTCGGCTCCGACCGCGGACTCGACGGCCTCGATGACGAGGGTCGGGTAGTAGCCGCTGCGCTCGATCGCGGAGCGCAGCCCCTGGGTGGTGGTCATACCGGTCTTCGCCATACCTCCATCCTGGCACGTACTGCTGACAGTGTGCGCCACCGCGCCCGGTCTGTCGGCGCCCGCCGCACGGGCAGGATGTCAGCCGAGGGCCCGGGGGCCGAGGTCGGTGCGGGCCGGGAGGTGGGCCAGCCGGACCGTGGCGCCGAGGACGGCAAGACCGTGCGGGGCGACGACCACCGGCTCCAGGGTCAGCGCGGCGATCTCGGGCAGGTCGTCGACCAGCTGGGACACCCGCAGCAGCAGCTCCTCCAGGGCGTCGGTGTCGACCGGTTCCGCGCCGCGCCAGCCGAACAGCAGCGGCGCCGCCTTGATCTCCCGGACCAGCCCGGCGACGTCGCGGTCGGTCGCGGGGACCAGCCGGTGGGCCAGGTCGCCGAGCAGTTCGGAGGCGGCACCGGCGAGGCCGAAGGAGAGGATGGCGCCGACGGCCGGGTCCACGGTTGCGGAGACGACGGTGTCCACCCCGCGCGCGGCCATCGGCTGGACCACCAGCCCGGCGTCCGGGCCCAGCAGCGCGGTGGTCTCCCGGTGCGCGCGGCGCAGCTCGGTCTCATTGGCCAGATCGAGGCGGACGCTGCCCAGATCGGGGCGGTGCCGCAGGCCGGGACCGGTCGCCTTGAGGGCCACCGGGTAGCCGAGTCCGGCGGCTGCCACGACAGCTGACCGCTCGTCGGCGGCGGGGCGGGCGCAGAGCACCCGGATGCCGTAGTGGGCGAGCAGCGCGGCGGAGGCCGTCTCGTCCAGCTGTACCTCGGACGCGCTGCTCAGTGCGGTGGCGACCTGGCGCCGGGCCGGCGCCTCGGCGACGCCGTCCAGTTCGGGGATGCGGCCGGTGTCGGCGTTGCCGCGGCGCCAGGCGGAGTGGCGGACCGCGTGGGCCAGTGCCCGGACCGCCCGTTCGGGGCGGGGGTACGCGGGCAGGCCGGGCCGGGCGAGCTCGGGCAGCGCCAGGTGGATCAGCAGCAGTGGCTTGCCCGCCGCGTTGGCCCTGGCCGCGGCGGTGGTGAGGGCGTCGGCGATCCGGTCCAGGATGGGTGCGCCCGGGCTCGGCCGGTCCGCCTCCAGCAGTCCGGAGCCGGGGAACCTGGGCAGCGCGGCGGCGCCGATCGGCGGGATGACGACGGCGACGACGACATCGCTGTCGGGCCGGTCGATGGCGGCGGTCAGCCCTGCGGTGAAGTCCTCGGGGCCGGCGCTGGTGGTGAGGTCCTGCGGCGGCAGCGGGCGCAGTCCGGCGCTGAGCGCCGCGTCATGGGTGAGCAGCCCGAGCGAGTCGGAGTTGCCGACCACCGCGATCCGGTCGCCGGCCGGCAGCGGCTGGTGCGCGAACAGGTCGGCGGCGTCGTAGAGCTCGGTGATGGTGTCCACCCGGACCACCCCCGCCTGCTGGAACAGGGTGTCCACGGTGCTGTCGTCGATGCGGATGACGGCGGCCGCGTGCCCCGCCGGGATGCTGCCGGTGTGGCGGCCGCCCTTGATCACCACGATCGGCTTCTCGGCGGCGATCCTGCGGGCGATCCGGCTGAACTTGCGCGGGTTGCCGAAGGACTCCAGGTAGAGCAGGACCACCCGGGTCGCCTCGTCCTCCTCCCAGTACTGCAGCAGGTCGTTGCCGGAGACGTCGGCGCGGTTGCCGGCGGAGGCGAAGCTGGAGATGCCGAGGCCGCGCCGGTGCGCGGCCTCCAGCAGGGCGGCGCCGATGGCGCCGGACTGGCTGAAGACGCCGAGCGGGCCCCGGGCCGGGAGCTGCGGCGACAGGGAGGCGTTCAGCCGGACCGCGGGGTCGGTGTTGAGCAGCCCGAAGGCGTTGGGGCCGATGACCCGCATCCCTGCGGCGCGGGCCTGGCGGACCAGGTCGCGCTGGCGGGCCCGTCCGGCGACCCCGGTCTCGGCGTAGCCGGCGGTGACCACGACCAGGCCCTGCACACCATGGGCCCCGCACTCGGCGACCACGGCGGGGACCTGGTCGGCGGGGACCGCGACCACCGCCAGGTCCACCGGCTCCGGCAGTTCGGCGAGGCCGCGGCGGAGCGGCACGCCGTCCAGTTCGTCGGTGTCGGCGTTGCGGTTGACGGCCTGGACCCGCCCGGTGAAACCGCTGCCGACCAGGTTCCGCAGCACACTGCGGCCGACGCCGCCCGGACTGCGGCCCGCACCGATGACGGCGACCGAGCCGGGGGCCAGCAGCCGCTGGGTGGACCGGGCCTCGGCCCGGTGCTCGCGGGAGCGCATCACCGCGAGGGACTGCTCGGTGGGCTCCAGGTCCAGCTCGAAGTGGAGCACGCCGTCGGCGAAGCTACGGTGCTGGGTGTAGCCGGCGTCGGTGAAGACCTTGCCCATCTTGCGGTTGTCGGGCAGCACCTCGGCGATGAAGCGGCGGATGCCGCGTTCCCTGGCTACTGCGGCAATGTGTTCCAGCAGCGCGGAGGCGACGCCGCGGCCCTGGTGGGCGTCCTGGACCAGGAAGGCGACCTCGGCGTCGGTCCCGGTCTCGGTGGGGCGGCCGGTCTCGTCGATGCGGTCGAAGCGGACCGTGGCGATGATCTCGTCGCGGACCAGGACCGCCAGGCCGACCCGGTTGACATAGTCGTGGTGGGTGAACCGGCGGACGTCCCGGTCGGAGAGCCGGGGGTAGGGTGCGAAGAACCGGTAGTACTTGGACTGGTCCGAGACGTCGGTGTAGAAGGCGACCAGGCGGCCGGCGTCGTCCGGGGTGAGCGGGCGGATCCTGGCGGTGCCGCCGTCGCGCAGGACGACGTCCGCCTCCCAGTGGGCCGGGTAGGAGGGCGGCGGGTCCCCGGCGGACGGGTCCTGCGTACGGGTCACGGGGTCAGGTTACGGGCTCCCCGGCCCGGCGGCCGCAGGATGCGCGGCGCGAGGCCAGGCGGCAGGCTGGGGAGGAGCCCGCCGGCCCGGCGGGGTACCGGTCCGACCCGACACATGCCACCCGAAAGGCAGCGCATCATGGCCGAGCGCCACGTCACCATCGGCTGGGCCGAGGGCCTGCACGCCCGTCCCGCCTCCGTCTTCGTCCGCGCGGCGAGTGCCGTCGGCGTTCCGCTCACCATCTCCAAGGTCGGCGGGACCCCGGTCAACGCCGCCTCGATGCTGGCGCTGCTGGGCCTGGGCGCGCAGGGCGGCGAGGAGGTCGTGCTCACCTCGGACGCCGAGGGTGCCGACGCCGCGCTGGACCGGATGGCCAAACTGGTCAGCGAGGGTCTCGACGAACTGCCCCCGGCCTGAGCCCTTCCTGCGTGTAAAGCCTTTCCTGCGTGGCGCCCTTGACCCCCGAGGGCCGCTGCTGCGAACGTGCCGCCCAGGGACCGCAGTGCGGCGGGCCCCGGGGAGGGAGAGCACCGTGGTGGACAGCGCCTACCGGGAGTTCAAGGCCGCGCGGGACCATCTGCTGCGGCACCGCGGCGACCTCGCCGGAGCGCGGGACTTCCCCCGGCCCCGCGCGGAGCACTTCAACTGGGCGCTGGACTGGTTCGACCAGGAGGCGGCCGGGAACGACGCCGTCGCGCTGCGGGTCGTCGACCTCGACGCCGACGGCGGCGTGCTGCGCGAGACCGCGCTGGGCTTCGCCGAGCTGAGCCGCCGCTCGGACCAGGTCGCCGGCTGGCTCGCCGCCCAGGGCGTCGGGCGCGGCGACCGGGTACTGCTGCTCCTGGGCAACCGGGTCGCGCTGTGGGAGACCATGCTCGCCGCGATCAAGCTCGGCGCTGTGGTGATCCCCGCCAGCACCCTGCTCTCCCCCGAGGACCTCGCCGACCGGGTCGCCCGCGGCGCAGTGCGCTTCGTCGTCGCCGAGGCGGCGCTGGTCGGCGGATTCGCCGCAGTGGACGGCCTGGGGACCCGCTGGACCGGGATCGCGGTCGACGGACCGGCCGAGGACTGGCTCCGCTACGAGGACTCCTACGCCCACAGGGGCGAGTTCCGGCCGACCGGGGTCACCAGGGCGGACGACCCGTTGCTGCTCTACTTCACCTCGGGCACCACCAGCAGCCCCAAGCTGGTGCAGCACACCCACCGTTCGTACCCGGTGGGTCACCTCTCCACGATGTACTGGATCGGGCTGCGCGCCGGCGACGTCCACCTCAACGTCTCCTCCCCCGGCTGGGCCAAGCACGCCTGGAGCAACTTCTTCGCGCCGTGGAACGCCGGGGCCGAGATCCTGATCGTCAATCAGCCGCGCTTCGCCGCGCGCCCGCTGCTGGACGCCATGGCCCGGCTCGGGGTCACCTCCTTCTGCGCGCCGCCGACGGTCTGGCGGATGCTGGTGCTGGAGGACCTGACGCAGTGGAAGGTGCCGCTGCGTGAACTCGTCGGGGCGGGCGAGCCACTGAACCCGGAGATCATCGAGCGGGTCCGGGACGCCTGGGGCGTGGTGCTGCGGGACGGCTTCGGCCAGACCGAGACCACAGCGCAGGTGGGCAACCCGCCCGGGATCGAGGTCCACCCCGGCTCGATGGGACTGCCGCTGCCCGGGTACGAGATCGCCCTGGTCGACCCGGTGACCGGCGCGGTCGTCACCGAGCCCGGCGCCGAGGGCGAGATCTGCCTGCCGCTGGCGAGCGAGCCGCTGGGCCTGATGACGGGCTACCAGGACGACCCGGAGCGGCAGGCCGCGGCCACGGCGGGCGGTTTCTACCACACCGGGGACGTGGCGTTCCGGGAGGCCGACGGGTACATCACCTACGTCGGCCGCACCGACGACGTGTTCAAGTCCTCGGACTACCGGATCTCGCCGTTCGAGCTGGAGAGCGTGCTGATCGAGCACCCCGCGGTGGCCGAGGCGGCCGTGGTCCCCTCACCGGATCCGGTGCGGCTGTCGGTGCCCAAGGCGTACCTGGTGACGGCTCCCGGGTACGAGCCGGACGCGGAGACCGCACGCTCGGTCCTGGAGTTCGCCAGGGCCCGGCTGGCCCCTTACAAGCGGGTCCGGCGGGTGGAGTTCGCCGCGCTGCCCAAGACGGTCTCCGGCAAGATCAGGAGGATCGAACTGCGCGGCCGCGAGGACGACCTCCACGGCGGTCCGGACGCCCCGGAGCGCGGTCCCGGCCGCGGCCGAACCGAGTTCTGGGAGGAGGATTTCCCCCGGGAACAGCCCTGACCTCCACCCCGTTGTGTTAACAACCGGTGACACAGCGGACGATGACGAATCTGCCACTCGCGCAACCACCCCCCGGCGTGGTCTGATACGCCCACGACCCACGCGACACAGGCATTCCCTGCCCTGTTGCACGTTCGGTCGCACCCGACCACGGCCATGGCCCCCGCCCTCACGGGCGCTGTGTACCTGTGTCACCACGAAGCCCTTCCACGTCCTGCCGGCCTTCGTCCTGGAGACACCGATTTGAACCACCCGCTGCGCATCTGGCTGAACCGGACCTACGCCGAGAACGCTTTCTTCATCGGCCTGTTGAGAGAGAACCGCGACGACGTCGAGCTGGAGATCCACGCCAGCCATATCGACGCGGACTCGCCGGTGCTGAGGGCCGCCGACGTCTCCTCACTGGAACCGGAACAGCTGTCACCGGCAGCGTATGTGGAGTTCGCGCTGGACTACTGCACCCGGCACGGCATCCGGCTGTTCCTCCCCCGGCTGCACCAGTACGCCGTGGCGGCCCGGCGTGAGGACTTCGCCGCCGTGGGCACCACCGTGCTGAGCCCGCCGAGCGAGGCCATCGAGCTGTTCAGCGACAAGGCGACGGCCTACGGGAAGCTGGCCGCGGCCGGGCTGCCGGTGCCGCCCTGGTGGCGGGTGCACGACGCCGACGAACTGCTGGCGGCCGTGGAGGAGATCGAGGCGGCCGGCGACAAGCCCTGCCTCAAGCCGGTGACCGGCGCCGGCGGCGAGGGCTTCCGGGTGCTGTCGCGCAGCCCGTTCTCGCTGGCCCGGCTGGCCGGTGCGCCCAGCTGGTACGTGCCGCTGGAGCTGGTGGTCCGGGCGCTGGAGGACGCGCCGGAGGAGCGTCCGGTGGACTGGCTGGTGATGCCGCACCTGGCCGGCCCCGAGGTGTCGGTGGACTGCCTGGCCGACGCGGACGGGCGGCTGCGCGGCGCGGTCGGCCGCAGCAAGGAGGGCCGCCGGCGCGGCTTCACCCTGGACCCGGCGTACCTGGAGCCCACCGAGCTGCTGGTGGAGACCTTCGGACTGGCCTATCTGACCAATGTTCAGTTCCGGCACCACCACGGCGTCCCGATGCTGCTGGACATCAACACCCGGCCCTCTGGCGGCCTGCACCAGCTCTCCCGGTGCGGGGTGAACTTCCCCTGGGCGGCGATGCAGCTGGCGCTGGGCCAGGAGCCGACCGACATCACGGTCGGCCCCGGCTCTCTCGGCGACGACTACACCCTGATCTCGACGCCCTACCCGGCACCGGCCCGGCAGCTGCCGATCCCGGCCCCGAGGCACCCGTACGCCGAGGAGACCGCGGCCCCGGCGCCGATGCCGGCCCAGGGGACGGTGACGCAGGTCACCGGGATCATCGCGGAGTCGGTGTGACCGTGACCGTATGGTGACGAGCCCGACCCAGCGCCCGCTGACCCCGGAGCTCGCGGCTGAGCTGGTGGAGCGCTCGCTCGGCCAGGGTCTGGGCAGCCGGGTGACCGGGGCGTCTGAGCTGGGCGGCGGTACCTTCGCCTCGGTCTGGCGGGTCGAGCTCGCGGACGGCCGCGCCGTGGTGCTCAAGACCTCGCCGCCGACCGGCGCGGTGCTGCTCCGCTACGAGCACGGGCTGCTGGGCGCGGAGGCCGAGTACTTCCGACGGGTGCACCGCGCGCTGGCCGGGATCCCGGTCCCCGAGGTACTTCATCTCGGCACGGACCGGGACCTCTGCGACGGCGACTGGCTGGTGATGTCGCTGCTGCCGGGCACACCACTCAGCGTGCTCGACGCCGGACCGGCCGCCGACGGCGCCGTCCGCTACGAACTGGGCCAGGCCCTGGCCCGGCTGCACACCCTGGAGGGGACCCGGTTCGGCTACCCCGGCGAGGGCCGTCGCCATGCGCCGACCTGGCGTGCGGCCTTCCTCGGGATCATCGACGACCTGCTCGCGGACGCGGAGCAGCTGGGCTCCGAGCTCCCGGTGCCCGCGGCCGAGATTCGACGCACCATCGGTGCGGCCGCCGGTGTCCTGGACGAGGTACGGCGCCCCACCCCGGTCCACTTCGACCTGTGGGACGGCAATGTGCTCGCCGAACCACGCCTCGACGGCACCGGGCTGCGGCTGTCCGGCCTGGTGGACGGCGAGCGCTGGCTCTACGGCGACCCGCTGGTGGACTTCGTCTCACCGGTGCTCTTCGGGGCGATCGAGGACGAGGACGGGCATCCGCTGCTGCGGGGCTATGCGTCCGTCGCCCGCGAGCAGGGCGAGTGGACCTGGGACGCCGGGTCCGTGGCCCGGGTGCGGCTCTACCGGGCCTGGCTCTACCTGGTGATGAACGTGGAGCTGCCGACCAGAGGGCCCGGCGAGGCCGAGCGCAGCGCCGGCCTGGCCACGCTGCTGAAGACGGCGCTGGACGCGGTCGCGGGGTAGCCCCACGCCGACAGGCGCGGACGCGGCCGGAAGAACCCGCCAGGATGGGTCCTCCCGACCGCACCCTTACCCTGCCCGATCGACCTGTCAACGCACCATTACCGTGGCTCCTTGGAACGCCGATCCACCGGAGGAGACCCCATGTCCCTGTTGCACCCCGAGCCGCTCGGCGTCGCCATGCTCCAGAGCTCAGGGCAGCTCCGCGCGACCAAAGCCAACTGCGACCTGATCGAGGACGCGGCCCGACGCGCGGCCGACGCGGGCGCCCGGCTGCTGATCACGTCGGAGATGTTCCTGACCGGCTACGCCATCGGGGACGACGTACACCGCCTGGCGGAGCCCGCCGACGGGCCCAGCGCCCGACGCATCGCCGACATCGCCGCGGCGACCGGGGTCGCCATCGCCTACGGCTACCCCGAGCTCGGCCCCTCGGGCGAGGTCTACAACTCGGTCCGACTGGTCGGCCCTGGGGGCGAACCGCTGGCGAACTACCGGAAGTCGCACCTCTTCGGCGACTTCGAGCGCGCCCATTTCACACCCGGCGACGAGCCCGTCGTCCAGGCCGAACTGCACGGCACCCGGATCGGCCTGATGATCTGCTACGACGTGGAGTTCCCGGAGAACGTCCGCGCCCACGCCCTCGCCGGCACCGACCTGCTGGTGGTGCCCACCGCCCAGATGCACCCGTACGAACTGGTCGCCGAGACCGTCGTGCCGGTCCGCGCCTTCGAGAGCCAGCTCTACGTGGCCTACGTCAACAGGATCGGCACCGAGGGCGAGTTCGACTTCGTCGGCCTCACCTGCCTGGCCGGCCCCGACGGCGCCGTCCGCGCCCGCGCCGACCAAGGCGAGGAACTCCTCATCGCCGACGTGGACCCCGCCCTCCTCCACGCCTCCCGCACCGCCAACCCCTACCTCCACGACCGCCGCCCCGAGCTCTACACCTCGCTGACCCGATAGAGCACCAGTGTGGGCGAGGGCCGTCGCAGCCCCCGCCCACACTCGTCCCGCCTGGTCAGCCCTTGACGCAGACGACCTGCTTGAGCTGGGCGACGATCTCGACCAGGTCGGTCTGCTGGGACATCACCTTCTCGATCGACTTGTACGCGCCCGGGATCTCGTCCACGACGCCGGAGTCCTTGCGGCACTCCACGCCCCGGGTCTGCTCCTCCAGGTCCCGCACGCCGAACTTGCGCTTGGCCGCCGAGCGGCTCATCTTCCGTCCGGCCCCGTGCGAGGCGGAGTTGAACGCGGCCTCGTTGCCCAGACCCTTGACGATGAAGGAGCTGGTTCCCATCGAGCCGGGGATGATGCCGAAGTCCCCCGAACCGGCCCGGATCGCGCCCTTCCGGGTGACCAGCAGGTCCTGGCCGTCGTAGCGCTCCTCGCTGACGTAGTTGTGGTGGCAGCTGATCACCTGGTCGAAGGCGACCTTCGCCTTGGGGAACTCCTTGCGGACGACGTCCTGGAACAGCGCCATCATCACCGAGCGGTTGTGCTTGGCATACTCCTGCGCCCAGAACAGGTCCTCGCGGTAGGCCTGCATCTGCGGGGTGTCCGCGATGAAGACCGCCAAGTCGCGGTCGACCAGGCCCTGGTTGTGGGGCAGACCCTGGGCGATGCCCATGTGGTGCTCCGCCAGTTCCTTGCCGATGTTCCGGGAGCCGGAGTGCAGCGTCAGCCAGACCGATCCCGACGAGTCCAGCAGGACTTCGATGTAGTGGTTGCCCGACCCGAGCGTCCCCATCTGCTGCATCGCCCGCTCGCGCCGCCACTTCACCGCGTCCGCGACGCCGTCGAAGCGGGACCAGAACTGGTCCCACCCCGCTGCCGGGAAACCGTGCAGCTTGCGCGGGTCGACCGGGTCGGAGTGCAGGCCGCGGCCGACCGGGATGGTCCGCTCGATGGCCGAGCGGAGCCGGCTGAGGTTGTCGGGGAGGTCGCGGGCGGTGAGCGAGGTCTTGACCGCGCTCATCCCGCAGCCGATGTCGACGCCGACCGCGGCCGGGCAGACCGCGCCCTTCATCGCGATGACGGAGCCCACGGTGGCGCCCTTGCCGAGGTGGACGTCCGGCATCACGGCGAGGCCGGCGATCCACGGCAGCGAGGAGATGTTCCGCAGCTGCTGCATGGCCTGGCTCTCGACGGTGGCCGGGTCCGCCCACATCCGGATCGGGACCCGGACGCCAGGTACTTCGGTGTAGGACATGCTTGATCGACCTCCGCGGTCGGGAAGAGATGAGAGTACGTCAGAAAGGCGTCCGCACAAGGGACGCAGGCGTGTACCGGGACTAGCGCCTGGTACAGGCAGTGGAGGGGCGTCGCCCGGGGGAGGAGCAGGCGCTGACGCGCCCGCGAATCGACTCGACCCGCATGGTGACCGCCTCCTCTCCACTGCCCACGGACCGGCGGTGGTGCCGGTCACGGGAACCATCTAGCCACGGCCGCCCACCGGCGCGCAAAGGGATATCGGGGCAGACGGAATCGCAGCGGCCCCCGCCTCGACGGACGAGGCGGGGGCCGCTGCGTGGTTACTGAGAGGGCGTCAGTGCGCGATCACCGGGATCGACGCCTCGCCGATCTCCTCGCCCACGCCGCCGGTCGGCGGGACGACGGCGTCGCGTCCGGCGGTGACCAGCGTGGCGACGATGACGGCGGAGACGACCAGGATGCCGACGGCGAACCAGATCGCCATCACATAGCCGTGCACCTGGGCCTGGGCGACCAGCGCCGGGGTGGCCGCGTGGTGCGACTTGGCCCAGCTGGTGGTGGCGTTGACCGCGATGGTGCTCAGCAGCGCCGTGCCGATGGAGCCGCCGATCTGCTGCGAGGTGTTGATCATCGCCGAGGCGACACCGGCGTCACGCGGGGCGATCTTGTAGGTCGCCAGGCTCATGGCCGGCATGAACGCGGTGCCCATGCCCAGGCCCAGCAGCAGGAAGCCGGGGAGCAGCGTTCCGGGGTAGGAGCTGTTGACCGAGAGCTGGGTCAGGATGAGCATGCCGATCGCGGCGACCACGAAGCCGGGGGCCATCAGCAGCCGGGCCGGGACCCGGTTCATCAGGCGGGCGCCGATCTGGGTCGACCCGATGATCATGCCGGCGATCATCGGCAGGAACGCCACGCCGGTCATGACCGGCGAGTAGTTCTTGACCAGCTGCAGGTAGTAGGTGAGGAAGAGGAACAGGCCGAACATGCCGATCACGGCCAGGCCCAGCGAGAGGTAGACGCCGCCGCGGTTGCGCTCGGTGATGACCCGGAGCGGCAGCAGCGGTGCCTTGACCCTGCTCTCGACCACGACGAAGGCGGCGAGCAGCACGGCCGAGGCGATGAACATGCCGACGGTGATGGGCGCGCCCCAGCCGTCGCCGGGGGTGGACGCCTTGGTGAAGCCGTACACCAGGGCGACGAGGCCGGTGGTGGCGAGCAGCACGCCGGGGATGTCGAGGCGGTCGCGGTTGCGGCCTTCCTCGCGTTCGTGGATGTACAGGGCCGCGCCGACGGCCGCGACGATCGCGAAGGCGATGTTCACGAACAGGGCCCAGCGCCAGTTGACGTACTGGGTGAGCACACCGCCGAGGATCAGGCCGACGGCGCCGCCGGCGCCGGCGATGGCACCGAAGATGCCGAACGCCTGTGCGCGCTCCTTGGCCTCGGTGAAGGTGACGGCGAGCAGCGAGAGCGCCGCGGGGGCGAGCAGGGCGCCGAAGACACCCTGCAGGGCGCGGGCGCCGAGCAGCATGCCCTCGTTGACGGCGGCTCCGCCCAGGGCCGAGGCGGCGGCGAAGCCGACCAGGCCGAGGATGAAGGCGCGCTTGCGGCCCCACAGGTCGGAGATGCGGCCGCCGAAGAGCAGCAGACCGCCGAAGGCCAGGCTGTAGGCGGTGATGACCCACTGCCGGTTGGCGTCCGAGATGTGCAGCGACGCCTGGGCGTGCGGCAGGGCGATGTTCACGACGGTGGCGTCGAGCACCACCATGAGCTGGGCAATGGCTATGAAGGCGAGCGCCTTCCAGCGCTGCGGGTCTGGTTCGAGGCTGACGGGCTGGGCCGTCTGGTCTGTCTTGGGCATGACTTTTCCCATGGCTGTGTAGGCATGTCTGAACTCGGGCCGGCACGCGGTGCTCGCGTGCCCGAAATTCCGCCGTTCGGGCTGGTGGCGGTTGCTGCTGTACGGCTCAGCGATTGGTCAGTGCTGCGGGTCCGTCACTGCGGTGCACTGACCGCGGAGGTCCTGCAGGATGGCTGGCTGGCCCGGGAGCACTGAGCGCTGCGGTGCGCGCAGTCCGTCCAGGACGATCTGGATGTACCGGTGGACGAAGTGGACGTGCTGGAGGGGTGTGGTTCCCGGTAGCGGGCGGGCGATCTGCGACGCCAGGATCATGACGTCGCCGGTTCCGACGTCAGTGCGCAGCGTGCCGTCCGCCTGGGCTTCGGCGAAGACTTGTTCGACCACATTGTCGAGGCGGTTGCGTGCGGCGAGCAGCTCGGGGTCGTCGACGTCCATCCACTCCGAGAACATCGGGCAGAGGGCGCCGACTTTCCATTCCACCGCGCCGTGGACGATTTCCTCGAGCGCCGTGAAGGCATCGGGGGCCTCGGCGGCGATGGTCTCCGCCTCCTTGGCCATGGTGCCGAAGACGGAGAGGACGACGCTGCGAGCGAGGTCACGCCGGTCGGGGAAGTGCCGGTAGAGCGTGGCATTGCCGATGCCGGCCCTGCGAGCGATGTCGTCCAGCGGAACGTCCGCACCGAACTCGATGAACGCCTCCTGCGCGGCGGCGACGATGCGCTCGCGGTTGCGGGTGGCGTCCGCGCGCAGGCGGGGGGTGCCGGGCTTGACGGCGGTCTGACTGACCATGGTGGCGCTCCTCTGTCTGCTTCGGTCCCGGTGGACGACGGTCAATGAACCGGGGATTTCCTCCCCGCTTGCTTCAGTCAATCAGCTAAACGGGGAGAGGCTCCCCGGAAATCCCGCCTGGGGGTGTGACCTGAGTCACATTCACAGCTGTCTCTTATCTCGATCGACGGGGCCGACTGCCGGGCGGTAGGTTGCAGCCGACCCAGGGAGGTCCAGACCAATGACGGCGGCGACGACAGCGCAGGAGTCCACGTCCACCGGAGCGGGCGTCGCTCTGACCCGGATCGGGCGGGTGCTGCGCCGCCGTGACTTCCGCTGGTGGTTCGGCAGCCAGGTGCTCGGCGCCTCCGGCGGGGCGACTCAGGCGGTCGCCCTGTCCTGGCTGGTGCTGCAGAGCACCGGCAACGCCTTCTGGCTCAGCGTCGCGACGGTGTGCTCCTGGGGCCCGATGCTGGTGCTCAGCCCCTGGGCCGGCGCCCTGGTGGACCGCCACAACCGCCGGCGGATCCTGCTGGTGACCCAGTCGCTGCTGCTGGTCGGCAGTGTGACGCTGGGAGTGCTGGCCGCGACCTCCGGGCTGTCACTGTGGATCATGCTGGGAATGTCGCTGCTGGCCGGGGTGGTCACTTCGGTCGACTCCCCGGCCCGCCAGGTCTACATCGTTGACCTGGTCGGCAAGGAGGGGGTCGCCAGTGCGGTCGGACTGTGGGAGGTGGTGATCAACTCCTCCCGGGTGCTGGGCCCGGCCCTCGGCGGGCTGCTGCTGGCCACCAGCGGACCGGCCGGCTGCTTCCTGGCCAACGGCCTGACCTTCCTCGCCCCGCTGCTCGTCCTGTGGCGGCTGCAGACGGACTCCAACGAGACGCCGTCACGCCCGCCGAAGCAGCCGGGAGCGATCCGCTCCGGACTGCGCTACGCCTGGCGCACCCCGGCGGTGCGGGCCTGCCTGCCGATGGCCGCCGCCGGCGGGATGCTCTTCAACATGGGGATCGCCCTCACCCCGCTGGCCACCAGGTCGCTGCACCTGGGCGGCGGCGGATATGGGGCGCTGATGGCGATGTTCGGCGTCGGCGCCCTGCCCGGAGCACTGCTGGCGGCAGGCACCAGTGCCCCGACCGGCGGCCGGGTGCTGACGCTCTGTGTGGCCACCGGCGCATCCGTGCTGCTGGTCGCCTGGTCCCCCGCCCTGGTGCTGACCTTCGCCGCGATGGCCCTGACCGGCTTCGCCTCGATCTGGTTCATCGCCACCGCCAACACCCTGGTGCAGCTGCGCACCGAGCCGGGGATGCTGGGCCGGGTGATGGGCCTGTGGAGCATGGCACTGCCGGGGACCACCACCCTGACCGGCTTCCTGATCTCCGGCGTCGGCGAGAGCCTCGGCGCACGGGCCGGCTTCTCCTGCTCGGGCGTGGCCCTGCTGCTCTCCGCCCTGCTCGGCCGGCGCGCCCTCGCCGACCGCGGCTGAACCGCCGCCCCGGCGGCCCGGCTCGCCGTCGCTGCCGCGGCGGTGGGCGGACGGCGTGCAGCCGCCCGCCCACAGGCGGTCGTCCGATACGGATCAGACGTGCACGACGGTGACCTCGCCCAGGCCGAGGTCCTTGAGCGGTCCGGCGATTGACGCGGCGTCACCCACGAGCACGGTGACCAGCCGGTCCGGCGGGAAGGCGGCCACCACGGCGGCCGTGGCCTCGGCCGTGGTGGTCTCCGCGAGACGGCGGTAGACCTGGGCCTGGTAGTCGTCCGGCAGGGCCTGCTCCACCTGGTCGGCCAGGGTGGAGCAGACCGCCGAGGCGGTCTCGTAGCGCAGCGGGGCGACGCCGACCAGGTTCTGCACGGCGACGTCGCGCTCCTCGTCGGTGAGCCCCTCGTCGGCGAGGGTACGCAGGATGGTCCAGGTGTCGGCGAGCGCGGGGGCCGTGGAGTCGGTGTCCACCGAGCCCGAGATCGCCAGCATGGCCCGGCCGGAGCCGTCCGCCGCCGAGCGCAGCGGCTGGGCGAAGGCCCTGACCCCGTAGGTGTAGCCCTTCTCCTCGCGCAGCACCCGGTCCAGCCGCGAGGTGAGGGTGCCGCCGAGGCAGTAGGTGCCCAGGATCTGCGCCGCCCAGGAGGGGTCGTGCCGGTCCGGGCCGATCCGGCCGATCAGCAGCTGGGTCTGCACCGATCCGGGCCGGTCCACGATGATCACCCGGCCGCGGTCGTCCGCCGTGACCGGCTCCGGGACGGAGGGGGTGCCGGCGTCGCCGGTCCAGGCCCCGAGGGTGGCGGCGAGGACCGCGTCGAAGTCGACGGCCGCGAAGTCGCCGACGATGACGGCGGTCGCGGTGGCCGGGCGGACGTGCGCCGCGTAGAAGTCGGCGACGGCGTCCCGGTCGATGCCCTTGACGGTGTCCGCGGTGCCGGCGCGGGGCCGGGAGATGCGGTCCGCCGCGTCGAACAGGCTCCCGTACAGGGCGAAGGCGGCCCGGCGGCCGGGGTTGGCGAGCTCGTGCACGATCTCGTCCAGCCGGTTGGCGACGACCCGCTCGATCTCGTCGGCCGGCAGCGCGGGCGCGCGGACCGCCTCGGCGAGCAGGGTGAGGCCGCGCTCCAGGCGGGAGGCCGGGACCTCCAGCGACAGCCGCAGGCTGGTGTGGTCGGCGTGGGCGTCCAGGGTGGCCCCGGCACGCTCCAGCTCGCCCGCGAACTCCTCGGCGCTGAGGCTCTCGGTGCCTTCGGAGAAGGAGCGGGCCAGGATGGTGGCGACACCGTCCAGGCCGGCCGGTTCCGCGGAGAGCGGGGCGTCGAGCAGCAGGTCGACGGCGACCAGCTTCTGGCCGGGACGGTCGCAGCGCAGCACGGTCAGGCCGTTGGGCAGGGTGCTGCGGAGCGGTGCGGGGAACGCCCAGGGGGTGGCCTCGCCGGGCTCGGGGCGCGGGTGGAACGTCATGGTGGGCGCGATGGTCATGCGGTCACGTCCTCGTCGGCAGCATCGTTCTCGGCGTCGTTCTCGGCGGAGTCGTCGGCGGAGTCGTCCTCGGTGGGCACAGCGGGCTCGTAGGTCAGCACGGCCCGGTTCTCCGGGGTCAGATACCTGGCGGCGACGGCCCGCACCTCCTCCGCGGTGACGTCGAGGACCTTGGCCAGCGCGGTGTTCAGCAGCTTGGGGTCGCCGAACAGCACCGCGTAGCGGCACAGCTCGTCGGCGCGCCCGTGCACCGTGTCCAGGCTGTCCAGCCACTCGCGTTCGATCTGCGCCTGGGCGCGCTCCAGCTCCTCCGGCGTCGGGCCCTCCGCGGCGAAGCGGGCGAGCTCCTCGTCCACGGCCGCCTCGACGTCCGCGATCGCGGCCTCGCCGGAGGTCTTGGCGTCCAGCCAGCCCAGCGAGGGCGCGCCGGACAGCCGCAGCAGGCCGAATCCGGCGGTGACGGCGGTGCGGTCGCGGCGGACCAGCCGGTTGTACAGCCGGCTGGACTCGCCGGAGCCGAGGATGGTCAGCGCGAGGTCGGCGGCGTCGGCCTCCCGGGTGCCGTCCACCGGCAGCAGGTAGGCGGCCATCAGCGCCTGCGAGGGGACCTCCTCGACCAGGTGCTGGCGCAGCACCGCGCCGGGCTCGCGGCTGACGGTGCGTCCGTCCCGCGGCGGGCGCTTGCCGTCGTGCGCGGGGATGCTGCCGAAGTACTTCTCGATCCAGGCGAGGGTCTGCTCCGGGTCGATGTCGCCCACCACGGACAGGACCGCGTTGTTGGGGGCGTAGTAGGTGCGGAAGAAGTCCTGGGCGTCGGTGAGGGTGGCCGCGTCCAGATCGGCCATCGAGCCGATCGGGGTGTGGTGGTAGGGGTGGCCGTCCGGGAAGGCCATGCCGACCAGGCGTTCGAAGGCGGTGCCGTAGGGCACGTTGTCGTAGCGCTGGCGGCGCTCGTTCTTGACCACCGCCCGCTGGTTGTCCAGGCCGGTCAGGTCCAGCGCGGAGAGCAGCGAGCCCATCCGGTCCGCCTCCAGCCACAGGGCCAGCTCGACCTGGTGGGCCGGCATGGTCTCGAAGTAGTTGGTCCGCTCGAAGCTGGTGGTGCCGTTGAGGGAGCCGCCGGCGCCCTGGACCAGCTCGAAGTGGCCGTTGCCGGGGACGGACGCGGAGCCCTGGAACATCAGGTGCTCGAACAGGTGCGCAAGACCGGTACGGCCCGCCACCTCGTGCCGCGAGCCGACGTCGTACCAGAGGCACACGGCGGCGACCGGGGTGAGGTGGTCCTCGGAGAGCACGACCCGAAGCCCGTTGGCCAGGGTGTGTTCCGTGATGACGAATCCGTCGGTGGTGCTGGGGGCCGTGTTGGCCATCCGCTCCTCGTCCTTCCGGTCGCTGTCTTGTCTGGATCGGTTGCAGGTTGCTCGGGGGTCCATTGTGGTCCAACGCGCACCGGCCCCGAAGTGTGCTCCTGTTCGCTGCCAGCGTGGCCTCGGCGCGGCGCTGTCGGTAGCAGGGTCCACAATGGGGTCTGCCCGTACCGGAACAGAACTAATTGGCAAGGGAGCCCCGCCGCGATGGCCCGCCGCAGTTCGCAGACCCCACCGCCCGAGGATTTCGAGGAGCGGATCCTCGACATCGATGTCGTGGACGAGATGCAGGGCTCCTTCCTGGAGTACGCCTACTCCGTGATCTACTCGCGCGCCCTGCCCGACGCGCGGGACGGACTGAAGCCCGTGCACCGCCGGGTGCTCTACCAGGCCAACGAGATGGGGCTGCGCCCCGAGCGCTCCCATGTGAAGAGCGCCCGCGTGGTCGGCGAGGTGATGGGCCGGCTGCACCCGCACGGTGACGCCTCCATCTACGACACCCTGGTGCGGATGGCCCAGCCGTTCTCCATGCGGCTGCCGCTGATCGACGGTCACGGCAACTTCGGCTCGCTCGGCAACGACGACCCGCCGGCCGCCATGCGTTACACCGAGTCCCGGCTGACCGCCGCCTCGATGGCGATGGTGGAGTCGATCGACGAGGACACCGTCGACTTCAGCCCCAACTACGACGGCAGCGAGCAGGAGCCCGGCGTCCTCCCGTCGGCCTTCCCCAACCTGCTGGTGAACGGCGCGACCGGGATCGCGGTCGGCATGGCGACCAATATGCCGCCGCACAACCTCGGCGAGGTGGTGTCCGCCGCCCGGCATCTGATCCGGCATCCGAACGCCGACCTGGACGCGCTGATGCGCTTCATCCCCGGCCCCGACCTGCCGACCGGCGGCCGGATCGTGGGGCTGAGCGGGATCAGGGACGCCTACGAGAACGGCCGTGGCACCTTCAAGATCCGGGCCAAGGTGACGGTCGAGGACGTCACCCCGCGCCGCAAGGGCCTGGTGGTCACCGAGCTCCCGTACAACGTCGGGCCCGAGAAGGTCATCGCCAAGATCAAGGACCTGGTCAACGCCAAGAAGCTCCAGGGCGTCTCCGACATCAAGGACCTGACGGACCGCTCGCACGGCCTGCGGCTGGTCATCGAGGTCAAGAACGGCTTCGTCCCCGAGGCGCTGCTGGAGCAGCTCTACCGGCTGACGCCGATGGAGGAGTCCTTCGGCATCAACAACGTGGCGCTGGTGGACGGGCAGCCGCTGACGCTGGGTCTGAAGGAGCTGCTGGAGGTCTATGTCGACCACCGCTTCGAGGTGGTCAGGCGCCGCTCCGACTTCCGCCGCCGCAAGCGCCAGGAGCGGCTGCACCTGGTCGAGGGCCTGCTGGTGGCGCTGCTGGACATCGACGAGGTCATCGCGATCATCCGGGCCAGCGACAACACCGCGATGGCCAAGGAGCGCCTGATGGAGCGCTTCTCGCTGTCCGAGACGCAGACCGTGTACATCCTGGACACCCCGCTGCGCCGGCTCACCCGCTTCGACCAGGTCGAGCTGGAGGCCGAGCAGGACAAGCTGCACAACGAGATCCAGGCGCTGACCGAGATCCTGGAGTCGGACACGGTGCTGCGCAAGGTCGTCTCCGACGAGCTGGGGGCGGTGGCGAAGAAGTTCGGCACCGAGCGGCGCACCGTGCTGCTGGAGGCGGGAGCCGTGCAGACGGCGGCGGTGCCGCTGGAGGTCGCCGACGACCCGTGCCGGGTGCTGCTGTCCTCGACCGGGCTGCTGGCCCGCACCGCCGACGCCGTACAGACGGTCGACTCCGACAGCGGCCGGGCCCGGCACGACGTGATCGTCTCGGCCGTGGCCGCCACCGCGCGGGCCGACATCGGCGCGGTCACCACGGCGGGACGGGTGCTGCGGCTGCCGGTGATCGACCTGCCGGCGCTGCCGCCCAGCTCCACCGCGCCGACGCTGTCCGGCGGCGCCCCGGTCTCCGAGTTCCTGAAGCTGGACGCGGGCGAGCGGGTGCTGGCGCTGACCAGCCTGGACGAGTCCTCGCCCGGCCTCGCGCTCGGTACCGAGCAGGGCGTGGTCAAGCGGGTGGTGCCGGACTGGCCGGAGAACAAGGACGAGTTCGAGGTGATCGGCCTCAAGGACGGCGACCGGCTGATCGGCGCGGTCGAGCTGCGCACCGGCGAGGAGGATCTGGTGTTCATCAGCTCCGACGCCCAACTGCTGCGGTTCCAGGCCTCGCAGGTCCGTCCGCAGGGGAGGCCGGCCGGCGGCATGGCCGGGATCAAGCTGGCCGACGGCGCGAAGGTGCTCTCGTTCACGGCGGTGGACCCGTCCGGCGAGGGCGTGGTGGTGACGGTCGCGGGCTCCTCCTCCGACACCCTGGAGGGGCTGGGCGGCCTGGGCACCGCGAAGGCGACGCCGTTCGACCAGTACCCGCGCAAGGGGCGGGCCACCGGCGGCGTGCGCTGCCAGCGGTTCCTGAAGGGCGAGGACAAGCTGGTCCTGGCCTGGGCCGGCCCGACCCCCGCCCGCGCGGCCACCGCGAACGGCTCCCCCGCCGAGCTCCCCGGCCGCGACCCCCGCCGCGACGGCTCGGGCGTCCCGCTGGCGAAGGAGATCACGGCGGTGGCCGGCCCGGCGTAGGGCGCACGCCCCGGGGAGTGCGGGGCGCACCGAAGGGCGTACGGAGGCACGACTGAGGGGTGCGTCAGGGATTTCACCGTCCCTGACGCACCCCTCCGACGCACCGTCACCGGGGGTACCGGGAGCCGGGCATGGGCCGCTGAACTGGCGCGATGTCGCAGTTTCCGGCGCTCCCCCACGGGCATCCCAACCTATGGAGGCGGCCGGGTCGTACCCACCACCCGAACGCCCATGGCCGACCGGCCAGCGTTGCTCGGCAGTCATGCGTACATCCACCCAGGCGCTGTCGCGAGTCCCTGTTCGCCGAACGTGACTCCGTCGCGCCTTGGCACGGATCGGGGGTTCTCCGTGGACGACAACGAAGTAAAGCGAGGAACAGTCTGGCGCTACGTTCGGGGGACCTTCGTCGGTCTAGTCATGCTCGCGGTCGTGGTAGTGGCCTGTGTGGCGCTCAGCGGCTGGATGAACCACTCCGTGGAGACATTCTGGGGCAGCCGCAGCCGTGCAGCGCAGCTCGGCACCGTGGGCCAGTACTTCGACGCAGGCAGTGCTGTGTTCTCCGGACTGGCGCTGCTACTGGTGATCGGCACCACGGTCATGCAGCGCAAGGAGCTTGCGATGCAGCGAGACGCGCTCAGCAAGTCGCACTGGGAACTCCGGCGCTCAGCCGAGGCCGATCTGCGCCGGCTGCACATGGAATTGATCAAGATGGCGATCGACGACCCGGCGCTAGCCGACGTTTGGGGTGCCTACCGCGCTGAGATCCCGATGGAACGGAGACGCCAGTACTTGTACGCCAACTTGATCTTCTCGCACCTCTACCTGAACCATAAGCTGCAGATCGCCGACGACGCGGAAATGCTGGGACACCTCCGAGTCATCACGAAGAACGAGATCTTCCGGGAGTACTGGCAGGAAGCCTCAGGCAGCAGAGCTCCGTTGGCCGAAGGATCTGCTGAGCGGATCTTCGGCCGACTCGTGGATCAAGCCATCGCGGAGCGGTCACCGAATGGAGTCGACTGATCGCATTCCGCCTGCAGATCATCGACTTTGAGCACAAATGGCAACAGAATCACAACGAATCAGCCAAAATGTTGCCGTACAGGCACGTAACCTATTGCCCCACTTGTAGTTACTGTAGTCGTGCTGCCTCTCAACGCCTACGGGCCCCGTGCGACCCACCGCCTCAGCCATACCCCAACAGAGGCCATTCCTCTCATCCTACGAAGGGTCGGCGCCAGCCCCCGCGAGCGCGGCAGTATGCAAGGAGGGAACTGCCCGGACATCTTCGAACTATCGGACGGCCGATTTGCCGTCATTGGTACTGAGATGACCGCGGAACTCGATGCGCATCTGCCCCTGGACGCCTCACGCGCCGATTACGAGAAGATCGTTGTCATCAGTCGGGACACGCTCCTTCGCGCAAAGGCGGACATTCCTGATCTTTAATGACATGTCAACCCACCCGAAGGGGGTTCGCCAGCGGGGTGTAGGTCGAGTCGCCTCCGTCCGCGCCGGTCCAGCGAAGTAGTAGGTTCGTTTTGGCCGGGACGGACGGGGCGGCGAGCAGGGTGCGGATCTCGGGGTGGTCGGTGAAGCGTTGGAAGACCTCGCGGGCCTGCGGCCAGAGTTCGTCGGCTGCCGCGGGACACCGTTCTGCCACCGCTCCGGCGATCTCCAGCAGATGGTTCGTCACCAGGCAGTAGACCAGCCGCTCCCAGCCGTACCCCGCGTCCACCCCGGGAGTGGGGACGTCGGGACCCATGCTCGCCAGCAGCTCGGCGTGCTGCTCCGTCAGGAGCTTCACCCCCTCGTGGTCGCGGAAGACCGCACGGCTCGGCATCCCGTCCTCGTCCATCGCCACCAGAACGTTCTGCAGATGGCACTCCAGCACCGCCCCGTGCTGGAAGAAGGCATGCAGCACCGGCGGCACCACCTGCTCCACATACCGCCGCCACCACTCCACAGCCCGCGGCATCGCCGCGGCCAGCGGACTGCCGTCGAACCCCTCGCTGAGCCCCGCCGACAGCAGCGGCCGCGCCCCCGCGCCGAACCCCTCCCGGACCAGTACCGCGTAGGCCTCGTAGGCGTCCTCGCCGCCGACCCCCGCGGTGCGGTACCCGCTGTCGGCCAGCATGGACGCCCCGGCCGGGGCATCGGCGAAGGCCTTGGCCACCGCCTCGTCCACCGGTGCCAGCCAGCGCAGGTCGCGCAGCCACAGCCGGCGGATGTCGTTGGTGATCCGGACGTCCAGACTGAACTTCAGCGACAGGTCGGCCTCCGGCAGATACACCGTGCGCACCGACGAAGTCGCCCAGGCCCGCTCAGCGGTCACGCCGAGGTCGATCAACCGGCCGTCTCCCACAGCCATGTGATCACCGATCAGCCGCAACTGCCAGGGGTGGGCCGGGAGCACCCGGTAGCCCTCCGGCGCCCGCTCGCCCCAGAGCGCGTCCACCGCGCCGGTGTCGCCCTCGCCCGCCAGCAGGTCCTCGCGGACCCCGAGCAGCCTCAGCGGAAAGGCCGCGCAGGCCTCCGGCGCGTACGGCAGCCACTCCGCAGGCGGGCCGCCGCCGCGGGTCTTGGCCGCCGGGTGGTAGCGGTGTCCGGCGACCAGCGCCTGCTCGGAGCGGAGATACAGGTCGTCGGCGGGCCGCGCCGCCGCGCGGGCGGTGAGCAGCGCGGCGACAACCTCCCTGCTGTCGCGGATCTCGGCGGCGAGTGTGGCGTTCCGCACACCGGTCCGGGCCTCCAGCTCCCGCTCCGTCACCGCGATCAGCCCGGCGAGATCCAGCGGCTGCCAACCCCCCGCGGTCCGCAGCTCGGGCGCGGAGGGCCAGCGGCCCGGTGCGACACGCACCACCGCGCTGCTCGCCGGGAGCAGCAGCGCCCCGTCGTCGCCGCTCTGCGCCAACTCCCTGACCAGGCAGTTCAACAGCCCGGTCAGGGCCACCAGATCAGCCGTCCCCATACGTTCACCCTTTCAAGAGCTGCGGCCCCGTCCGTAGCTGGGGTATGACCTAGTCTCATGCATTCCGAACCGCGTCCGCTGGAAACCTCCTTCGCCGCCGAACTGCGCCAGGTCCGGCCCGGGCTCGTCGCCCCGTACCGGGAGGCGCTGCCCGGTGCGCGGGCCGCCGTACTGGCGCGGCTGTTGCGTTCGATGTGCTTCGAAGAGCTGCCCGGTCTGGACCGGCGCAGACTGCGCGGACCCGCGGTGCGGCCCTACGACGTCGGAGCGCCCAAGGACGAACTGACCGTGTGGGCGGACGGCACGGAATACCGTCATCCGGCGGCCCTGTTCGAGGCGCTCGGCGTACCCGGCAGCGCCGGGCTGATCGCGGAGCTCGATCACAGCACCGCCTCCCTGGCCCTGTCGCGGGCCGGCGCCGCCATATTCGACCCGCCCGCATCCGCCCCCTCCGAGCCGTCGACCCAGGCCGCCCCCGGCGGCCTGGTCGCCGCCGAGCAGAGCCTGGTCGACGGCCATCCCTACCACCCCTGCTGCCGCAGCCGTCCCGGTCTCACCGTGGCCGACCAGCTGGCGTACGCGCCCGAGCACCACCCCGTGGTCGGCCTGCGGCTGCTCGCGCTCCCCGCCGCGAGCTGCACGGTCGTGGGCGACTGGCCCGAGGCGCTCAGGGACGGCGGGGGCCAGCTGCTGCTGCCGGTCCACCCGTGGCAGGCCCGGGAAGTGCTGCCGGGCCTCGGCCTCCGGGTGGAGCCGGGCACCGGGCTGCCGGCCCATCCGCTGCTGTCGGTGCGGACCCTCGCCCCCAGCGACGGCGGCGCGCACATCAAGACGGCGCTGTCCCTGCGGATGACCTCGTCGGTGCGGGACATCTCCGGCGGCTCGGTGGTCGACAGCGCCCGGCTGTCCGCGCTGCTGGAGGAGGTGACCGGACGCCTGGACGGCCGGCTGACGATCTCGCGCAACCTGGCCGCTGCGGGTGTCCTGGTCGACGGAGCGCTCAGCCCCGCTCTCGCCGTGATGCTGCGGGAGTCCCCCGAGCTGCAGGCCGGCCCGGGCGAGCGGGTGGTGCCGGTCGCGGCGCTGACCGTACCGGCGCACCGACCGGTGGCCTGGCTGCGCTCCCTCGCCCGGCTGCTCTGGCCGCCGCTGCTGCGGCTGCTCTCCTGGGGCGTGGCCCTGGAGGCGCACGGGCAGAACCTGCTGGTGGTGCTGGACCCGGAGGGGCGACCGCTGCGCCTGGTCTACCGGGACCTCGCGGACATACGCCTGAGCCCGCAGCGGCTGGCCGGCATCGGCGTGAGCATCGCTGGCCTGGGGTCACGGATCCTGGACGACGATCCGGTGACGCTGCGCCGCAAGCTGTACGGCTCCGTGGTCGGCGGCAGCCTCAGCACCCTGGTGGCGGCCTTCGGCGGCGGTGACCGCCGGGTGGAGGCGGCGCTGTGGTCCGCGGTGGCGGAGGAGGCCGAGCGGGCCGCCGACGTGCTGTCCCCGGAGGACCGGCGGGCGCTTCTGGAGCAACCGCTCCAGGTGAAGGCGCTGTGCCGGATGCGCCTGGCCGGAGGCCCTGCGGGCGACCAGTGGACCTCGCTGCCCAACCCCCTGCTGTAAGCCGTAAGAGTTCTTGTAGCGAGAAATCGACGTTGGTAAGGCTACCCTTGCCAGCGTGAGCACCTGCACCACCCTTTCCAGGGAACTGGCTGAGCCCCTGAGCGGCACCGCCGCCATCGGGGCCACCTGGCTGTTGCTCGAACAGCCAGGTCCCTGGGGTGCCCGGGCGCTGACGGAAAGCCATCTGGACCCCGGACTCGGGCAGGCCCTGGAGGCGCGGGCCGAGGGAACCGGGCTGCGGATCGCGCTGATCCGACGCCCCGGGCGGCACGCCGACGCCCCGCCCACTCCGTCCCGGCAGGTGTACCTGGCGCACACCCGTCCCGGCCGCTCCTGGGTCCGCTCCCTGACCGTCGCCGACCCGGCCGAACTGCTCGCGCTGGACTTCGCCGCCCTCGCCGCGGGCGAGCACGGCGACGTCGGCAGCGCCTTCGGGGGCGACCCGCTGGCCCTGGTGTGCACCAACGGGCGCCGGGACCGCTGCTGCGCGCTGCTCGGCCGTCCGCTCGCCGCCGAACTGGCCGCCAGCGGCCATGCGCAGGTCTGGGAGGTCACCCACCTCGGCGGCCACCGCTTCTCGCCCACCATGCTGGTACTGCCGTACGGGTACGCCTACGGCCGGATGTCCGCCCACGTCGCCAAGGAGATCCTGGAGGCCGCCAGGGACGGCCGGATGGTGCCGGAATGGTGCCGCGGCCGCTCCTTCTGGGAGCGTCCCGGCCAGGCCGCCGAGCTGGCGGTCCGCGAGGCGATCGGCGAGGACGACGCCGAGGCCCTGACGGTCGTTCAGCACCAGCTGGCCGAGGACCTCTGGTCCGTGTCGGTGGCCCATCTGAACGGGTGGAGCTGGCAGGTCCAGGTCCGCCGCACCGAGGCCGGGCCGGCCCGTGCCGAGAGCTGCCTGGCCTTTCCTACCCGTCCCGACCGCTTCGAGGCCACCCTGCTCACGGCGGATCCACAGTCGGGTTCCGGTCGCGACCGATCCGAACCAGCCACGGAACCGGCCCGCTAGGGGCTACGCTGGAAGAGCCCTCGGGTGCGCCTCCCCCGTCGCACCCGAGGGTCTCACTGTGTCCGGCGGGCACTCCCCGCCGGTACCGCCCGGCGGCACTCCCCGCCGGTACCGCCCGGCGGCACTCCCCGCCGGCACTCCCCGCCGGTACCGCCCGCCGACACTGCCCGGCTGCGGCTCAGACCGCGCCGGCACCCGTCAGCGCCCGCACCTCCAACTCCGCGTAGGCGTCCGGGTCGGCACGGCTGCCCGAGGTCACGGTTCCCAGCCAGCCGAAGAAGAAGCCGCAGGGGATCGAGACGATCCCGGGGTTCTGCAGCGGGAACCAGTGGAAGTCGACTCCGGGGAAGACCGCCGCCGGGCTGCCGGAGACCACCGGTGAGAAGACCACCAGTACCAGGGCCGGAACCAGCCCGCCATAAATGGCCCAGGTGGCGCCGCGGGTGGTGAAGCGCCGCCAGAAGAGGTTGAAGAGCAGCGCCGGGAGGTTGGCCGAGGCCGCCACCGCGAAGGCGATGCCGACCAGGAAGGCCACGTTCAGCTTCTGCGCGAACAGGCTGAGCACGATGGCCACCACACCGAGCACCACCGCGGCGATCCTGGCCACGACCACCTCCTGGTGCTCGGTGGGCTGCTCCTCGTCCTGGTGCCGGAAGGCCCTGGCCCACAGGTCATGGGCGAAGGCGGCCGACGAGGCCAGGGTGAGGCCGGCGACCACGGCCAGGATGGTGGCGAAGGCGACCGCCGAGGTCAGCGCGAAGAGCACCGCGCCGCCGTTGCTGCCGCTGCCGCCGCCCAGCACCTCGGACAGCAGCGGCACCGCCGTGTTGCCCGCCGCATTGGACGCCCGGATCGCCGGGGCGCCGACCAGCGCCGAGGCGCCGAGACCCAGCACGATGGTCATCAGGTAGAACGAACCGACGAGGCCGATCGCCCACATCGCCGAACGCCGCGCGGCCCGCGCCGTCGGCACCGTGTAGAACCTGGCCAGGATGTGCGGCAGACCGCCGGTGCCCAGGACCAGGGCGATGCCCAGGCTGACGAAGTCGAGCCGGTTGGTGGCGCTCCCGCCGTACTTCAGGCCCGGTGAGAGGTAGCGGTCGCCGAACCCGCTGCCCGAGGCGGCGGAGCCGGCCAGCGAGCCCAGGTCGCCGTGGAAGCGGACCACCACCAGCACGCAGAGCAGCAGGGTGCCCGACAGCAGCAGGACGCATTTGACGATCTGGATCCAAGTGGTCGCCTTCATCCCGCCGACCGTCACATAGACCACCATCAGCGCGCCGACCCCGACGATGGTCCACCCCCTGGCCTGCCCCGAGTGCAGCCCCAGCAGCAGCGACACCAGACTGCCGGCCCCCACCATCTGCGCCAGCAGGTAGAACAGCGACACCACGACCGAGGAGATCCCGGACGCCGCGCGCACCGGCCGCTGCCGCATCCGCATCGCCAGCACGTCGCCGATGGTGTAGCGGCCGCAGTTGCGGACCAGTTCGGCGACCAGCATCAGGACGACCAGCCAGGCCACCAGGAAGCCGATGGTGTACAGCAGCCCGTCGTAGCCGTAGAGCGCGATCAGACCGGTGACGCCGAGGAAGGAGGCGGCCGACATGTAGTCGCCGGCGATGGCGAAACCGTTCTGCAGAGGGCTGAAGTCGCGGCCCCCCGCGTAGAAGTCCTCGGCCGCCCGGCTGCGGCGGCCGGCCCAGGCGGTGATGCCCAGGGTGACCACGACGACACCGACGAACAGGCCGATGGCCAGCGTGTGATGACTGCCCCCGGCGGCTGCCGCAGCGGTGGAGTCCATGGGCTGCTCCCCTCGTAAGGCCCTCATCGGAGCCGGTCCTGGGTCTCCCAGCGCAGGCCGAGCGCCAGTCGGTCCCGCCGGTCGCGGGCATGCCGGGCATAGAGCCAGGTGATCAGGAAGGTCGAGCCGAACTGCAGCAGCCCGAGTGCCCAGGCGACCGTGAACGGGCCCGCGAATTGATGCGCCATCAGCCCGGGCAGGGTCACTGCGGCGACGATGTAGGCGAGGTACCAGACCAGGAACGCCGCGCAGGCCGGGAAGACGAACCGGCGGTACTCACGGCGCACCTCCTGGAACTCCTCACCGGCCTGGACGTGCCGGTAGACCTCGGCGGCCCGGGGAGCCCGCGCGGGCTCCCCGGGCAGAGGCCCGGGGCGGGGCTCGCGGAACGTTTCAGCGGGCTCAGCCACCCCCCTGGCCACCTCCGGATCGGCCAGGGCATCGACGCCCGGCGCCATTTCCGGCGGTGCCTGCACGGGGATTTCCCGCAGCGGCAGTTCCTGCAGGGGCCGTTCCTGCACAGGGACTTCCTGCACGGCGACTTCTTGCACGGCGACTTCTTGCACAGGGACCGCCTGCTCGGGTGCCGCCTGTTCCGGTGCCGCCTCGGCCGGCCGCGCCGAGGCCTCCGCGGCCCTCGGCCTCGCGGCCGGCGCCGCCCACCAGTCGAACCCGCCGGCGCCGCCCGGCCGGCCGTTCCGCTCTTCAGCCGGCGCCTCGGCGGAGTGCGCCTCCGGCGGCGGTACCGGTTCCCGGTGTCTCAACAACTGTGCTCCCGCGTCGATGGAGTGACGGGGCCCCCAACTTCCCCTCCCGTCTCCCCCAGCATGCTGAGCGACGGGCTCCGACGTGGTCCGGTGTGCGGACGTTCACCCCATCAGGTGATGCGACAGCTAACCGTGCGAGAGGCCGTGCCGATAGGCGTAGCCGACCGCCTGGGCCCGGTCCCTGACGCCGGTCTTGGCGAAGAGGTTGTTGATATGGGTCTTGACCGTAGCCATGCTGACGAACAGTCGGGCCGCGATCTCGGTGTTGGACAGCCCGTCGGCGATCAGCCCGAGCACCTCCGCCTCGCGCGCGGTGAGCCCGTCCGGCAGCGCCGACGGGACTCCAGGGGCGGGCGTCGGGACCGGGTCGGCGGCGGCCGCGGACGGCGCGGCGAACTGTTCCAGCAGGCGGCGCTGGATCCGGGGCGACAGCCCGGCGGCGCCGGCCCGAACATCGGTGATCGCCCGGGCGATCTCCTCGGCCCCGGCGTCCTTGGTCAGATAGCCGCGGGCTCCCGCCTGCAGTGCGGGGAAGAGCGAGTCGTCGTCCGCGTACGTGGTCAGCACGACCACCTCGGTGGAGGGTTGGGCGGCCCGGATCCGACGGGTGGCCTCGACGCCGTCGCAGCGCGGCATCCGCAGGTCCATCAGCACCACGTCCGGCAGGTGCGCGGCGGCCAGCGCCACCGCCTCCTCGCCGTCCCCTGCGGCCCCCACCACCTCGATCCCGGGCAGCAGCCCGAGCAGCATCACGATCCCCTCACGGACGACCTTCTGATCGTCCGCCACCAGCACCCGCACCACAGAGTCGCTCATCGCTCCACCCTAGGGTCCCTAGGACGCGGGCACGCTCAGAAGGACCTTGAAGCCGTCTCCGTCAGGCCCGGCCTGCAGCGATCCGCCGAGCAGTTCGGCCCGCTCCCGCATCCCCAGCAGTCCCAGCCCGCTGCCGCTCCGGGTCAGTTCGGCGGCGTCGGGGTCGGACCGCCGGCCTGTCCCCGCGCCGTTCCGCACCTCCAGCTCGACGCTGCCGTCCAGGTACGCCAGCCGGATCGCGCAGGGCGCACCCGGGGCGTGCTTGCGGACGTTGGTGAGCGCCTCCTGCGCCGTGCGCCGCACCGCGACGCCGGCCTCCGCGCCCAGCGGACGGACGAGTCCCTCGATCGCCACGGTCGCCCCGTCGGCCTCCGCCAGCGTCTTCAGGAACTCCGCCACCGGCACGAACTCCCCGCGCAGCGCGGACAGCGCCTGCTTGGTCCCGGCGAGCCCGTCCTGCGCCATCCGCCGGGCGGCGACGATGCGTTCGCGCAGCTGTGCCTGGTCCGCGCCCGCGTCCAGCATCACCCGGGCCGCCTCCAGATGGACCAGCTGCGCCGAGAGGCTGTGCGCAAGCACGTCGTGGATCTCCCGGGCGATCCTGGCCCGCTCGGCCAGCGCCGCCGACTCGGCCTCGGCGGCCCGCGCCGCCCGCTCCTGCACCAGCAGCCGCTGGGTTCCGACCCTGGCCTCCCAGTCCACCCTGGTGACATAGCCGAGCGCGCCAAGTCCCGCCACGGTGGCGGCATTGCCCAGGCTCTGCACCGAGGCCGGGGCCAGCAGCAGGAACACCAGCGTGCCCAGCGACGCCGCCGGCAGCGCCACGATCAGCGGGAGGCGCTGCACCGAGCCGAGCGCGATCGCGCACATCAGCAGGATGCCGAGCGCCTCGCCGCCGTTCACCACCACGAGCAGTGCCTGGGCGAAGACCACGGCCAGCCACACCAGGGCCGGCGTCAGCCGCTGCTCCCTGCTGCAGCGCAGGAAGCGCCAGAACCCGAACGTGCCCACCACGGCGACCGCTGCCACCGCCCAGGTGTGCGCGGCGTCGCGCTGCTCCTGGGCGAAGGTCACCCACAGCGCCGCTCCGATCCCGAGGCACCGGCCCAGGTAGGAGTACCAGAGCCGGGCACGGGTCCGGCCCTCCCGGTTCAACGCCTCCCGGGAGGGCCACTCGGTCCAGTCGTCCACGCCGTTTCCGTCCGTCGTCCGTCCGTCGTCCGTCAGGCCGTCAGCCCACCGCAGGGACACCGTACGACGGGCCCATCTCCCGTGCCCTCCAGCCGACCACGGCGGTACGCACCAGCAGCACGGCGGCCAGCGAGAGCAGCAGCACGCCCTGTCCCTGGACCACGCCCATCGCGCTGCCGATCGCATAGAGCGCGATCCTGGCGATGATCATGCCCACCCAGGCGAACCCGGTGGCGGCGGTGCCCTTGGCCCAGACCGCGCCGGAGTCGTCGCGCCACACCTTGGTGGTGAAGCCCCAGGCGAAGCCCATGGCGACCTCCAGCAGGATGCTGACCACCAGCAGGGCCACCGAGGTGCTGCGGTGGGCGTGGTCGATCAGGTTGTGGTCCCTGAATGCCAGCACGGCCAGGACGGCGGGGATGACCAGCATCCTCCTGCTGTCGCCGGCGATCCGCCGGGCCCGGAACTGTCGGGCGACGATGTAGACCACGACCACGACGGCCAGCGCGACGTTCGCAGTGCTTCCCATGATCTGCTCCGGATTTCGAGGGTTTCGAGGGTTTCGAGGGATTGCTGAAGACGCTCTCGAAGGTACGGATCGGCGCAGTTCAGGGGCTCGGAGCAGGGGTGGAAGCGGGGATGGAGAAGGCCCTCCACCCGAGGGTGGAGGGCCGGTCCCGGCGCAGGCGGGGTCAGACGTCGATGCGCGAGCGGTCCAGCAGCGCCGCCGAGTCCACGATGAACTGCTTGCGGGGCGCGACGTCGTTGCCCATCAGCAGGTCGAAGACCTTCTCGGCCGCCTCCAGGTCGCCGACGTTGATCCGGCGCAGGGTGCGGTGCCGCGGGTCCAGGGTGGTCTCCGCCAGCTGGTCGGCGTCCATCTCACCGAGGCCCTTGTAGCGCTGCACCGGCTCCTTCCAGCGCTGCCCCTTGCGCTGGAGTTCCAGCAGGGTGTTCCGCAGCTCGCTGTCGGAGTAGGTGTAGAGGTACTTCTCCTGGCCCTTGCGCGGGCTGGTCAGCTCGATCCGGTGCAGCGGCGGCACCGCCGAGAACACCCGCCCCGCCTCGACCATCGGCCGCATGTACCGCTGGAACAGGGTGAGCAGCAGGATCCGGATGTGGGCGCCGTCGACGTCGGCGTCGGCGAGCAGCACGATCTTCCCGTAGCGGGCCTGGTCGATGTCGAAGGTCCGGCCCGAGCCGGCTCCTATGACCTGGATGATCGCGGCGCACTCGGCGTTCTTCAGCATGTCCGAGACGGACGCCTTCTGAACGTTGAGGATCTTGCCGCGGATCGGCAGCAGCGCCTGGAACTCGGAGTTGCGGGCCAGCTTGGCGGTGCCGAGCGCCGAGTCGCCCTCGACGATGAACAGTTCGCTGCGGTCGACGTCGTCGCTGCGGCAGTCGGCGAGCTTGGCCGGCAGCGAGCTGGTCTCCAGAGCCGTCTTGCGGCGCTGCGCCTCCTTGTGCTGCCGGGCGGCGACCCGGGTGCGGGCGGCGGCGACGACCTTCTCCATCACCGCTCGGGCCTGGGCCTTGTCGTCGCGCTTTGTGGAGGTGAGGAAGTTCTTGAGCTCCTTGGCGACGACCGCGGCGACGATCCTGGTCGCGGCGGAGGTGCCCAGCACCTCCTTGGTCTGGCCCTCGAACTGCGGCTCGGCCAGCCGGACGGTGATGACCGCGGTCAGGCCCTCGGTCGCGTCGTCCTTGGTGATGTCGTCCTCGGCGACCCGCAGCAGCTTGGCCGAACGCAGCGCCTCGCCCACGGTCTTGGTGAGCGAGCGTTCGAATCCGGCCACATGGGTGCCGCCCTTGGGGGTGGCGATGATGTTGACGAAGGAGCGCTGGGTGGTGTCGTAGCCGGTGCCCCACCGCAGCGCGATGTCCACCCCGAGCTCGCGGGTGACCTCGGTGGCGGTCATGTGGCCGACCTCGTCCAGGACCGGCACGGTCTCCTTGAAGCTGCCGGTGCCCTGGAGCCGCAGGGTGTCGCAGACGGCCTTGTCGGGGGCCAGGTAGTCGCAGAACTCGGCGATGCCGCCGTCGAAGCGGAAGGTCTGCTCGTCGGTGGGGGCGCCGTCCAGGGCCCGGTCGTCGCGGACCACGATGGTCAGGCCGGGGACCAGGAAGGCGGTCTGCCGGGCCCGGGCGTGCAGGTTGTCCAGCGAGAGCCGGGCGTCCTTGAGGAAGATCTGCCGGTCGGCCCAGTAGCGGACCCGGGTGCCAGTGCGGCCGCGCGGGGCCTTCTTCGCCTTGGTCAGGCCGCCGGTCGAACCCGAAGCGGCGGTGAAGTCCGAGTCCGGGCCCTCGCCCGCGAAACTGCCGGGCGTGCCGCGGCGGAAGCTGATGGCGTGGGTGTGCCCGCCGCGGTCGACCTCGACGTCCAGACGCGCGGAGAGCGCGTTGACCACGGAGGCGCCGACGCCGTGCAGACCGCCGGAGGCGGCGTAGGAGCCGCCGCCGAACTTCCCGCCGGCATGCAGCTTGGTCATCACGACCTCGACGCCGGACAGCCCCGTCTTGGGCTCGACGTCGACCGGGATGCCGCGGCCGTTGTCGCGCACCTCGACCGAGTTGTCGGCGTGCAGGAAGACGTCGATCCGGTCGCAGTGGCCGGCCAGCGCCTCGTCGACCGCGTTGTCGATGATCTCCCAGAGGCAGTGCATCAGGCCGCGGCTGTCGGTGGACCCGATGTACATGCCGGGGCGCTTGCGGACCGCCTCCAGGCCTTCGAGGACAAGGAGGTGCCGCGCGGTGTAGGAACCGTCGGCGGCGGAGCTCCCGCCGGCGCTGAGGGCGGCGGTCTGCACGGTTGTTTCGGCGGTCACGCGCTACTACTCCGGTCTCTCGATGCGGTGGCTTGCTCGGTCCGTCGGTCCGTCGCTACGCGGAGCGCGAACACGGGCCCTTTTCCTGGCCCCCTTGCGGGGGGCCGGTGCACCATGGCGTCAATGCTGCCGGGATGCAGGCTACCGGTGTGTGGGCTGGGGCTTCTGCTCCGACCTGCTCCCGGCTTATGCTACGCGCACCCCGTACGGTCGGTCGCACAGGCGTTCGATATCCCGCACGAGTGACGTGCATGCCATAGTCGGCAGCAGGCATGAACCAAGGGACCGCGGGGCACGTCCTCTCCAACAAGAGAAAAAATCCCCGAGGCTCCAAGGAGAGAAGCGGCAGCGACATCGCGGTCACCGCCGTCTCCCCTCCCCCCGCCCCTTCCGGCGGGGGATCCCCTTCCCGGCTCAACGGCCGGGCCGACCCGCAGCCGGATGTCACAAAAGAAAAGCCGCAAGCGGGAACGTTTTCGGCCTGGTTGGATGTTGACCCTGGTACGACAGCTCGTCGAGCTAGAGAAGAGGCGACGTGACTACAGTTCTGACCCCCGCGAGCCCGCTGACCGCAGCTGACCGTTGCGACCGGTGCGGCGCCCAGGCCTACCTGCGCGTCGTGCTGGCATCCGGCGGCGAGCTGCTCTTCTGCGCTCACCACGGCCGCAAGTTCGAGCCGGAGTTGAAGAAGATCGCAGCCGAGATACAGGACGAGACCGGCCGGCTGACGGCCGCACCGTCGTCCCCGGGCGAAGAGGATCACTGAGGCGCTCAACCGGGCTGCGTCCAAGGCAGCCCTGACGACGAGCTGAACAGCGAACGAGGGCCGGGTCGCAACCGAGAGGTCGCGGTCCGGCCCTCTGCGTGACCAGCGCAAGGTGACGCATATCACATGCTGTCAGTTCACAGTGCGTCAGATCACAGCTGTCCGCGTACCGCATCGGCCATCGCGGCGACTCGGGCGTAGACCCCCGGGTGTCCGGCCTCCGCACAACCCGTCCCCCAGGACACCAGTCCCGCCAGTCGCCCGGCGACCACCAGTGGGCCCCCGCTGTCGCCCTGGCAGGCGTCACGGCCGCCGTGGGCCTGCTCGCCCGCGCACACCATGGTGCTCGCCTGGAAGGCGCCGTTGGGACCGCCGGGATAGTCCCGCGCACAGGTGGAGTCGGCGATCATCGGCACCTGGACCGAGTGCAGGGTCATCGGGTAGTGCCCGTCGCCCCGGGTGTCGCCCCAGCCGTAGACGGTGGCCGCAGTCCCCGGCGCGTAGGGCGCCGTGGCGCCCTGGTCCACCAGAGGGAGCACCGCGCGGTCCGACTGGGGCACCGCCAGGGTGATCACCGCCACGTCCCACATGTTGCTGGTCATCGAGTAGTCGGGGTCGACCCAGACCTGGGAGACCGCCACCTCGGAACCGGCCGAGGTGGAGAGGTCGGTTCGACCGACGATGACCTTGAGATCGGGCCGGTCCGCCGGCCGCATCGTCGACTCGTCGTACAGGCAGTGCGCCGCGGTGACCACCTTGGTCGGGGAGACCAGGGTCCCTCCGCAGAACTGCCCCGAGCGGTAGTCGCCGTAGACCGACCGGCTGCCCAGGGCCACCATCCAGGGCTCCTGCTGGGTGCTGGCCCCGGTGCCGCCGATGATCCGCAACTGCTGCCCCTGCGCCAGCGCCGGAGTACTGCTCGCCACCGGCAGCGGCAGCGCGGCCAGCAGCACCAGCAGCGCCCTGCGTCCCCTGCGTCGCGCCGCCGCCCCCGTCGTACCGACTGCCTCCGCCGTACGCCTCTTGCCCGCCACCCGTCGCCCTTCGCCGCTTCCGCATCCCTGCGCACATGCGCATGGCTGCGACCCAGCGTATTGCCACGGTCACGCTGGGTACCGGGTCGGCGCGCGCAAAGACGGCGGGCACATCCCTTCGAAGGATGACGCCCGCCGCCGGTGTCGCTACTTACTGCTTGTCGCCTGCTAGTCCAGGTAGTCGCGCAGGACCTGGGAGCGGGAGGGGTGGCGCAGCTTGGACATGGTCTTGGACTCGATCTGGCGGATCCGCTCGCGGGTGACGCCGTAGACCTTGCCGATCTCGTCCAGGGTCTTCGGCTGGCCGTCGGTGAGCCCGAAACGCATCGACACCACGCCCGCCTCGCGCTCGCTCAGGGTGTCCAGCACCGAGTGCAGCTGCTCCTGGAGCAGGGTGAAGCTGACCGCGTCGGCCGGGACCACGGCCTCGGAGTCCTCGATCAGGTCGCCGAACTCGCTGTCGCCGTCCTCGCCGAGCGGGGTGTGCAGCGAGATCGGTTCGCGGCCGTACTTCTGGACCTCGACGACCTTCTCCGGGGTCATGTCGAGTTCCTTGGCCAGCTCCTCCGGGGTGGGCTCGCGACCCAGGTCCTGGAGCATCTGGCGCTGCACGCGGGCGAGCTTGTTGATGACCTCGACCATGTGCACCGGGATGCGGATGGTGCGGGCCTGGTCGGCCATGGCGCGGGTGATCGCCTGCCGGATCCACCAGGTGGCGTAGGTGGAGAACTTGTAGCCCTTGGTGTAGTCGAACTTCTCGACGGCACGGATCAGACCCAGGTTGCCCTCCTGGATCAGGTCCAGGAACAGCATGCCGCGGCCGGTGTAGCGCTTGGCCAGCGAGACCACGAGTCGGAGGTTGGCCTCCAGCAGGTGGTTCTTGGCGCGGCGGCCGTCCTCGGCGATGATCTCCAGCTCGCGCTTGAGCTTGGGGGCCAGCTTGTCGGCGGCGGCCAGCTTGTCCTCGGCGAAGAGGCCGGCCTCGATCCGCTTGGCGAGCTCGACCTCCTGCTCGGCGTTGAGCAGCGGGACCTTGCCGATCTGCTTGAGGTAGTCCTTGACCGGGTCCGCCGTGGCGCCGGCGACCGCGACCTGCTGCGCCGGGGCGTCGTCCTCGTCGTCGTCGGAGAGGGTGAAGCCCTGCGACTCCTCCTCGCCCTCGACCGGCTCGCCATCGGTCTTGGCCGGCGCCGCGTCCTCGGCCGACTCGTCCTCGGCGCCGAGGTCCTGGTCGGACTTGGCCTTGCCGGCGGCGGTCTTCTTCGCGGCGGTCTTCTTGGCCGGTGCGGCCTTCTTGGCGACAGCCTTCTTCGCCGGGGCCGCCTTCTTGGCGGGAGCGGCCTCCAGGACGGGTGCTGCCTCGTCGAGGTCGTCGACCGTGCCGTTCGGAACCACCAAGGCAGCGGCCGGGGCCGGGGTCACGGCGGCAGCACGCGGTGCCGTCGCCCGGGTCGTGGGAGCGGGAGCCGCGGCCGGAGTGCGCGCAGGCACCGCCCTGGTCGCGGTCGCCTTCGTCGCTGTGCTCTTCGCCGCGACGCTCTTGCGGGGGCGCTTGGGGGCGGACGACTCCGCCGCGCTCACCATCAGCGTCACACCCTCCTCATCGAGGACCTGGTTGAGGCTGCGCATGACGTTCTTCCACTTGGTGACCGGAATCTGGTCCACCTCGAAGGCGTGGCGCACGTCATCGCCGGCGATCTGCCCCTGTGCCTTACCCCGCTCGATGAGTGCCATCAGCGCGGTGGACTCGGCGATTTCGGGGGGGAGCGAACGGGATGTGCTGGCCGACACGAACAACCTCTCGGACGTGAGTGAACAGAAACCGACCTGTGAAGGCCGGATTCTGGTAACTGCTGGACGTGAAATCTGGAGCTGAACCTGGTTCGGCGTCCGGCACACGAAGTGCCGCCGCCTCCGTAGACATCGCTGCCCGCGGAGAAGTGTTACGCCTCGCTTTCGTGGTGCAGGTCACAGTCGCCCGACGACGCTGCTGCCGGGAACCTACCCAGGACAACCCCGAGAGATGAGGGGATCATTCCTGCGGTCGCCCGATCCGGTGAAGGTTCCCGATAACACCAGCAGGCCGCCGCCCGGATCGGGCGGCGGCCTGCTGGCGGACTGCGGGCTCAGTGCTCGCGAGGCGCCGGGACCACGTGGTCCACCTCGGGATGGACCGTCAGAAGCGCACGCATGGCGGCCTCTGCCGCCGTGCCGTCGCCGGTGCCGAGCGCCTCCACCAGACGGGCGTGCAGACCGACCGACGGCTCGGACGGACGCTCGCACGCGGTGACCGGGCTGCCGGACACGGTGAGCGCGGAGCCGACGATCCCGGCCAGGTGCTCCAGCATCCGGTTCCCGGCCAGCTCCAGCAGCAGGGCGTGGAACTCGCTGTCGGCCCGGCTGAAGGTGACCTGGTCGCCCTGGGCCACGGCGTGGCCCATGATCTCGGTCATGTCCACCATGCGCTGGTGGACCTCGTCCCGGCCGTGCCCGGCCGCGAGCCTGGCGGCCAGCGGCTCGATGGCCCAGCGCAGTTCGAACAGCTCGCGGCGCTGCTCGTCGCGCTGCGGACCGTAGGCGCGCCACTCGATGATGTCGGGGTCGAGCAGGTTCCAGTCGGCGACCGGGCGGACCCGGGTGCCCACATTGGGACGGGCGCTGACCAGGCCCTTGGCCTCCAGCACCCGCAGGGACTCGCGGACGACGGTGCGGGACACCTCGAAACGCTGGCCGATCTCCTCCGGGACCAGGGGGCGGTCCGCGCCCAGGTCGCCGGAGACGATCATCTGCCCGAGCTGCTGGACGAGCTGTCCGTGCAGTCCCCGGCCACGGCCGCCGGCGACCCGGCGGCCGGGCCGGCCGAGGTCGGAGTCGGAACTGTCCCAGTGCAGCGAGGGGCCGGGGGCGCCGCGCTCGGGGAAGGCCCGCTCGGCGGTGCGTTCGCCGACGGGGAAGCGGTCCAGCTCGCCGACGCCGGAGCGGGACGGCTCGGACAGGCGGGCGGTGGTCATGGGGGGATGCGCAACGGTACTCACGTCTCCTTTGTCGGCGATGGCGGCCCGCGCCTTGAGGACTTTCGTGAAAAGCACACGAAAGGGTGATCGCCTGTCACCAGACAATTGACGATTTATCTGCATCTTCTGCGCAAAACAGGCAGAGTCTGGCGAGGCCCGACCCCTGACGATCACTCAGCGTCAGCACACATGGTCGAGCGCTCGCCCGGAACGAAGCGACTCAGACCCCGCGTCGGCGGGGCAGCACGGCGAGGTAGCCGAGCAGGAGCAGCAGGACGGGCCCGGCCGACAGGAGCAGCAGGCCTCTCGGGGACAGCGAGGCGGTGCTGTGCAGCCCGCTGAGCGGTCCGTAGAGCCAGGCGTGGCCGGTGTCGACCGGGAACAGCCGGTGCCAGTGGGCGGCCCGCAGCCGGTCCCCGGTCAGGCTGCCGTCGCGCAGCAGCCGCACCGCCGGTTCCACCAGGACCGGGAGGGTCAGCAGCACCAGCATCCCGGCGGCGGCGCTGCGCAGCAGGGCGGCCGCGAGCAGCCCGATCCAGCCGGCGGTCACCGCGAGCGCGGCGAAGCCGAGCAGGGCGGGCTCCAGCGCGGGGCGCCGGTGCAGGACGACGGCGTACACCCCGGCGTCCACCGCCAGCGTCGCTGCGACCAGCAGCACCGAGTAGACGGCGGACAGCACGAGCTTCGCCAGCAGCAGCCCGAGGCGGCGGCGGGCGGGCACCAGCAGCGGCTGCAGCACCGGGTAGCGGACCTCGTGGCCGTAGGACAGCGCGCCGACCACACCGGCGCCGAGGGCCGCGATCGGCAGCGGCAGCAGCGGGACGCCCGCGGTGAGGACCCGCATCGGGTCGGCCAGGGGGGGCTGGCGGACCGTCAGGGCGGCCACAGCGGCGTCGGCGAGGACCACGGCCGCCAGGACGAGCCAGGTGGACCGGATTCCGGTGAGCCGTCGGCGCTCATAGGTCAGTGCGTGCACGTGCTCACTCGCTTCGCTGGTCGGACACGGGGGGCTCGTCCCGGTAGAGCGGACCGCTGACCGAGGCGAGGCCGGCCGGGACGCGGGACCGGGTCGCGGTGTCCGTCGTCGGAACTGGGACCGACGCGGAGACGGCGCTTCCCGGGGTCAGCACGACGACGGTCTCGCCCGGCTGCGCGGGCGCGGTTGCAGGTGCAGCCGCATTCGCCGATGCTGCCGCCGCCCCTGCGGGCGGCGACCCGACAGCGGCGGCGGTCTCGGTGCCTCGGCGCGCGGGCAACGGGGGCGTGGCCGGGGCGCCGGGCACGGATCCGGCGGCGCGGTCGGCGAGTTCGTGCAGCAGGATGCCGTGCCGGTAGGCGAGTTCACCGATCTGGGTGCGGGAGACGCCGACCACGGCGATGCCCGCACCGCCCTCCCGGCGCACCTGGGCGCCGGACTCGGTCAACAGGTCGGCGAGCCGGCCCACCTGGGGGCCGCGCACCGACACCTCGTCACGCAGCCTGCCGCCGACGAAGTCGGCCTTGGTCTGGTCCGCCACGAGCCTGCCGCCGTCCAGGGTCACCACATGGTCCGCCAGCGCCGCGGCCTCGCGCGGATCCCGCACCGTGGCCAGGACAGAGCCGCCGCCGGCCGCGAAGGCCCGGAGGAAGGCGTGGAACCATTCGGTGTTCTTGGGCGAGAGCCCGTACGTGGGTTCGTCCAGCAGCAGCGTGCCGGGGTCGCCGAGCAGGGCCTCGGCCAGGGCGAGCCGACGGCTCATACCGGGCGAGAAGGTACGCAGCCGGTGACCCGCCGCCGGGGCGAGCCTGGTCTGCTCCAGCAGTTGGTCGGCGCGGCGGGCCGGGACCCCGACAGCGGCGGCGACCATGCGCAGATGCGCCCGGGCCTCCCGACCGGGGTGCCCGGGGTGGCGCCCGGAATCACCGAGGACCACGCCGACCTGCCGCTCGGGACGCCGCAGCCGGCGGTAGGTCCGCCCGTCGAAGAGCGCGACGCCCTGGCCGCGCTCCAGTCCGAGGGCGAGCCTCAGCGCCGTGGTGCGACCGGACCCCTCGGGCCCGAGGAGCACGGTGACCTGGCCTTCGCGCGCGTCGAAGGAGAGGTCGAGCAGAGCCGGGGGACGTCCCCTGCGACAGCTCTTGGTCAGTCCGATCGCCTGGAACACAGGGCCTCACCTCGCGATGCCGGTGCGCAGCCTTCCTCCGCCCGTTGCCAGCACGATAGACCGACTTAGTTACTTTGCGTGGTATTGGCACTACGGCATGTAGGCGGCAGTGATGGCATTGACGTGCCGTCAGGCGTCGGGCCTCAGCATGGGCGGGTTCAGCACCGTCGCGTCCCCGGCCCGGAACAGCTGGGCCGGGCGCCCGCCCTGACGGGTCGTGGTGCCACCCGCCGGCACCAGGAACCCGGGGGTCCCGGTGACCTTGCGATGGAAGTTGCGCGGGTCGAGCGAGACCCCCCACACCGACTCGTAGACCTGCCGCAGTTCCCCGACGGTGAACTCCTCCGGGCAGAAGGCGGTGGCCAGCGAGGAGTACTCGATCTTCGAGCGGGCGCGCTCGACCCCGTCGGCGAGGATCCGGGTGTGGTCGAAGGCCAGCAGCAGACCGTCGTCCTTGCCGCGCCCGAGCAGCTCCTCCACCGGGGCCCACCGGGCGCTGCGAACGTCCCCACCGGGGCGCGGGGTGGGCAGGTCGGGGGCCAGGGCCAGGTGAGCGACGCTCACCACCCGCATCCGCGGGTCCCGTTGCGGGTCGCCGTAGGTAGCCAGTTGCTCCAGATGGGCCCCCACCCCGGGCCCCTGGCCGGCCGCACCATGGGTGCGCAGCCCGGTCTCCTCGGCCAGTTCGCGGGCCGCCGCCTCGATCAGCCCCTCGTCGGGGCGGACGAACCCGCCCGGCAGTGCCCAGAATCCCTGGAAGGGCGGCTCGCCGCGCCGCACCATCAGGGCGCACAGCGCATGATCGCGAACAGTCAATACGACCAGGTCAACAGTGACCGCGAACGGGGGGAAGGCCGACGGATCGTAACGCGACATGGGCGCGATCATAGTCGTCTCACTGACGATAAACACCCCCGCCCGGTGGGGCGGCGCAACCGGACCCGCGACCGGTCCTGACCCGTCTGCGCTCGCCGGGGGCCCGTCCGGGACGGCGCCCGGGCCCGCGCCGCTGCCGGGAGCGGCGCTCGGCCCGCAGCGTGGCGCAGAGCGACTGCGGCTGGGCCCCGGTGTTGACCGCCTCGTAGAGCAGCCTGGCGAAGGCGTAGTCCTCGTCCGTCTCCAGCGCCCGGCGCAGCGCGATCCTCGCGGTGACCTGATCGCCGGTGACCCAGGCGGTCCAGGCCAGCAGGGACAGCGGGGCGGCCGCGTGGTCGTCGAACGGGCCGGTACAGCGACGGGCCAGGAACCGCCACAACCGCTGGGCGTGCTCCACGTCGGGCGGGTCGAGCCACTCCGCGGCCCGGTCCCTGGCCAGCCGGTCCTGCAGGCCCAGGATCAGCCGGGCGGCCTCCTCCGGCGGCAGTTCGACGGCGCCGCCGCCGAACCGCTGCACCGCGGCGTCCACCAGCTCCGCGGTACGCGCCCTGACCGCCTCCCGGCCGCCGTCCTCCGACAGTTCCGCCACCAGAGCGGGGACCACCCGCTCGAACGCCCGCAACTGCTCCTCGGCGCTGGAGGCCGCCACCGGGGCGAGCTCCTGCTCCAGCTCCTTGAGGCTGCCCCGCACGCTGATACCGGCGTAGGCGGCCGCTGCGGCCACCGCGGGGGTGCTGCCGGGCCGCTCGACGGGCGTGCCCTCGGCGGGGCAGCAGACCGGGTTGCCGCAGGCGTAGGACCACCAGCGCCCGCCCGAGACGCAGAGCGACTCGTGCACCGGAATGCCGGCGGCGCGGAACGCCTCGGCGAGTGCGTCGGCGAGCGGCGCCAGCGAGTCGCGGACCGCACGGCCGTCCTGGCCCGGTTCGGGATCGCGGCAGAGGTAGAGGATCACCGCGTCCGGACTCCGGTCCCGGTGCTCGGAGAGCGCCACCAGGTAGCGGGCCACCTCCGCCGCGGCCTCGGGCCAGTCCGGGGGCGGGGGCAGGTCGATCCGCACCGTGCCGCCCTGCCTGCGCCGGGGCCCCTGCAGCCCCAGCGCGACCACGCTGTCGCTGGGGAAGAAGCCGAGCAGGAAGGGCAGGACGTCGACCATGTCGGCGGGCGTCCGCATGGTCACCACGGGATGGTCGAAGGGAGTGGTCGGGGACTGCGCGTGCTCGTTCATGGGTCGAGCATGTCCGGTCCCGGGCGGCCCGGAGGGAGGTCCGGCGCGCGCTGTGGACAAGTCGGGGGCTGTGGAGAACCCCGCCACACGTCCGAGTGAAGCGGAAACGTTCCTGCGCCCCGGATGCCTCCTGAATCCACAGCTTCTCCACCGCCGTTCGCCGATTGTCGGCCCCAGCGGCTATCAATGAGCCATGGACCAGACCCCGGACACCCAGCCGCTCACCGACCGCGCGGCGGTCCGCGAGCGGGCCGACGCCGTGCTCCGCGATCTCGCGGGCGGCGACGCCCGGCTGCGCGAGGACCAGTGGCGCGCCATCGAGGCCCTGGTGGTGGACCACCGCAGAGCCCTGGTGGTGCAGCGCACCGGCTGGGGGAAGTCCGCCGTCTACTTCGTGGCCACCGCCCTGCTCCGGGCGGCCGGCGCGGGCCCGACCGTGATCGTCTCCCCGCTGCTGGCCCTGATGCGCAACCAGATCGACTCGGCCGCCCGGGCCGGGATCACCGCACGCACCATCAACTCCGCCAATGCCGACGAGTGGGAGACGGTCCAGGCCGAGGTCGCCTCGGGCGCCGTGGACGTCCTCCTGGTCAGCCCGGAACGGCTGAACAACCCCGACTTCCGGGACCAGGTGCTGCCCCGCCTCGCCGCCTCCACCGGGCTGCTGGTGGTCGACGAGGCGCACTGCATCTCGGACTGGGGCCATGACTTCCGCCCCGACTACCGGCGACTGCGGACCATGCTCGCTGAGCTCTCCCCCGGCGTGCCGGTGCTGGCCACCACCGCGACCGCGAACGCCCGGGTCACCGCCGACGTGGCCGAGCAGCTCGGCACCGGCGGCGCCGAGGCGCTGGTGCTCCGGGGGCCGCTGGACCGGGAGAGCCTGGCCCTGTCGGTGCTGCCGCTCGGCGATCCGGCGCACCGGCTCGCCTGGCTCGCGGACCACCTCCCCGACCTGCCGGGGTCCGGCATCGTCTACACGCTGACCGTGGCCGCCGCCGAGGAGGTCACCGCCTTCCTGCGGCAGCGCGGCTTCCCGGTGGCCTCCTACTCGGGGCGCACCGAGGACGTCGACCGGCGCAGCGCCGAGGCGGACCTGCTCGCCAACCGGGTGAAGGCCCTGGTCGCCACCTCCGCCCTGGGCATGGGCTTCGACAAGCCCGACCTGGGCTTCGTGGTGCACCTGGGCTCGCCGCAGTCACCTATCGCCTACTACCAGCAGGTCGGCCGCGCCGGGCGCGGTATCAAGCGCGCCGAGGCCCTGCTGCTGCCGGGGCCCGAGGACCAGGCCATCTGGCGCTACTTCGCCGGCCTCGCCTTCCCGCCCGAGGAGCAGGTCCGGGCGACTCTCTCCGCGCTGGCCGGGCACACCGACCCGGACGGCGTCCCGCTCCCCCTGTCCACCCCGGCCCTGGAGGCCCGGGTCGACCTGCGGCGCACCCGGCTGGAGACCATGCTCAAGGTCCTGGACGTGGACGGCGCCGTGAAGCGGGTGCGCGGCGGCTGGATCTCCACCGGCCGCCCCTGGTCCTACGACAGCGAGCGCTACGCCAGGGTCGCCGAGACCCGCCGGGCCGAACAGCAGTCGATGCTGGACTACGCCTCGACCCTCGGCTGCCGGATGGACTTCCTGCGCCGCCAGCTCGACGACGGGGAGTCCGCGCCCTGCGGCCGCTGCGACAACTGCGCGGGGGCCCGCTTCCCGGTGGAGGCCTCCCCGGAGGCCCTGGACGCGGCCCGGGCGGCGCTCGGGCGGCCGGGCATCGAGCTGGAGCCCCGGCGGCAGTGGCCCACCGGCCTCGCGGCGGCCGGGATCGAGCTCAAGGGCAGGATCGCCCCCGGCGAGCAGGCCGCCGCCGGGCGGGCCCTGGGCCGGCTGTCGGACATCGGCTGGGGCACCCGACTGCGGGGCCTGCTGACACCGGGGGCGCCCGACGTCCCCGTGCCGGCCGACGTGCTGGACGCGGTGGTCACGGTCCTGGCCGACTGGGCCCGCGGCCCGGGTGGCTGGGCCGGTCCCGACGCCGCGGTGGCCCGTCCGTCCGGCGTGGTGACCCTGGCCTCCCGCAGCCGCCCACAGCTGGTGGAGAGCCTGGGCGCGGGCATCGCCCGGGTGGGCAGGCTCCCGCTGCTCGGCCGGGTCGAGTACACGCCCGACCGGCCCGCGCGCGGCTCGCGCTCCAACAGCGCGCAGCGGCTCCGGAGCCTGCACGGCTCCTTCGAACTACCCGAACAGCTCAGCGCGGCCCTCGCCGAACTGGAGGGTCCGGTCCTGCTGGTGGACGACTTCACGGACAGCGGCTGGACCCTGGCCGTCACCGCCAGACTGCTGCGCCGCGCCGGTGCTCCGGGGGTACTTCCGCTGGTGCTGGCCCAGCAGGCATGAGCAGCGGAACGCAGCCGCGCCTGTCAGCACATCACCGCAACAGTGCTGATAATGAAAATAACTGACAGAAGATTGCCGCCGGATCGGCTGAACACGGACACTTCCGACAGAGTGCCCGTTGCCGCATTCGACCCCGGGACGTGAGAATTGGACCGACCGGCACATGGGGCACGGGGAGGGAGGGCCTTGAGCATGGACTCCGGCAATCGCAGGCCTTCCAGCAGACGCCCGGCCCGGATCACCCTGCACGCGGTGTCCCTGCCGGGAGCCTCGACCCGCCTCATCGACCAGGAGAGCTGGGTCCAGACCACTCCCCCGCTGCTGCGCGCCCCGCGCGAGCTCGTCAACGACCTCCACCGGGTGCACCGGCCGCAACCGGGCACCGCGGTGCTCGGCGTGCTGGAACAGGACGGCCGGATGGTCGCCGGGGCCTCGTTCTCGGCCAGGGTGGGGTACGGCGACGGCTGGCAGTACCGCAACGCCATCCTGGCCCACCTGCGCGGCATCGTCCCGCACGACCTGCGGCTGGCCCGACCGGTCCGCACCGTCGTCCTGATGCTGTGCCGGCGCGGCACCCCCGAGTGGACCGAGGCGGACGGCGCCTGGATGTGGGCCCTGCGCGACGCCAGCGGACTGCACGGTCTCCGCTGCGGCGCCTACGTCACCCTCACGGACGCGGGCTGGCAGGTGCTCGGGGACGACCGCGGCGGCCGCCATCCGCACGCGGGCTCCTGGGCCGAGGAGGCGGTGCCACCCGTCCGCTCCATCAGTGCGCTGCCCGCGCATGCGACGATCCAGCCGCTACGGGTGCTGGAGGCCGCGCCCGAGCAGGCCAGAGCGGCCGTCCACTGACAGCGGACGGCTGTGGCCCCTAAGGCGTCAGCCCTGCTGCGCCGGGATCAGGCCCGGATCGCCGCAGAGCACCACCAGTCGGGTCGCCCGGTCCAGGGCTGCGGCCAATGCCTGCCTGGCGACCGCCGGCGAACCCCCGTTCACCGCGAGTACGACGACCTCGCGGCGGACCGGACGGCACTGCGCCGCATCGGCGTAGAAGACATCGTTGCCCTCCTCCAGCTGCGCCCAGTACCGGTCGGCGCCGAAGGACTGCTCGTGCTGCTGCCACGGGTGCGGCTCACCCGTAGTCAGCACCAGCACCTCACCGGGCCGTCGGCCGGCGTCCAGCAGCAGGTCGACCGAGTCGTCGGCACGCTCCAGCGCGCCCGCCGAACCGGCCGGGACGGACTGGATCTCCACGGTGGGCGGGGCGGGCACGACCGGTGCCGCCGGAGCGGCGGGGTGCGGGTGCAGCGGGGCAGCCGGGCGACGTGGGACCGGACCCGGCTTGGGAACGCGCGGCGGCCCGGGGCGCGGAACCGGACGCGCGGCAGTGGCAGGACTGTGTACGGCTGGGATTGCGGGCGGTGTCACAGAAGGCATGGTGCGGGCTGTCGCGTCCGTCTCGTCGTTGGATGGAACACGAGGGCCCGGGGCGGTCTTGTGGATCTCCAGCTCCTCGGCAGAATCTGGCGGCACACCGGATGGCGTCGCACAGCGCCCCAGAGCTTACTCGCTGGCATCGAACAGCCGGTAGGGGGCCCGCCCGTCCCCCGGGGACACTCCGTGAACTCCACGCGGACGCCCCGGGAACCGCACAAGAACATGTCGAATCCCCGTCAGAAACCCAGCGACAGCTGCTCCGAACCATCCGGCAGGGAATCGACCGGGAGACGGTAGGTCCGCAGATGCCGCCAGGCGGGCAGGTCGTCCAGGTACGACCAGGAGAGGCGGTGGTGCGGGGTGGGTCCGTGCTCGTCGAGCGCCGCCCGATGGACCGGGGAGGGATACCCGGCGTTGTCCCCGAAGGCGAACGCGGGGAAGTGGGCGCCGAGGTCGGCCATCATGCCGTCGCGCCGGACCTTGGCCAGCACCGAGGCCGCGGCGACCGAGACGCAGGACTGGTCACCCTTGATCACCGTGCGCACCTGCCAGGGACCGCCCAGGTAGTCGTGCTTCCCGTCCAGGATCACCGCGTCGGGGCGCACCGGAAGGGCCTCCAGCGCGCGGATCGCGGCCAGCCGCAGGGCAGCGGTCATGCCCAGTTCGTCGCATTCCAGCGGCGAGGCGTGGCCCAGCGCATGGGCGGTGACCCACTCGGCCAGCACCGGGGCGAGTTCGGTCCGGCGCCGGGCGGTCAGCAGCTTGGAGTCGGTGAGCCCCTGCGGCGGTCGGCGCAGCCCGGTGACGGCGGCGCACACGGTGACCGGACCGGCCCAGGCGCCCCGGCCGACCTCGTCGACTCCGGCCACCACCTGCGCTCCGGCCCTGCGCAGCGCGCGTTCGACACGGTGGTCCGGGGGCTCCACGGGCATCTGCGGTCTCTCCGAAGTCGACGGGGCAACGTCCCGACTGTCAGTGGCCGGGTGCACAGTGGTAAGTGCACCGTTCCAGTGTCCCAGTCGCGCGGCCCGCTCCACTCCCAGGAGGGTCCGCCCGGCAGGAGGGAGTGCACCGTGCGAGCCGAGTCAGGCCCGGACCACGAGTCAGGCCCGGACCAGGGGCAGCATGACCTCGTCGACCAGGGCGACCGCGTCCGCCTCGGTCGGGGGTCCGTGCATCTTGGCCCGGTACAGCATCAGGGCCGGGGCGACATCCGCCACCAGCGGAGTCACCGCCTCGGCGCGGACCTCCCCGCGCTCCGCCCCGCGGCGCAGGACCTCCAGCATCATGGCCTTGCCCGGATCCGTCACGCATTCGTTCATCAGTCCGAGGAACGGGCGCGCCCGTTCGTGGTCGAGCTCGCCCATGATCACCCGGACCGCGCAGCCGGGCAGCGAGAGCATCGCCGACCTGGCCCGCTGCATCAGCTCCAGCAGGTCGCCCCGCAGGCTCCCGGTGTCCGGCACCGGACCGAACGGGGGCAGCGTGGCCCGCATCGCCCCGAGGACCAGCTCCTCCTTGGAGGACCAGCGGCGGTAGACGGCGGCCTTCCCGGTCCGCGCTCCGGTGGCCACGGCCTCCATGCTCAGCCGGGCGTACCCGGAGGCGACGAGCTCGTCCAGGGTCGCCTGGAAGATCGCCTGTTCGAGTACCGTGCCGCGCCTGCGCGAGGAACGGGGACCGGCGCCCCCGGTCGCCCCTGCCGTCACCAAGGAAGCCGCCTCCAGAAAATCTTTAGTGAACGGTTGTGTTCACTACTTCAGCACCACTACCTTCGATTGTAGTGAACGACCCCGTTCACTCCAGGTCCACAGGGGGACATTGTGGCCGTACCCAGCACCATCACCCGCTCGTCACCACCCCAGGCACGCCGCGGTCAGCACCCGGGCATCGCGCTCACGGTCATCGCCGCCACCCAGTTGATGGTCATCCTCGACGCCACCATCGTGAACATCGCCCTGCCCCACATCGCGACGGCGTTGAAGCTCTCGACCACCAATCTGTCCTGGGTCATCAACGCCTACACCCTCACCTTCGGCGGGCTGCTGCTGCTCGGCGGCCGCATCGGCGACATCATGGGGCGCCGCTCCACACTGATGGCCGGAGTCCTGCTGTTCAGTCTTGCCTCGCTGCTCGGCGGACTGGCCACGGCGCCCTGGATGCTGCTGGCCGCGCGGGCTCTCCAGGGCATGGGCGGCGCCATCGCCTCGCCCACCGCACTGGCACTGATCACCACCAACTTCGAGGAGGGGCCGGACCGCAACCGTGCCTTCGGGGTGTTCTCCGCGGTGGCCGGAGCGGGCGGCGCCATCGGCCTGCTGGCCGGCGGCATGCTCACCACCTGGCTCTCCTGGCGCTGGGTGCTGTTTGTGAACGTGCCGATCGGCATCGCGATCGCCCTGCTCGCCCCGCTCTACATCAACGACTCCGAACGCCGCCCCGGCCGCTTCGACCTGCCAGGAGCGCTGAGCTCCACCATCGGCATGGTCTCGCTGGTCTACGGCTTCATCAGGGCCTCCCAGAACGGCTGGTCCGACCCCTGGACCCTGGGCGCCTTCGGTCTCGCCGTGGTCCTGCTCGCCGGATTCCTGGTGATCGAGTCGCGCACCGCCCAGCCGATCACCCCGCTGCGGATGTTCCGCAACCGCAACCGCTCCGGCAGCTACGGCATCATGCTCTGCCTGGCAGCGGCGATGTTCAGCATCTTCTTCTTCGTCACGCTGTTCGTGCAGGACGTCCTCCGCTACAGCCCGCTGCGCGCCGGGCTGGCCTTCCTGCCGATCAGCTTCGCCATCGTCACCGCCGCGCAGATATCGGCCCGGCTGCAGATCAAGCTCGGCCCCAAACCGTTCTTCATCGCCGGCTCGCTGCTGGTCACCGGGGGCATCTCCTGGCTCACCCAGATCGACGTCGGCACCAGCTACGCCAGCGGGATCCTCGGCCCCACCCTGCTGTTCGGCCTGGGCATGGGCTGCATCTTCGTCCCCATCATGCTGACGGCCGTCGCGGGCGTCGCGCCGGCGGAGACCGGGGCCGCGACCGGGCTGCTCAATGCCACCCAGCAGGTGGGCGGCTCGCTGGGCCTGTCCATCCTGGTCACCGTGTTCGGAACGGCCAGCCGCCACGAGGGCAAGCACCAGGCCGCGCAGTTCCTGGCCCACGCCACCCCGCAGCAGCTCGCGGCCTTCAAGCACAGCGGGCAGTTGCCGAAGCAGTACGCCGACCTGGTCCTCACCCACGGCATATCCACCGCCTTCGAGATGGGCCTGGTCTTCGCCCTGCTGGCCGCGATCATCTCGGTGTTCGTCATCAAGAAGCCCCCGGTGCCGCAGGCGCCGGGCGGTCCCGGGCTGCACGATGCGGCACCGGCCGACGAACTGGCGAAACAGCCGGACGACGAGGCGGCCTGACATCCCTTTCGCAGAACCGTTAACGCCTGCTCAACTGTCATCGGTAGAACAATTTGCTGGTGCCACCGAATCCTCGACCGGCAACCTGGGACCACCCCTCACCCCAGGAGCTGAGCCATGGAACTCCCCTTCGGCCGTACCGCCGCCGCGATGATCACTCCGTTCCACGCCGACGGAAGCCTCGACACCAACGGCGCGCAGGCCCTCGCCGTCCACCTGGTCAGCCAGGGCTGTGACGGGCTGGTCCTCAGCGGCACCACCGGGGAGTCCCCCACCACCAGCGACGCCGAGAAGGACGCCCTGCTGCGGGCGGTCCTGGAGGCCGTCGGCGACCGGGCCCGGGTGACCGCCGGGGTGGGCAGCAACGACACCCGCCACACCCTCGAGCTGGCCCGCGCCGCGGAGCGCACCGGGGCGCACGGCCTGCTGCTCGTCACGCCGTACTACAACAGGCCCGGCCAGGAAGGACTGTGCCGCCACTTCACCGCCGTCGCCGACGCCATCCCACTGCCCGTCATGCTCTACGACGTCCCCGAGCGCACCGGAAGCCGCCTCACCGAGGAGAGCCTGCTACGGCTCGCCGAACACCCGCGGATCACCGCCGTGAAGGACGCCACGGCGGACCTCGCCACGAGCGCCCGGATCATCGCCCGCACCGATCTGCAGTACTACTCGGGCACGGACGAACTGAACCTCCCGCTCTACGCCCTGGGTGCCGTCGGCGCGGTGAGCACCGTCGCCAATGTGGCCCCCGGCGAGACCAGGGCTGTCCTGGACGCCCACACCGGCGGCGATCCGCTCGCGGCCGTCCGCCTCAACCAGCGGTTGATCCCGCTGATGGAGGCGATGATGACGCGCGCCCCCGGCACGGTCACCAGCAAGGCCCTGCTGCGCCACCGGGGACTGCCCGCCGGTCCGGTACGGCTGCCGCTGGTCGACGCCTCGCCGGAGCTGACCGCCGCACTCACCGAGGCGATGGCCGTCGCCCTGGCGACGGTCCCGGTCTGACCCCGGCCTGACTGGTCACATCCAGCGGTCGAAAGGCCGGTCGAGGGTGTAGCGGTCATCGGGGCCCAGCAGCAGGGTCCGGCATTCGCCGTTGTCCGGATTGGAGAGCGCCTCGAACTCCTCCACTGACCAGTGGAACCAGCGCATGCAGAACAGGCGCATCATCAGGCCGTGCGTCACCAGCAGCACATTCGGCGGATAGTCCGGGCGTTCGAAATTGCGGTGCAGGGTCTCGAAGAACGCACCGACCCGGTCGTACACATCGGCGCCCGACTCGCCCTGGGTGAACCGGTAGAAGAAATGCCCGTAGGCGTCCCGCGCCTTGCGCTGCCGGCGGATGTCCTCGGCGTCCTGGAGATTCCCCCAGTCCTGCTCCCGCAGTCTCGGTTCCTCCATCACCCGGGTCCGCGTCGGATTCATCCCCAGCAGCGCATAGGTCTGCCGATTGCGCAGATAGGGAGAGACATAGGCCTGCACCGGATCCAGCCCGAACTGCGCCCGCAACTCCTCACCCACCGCCCGCGACTGCTCCCGGCCCTTCGCGGTCAATTCCAGCGCATGATCCGGTACTCGCTCGTAGATCGTCTCGTCGACGTTCCCCTGCGACTCCCCATGCCTGACCAGCACAATGCGCTGTGGACGTGCCATGCGACCACCCTAACCGGCCGTTTCACGGCGGGCGCGGCGCCCCCTCCAGCAAATGGTCCCTTCCGGATAATCCGCCACAGATCGAATTGCTACCCTGGTGGGCATGACCTCCATGACGCCCACCCGCACCGAGCCCGACCTGTCCTTTCTACTGGACCACAGCAGCCATGTGCTGCGGACGCAGATGTCGGCGGCGCTGGCCGAGATCGGGCTGACCGCACGGATGCACTGCGTCCTGGTCCACGCCCTGGAGGAGGAGCGGACCCAGGCCCAGCTGGCCGAGATCGGCGACATGGACAAGACCACCATGGTGGTCACCGTGGACGCCCTGGAGGAGGCCGGACTGGCCGAGCGCCGCCCGTCGAGCCGGGACCGACGGGCCCGGATCATCGCCGTGACCGAGGAGGGCGCCCGGATCGCCGAACAGAGCCAGCAGATCGTCGACGGCGTCCACCAGCGCGCTCTCGCCGCTCTGCCGGAGGAAGCCCGCGACGCGCTGCTGAACGCCCTGAACCTGCTGGTCGGCGACCATCTGGCAGTGGCGGCCGCAGCCCCGCGGTCGGCCCGCCGGGCACGACAGCGCGAGAAGTAGAACCGAAATAGATCGTCTATAACAAAACTATCTGCTAGCGTCTCTTCTGTCGCCCCTTCGGACAGGAGAGTCCGCATGCCTGCCACACCCAGCACCCGCTCCCGCACACTCGCTCTCGCCGTCATCGCCACCGGCCTGCTCATGGTCGTACTCGACGGCAGCATCGTGACCGTGGCGATGCCGGCCATCCAGAACGACCTCGGCTTCTCCGCCGCCGGGCTGAGCTGGGTCGTCAACGCCTACCTGATCGCCTTCGGCAGCCTGCTGCTGCTCGCCGGACGGCTCGGCGACCTCATCGGCCGCAAGCGGATGTTCCTCGCCGGAACCACCGTGTTCACCGCGGCCTCGGTCCTCGCCGGAACCGCCACCACCCCTGCCCTGCTCATCGCGGCCCGCTTCCTGCAGGGCATCGGCAGCGCCATGGCCTCGGCCGTCGGCCTGGGCATCCTGGTGACCCTCTTCACCGAATCCGGGGAACGCTCCAGGGCCATCGCCGTCTTCAGCTTCACCGGCGCGGCCGGCGCGTCGATCGGCCAGGTCCTCGGCGGCGTCCTCACCGACGCCCTCGACTGGCACTGGATCTTCTTCATCAACATGCCGATCGGGCTCGCCACCCTGGCCGTCGCCGCGGTCGTGCTGCCCGCCGACCGGGGCCTCGGCCTGAAGGCCGGAGCCGACGCCATCGGCGCCGTCCTGGTCACCGCCGGGCTGATGCTCGGCATCTACACCGTCGTCAAGGTCGAGGAGTACGGCTGGACCTCGGCCCGCACGCTGGGCCTCGGCGCCCTGGCCGCGGCCCTGCTCGCCGGGTTCACCGTCCGGCAGGCGACGGCCCGGACCCCGCTGGTGCCGCTGCGCCTGTTCCGCTCCCGCGCCGTCGCCGGAGCCAACCTGGTGCAGATGCTCATGGTCGCCGCGCTGTTCTCGTTCCAGGTCCTGGTCGCGCTCTACCTGCAGCATGTGCTCGGCTACAGCGCCACCCGGACCGGCCTGGCCATGCTCCCGGCCGCCGCCGTCATCGGCGTGGTGTCGCTGGGCGTCTCCGCCCGGCTCAACGCCCGCTTCGGCGAGCGCGCCGTCCTGCTGACCGGGCTGGCCCTGCTGGTCGGCGTCCTCGGACTGCTCGCCCGGATCCCCGTCCACGCCCACTACGCCACCGACCTGCTGCCGGTCATGCTCCTAGCCGCAGGCTTCGGACTCGCCCTGCCCGCGCTGACCACGCTGGGCATGTCCGGCGCGAAGTCCGACGACGCCGGGCTCGCCTCGGGGCTGTTCAACACCACCCAGCAGATCGGCATGGCCCTCGGCGTCGCCGTCCTCACCACCCTCGCCGCCGCCCGCAGCAGCCGCCTGCTCGCCCACGGCAGCTCCCCGGCCGCCGCCCTGACCGGCGGCTACCACCTGGCCTTCGCCGTCGGCGCGGGTCTGCTGGTCACCGCCCTGGTGGTCGCCGCCGTGCTGCTCCGCAGCGCGCCGGGAAAGGACGCGGCCCCCGGAGCACTGGGCTCCGGGGGCCGCATCAGGGCTGGGCAGGATCAGCTGCAGCCGCTGGTGGAGCCGCAGCCCTCGCAGAGGTAGCAGCTGCCGGCGCGGCGCATCTTGGTGCCGCAGGAGAAGCAGAGCGGGGCGTCGGAGTTGATGCCCTGCTGGAGCTCCAGGAGTTCGGTGGAGTTGTGCACCACCGGGCTGGGCAGCGGCTGGACCACGGCCGCCGGAGCCGCCGGAGCAATCGGAGCGGCCGGGACCGCCTGGGGCCTGGTCACGGCCCGGGGGGCGGACTGGGACAGGCCCTCGACCTCGACGTCGACGTCCTGGTCGGTCGGCTCGTAGGAGCCGGTCTCCAGGTGCCGCTGGCGTTCCTCGACGGAGTGGATGCCGAGCGCGGAGCGGGTCTCGAAGGGCAGGAAGTCCAGCGCCAGGCGGCGGAAGATGTAGTCAACGATCGACTGGGCCATCCGCACGTCGGGGTCGTCGGTCAGACCGGCCGGCTCGAAGCGCATGTTGGTGAACTTGGAGACGTAGGTCTCCAGCGGGACGCCGTACTGCATGCCGACCGAGACCGCGATGGAGAAGGCGTCCATCATGCCCGCGAGAGTCGAGCCCTGCTTGGACATCTTGAGGAAGACCTCGCCCAGGCCGTCGTCCGGGTAGGAGTTGGCGGTCATGTAGCCCTCGGCGCCGCCCACCGTGAAGGAGGTGGTGATGCCGGGACGACCCTTGGGGAGGCGCTTGCGGACCGGACGGTACTCGACGACCTTCTCCACGACGGCCGGGGCGGAGGGCTTCGCCTCGGCCTTGCCGTCGTTCTTGGACTTGGCCGAGAGCGGCTGGCCGACCTTGCAGTTGTCGCGGTAGATCGCCAGCGCCTTGACGCCGAGCTTCCACGCCTCGAAGTAGATCTCCTCGACCTCTTCGACGGTGGCGCTCTCGGGCATGTTCACGGTCTTGGAGATGGCGCCGGAGATCCAGGGCTGGATCGCGGACATCATCCGGACGTGGCCCATGGCGGAGATGACCCGCTCGCCCATGGCGCAGTCGAAGATCGAGTAGTGCTCGGTCCGCAGCCCGGGCGCCCCGACGATGTTGCCGTGGTCGGCGATGTGCGCGACGACCGCCTCGATCTGCTCCGGCTGGTAGCCGAGGCGCTTGAGGGCGCGCGGCACGGTGTTGTTGACGATCTGCATCGAGCCGCCGCCGACCAGCTTCTTGAACTTGACCAGGGCGAGGTCGGGCTCGACGCCCGTGGTGTCGCAGTCCATCATCAGGCCGATGGTGCCGGTGGGCGCCAGCACGCTCGCCTGGGCGTTGCGGAAACCGTTCTTCGCGCCGAGGCGGAGCACGTCCTGCCAGGTCTCCGTCGCCGCCGCCCAGATCGGGGCGTCCAGCTCGTCGCCGCGGGGAGCCTCGGCGTTCGCGTCGGCGTGCTGGCGCATGACCCGCTGGTGCGGCTCGGCGTTGCGGGCGTAGCCGTCGTACGGGCCGACGATGTCGGCCAGTTCGGCGCCGCGCCGGTAGGCGGTGCCGGTCATCAGCGAGGTGATGGCGCCGGCCAGGGCCCGGCCGCCGTCGGAGTCGTAGGCGTGGCCGGTCGCCATCAGCAGGGCGCCGAGGTTGGCGTAGCCGATGCCCAGCTGACGGTAGGCGCGGGTGGTCTCGCCGATCTTCTGGGTCGGGAAGTCCGCGAAGCAGATGGAGATGTCCATCGCGGTGATGACCAGCTCGACGACCTTGGCAAAGGTGACCGCGTCGAAGCTGTCGTCGTCACGGAGGAACTTCATCAGGTTCAGCGAGGCCAGGTTGCAGCTGGAGTTGTCCAGGTGCATGTACTCGGAGCAGGGGTTGGACGCGTTGATCCGACCGGACTCCGGGCAGGTGTGCCAGTGGTTGATGGTGCTGTCGTACTGGATGCCGGGGTCGGCGCAGGCCCAGGCGGCCTCGGCCATCTTGCGGAACAGGCCCTTGGCGTCGACGGTCTCGATGACCTCGCCGGTGAGCCGGGCCCGCAGGCCGAACTCGGCGCCGTTCTCGACCGCGGTCATGAACTCGTCGTTGACCCGGATCGAGTTGTTGGCGTTCTGGTACTGGACCGAGGTGATGTCGTCGCCGCCGAGGTCCATGTCGAAGCCCGCGTCACGGAGGGCGCGGATCTTCTCCTCCTCCTTGACCTTGGTCTCGATGAAGGCCTCGACGTCGGGGTGGTCCACGTCCAGCACGACCATCTTGGCCGCACGGCGGGTCGCGCCGCCCGACTTGATCGTTCCGGCGGAGGCGTCGGCGCCGCGCATGAAGGAGACCGGGCCCGAGGCGTTGCCGCCGGAGGTCAGCAGCTCCTTGGAGGAGCGGATCCGGGAGAGGTTCAGGCCGGCACCGGAGCCGCCCTTGAAGATCATCCCCTCTTCCTTGTACCAGTCCAGGATCGAGTCCATGGAGTCGTCGACGGAGAGGATGAAGCAGGCGCTGACCTGCTGCGGCTGCTGGGTGCCGACATTGAACCAGACCGGCGAGTTGAAGCTGAACACCTGGTGGAGGAGGGCGTGGGTCAGCTCGTGCTCGAAGATCTCGGCGTCGGCCGGGGAGCCGAAGTAGCCGTGCTTCTCACCGGCGGCGCGATAGGTCAGCACCACCCGGTCGATGATCTGCTTGAGGCTCCACTCGCGCTGCTCGGTGCCCAGCGCACCGCGGAAGTACTTGCTGGTCACGATGTTGGTGGCGTTGACCGACCAGAAGCCGGGGAACTCCACGCCGCGCTGCTCGAAGTTGACCGAGCCGTCCCGCCAGTTGGTCATGACGACGTCGCGCCGCTCCCACTGGACCTCGTCGTAGGGGTGCACGCCGGGGGTCGTGTAGATGCGCTCGATGCGGAGACCCGCGCCGGCCTTCGGGCCGGTGGCCTTGCCGCCCTTGGCCGCACCGCCCTTGCCTGCCCGGGTACCGCTGGTGGTGTCCGTCATTGCCGCCTCCTCCTGGGCAAAACGCCCTGGGCGCCCCGCTGCTTCCCGGGGACCCGTCGTATCCGCAAAATCCGCAAATCAATTCCGCGCAGGCAGAAGCGCCCCCTCGGGCGTCCCTGGTGCGTTGGCGTGTGGTGCGTGCCGTGTGGTGCGCGCTCAGGCTGCTGGAACGGTGCCTACTGCGACGCGGTGGCGGGAGCGGGCACGGCTGCGCCCTCCTCCGCCGCTGGAGGCCGGTCCACGCGGAGCTCCGCGATGGCGGCCTCGAAGTCCTCAAGCGATTCGTAGGCCCGGTACACCGAGGCGAACCTCAGATACGCGACCACGTCCAGCTCCTTGAGCGGGCCGAGTATGGCCAGGCCCACGTCATGGGTGGAGAGCTCGGCGCTGCCGGTCGCCCGGACGCACTCCTCCACCCGCTGGCCGAGCAGGGCGAGCGCGTCCTCGCTGACGGGGCGCCCCTGGCAGGCCTTGCGTACGCCGCTGATCACCTTGTCGCGGCTGAACGGCTCGGTGACCCCGCTGCGCTTGATCACCATCAGTGCCGCGGTCTCCACCGTGGTGAAACGGCGGTTGCAGTCCGGGCACTGGCGGCGGCGGCGGATCGAGGTGCCGTCGTCGGTGGTACGGGAGTCGACCACCCGGCTGTCCGGGTGCCTGCAGAAGGGGCAGTGCATGGTGCTGGTGTCCCTTCTGTCGCCGGTGTCCTGCACCTGATCCTAGGCGATGGCCGCGGACGGGTTCCACGCGGGGAACCACTACCTGTGGCCGTCGGAGACCTATGTAACCACTAGATCTGGTGCTCGCGCCAAGCCTTCGCGCACCGCGTGTCGTAGCCCGCAGCTCACGCCCAGCGATCACCGCAGGTCAGACCGGAGGGGCTGCTGGAGCACCCGCGCAACTCTCACCCGGTTGGCCCGCGAGGCACGAAAAGCACGGGAAGGGACCGCTGCGCCGGGATTCATGAGATCCTGCTGCTCGAACAAACGATCGCATCATCAGCCGTACTCGCGCCTTGTACACCGCCAACCTTGATCACGTCAGGCGACCCAGTAATAATTCACTCGAACGTGTGTTTGGCGCAACCTTTCGATCGGTCATACCGTTGGCCTATTCAAAGGGAGAACGTCCGTCGAGAGGGGCCGCCGTGACCACCGCAAAAAGTAGCACCGTCCCGGTGCAGGAAAGCTCCCAGCACTCCAGCACCGCGCACAGCAGCCAGACCCAGGCCCGTAGCCGGGAAGACCTCGGGAATACCGTCTCGGGGCTCCTTCCGAGCCAGTCGTCCGGTTCCTCCGTACCCCACTCCGAACCCCACTCCTCGGGACACTCCTTGGACGCTCCAGAGAATGCCGCGGCCGACATCGCCGTGGACGAGACCCTTGCGGGTGAAAGCCCCGCACGCTCCCTCCCGGGCCGCCCGCCCGGAATCCGCACCGACGAGGCCGGGCTGACCGAAAGGCAGCGCCGGGTCATCGAGGTCATCCGGGATTCCGTGCAGCGGCGCGGATATCCGCCGAGCATGCGGGAGATCGGCCAGTCCGTCGGCCTCTCCAGCACCTCGTCGGTCGCCCACCAGCTGATGGCGCTGGAGCGCAAGGGATTCCTGCGCCGCGACCCGCATCGTCCGCGCGCCTACGAAGTACGCGGTATGGATGTGGTCCGTCCGGTGCCGGAAAGCACCACCGGACGCCCGGCGACCTCGTACGTCCCGTTGATCGGGCGGATCGCCGCCGGTGGGCCGATTCTCGCCGAGCAGTCGGTGGAGGACGTCTTCCCGCTGCCCCGGCAACTGGTCGGCGACGGCGAACTGTTCGTGCTCAAGGTGAGCGGCGACTCGATGGTCGAGGCAGCGATCATGGACGGCGACTGGGTCACCGTGCGACGCCAGCCAGTGGCGGAGAACGGCGACATCGTCGCGGCGATGATCGACGGCGAGGCGACCGTGAAGCGTCTGAAGCGCGAGGACGGCCACATCTGGCTGATGCCGCACAACGCGGCGTACGAGCCGATCCCCGGCGACAGCGCGACGATCCTCGGCAAGGTCGTGGCGGTGCTCCGCCGGCTCTGAACTCGACGGCTCGGCGACACAGCAGACTTGCGGCGGTCCCCCGGAGGAGGGTGGGCCGCCGCAAGTCCGTTTGCGCTACCGGGCTTGGGGCTACCGGGCCTTGACCGGACGGGGCGGCGCGGCTGCGGCGTTGATGGCGGCCAGCGAACGGCGGACCTGGTTGCGGTCCGTGGTGTACCAGAAGTCCGGCATCGAGGAGCGGAAGAAGCCGCCGTAACGGGCCGTCGCCAGCCGTGAGTCGAGCACCGCGACCACGCCGCGGTCCTCGGCAGCCCGGATGAGCCGACCGGCACCCTGGGCCATCAGCAGCGCGGCGTGATTGGCCGCCACCGCCATGAAGCCGTTGCCGCCGTGCTCCTCGACCGCCTTCTGCCGGGCGCTCATCAGCGGATCGTCCGGCCGCGGGAAGGGAATGCGGTCCATCACCACCAACTGGCAGGCGGAACCGGGGACATCGACCCCCTGCCAGAGCGACAGGGTGCCGAAGAGACAGCTCTCGGTGGAGGCCGAGAAGTTCCGGATCAGCTCCCCCAGGGTGTCCTCACCCTGGAGCAGGATCTCGCCGGGCACCCGCTCCCGCAGCGCCTCGGCGGCCGCCTTGGCGGCTCGCATCGACGAGAACAGGCCCAGGGTGCGGCCCCCGGCGGCCTCGATCAGCTCGGCGAGCTCGTCCAGCATCGCCGGACGGTCGGGCTCACGGCCCGGCGGCGGCAGATGCCGGGCGACATAGAGGATGCCCTGCTTGGGGTAGTCGAAGGGCGAGCCGACGTCCATGGCGCGCCAGGCGGGGGTCGACTCCGCCAGCGGCTCGCCGATGTCGTCGCGTCCCGCAGCGGCGGCGGGGGCCTTGCCGTCCTCGCCCACCCGGCCCTCGGGGCCCAGGCCCAGGGAGAGCCCGACGCCGTTGAAGTCCCCGCCCAGCTTGAGCGTGGCGGAGGTGAGGACGACCGAGCGCTCCTTGTAGAGGTTCTCCCGCAGCAGTCCGGAGACGCTCAGCGGGGCGACCCGCAGCGAGGAGGTACCCGCGCCGAAGCGGTCGTTGTTCTCGATCCACAGCACGTCGTACTCGGAGCCCTCCAGCATCCGGTCGGCGGTGTCGTGGACGGTCTCCACCGAGGCCAGCGCCTGCTTGCGGACCGCGTCCTCGTCGCTGACGCCCTTGTCGCGCACCTCGCCGATGGAGGTGATGACGGCCCGCGCCGCCTCGCGGATGGCGGCGACGGCGTAGCCGATGTTCTCCGGCAGCTCCTCGACCCGGCCGGGCTGGGCGATCTCCATCAGGCCGTGGAAGTTCTCGGCGGCGGCCTGGAGCTGGTCCACCGCCTTCTCGTTGGCGAGTTTGGCCGCCCGCTTGACCGCGCGGTTGACCGCGCCGGTGGTCAGCTCGGCGGTGGCGATGCCGGTGACCCGGGAGACCAGCTCATGCGCCTCGTCGACGATCAGCAGCTCGTGCTCGGGGAGGACCGGAGCCCCCTCCAGCGCGTCGATGGCGAGCAGCGCGTGGTTGGTGACGACCACGTCGGCCAGTTTGGCCCGCTCGCGCGCGGACTCCGCGAAGCACTCGCCCCCGTAGGGACAGCGGGTGGCGCCCAGGCACTCCTTGGAGCTGACCGCCATCTGCGCCCAGGCCCGGTCGGAGACGCCGGGCGACATGTCGTCCCGGTCGCCGGTCTCGGTCTCGTCGGCCCAGTCGCGGAGCCGGATGATGTCCTGGCCGAGTTTGCTGGTGGGGCCGCCGAGCACCTCCGCCGGGTCGAACAGCCCGTCCCCGTCGTCGCTGGGCGCGCCCTCGTGCACCCGGTGCAGGCAGAGGTAGTTGGAACGGCCCTTGAGCATGGCGAACTGGGGGCGGCGGCGCAGCAGCGGCTGCAGCGCGTCCACGGTGCGCGGCAGGTCCCGCTCCACCAGCTGCCGTTGCAGGGCGAGGGTCGCGGTGGCCACCACCACCCTGTCTCCGTGGGCCAGGGCGGGAACGAGGTAGGCGAGCGACTTCCCGGTGCCGGTGCCGGCCTGAACCAGCAGATGTTCGCCGCCGTCCACGGCGGCGGCGACGGCCTCCGCCATGGCGATCTGCCCGGGGCGTTCGACGCCGCCGACTGCGGCGACGGCGGCGTGCAGGAGTTCCCCGATCCGGCCGGACCCGGTGGGGGCTTCCCCCTCGCCTGCCGGAGAGGCCGATGGGGTGTCGTCGGTGGCGCCCTCGCCGGGCGTGGGAAGTTCAGTCATGGCTCGCCCAGCGTAGAGGTCGGCACTGACAGGCGGCCATCAGCGCAGGGTGGTGTGGAGGCGCGAGCCGCTCGCGGCGCGGAGCGAGGGGTCGACCAGGACCGGCTCCTCGGCCCGGGCCGCCGCCAGTGCGTCCGGGTCGAGGAAGGCGACGGCGATGCCCGGATCGGCCTCGCCGGCGTCGCTCTGCAGGGTCCCGTCGGGGTTCCAGCCGGCGCTGCCGCCGCAGCCCAGGTAGGGGCCGGACGGTCCGCTGTGGTTGGCCAGCAGCACGTAGCAGGTGTTGTCGAGGGCCCGGGCGGGGAGCCGGACGGCGCGCTCCCTGGCCCCGCTGCCCCGGCCGAGCATGGCGCCGACCAGGTAACCGTGGCAGCCGTCCAGGGCGGCGGCGCGGGCGTGCTCGGGAAAGCCCAGGTCCCAGCAGATGCCCAGGCCGAGACGCCAGCCGTCCACGTCGAGCGTGCAGCCGTCGGCGCCGGCCGTGAACCCGTGGGCACGCTCCCTGGGGGTGACATGCTGCTTGTCGTACTGGGCGGCCCGCTGTCCGCTGCCGTCGATCACCAGGGCGGAGATCCGCAGCTCGCCGGAGTCGGGAGTCCGGGTCGGCGCGCCGACGACGACCGCGGTGCCGGTGTCGGCGCAGGCCGCGGCCAGCGGGTCCAGGCGCGGGTCGTCCGGGGCGATGGTGCGACGGTCGGGGTCGGCCGCGATGTCCGGCAACTCGTAGCCGGTGAGCCACAGTTCCGGGAGCACCAGGAGTCGTGCGCCCTGGTCGGCGGCCCGGTGCAGCAGGTCCACGGCGGTGGCGGTGTTGGCGGCGACGTCGAGGGCCGCGCAGGCGGCCTGGCCTGCCGCGACGGTCAGTCCGGCGGCGGGGTGCTGGTCCATGGGCCGTCAGCGTACCGAGCGCTGCGGCAGTCGGCCGGAACCGGGGGCGTTCCGGGGCGCGGGCACGGAAGCGGGCGCGGGTGCGGTTTCGGGCGCTGAAGCGGGTGCACCGGGCCGGGGCACGCCGAAGGTGGTCCAGGCGGTTCGCGACGGCAGGCGGTGGACGGGACGACCGGCGACGGCGTTCAGGATGGTGGCGGCCCGGTGGGCGCCGAGGCCGAGGTCGGGCGTGCCCACACCGTGGGTGTGCAGTTCCGCGTTCTGGACGTAGATCCCGCCGGTCACGTCGCCGTCCAGGCCGACCCGGTGCTGCAGATCCACCACCAGTCGTCCCTGGTCGTCCCGGATCACCAACTCGCCCAGCGGGTCCAGCAGGGCGGGACGGCGCGAGGCATGGCCGGTGGCCAGGATCACCGCGCCGGTACGACGGGTGTAGGTGATGCCGGTCTGCAGGTGTCGGCAGTGCAGCTCCAGCCCGCCGCAGGAACCGCGGCGGGCGGCCTCGACCTCGGTGCCCGGCAGGATCTCCACGTCGGCGGGGGCCGCGCCGAGAGTGCGGTCGTAGAGGGCGGAGTGGATGTCGGCGAGGGTCTCGGCGCTGGCTGCCTTGTAGAGCTGCCACTGGGCGGGCACCAGGGCGTCCTTGGTGTGGGACGGCAGGGCGTGGAAGTACCGGGTGTAGTCGGGGGTGAAGTGCTCCAGGCCGAGCTTCGAGTACTCCATCGGGGCGATGGCCCGGGTGCGGGTGAGCCAGCGCAGCTGCCGGCCGGGAGCGTGGCCGCGGCTGCGGAGCAGGTCCAGGAAGACCTCGGCGCCGGACTGGCCGGAGCCGACGACGGTGATGTCCGCACTGTCCGCCAGTGCGTCCCTCACGGTGAGGTAGTCCTCGGCGTGGTGCACCGCGCCCGCCGCGTGGAGCTCCGCGAAGGCCGCGGGAACGACCGGCTCGGTGCCGATGCCGAGGACGATGTTGCGGGCGGCGACCGCCTCGCCGTCCGGCAGCCCGATCCGGAACAGCCGGGTGCGCGCGTCCCAGGCGACGGCGTGGACCGGGCTGGAGAAGCGGCAGTTGGGCAGGCGCGCGGCGGCCCACCGGCAGTAGTGCTCGTACTCGCGGCGGCTCAGATGGGACCGCTCGGCGAAGTAGAAGGGGAACAGCCGGTCGTGCTCGCGCAGATAGGCGAGGAAGGTCCAGGGGCTAGTGGGATCGACCAGGGAGACCAGGTCGGCGAGGAAGGGCACCTGCATGGTCGCCCCGTCGACCATGAGGCCGGGGTGCCAGCTGAACTCGGCCTTGGCGTCCAGGAAGAGGGTCCGCAGATCCGCGACGCCGTCGGCCAGGGCGGCCAGGGAGAGGTTGAACGGCCCCAGGCCGACGCCCACCAGGTCGTAGGGCGCGGCGCTGCGGGCGTCGGTGGTGGTGTCCACGGCGGAGGTGCTTTCGGTCAGGGGGAGGTGGGTTGGTGACGCATGGTCAGAGGCGGTCGCGGACCATCAGGGCGGCCCGCTTGGCCGGCAGGTCGAGGTCCTGGTCGTGGCGGAAGCCCGCTCTGAGGAAGGCCCGCACCGAGGGGATATTGCGCACATCGGGTTCGGCCACCACCCGTCCCGCCGAGTGACGCTCCCTCAGCGCACGTTCGGCGACGGCCCGGAGCAGCCGGGGGCCGAAGCCGCGGCCCCGGCACTCCGGCGGCCCGAGCAGCAGATGCACCCCGGTGTCGTGCGGCCGGGCCGGGTAGTGCCGGGCGATCGGGTCCAGATCGGCCCGGTAGAGCTCCCAGTAGCTCATCGGGGTGCCGTCCAGCAGTCCGAGACAGGGCACGCTGCGGCCGTCGCCGTCGAGCTGCGCCCTTAGGTGCTGCTCCGTCAGTTCCGTCGGTCCGGAGAGTTCCCAGAAGGCGGCAACCACCGGATCGTTCATCCAGGCGGCGACCAGGGCCAGGTCCCGTGCCAGCCGCACCGGGTGCAGCCGGAACTGGCCGACCGGGGTCTCCATCACGCCCCAGCGACTGACCCCGTCGAGCAGGTCGGCGGCCGGCAGCCGGGGCCGGGTCGGGCGCGGCGCGGCCTGTGCCGGGACGGGGGCGCGGGAGGTGCGGAGGTGGTGCGGGTTGAGCACCTGGTGCGGCGGCACCAGTTGTCCGGGCCACGAGCCCGACCCCGACCCCGGCCCGTGAATCGACGGCCGGTTCACCGGACAGCCCCGGGGGCGTGTGCGGCGGTGACGGCCGCGGTCGCGGTCACCACCGCCAGGGGGTTGTCGATGGTGACGTAGACCGACTGCGTCTCGACCGGGCCGACCAGTTCGTCCAGGCCGTTCAGCCGGGTGCGCAGATTGGCCTTGCAGCGCAGGGTGGGCGCGTCGAGCAGCAGGCCGGGCAGGGTGGACCCGGTTTCGGCCGCGGCGGATCCGGCGAGGAACCTGCGCAGCGCCGCCAGCAGCACGCGTTCGTCCGCGAGCCGCTGCGAGCCGAACGCCCCGACCAGGCCCAGCAGATGGTTGATGCCGAGGTAGTAGGCGAAGCGCTCGTCGGCCACGGCGTCCGGGACGAAGGTGTCGCTCCGGCTGCCGATCCCGGGCAGCCTGGCGTCCAGGGCCGAAGCACACGAATCACGGAAGTAGTAGCCCTGGTTGTCCCGGTAGCGGCCGCCGGCCGGCCAGCCGTGGGCGTCCAGCAGGACCAGGCTGTTCTGCTGGTGCGCCTCCAGGGCGATCCCGGCCTTCCCGTCCAGCCAGAGCAGCGGGAGTACGACGAGGTCGAGGTAGCGCAGGAACCACTCGGTGGCCACGGTCGCGGTCGGGCGCCCGGTACGGGCCGCGAGCCGGTGCAGCAGGTCGCTCAGCCGGGAGCCGGCCGGGACGCCGCCCTCGGTGCGGCTCGGGCGCTCGGCGACCAGGCCGGCCACGCAGAGGGCCCGGTCCTCGGGGCCGAAGGGGTTCTGCCGGATCACCGTGTCCAGGCCGCCGGCGGCAGCCGACCCGACCCCGGCCGACTGGTCCGCGCCGATCCAGGCCGGGTCGCGGACGATGTCGAACCCGGGGTGCGCGGCCTGCCACTCCTGACCGAGTCCGCCGGCGAGCAGCCGGTGCACCTCCACGCCCCGGTGCAGTTCCTTGCGCAGGTTCTCCCGGCGGGAGTTGGTGATCCGCAGCCCCAGCGACAGCTTCAGCATGAACGGGGCGCCGGGCCGGTGGACCGTCCGCACGGAGGAGGTGGGGTACCAGAGCGGCCCGGCCGGGCCGAGGTCGTGCAGCCGCCCCTCGCCGAACAACCGGTGGACGTCCTGGCGGTGCGTCAGTTCCCGGGCCTGCCAGGGATGCAGCGGAAGCGCCACGGTGCCGGACGGCAGCGGTCCGGCATCGGGCCCGCGCAGCGCGGCGGTGATGGCCGCGGCCGGGGAGGGCAGCGCGGAGTCCGAGGCGGCCAGCTCCTGGTCGACAGCGAACCAGTGCAGCCGGTGTGCACCGCGCAGTTCGGGCGAGTAGGCGGCCGCCTCGGACTCGCCGAGACCTTCGCGGCTCTTGGGGGTGGGATGCAGTGGATGCCCCAGCAGCAGCGCCTGTTCGCCGTCCAGGAAGGGGCTGGTGCCGGGCGGCGGCTCCGGGGCCCGCCGGTGCTCGGTGATGAACGCGGCGGTACGGCGGACCGAGTCGACGACGCGCCCGGCGAGGTCGGCGACATGGCGCGGCGCGACGGGTTCGCCGCCGGAACCGCCCCGCGCCAGCAGCGCGGCGACGGTGACCGCGTCGACCGGGTGGCCGCCTTCGTACTCGCCGGCTCCGGCGACCAGAGCGGCGCGGCCGAAGCGGTGCCAGCCGCAGGGCGACCAGTAGCGGACCGGGATCACCAGGTGCAGTCCGTCACCGAGGGCCACGGTGAGCAGGCTGCCCGGTGGATCGGTGATGCCGCTCTCGCGGACCCAGCAGCGCAGCAGGCTCTCGGTGGCCGCGCAGTCGGCGGCCACCGCCGGGTCCGGATGCAGCAGCGGGTCGGGGTCGGCGTCGGCCGGGAGCGATCCGGCCTGGCCCTGCGTGGGGACTCCGCCACGGGCAGCAGTGCTCATGAGTTGGTCTCCGGTTGTTCGACGGCGTCCTCGGCTTCGGCGCCTGCGGCGAGGACGAGTGCGATCAGGCGGTCCAGGTCCGCCGTGGTGGTGTGGGGATTCAGCAGGGTGAACTTGAGCCGCACCGAGCCCGGCCCACGCCCGAGTTCTGTACGGCCCACGACGGCGCTGCCCTGTTCAAGCAGTCGCCGTCTCAGCACGGCGTTCACCCGGTCCGTCGCCACCGGGCCTGCGTCACCCCGCGACGGCAGATACCGGAACAGCACGGTGCTAAGAACGGGTTCAGCGGTCAGTTCCAGCCGCGGTTCGGCGGCGATCCGTTGCGCCGCGTACCCGGCGAGGTCGTGGCAGCGGTCCACCAGGGCGCCGAGGCCGGCCCGGCCGAGGGTCCGCAGGGTGACGGCGATCTTGAAGGCGTCCGCCCGGCGGGTGGTCCGCAGCGAACGGCCGAGCAGCGAGGTGTAGCCCGCCTCCTCGTCGTCCTCCGGATTGAGATAGGCCGCACGCTGCTCCAGCGGCGCGTACATCGCCGCCTCGCGGACCAGCAGCACCCCGGCCGCGATCGGCTGCCAGCCGAGTTTGTGCAGGTCCAGGCCGATGGTGTCGGCCTCCCCCAGGCCGTCCAGCAGCGGCGCCAGGTGCCGCGAGAACAGCGCGCCGCCTCCGTATGCGGCGTCGACGTGCAGCCGCACCCGGTGTCGGCGAGCGACGGCCGCGACCGCGGGGAGCGGATCGACGGCGCCGAGGTCGGTGGTTCCCGCCGTGGCGACAACGCACATCGGCACCCGTCCGGCGGCCCGGGCGTCCGCGAGGGCCCAGTCCAGCACCCGGGCGTCCATCCGGCCGTCGGGCCCGGTCTGGACCGGGACGACGGCGTCCCGGTCCAGACCCAGCAGCGCGGCGGCTCGGGCGATGGAGAAGTGGGCGGCCTCGGAGCAGTGGACGGTGAGCCGTCCCGAGGCGAACTGCTCACGCGGGAAGGAGTCGCGGGCCAGCAGCAGCGCCATCAGATTGGACTCGGTGCCACCGCTGGTCAGGACGCCGGCCGCGGCTTCGGGCCGGGGCAGGCCGACCAGTCCGGCCAGCACCCGGATCACCGCGAGCTCCACCGAGGTTGTGCCGGGAGCCTGGTCCCAGGAGTCCAGCGAGGGGTTGACCGCGGCGGTCGCCAGCTCCGCCGCGACGGCGACGGCCAGCGGCGGCACATGCAGATGGGCGGCGCAGGCGGGGTCGGCCGGATCGGCGGCGGTGGCGGCCAGTGCTTCGACCAGCCTGGCCAACGCGGACGGGTCGCCCTGCTCCGGGAGCAGTTCCGACGGCTCCAGCAGCGCCCGCATCCCGTCCGCCACGGCCGCAGGGCCGCCCGGCGGCAGCGGACCGCCCCGTCGTCCGGCGCCCCGACGCAGCGCCGCGAGCGCCTCGGCGACCAGCGGCTCCAGCGCGTCCGGGCCCGCGATCCCGCCAGCCAGGGCGGCTCCCGGCAGCGGGTCCGGCGTACCCGGCGCGATCACCCGCGCTCTCCCGCCCGGGCGGCGGGCACCGTCCGGTGCGCCGCGGAGGCGGCATGGACGGCCTCTCCGAGGCGTTCCAGCACGGCTTCCGACTGCTCGTCGGTCATGGTCAGCGGTGGCAGCAGCCGCACCACGCTGTGGTGGCGGCCGCCCAGCTCCACGATCAGCCCGCGCCGCAGCGCCTCCTGCCGCACGGCCGCGGCGAGCTCGGGTGCGGCCGGACGCGCGCCCAGCGCATCGGCGTCCGCCTGCGGATCGACGATCTCCACACCCAGCATCAGGCCACGGCCCCGGACATCGCCCATGGCCGGCAGCAGGCAGTGCAGCGCACGCAGCCGGGCGAGCATCCGCTCGCCGAGGGCGCCTGCCCGCTCCGCCAGCCCCTCCTCGCGGACGAAGCGCAGGGTCGCGGCCCCGGCGGCCATGGCGAGCTGGTTGCCCCGGAAGGTGCCCGCGTGCGCCCCGGGCGCCCAGACGTCGAGCTCGCCCCGGTAGACGATGGCGGCCAGCGGCAGGCTGCCGCCGATCGCCTTGGACAACACCATGACGTCGGGGAGGACGCCCGAGTGCTGCACGGCCCAGAACGCCCCGGTCCGGCCGACGCCGGTCTGCACCTCGTCGACGATCAGCGGAATGCCGTGCGCCGCGGTGATCCGGCGCATCTCGCGCAGCCAGCCGTCGGGGGCCGGGATGACGCCGCCCTCCCCCTGGACCGGTTCGACGATCATCCCGGCAGCCGGCTCCACCCCGCCCTTGGGGTCGGCCAGCAGGGCCTCGGTCCAGCGCGCGGCGATCCGCGCGGCCTCCGGACCGCCCAGCCCGAACGGGCAGCGGTAGTCGTAGGGGAACGGCAGCCGTACCGGTCGGCCCGCAGAACCGCCGGAACCGGCACCGGCGGTGCGGTCGCCGCCCGCGGCCAGCGCACCCGCGGTCATGCCGTGGTAGGCCCCGGTGAAGGCGAGCAGGCCGCTGCGCCCGGTGGCGGTGCGGACCAGCTTCAGCGCCGCCTCGACGGCATCGGTACCGGCCGGTCCGCAGAACTGGATCCTGGCATCCCGGGCGAACTCCTCCGGCAGCGAGGCGAAGAGCTCGGTGGTGAACTCGTCCTTGACCGGGGTCGCCAGGTCCAGCACGTGCAGCGGGGCCCCGGAGTCGAGCACCGCGCGGATCGCCTGCAGTGCCACCGGGTGGTTGTGGCCCAGGGCGAGGCTCCCGGCCCCGGAGAGGCAGTCCAGGTAACGTCTGCCGTCCGCGCCCTCGACCGTCATACCGAGCGCTCGCACCGGGACGATCGGCAGCGAGCGGGCGTAGGTACGGGCTGCGGACTCGCGGGCGGCCTGGCGTCCGAGGATCGCCTCGGGATCGACGCCGGACGCGGCAGCGGCTGGTGGCAGGACGGTCGGCGGCATGGCCTCGGTTCCTCCTGGCTGGTCAGGACGGTCCGCAGGGCCCGGGGCCGCCCCGGGGGGACCGCTACCGCGCACTGGGATGGGCACCCCCTCGGGTGACGCCCCTGTGGTCTAACGAGCCAGGACCCTCCCAATCACGCGCGATCACGAATCCGCCCGGAGACAGCGAAGGGCGGCCGCTCCCCGTGGGGAGCGGCCGCCCTTCGCACGACGCCTGGGGCCGGGTCAGCTGGCCTGGCCGGCCAGGCTGTAGCGCTCCAGCTCGGCCGCCAGGTCCGGCAGCACCCGGGCCTTGAGCAGGGTGCCCTCGCCGGTGTGCTCCTCGGAGAGCACCTCGCCGTCCCGGTGCACCCGGGAGACCAGGTCGCCCCTGGTGTAGGGGACCAGCGTGGTCACCTCGACCGCGGGCCGCGGCAGCTGGTCCTCGATCAGCCGCAGCAGCTCCTCGATGCCCTCGCCGGTGCGCGCGGAGACCACGATCGCGTGCCGCTCGCGGCGCAGCAGCCGGGCCAGGACCTCGGGGTCCGCCGCGTCCGACTTGTTGATCACGACGATCTCTGGGACGTTCTGGGCGTCCACCTCGACGATGACCTGGCGTACCGCGGCCAGCTGGGACTCCGGCTCGGGGTGCGAGCCGTCCACCACGTGCAGGATCAGGTCGGCGTCGCCGACCTCCTCCATGGTGGAGCGGAACGCCTCGACCAGGTGGTGCGGCAGATGCCGGACAAATCCCACCGTGTCGGCCAGGGTGTAGACCCGGCCGCCCAGCGTCTCGGCCCGGCGCACCGTCGGGTCCAGCGTCGCGAACAGCGAGTTCTCGACCAGCACCCCGGCCCCGGTGAGCCGGTTGAGCAGCGAGGACTTGCCCGCGTTGGTGTACCCGGCGATGGCCACCGAGGGGACCTGGTGGCGGCGCCGCTCCTGCCGCTTGGTGTCGCGGCCCTTCTTCATGTCGGCGATCTCCCTGCGGAGCTTCGCCATCTTCTCGCGGATCCGTCGCCGGTCCGTCTCGATCTTGGTCTCACCGGGACCGCGGGTGGCCATACCGCCACCGCCACCGGCCGACGAGCCGCCGCCGCCACCCATCTGCCGGGAGAGCGAGGCGCCCCAGCCGCGCAGTCGCGGCAGCATGTACTGCATCTGCGCGAGCGAGACCTGGGCCTTGCCCTCACGGGACTTGGCGTGCTGGGCGAAGATGTCCAGGATCAGGGCGGTGCGGTCGACCACCTTGACCTTGACCACGTCCTCCAGATGGATCAGCTGGCCCGGGCTGAGCTCACCGTCGCAGACCACGGTGTCGGCACCGGTGGCCTCGACGATCTCACGCAGCTCACGGGCCTTGCCGGAGCCGATGTAGGTGGCCGGGTCGGGCCGGTCGCGGCGCTGGATCACGCCGTCGAGGACCTCGGAACCGGCCGTCTCGGCGAGCGCGGCGAGCTCCGCGAGGGAGTTCTCCGCCTCCTCCACCGTGCCGTCGGTCCAGACGCCGACCAGGACCACCCGCTCCAGGCGGAGCTGGCGGTACTCGACCTCGGTGACGTCCTGGAGCTCGGTGGAGAGCCCGGACACCCGGCGCAGCGACGCCCGGTCGCTGCGTTCGAACTGGTCGCCGTCGTAGTCGTTGCTGCGGCCTGCGCCGCCGAGGGCCTCGTCGAATCCCGCGAGGTCCTCGTCCATCAGTGCGTCCGCCCGGCGGGTGGCCCGGTCCTGCGGAGCAGTCCGCCGGGGGTCCTGCTGGGGGTCCTGCTCGGTGGCGGCGTCGCGGGTTTCGTACGTGGAGGTCATTGCATCCTTAACGGAAGGGATCAGGTCCAGGAAGCGGGAGAGCCGCCTCCTCATCGGACAACGCCCCAGCACTGCTGCGGATTCCCGACGACGACGATGGTCGCACGCCCTCTCCGGGACCGTCACCCGGATTAGCCGACTGCGGGACCGCCCGGTAGACGTCGTAGACCCCGGCCACCCTGAGCATCGCCTTCATCAGCCCCGGCAGCAGCCCGGCGTCCGGCAGCTCGACCGTGTAGCGGTGCCGCACCCGGAGCTCCTGCGGCGGCTCCACGGACGCCGAGACGATGTCGGCGCCGACGGCGGAGATCGCCGCAGTGAGGTCGGCCAGCAGCCGCGGCCTGCCGAGGGCGTCTGCCTGGACGGTGACCATGTAGCCGACCGGCGCGGCGTCCTGCCCCAGCGCGTCGTGCGCCCATGCCACCTCGACCGGGGCGCGGCCGCCGCCGGCCATGCCGCTGCCGGTCGGACAGCCGCTGCGGTGCACCGCGATCCCGCCCTTGACCGCGAAGCCGAGCAGCGGGTCGGGCGGGACCGGGGTGCAGCACCGGGCCAGCCGGACCGAGGCGCCGGGCCGGCCCGCGGCGATCACCAGGGCCCGGTCCCGGAGGTCCCGGCCGGGGACGGACGCGGGGTCGACACCGGCCCGCTCCGCCCCGGCCTCCGTCTCGGCGGCCCTGGCCCCGGGCGCGGGTGCGGCCGGCTGGGGATGCTCGGCGAGCCAGCGCTCGATGGCGATCCGCGCGGACGCCGTCCGCGCGTGCGCCAGCCACTCCGGGGCCGGGCCGCCGGGCTCCCCGGCCCCGACGGGGGCGTCCTCGGTCAGTACGTCCACGACGTCGCCGTCGTGCAGCTCGGTGGAGAGTGCGGCGAGCCTGCCGCCCAGCCGCACCCCGATACATCGGTGGCCGACCTCCTCGCCGAGCGCATAGGCCGCGTCGACGCAGCTGGAGCCGACCGGCAGGTGCAGGGTGCGGCCGTCCTCGGTGACGACCGTGAGCTCGCCGTCGCCGGAGAGGTCGGCGGTGAGGGCGGACCAGAAGGTGTCGGCGTCCGGGGTCTCCCGCTGCCACTCCAGCAGCCGGCTGAGCCAGCCCGGCCGGGCCGGGTCGGTGCGGTCCAGCTCGTCCCGCCCGGCGGCCGCCTCCTCGGCGTGCGCCTCGTCCGCGCGGGCCCCCGGGCTGCTCAGGGCCACCACGCCGAACTCGGCGACCTGGTGCATCCTCGCGGTGCGCACCAGCACCTCGACGACGTCCTCGCCGGCCCCGCCGGGCGCGGTGGCGACGGCCGTGTGCAGCGACTGGTAGAGGTTGAACTTGGGCGCGGCGATGAAGTCCTTGAACTCCCCCGGAAGCGGGGACCAGCAGGTGTGCAGCTCGCCGAGGACGGCGTAGCAGTCGGCGTTCTCCTCCACCACCACCAGGACCCGGGCGAAGTCGCAGGGTGCGAGCTCGCCCCGGCGCAGCCGGCTGCGGTGCACCGAGACGGCGTGCCGGGGGCGTACCGACACCTCCGCCTGGATCCTGGCCTCGCGCAGCTGGCGGCGCAGCGCGCCGGCGAACTCCGCCAGCGGGTCCAGACCCTCCTGCTGGGCGGCATCCCTGGCCGCGATCAGCGCGCGGGTCTCCGCGTACTCCTCGGGGTGCAGGGTGGCGAGGACGATGTCCTCCAGCTCGGTCTTGACGACCTGGATGCCGAGCCGCTCCGCCAGCGGGATCAGCACGTCCCTGGTGACCTTGGCGATCCTGATACGGCTGGCCGGCTTCATGTGCCGGATGGTGCGCATGTTGTGCAGCCGGTCGGCCAGCTTGATGACCATCACCCGGACGTCCTCGCCGGTGGCCAGCAGCATCTTGCGGAAGGTCTCCGCCTCGGCGGCGGCGCCGAAGTCGACCTTCTCCAACTTGGTGACGCCGTCTACCAGGTAGGCGACCTCCTGGCCGAAGCCCTCCCTGACCTGATCGAGCGTCACCGCCGTGTCCTCGACCGTGTCGTGGAGCAGTGAGGCGACCAAGGTCGTGGTCTCGGCGCCGAGTTGGGCCAGGATCATGGTGACGGCGAGCGGGTGGGTGATGTACGGCTCGCCGCTCTTGCGGGTCTGCCCGCGGTGGGAGGCCTCGGCGAGCTGGTAGGCCCGGTCGAGCAGGGCGAAGTCGGCCTGCGGGTGGTGCGCCCGGTGCGCCCTGAGTACAGGCTCCAGCGCGTCCGCGAACTGCGGCCGCCCTCCGCCGACGAGCAGCGCGGCGAATCCCGCCCGGCCCAGCCCGGAACGCGCCCTGGCCCTGCGCAGGCCGCCACTGGCGGCCTCGCCGCCCTGGCCCGGTGGAGAGACGGTTCTGCGACCGCCCAGGGGAACGGCTGGGAGATCACCGGCATCGACGTTCATGCACACCTCCGGCAGCGATCACCGGAGCGACTCGGCACCCCGATGGTCCATGCTAGCGATTGCAACACGCGCAGCCATGCTGCGTGTTCCCAACGTCACCTTGATCACCCGTTCGGGGGATTTGAACCGGTGTGGAAATGGCAAGGCTCTAAGGTTGCGCGAAAACTTCGCGGCGTCAGAAACCTCGATGTCAGAAACCGCAGCGTCAGAAACCTGAGGACCGCAGCCAGTCCGCGGACAGCTCGCCCTCCGCGAGGATCACCGCGGGGCCGGTCATCTCGATGACGCCGTCCGTCCGTTCGGTGATCACCAGTCGGCCGCCGGGCACGTCCACGGTGTACGTCACCGGCTTCCCGGTCAGCGCCGGGTCGGCGCCGTCCCGACGGGCCGCGGCGACCGCTACCGCGCAGGTCCCGGTGCCGCAGGAGCGGGTCTCGCCGGAGCCGCGCTCATGCACCCGCATGGCGACATGGCGGGGTCCGCGGTCCACCACGAACTCCACGTTCACACCGGTCGGGTAGGCCGAGGCGGGTGCGACGGCCGGTGCCGCGTACAGGTCGCCGGCCTGGGCGAGGTCGTCCACGAAGGCCACGGCGTGCGGATTGCCCATGTTGACGTTGAGCGCCGGCCAGCTGTGCTCCCCCACCGTCACCACAACGGAGTCGGGGCCGGGCAGTTCGGCCCGTCCCATCTGCACGGTGACCTCGCCGGGCAGCCCGGGGCGGTCGGTGGCGACATGGACCTGCCGGACGCCCGCCCGGGTGGCCACCGCCAGGTCGCCGCTCTTGGCCAGCCCGGCCAGCACCAGGTAGCGGGCGAAGACCCGGACGCCGTTGCCGCACATCTCGGCGATGCTGCCGTCGGCGTTGCGGTAGTCCATGAACCACTCCGCCTCGGCGGCCATCGACAGCGCCTCGGGATGGGCGGACGAGCGCACGACCCGCAGCACCCCGTCCGCGCCGATCCCGGCGCGGCGGTCGCACAGCCGGGCGACCAGGGCCGGCGGCAGGTCCAGCGCGCCGTCCGGATCGGGCAGGATGACGAAGTCGTTCTCGGTTCCGTGCCCCTTGAGGAACCTGAGGCCCCCGAGGAGTCGCGCGTCGTTCAAGATCTCACTCACCCCTCCATCGTAGGGCCGAGTGCGGGACTCCCGTTCAGGACGCCCGTTCAGGCGCCGATGCGGGCGACCCGCCACCAGCCCAGCGCCAGGGCCAGCGCCACCAGCGCCGCGTAGGCGAGCAGGGCGCGCCATCCGGCCCGGCGTCCCGAGCCCTGCCGGGGCAGCCCCGGCCAGGCATAGCCGGCCCGGCGGGCGGCCATGCCGCCCCATCCGGCCGAGGCGGTGGTCAGCAGCAGTCCGAGCATGCCCACGAACCGGCCGGCGTCCCCCGACTGGAAGGCGAGCGGGAAGGCGAACAGCAGCGAGCCGAAGATGGCCAGGGTGGCGATGGGGATGATCTGCCAGAGCCGGAGCAGACCCGCGGGTCGCAGCTCCCGGCCTTCGAGCGCCGCCTCGGCGAAACTGTCGGCCGGCGGAAGCGGCGTCAGTTCCGACTCGGGACGCTTGGACAGGTCGATCAGCGCCGGATGCGGCTCGGGCGATCCGTCGAGGCCGAAGGGGTCGTCGGGAAGACGATGCGTTTCGGGGCCGGTATCCATCGACACGCGGCCTCCCTGGCGATTTGGTGCCGGTGGTGATCCACGACGGCGGAATGTCTCCCTCAGAGCTCGATGATGGCACGCGGGCCCCGCGCGACCACGCTCTCTCGGGCCGGATCGGTGATCCGTGGCCATGACGTGATCAGCCCGTAACCGCCAGCCCCCGCAAGGCTCCACGCGTACACCCGGATGTGCGCCGGGGGCGCACTTCGGCGAGCCGTCACGCCTCTGGGCAGCGACTCTCGCTGTGCGGTGGCTGTCAGTCGCCCAGCGTCAGGCACCGACTGTGCCAGGCGCCGACTGTTCAGTCTCCGGCCACCAGCGCCAGCGAACGCCGCAACAGGTCCGACTCGTCGGGGGACTCCTCCCGGCCGAGCCAGTGCACCCGGGGGTCCCGGCGGAACCAGGACTCCTGCCGGCGCGCGAACCTCTTGGTGGCCCGAACCGTCTCCTCGCGCGCCTCCTGCTCGCCGCAGTCCCCGTCCAGCTGCGCCAGGGCCTGCTGGTAGCCGAGGGCCCTGGAGGCGGTGCGGCCCTCGCGCAGCCCGACCGCCGACAGCTTCTCCACCTCGGCGACGAGTCCGGCCTCCCACATCCGGTCGACCCGCAGGGCGATCCGCCGGTCCAGCTCGGGCCGCGGCACCAGCACGCCGATCTGGACCGCGTCGTAGACCGAGTCATGGCCCGGCAGACTGGCGGTGAAGGGCTTCCCGGTGATCTCCACGACCTCGAGCGCCCGGACGATGCGCCGCCCGTTGCTGGGAAGGATGGCCTGCGCCGCGAGCGGGTCGAGACCGGCGAGCCTGCGGTGCAGTTCGCCCGGACCCACCTCCTCCAACTCCTGCTCCAGCCGCGCCCGCACCAGCGGATCGGTGCCCGGGAACTCCAGTTCGTCGATGGCGGCGCGGACATACAGCCCCGAGCCTCCGACCAGCACCGGCGTACGCCCCTGCGCGAGCAGAGCGTCGATGGTCGCCCGCGCCATCCGCTGATACTCGGCGACGCTGGCGGCGACCGTCACGTCCCAGACGTCCAGCAGGTGGTGCGGGACGCCGTGGCGCTCCTCGACGGTGAGTTTCGCGGTGCCGATGTCCATGCCCCGGTACAGCTGCATCGAGTCGGTGTTGACCACCTCACCACCGAGCTCCCTGGCCAGGGCCACACCGAGGTCCGACTTGCCTGCGGCGGTGGCGCCGACGACGGCGATGACACGAGGGGCGCGGGGGCTGTTCACCCCTTCAGTCTCCCAAACGCACGCAGGCACCCGCCCCACTGCTGCGCCACGCCGCGATCGACAGTACGGTATGCCTAAGTAAGGGTGTTTTGTCCATCTGATGGGCCAAGTCGCCCCGGCCCCGCTACGCAGGAGCAACCATGGGTCTCTCGGACACTCTCAAGGGCGCGCTCGGCCAGGCCAAGGAGAAGGCCACCGAGTTCGCGGAGAAGCACAACTCGACCATCGACTCCGGCCTGGACAAGGTCGGCGAGATGGCCGACAAGGCCACCAAGCACAAGTACAGCGACAAGATCACCACGGGCCGGGACAAGGCCAAGGAGGCCCTGGACAAGGTCCACCACGAGCCGAGGACCGTCCAGGGCGAGACCACCGTGGAACGTGAGGACCCGCCGGCCTCCTGATCCGAGCGGCATCGGTCGAGGGCATGCCCCCACGGGTGCATGCCCTCGGGCGTGCCCGCGTCGGATCAGGTCCAGGCGGCGACGAAGTAGCCCACGCCGTACGGGGCGTCCTCGTAGAGCAGCTCGGCGTCGAGCGAGCCGGCCGCGGCGCCCGCGAGCACCTGCCAGGGCGCCCGGCCGGAGGCCATCAGTTCGTAGGCCAGTTCGTCGTCCAGCGTGGACAGCTCGCCCTGGGCGTCCGCCGTGGCCAGACCGCGGGACACCACCGCGTCGAAGCCCTCGGCCCGCTCGTCCAGGTAGCCGGGGGCCTTCAGCGAGCGCCGGGCGCTGCCCTCGCCGACCACCAGCAGGCCCACCCGGCCGGCCGACTGCGCCAGCCGCTCGCCGTTCGCGGCGCACAGCGCCGGTTCCAGGTAGTCGGGCACGGCGAGGCCGCGGGCCCGCCCGTTCCAGCCCGCGCGCTGCAGCAGCCAGGCTCCCACGGTGAGGGAGGCGGGCAGGGCCTCCGGGGCGGCCCCGTCGCCGAGGGTCACCGAGACGTCGACCCCGTACGGCTGGAAGGAGCCGGTGCCGCCCTCGTCGAAACTGCTGTGCTCGGCGTCGGGACCGACCACCCAGACCACCTCGGGCTCCGCGGCGAGCACCGCGCCGAGGGCGGTGTCGCAGGCGCTGCGCAGACCGTCCAGTTCGGGCGCGGCACCCGAGGCGACCTCGGGGACCAGCAGCGGCGGGCAGGGGCAGACGGCGGCGGCGACCAGCATGGGTCCGACCCTATCGTCGTCCGGTCGAGGGTCCGCAGCGCCGTCCGGTCCCGCTCAGCGGCAGCTGGGGGCCTCGGCCACCGGCAGCGGGGCCGGGACGCCGACCGACGGCAGCCCCAGCATCACCCCGGCGGGAGCGGGCGGAGCCGCCTGCCGCCTCTCCCAGGCGTCACCCGCACGGGTGCGCCGCACCGACAGCGGCGCGCCCTCGGCCAGCAGATGGTGCGGAGCGGCGTAGGTGATCTCGACCTGAGCCATGTCTCCGGGGCGGACGCCCTCGGCGGGGCGGGTGAAGTGGACCAGGCGGCTGTCGGGCGCGCGGCCGGAGAGCCGGTCGGTGTGCTGGTCCTTGCGGCCCTCGCCCTCGGCGACCAGGACCTCCAGGACCTTGCCGACCTGCTTCTTGTTCTCCTCCCAGGAGATCTCCTCCTGGAGCGCGACCAGACGCAGATAGCGCTCCTGGACGACCTCCTTGGGGACCTGCCCCTCCATGTCGGCGGCAGGGGTACCGGGCCGCTTGGAGTACTGGAAGGTGAACGCCTGGGCGAAACGGGCCTCGCGGACCACGTGCATGGTCTGCTCGAAGTCCTCCTCGGTCTCACCGGGGAAGCCCACGATGATGTCGGTGGAGATGGCCGCGTCGGGCATGGCCGCGCGGACCTTCTCGATGATCCCGAGGTACCGCTCCTGCCGGTAGGACCGCTTCATGGCCCGCAGCACGGCGTCCGATCCGGACTGCAGCGGCATGTGCAGCTGGTGCATCACGTTCGGCGTCTCCGCCATGGCCGCGATCACGTCGTCGGTGAAGTCCTTGGGGTGCGGCGAGGTGAAGCGGACCCGCTCCAGGCCGTCGATCCCGCCGCAGGCGCGCAGCAGCTTGGAGAACGCCTGCCGGTCGCCGATGTCCTGTCCGTAGGCGTTGACGTTCTGCCCGAGCAGGGTGACCTCGACCACGCCCTCGGCGACCAGCGCCTCGACCTCGGCGAGGATGTCGCCGGTGCGGCGGTCCTTCTCCTTGCCGCGCAGCGCCGGGACGATGCAGAAGGTGCAGGTGTTGTTGCAGCCGACCGAGATCGACACCCAGGCCGCGTAGGCGGACTCGCGCCGGGTGGGCAGGGTGGAGGGGAAGACCTCCAGCGACTCCAGGATCTCGACCTGGGCCTCCTCCTGGACCCGGGCGCGCTCCAGCAGCGCCGGCAGGTGACCGATGTTGTGGGTGCCGAAGACCACGTCGACCCAGGGGGCGCGCTTGACGATGGTCTCCCGGTCCTTCTGCGCCAGGCAGCCGCCGACGGCGATCTGCATGCCCGGCCGGACCGCCTTGACCGAGGCCAGCTGCCCCAGATTGCCGTAGAGGTGGTTGTCGGCCTTCTCCCGCACCGCGCAGGTGTTGAAGACCACGACGTCGGCGCTGTCGCCCGCGGGCGCCTTGGCATAGCCGGCGTCCTCGAGCAGGCCGGCCAGCCGCTCGGAGTCATGGACGTTCATCTGACATCCGTGCGTGCGGATCTCATAGGTCTTGGAAGCTTCTGCGGTACCCACGCCCACAAGGGTACGGGCAGGGCGGAGCGCCGAGATCCCGAGCTTCCCGAAGGGGGGTACGACTGGCAGGATCACCCGCATGGCGGATACCTGGCGGCTCCACGACCTCCTCTCCCGAGGGGTGCGCTCGCCGGCCGTCCGGGTGCTGACCGTGATGGCGGCCCTGGCCTCCGCCGCCCTCGGCTACTGGCTGGTCGCACCGAACGGGGTGGCCTACCCCCGGGGCGTGTACGGGATGGCGACCGGTTCCAGCGGCGGCGTCTACGAGAAGTACGGGAACCTGTTGAAGCCGAACGTGGACCGGGACCTGCCCGGGGTGCAGCTGCGGCTCGACCCGTCGGCGGGCGGCCCGGACAACCTGGCCCGGATCGCCAGCGGACGGGACGACTTCGGCATCGCCACCGCGGACGCGGTCGCGCACTACCGCGGGGCCGACGCCGGCGACCTGCGGGCGATGGGACGGCTCTACGACGACTACGTCCAGCTGGTGGTGCCGACGGGATCGAGCATCAGGACCGTTGCCGACCTGCGCGGCAAGAAGGTGGCGATCGGCCAGGTCAACTCCGGGGTCGCGCTGATCGCCTCGCGGATCTTCCGGGTGTCCGGCCTCGACCCGGCCAAGGGTGACCTGACCGCCGTGTCGCTGGGCATCAACGAGGCGCCGACGCAGCTCTCCCAGGGCCGGATCGACGCGTTCTTCTGGTCCGGCGGCATCCCCACCTCCGGCGTCGCCAATCTCACCGACACCTTCCACGTCCGGCTGGTGCCGCTGGGCACCCTGGCTACCGCGCTGGACACGCTGGCCTCCCAGGAGGACCCGGAGGCGCGGAACAGCCAGATCTACCGCAGCTCGACCATGCCGGCCAGCGCCTACCAGAACACCGTCCCGGACCGGGCGGTGTCCACCATCGCGGTCGCCAACCTCATGGTGACCAGGGCGGACGTCCCGCTGGGGCTGGTGCAGCGGGTCACCGCGGCGATGATCGACAGCAGGGACTCGATCGGGAAGCAGGTGCACTCCGCGCAACTGGTGGACATCCGCTCGGCGATCTACACCGACCCGCTGCCGCTGGCCGAGGGCGCCCGCAGGTACTACGTGTCCGCCAAGCCCTGAGCCGGAGCCGGTTCGCCGCCGAGCTCGTGCTCCACCATCTCCCGCAGCGGGCCGCTCACCGCGGCCTCCAGCAGGCGGGTGGCCTCCACCCGCATCGCCCTGGCCAGTTCGGCGTCCACCACCGACTGGGCCAGCGGCCGCAGCCGGCGCACGGTGCCGATGGCCTCGGCCGCCTCCGCGTCGCCGAGCTGGTGTCCCGCGTAGCGGACGAAGACATGGATGGCGCTGAACTCCACGAAACGACGCGCGAGATGGTCGATGTCGCCGCGCAGTTCCTCCAGGTGGGCGACGATCGCGGGCAGCGGGACGCCCAGCTCGTGCAGCTCCACCGCGACGGCGAGCAGGCCGGGGCTGGGCACCAGGAACAGGTCCGCCTCGGCCGGGTCGACCAGGGGCGGTTCCGGCTCCAGTACGCCGAGCCGGACCGCGTCGGCTATCGCCTGGTGGTCCTCCACCCCGTGGAAAGAGGCCACCAGCGCCTCCCGGCTGATCCGCTCGGCGGCCTCGTCCGTCCAGGGCGCGGTGACCTCGGCGACCAGGCCGAGGACGCCTCCCAGGCCGCGTCCGCTCTCCCAGGCGTCCAGGAGCTCCTTGATCCCGGCCAGGGTGTGCCCGCGGTCCAGCAGCTGGGCGATCAGCCGCAGCCGTTCCAGGTGCTCCTGCTGGTAGACGTTGGCGCGGCCGCGCCGGTCCGCCGGGGGGAGCAGGCCGCGGTCCTGGTACGCGCGCACATTGCGGACGGTGGTTCCCGCCGCCCGGGCCAGGTCGTCGATCCGGTACTCCGCGCGCCGCTCGGGCACCGTCGTCACGTCGTGCTCCTCCACTCCCCCAGCGCGGCCCGCAAAGGTGCGTCGGCAAGGCCCTAGCGCGGAACCGAGCGTACCGCCGGTTCCGGAGGGCGTGTGGGCGAGGTTACGAGGCCGGAACGCACTTCGTCGACGAAGCCGCCGATCAGCTCGGCCAGCTCGTCCGGCCGGGTCAGCGGGAGCCAGTGGCCCGCACGGACGGTGCGCCGACGGAGTACCGGAGCCCACTGGTCCAGATCGTCGTAGAGATGCGGCGACAGATAGGGGTCCTGCAACGGGACGATCAGCTGGACCGGCACGGTGGCGACCCGGTCCGGGCGCGGATGACGCATCCGGGGTCGGACGTTGGCCCGGTAGAGCCAGGTGCCGTTGGCCGCGTCCTCCGGCAGGGTGGCTGAGGGGCGGTCGTCCGCCGCGGGCAGCCGCTCCAGGGCACGGCGCACCGCGGGCCAGCGCCGCCCCAGCGGACCGCGCCAGAGCAGCTCGGGCACCCTGGGCACCTGGAAGGCGTAGACGTACCAGGAGCGCATCCCCTGCCCGGCGGCCTGGACCAGGTGACGGAGCGTGGGACGGCGCAGCCGGGCCCGCATCCACAGGCCGAAGTGGTCCAGGCAGGGGCCGGAGATGCTGGTGAACGAGGCGAGGCCGCCGCACAGCCGGGGCGAGGTGGCGAACTCCCAGCCCTGGACCGAGCCCCAGTCGTGGCCGACGAGGTGGACCGGGCCGTAGGGAGCGAGGGCGTCGAGGACTGCGAGGACGTCGTCCTCCAGCCGTTCCAGCAGGTAGTTCTCGGCCCGGGGCGCGGGCGCGGTGGACTGCCCGGCGCCGCGGACGTCGTAGGCGACGACGTGGTAGCGGTCGACGAGCCGGCTCATCACCGGTTCCCAGACCTGCTTGCAGTCGGGGTAGCCGTGCAGGAAGAGCAGCGTGGGCCAGGTGGGGTCGCCGGCCTCGACGACGTCGAGCTCCACATCGCCTGCGGGCACTCGGTGCTCGGTGGCCCCGGGGATCATCGTCGTTCCCTTCCGCCTGCGCGGTTCCCTGTCACGCGCCAATGTGCCAGTGGGCACTGGCGTGGTCAATGGCTGCGCCGAGGCAATTCTGCGTCCCATGATATGAGACAAATCTTCTCGACCAGAGAGACACTGCCTAGAGTTCGGAGTGACGGAAGTTCTGCTGACGGACCGACAGGGAGACATTGATGAGCGGCAAGGCCACCTACACCCACGGGTTCCACGCCTCCGTGCTGCGCTCGCACAGCTGGCGCAACGCCGCCAACTCCGCGGCCTACCTGGTGCCGGAGCTGAAGCCGGGCCAGGAGCTGCTGGACGTCGGCTGCGGCCCCGGCACCATCACCGCCGACCTGGCCGGGCTGGTGGCCCCGGGCCGGGTCACCGCCGTGGACAGTTCCGCCGAGGTGGTGGCACAGGCCGAGCTGACGGCCGCCGGGGCCGGCGTCGAGGGCATCGTCTTCGGGACCGCCGACGTCCACGCGCTGCCCTATCCGGACGGCTCCTTCGACGTGGTCCACGCCCACCAGGTGCTGCAGCATGTCGCCGACCCGGTGCAGGCGCTGCGGGAGATGCGCCGGGTCTGCCGCCCCGGCGGGTTGGTCGCGGCCCGCGACTCCGACTACGCCGCCTTCACCTGGTTCCCGGCCCGGCCCGAGCTGGACGAGTGGAACGCGCTGTACCACCGCGTCGCCCGGAGCAACGGCGGGGAGCCGGAGGCGGGACGGATGCTGCGGTCCTGGGCGCGGGCGGCCGGCTTCGAGGACATCCGCTCGGGATCCAGCACCTGGTGTTACGCCTCCGACGAGGAACGTGCCTGGTGGGGCGGTATGTGGGCGGAGCGGATCACCGCCTCGGCGATCGCCGCCCAGGCCGTGGACGGGGGCTTCGCCACCGAGGACGACCTGAAGCGGATCTCAGCCGGCTGGGACAGCTGGGCCGCCGACCCGGACGGCTGGTTCAGCGTGCTGCACGGCGAAGTGCTGTGCCGGGTCTGACCGTTCCGTAGCACCACCGCAGAAGGCCCGGATCTCAGACCCGCTGCCCCTCGGGCCCGGCCGAGGGGACGGCCAGGGTGACGGTCAGTCCGCGCGGCTCGTTGGGGTCGAACTCCAGCGAGCCTCCCGAGGACGCCAGCAGAGTCCTGGCGATGGAGAGACCGAGCCCGGAGCCGTCCACGTTCTGGTGGCGCGGGCTGCGCCAGAAGCGGTCGCCGATCCGGTCCAGCTCCTCCTCGGTCAGGCCGGGACCCGCGTCCGAGACCGCGACCGCGACCCGCCCGGCAGCGCTGTCGGCCAGCACCGACACCCGCACCCGCTCCCCCACCGGGGTGAACTTGAGAGCGTTGTCGATCACCGCGTCCAGCGCGCTGCCGAATCCGACCGGGTCGGCGAGCCCCAGCAGCGGACCGGCCGGCTGCTCGAAGTCCAGGCCGACCCCGCGCTCGCCGGCCAGCGCCGTCCAGCCCTCGACCCGCACCGCGGCGAGCGCGGACAGGTCCGTCGGCTCGGCGCCGTGACCCGCGTGCTCCGCGACGGCCAGGCCCAGCAGGTCGTCCAGCACCGAGGCCAGCCTGCGCCCCTCCACCCGGACCCCGGCCAGCTCGTCCTCGTGGCCGTCCGGCAGCTCCATGCCCATGGCCTCGACCCGCAGCATCAGCGCCGCCAGCGGATTGCGGAGCTGGTGCGAGGCATCCGCGACAAAGGCCCGCTGCTGGTCCAGGACCTCCTCGACATGGTCCGCCATCTCGTTGAAGGCCCGGGCCAGCCGCCGCAGTTCGGGCGGCCCGCCGGCCGGGGCGACCCGGGAGGCGAGCCGTCCGGTGGCGATGTCATGGGTCACCTTGTCCAGGTCCTGGACCGGACGCAGCACCCAGCCGGTGAGCAGCACCGCAGCCGCGACGGCCACCAGCACGGCGCCCGCCTCGCCCCCGGCGAGCAGCAGCCAGCGGCGCAGGATGCGGGCGTCCATCGCCCCGGTGGGCGACTCGGTGACCACCACGGCGACCACGTCCCCGTCCCAGACCACCGGCGAGGCGACCACCAGCTCGCGGTGCGACTGCCAGGGCCACGCCTGCGCCGGGTCGTGGCTGCGCCGCCCGTCCAGTGCCTCCATGAAGGCCTGGGCCGATGCGCCCTGTGCGGCGTCGGTCCAGGTGGACGGGTCGGCGGTGACCGGCTTTCCGGAGAGCCCGAACACACCGGCCTTGATGCCGTAGACGTCGTAGTAGCGGCGCAGCTCCGTAGTGAGGGTGCTCAGCTGTTCCTGCGCCGTCGACGTGCCGGACTGGCCGATCGGGTTCTGGGCCAGGGCGGCGAAGCGTGCGGTGTCGTCGATCCGGTCCACGACCAGGCGCTGCTGCTCGGCGGCCGCCTCGCTGACGGCGAGCGGCAGACCGAGGGCGACCAGCACACAGGCCATCAGGGCCAGCAGGATGCCGAGCAGGCGAGTACGCATCAACCAGCGGCCGGAGCGGCCGGCGGGTTGCGCTCTCCCTCGGAGTCGATGACCAGCCGGTAGCCGACCCCGCGCACCGTCTCGATCAACGAGGGGACGGCGAGCTTCTGCCGCAGCGAGGCGACATGGACCTCCAGGGTCCGCGAGGTCCCCTCCCAGCTGCTGCGCCAGACCTCGCTGATGATCTGCTCGCGGCGGATCACCACCCCGGGGCTCTGCGCCAGCAGCGCCAGCAGGTCGTACTCCTTGCGGGTCAGCGGCACGTCCCGGTCGTGGACCAGGGCCCGGCGGGCGGCCGAGTCCAGCCGCAGACCGCAGGAGCGGCTGATCCGCTCGGCGGTCGTCTCGGCCGGGCGCGCCTGGTCGGCGGCGGGCTGCGGAGCGGTGCCGCGCCTGGCGACCGCGTGGATCCGGGCCAGCAGTTCGCCCATGTCGTAGGGCTTCACCACATAATCGTCAGCGCCGAGGTTCAGCCCGTGGATCCGGGAGTTGATGTCCGAGCGCGCCGTGACCATGATCACCGGGATGCCGCCGCGCCGCCGGATCTGGCCGCAGACGTCGAAGCCGTCCCGGTCGGGCAGCCCCAGGTCCAGCAGCACCACCCGGTAGGGGCCGCGCCCGTCCGGCACCAGGGCGTCCAGCGCCTCGTTGCCGGTCCTGGCGTGGCGCACCTCGAAGCCGTGCTTGGTCAGCACGGCCACCAGCGCGGCGGCCACATGGTCGTCGTCCTCGACGAGGAGCAGGCGCACGGTCGACTCCTCTGCGGTCGGGGCCCTCGGGGCCGGTCGGTTCCGGGGCATTCCCGTGTGCAGTACCCCATCCCGGTTGTGCCCTCCCGGTCAAGGGGGTGTCCCCGGGAGTACACGGACCGTTACCGAGCTGCGATGCTGCGCTGGACCCCGGCTACCTCAAATCCCGCTCAGATGTTTCGCTTCACTCCCGCGAGCAGGCATATCGTCTGAGCTGATCACCAGTGGGCGAGGGGGGCACCGACGTGCGCGACGGCGTGCAGCAGGAGGACGCGAGCCTGGTCGCCCTGCGCGGTGTCAGCAAGCGGCACGGACTGGTGCAGGTCCTGCACGAGATCGACCTCGATCTGCGCGCCGGGGAGATCGTCGCGGTGCTCGGCCCGGTCGGCGCCGGGAAGTCCACGCTGTTCCGGGCGATCAACGGGGACGAGCGGATCGACTCGGGAAGCATCAGCGTCGAGGGCCGGAAGCTGCTCCCCCGGCGGCGCTGGCTGCCCGGGAGGCACCGTCCCGCTCCGGGCCCCGGGGAGCTGTTCGCCTACCGGACCGTGCTGCAGAACGTCACCCTGGGACAGGCCTGGCTGCGGCGGCTGACCCAGGCCGAGGCCGCCCGGCGGGCGCAGGGCCTGCTCGAACGGGTGGGAGCGGGCGACTGCGCGGCCAGCTACCCCTGGGAGCTGACCAACGGCCAGCGCCAGCTGGTCTCGATAGCCCGGGCCCTGGCGGCCAACCCCCGGCTGCTGCTGCTGGACGAGCCCTGCGGCCCCGGCGCCCCCACGGTGCTGCGCGACCTCGCCGCCGACGGCATGGCCGCACTGCTCGCCACCAGCGATCCCGCCTTCGCCCGTGCCGCCGCCGACCGGATCCTCTTCATGGCCGGCGGCCGCATCATCGAGCGGGCCACCCCGGAGGAGTTCTTCACCACTCCGCGCACCGCCCGGGCCCGTGATTTCCTGGCCGGTGGGGCGAGTGGGGGCGCACAGCGCTGACGTGCCCGCCGGGGCGGGCGCGGCGCGAGCGCGGGTGGGCCGCGCCACGAACCGGCGTACCCCCGAAGCTGCTTGACGCCGCACCAGGCGATCTGTTGCAGTGACTCCAGGACCGGTCCTGCCCGTACCGGAAGTCCGGCACCCGCCGGCGTCCAGGTCGCGGGCGGCCCCGTCGGAGTCGAGAGGCAGCCGTGGACCCCGTGATCATCGTCGGCGCCGGCCCGGTCGGGCTGGCGCTGGCCCTGGCGCTCGCGCGCCACCAGGTGCCCACCGTCGTTCTGGACGACGGCGCCGGAGTGTCCCCCGAGGGGGCGCGCTCGACCGTGCTGCGCGCCGACACCACCGAGTTCCTGGCCAGGATCGGCTACGCCCGGGTCGCCGCAGACGGCCGCGCCTGGACCTCCTGGCGCACCCTGCGGCGCAACCGCGAACTGCTGCACCTGCCGCTGCCCGACGACGAACTGCTGCACCTGGCGCAGCACCGGCTGGAGCGCGGGCTGCGCGACGCCGTGTCCGCGACCCCGCTGATCGAGCTGGTCCACGACTCGCCGGTCAGCGAGATCGAACAGGACGAGGACGGGGTCAGCGTGCACGCCCGGCGCACCTGGTGGCGCGGCAGCCATCTGGTGGGCTGCGACGGACCGCGCTCCACCGTGCGCAAGCAGCTGCAGCTGCGCTTCCCCGGGCGGACCGCCGCCGACCACTACGCCGTCGCCACCGTCCGCGTCGACCTCCCCTTCCCCGGCGAGGCCCGGCTGCACCGGGACGCGCACAGCGACCGGGCCCAGGTCAGCCGCGAGGTGACCGCCCGCCCGCTGCCGGACGGCGTCTGGCGGCTCGACTGGCGGCTGCCGGTCCGGCAGCGGCCGCTCGCCCCCGACGCCCTGGTCGAGCAGCTCCAGGCCACCCTGGCCAGCTGGCACGAGGGCACCGTTCCCGGGTACGAGCTGGTCACCACCGCCGACTACACGGTGCAGCAGCGGCTGGCCACCCGCTTCCAGGTCGGCCGGGTCTTCCTGGCCGGAGACGCGGCGCACCTGCTCGGCGCGCTCGGGATGCAGAACCTGGACGAGGGCCTGCGCGACGCCGACAACCTGGCCTGGAAACTCGCCCTGGTCTGGCACAACTGCGCCACCGAACGGCTGCTGACGACCTATCAGCAGGAGCGCCGCAGCTCGGTGATCGCCCGTCTGCGGGCGGTCGACCAGGCCATGCCACTGTTGGAACCGGCCACCCCGCTGCTGGAGGCCCGGCGCAGCGTGCTCTCCGGATCGCTGCGCCGCAACGCGACCCTGCTGTCCGACGGGAGCCTGGGACGCGGCCGGCTCGGCGCGGCCCCGGCCTACCCCGAGCGGAACCGCCCGTCGCTGAGCCCGGCACTGTCGCCGACCAGCCCGGGAGTGCTGGTCCCCGATGTGCCGGTGGTGACCCCGGACGGCTCCACCGACCGGCTGCGGGCCAGGCTGGGCCGGGGCTTCCTGGTGGTGCTGGTCGCACCGGGCACCGGGGTGTGGGCGGTCGAGCACTGGCTCAGCGCCGGTCTGATGCCGCAGCTCAGCGAGGCCACGAGGGCGCTGCCGCTGCCCGCCGAACTGCTGGTCACCGAGGAGTACCCGTCCGCGCCGCCGCACACGGTGCTGCTGATCCGCCCGGACGGCCATCTGGTCGCCGCGCTCCGCGGCTGCCGTCCGGACGATCTGTGGGCGCTCGCCGACCGGGCCCGCGGCGGCTCCGCCGAGCTGCCGACGCCGCGGGCCGCCGGTGCGGCCCGGCCCGCCGACGCGCGCGTCGGCAGTGACCGGGCCCGGGCCTGAGCAGCGCGCAGGGCTGGGATTCCGGGGCTGTCCGACCGGCATCTGACGCAGGGTCAGTGTTGACGATCATCCTGCTCCGTGCTTCACTGGCGCCCATGCGGCAGCAGTGCAGGTGGCTTCGGCCACTCGGAGTTTCGGCGGAGAGCTCGGGTGTCGCCCCCCGGGACGTCGGAGTGCTGCCCCTCACCGGTGCGACCAGCGTCCGTCTGGTCCGCCGCGCCCACCTGGACCTGGTCCGGTACGTAGGCGCCCTGTGTACGGCCGGCTAGCAGCCGTCCTGCCCCGGTAGATCCCACCGCACCTGTCGCGGCCGCTTCGCCGCACCCTCGCGCACGCCCCGTTCCCGGAGTCGCTGTGCCGTACCCCCGCAGCTCCGTGTCCTCCCGCACCCCGGCGGCTCCTCCCGCCGTCGGTGCGGCCGTGCGCGGCGCCGCGCATCGCTTCCGCGCACCCGGCCGCCTTCAGACCTCAGGATGCCCCCATGTCGACCACCCGTACCCGCACAGGAACGCCGACCCCCACCCTCACCGAGATGCTGGACTTCGTCAGGGCGACCGCCGCGGATCCGCAGGCGCTGGCACTGCTGCCGCTCGACCCCGAGCGGCGCACCTGGGTCCGGCTCGAAGGTCCGCTCGGGAGCGAGGCCTGGCTCATCGGCTGGCCGCCCCGGTCGGAGACCGGCTGGCACGACCACGGCGGCTCCAGCGGGGCCTTCGTCACGGCGGACGGGGAGCTCAGCGAGCTGTCGCTGGGGCTGCCCATCCCCACCGACGGCTGGCGCAGCCTGGAACTGGAGCAGGGGGTCGACCGACAGCGCAGCCTGCCCGAGGGCCGGGGCCGGTCCTTCGGTCCGCACCATGTGCACCAGGTGATCAACCCCTCCGAGGATCGGCACGCCGTCTCGGTGCACTGCTACTACCCGCCGCTGCCCAGGCTGCGACGCTATGAGCGCAGCGGCGACGTGCTGCGGCTGGCGCTGGTCGAGATCCCCGAGGAGTGGTGACCCATGGCGGTCGGCATCGATGAGCTGCTCGAACGCGAGCGCGAACAGCTGGACCGGCTGAGCCCCGAAGAGGCCGCTGCGGCGGTGTCGGAGTCTGGGGCTGTGCTGGTGGACATCCGCTACGCGGCGCTCCGGGAGCGGGACGGGACCGTCCCCGGCGCGCTGGTGGTGGAGCGGAACGAACTGGAGTGGCGTCTCGACCCACTGTGCGACTACCGGCTGCCCGAGGCGACCGGGCACGACCTGCACATCATCGTGCTCTGCAACGAGGGCTACGCCTCCAGCCTGGCGGCCCGCTCACTGCAGGCGCTGGGGCTGCGCCGGGCCACCGACCTGATCGGCGGGTTCCAGGCGTGGGCGGCGGCCGGCCTTCCGGTTACGGCGCCCGGACAAGGGGGTTTCTGACCGTTTTCAGCTGCGGACCGTAGTTGGCTGGCCGCGCAGTTCCCCGCGCCCCTAGGTGGGTGCAACTTACCCACAGCGGCTCAGTTGCAGTCCCCTAGGGGCGCGGGGAACTGCGCGACAAGCCAGGCAGACGCCGCACCCGAGGTCCAAACAGAAACCCCCGCCCTACCGGGCGAACTCGGTGGCCCGACTCTCCCGTATCACGGTGATCCGAATCTGCCCGGGATAGGTCAGCTCCTCCTCCACCTGCTTGGCCACGTCCCTGGCGATGACCTGCGCCTGGAGGTCGTCCACGGCCTCCGGCAGCACCATCACCCTGACCTCCCGCCCGGCCTGCATGGCGAAGACCTTGTGCACGCCCTCGTGGCGGCGGGCGATCTGCTCCAGCCGCTCCAGCCGACGGGCGTACAGCTCCAGCGACTCCCGGCGCGCGCCGGGCCTCCCGCCGGAGCAGGCGTCCGCCGCCTGCGTCAGCACCGCTTCGACGGTCTGCGGGTCGACCTCGTTGTGGTGCGCCTCTATCGCATGCACGACTTCCTCGGCCTCGCCGTAGCGCCGCGCCAACTCGGCGCCGATCAGCGCATGACTGCCCTCCACCTCGTGGGTGACCGCCTTGCCCACGTCGTGGAGCAGCGTGCAGCGCTTCACCAGCGCCGGGTCCACCCGCAGCTCCGCGGCCATCATCCCGGCGATGTGGGCGGACTCGACCAGGTGGCCCAGCACGTTCTGGCCGTAGGAGGTGCGGTAGCGGAGTCGGCCCAGCAGCCGCAGCAGCTCCGGGTGCATCTCGCCGACGCCGACCTCGGCGAGCGCGTCCTCGGCTGCCCGCTCGCACTGCCGCTCCACCGCGGCGAGGCTGCGCTCGTACTCCTCCTCTATCCGCAGCGGCTGGATCCTGCCGTCCGCGACCAGCGTCTCCAGGGTGAGCCGGCCGACCTCCCGGCGCACCGGGTCGAAGCAGGACAGCAGGACGGAGGCGGGGGTGTCGTCGATCACCAGGCTGACACCGGTGACGGACTCGAAGGAGCGGATGTTGCGGCCCTCGCGGCCGATGATCCGGCCCTTCATGTCGTCCCCCGGCAGCCGCACCGTGGCGACCACCGACTCGGCGGTCTGCTGGGCGGCCACCCGCTGGACGGCGGTGGCGACGATCTCCCGGGCCCGGGCCTCGCCCTCGACACGGGCCTTGCGCTCGATCTCGCGGACCGTACGGACCGCCTCCCGCTTGGCCTGTTCCTCGGCCGCACGCACGATCTCGGCCCTGGCCTGAGCGCTGGTCAGACCGGCGACCCGCTCCAGGGCCAGCCGCCGTTCGGCCTCCGCCAGCGCCGCCTCGGCCCGCAACTCCTCGCGCTGCCTGGCGAGTACCGCCTGGATCTCGGCCGCGTCCACCGCACAGGCGTGCAGCCGCCGCTGCTCCTCGTCCAGCCGTCGTTCGCGCTCGGTACTGCGGAGTTCGCGGCGTTCCCATTCGGTGCGCAGTCCGGCTGCTTCCTCGCGACTGCGGCGGCGATGGGTGAAAACGGCGTACAGCATCGCCGCCAGGGCCAGACCGGCCAATACGACAAGCGCGATCTCCATTGGCCCTCCCTCACTGAAGGCGAGGCTACGGGTAGGTTACGAAACGGTCAAGATAGCGATCAGATCTGACCATCCGTCACCAGCCCGTTTACACAACCTCCTTGCCCTGTCCTCCAGGTGTTCACTCCAGTGGATCCCCGTCCTGCTGCTCCAGCTCCTCCTGGTCCAGCTCCTCCTGGTCCAACGCAGCGCGGACGACCCGCAGCGCCAGCCCCTCCGAATAGCCGCGCCGGGCCAGCATCCCGGCGAGGCGCCGGATCCGGACCTGCCGTTCCAGACCCCGGGTCGAACGGAGCTTGCGCTCGACCAGCTCGCGAGCCGTCTCCGCCTCGCGCTCCGGATCCAGCTGGGCGACGGCCTCGGCCACCACCCCGTTGTCCACACCCCGGCTGCGCAGCTCCATCGCCAGGGCCCGGCGTGCCAGGCCCCGGCCGCGGTGCCGCGACTCGACCCAGGCGCCGGCGAAGGCGCTGTCGTCGATCAGCCCGACCTCCTCGTAGCGGTCGAGCACCTCCTGGGCGACGTCGTCCGGGATCTCCCGCTTGCGCATCGCGTCGGCGAGCTGCTTCCGGGTCTTCGACGATCCGGTGAGCAGCCGCAGGCAGAGCGCCTTCGCCTGCGCGACCGGGTCCTTCGGCTCACCGGGGAGCCCGTCGGGGGCCTGCTCCTCGGGCTGCTCGTCCACCGGCGGGACGTCAGGCAGGGGCTCGGTGTCGGCGGGGAGGAGGTCGAACCCCTCCCCGCCGACACCGTTGACCGACCAGTCGAGCGGCCCCCAGGCCTCACGTTCCGGCAGCACGGTCAGGACTTGGCCGCGGCAGCCACCGGCTCGGCCGACTTCGCGGGAGCGGCCGGGGCCGCCTCCGCGGCAGCAGGCTCGGGAACCGCGGGGGTCGCCGCGGCGGCGGCCGCCTTCTCCGCCCTGGCCTTGCTGGCGCGGGTGGTCACCGACTTCACCACCGGGGTGATCTCCTTGACCGCGGGCGCGGCGCCCTCGACCTTGCGCGGCCCGACGCCGAGCTTCTCCTTGATCTTCGTCTCGATCTCGTCGGCCAGCTCGGGGTTGTCCCGGAGGAAGTTGCGGGCGTTCTCCTTGCCCTGGCCCAGCTGGTCGCCCTCGTAGGTGTACCAGGCGCCGGCCTTGCGCACGAAGCCCTGCTCCACGCCCATGTCGATCAGGCCGCCCTCGCGGCTGATGCCCTGGCCGTAGATGATGTCGAACTCGGCCTGCTTGAACGGCGAGGCGACCTTGTTCTTGACCACCTTGACCCGGGTGCGGTTGCCGACCGCCTCAGTGCCGTCCTTCAGGGTCTCGATCCGGCGGATGTCCAGCCGCACCGAGGCGTAGAACTTCAGCGCCCGGCCACCGGTGGTGGTCTCCGGGGAGCCGAACATCACGCCGACCTTCTCCCGGAGCTGGTTGATGAAGATCAGGGTGGTGTTGGACTGGCTCAGCGCACCGGTGATCTTGCGCAGCGCCTGGCTCATCAGCCGGGCCTGCAAACCGACGTGCGAGTCGCCCATCTCGCCCTCGATCTCGGCGCGGGGCACCAGCGCCGCCACCGAGTCGATGACGATCAGGTCGACCGCACCGGAACGGATCAGCATGTCCGTGATCTCCAGCGCCTGCTCGCCGGTGTCCGGCTGGGAGATCAGCAGGCTGTCGAGGTCCACGCCGAGCTTCTTGGCGTAGTCGGGGTCGAGCGCGTGCTCGGCGTCGATGAAGGCGACGACGCCGCCGGCCTTCTGGGCGTTGGCCACCGCGTGCAGGGTGAGCGTGGTCTTGCCGGAGGACTCCGGGCCGTACACCTCCACCACCCGGCCGCGCGGCAGGCCGCCGACGCCGAGGGCGATGTCCAGCGCGATCGAGCCGGTCGGGATGACCTCGATCGGGGCGCGCGTCTCGTCGCCGAGGCGCATCACCGAGCCCTTGCCGAACTGCCGTTCAATCTGGGCGAGCGCGGTCTCGAGGGCCCGCTCGCGGTCATTCGCTGCCATGGATTCCGTCCTGGGGGTCTGTGCTGAGCGCTTCATCACCAAAGACGCTAGCGCGCACCACTGACAATCGGCCGCCGTGCGGACCCGGGCCTGTGGACAACTCGCCGTCGCCCAGTATAGGGAACGTTAGTTCGATTCACCCGCAATGCTCACACCCGACCCATCCTGCCCACCTCGACCACCGTCCTGAGCTGCACTTTCCCCTGCCGCACCGGCGCGTCGCGCACCCCCGCGCGCCCGTCCCGTGGTCGGCACCACCCTTCACCGCAGCGATATCGGCACGTCCATGACGGCGCAGACCACCCGCCAGACGTCCTTGGCCTCCCAGCCCGCGTCCAGGGCCTGATGCACCGTGCGGCCGCCCAGCTCGGTCATCACATGGTCCCGCGCGAAGCTTTCCGCGTACGCCGCCCCGAAGTGGGCGTCCATCCTCTTCCAGAACTCCGTCAAGCGCATGGCGTCCAGTATCGGTCTAGTGGGTCGGCAGTTCGACCAGACCGTAGCCGTAGTACGCCGCACCCGGGCAGCCGCTGCCGCCCACCTTCCCGGACGGGCACTGCACCGGGAGCGCCGACTGCTCCAGCAGCCGCACCAGCTCCGCGCTGCCGGCCTGCGGGTGCAGTGCCGCCTCCACCGCGGCGGCGGCGCTGACATGGGCGGCGGCCATGGAGGTGCCGGCCAGGGCCGCGTAGCCGCCGCCGGGCCAGTCGGACACCACCGACTGGTCGGGTCCGCCGTCGGGGTCCCCGCCCGGCGCCGCCAGCTGCACCCGGCCCGCACCCCAGTTGGAGTACCCGGCGAGGCTGCCGTCGGCGTCCACGGCGGTCACGTCGACCACTCCGGGCAGGCCGCCGGGGAGACGGATGCACTCGGCGCCGAGATGGCGGTCGGGCTGGGGGGCGCCGTCGGCCCGGTCGTTGGGGCTGCGGTCGTCGGTGCGCGGCGCGCCCAGGTCCTGGGCGTCGTTGCCGGCCGAGGCGACCACCACGGCGCCGCGCTGCTGGGCGTAGGCCACCGCCCGGGCGACGGCGGCGATGACGGCGGCCTGGTCCGGATTCTCGGGGCAGTTGTACTTCCACGGGTCGGAGAAGTAGCTGTCGTTGATCACCCGGGCGCCGTGGTCGGCCGCCCAGAGGAAGCCGCAGACCATGTTCTCGCCGTAGTACTGCCCGGCCGGGCCCAGCAGCCGTACGGCGGCGATCCGTACGCCCGGAGCCACGCCGACCACGCCGTCGCCGGGACGGTCGGCGGCGATGATGCCGCTGACATGGGTGCCGTGGCCGCTCTCGCCCACCTCGGGGTCGGGCCGCCAGGCGCCGGGGGCGCTGTCCGGACTGCCGGTGGCGCAGGAGGCCGAACGGCTCGGATCGACGGCCTGGCGCAGGTCCGGATGGGTGTCGTCGACCCCGGAGTCGAGCACCGCGACCACGGTGCCGCGCAACCTGGCCGCGGCGGGGAGCGGGCCGCCCGCCAGCATCCGCTGGTTCCACTGCGGCTGCCCGTGCGGGTCGGGCGCGGGTGGGGTGTCGTCGCGGGGCAGGGCGTCCTGGGCGGTCGGGCCCTGCCCGGCGGGGCCGGGTCCGGACACGCCGGTGGCGACCGAGCCGGACCCGCCGGTCCCGGGATCCGCGAACGGAGCGGTCCGGCTCGCGCCGGCGACCAGCACACCCGGAGCCCTGCGCACCCTCGTGGCGAAGTCCGTGTCGGCGGAGTACGCCAGCACCGTGCCGATCCGGGGGTAGGCGGCGGCCACCCGGCCGCCGCCGTCGCGCACGGCACGTTCCAGGGCCGGCAGCGCGCCGGGGCCGTTCTGACGGCCCACCACCAGGTAGCTGAGCGAGAGCCGGGCTCCGGCGGAGTCGTAGGGGACCGCGCCGCCGAGCAGCACCCCGGCCAGCGCCAGCACGGCGGCACAGCGGGCGAGCCCGGCGGTGCGGCCCGCGCCGCGGTCCACTCCCCATTCCTCGCTCACTGCACGCACCCGGCCTCCAGATCGAGAAAGCCCCGGTCATCACGGTGGAAGCCAGGGATATTCATACGATATGAGCGGATATGCGATCACGCTCGCGCTGATCCGCCGTTCCGCTGCCGCACACCGCGTTCCCGCGGTTCTCCGTGGCTGTCCGTGGTTGTCAGTGCCGCGGTGCAGGATGGTGGGCATGGCCGGAACCGACCTCCCCCGCCCTGCCGGCGACCCGCTGGCAGGCTTCGGCGCGCCCGCACAGGAGTGGTTCCGCGGCGCCTTCCCCGCGCCGACCACCGCCCAGGCCGGGGCCTGGAGCGCCATCGGCGCGGGCTCCAACGTGCTGGTCGTGGCCCCGACCGGCTCCGGAAAGACCCTCGCGGCCTTTCTCTCCGCCCTGGACCGGCTCTCGGTCACCCCGCCGCCGGCCGAGTCCAGGAAGCGCTGCCGGGTCCTCTACGTGTCACCGCTGAAGGCGCTGGCCGTCGACGTCCAGCGCAACCTCCGGGCCCCGCTGGCCGGCCTGCGCCAGGCCGCCCAGCGGCTGGGCCTGCCCGAGCCGGAGATCGAGGTCGGCATCCGCTCGGGCGACACCCCGTCCGCCGAACGGCGGCGTTTCGCCACCCATCCGCCGGACATCCTGATCACCACCCCGGAGTCGCTCTTCCTGATCCTCACCTCGGCCGCCCGGGAGGCGCTGCGCGGGGTGGAGACGGTGATCCTGGACGAGGTCCACGCCGTCGCCGGGACCAAGCGCGGCGCGCACCTCGCGCTCACCCTGGAGCGCCTCGACCAGCTGCTGCCCGCGCCCGCCCGGCGGATCGGCCTCTCCGCCACCGTGCGCCCGGTCGACGAGGTGGCCCGCTTCGTCAGCCCGCAGCGCAAGGTGACGATCGTTCAGCCGCCCGCCGAGAAGCGCTTCGACCTCTCCGTGGTGGTCCCGGTCGAGGACCTCGGCGAGCTCTCCGGCGGCAGACCGGACGCGGAGCAGCCCGAGAAGAACGCCTCCATCTGGCCCCATGTCGAGGAGCGGATCACCGACCTGGTCCAGGAGCACCGCTCCACCATCGTCTTCGCCAACTCCCGCCGCCTCGCCGAACGCCTCTGCGGGCGGCTCAACGAGATCGCCTTCGAACGGACCACCGGCGAGTCGCTCGCCGACGTCCACGCCCCCGCGCAGCTGATGGCGCAGTCGGGTGTGAACAAGGCCGCTCCGCCCGTACTCGCCAGGGCGCACCACGGCTCCGTCTCCAAGGAGCAGCGCGCCGACGTCGAGGAGCAGCTGAAGTCCGGGCTGCTCCCGGCCGTGGTCGCCACCTCCAGCCTGGAGCTGGGCATCGACATGGGCGCGGTCGACCTGGTGGTCCAGGTCGAGTCGCCGCCCTCGGTCGCCTCCGGGCTGCAGCGGGTCGGCCGGGCCGGGCACCAGGTCGGCGCGGTCTCCACCGGGGTGGTCTTTCCCAAGTACCGGGGCGACCTGGTGCAGGCCGCCGTGGTCGTGGAGCGGATGCGCAGCGGCGCCATCGAGTCGCTGCGGATCCCGCGCAACCCGCTGGACGTGCTGGCCCAGCAGATCGTCGCGATCACCGCGATGGACAGCTGGGACGTGGACGAGCTGCTGGGCCTGGTCCGCCGGGCCGCCCCGTTCGCCGCGCTGCCGCAGTCCGCCTTCGAGGCCGTGCTGGACATGCTGGCGGGGCGCTACCCCTCCGACGCCTTCGCCGAGCTGCGCCCCCGCATCGTCTGGGACCGCGTCGCGGGGACCGTCACCGGACGTCCCGGCGCCCAGCGGCTGGCGGTCACCTCCGGCGGCACCATCCCCGACCGCGGCCTCTTCGCCGTCTTCCTGGCCGGACACGATCCCAAGAAGGGCGGGGGAAGGGTCGGCGAGCTGGACGAGGAGATGGTCTACGAGTCGCGAGTCGGCGACGTCTTCACCCTCGGCACCTCCTCCTGGCGGATCGAGGACATCACCCATGACCGGGTGCTGGTCTCCCCCGCCCCCGGCGTCCCCGGCAAGCTGCCGTTCTGGCACGGCGACTCACTGGGCCGCCCGCTGGAGCTGGGCCGGGCCCTGGGCGCCTTCCTGCGCGAGCTCGGCGGGCTGGACCCCGAGGCGGCCACCACCAGGCTGCACGGCGCCGGCCTCAACGACTGGGCGGCGTCCAATCTGCTCGCCTACCTGGCCGAGCAGCGCCAGGCCACCGGACACCTCCCCGACGACCGCACCATCGTCGTCGAGCGCTTCCGCGACGAGCTGGGCGACTGGCGGATCGTGGTCCACTCCCCCTTCGGCGCCCAGGTGCACGCCCCCTGGGCGCTGGCCCTGGGCGCCAGGCTGGCCGAGAAGCACGGCCTGGACGCCCAGGTGATGCACGCCGACGACGGCATCGTGCTGCGACTCCCGGACGCCGACCTGATGGACTTCCCCGATCCCGACGCACCCCTCGCACCCGTCGGGACGGCCGCCGACGAGGCGCCGATCGGCGCCGAGGCCACCGTGTTCGACCCCGGCCAGATCGAACAGACCGTCACCGACCAGGTCGGCGGCTCGGCCCTGTTCGCCTCCCGCTTCCGTGAGTGCGCCGCCCGGGCCCTGCTGCTGCCCCGCCGCAGCCCGGGCCGCCGCACCCCGCTCTGGCAGCAGCGCCAGCGCTCGGCGCAACTGCTGCAGGTGGCCAGCGAGTTCGGCTCCTTCCCGATCGTGCTGGAGGCCGTCCGCGAATGCCTCCAGGACGTCTTCGACGTACCCGGACTGGCCGAGCTGATGGGCGACATCGAGTCCCGCCGGGTCCGGATGGTCGAGGTCACCACCCCGGAGCCGTCGCCGTTCGCCCGCTCGCTGCTGTTCGGCTACGTCGCCCAGTTCCTCTACGAGGGCGACTCCCCGCTCGCCGAGCGCCGCGCCGCCGCGCTGGCCCTGGACTCCCGGCTGCTCGCCGAGCTGCTCGGCCAGGCCGAGCTGCGGGAACTGCTCGACCCCGCCGTGCTGACAGAGCTGGAGGCGGAGCTGCAGCGGCTCACCCCGGAGCGGCGGATCAAGGACGCCGAGGGCCTGGCCGACGTCCTCCGGCTGCTGGGCCCGCTCTCCACCGCCGAGCTCGCCGACCGGGGCTGCGCCGCCGACTGGCCGTCGGAACTCGAGGCCGCCCGTCGGATCATCGCGGTCAGGATCGCCGGCGAGCAGCGCTGGGCCGCGATCGAGGACGCCGGACGGCTCCGCGACGCCCTGGGCACCCCCCTGCCCGTCGGCGTCCCCGAGGCCTTCACCGAACCGGTCAAGGATCCCCTGGGCGATCTGCTGGCCCGGCACGCCCGCACCCACGGCCCCTTCACCGTCCATGACGCCGCCGCCCGCTTCGGGCTCGGCCCCGCAGTCGTCCAGGGCACCCTGCAGCGCCTGGCCGCGCACGGCCGGGTGGTCCAGGGCGAGTTCCGCCCCGGCGGCTCCGGCGTGGAGTGGTGCGACGCCGAGGTGCTGCGGCGACTGCGGCGGCGTTCGCTGGCCGCACTGCGGCACGAGGTCGAACCGGTGCCCCCGCGCGCCCTGGCCGCCTTCCTGCCGCAGTGGCAGCATCTGGGGGCGCACCGGCTGCGCGGGGTCGACGGCCTGCTTCGGGCGGTCGAGCAGCTGCAGGGATCGCCGGTGCCCGCCTCGGCCCTGGAACGGATGGTGCTGCCGTCCCGGGTGGCCGACTACAGCCCGGCGATGCTGGACGAGCTCACCGCCGCCGGCGAGGTGCTCTGGGGCGGCGCCGGCGCGCTGCCCGGCAAGGACGGCTGGATCGTCCTCGCCCCGGCCGACACCGCTCCGCTGCTGCTCCCCGCCGCGCTGCCGCTGGAGCAGACGCCACTGCACCGGGCCGTGCTGGCGGCGCTGGCACCGGGCTACGGCCTGTTCTTCCGGCAGATCGCCGACCACGTCCAGCAGCAGGGCCCGACCGCCACCCCGGTGGAGCTCGCGACCGCGCTCTGGGACCTGGCTTGGGCCGGGTACCTCACCAATGACACGCTGGCGCCGCTGCGGGCCCTGCTGGGCTCGGGACGGACCGCCGGCTCCACCGCCCACCGCGCCCCTCGCGCGGCTCCGCGCCCCCGCTACGGCAGCGCGCGCCCCGCCGCCCGCAGCGCCTCGATGCCCACCACCGGCGGGCGCTGGTCGCTGCTGCCGGCGCCGCTGGCCGATCCGACCCAGCGCACCCACGCCCTGGCGCAGACACTGCTGGACCGCCATGGCGTGGTCACCCGCGGCGCGGTCCAGGCCGAGCGGGCGCCGGGCGGTTTCGCCGGGGTGTACCGGGTGCTGACCGCCTTCGAGGAGAACGGCCGTACCAGGCGCGGCTATGTCGTCGAGGGCCTGGGCGCGGCCCAGTTCGCCACCGACGGCGCCATCGACCGGCTGCGTGCCGTCGCGGCCCGGCTCCCCGGAGGCGGCGGCACCGGCGAAGCCGTTCCCGACGCCGTCGTCCTCGCCGCCGCCGACCCGGCCAATGCCTACGGCGCCGCACTGCCCTGGCCGGAGGCCCCCGCCGGGCAGTCCACGGGCCACAAACCCGGACGCAAGGCAGGCTCCCTGGTGGTCCTGCTGGACGGCGAGCTGACCGTCTACCTGGAGCGCGGGGGCAAGTCCATGCTCTCCTGGGCGCCCGACGAGACCACCCTGCGGCTGGCCGCCGACGCACTCGCCCGCGCGCTGCACGCGGGTACCCTCCCGGCACTCACCGTGGAACGCATCAACGGCGAAGCAGCGCTCACTTCCCTGCTGGGTGCCCCGCTGGAAGCCGCCGGATTCCACCCCACCCCGCGCGGCCTCCGGCTCCGGTCCTAAGGGGTGTTCGCCTCGACCGGGTCCGTCTCGGTCCCGTCCGTCTTCGCCGCCCGTGGGCGCGCCGGGCGGGGCCGGAAGCGGGTACTGTGCACCGGCAGCAGGCTCAGCGTCCAGCCCCCGGCGAACATCAGTCCGACACCGGTACGGGTGCTGAACAGCCCGCCCAGCAGGGCGCCCCAGCAGGCAAGGGTGAGCAACGAGGTCAGCCCCCAGACCAGCGGGCTCCGGCGCGGGAGTCCACCGGCTGTCGAGGGGCGTCTCATGCAGCACCGCCTTGGGAAGCCCGCCGAGAACCGGCGGGGCAGAAATTCCATCCTAGCCAGATGCCGACAAATCGGTCAGATCGCAGAAGAGTGATCGAAGCACACAGCAGCGCACGAAGGAGCCTGCACGCCGGGCGCACGCCACACAGCACTGCGCCGGTGACTCCGAGTGGGAGTCACCGGCGCAGTAGTGCCGGGGGTCGTCAGGCTGCGACGACGTCCATGGCGCTGGCCTTGGGAACCAGCGACGGCATTCGGTCGGGCGCACCGGCGGGTACCGGCACCGGCTCGACCAGGATCGGCCGCACCGGCTCGCCGGCGGCCAGCTCGGCGAGCGAGAGCTCGTCGCTCACCTCGCGCATGACCTCGGACATACGCACGTCCAAGGCGTCACAGATGGCGGAGAGCAACTCGGAGGATGCCTCCTTCTGACCGCGTTCCACCTCGGACAGGTAGCCGAGCGAAACCCGGGCGGCGGCAGAGACCTCGCGCAGGGTGCGGCCCTGGCGTTGGCGCTGCCGACGCAGCACGTCACCCAACAGACGACGGAGCAGGATCATCGGTGGCTCCCTCCTTGGACCGCGGCTCGAGACGTCACTGCCCCACCGTACCGCTTGGCCCGCGTCGCGTGCGGGGAGCCCGGTCGTGTTCACTCTGAGCTGTATCCATGGCCCCTCCCCTGCTGTTCGCGGTATGGACGTCGGCCGTTTCCGGTCCGTCACTTGTTCCTATTCCCGGTAGGACCACCCTCACTAACCCTCCGGACCTTCACTGTTGCGGGATCGCAGTGCCTGGTCCAGCAGCGCGAACGCGGCTTCCACGGTCCTGCGACGGATTGTGGCACGCCCCTGCGACAACAGCAGCGAAGTGCTGGATACTCCCCCCGGCCCCGCCACCGCGAGGTGTACGGTGCCCACCGGGTGCCCGTCCTGGGGGTCGGGACCTGCGACGCCGGTGGTGGCGACCCCGTAGTCCGCCGCCATCAGCCGCCGCACGCCCTCGGCCATCTGCTCCGCGACGGTCAGGTCCACCGCCCCCTTGGCGGCGAGCAGCCCGGCGTCCACGCCGAGCACCGAGCCCTTGAGGTCGGTGGCGTAGGCGGTGACCGAGCCCCGGAACGCCCGGGATGCGCCGGGGACCGCGACGAACTCCGCCGCCAGCAGCCCGCCGGTGAGCGACTCGGCCACCGCGACCGTCGCCCCGGCCTCGACCAGCGCCGCCAGCACCTCCTCGGCGCCGGCGGTCACGAGGAGGCCGCCCGCTCGCGGGCCAGCCCGGCCCGGCGCAGCACCACGGCCTGGCGCACGTAGTCGAGCCCGGTGACCACGGTGAGCAGCACCGCGACACCCATCAGCCAGGCCCGCGCGCTCGCCAGCGGCCCGCTGAGCACTAGCACGTACATGCCCACGGCGATGCCCTGGGTGAGGGTCTTCAGCTTGCCTCCGCGGCTGGCCGGAATCACCCCGTGCCGGATCACCCAGAAGCGCATCAGTGTGATTCCGATCTCACGGACCAGAATGACGATCGTCACCCACCAGGGCAGATCACCCAGCGCGGACAGGGCGACCAGCGCCGTCCCCATGATCGCCTTGTCCGCGATCGGGTCCGCGATCTTGCCGAAGTCGCTGACCAGGCCCATCCGCCGGGCCAGCTCACCGTCGAAGAGGTCGGTGATCATGGCGATGGCGAAGGACGCCCAGGCCACCGCGCGCCACTTGGGGTCATGGCCGCCGCCGGCCAGCAGTAGCGCAGCGAAGACCGGGACGATCAGCAGCCGCACCATGGTGAGCATATTGGGGATGTTCCACAGGCCGGGCCGTCCCGCGGGCTCCTCCAGAAGCCCCGCCTGCGCAGCCTTCTCGGCGCCGCCACCGCCGGCCGCAGCGCGGCCTCTGACTCCCCCCTCGGCGCCTCCGATCACGCGCCCACCACCTCGGCGATCAGATCCACGCCCTCGCTGGCCACGACCTTCGCCGTGACCAGGTCGCCGACCTTCACCCCGTCCAGATTCCCGGTCAGCGAGGTGATGCCGTCGGTCTCCGGGGCCTGGTGCTCGGCCCGGCCGATCACCGAGCCGTCCTCCGCAGCGTCCTCAGCGTCCTCGTCGTCGTCCGAGTCGACGGACTCGACCAGGACCGTCACCGTGCTGCCGATCCGCTCCTCGGCACGCTGCGCGGTCATCTCCTCGGCGAGGCGGCTGATCTTCGCCAACCGCTCCGCGACCACATCCTCCGGGAGCTTGCCGTCGTAGCCGGCCGCCTCGGTGCCGTCCTCGTCGGAGTAGCCGAAGACGCCGATGGCGTCCAGCCGGGCATGGGTGAGGAAGCGTTCCAGCTCCGCCAGGTCCGCCTCGGTCTCGCCGGGGAAGCCGACGATGAAGTTGGAGCGGGCGCCAGCCTCCGGGGCCTGCGCGCGGATCTGGTCCAGCAGGGCGAGGAAGCGGTCGGTGTCGCCGAAGCGGCGCATCCGGCGCAGCACATTGGCCGCCGAGTGCTGGAAGGAGAGGTCGAAGTAGGGCACCACACCGGGGGTGGCGGTCAGCGCCCCGATCAGGCCCGGACGCATCTCGGCCGGCTGCAGGTAGCTGACCCGCACCCGGGCCAGCCCCTCGACCGCGGCCAGCTCCGGCAGAAGCGTCTCCAGCAGCCGAATGTCGCCCAGGTCCTTGCCGTAGGAGGTGTTGTTCTCGCTGACCAGCATGATCTCGCGGACCCCCTGCTCGGCGAGCCAGCGGGCCTCGTTGAGGACGTCCGAGGGGCGGCGGGAGAGGAAGGAGCCGCGGAAGGCCGGGATGGCGCAGAAGGAGCAGCGGCGGTCGCAGCCCGAGGCCAGCTTCACCGAGGCGACCGGGCTGTCGTCCAGCCGACGGCGGAGCACGCGCGGTCCGGAGACCGGGGCCACGCCTTCGGGGAGGTCCGTGATCGGCGTCTCCGTGACCGGTGGCTCCGTGGGGGCCTCCGCGCCGTGGCCGGGCAGCGCGACCGCGCCGCCCTCGGCGGCCGCCTGGCGCTCGACCGGGCTCAGCGGCAGCAGCGTGCGGCGGTCCCGGGGGACGTGCGAGGTGTGCTTGCCGCCGGAGAGGATGGTCTGCAGCCGGTCGGTGATGTCGGCGTAGTCGTCGAAGCCGAGCACGGCGTCGGCCTCCGGCAGCGCCTCGGCCAGCTCCTTGCCGTAGCGCTCGGCCATACAGCCGACGGCGACGACCGCCTGGGTGCGGCCGTGGCCCTTGAGGTCGTTGGCCTCCAGCAGGGCGTCGACGGAGTCCTTCTTCGCGGCCTCGACAAAGCCGCAGGTGTTGACGACCGCGACGTCGGCGTCCGCGGCATCCAGGACCAGTTCCCAGCCGTCGGCCTCCAGGCGCCCGGCGAGTTCCTCGGAATCCACCTCGTTGCGGGCGCATCCGAGCGTGACAAGGGCGACTGTGCGGCGTTGGGACATGACGCCAAGATTACCGAGGTTTTCGCGCAGCTTCACCCAGCGGGGTCCATCAGCGGAGCCCCACCACCTCGGGGTTTCGTGGGGTACGGGGGGTCGCTCCCCGAGAGATTGGAGCACGCAGGTGATGCGAAGGGCCCGCAGCGGCAGTATCGATCCTGCGCTGCGGGCCCTCGGCCGTCACCACGGCCGGCCAGGTCACCCGGCCTGCGGGTCGCCCGGCGTGTACGTCGCCTTGACCACCTGACCGTCGGATCCGGCGGTCCCGAGGTCCTTGCCGTTCACCCAGAGGTGCGCCGCGCCGCCGTTGCCGTAGACCACCTTGAGGCTCTTGGCGTCGGTGAAGACCTTGGAGTCGCCCTTGGTCAGATCGCCCTGGAAGAGCTGGTCACCCTTGCTGTTCTTCACCAGCAGCCAGCTGTCCCCGGACTCCGCGCTCACCTTGAGGGTGACCCGGCCGGCCGGGGCCGCCGCCACCGGGCTGGCCTTCGGCGCGGCCGGCTTCTTAGGCGCTGCCGAGGCCGACGGGTGCGCCGAGGGCACCACCGCGGCCTCTGCCGAGGGGGTCTTGTCCTTGCCCGCCGCCAGGTTGAACCCGATCACCGCGACCACCACGACGATCGCCGCGACCATCGCACCGGTCCAGTTGGGACGGCGGCGCTCGGCGCGGATCTTCTGCGGTTCGAAGGCCGCGATCGGACGCGCCGCCGAGGGCGCTCCGCCGTGGGCGTCGTCGTAGCGGGCGACCAGTGCCTCGCCGTCCGCGCCGACCGCCTTGGCGATCGCACGGATGTGCCCACGGGCGTAGAAGTCGCCGCCGCAGCGGTCGAAGTCGTCCTCCTCCACCGCCTGGATCAGCGGCACCCGCACCCGGGTCTCGGCACTGACCTCCTCGACGGTGAGCTCGGCCGCGAGGCGCGCGGCACCGAGCACCTGACCGATCGTCGGCGCGGTGCTCTTCTTGCTCTCCTGAGCCGGTTTCGGAGCCGGGTTCTGCGTGGTGTTCTTCGCCGCGGCGGGACCCGACGGCTTCGCGGCCTTGGGTCGCGCGGTTCGGCCGGGGTCTCCGGAAGGGGACTTGCCGATGGTCACAATGGCGCCTTTCGAGCGTGGGCCACCTGCTGCAGTGTCAGTCTATGGGGCGATCCCGAGAGGGCATCAACCCGGATACCGCCGAAAGGGGAGACTGCCGTCCGGATGCGGCGGAACACTCCGGCGGCGGTGGTGACGGTGGGTCAGGTAGGCGGTGATCAGCCTGCCCCCGGGCCCTCAGCCACCCCGTCCAACGGCAGCCGGGGCGCCGGCGATGCGCCCCGGGGCGATCATTCCCCCCGGAGGGTGAGCAGAATCCCGTCGAGCTCGTCGGGCTGGACCAGCACGTCACGTGCCTTGGAGCCCTCGCTGGGCCCGACGATGTTGCGGGACTCCATCAGGTCCATCAGCCGGCCGGCCTTGGCGAAACCCACCCGCAGCTTGCGCTGCAGCATCGAGGTCGAGCCGAACTGGGAGGTCACCACGAGCTCGGCGGCCTGCACCAGCAGGTCCATGTCGTCGCCGATCTCCTCGTCGATCTCCTTGCGCGGGGCGCTGCCCACCGTGACGTCATCGCGGTACTCGGTCCGGGTCTGCGCCTTGCAGTGGTCGACGACGAGGGCGATCTCCTCCTCGGTGACGAACGCTCCCTGCATCCGGGTCGGCTTGCCCGCGCCCATCGGCAGGAACAGCGCATCGCCCTTGCCGATCAGCTTCTCCGCTCCGGGCTGGTCCAGGATGACCCGGCTGTCGGCCAGCGAGGAGGTCGCGAAGGCCAGCCGGGACGGGACGTTCGCCTTGATCAGGCCGGTGACCACGTCCACCGAGGGGCGCTGGGTGGCCAGCACCAGGTGGATGCCGGCGGCACGGGCCAGCTGGGTGATCCTGACGATGGAGTCCTCGACGTCGCGCGGGGCCACCATCATCAGGTCGGCCAGCTCGTCCACGATCACCAGCAGGTACGGATAGGGCTCCAGCACCCGCTCGCTGCCCAGCGGCGGCTGCACCTTGCCGCTGCGCACCGCCTTGTTGAAGTCGTCGACGTGCCGGAAACCGAAGGCGGCCAGGTCGTCGTAGCGCAGGTCCATCTCGCGGACCACCCACTGCAGCGCCTCGGCGGCCTTCTTCGGGTTGGTGATGATCGGCGTGATCAGATGCGGCACGCCCTCGTAGGCCGTCAGCTCGACCCGCTTGGGGTCGACCAGGACCAGCCGGACCTCGTCCGGGGTGGCCCGCATCAGGATCGAGGTGATCAGGCAGTTGATGCAGGAGGACTTGCCCGCGCCGGTGGCGCCGGCCACCAGGATGTGCGGCATCTTCGCCAGGTTGGCGACGCTGGTCTGCCCCTCGACGTCCTTGCCCATGCCCACGATCATCGGATGCGGGTCGCTGGTGGCGATCGGCGAGCGCAGCAGGTCACCGAGGTTGACCATCTCCCGGTCGGTGTTGGGGATCTCGATGCCGACGGCGGACTTGCCCGGGATCGGGCTGATGATCCGGACGTCGGGGCTGGCCACCGCGTAGGAGATGTTGCGGGCCAGGCTGGTGATCCGCTCGACCTTGACCGCGAGGCCCAGCTCGACCTCGTAGCGGGTGACCGTCGGCCCCCGGGTGAAGCCGGTGACCTTCGCGTCCACCTTGAACTCGGCGAAGACCGCGGTGAGCGCGGCCACCACGTCGTCGTTGGCCTTGCTCCGGGCCTTGCCGGGGCCGCCCCGGGTGAGCAGGTCGGGCGAGGGCAGCTGGTAGGTGCTGTCGGACGGCAGCCGCAGCTGCTCGGAACGCAGCGGGGGGATGCCGGCGTCCTCGGCGGGGACCGGCGGCTCCACGGCCGGGGGCCCGGACGGGGACTCCTCACGTCGCGCGGGCGGGACCTCGGCCGGCTCCTCGCCGTCGCCGACCGGGTCGCCCTTGGTGAGCGGGACGGCCTGGTCGGCGTCGCTGGGCGGAGTCCGGTCCTTCACCCGGTTCAGCACATCGGCGAGCGAGGGGGACGGCTGCACCCCGTTCACCAGCGCGCCGTTGAGCAGGGCGCCGTCCAGGTCGGCCGCCGCGGCGGCGGCCACGTCAATAGCGTCCAGGCTGCCGGGCAGGCCCTGGTGCTCCGGTGTGGCGCCCTGGCGCCGACGGGGTCGACGCCCCCGTCGCGGCGGCAGTGCGCCCTCCTGCTCCAGCCGCTCGCGCTTGGCCAGCAGCGCGGCACGCTCCGCGGGCGTCCCCGGCTCGCCGGCGAACTCGGCGTCGCCGAGGCGGCCCTCGTAGTCGGTGACGAAGCCGAGGCCGTCCAGGTCTCCCCCGCCCGGCCCGTCGCCGTTCTGCGGGGCGAGCGGCTCGACCAGGGACAACCGCTCGGCCAGCAGCCGGAGCCGCTGCGGGATCTGGTTGACCGGCGTGGCGGTGACCACCAGCAGTCCGAAGAAGGCCACGATCAGCAGCAGCGGTACCGCCAGTGCCGGTCCGGCAGCCGCCATCAGCGGACGGGAGGCGGCCATGCCGATCAGCCCGCCTGAGTTCCTGATGTGGGAGGCGCCGGCGCCCATTCCGGGCGCACCGCAGCCGATGTGCACCAGCCCGAGGATGCCGAGGCTGAGCGCGCCCAGGCCGATGACGATGCGTCCGTTGGCCTCGGGCCGCTCCGGATGGCGCATCAGCCGGACCGCGATCCCGGCCAGCAGTATCGGCACGAGCACGGACAGCCGACCGAAGGCGCCCTTCACGATGTTGGTGACCGCGACGCCCAGCCAGCCCTGCGGATCCGACCAGGAACCCGCTGCGATCAGCAGCGCCAGCGCGATCAGCAGCAGTGCCAGGCCGTCCTTGCGGTGCGCCGGATGCAGGCCCTTGGCGCCGTCGCCGACGCCACGGGCCATCGCACCGACGCCGTGGGCCATCCCCAGCCAGGTGCCGCGCACGGCCCGGTAGGGCAGCGGCTTCGGCGGGGCCGGGGGCTTGGCCGGCGCGGCCGCCTTCTTCGCAGCTGCGGCCTTCTTGGCGGGGGCTGTCTTCGCCGCCGCCTTCTTCGCGGGTGCGGCCTTCTTGGCAGGCCCGGCGGCAGCCTTCCGCGCCGCTCCCGCGCCTGGGGAACGCGAGCTGCTTCCGGACATGCGTGTCGCCATGCGGCTCAGGTTACCGGTGGTGGCTCCGGCGCAACATGCGCCGCGTCCGGTTGCCCGGGGTGTGTCGAAGGGGATGACCGGACGAGATGACGATCGGTCACCCGGACCGGGTGACCGGCCGGTCCCGTACGGCGGAGCGTCAGCTCCCGGCACTGGCAGCGGGGCTGCCGCTGCCGGGGGTGCCCGGCTCCAGCGCGTCCAGCGCCCGGCGCAGGCCGGAGAGCTTGCGCTCCAGATGGGTCGCGGTGGCCACCGCCGCCGGGTCCGCCGTCTCGTCCAACTGCTTGGTCAGCGCCTCCGCCTGCTCCTCGACCGCGGCCAGCCGCGCCGAGAGCTCGGCCAGCAGACCGCTGCCGGGCGCGCTGCGGCGGGCGGCCTCGGAGCCGGTTCCGCCGCCGTTGGCACCGCCATTGCCACTGCCGTTGCCGGCAATGCCGTTGGCGGTGGGAGCGCCGGCGTCCAACTGCAGTCGCAGCAGCGACGCCTGCTCCTTGAGCTGGCAGTTCTTCATGTAGAGCTCGACGAAGACCGAGACCTTGGCGCGCAGCACCCAGGGGTCGAACGGCTTGGAGATGTAGTCCACCGCTCCGGCCGCGTATCCCCGGAAGGTGTGGTGCGGGCCGTGGTTGATCGCGGTGAGGAAGATGATCGGGATGTCGCGGGTGCGCTCGCGCCGCTTGATGTGGGCGGCGGTCTCAAAACCGTCCATGCCCGGCATCTGAACGTCGAGCAGGATCACCGCGAAGTCGTCGGTGAGCAGCGCCTTGAGCGCTTCCTCCCCGGAGGACGCCCGGACCAGGGTCTGGTCCAGCGCCGAGAGGATCGCCTCCAGCGCCAGCAGGTTCTCCGGCCGGTCGTCGACCAGGAGGATCTTGGCCTTCTGCACCATGGCCCGCCCTCCTCGCCCCGGGACCACCCCGGTGGACGTCTCGCGGCTCATGGTGCCGCTGCCGTTCGTGCTCGTCACGGTCATGCTAGCCGCACCTCACTGCCCGCCACCCATGCCACCGTCAATCCGCGCCTCAGGAGTGTTCAGGTACGGTCCCTGGTGACCCAGTCGATACCTCTGGCAACGCGGAGTGACCCTAGCCGGTTCCCTCCGGAGGCTGCCACCACCCCTACGAGTGGGGGCAGATCCGGCCCCTGCCCGGACAGCCGCGTTTCCGAGAGGCGCCGGAGGCACACCGATGCCGCAGTTCCCCTCGTCTGCCCCCGGTCCGGCGATCGAACCCGCCCGGGCCGCACCGGTTCCGGGCCGCAGACGAACAGCCCTGTCCACCACAGCCGGCTGGACGGATGCTGCGTGTCGCGGGCGCCCGCTGGACACCGGCCGGGCACCCGCACCCGGCTACCTCCGGGCGCGCAGCCAGTGTTCCATCACGGCAAGCAGATGGTCGGTGTCCACCGGCTTGGTCACATGGTCCGAGGCCCCCGCGGCCAGGCTCTTCTCCTTGTCGCCCTTCATCGCCTTGGCGGTGAGCGCGATGATCGGCAGCCCGGTGAACTGGGGCATCCTGCGGATCGCCGCGGTCGTCGCGTAGCCGTCCATCTCCGGCATCATGATGTCCATCAGCACCACCGCCACGTCCTCGTGCTGCTCCAGCACCTCGATGCCCTCGCGGCCGTTCTCGGCGTAGAGGACGGTCAGGCCGTACTGCTCCAGCACGCTGGTGAGGGCGAAGACATTGCGGATGTCGTCGTCGACGATCAGCACCTTCTCACCCTCGAAGTAGCCGCCGAAGGGACCGGTCGGCAGGAAGCCGTCCACCAGTCCGGGCAGTTCCTCCAGTTGCTCCGGGGCCGCGCCCGCGCCGTTCTCGGCAGCGGCGGGCCCGTAGCCGTTCTGCCGGGCCTGCTGCGGGGCACGCGCCGGCTCAACTGCCGGGCGCGGCAGGGCGGCCGCCAGCGCGGCGGCCTCGCGGCGGCGCTCCTGGGCGGCCTCGCGCACCTCGTCGGCCCAGAGCTGGGCCGGGCTGGTACCGGGCGCCAGATGCCGTCCCCAGACGTCGGACGGATGGGCGTCCACGGCCCCGGGGGTGTCCTGACCGGAGTCCAGCGGGAGGAAGAGCGTGAACGTGCTGCCGCGCTCCAACTCGCTGTCGGCGTGGATCTCGCCGCCGAGCAGCCGGGCGATCTCCCGGCTGATGGAGAGTCCGAGGCCGGTGCCGCCGTACTTGCGGCTGGTGGTGCCGTCCGCCTGCTTGAACGCCTCGAAGATCTCGCGCAGCTTGTTCTGCGGGATGCCGATGCCGGTGTCGGTGACCGAGAAGGCGATCAGCGGCTCCTCGGGGTCGCTGATCGCGCCGGTCTCCAGCAGCTGCTCCTGGATGTGCTGCGGGATCGGGTGCTGCCCGGTGGCGCTGCCCGCAGGCTGGATCAGAAGTTCCACGGCGCCCGAGTCGGTGAACTTCACCGCGTTGGACAGCAGGTTGCGCAGCACCTGCTGGAGCCGCTGCTCGTCGGTGTGCAGGGTCACCGGCAGTTCCGCCGAGACCCGCACGGCGAAGTCCAGGCCCTTGTCCGCGGTGAGCGGACGGAACGTCGCCTCGACGTAGTCGACCAGCTGGACCAGCGCGATCCGGGCCGGACGCACGTCCATCTTCCCGGCCTCGACCTTGGACAGGTCCAGGATGTCGTTGATCAGCTGGAGCAGGTCGGAGCCCGCGCCGTGGATGGTCTCGGCGAACTCGACCTGCTTGGGGCTGAGGTTGCCCTCGGCGTTGTCGGTGAGCAGCTTGGCCAGGATCAGCAGCGAGTTGAGCGGCGTGCGCAGCTCGTGCGACATATTGGCCAGGAACTCGGACTTGTAGCGCGAGGAGAGTGCGAGCTGCTCGGCGCGCTCCTCCAGGACCTGGCGTGCCTCCTCGATCTCCGAGTTCTTGATCTCGATGTCGCGGTTCTGGGTGGCCAGCAGTTCGGCCTTCTCCTCCAACTCGGCGTTGGAGCGCTGCAGTTCCTCCTGCCGTGCCTCCAACTCGGCCGACCGCATCGAGAGTTCTGCGGTGAGGCGCTGGGACTCCAGCAGCAGACCCTCGGTCTTGGTGTTGACCGAGATGGTGTTGACGGTGACGCCGATCATCTCGGCGATCTGGTCCAGGAAGTCCAGGCTGACCTTGTTGAAGGCGTTGAAGGAGGCCAGTTCGATGATGCCCAGCAGCCGGCCCTCGAACAGCACCGGCATCACGATGACGTTGACCGGTGCGGCCTCGCCCAGACCGGAGGCGATCTTGAGGTAGCCGGGCGGGGCCGAGGTCAGCAGGATCGGCCGCTTCTCCACCGCCGCCTGGCCGATCAGCGACTCGCCGGGCTTGAAGGTGGTCGGCATGGCGCGGCGCTGGTAGCCGTACGAGCCGATCAGACGCAGGATCAGGTCGCCGTCGTCCTCGTCCTCCGGGACCAGCTCCGGCGGCCGGCTGCCCGGCTGGGCCAGGAAGAACGCGCCGTGCTGGGCCGAGACCACCGGGGTGAGCTCGCTCATGATCAGGGAGGCGACGGCCTCCAGGTCGCGGCGGCCCTGCATCAGCCCGGAGATCCTGGCCAGGTTGGTCTTCAGCCAGTCCTGCTCCTGGTTGGTGCGGGTGGTCTCGCGCAGGTTGGCGATCATCTGGTTGATGTTGTCCTTGAGCTCGTCGAGCTCGCCGGACGCGTCCACGTCGATCCGCAGGCTGAGGTCGCCCCTGGTCACGGCGGTGGCGACCTGGGCGATGGCGCGCACCTGCCGGGTCAGGTTCCCGGCCAGCTCGTTCACCGACTCGGTGAGGTCCTGCCAGGTGCCGGCCACGCCGGGGACCCGGGCCTGGCCGCCCAGGCGGCCGTCGGTGCCGACCTCGCGGGCGACACGGGTGACCTCGTCGGCGAACGCCGACAGCTGGTCCACCATGGTGTTGATGGTGGTCTTGAGCTCCAGGATCTCGCCGCTGGCGTCGACGTCGATCTTCTTGGTCAGGTCGCCCTTGGCCACGGCCGTGGTGACCTGGGCGATGTTGCGGACCTGACCGGTCAGATTGTTGGCCATCAGGTTGACGTTGTCGGTCAGGTCCTTCCAGATCCCGCCGACCCCGGCGACCCGGGCCTGGCCGCCCAGACGCCCCTCGGTGCCGACCTCGCGGGCCACTCGGGTCACCTCGTCGGCGAACGCCGACAGCTGGTCCACCATGGTGTTCAGGGTGTCGGCCAGGGCCGCGACCTCGCCCTGGGCCTCGATGGTGATCTTCTTGGACAGGTCGCCGCCGGCCACCGCCTTGGCCACCAGAGCGATGTTGCGGACCTGGCCGGTCAGGTTGCTGGCCATGTAGTTGACGTTGTCGGCCAGGTCGCTCCAGATCCCGGAGACGCCCTTGACCCGGGCCTGACCGCCCAGGATGCCCTCGGTGCCGACCTCGCGGGCGACCCGGGTGACCTCGTCGGCGAACACCGACAGCTGGTCCACCATGGTGTTGACGGTGGTGACCAGTTCGAGGATCTCGCCCCGGGCCGAGACGGTGATCTTCTTGGACAGGTCGCCCTTGGCGACCGCGGTGGTGACCTGGGCGATGTTGCGGACCTGCCCGGTCAGGTTGTTGGCCATGAAGTTGACGTTGTCGGTGAGGTCCTTCCAGGTCCCGGACACCCCGGGGACCATGGCCTGGCCTCCCAGCGTCCCCTCGGTGCCGACCTCGCGGGCGACGCGGGTCACCTCGTCGGCGAACGCCGACAGCTGGTCCACCATGGTGTTCAGGGTGGTCTTCAGCTCCAGGATCTCGCCGCGGGCGTCGACCGTGATCTTCTGCGACAGGTCGCCCTTGGCCACCGCCGTCGCCACCTGGGCGATGTTGCGGACCTGGCCGGTCAGGTTCCCGGCCATGAAGTTGACGTTCTCGGTGAGGTCCCGCCAGACCCCGGCCGCGCCAGGGACCATCGCCTGGCCGCCCAGGATGCCGTCGGTGCCGACCTCGCGGGCCACCCGGGTCACCTGCTCGGCGAAGCCGGAGAGCTGGTCGACCATGGTGTTGATGGTGTTCTTCAACTCCATGATCTCGCCGCGGGCGTCGACCTCGATGGTCTGCGACAGGTCGCCGCGGGCCACCGCCGTGGTCACCTGGGCGATGTTGCGGACCTGCACCGTGAGGTTGGTCGCCATCAGGTTGACGTTGTCGGTCAGGTCCTTCCAGGTCCCGGCCACCCCGGGGACGGTGGCCTGGCCGCCGAGCCGGCCCTCGGTGCCGACCTCGCGGGCCACCCGGGTGACCTCGGAGGCGAACGAGGAGAGCTGGTCCACCATCGTGTTGACGGTGTTCTTCAACTCCAGCATCTCGCCCGCGACATGGACGGTGACCTTGTTGGACAGGTCGCCCTTGGCGACCGCCGTGGTGACCAGGGCGATATCGCGCACCTGCGCGGTCAGCCGGCTTGCCATCATGTTCACCGAGTCGGTGAGGTCCTTCCAACTGCCGGACACCCCACGGACCCTGGCCTGGCCGCCGAGCTTGCCCTCGGTGCCGACCTCGATGGCCACCCGGGTCACCTCGTCGGTGAACTCGGACAGCGAGGCCACCAGCCCGTTGACGGTGCGGCCCACCTTGAGGAACTCGCCGCGCAGCGGATGGGTGCCGCCGTCGGGGCCGATGGCGCGCAGTTCCATCCGCTGGTCCAGGTCGCCCTCGGCGATGGAGCCGAGCACCCGGCCGACCTCGGCCATCGGCCGGGCCAGGTCGTCGATCAGGGCGTTGCAGTTGTCGACCGCGGCGCCCCAGGCCCCCTCGCCGGCGCCGGCCTCCAGCCGCTCGGAGAGCCGGCCCTCGCGTCCGACCGCCCGGCGGACCCGGGCGAGCTCACCGGTCAGATGCTGGTTGCGCTCGGCGATCTCGTTGAAGACCGCGGCGACCTCCGCCATGACCGAGTCGCCGGGGACGGTCATCCTTCTGCGGAAGTTGCCGTCGCGCATGGCCGTCAGCGCGGAGAGCAGCTTGCGCAGGTCCGCCGCGTCGGCGCCCCGGTTCCGGCGGCTCCTGCCGCCGCGGGCCGCTGCCGTTGCTGTCGCCCTGCCAGATTCCACCGGGGTCCCTCCAGAGTTGCCAACCGGCACCGTGCCACACCTCACATCCGCCAGGCCCGGTACGTTGTCCGGGGCGGGTGCGGGCGCAGGCGCCAGTCCTGTACTGACAATCTAGCGACCATCGGGGGTTGCGTGAGGGGTGGCGCGGGGTATCGCCTTGCCGATCGGGCACGGAGCGACAGCACGAATCAGTAACCTTGCGGCTTCAGGGCCGTTGTCCCCAGCACAGAGCAGAGGAGTCACCTCGTGGTCACCGCGCGGGCAACCGCCACGTTCGAGCCGGTAGGCCGCTCCGTGGCGTCCGCGCGCGGATTCGTCCGGGACACCCTGCAGGGGTGGGGCTTCTCCGAGGTCGTGGACGACGCGGTGGTGCTGGTCAGCGAACTGGTGACGAACGCGGTGGTGCACGCCGGAACGGCGGCCGAGGTGACCTGTCTGCGCGACGAGGCGGGGATCAGGATCGAGGTCGCCGACCGCTATCCCAAGCGCACCGTGCCGCTCTACGACGGCACCTACACCAACGGCGCGGGCGCGCCGGGCGAGGATCCCGCGTTCGAGGTCGGCCCGGCGGAACTGGAGCGCGAGGGAGGGCGCGGCCTGCTGCTGTGCGCCGCTCTGGCGACCCGCTGGGGGGTTGACTACACGCCGACCCGTAAGCGCGTCTGGTTCCGGCTCGACCTGCCGGCCCGGGCCGCGGGCACCCGCTTCGCCGGCCCGCAGGTACCCGACCGGCTGCTGCCGGCCGCGGACTCGGCAGTGCTGGTCGCCGTGGTGCGGGTCGACTCCGAAGGCGTGGTGACCGGCTGGAACCAGGACGCCGAGCGGCTGTTCGCACTGCCCGCGACCGAGGTGCTGGACAAGCCGCTCAGCGGTTTCGCGGCCTGGCCGCAGACCCCCGGCACCGGCCTCGGCCTGGAGGAGGCGCTGCGGCTGTCCCGCTGGGAGGGCAGCTACGGAGTGCGCTGCGGCGACGGCAGGACCATCCCGGTGTACGGATCGCATCTGCGGGTCCGCGACAGCGAGGGCACCGCGTCCACGGTCTGCCTGCTGGTACGCGACGTGGAACGGGCGGTGCTGCAGTCCCCGTTCCGCGGCCAGCCGCTGGACGGCATCACCGGCGGCGCCCAGCAGGACGGCGCGGGCGGTCCGACCTCCTTCGACGCCTTCATCGGCTCGCCCGCCCCGGACGACCTGGACGGACTGCTCCAGCGGACCGTCGAGCGGGCCCGGGACATGCTGGACGGCGACGCTGCCTACCTGCTGCTGGCGACCGACGACGAGACCGAGCTGGAGGTGCGGGCCAGCTGCGGCCTGCCGTCCGGGCGGCAGCGCTTCGCCCGGGTGCCGGTCGAGGCCGGCGCAGGCCGCTACGGCTCGGCCCGGCTCCCCGCCGTGCACGACGACCTCACCGACCAGCCGGGTGCGGTTCCGCTGCTGACCGGGACCGGACTGCGCTCGGTGGTGACCGTGCCGCTCAAGGTCGAGGGCCGGCTCACCGGCTCGCTGGGCGTCGCGGCGCAGGCCACCGGACAGTACCGGAACGAGGACGCGCTGCGGCTGCAGTTCGCGGCCGACCGGATCGCGCTGGCGGTGGAGAGCGCCCGACTGACCGAGCTGGAACGGCTGCGCAGGGGCTCGCTGTCGTTCCTGGTGGAGGCGTCGGACCTGCTGGCCGGGACGCTGGAACGGGACCAGACGCTGGCGCTGATGGCCCAGATGACCGTGCCCACACTGGCCGCCTGGTGCGCCGTCTACACCATCTCCGAACACGCGTCACCGGAGCTGGCGTTCGTACTGCACGAGGACGAGGACCAGATCGACGGCCTGCGGGCGCTGCTGGCCCTGATCCCGCCCCCCGAGCCGCTCAACGTTCCCGGCGCGCGCGACTGGCGGGCCCCGGCCGAGGCGGCCCACGACGCGGCGATGCGGGTGTCGCTGCGCAGCCTGGGCCGCGGCGGCACCACCCGCCCCACCCCTGGCTCCGGCCCGGCGACGGCGCTGGCCACGGCGGCGACCGTGAGCGGGGAGACCGTCGTGCTGCCGCTGGTGGCACGGAACCGGGTGATCGGGATGCTGACCCTGGGCAAGGCCGCCGACGAGAAGTTCCGCCGGGAGATCCTGGAGCTGGCCGAGGACCTCTCCCGCAGGGCCGCGCTGGCCCTGGACAACGCCAGGCTCTACTCGGAGCGCACCGCCATCAGCAGGGCGCTGCAGCGCAGCCTGCTGCCGCCGGACCTGCCGAAGATCCCCGGCGTCGAGGTCGAGGTCATCTACCGGGCGGCCGGCGAGGGCAACGAGGTCGGCGGCGATTTCTACGACGTCTTCACCATCCGCGAGGGGACCTACGGCTTCGCCATCGGCGACGTCTGCGGCACCGGTCCCGAGGCCGCCTCGGTGACCGGACTGGCCCGGCACTCGCTGCGGCTGCTGGCCCGGGAGGGCCTGACCGCGCCCGAGGTGCTGAAACGCCTCAACGCGGCCATCCTCGACGAGGGCGCCCGCAGCCGCTTCCTGACGCTGCTGTACGGGGAGATGACGCCGCGTCAGGACGGCACCGTGGAGCTCCGCTCGGTCTGCGCCGGGCATCCGCTGCCGCTGCGGCTGAAGCAGGACGGGACGGTCTCGGCCGCGGCCGAACCGCAGCCGCTGCTCGGCGTGATCGAGGACCTGGAACTGGTCGAGGAAACCTTCGTCCTGGACCCGGGCGATGTACTGCTGTGCGTCACCGACGGCATCACCGAACGCCGCGAGGGCTCCCGGATGCTGGGGGACGACGGGCTGGCCGAGGTGCTGTCGGGCTGCACCGGCCTGACGGCGGGCGCGGTGGCGGCCCGGGTGCTGCGGGCAGTGGAACGATTCGCTCCGGAACCGGCCTCCGACGACATGGCGATCCTGGCACTGCGGGTGCCGACGCCCTAGCAGGCCATCGCAGGGCGTGGCGGGCCATAACAGGCCGCAACAGCAGTTGCGTGGGGATTGTGTGTGCCCTGGTGCCTGCGGGGGCGCTTCCCTACGATCATGCGGTGCCCCGATCCGACCACCCCGCCATCTCCCGGACCCGCCGTACCGCGGCCGGTGTCTGCGCCGCCCTGGCACTGCTCGGAGCATGCGCGGCCGAAGCGCTGCTCGACCCGACCGGGCTGCTCGCGCTGGTGCCGCGGGCCCAGCTGCGGACCGGTCCGGTGCACGGTCTCTGGTCACTGGCCGGGCTCGCGGTGTTCCTCCCGGTGGCGGCCGCCGTCACCGGCTGGACGGCTGCCGTCAGCGTCGGCGAGTGCGCCGGGCGGTGGCGGACCCTGCTGCGCGTCTGGGGCACGACCGCACTGGCCGCCGGACTGGCCCGGGGCCTGCAGTTGCTGGCCGAGGTGCCGACCCGGGAGGGCGCTCGGGTCGCGCTCTGGACCTCCGGCCTGACGGCCGAACAGGCCCTGCTGGTGGGCTGGCTGCCCGGCCTGACCGCACTTCTCTTCGCCCGCGCCGGGGCCAGGGGCACCGGCTTCGGACCGCGCTGGTCGCTGACCGGCACCGCCCTGCCGCTCGCCCTGATCGGACCGCTGGTCGGTCCACTGCTCTGGGAGGGCTCCCCCACCGGGGCGTTCTACGGGGAGCGGCTGAACCTGCGGTCGCTGCCGCTGGGCCCGGGCCGGTTCGCGGTGGAACTGGTGGTCGCCGCCGTGGTCTCGGCCGTGCTGCTGATGCGTTCGTCACGGCGCTTCCGGTACCAGCGACCGACCCGGCTGCTGATCGGCGGCTGGCTGGCGGCGATGGGCGGCGGCGCGGCGGCCGGGGTGGTGCAGACCGCCCTGGCGCTGCCGACTGGCTGGCTGGTCGCACCGCAGCTCGCGGTACGGGTCGGCGCGGGGCTCTCACTGGGCCTGGCGTTCGGCTGGGGCGTGCTGCCGACGCTGCTGCTGCTCAGCCGGGCCCTGGACGTGATGGCCCGCAGGCGGGTGGTGACGGTTGTCAGCTCGGCGGTGGTGCTGGCCCTGGCGTCCTGGAGCCTGTCCGTGGTGACCCCGGCCCAGGCGAGCACCGCACCGGTCCTCACCGCCGAGGCGGCGGCCACCGCCGGGCAGCCGCTGCCGGCCCTGACGGTGCGCCCGGCGCAGGGATCCACGCCCGCGCAGATCGTGGACGCCGAAGGGCGGCAGGTCCTGCTGCGCGGCGTCAACGTCAACCAACTGGTCGACTACGCCCCCAACGCCTCGGGCAGGCAGACGGTGCGGCCGCTGAGCGACGCCGACTTCGCCGCGATGGCGGCGACGGGCTTCGACGTGGTCCGCCTCGACATCTCCTGGTCGCTGCTGGAGCCGCAGCGCGGCCACTGGGACACCGGTTATCTGAAGCGCATCCAGCAGGCCGTGGCGATGGCGGCGGCGCACGGGATGTACACCGACATCACCATGCACCAGGACGCCTGGAGCCGGTACATCGGCGCACCAGCGGGAACGGTCTGCCCGTCCGGCACCTCGCCGCTGCTCGGCCACGACGGCGCTCCGCAGTGGGCGACGCAGACGGACGGCGCCTCGCGCTGCCAGTTCAGTGGGCGCGACTTCGCACCGGCAGTGGCCGCCGCCTTCACCGACTTCTACCACGATGTCGACGGCATCCAGGGCGAGTTGGTGCGCACCTGGGGCCTGCTCGCCGCCACCTTCAAGGACGAACCGGCGGTGGCGGGCTACGGCCTGCTCAATGAGCCCGGCGTCGGCGACGACGCACCGGTGACCTCGTCGGTGCTGCTGGGCGCCTACTACCAGCGGGCGGTTCGGGAGATCCGCGCCCAGGAGTCCGGCGGCTTCCCGCATCTGGTGTTCGTCGAGCCGAGCGTGCTCTGGTCGGGGCTGGGCTTCGACGCGGCGCCGCCGCAGGGCTTCTCCGACGATCCCTATCTGGTCTTCGCCCCGCATCTCTACAACGAGTCGACCACCCTGGACCAGGGCACCGGGATCGACCTGGTGTCCATCGAGCAGGGCTTCACCCTGGCCAGGCAGCAGGCGAACGCGTACGGCATGCCGCTGTGGGTCGGTGAATGGGGCTGGTTCGGGGACGGCACCGCGGACACCGTGGACTCTGCCAAGCAGAAACGTTTCGTCGAAGCCGCGGACGCCCACCAGGTCGGCGACGCCGTCTGGGTGTGGAAGCAGGCATGCGGCGATCCGCAGAGCGATCCAAAGGCGGCGACAGCGGGCAACGTGGTCCGGGTCGACTGCGCCACCGGCAAGGACCTCCCGGTGACGCCGTCGGTCACCGCCGTCCTGGACCGGCCCTATCCACGGGCCGCCCCCGGGCAGTTGACGCAGTGGCGGGTGGACGGCGACAGTCTGCTACTGGCCGGCAGCGGCAGGGGCGCCCTCGACGTGTGGTTCCCGGGGAGCGCGCGACCGGTCGTGCAGCCGGTCGGGGTGACCAGCGTCGAGGTCACCAAGGTCGACGGGGGCTGGCGGATGAGCGGACGGACCGCGGGGAGCTACGGGCTGACCGTGCACTAGCAGGCGAGTGCGTGCTCAGCCCACCGGTTCGCTGACGGTCTGGGGGTCGGCCACCCTTCGGGGCGGTCGGCCCTCGCCGCTGTCGGACCGCCGCCGCAGCAGGCGTCGCAGCAGCCACTGCACCAGGTAGGAGAGCAGCAGCAGGACCACCGCGGCGACCCCGTCCAGCCAGAAGTGGTTCGCCGTGACCAGCACCACGGCGACGGTGACGACCGGATGCGCGACGACCAGCCAGCGCCAGCGGCTGGGGCTGATCCGCACCACGGCGACCGCGACCAGGACGCACCAGGCGACGTGCACCGAGGGCATCGCGGAGTAGGAGTCCGCCTGCAGCCCGGCGACCGTCGTCCCGTACACCGACTGCCCGTAGGCCAGGGCCGTGTCCACCATCCCGCCGTCGGGCAGCAGCCGCGGCGGCGCCACCGGTATCAGCTGGACCGCCAGCGAGGCGGCGGTGACCAGGATCAGGGTCGTCCGCACCCAGGCGTAGGACTCCCGATGGCGCAGGAACACCCAGGCCAGCAGGGCGACCATGGCACCGAAGTGCATGGTGGCGTAGTAGTAGTTGGCGCCCTGGACCAGCCAGGGGTGCGGCAGCACCCACTGCTGCAGGGTGTACTCGTCGGGCAGCCCGAGTTTTCGCTCGGCGCTCCAGATCCACTCGCCGCGCGCCACCGCGCCGTCCGTCCCCATGACGCTGAGCTGCCCGGCGAACTGCCACAGCGCGAACAGACCGAGCACCGTCGCGGCCTCACGCAGCACCAGCCCCGCGCCGACCCTGCCGGACCGGCGCGTCACCACGGACGCCGCGTACACCGCGGCACCGACCGCCCCGGCGGACTGCCAGGACAGGGTGAGGTTCTGCATGGTGGGTGCCCTTTCCCCGTTGCTGCCTCACCGTAGCCGCCACCACCGACAGCCCGCAGGTCGGGGTGGTCCGCGCGGGGTGATCCGCGTCGGGCTGGGGCTGATCAGTCGGTGAGCGGGTGCCGGATCAGCAGGCTAGCCTCGACCGGGTCGCCGCCGATCGCCGCGTAGCTGTGCGGGCCGTCGGAGACCCAGGAGGCGTGCTCACCGGCGGTCACCACCCGGGTGGCGGCGACCGGCCCCACCCGGGCCGTCCCGGAGAAGACGGTGAGGTACTCGACGACACCGGGCGCATGGGCCGGGGAGATCTGGACCGCCCCCGGGTGGATCGTGAGCCGGTAGAGCTCGGTGCTGACCGCGCCGTCGCGGAAAACCTCCAGCAGCGTCGCGCTCACCGCCTCGCCCTCGACGGTGGGGGCCGCATCCGGGGCGGAGAGCAGCGCGGCGAGCGGCACCGCCAGCTGGCCGGCGATGGCGTAGAGGGTCTCGGCCGTCGGATTGCGCCTCCCGGTCTCCAGTCCGGAGAGCGTGGCCTTGCCGATACCGGCGCGACGGGCCAACTCCGAAAGACTCAGGCCGCGTTCGGCCCTGAGCCGGCGGATGCGCAGCCCGGTGCCGGCGGCGGTGTCCGCCGTCCACCGCTTCCCGCGTGCGTCCCGTGGGTCCTGTCCGTCCCGCTCGACCATGGCGCCCAGTATCCCGGATGCCCTATCGTTCCATAAACGGAACGCCAGCGAACAGGGACGGAGCAGGGCGAGCGATGAAGCGCATGGAGGACCTGGGCAGGCCGTTGAGCGCGGGCCTGGTGACCGCCGTGGTGGGCTTCGCCAGCTCGTTCGTGGTGGTCCTGACGGGGCTGCGCAGCGTGGGAGCCGACCGGGACCAGGCCGAATCCGGGCTGCTGCTGCTCTGCCTCGCCATGGGCGGCCTGGCCGTCGTCCTGGGACTGCGCTACCGGCAGCCGCTGAGTTTCGCCTGGTCCACGCCCGGGGCCGCGCTGCTCGTCAGCGCCGGGCACCAGGCGGGCGGCTATCCGGCGGCCGTCGGCGCCTTCCTGATCAGCGGGCTGCTGATCGCCCTGACCGGGTTGTGGTCAAGGCTGGGACGTCTGATCGCCGCGATACCGGGGCCGCTGGCGACCGCGCTGCTGGCCGGAGTGCTGCTGCCACTGTGCCTCGCACCGGTCCATGCGGCTGTCCAGCTTCCCGCGCTCGCCCTGCCGGTGATCGCCGTCTGGGCCCTGCTCACCCGGTTCGCCCGGCGCTGGGCCACCCCGGGCGCGCTGGCCGTCGCCATCACCGTGCTGGTGCTGCGCCCGGCCGGCCTGTCCGCGGAGGGGGCGGGGCTGCTGCCGTCGGTCACCTTCACCGCACCCGACTTCCGGCTCGGCGCCGTCGCCGGAATCGCGCTGCCGCTGTATGTGATCACCATGGCCGCGCAGAACGTACCGGGCCTGGCCGTGCTCACCCACTTCGGCTACCGGCCGCCGTTCCGGACCGCCTTGCTCGGCAGCGGGCTGGCGACCGCGGCCGGCGCCGTCGGCGGCGTCTACATGGTGAATCTCGCCGCCATCACCGCGGCTCTGGCCGCCGGCCCGGACGCCCATCCGGACCGGGGGCGCCGCTGGATCGCTTCGGTGACGGCCGGCGCGCTCTACATCGTGCTCGGCCTCACCGCCGGGCTGTCCGCGGCGCTGCTGGCCGCTGCTCCCCCGCTGCTGATCGAGGCGGTCGCCGGACTCGCCCTGCTGGGCACCCTCGGCTCCGCCCTGGGCGCGGCGGTCGCCGAGGAGAAGGGCCGCGAGGCGGCGGTAGTCACCTTCGCGGTCACCGCGTCGGGGGTCTCCGCACTCGGCATCGGCTCCCCGTTCTGGGGTCTGGCCGCCGGACTGGTCTTCTACGTACTGGGGCTGGAGCGAGTGATCCCCCAGAGGCCGGCCACCTCGTAGTACACGCCGTTCACGACCTGCAGCAGCACCAGGGTGACCGGCCACAGCAGCCCGCCGAGACCGGGGACGGCGTCGACCGGCAGCGTGTACGCCATCAGCACCCGGACCGCGCCGTCCAGGATCATCGCCACACCCCAGATCGCGGTCGAGACCCGCCAGATCCGCCGGAACCGCTCGGAGTCCTGCCAGAGGACGTCCCAGGACGTTCCGTCGGAGCGGAACCGGCCCTCCAGGAACGGCCGCGCTCCCACGAAGGCCAGCGGCCGCCGCGACCGCACCGTCCAGAGGAACCACAGCCCGGCCACGCCGGTCACCCAGCCGTCCTTGGCCAGCATGAACCTGGTACTGCCGCTGACCAGCGACGCCGCCAGCGCCAGCAGCATCACGGCGACGACATAGGTGGCCATGCCGTCCACACGGCGCTCGCGGCGGTACTGGAGCAGGGCGCTGAGCAGCGGAACGAGCGTGGAGACGATGAGGGCGGTGTAGGTGCTCAGGCCGGCGGCGCGCAGACCGTAGTAGGCACCGATCGGCAGGGCCACATCGGCGAGGAGGAGCAGCGCCGTGTGCCGTCGTGGGGGCGGTGGGGGCAGTGGCTGAGTCGGCGGGGGCGGGGCCGATGCGGGCTCGGCCGCTGAGGGCGTCACGGGCTCCTCCTGGTGGCCAGCCCGACCCAGGTGGTGATCTCCCGCACGCACTCGTCGACGCTCAGTCCCGACGGCTGGAACATTCTGGCGATCGCCGCGTCGATCCCGGACTTGATCGTCAATCCCATCAGCCGAGCATCGAACTCGCGGAACTCACCGCTCCGCTGACCGTCCATCAGGATCGGCTCCAGCTCGGTGAGATTGGCCTCGGCCGAGAGCTCGGGTCCGTAGCGCAGACCACCCTCGTCGTCCCGTGCGTTCATCGAGATCTCGTACAGGGCCCGGACCTGGCCGGGGTAGGCGGCGATCCAGCGGAGCTGGGCCTCGATCCGGGCGTGCAGCCTGCCGGTGGCGGTCGTCTCGGCCGCCACCCTCTCCTCGATCGCGCGCTGGGCCCCGGTCCCCACCTCGACCAGGACCTGCTCCATCAGCTCGTCGCGGCTGCCGAAGTGGTAGGAGATCAGCCGGGTGCTGGACAGGCCGGCCTGCCGGGCGATCCTGCTGTAGGTCGCCCGGGCGTACCCCTCCTCGGCGATGACCTCGATGGTCGCCGCCACGATCTGCGCCCGACGCGCCGTCGCCGCCAGCGACCGTTGCCGTGGTGGCGGTGGCGGTGACGTTTCCAGCGCAGAGTCGCCACTTGTTACTCGCACAAGTAATTTCTACCTCGCGCGAGTAACGAGTGGCAAGACCTCACATATTGATCATGTGCCCCGCGAGACCGTGGATGGCTTCCTTGACCGCCTCACCCAGCGTCGGGTGGGCATGGACATTGCGCGCGACCTCGTGCACCGTCAGGTCCCACTGCTGGGCCAGCGTCAGCTCCGGGAGCAGTTCGGTCACCTCGGGCCCGATCAGATGCGCGCCCAGCAGCTCGCCGTACTTCTGGTCGCTGATCACCTTGACGAAGCCGACCGGGTCGCCGAGACCCTGTGCCTTGCCGTTGGCGGTGAAGGGGAACTTCACCACCTTGATGTCGTGTCCCTGCTCGCGCGCCTGCGCCTCGGTCCAGCCGAAACTGGCGATCTGCGGCTGGCAGTAGGTCGCCCGTGGGACCATCACGAAGTCGATCTCCATGGTCTCCGCACCGGCGATCGTCTCGGCAGCGATCACTGCCATCGTCTCGGCGGCGTGCGCCAGCATCAGCTTGGCGGTGACATCGCCGATCGCGTAGATGTGCGGCACGTTGGTGCGACCGCGCCCGTCCACGTCGATGGCGCCCCGCTCGGTCAGCCGGACGCCCGTGCTCTCCAGGCCGTAACCAGTGACCCGCGGCGCGAAACCGATGGCCTGCAGGACCTTGTCCGCCTCCAGGACCTGCTGCTGCCCGTTCTTGCTGACGGTGACCCGGACCTTGGCGGCGGGGTCGCTGTCGTCGATCGACTCCACCCGGGTGGAGGTCAGCACGTCGATGCCGAGTCGGCGGTAGCGCTTGGCCAGTTCGGCCGAGACGTCGGCGTCCTCCAGCGGGACCATCCGGTCGAGGAACTCGACGATGGTCACCTTCACCCCGTAGTTGTGCAGCACATAGGCGAACTCGACACCGATGGCGCCGGCGCCCGCGATCACGATGCTCTCGGGGAGGGAGTCGCTGAGGATCTGCTCCTCGTAGGTGACGACCCGGTCGCTCAGCGACGTGCCCGGCAGCAGACGCGTGGTGGCGCCGGCGGCGACGATGCAGTGGTCGAAGGTCACCGTCTCGGTGCCGCCCGCCCGCAGGGCCACCTCAAGGGTGTGCGCGTCGGTGAAGGTGCCGCGCCCGTCGTACTCGGTGATGCCGTTCTTCTTCATCAGGTAGTGCACGCCGGCGACCCGGCCCTCGGCGACCTTGCGGCTGCGCAGGTACGCCTCGCGGTAGTCGAAGGTGACGCTGCCCTCGACCTTGATCCCGAAGGTCTTCGCCTCCTGGGTGAAGATGTGCGCCAGTTCGGCGTTCCGCAGCAGCGCCTTTGAGGGGATGCAGCCGACGTTGAGGCAGACGCCTCCCCAGTACTTCTCCTCGATGACAGCCACCCGCAGGCCGAGCTGGGCCGAGCGGACGGCGGCGGTGTAGCCGCCGGGGCCGGCACCGAGAACCACGACGTCAAAATGTGTACTCATGGTCCACAGCCTAGGCAGCCCGGAGGGAACAGAGACGGCATTCCGGGCGGGGCGTGCCGACTCTCACACAGCGAACGCCGAGGCTACGGCTCGGGGGCGGTCGCGGGGGCATGCTCAGGGTCGCCCTCCAGCTCGTACACCAGCGCGAACCCGTGGCCCGGCAGGATCTCCGCAGTCCCGGACAGCCCCACCAGATCACCCGTCCCGGAACCCGGCAGGATCGTCAGCCGCATGTGGTTGTCGTCCCCGTTGGCCGTGGCCGAGTGCAGCAGGCAGAAGCTGCCCTTCAGGCCGTCGAACCCGACCTCAAGACGCTCCACCGCGACATACGCCGAGACGTTCTCCCCCACACCCAGCATCACCGCCTCCAACGCGCTGCTCCCGGAGAGCTCACCGGTGAACGTCTTCGCAGCCTGGGTACGCTGCAACTGCGCCCCGTGCCAGTCCCCCGGTTCCCCCTCCCAGCTGTCGATCGTGAACGCGCTGGTGACTCGTCTGGACATGAGGTCTCCCTGACTGGCTGGGGCTGGATGACTGCCTTTCGGGAACCCTAGTCCGGGGCAGTGACAGCGACCGAGAGGATGGATCATGTCGCTGGGGAGATCATCGTGGAGTCGCACGCCACCACTGGGGACAACGAGGCCGGCATCGCCACCGGATGGCACTCCGCCAACCGCGTTCGAATCCCTGCTGGGCGGAGCTGTTCTGGCGGACCTGCTACTCAATCCACCGCCCTGGCAACCAGGTTGGCACTACACCGCCCCCGGCCCGATCACTAGTGTGATCGAATGACCGATGCCCGCTCCGTGCGCACCTTCTACGATGAACTGGCCGACGACTACCACCTGTTGTACGGCGACTGGAACGCAGGCATCCAGCGCCAGGGCACCGCACTGGACCGGGTACTCCGCGCCGAACTGGGCGACCACCCGCAGCGGATCTGGGACTGCGCCTGCGGCATCGGCACCCAGGCGATCGGCCTGGCGGCTGCAGGCCATCGAGTGATCGGCACCGACCTCAGCCCGAACGCCGCCGCGAGGGCCGGCGCCGAAGCCCGGTCGCGAGGCCTGGCCGTGCCCACAGCGGCCGCCGACATGCGACACCTGCCGGTGGCCCCAGGCGCATTCGACGCCGTAGTCTGCGCGGACAACTCCCTGGCCCACCTCCTCACTCCGGAGGACGTCGCCTCAGCCCTGCTCACCATGCGAGCCGCACTGCGCAACGACGGCCTGCTTCTCCTCAGCACGCGGGCCTACGACGAGATCCGCGCCCAACACCCTTCAGCCACTCCGCCCCAGGTCACCCAGACCACCCGGGGCCGCGTGATCACCTTCCAACTGTGGCACTGGCACGAAGACGGCGAGCGCTACGACCTGGAACACTTCCAACTCCACCCCGCTGACGACTCGTCGGAGACGAACAGCTGGACAGTACGCACCCGCCGCACCACCTCCTGGGCCCTGACCCAAGCCCAGGTCACCACAGCGGTCGCGGCCGCTGGCTTCCAGCACATCAACTGGCTCTCTCCCGAGGACAGCGGCTTCTTCCAACCCCTGCTCGTCGCCCGCGCCCCCCGAGCGGCGAGCTGAGGCACAGCCCTCCGAGCGCGGGGTCGGTTTGGCTGCCGAGCCCCCTTCCAGCGGCCGGGTGTGCGGCGTCCGGCCTCCCCGGTGCAGGTGGTGTGGGAACGCAGGTAAGCCCCCTGACCGGTGGTCAGGGGGCTTACCTGGAATGGTTGTTCGGCGGCGTCCTACTCTCCCACAGGGTCCCCCCTGCAGTACCATCGGCGCTGTGAGGCTTAGCTTCCGGGTTCGGGATGTTTCCGGGCGTTTCCCTCACGCTATGACCACCGAAACTCTATGAAGTTGACCAGCCGGAACTCATGGCCGTGACTTCAGAACAACACAGTGGACGCGTAGCAGCTATGGTCAAGCCCTCGGCCTATTAGTACCGGTCAGCTCCACCCCTTGCGGGGCTTCCACATCCGGCCTATCAACCCAGTCGTCTACTGGGAGCCTTACCCACTCGATGGTGGTGGGAGTCCTCATCTCGAAGCAGGCTTCCCGCTTAGATGCTTTCAGCGGTTATCCCTCCCGAACGTAGCCAACCAGCCATGCCCTTGGCAGGACAACTGGCACACCAGAGGTTCGTCCGTCCCGGTCCTCTCGTACTAGGGACAGCCCTTCTCAAGACTCCTGCGCGCGCAGCGGATAGGGACCGAACTGTCTCACGACGTTCTAAACCCAGCTCGCGTACCGCTTTAATGGGCGAACAGCCCAACCCTTGGGACCTACTCCAGCCCCAGGATGCGACGAGCCGACATCGAGGTGCCAAACCATCCCGTCGATATGGACTCTTGGGGAAGATCAGCCTGTTATCCCCGGGGTACCTTTTATCCGTTGAGCGACGGCGCTTCCACAAGCCACCGCCGGATCACTAGTCCCTGCTTTCGCACCTGCTCGACCCGTCGGTCTCACAGTCAAGCTCCCTTGTGCACTTACACTCAACACCTGATTGCCAACCAGGCTGAGGGAACCTTTGGGCGCCTCCGTTACATTTTAGGAGGCAACCGCCCCAGTTAAACTACCCACCAGACACTGTCCCTGATCCGGATCACGGACCCAGGTTAGACATCCAGCACGACCAGAGTGGTATTTCAACGACGACTCCACAACCACTGGCGTGGCCGCTTCACAGTCTCCCACCTATCCTACACAAGCCGAACCGAACACCAATATCAAGCTATAGTAAAGGTCCCGGGGTCTTTCCGTCCTGCTGCGCGAAACGAGCATCTTTACTCGTAATGCAATTTCACCGGGCCTATGGTTGAGACAGTCGAGAAGTCGTTACGCCATTCGTGCAGGTCGGAACTTACCCGACAAGGAATTTCGCTACCTTAGGATGGTTATAGTTACCACCGCCGTTTACTGGCGCTTAAGTTCTCAGCCTCGCCCCGTCGAAACAGAGCTAACCGGTCCCCTTAACGTTCCAGCACCGGGCAGGCGTCAGTCCGTATACATCGCCTTACGGCTTCGCACGGACCTGTGTTTTTAGTAAACAGTCGCTTCTCGCTGGTCTCTGCGGCCGGCCCCAGCTCAGACAGTGAATGTCGTCACCAGCACCGGCCCCCCTTCTCCCGAAGTTACGGGGGCATTTTGCCGAGTTCCTTAACCATAGTTCACCCGAACGCCTCGGTATTCTCTACCTGACCACCTGAGTCGGTTTGGGGTACGGGCCGCCATGAAACTCGCTAGAGGCTTTTCTCGACAGCATAGGATCATCCACTTCACCACAATCGGCTCGGCATCAGGTCTCAGACTATGTGTTGTGCGGATTTGCCTGCACAACGTCCTACACCCTTACCCCGGGACAACCACCGCCCGGGCTGGACTACCTTCCTGCGTCACCCCATCGCTCACCTACTACCCTGTTGGGTCACCGGCTCCACCACTCCCCCTCGTCCGAAGACTCCGGGGCGGCTTCGCGGGTTTAGCATCCAGAGGTTCGACGTTGGCGCTTCAAAGCGGGTACGGGAATATCAACCCGTTGTCCATCGACTACGCCTGTCGGCCTCGCCTTAGGTCCCGACTTACCCTGGGCAGATCAGCTTGACCCAGGAACCCTTGGTCAATCGGCGCAAGAGTTTCCCACTCTTGTATCGCTACTCATGCCTGCATTCTCACTCGTGAACCGTCCACAACTCGTTTCCACGGCTGCTTCACCCGGCACACGACGCTCCCCTACCCATCACAACACCCGTTGGGGCTATCCGTTGCAATGACACGGCTTCGGCGGTGTACTTGAGCCCCGCTACATTGTCGGCGCGGAATCACTTGACCAGTGAGCTATTACGCACTCTTTAAAGGGTGGCTGCTTCTAAGCCAACCTCCTGGTTGTCTCTGCGACTCCACATCCTTTCCCACTTAGCACACGCTTAGGGGCCTTAGCCGGTGTTCTGGGCTGTTTCCCTCTCGACCATGGAGCTTATCCCCCACAGTCTCACTGCCGCGCTCTCACTTACCGGCATTCGGAGTTTGGCTAAGGTCAGTAACCCGGTGGGGCCCATCGCCTATCCAGTGCTCTACCTCCGGCAAGAAACACACGACGCTGCACCTAAATGCATTTCGGGGAGAACCAGCTATCACGGAGTTTGATTGGCCTTTCACCCCTAACCACAGGTCATCCCCCAGGTTTTCAACCCTGGTGGGTTCGGTCCTCCACACGGTCTTACCCGCGCTTCAACCTGCCCATGGCTAGATCACTCCGCTTCGGGTCTTGGGCGCGCTACTCAATCGCCCTATTCGGACTCGCTTTCGCTACGGCTACCCCACACGGGTTAACCTCGCAACACACCGCAAACTCGCAGGCTCATTCTTCAAAAGGCACGCAGTCACGA